>JBOHNL010000006.1:0-272080 GCA_050730655.1 Phycisphaerales bacterium
CGCCTGCATGCGGAAGCTGCTGACCATCGTCAACGCCCTGATCCGTGATGACGTCTTGTGGGGTCAGAAATCTTCTCCCAAATCAGCCATTAACCCTTGAACTCAAACACAGTCGCTCCGTGTTGAACTGCCTGCGTGTTCCTCCGCGAAACTCCGCAGCCTCCGCCAGTCCGCGTTCTCTTGGTTCTTCTCATATCCTGTCAGACCACGCATGAAGACCAAAGCCGACATCGTCCGCGACTGGCTCGTCCGCTACACCGGCCGCCCGCTCGATCAATGGGGGAAGTACATCCTCCTCACCAATTTCGCGAGCTATGTGGAGGCCTTCGCCACCCGGTTCGGCGTCGAGGTCCTTGGCCGCGATCGCCCGATGCAGACGGCGACCGGAGCGCCCGGTTCCCCCGGTGCGAATCTCAGCATTGTCAACTTCGGCATGGGGTCTGCGATGGCCGCAACCACGATGGATCTTCTCAGCGCCGTCGAGCCCGACGCTGTCCTCTTCCTTGGCAAATGTGGCGGCCTCAAAAAGACCAAGCTCGGCGATTTCGTGCTCCCCATTGCTGCGATCCGTGGCGAAGGAACGAGCAACGAATACATGCCCCCCGAAGTCCCTGCGCTCCCTTCGTTTCGCCTTCAGCGCGCCGTCTCAACCGCGATTGTCGAGCACAAATGCGACTACTGGACAGGCACGGTCTACACGACCAATCGCCGCGTCTGGGAGCACGACGAGAAATTCAAGGATTACCTCCGCCAGATCCGCGCCATCGGGATCGACATGGAGACCGCAACCCTCTTTATGGTTGGTTTCGTCAATTCGATTCCCAAGGGCGCGCTCCTTCTCGTCAGCGACAACCCGATGTCACCCGAAGGTGTGAAAACCGGCGAGAGCGATCACTACGTCAGCGAGAATTTCGTCAAAAAGCATCTCGATATCGGGATCGATGCTCTCGTGGACCTCCGCGACAGTGGCGAGAGCGTGAAGCATCTGAGATATGAGTAATGTGGCGCCGACTTTCCAGCCGGTGTTCTGAGCGAACTCAACTTCTCCGCGCCCGTAGCTCTGGCATGCATGTAACTTCCGTTAACCTGGCACTCGTCCAATCTTTCTATGCCGCCCGCGCTGCAGGCGACCGCGATCGCGCCCTTGCAATTCTCCACCCGGACGCCGAGTGGATCCAAAACGAAGGCTTCCCCGGAGGCGGTCTCCACAAAGGCGCTGTCCACATCCTCGATGACATCCTCTCGCAATTCCGGCGCGACTGGAACAACTGGCGCGCAGTCGTCACCGAATGGCACGATGCCGGCAGCACGATCATCGCTATCGGCACATACGAGGGAACGTACAAAGCCACTGGCAACCAGCTCTCCGCCGCGTTCGCGCACGTGTTCGAAGTAGGAGACAACCGCATCATCCGCTTTCGCAAATTCACCGACACCGCGCTGGTCCAGCGCGCCATCTCGCACTCGTAGTCCGCACTCCGAAGCCCCCTCCCCGAGGGAGGGGGTTGGGGGTGGGCTGAATCGCCGCACCTGTAATCAATCCGCCAATCGTGCAACTCGCGCCGAGGGCGGTCCCGATGGCAACTTCCCTCCGCCAACCCGGTACTCTTGCGTACCACCCCGGAGCTACCGCCCCCATGCGATCCCTCGCCGCTCTCGTCCTCACACTTCCGACGCTTGCCTTCGCCCAACCCGCCGCAGGCCCGAACCCAAATCCCTCAACGCACGGCTACTACCGCCAGCCTTCGATCAACGGCGACACCATCGTCTTCGTCAGCGAAGGCGATCTCTGGCGCGTCCCGACCTCCGGCGGCACGGCCACCCGCCTCACCACCGGCTCCGGCGACGAGGCACATCCGGCCATTTCACCCGACGGAAAGACTGTCGCGTTCGTCGCCACCTATGAAGGCCCCGGTGAGATCTACACAATGCCGATCGATGGCGGCCTCCCCGTCCGCCAGACTTTCGGCGCCGCACGCGTGAGCTTCGTCGGTTGGACACCAACCGGCAAGATCATGTACTCGACCCGCGAATTTGCGACGCTTCCCTCGAGCCAGCTTGTCACCTTTGCGCCGCGCTCGCGCGAAACCAAGCCCTCGGAAGCACCCGCGATCGAGCGCATCCCGCTCTATGAGGCTGATCAAGGTGCGTTCTCGGCCGATGGAAAGACTCTTTTCTTCACGCGCCTCCCCTTCCAAGGCAGCAACACCAAGCGTTACCAGGGCGGCTTCATTCAGCAGCTCTGGAAGTTCACAAACGGTGAAGCCGAAGCAACGCCCCTGACCACCGACTACGCGGGCACCAGCAAAGAAGCGATGTTCTGGAGTGGCCCAGGTGGGGGGCGCGTCTACTTCGCGACCGACCGCGACGGGATTATGAACATCTGGTCGATGGACCAGAGCGGCAAGGACCTCAAGCAGCACACCAAACACGGTGAGTACGACGTTGCCGCACCCGAATTGCAGAACGGCCGCATCGTCTATCAGCACGGCGCCGATATCTGGATGCTCGAGCTCGCCAGCGGCAAGGACGCCGAAGTCCCGATTCAGATTTCGAGCGATTTCGACCAGATGCGCGAGCAGTGGATCAAAGAGCCGGCAAAGGCTATTGCATCTTCCGCGCTCTCTCCGAACGGCGATCGCGTCGCGCTCACCTCCCGCGGGCAGGTCTTCGTTGCGCCCGCCAAGCAGGGCCGCTTCGTTGATGTCACGCAAAAGTCAGGAACTCGCTTCCGCAACGCAACTTTCCTCCCCGATGGCAAGTCCCTGATCGCCTTCAGCGATGCCTCGGGCGAAGTCGAAATCTGGAAGTTGCCGGCCAACGGAATCGGCGAGCCCACGCAGATCACAAGCGACAGCGAGATCATCCGCTTTGCCATCGTCCCCAGCCCTGACGGCAAGCTCGTCGCGCACACAGATAAGAATCAAAAGCTCTACATCACCGACATCGAAGCAAAAACGACCAAGACCATCGTCCAGAACAAGACTGGCGACATCGCCGACGTCTCGTGGTCCGCCGATTCCAAATGGCTTGTCTTCGCCGAGCCCGCGGCAAACGCCAATTCCGTCATCAAGCTCTATTCGGTCGCCTCCGGCCAAACCACGGCGGTCACGACCGATCGCTTCGATAGCGGCAGCCCCGTGTTTACTCCAGATGGCAAGTGGCTCTACCTCCTGAGCGATCGCACATTCAACTCCTCGGTGCAAAGCCCTTGGGGACCGCTCGCGCCTCAGCCAAACTTCGACAAGCGAAGCAAGGTCTATCTCGTCTCGCTCAAGAAGGGCCAGCGCTCGCCGTGGCATCCAAACGATGAACTGAATTCCGATAAGAAGGAGGACAAGAAAGACGAGCCCAAAAAGGAAGAGAAGAAGGAAGAGAAAAGGGACGAAGCCAAGCCCGACGCGAAGCCGGATGCGGACAAGGCCAAGGACGAAAAGAAAGACGACAAGAAGGACGACAAGAAAGAAAAACCGCCCGCCGAAGTCGTGATCGAACTCGACGGCATCCAGTCACGCCTCGAAGAAGTCCCGCTTCCCGCCAGCAATTACGGCAACCTGAACGTCACTGAGAAGTCTCTCTTCTTCACCGATTTCACGCGCGGCGATCCCAAAACCAATCTCATCGGCGTCAACATCGGTAACGAGAAAGTCGAAACCAAAACGGTTTCTGCCGACATCCGCCGCTACGAACTCTCGCACGATCGCAAGAAGCTCCTGATCCAGAAGCAGCCCGGTGGCGGACCCGTTTCGTTCTCCATCGTCGATGCCGCCGCCGCTCCCGCCGACCTCGACGGCAAGGGCGTCGATCTCTCGAAATGGAAATTCAGCCTCACGCCCGCGACCGAGTGGAAACAGATGTACGCCGATGCGTGGCGGCTGCTCCGCGACTACTTCTACGCCACCAATATGCACGGTGTGGATTGGCCAGCCATGAAGGCCAAGTACGCCCCGCTCGTCGATCGCGTGCGCACCCGCGCCGAGCTCAATGACATCCTCGCTCAGCTCTCGGGTGAACTCTCAACGCTTCATCACTTTGTACAGGGCGGCGATATCCGCGAAGCGACCGACGATGTCGCCAACGCCTTCCTCGGCGCCGACATGGCACGCGAGGGCGGAGGCTGGCGCGTCAAACACATCTTCGATTTCGATCCCGATGAGCCCACGCAGGTCCCGCCTCTCGCTCGCCCCGGCGTCGATGTCGGCAACGGCGATCTCATCGAGCAGATCAACGGCATCTCCCTTGCCAACATCGCCGATCCCGCCTCACTCCTCCGCGGCAAAGCCGGCCAGCAGGTTCTCCTCCGCGTCAAGCCCGGCTCCGGCGCCGAGTCGCGCGACGTCATCGTCACACCAATCAACGGTGGCGACGCCGCGAATCTCCGCTACACCGCATGGGAATACACGCGCCGCCTCGAAGTCGAGAAGAAGGGCAACGCCGAAATCGGTTACGTCCACCTCCGCAACATGGGCGGCGGCGAAATCGGCCGCTGGGCGAAGAACTTCTTCCCTGTCTACAACCGCGCGGGCCTCATCATCGACGTCCGCCGCAACACCGGCGGCAACATCGACTCCTGGATCCTCGGCGCGCTCCTCCGCAAGGCATGGATGTTCTGGAACGCCCGCGTCGGCCAGCCCGACACCTGGAACATGCAGTTCGCGTTCCGAGGCCACCTCGTCGTCCTCGCCGATGCGTTCACAGCTTCCGATGGCGAGGCCTTCTCCGAAGGCTTCAAGCGCCTCGGCATGGGCAAGGTCATCGGCACCCGCACCTGGGGCGGCGAAGTCTGGCTGAGTATGGACAATCGCCTGAGCGACGGCGGCGTCGCAAGTGCGGGTGAAACAGGCGTCTTCGGTCCCGACGGTATCTGGCTCGTCGAAGGCAAGGGCGTCGTTCCGGATATCGAAGTGGACAACCTTCCCCATGCCACGTTCGAAGGCAAAGACGCGCAGCTCGACGCCGCAATCGCGCATCTCCAGCAACTCATCAAAGAGAAGCCGGTGCTGCCGCCGCAGACGCCCGCGCTGCCGAATAAGAGTTTCAAGCCGGCGAAATAGCCGCGTACAAAAAGAAGTTGGTGTCGTTCCAGTGGTCCGAAACAGGCGCGGGTGTCGCCCGCCGCTATCAAATTGGCCGCCGACTGACCGTACGAGCCCAAGCGCAGCGCCGGGCGGACGCAAGCAATCTCAAAGCGACGTCAGGAGCTCGTCAAGGGCCTCTTCCTGATTCGAAGTCTCCGCCTCTTCGCTTCGCTCGGGCTCGTACGGTCAGCCCTCGAACGATTGAGCGACCGTCGCAAGCCTCGTCCGGCTCATCTCTTCCGCTTGAAAGCGGCGACCGAACCAAATCCCATCACCACCCATCCTCCCGGTCCCGGGATGATCGTGATAAACGCCGGCAAGTTGAACGAATCCAATCCGCCCGCCGCGAATACCCCGACAAACGCGCCGGTGCTTTCGTCGTACTTCAAAATCTGATTCGTCCCGCTCGAGCCCACATACAAAAACCCGTCCCCTCCAAACGCCATCCCGATCGGCGTATTCAATCCGCCCGCGCCCGTTCCCATCCACGCGCCCAGGCTCGCGCCGGTCGTCCCATTGAATTTTCGCACGGCCTGCGCGCCCTCACTGGCGACGTAGAACGTCCCGTTAAACCACTCAAACTGTCGCGGCCGGTTCACGCTCGCAATAAAATTTCCCATCGATGCGCCCGTCGTCCCGTTGTACCGGATCACGCGGTTGTTGTTGTAGCTCGGCACATACAAGTTTCCATCCGGTCCGAACATCATCCCGTTATCCGCGCCGCTCAAACCGCCGCTGCCCGCAGTCACGAAGTCGCTCAGGTACGCGCCGGTCGCGCCGTTGTACTTCCGTACCTTGTTGCCATTGAAACTCGAAACGTACAGATCTCCGTTCTTGTCCCACGTCACGCCAGTCGGCGAGTTCAACCCCGCATCTGATACAAAAGTGTCGACGAACGCGCCCGTGCTCGCGCTGAATCGCACGATCCGGTTGTTCCCTTCGCTCGCAACGTAGATCTTTCCGTCCGGTCCGAGTCGCGCCGAGAGCGGCCCCACCAAGGTCCCCGCCGGGTCGAGCGTCCCAAGAAGGTTCCCGCTCATGTCATACCGGGCGACCGTGTTCGACCCGAACCCGCAGACCAGCATCTCCTTCGCGCTCGATCCCGCGGCAATTCCCGCGATCGCCGCCAACGCCGAAACAAACGTGCTTCTCATCGCAACTCGCTCCTCATGTGTCACCACGTGCAGGCCACCCTTTCAAGTGTGCCTTCATCTCCCGCCGCACGCTTGCATCTCACTGCCCATTTCTGAAGCCCCCTCCCCGAGGGAGGGGGTTGGGGGGGTGGGGGGTGGGATTTTCTCAGGGACCGTCGCGATGGGGATGAGGATTAGAAATCACGCCATGCACGAAGCTCGCCTGCATCCCCGCAAAACCACCCAGTCCCCCTTCCGTTATCCCTTCCGCATCCGACTTCCAGCCTGTTTCGAATGCAAAGATTCCGCAAAGAAGCGCAACCGACAGCCCATTTTCCTCAAGCTTTTCGCCCTCTTCACACTCCCGCGCATAGCCTTGGCAGTCCCCAATTTCGCTCGCAAGTTCGGGTTTCGTCCGCACCCTTTTCCCCCGCTTCCGACAGTTCCACTTGACGTTTACGCACCCCAGACGCTCAAAATCTGGTATGCTGGAGGCGTCTTTACCGAACGTCTGGTGTGTGTCGGGGTCTTTTTCGAAGGTGGGGCGATCGGTTTGGGCTTCTGCTTCTGTCCGCGTTTCTGAAAATCAGTTCACAGAGGAAGGGGCCGCGGCAATCCCGCGGCAGGAGTCAGCAAGGATTCGATTCCGGAAAGGTTTCAGCTATGAAACAGCGCCGCCCAGGTTTCACCCTCATCGAACTTCTTATCGTCATCGCGATCATCGCGCTGCTCATCTCGATCCTGCTGCCGTCGCTCGGCGCAGCGAGAAGAACGGCCCGAAATTTGATCTGTGGGAGCAATCAGCGTCAGGTCGCAATTGCAATGAACGGATACGCGGGAGCAAATAGGGATTGGCTTGCAGGTGCGCCGGGAACGAGCGGTTGGGACGCCACTGGCAGGACTGTGGTCAAATCAAGTCCCGGTGGTGTGTTGACGTTAGAAAAAACGGCACCCATAGTCTTCAACGGCATTGCCGCACAATCATTCGACTGGATCGGACCTCTGCTCAGCTTCATGGGCCAGCGCGGACCGGGTGAAGGCTTGGATCCGAGCCTATTGAAAGATCCGACCGGAGGAGAACAAATTCGCTCACAGCGAATGTTGTGGTACACGCAGTTGGGTTCAATTAACTGTCCCGAAAACAATTTTGAAGCGGAACCATTCCCGACCTATAAGCCAGGTCTGTGGGAAAAGCGCCGGATGGTTTCGTACAACTTGAGCACCCAGTTTGTTTCCACCGAAGATCCGAGTCCATTTGGCACTGATAAACGTGTCACCAATCGTTTGGGGTTTCAACCGTTGCTCTCTCGAGTTGGAACGGCATCGATGAAGGCGCTGGTTTTTGACGCCCATCGGTTTGCCAGCGCGCAGGATGGAAATCAACCGACGTACAACTACGGCCTGTACGACGAGAACGGATCAGGATCCGAAGCTGGCTCCGGCGGCGGATACTCAGACGTGGGCCCATGGTGGAAGGGATCAACTGGAAGCAAGGCCCTATCGCGATATGCAGCACCGGGCGAGGCAGCCGGCCCATGGGACGTTTCGGCCAAAGTTGATGCGAGATTCTGGGCGTTTCGACATGGCGCGAAGAAGGTTACACCTATCGGTTCTGTCGCGCGAACCGGAGAAACTGCTGCAAAAACGACGAACAGCGGAGTCCAATGCCTTGGGAATGTAGCGTTTTTCGATGGCCACGTAGAACTCATGGATGATTTAAAGGCGACAAATCCAAACTACTGGTTCCCGACCGGTTCGAGGTTGGGAGGACAATTGGATGTGTGGAATTCGACGCGCAAAGCATTCCCAGATCAGTCGGGAGCGGGTGCCACGGCCGCGAATGTTTACATTTTTCCGTGAACGAAGGAATCCCTTGATATGGAGAAGGGCATGAGTTCGGTCGCGGAAAAGTCCTCGCTGCTCGAAGATATCGAGTCGCGCTCATCGGGCGCGGCATCGAAAAAAGAAGGTTCCGCGGCAGTCTCGGGCAAAACTCTGTTTGCCATTGTGGCAGTGGCCGTGTCCGTGTGCGTGCTGTCGTTCGCTGTCTGGAGTACATACTCCAGCTACAAAAACGATCCACGTAGGGCCGCTTGGACGCCGACGTTGAAGGACGCCGAGACCGGTGAAGTGTTCGAGCAGTTCTCCGTTGCGCGTGGCGAGAACATGCCGTATCGAAATCCGAAGACTGGGAAGAACAGTCTCTATCCTGTTGAAACGTGCTACTGGACGAAGGACGGCAAAGCCAAGATGACGCCGACCTTTGTGATTTTGAATTCGACCTTGGGAAAACCCGGGAAAACGACATGCCCCGATTGCGGCCGTTCCGTCGTGATGTACAACCCGCGGCCGCCTGACGCACTGATGCGAGCCGCGTGGGAATCGGAACAGCCTAAGAACAAGTAAACAAATCGCCTTGAGTTTGTATGGCGCCCGCGCCCACGCGGGCGTTTTTCTTTCCAAGAATCAACCATGCCGTCACCCTCCGACTCTCTCGCACGTGTCACCGCCCTTCTCAAAGACCGCGAACAAGCTCAGATCGCTGAACTGATCGAGTGGCTCAAGATCCCCAGCATCAGCACCGATCCCGAATACAGCAAGGCCTGTCGCTCCGCGGCACAGTGGGCATCCGACCATCTCGCCGCGAGCGGTTTCAAATCCGCGCTCCGCGAAACCGGCACGAAAGAGTCGCCCGGCCATCCGATCGTTCTCGCGCACGCGCCCGGTGCGCCGGATTACAAAGGCCCGCACATTCTCTTCTACGGCCACTACGACGTGCAGCCCGCCGATCCGCTTGAACTCTGGAACAGCCCGCCCTTTACGCCCAAACTCGTGAACGATGTCTCGGGAAAGGACGGCGCGCCGCGCATCATCGCGCGCGGAGCGGTCGATGACAAGGGCCAGGTGATGATGTTCCTTTCTGCCATGCGCGCGTGGAAGGAAGTGGCCGGGCTTGCCGCGGGAGGCGTCAAAGTGACCGTGCTGCTCGAGGGCGAAGAAGAATCCGGTTCGGTCCATCTCGACGCGTTCATCGATGCGAACAAGGCAGAGCTCGGCGCGTGCAATGTCTGCGTGATCAGCGACACCGGCATGCTCGATCGGGGCAAGCCCGCGATCACGTACGGCGTGCGCGGGCTCGCGTACACCGAGGTCATCCTCCACGGAGCGAATCAGGATCTGCATTCAGGAATGTGGGGGGGCAAATCGCCCAACCCGATCAGCGAGCTCGTCAAGGTGCTGTCGCAGCTCTGGGATAAGGATCGCCGCATCACGATCCCCGGCTTCTACGACAAGGTGCGCCCGATCGCGCAGTCCGAGCGCGACGAGTGGAACCGCCTGGGCATCAATCCGACCGATGCGCTCAGCAAGATCGGGTTTCCAGCCGAAGCAAACGTCGGCGAGACCGGTTACTCATTCATCGAGCGCGAGTGGGCACGCCCGACCGCCGAACTCAACGGCATCGTCGGTGGCTACACCGGCAAGGGCGCCAAGACCGTCATCCCAAGCCACGCGAGCGCGAAGGTTTCGTTCCGCCTCGTTGCAGATCAGGACCCGATCGCGATCACGCAGGCGTTTTTCAAGTGGTGCAAAGACCGCACGCCCCCCGGCTGCCGCTGGGAATTGATCGATCATCACGGTGGCAACCCGGCGACGGTGAAGACCGATTCAAAGGAACTTGCCGCTGCCGCCCGGGCCATCGAACGCGCCTGCGGCACCCGCCCCGCCCTCATTAAGTCCGGCGGCAGCATCCCCGTCGCCGGCTCACTCAAAAGCAAGCTCGGCCTCGAAACTATCTTCATGGGCTTCGGCCTCGATGATGATCGCGTGCATTCACCCAACGAGAAATTCGAGCTTGAGTGCCTGAGAATGGGCACGATGAGTCACGCGTATCTGGTGGATGAATTGTTGAAGATGTAAACGGGCAGGCGCGATTACGCATGACGCGTCGGAGCGTACGAAACCTGACCGTACGAGCCCAAGCGCAGCGCCGGGCCGTTGCAAGCAATCTCGACGAGAGCTCAAGGACTATTCGAAGTCCTCTTCGTCTTTCGGAGCTTCAGCCGCTTCGCTGCGCTCGGGCTCGTACGGCAAGCGATTGAACGCGTGAGCGACCGTCTCAGGCCTCGGGCCGTGCGATTGCGCCTGACGCATCGAAGTGACCGCGACCTGACCGTACGAGCCCAAGCGCAGCGCCGGGCCGTTGCAAGCAATCTCGACGAGAGCTCAAGGACTATTCGAAGTCCTCTTCGTCTTTCGGAGCTCCAGCCGCTTCGCTTCGCTCGGGCTCGTACGTCAAGCACTTGAACGCTTCACGGACCGTCGCAAGCCTCGCGCAGCGCGTTCCCTCGATCTCACTTCTGCCGAGACTTCTCCTCTCGCCGCTTCCTCGCTTCATCTTCCATCCTCTTCCGCTCCGCTCGCTTCTCCGCAAGAAACTGCCGCGCCCGCTGCTTCTGCTCTTCCAGCCATTCTTTCTTCCTGCCGGACTGCCAATCGTTCACATAGGCGATCGCGCCATACAGGCCCGCGGCATGATTAATCCATCGCGTGCTGCCGTGCACCGCCCAGACATCCGGATCCCTGCCGACAAGCCCGGCTAAACCAAGCTCTTTCGTGATTCGTGACTTGAACGCAACGGTCGCGTCTTCAGGAGAGACCTTTTCGCGGCAATCAACGACGACGTGCACATGCGTGCTCCGCACGTTTGCCGCGATGATCGCCCAGCCTTCTTCGTCTGCAACCGAATAAAGCGCGGGTTCGGCAACGCGGCACATCTCAGTCGTGAGCGTAAATCGGGGTGACCGCATCAGCGCCCGTTCGGCTTCAACGCGGAGCGGATCGGGCGCGAGATATGCCGCGCCCAGAATGTTGTGTGCGCGATCGACCAGCCCCCGTCCGTCGCCGTGCAGCCGCTGCCCGTAACAACTCCAGGTGAGGAAGTATGCGAGGGGAGGCGATTGGGGTCGCGACATGGAAATATCGTACTGATTCTCTTGAGATGGGTTGGAACGGCGGCAAGTGACCGTTTTCAGCCTCACGCGGCACGATTGCTCGTGACGCACCGGAGTACCAGCGACTGACCGTACGAGCCCAAGCGCAGCGCCGGGCCAACGCAAGAAATCTCGAAGCGACCTCAGGGGCTTTTCGAAGACCTCTTCGTGTTTCTGGGGTTTCGCCGCTTCGCTGCGCTCGGGCTCGTACGGCAAGCAATTGAACGCTTAAACGACCGTCGCAAGTCCCTCGCTGCACGATTGCGCGTGACGCGTCGAAGTGCCCGAATCTGACCGTACGAGCCCAAGCGAAGCGCCGGTGCTGAGGCAAACCTCTTCGAAGCGGCCAGAGGGACTTTTCGAGGTTCGAAGTCTTCGCCGCGTCGCTGCGCTCGGGCTCGTACGGTCAGCCCTTGAACGATCCGGTGACCGTTCCAAGCCTTACGCTGCGCGATCTCGCATTTTGACTGTCAGCGGAATCGCGTCTTTAGGGCTTCGCATACCGATGCCCCCACCCGATCCAGCAGCGATCGTCGATGGTCGAACCGTATTTGTCGGTTTTCGTGTACGCATCACGCCGCGTGATATTGCGGATGCTCTGATCGCCGAAGAGATAGTTGTTTGCGCCGTCGAGCGAGTTGCCGTTGTCTTTGGAAGTCGTGGCGTACTTCGACGGGCCGTGACGGGGCCGCTCGTCGTAGCAATCCATCGCCCACACCATCGCGTCCAGGTGCGGGATGTCGTAGATGCGGCGCCCGGCCACCCCGGATTCGTTTCCGTACTTGTCCTTTGTTGTCGCGGAATCGTTGAACCAGTAGTAGTTCCAGAGCTTCGTGTCTGGATACAAGTTGTTATACGCTGGCGCCGGCCAAACGAAGAATCGATTTGAGTTCTGCAGCCCAATCGCCACGATCGGGTCGCGGACGTCCGAGTCAGTGTTTCGCGCCCGCGGACAGGTGAACGGCGTATTGCCGGCTTCGTTGAGAAACGGCTGAAGCGCGATCACCGTGTTGATCTGATACAGCTCATCTCTCTTTGTCGGCCAGTTGATTGGATCCGGCGAAGTCCGCAAGTCGAGCCAACGCGGCACCTTCTGCTCATCGAGATAAAGCTGCGTCGCGATACCGAGTTGCCGCAGATTGCTTGTGCAGATCAGATCTCGAGCTCGTTGACGCGCACCCTTCAAGGCGGGAAGCAGAATCCCGATGAGCATCGCGATGATCGCGATGACGATGAGGAGTTCGATGAGCGTGAAGCCCACAGACCTCGATCGGAATGTGAGTTTCCGAGCGATATGTCGACTCCAAATGCGATCTATTTGCCAGCGTTCTTTTGATTGCTCGCCGCCGACGCTGCGCCTCCGACGCCCCACGGGCTTCGGCTATTCATCTCAGCGTGCTCCTGATTCAGACGAGTGACAGTCTCCTGCCATTCGCGAGCCGCAATCAATACACCAGTTGCTTTTCCAGTCTTCGGGTTCACCAACCCTTGATCCGCATTGAGGTTTCCGCCCAATCCGCGCAATCGCTCCTCGAGCTCGCCGCGAGTAAGCACCAATTCGTCACCCGTGTCCATGAACCGGACGGTGACTTTCTCAGTCATGCGCGACAGGTCATACGTATTACGCGCGAACATTCCCTGCCAGAAAAACCAAAGTCCAACCAAAATCGCCACGCCGGCGACGGACCAACCGACGGCTGGCTTTTGGAGCAAATTGCGAATGAAATCCATGCGTCAAGTTCCTATTTGGGAGGTGGCCTCAAACCCCAATCGTAAAAGCTGCCCTTGTTTCCAGAAGGGTCGGCCGCGTCGGGCGCGCCGTAAAACGAGATATCAATCGATTTGACACTGAGGTCGCCGAACAGAAAATTGTTTTGACCACGCTGCGTCGCACCCGACTGGTCGGTTGTCTTGCCCTGGAGAATGGTCACTTTCGCATCTTTCGCGAAATGCCGCGGAAAACGATCGAGGGCGTCGGTCGCAAAAACTGTCCATTGAACAAATGGAATGTCGTTGATGCGGCGCTGTGATATCCCGCCGACGATGCCGGATTTGTTGCCTGCAGAGTCTCGCTTGAACGCTGGCGCAGAGTCGTTGAAGTAATACTCTGTCCAATATTTCGGATCGGTTTGCTTCACCTGCACCGTGAGCCAAGTCAGATCTTCATCTAATCCGTAGATCCGGTGGCCGGACGTAAGAAGCCGAAAGCTCTCCAATGAGCGAACGCTTGCCAGTCCTTTTGCAGCGGGGCAGTTGAACGGGGCGTTGCCTGCGTTGCTCAAGAATTCCTGCAAAGCAATGTTTACGTTGACATGAAATTTATCCATTCCCGCGTCTGGCACGTCGGGTGTGATTTTGGTTTTCGGATCCATGTACATGTCAAACCAGACGGGCACCTTCTGGTTGTCGAAGTAATTCTGAATCGCAATGCCGATCTGCCGTTGATTGCTCTGGCAAATGACCTTCCATGCCGTGCGCCGCGCTTGTCCGAGGCCGGGAAGGAGAATGCCGATCAACAGCGCGATCACCGCGATTACGACAAGTAACTCGATCAGCGTGAAGCCGCGTTTGTGCTTCGTGCTCCGTGGAATATTGCGACTTGTCAACTCCATGACGCCTGACTCCTGTGCTGCACGGGTCATCGCCCGAACGGGCTCGCCGCATCATTCACGTTCACTGCAACTACGCCTTCACTGGCGAAGTCGCTCCCTTCGGCTTGGCTTCCGCCGCGCCAACTCCGCCGCTGGAAACAGCGGCGTCGCCCCACGAGACATATACGTCCAAAGTGTCACCTTGGCCCACAGTTTTCAGGTCGGATTCCGTCAGTATTCCTCCCGGAATCTCTTTGCCTGTCCCAACACCACCAGCGGGACTGATTCGAATGACCGGCGCCTTGCCTGGCACAAAAGCGCGGCTGTCGAATTTCACACGTACCTTCTTGCCACGCCACGTCCGGACCGCATCGACCGTTCCAAACTCCACCGGCGGGACAGGGTCGATCAGCAGCCCGGCTTCGCCGGACTTGGTAAAGACAGGGCGAATACCCAGGATCCACTCGAGGCTGACGCGATTGAGCCACGCGGCAGAGCCCGTGTACCACGTCCAGCCGGCGCGGCCCGGCTTATCTGACAAAGGACCATCAACGTTGCCCGGCGTCACATAGGGCTCGGCGAAATAGCTATCGGCGTTCTGGCCCCGTGTGGGCGGAGAGATGCTCTTCCAGATTCGGCCGACGCTCTCGACATCGCGGCGTTTGCATGCCGCGGCAAGGGCCCACGTGGCGGCGTGCATGTAGACGCCCCCGTTTTCGCGGCTGCCGGGGCTGTAGCGAGTGACGTAGCCGATCGTCGGATCGGGGACCGTGTACGCGGGCGAAAGCAAGAGGGGGCCGTACGGGCTAAGCAGGTTTTTCTTGACGCTCTCCCAGGCTGCCGCGGCACGATCTTCGGGGGCGATGTCGGTGAGGATCGACCAAGTTTGGGCGTTGAGGTGGATTTTGCCTTCAGGGCTCTGGCTGCTGCCGATCCACTCGCCACTGTCTTTCGTGCCGTATTTGTACCACGCGCCGTCCCAGGCGTGAGCATTCACGGCATTGGTGTAGTCATCGCGTTTGGCGCGATAGCGCTTCGCGGCGTCGGTGTCACCATTGCGCTCGACGACCGTCGCGAAGTTCTGCAGCACCTCGCAGAGGAACATGCCGAGCCAGACCGACTCGCCCTTCTCGTCGATGCCCATCGCCGAGAGGCCGTCGTTCCAATCGCAGGAGCCGATAAACGGAATGCCGCGCTCGCTCGTTCGCTTGAATGTGCGCTCGATCGATCGCTTGCAGTGATCAAGCACGCTGGTTCGCGTCGCGGGATCATCCACAAACGGGGCAGTCAACTGCAAGATCGAATCGTCGCCGGTCTCGCGGATGTAGTTGCCGACAAGGAACGGCAGCCAGAGATAGTCGTCGCTGCAGGCGGTGTGATTGCCGAAGTCGGCGAGCGCGTGCCACCAGTGATAGACCGATCCGTCTTTGAACTGACGTTCGGCGTGGAGCATGATCTGGCGTTTGGTGCCGGCGGGATCAAGAGGCAGCCAAACCTGGCTGTCCTGCAATTGATCTCGGAACCCGAACGCGCCCGACTGCTGGTAGTAACCCGTGCGGCCCCACATGCGCCCGGAGAGGGCCTGATACGGGAGCCAGTGATTGTTGAGCAGATCAAAGTCGGCACGATCCGACTTCACCGTTGTCGCACCGAGCAGGTTCTTCCAGAAGTCGTGCGCTCGCCGCGGCGTATCCCACGCGACCTTTTCGTCGCTGTATTTGTCGACGTTTGAGAGGCAGACCTTTTTGTCGCTGCCGATCGTGACCACAAAGTGCAGGCGAACGGTCGCGCCCGGCGCGATGGAGAGATCGCCGCCGAGTGCCGCCGCGGCATCGCCAAAGCGACCGAAACCAGCCTGGCGCAAACCCGCGATATCGCGGACGGTCATCGCCTGCGGCGTTGCAGTCTCGCCGTACTTGCCGAGGAAGGTTGCCTTGTCGGCGACAGCGAGCGGGCGATCAAATTGTGCGCCGGCCACGCTATGTGCCGCCACGTATGGCCACGGCTGATTCCAGTGATCGCGTTCGGTCTTGGGACGAATGTCCCACATGTTCTTTGTCGAGACGATCGCGCGGCGATTGGCCGACTCGTCGAACGTGACATCGAAGAACAGGCGATGAAACTCGCGCTTGACGTCCGGCGCGACGCCGCAGGTCCATTCGAAGAACGATGCGACCCGTAGGCTGCGCGCTTTACGGGTCGTATTGGTCAGTTCAACGCACCAGACTTCGACGTGATCCTTCGGATCGACCGTCAGCGTCCATGACGCGCGGATTCCCGAGCGAAGCGTCTTGAACGTCGAGCTCCCAAGCGCGTGCGTGCAGGAGTATTCGTCGTACGGCCGGCGGCACGGCGCGGGAGCAAGCGACCAGACATCGGGCGCATCCAGCGGCGCATCCAAGTCCGCGACGTACAGAAACTTGCCGTAGCAATCGCGAACGAGATCCATCTCCCAGCGGGTGAGCACGTTGTGCTGGGCATCATCGAACCAGGAGAAGCCGCCACCGTTCTGGCTGATGACCAGGCCGTAGCGCCCGTTGCAGATCACATTGACCCACGGCATCGGAGTGTCGTGATCGGTGATCACAAACGACGAGCCGGAAGGATGGGCGTTTTCAAAATGTCCGAAGCGGCTGGAGAGCATCATGCATCAACCTTCAGGAACCGCGGGGCGCGGAATTGCGCCGGCAAACACACGCGAATCCGGGTGAACGGGGCTATGTAAGCGTTTACATCGTGACACATTCCCGCCCCCGTGTCAAGCGGGGCGCGCTGGAACTTCTGGGTTTTCCACATTTCGGACCACGCGGGATTTGGCGCCAGAAACCGCCCCTCCAAAAACGACCGGCCCGCGGCAATTGCCGCGGGCCGGGTGGTGCATTCAGAGCAGATTCGCCGGTGGTGTCGGCGAGACCTGTCAGAAAGAAATCTCAATCAGGCGCGACGACGACGAGCCGCGGCAAGGCCCGCGAGCGCGAGGAGCGAAGCGGTGCTCGAAGCGGGGACGATCGCGACATCGTAATACTCGATGTCGTTCACGGTGCCGTCGCTGCCGAGGAGCGGGTTACGGGTGTGCTGCCAGCGGAAGCCAACCCAGGAGCCATCGTTGAAGCCGTTGGCATCGGGGCCGCCGGCGACATCGAAGGTGTTCATCACGGTCTTGGAGAAGCCGCTGGTCAAGTTGTCGAACTGAACCGCGTACGCCGCGGTGCCGCCGTTCGGCGCGTAGTACGTGTAGCTCATCTGGAGGATGTCGCCCTTCTTGAAGGCGTCGGTACCGTTGTTGTGATCACCGATGAGGCTGAACTTCTGGTTCGCGCCGCCGACGAACACGGTGCCGTTGCCGACGACAAAGATGCCGCCTTCATCGATGAAACCGCCGCCGCGATCGTTACCGAAGAAGAGGCCGCCTTCGGGCTGCTGGGGCCAGAGCTGCCCCGAGCCATCGTTATCGATGTTCGAGTTGAGCTTCATCTTGTACGAGATCTTGAACGACTGGTTGTTCAACATCGAGAGCTTGGTCGCGCCGCCGTCATCGCTGAACTGGGCGAAGTGGCGATTGGCGAACTTCTGCGGGTTGTCCGCATTGACCGGGCCCATGTTCTCGGTGATCCGAGCATGGCCGATCTGATTCGCTGCGATATCCGGCGTGATCACCGAATTCGGATAGTCATTGAAGTTACGAAGAACGACGGTGTATGCGTTGGCACCGAGCACGCCGGCCGCCGAAGCGGTGGCCGCCATACCAGCAAGAGCGACGACAGCGAAAAGTCCACGAACTTTCATTCCATACTCCTCTCGAGAGCAGGGCTGCCGGACAACAGGTCGTTCCTCGCGAGTCCCCGGCGCCACCACGGCGAGGGAGAGGTTCAATTCCTGTAACCGTTTTCAGCCACGAGAACAACGGATGAGTTCCCGCAAATCGAAAGTGCCCTCAATTGGCGTTAAAGCCAGCAAAGTCGCTACTTTGCGCGCGATTGTGTGACCGATAACCGTCGATTGACGTGTGTAACAGCGTTTCATCGCACGGGCTTGAGCTTCAGACGCTCGAGGCCGGCGATTACGTACGGATGCGACTGAAACCATCGCCACACATTGCCAGTGCGTGCGTTCTCAATCGCCAGAAGCAATGGGCCCTGATCGATCGCGAGGTAATCCTTCGCGGCCCAGGCTTTGCCATCAGGGCCTTTGAGATTGAACGCGTCGACGAAGCCAAAACCACCACCATCGGCAAGCGGCTTTGTCGGATCGCGCCACGCAAGCAGCGCGTGATCGGGCGTCGTGAGCGAGCGGTAATAGCGCATCGCGCGCATCGCGGCATCGGGTTGAAACAGAATCGCGCAACCCGCGCCGTACGGCGCAATCGTGCCATCGCCAAAATCGTCCTTCGCGCGGAACGTGGTGAAGTCGAACTCTGGTCGTGCTCCCGGAATCGCGATCGACTCGGGATACACACCAGCGACGAGGTAGCCCTTTGGATAATCAGAAGCGGTGAGTCCCCACGCATCGACGCCCAGCGTCGGCAGCTTCTTCGGATTCTCGATTGCCTTGAGACGGTGGAGCGTCGTCATGCGCCGGCTGTTTTCCCACCAATCAGTGGGGATGCGATTGACCGCTCCGAACGCGCTCGGATTGTCAACGCCCATCGCGGCGTAATCGATCCACAAGTGGCTGAACGTGTTGACGAAGAGCGAGCCCGAGAACGGGAACCAGACGACCGTTCCGGTCTGCTTGTCGAGATCCGCCGGGAGCTTGGACGCGTCGCCCACAAACGTGTGTTTGCCTTGTTGACGCCGCAGCTTGTAGTAGATCGCCGGGTCGATGCGATGGCTTTCGTCCGGCGCACACACCGCCAGAAACGTCGTCAAACGATGCTCGCAACCCGAATCGACCCAGTAGTACGGAAGCCTCGCGCCATCGCCGGCCGCGTTGTTGCGATCCCTTGGCTTCCAACCGAGTGAGATGAATCCTTTTTCGTGCGGCTTGGCTTCTTCGCCGCCTTGAAACTCACGCCAATTTGCATCGGTAAAGAACTTGTCGGCCCGCGTCGCGACTTCACCCTTGAAGTACGACGAGGCCGTGAGCATGCCGGCAAACAGAAGCGCGGAGTCGATGGTCGAGACAACGTGCTCAAGGCTCTTGCCGGTGTGAATGCCGCCGGTCGCGCCGTCGAGGTAATGTTGAAAGAGCCCGTACTTGCGGACGTCGGGGTGTGACTCGAATGTCTTGAGAATGAGAAGCGCACGCGCCTCTCCCTGCTCGCGCGTGATCCACTTGCGCTCAACCGCGATCGGAAGCGCCGAAAGCAAAAACCCAACGCCTGCAACGCTTACGGTCGGCTCGCTCAGCCGATCGGGCGGCATGCCCGTCGCGGGATTACCGGTTTCCCACAAGAAGCGAAACGCTGCGCGCTGCACTTCCTCGAGGAAGGCATCGTCGTCGGCGGAGAACTGAAACGGAGGCCGCTTGATCTCGCTACTTGAAACGATTGATTGGGCTGGGGGCCGGGCAGGCTGCGCCCAAGCGTCGGCCCCAATGGCCACAGACGACGCGAAGGTGGCGGCAAGTAAGGTCAGAGTGCGGCAGGAGGGGTTCATCATGGGTCGCTGGGCAAGGGTATCCGAAAAAGAAAGCGTTTTCATCGTGTCCGGAATCTGTTTGAATTCGGGGGTGAACAACGGGTGAAAACGCATATCAGCCGATAGCATGGAAGCAGACATAGGAGCCAGATGAGGCGAACCAAGGGCAATTCGATGATGAAGACGGGGACGTCCATACAAGACGTTGCCCGCGAGGCGAAAGTTTCGATCGCGACCGTGAGTCGGGTGCTGAATCAGCCGGATTTGGTGACCGCCGAAACTGCCGGGCGGGTTCGCGAGGCGATCAAGCAGCTCGGTTATGTGCCCAATGCATACGCCCAGGGCCTCAGCCGACGTCACGGCAAGGTTTTGGGAATCGTTCTTCCGGATATCCACGGAGAGTTTTACTCCGAGCTTCTGCGCGGGGCCGATGGCGAAGCCAGGCGGCTGGGGTTTCACTTGCTCGTCAGCTCCGATGCCCACGATCACGGAAGTCCGACGCGGACAGAAAATCTCGCCTTCGGTTTGATCGACGGCCTTGCATTAATGATGACCGAGCCGAACATGGAACTTTGGGGCGAGACGCTGGATGCCGCGCTGCCGACGGTTGTCCTCGATGCGGATATCAACGAACCGGGTGTTGACAGCGTTGTCGTGGACAACGCGATGGGAACGCACGAGGCTGCCGAACATCTTCTCGAAAAGACTCCGGCGCAGAATTGCTTCTTTGTCGGCGGCCCGCGCGAGAACTTCGACACGGCGGAACGCGCAGCGGAATTCCGCAAAGCGCTGGTTGCCAAGGGTCACGCCGTGCGTGAAGAGCAGTTTGCCTTTGGCGAGTACTCGGTCGATTGGGGTCGCCGCTGGGCGGCGGATCGGATCAAGTCGCACGGGCTGAAGAATGCCGCAGTGCTGGCGGGTAACGACGAGATCGCTTTGGGCATCATGCAGACGGCGCAGGATGCTGGGATCAATGTGCCAAAGGATTTCCGCATCGTCGGATTCGATGACACGCGGATTGCCACGCTGGTGCGACCGGCACTTTCCACAGTGCGTGTGCCTCTCTTGGATATCGGTGCGGCTGTGGTGCGTTTGCTGGTCGAGCGCGTCGGCAACAGCGAAAAGCCGGCAACGCGCGAGAAGCTGCCGACGAAGTTGATCGTGCGAGACAGCAGCCGGATCTGATCGCTGTTTATTGAAACGGATCTTGGTCGAGGTGAGCGCCGTTGCTGGCAATCACCTTTCCATACCAATACGCGGAGTCCTTCGGCGTGCGCTTCTGCGTGGTGTAATCCACGTGCACCAGCCCGAAGCGTTCCTTGTATCCCTGCGACCACTCGAAGTTGTCGAGGATGGACCAGTGGAAGTAGCCCCGGATGTCGGCCCCGGCGCGGATGGCGTTGCGGAGTTCGAGCAGGTAACGCCGCGTGAAGTCGATGCGCTGCGGATCGTGGACTTTGCCGTCCATGCTCACCCAGTCGATGCCGCTCATTCCGTTTTCGGTGATGTACACCGGCAGTTTGTAACGCTCAGCGGTGAAGCGTGGACCCCAGTGCAGACTCTTGGGTTCGACGGGCCAGCGGAACGCGGTGGTGGGGTGCGTCGGCGCGCGTTCGACCGCTTCGGGCTTGCCGCTGGCGCTCATGCGCATCGGCGTTCCCTCGTAGATATTGACGCCGATGAAATCGATCTTCTGCGAAATTAGTTCCATGTCGCCGGGTTGAAGCGTCGGCGCATCCGCCCCGAACAGCTTGAGGCCGTCTTCCGGATAATGCCCCTTCACGATCGCGTCTGCATACCAGGTGTTGTTCCAGATGTTGCGTTCGGTCACCGATGCCATCGTGTCGATCGCGGCCATCTGATCCTGAGGCGAATCGGTCGCGGGATACTTCGTCACGCAGACCGGCGCATACCCGATCGACTGCACACCCTTGCAACGAGCTCGCAGCACCTGAACCGCGACTCCATGACTCATCAACGCGTGATGGCAGGCAACAAGAAGTTCCCGCGTCGCCAGCCGCAGTCCCGGCGCGTTGTGCGCATCCGCGTGACCAAACTGAAGAAACACCTGCGGCTCGTTCAGCGTCATCCAGTTTTTCACGCGATCGCCGAGCCGATCCGCGACGGCCTTCGTGTAATCCTCAAACCATTTCACCGACTCGCGATTGAGCCAGCCGCCCCGGCGATAGAGCGCCTCCGGATAATCCCAGTGAAAGAGCGTCGCATACGGCGTGATCCCTTGCGCCAGAAGCTCGTTCACAAGCCGATCATAAAAATCAAGACCCTTCGCATTCACCGCGCCCGCGCCGTCCGGCATCACACGCGTCCACGCGATCGAGAAGCGATAGGCCTTGAGCCCGATCGACTTCATGATGCCGACGTCTTCCTTGTACTTGTTGTAGTGATCGCAGGCGACGTCGCCGGTCTGCCCGTTGTACACGTTCGGCTTGATCGGATTGAATCCGGGCCCGCCTTCGGTCGGTCTCGCGTGGCAGTACGTATCCCAGATGGTCGGGCCGCGGCCGTCCTGATTCCAGGCGCCCTCGATTTGATAGGCGCTGCTCGCGGCGCCCCACGTGAAGTTGGCGGGAAATGACATAGGGGGGAGTGTAGAAGCGGAAGAAGGAGAAACCGACCGGCGCCGGAGATGATGATTGAGAGCAAAAACAATGACACCGCCCGCGAGGGCGGTGCCGCAAAGGGCTCGGAACTAGTTGCAGAGCAAGTCGTTGTATGCCGCGGCGAAGAGGACGAAGTCGGCATCGTCGCAGAGACTGTCGCCGTTGAGATCGCCGGCGCGATAGGCGCCCGGGGTGATGAGATCGTTGTATTTGGCAACGAAAAGGACGAAGTCGGAGTCATCGACGAGGCCGTCGTTGTTGAGGTCGGCAGAGCAGGAGTTGAGATTGAGGAGCGGGCCGGCGAGGACGGATTGAACCGCGCCGGGCTGGACCAGTTCGGCCAATCCGAGCGCGCCGAGGGCGACGTCGGGCATGCCAGCGGAATTTGGATTCCAGGAAAGCTGCGTGTTGGAGCGCCGGTAGAGAATGCTCGCGCCGCCTTTGAACAACTCGCGCGCGCCGATTCGATAGGCGTGATACGCGCCGGTTGCGGCAGGAACATGCGTCACGCCGGATCCATCGCCCGCTGCGAAGGCTTCAAGCGACGTGAATGTCGCGATGTTGTTCGAGTGGTCGGTCAAGTTATCGGCGTTGTATCCGTCCGGCGTCGTGCCGGCGGAGAAGACGGTGTTCCAGCGCGGAGCGTTGTCGTCGGTCCATCCGTAGTTCGATAGACGCAGATTTCGGATCTGCGTTTGCCAAGCCGGGCTGCCGCGATATCCATCGACAAGAAGCGCGGCGTAAAGATTTGTGAACGCGGCTTGGAACGTGTTCGCGCCATCGCTTGTGATCGGATAGCCGGTGATAAACGTTCCGGTCTGCCAGAGATCGCGATTGAGCCATTTGCTGCGCGCGAGCTGCGAGTTTGCGCCGCCGTAGGTTGCCGCGGCGTTGACGAAGACGATTCCTTCGTTGTAGCAACCGGAGATCGAGCTTGTATTCGGACCGCCGCCCGCATTGCCGAGGAAAAAGAGGATCCCGGAGTTCGCGATGAGATACGAATCCCAGTTCTTGACTCCACCGATGATCGCCTTTGCGGCGGTGCGAACCTGCGGATCGCCGGGGTAAAACATCGCGGCTTTTGCCGCGGCGTGCACTATCTTCATCGTGCTGAGCGTGGCGTAGCCATCGGTCCATTCGACCTGGCCGGTCGCGGGATCGATCCAGTGCTGAAAAATGCCGTCGGCGGAGCGATCGGGCTTTATGCCATCGGGCGCGAGGCCGGCGTATCGCGTGAGCACGTTGCGGACGACCGGGAGATTGTTCGAAGTGCCGCTGAGTTGATCGCTCATCAGGCAGAGGAAGACCGTCCATGCCGCGGCGTCGGGGGAGGCGGGATGGAAGCGATTGATTGTCGGATCGACATCGGCATCGATGACCCAACCGGGCGGCTCGCCATCAGGCGAGACGAGGCTCTTGCCGAAGAAGACGACTTGTGCGATTTCGTCGGTGAGCCAGTTTTCGAATGAGAGGCGAGTGTCGGACGAATCGCGGGTCTTTATCGCACCGGCGCCACCTGCGCCGAGCAATGTGCCGTCTCCAAGGGCCGCGATCGAATTCATTGGACCGGCAGGGCCGGAATACAAGACAGGCGCGAATGTCTGGGTCGCGCGAGCCTGCGCAAGCGCGATGAAGAATGTTCCGGAACTGGCGGCGGAGGATGAGAGCGCGTAAAGCCCGGCGTTTGCCGCGCCACCGTAGTGATCGCTAAACGCGAGATCACGCACATTGCCGAGTGACCCAAGCGACGTGAATGTGAGCGAATTTGAGTTGATCACCGAGCGCCAGATCTGGCCGTTCCACGCGCCGAGAATCGCGTTCTGCGTGCGATCAATGACGAGGCCCGAAGGCGTGAAACTGCCGGTGATCGTTGTTGAAAAGGCGAGCGTGCCGGTAAGGTTGCTTCGCCCGGCGCTGTAGCAGCGGATCGTCCCAGCGCTCGCGACGTACAGACGGCCTTTGAAATGCGTCAACCCGATGTGGGTGAAGGTCACGTCCGCCGGTGCCAGATTCACACGCGCGAAAAGGGTGAGTGTGTCGGTTTGCGTGTCGTAGCGGAGAATCGCGTCGGCCGGGTTCGCATCTGGTGAGCCGCTGGTTGTGTGCAGCGCGATGAAGAGCAGGCGGCCGGTTTCGGACAAAGCAAGCGAAACGGGTCCGTCTGCCGTCGCATCGAGCGCCATCCAGGGGACGAGCGCCGTCATGCGGGCGCGCGAAAGCGATGCGAGGAGCGTGCCGCGTGTATCGCGAATCTCGATCGAATCAGAAAAGCTGTCCGCCGCGGCCTCGTAGCCCGAGAGTGAGCTGCCCGCGACTGCCGAGATCGTCGCGGAAGGCGAAAAGCCGGAAGTCCACGGAGATGCGACCGGCGCAGCGATTGCCGCGGCACTGAGGCACGATGAGGCAAACAAACAAACTCGCGAAAACGTCATCAGCCTCCCATGCGCTCGTGAAGAGCGCCCACATTCACCATACTCTGTTCGATTGACGAAGGCCCAAGGATTCGGCATACTGAAAGCGATTTCATGCTTGGGAAACGCGAACGATCGATGGATCGGCGTTCTCTCCCCGGTTCGCGGACCAGCGCGAATCGGTAACGCTCCGGAGACCTTCATGATGGGTTTGCAAACGAAGTTGATCCGAGCCTTGGTTTTTGCCGCAGTAGCGTTCGTGTGCGATTTTCGAGCCCGAGCGGACATTGTTTTTCGAGACACATTCACCGATTTGTCTCAATGGACTGTGCAGGCAAGCGACGGCGTCGTTGCCGAGATCGAGAACAAGACCTCGGACGGCCCGGGAGGACTCCGGCTGCGATTCGATTTTCGTGCGGGGAGCGGGTTCGTTGTGATTCGGCGAAAGGTCGGAATCACACTTCCCGGGGATTACCGGTTGAACACACGTGTTCGTTACAGAGGTCTCGCGAATAACTTCGAGACCAAATTGCTCGATCCATCGGGTGAAAACGTCTGGTGGGTCAATCAGCGCGACTATCTCGAAGTAGACGAATTCATATGGGAGCACTTCAAGCGTCGGCATTTTTCCTTTGCGTGGGGCCCCAACGGAGGCAAACCTCACACCGAACTGGGAGCGATCGAGTTCGCGATCGCGGCAAGCAACGGAGGAAAGGGACTGATTGAATTCACGGATCTCACGCTGGAGTCGCTCCCCTTGCCGACCGTTCGATCGGAGGCAATTTCGGTGGTTGGCAGTACCGCAAGGCTGGACCGCAACGAGATTCCCCGAATTCTTGAACGCGGTGGGGGGCGGATTGAATGGCGCCCCGAAGCCGCCGAAGGAGAATTCGTTCTTGACCTCGGCAAAGCAAGGGAATTCGGCGGCCTCATCGGACAATTCGATCCGAGCGCCGTTCCGACGCGTGTTCAAGTCGATTTCTCAACGGACGGGTCGACGTTTGAATTTGCCGATGCATGCCGCGTGGGAAAAACAGGAAAGTTTTACCTTCCAATTCGAGACGCGGAGACTTCGTTCATCCGCGTGCGCGTGCAGGGGAGTCCAGCGGGCACGAATCTTCGAACGCTTGAACTCGTTCCACTTGAGTTCGGCGCGAACATGAATGGCGCGTTCGCCCGAATCGCATCCGAGAGTCCACGCGGCCTTTATCCGCGCTATCTGCTGGGCGAGCAGCAATATTGGACTGTCGTCGGTGTTGCCGACGATCGCAACGAGGCGCTGCTGAGCGCCGATGGCGCGATCGAGGTTGACAAGGAGCGGTTCAGCATCGAGCCGTTTGTACTTCGGGACGGCGGCGAGTTGTTGACTTGGGCGAACAGTCAAACGACTCAAGAACTCGCTGACGGATATCTGCCATTGCCGAGCGTTACGCGTACCTACCCCCGTCTGCGTCTGCGCACGGACACGTTCGCCTTCGGTGAATCAGGCAAGAGCGGGTTGGGCGCGATCTATACCGTTACGAACACGAGCGCGGAACAGGCTAAGGGGAAATTGCTGCTTGCGATTCGGCCATTTCAGGTGAATCCGCCCTGGCAAGATTTGAAGACAAGCGGAGGATTTGCCGCTATCGGCGCCGTCGATGTCGAGGACCAATTCAGCGGAAACATTGTTCATGTATGGAATCGACTGCCGTCGGAGCCAAAGACTGTGCAGGTCATAGGCGATGCGCCCGAGATGTTTGCGAGTATTTCGGATTTCGGCGACGCGGTGCTACGAGTTAGTGTCGGCGATTTCCCAGTGGGCACCGAACTGGCAAAGGACGCGCGCCTGAAGGCAGCGTCTGGTGTGATCGTGTGTTCGTATAACCTGGCGCCGGGCGAAGAGATGGTGCGGGGCGCGGTTGTTCCCTTTCATGGATACTTTGCACGGCCGATTCACGGCGGACGATTGACGGAAGTTCCGATCGACCTGACGCTGCCTGCTCTGGACAAATTACAAGAGCAGGCGCGTGAGTGGTGGCGCCGCGAACTCAACCGCGTTCGGCTGTCGATTCCCGCAGATCGAGCGCTCGAGAACACATTCCGCACGGCACAGGCACACATCCTGATCAACCGCGACGGCCCTGCGATTCAACCGGGGTCGAGGACGTATGAACGATCGTGGATTCGCGACGGATGTCTCACCAGCAGTGCGCTGCTCGCAACGGGACACGCGGAGCGCGTGCGGGAGTTCATCGATTGGTACGCGCCGTTTCAATATCCGTCAGGCAAAGTGCCGTGCGTGGTGGACAAGCGCGGCCCCGACCCGGTGCCGGAGAATGACAGCCACGGGCAGCTGCTCTATCTTCTGCACAAGTACTACTTGTTCACACACGACACGGCGACGCTCGCGAAGAACTATCCGCATGTGCTGAAGGCAGTTGAATACATCGAATCGATCCGAGCGCAGCGAATGACGCCCGAATATCGCGACGCGACAGGGATCAAGCGTGCGGAGTATGGGCTCGTTCCCGAGTCGATCAGTCACGAGGGATACAGCGCCAAGCCCATGCACAGCTATTGGGATGACTTCTTTATTGAGAAGGGTTTGCAAGATGCGGCGGATATCGCACGGATCCTGGAGAAGAAGGATGATGCCGCACGCTTCCAGGCGAGCGCCGACGACTTCCGCACGTGCCTGATCGGTTCGATCAAGCGCACGACGGCTCATCACAAGATCGACTACATCCCGGGCTGCGTTGAACTTGGCGATTTCGATGCGACCAGCACCACAATCGCGCTCTGGCCGTGCGGCGCGGGTGCGTGGCTTGACCGAAGCCAGCTCGAACGCACCTTTGAGAAGTTCTATGAGTTCGGCATGGGCCGCATCGATGGCAGCAAGAAGTACAACGAGTACACACCTTACGAGTGGCGCATTGTCGGCTCGATGATCCGACTGGGCTGGCCGGAGAAGGCGTGGAAGCTCGCCGACTTCTACATGGCCGATCGACGACCCATGGCGTGGAACCAGTGGGCGGAGGTCGTCTGGCGTGATCCAAAGACACCAAAGTTCATCGGCGACATGCCTCACACGTGGGTGGCGAGCGACTTCTTGAACTCGACGCGTGCGATGTTTGTGTACGAAGATGACGCGACGAAGCGGCTCGTGATCGGCGCGGGCATCAAGCCGGCATGGCTCGAAGGCGAGGGCGTCTCGATCGGCAAGTGGCCAACCGAATTTGGCGTCCTGACGTACTCCGCGAAGCGTTCGGATCGCAACCTGATCGTTGAGTACTCGTTTTCGAGCGACCTCCCTCCGGGCGGCATCGAATTGTCTCCAAATCTGGCGATGAATCCGCAGTGCGCCGAACTGAATGGCAAGTCGCTTGACGTGTCAGCGAAGGTCATTCGATTGACCGAATCGCGCGGCACTCTTGTGGTGGAAGTCGCGGACCATTGATTCGTCACCAGCCGCGGACCGTGAAGTGCCAAGGCAGCGTAACCATTGAATCCCGAGATTTGAAGTTATAGGACTCATAGTGCCAGTTCTGTGAAAATTGCTGTCAGACAGCAAAATAGGGTGGTCTAGTTGAGAATCAGTCTCATAGTTATCCTGGCGATTGCCACTTTTTGACCCCATCCTTTGGAGACCTTTCTTTGCGTAACAGCCTCGTTTTCCTCGCTGCCGCCATGACAGGCGGGACGTCTGTTCTGGCCTTGGTTGTCCCGTTCACCGAGAAGTTCGAATCACCGGCATCAAACTGGAGCATCGGCACCGCGTTTACCGCGCCGAACTACATCCCAACTGGCGGCCCGGATGGCTCGGGGTACGCGAGCCGCTCGATCACCTTTGCGAACAACAACATTGGCGACTTCCCGATTCTGTTCCGCGGGCAGAGCAATTTCAACTCGAGCGGCAACGCGTTCGTCGGTAACTGGATTTCTGGCGGCGTGACGCAGCTGAAATTCTCCGTGCGCCACAACATGGATGTGGGCGTGTCGTTCTTCGCGCGAATCGCGCCGGACCCCGCGACCAGCCCGAATCCCGGTGGCGCGATTGCGCTGCTGGCGACACCGGTCGCAGCGAACGAGTGGACCACCTTCACGGTCGATATCAGCCCGCTCAGCCCGTTCATTCTCGAGGGGACGACGTACGAGAACGTCTTCTCGGCGGTGGCGCGGCTCCAGATCGGCGTTTCGATCGACGCGGCAACGGCCGGCAAGGTCGGCCCGTACACGTTTGATATCGACAATGTTGAGATCGTTCCGGCCTCGGGCACACTCAGCGTGGCCGGCGCGGGACTGCTTCTGGCGGCACGCCGCCGTCGGCGCTGAATCGAATGGCCCCGCCCGGATTCGAACCGGGAACCAAGCGATTATGAGTCGCCTGCTCTAACCGTTGAGCTACAGGGCCTTGCGGGAAGGGTATCAAGCGAGCAAACGAAAAAGCCCGTGGCAGGTGCCACGGGCTTTTTATTGGATTTGAATTTCAAGGCGTCAAGAAAATCAAACAGCCAAGCAGCCCACCCCCCAACCCCCTCCCTCGGGGAGGGGGCTTCTGACTAGCGGAGCGTAAGCATTTCTCGATAGCCGGGAAGAGGCCAGAGATCCTGGCTCACCCGGGCTTCGAGTTCATCAACGACGGCCCGGAGTTCGCCCATCGCGCCCAGTACCTTGTCATGCAGGTGGTGCGACTTCTTGTGCTCGTCAGGGACGTCGGTGTTGATTTCCTTGTCGAGCTTGGCGGTGGCCGCACGCAACTGCGTCACAAGATCGTTGAAGCCTTCGAGTTCGGCCTTCAGGCTCTTGGGGTCGGTGCCCGCGGCCTTGGTCGCGGCAACAGCCTCCGCGATTTCGGTCTGCTGTCGGATTGCGGCGGGAAGAATCATCGTGCGAGCCATGATCGAGGCGGTTTCGGCTTCGATCAGGACCTGCTTGTTGTACTTCTCGATGTAGATGTGCTCGCGGCTTTCGCTCTCAACCTTGTTGAGCACGCCGTACTTCTTGAAGAGCTCGACGTTTTTCTTCGAGGTGAGAACGGGCAATGCATCGACCGAGTTGCGGAGATTGGGAAGCTTGCGCTTCTTCTCGGCCTCGGTGTGCCAGGCCTGGTCGTAGCCGTCGCCGTTGAAGATCACTCGCTTGTGCTGCTTGACGGTCTTCTGCAGCAGGCTCTTGACCGTGCTCTGCAGTTTCGACTCGCTGGGACTGGAACCCAGCGACTTCTCAAGCTGTGTCGCGAGGAAATCAAGGCTCTCGGCGACGATGGTGTTGAGAACCGTTGCGGGCCACGCGACCGACTGGCTGCTGCCGACGGCGCGGAACTCGAACTTGTTGCCGGTGAACGCGAACGGCGAGGTGCGGTTGCGGTCGCCGGTGTGGCGGGGGAGCTGAGGAAGCGTGCGAGCGCCCAGGTCGAGCTTGCCGCCCTTCATCGTGCTCTTGGGCGAGCCGCTCTCGATCTGATCGATGATGTCCGAGAGCATGTCGCCAAGGAAGACCGACATGATCGCGGGCGGTGCTTCGTTGGCGCCGAGGCGATGATCGTTGTTGGCGCTGGCGACACTGGCGCGGAGAAGGTCGGCGTAGAGATCAACGGCACGGATCACGGCGCAGAGGAAGACCAGGAACTGCATGTTGGTGTGTGTGTCATCGCGCGGGTCGAGCAGATTGGTGCCGGTGTCGGTGGACATCGACCAGTTGAGGTGCTTGCCGCTGCCATTGATACCGGCGAAAGGCTTCTCGTGCAGGATGCACTGCAGGCCGTGGCGGTTGGCGACCTTCTTCAAGTTCTCCATCACGATCATCTGGTGATCGCAGGCGAGGTTGGCAGTCTCGAAGATGGGAGCGAGTTCGAACTGGCCGGGGGCGACTTCGTTGTGGCGGGTCTTGACGGGGACGCCCAGGCGATAGAGCTCACGCTCCGACTCGACCATGAACGCGATGACGCGCTGCGGGATCGAGCCGAAATAGTGATCTTCAAGCTGCTGGTGCTTCGGGGGCTTGGCGCCAAAGAGCGTGCGATCGCAGGCGATGAGGTCGGGGCGCTCGAAGTAGTACGCCTGATCGATCAGGAAGTATTCCTGTTCAGCGCCGGCCGTACACATCACGCGGGTGACGTCCTTGTCGGTGCCGAAGACCTTGAGGATGCGCATCGCCTGTTCGGAGAGCGCGTCCATCGAGCGGAGCAGCGGAGTTTTGTGATCGAGCGCAACGCCGGTCCACGAGACGAACGCGGTCGGAATGCAAAGGGTGACGCCGCCACCTGCACGATTCAGGAAGACCGGGCTGGTCGGGTCCCACGCGGTGTAGCCGCGGGCTTCGAACGTGGCGCGGAGACCGCCTGAGGGGAAGCTCGATGCATCGGGCTCGCCCTGAACCAGAGCGCTGCCGCTGAATTCGCTGAGCGCGCCGCCGGTGCCATCTGGAACGAGGAACGCATCGTGCTTTTCAGCGGTCGTGCCGGTAAGGGGCTGGAACCAGTGGGTGTAGTGGGTCGCGCCGTGCTCGATCGCCCAATCCTTCATAGCGGCCGCAACGCTGTCGGCAAGTTCATGATCGAGGGGCTCGGCGTGCTTAATCGTGCGCTGGAGCTGCTTAAAGACTTCCTTGGGCAGACGCTGACGCATCACGCGCTCGTTGAAAACATCGGCGCCGAAGGTCTGTGTGACGCTGTCGCCGGTGTTCATGCGAAGACCTTCCGGCCGGTGGCCGTTTGCGTGATGGTGATGAGCAAGATCGAGCGATGCGTCTGTTCGGGTGGGCATGGGTGCGTCTCTGGAAATCGCCGCCGGAATCAACGCCCGGTGATGGTTCCGGACGCAACTCAAACAGCCGAAAACCGATCCCGCTCGGCATCCGGAACGATCCGGTGACGGGCTTGGACGGTGATCACGCCGCGGCGGCGTGTCTGGGTGTGCATACGGGCAGCATTATTGGCACAGATCGCACCGGCGGTATCGCGAGAAGGGCGTTCTACGCCAATCCCGACGCAAGTTGTCGGCAGAAATCACCTGCGACTTGTGCCGCTGACTGTCCGGCCGGGATATCAGAAAGCCTGCGAACCATGGCGCTTCCGACAATCGCGGCGTCGGCCGTCTGAACGACGTGGCGGACGTGATCGGGCGTGGAAATTCCGAAGCCGACGGCGATCGGGAGCTGCGAGGTCTTGCGAAGTTCCTGAATGCGACCGGAGAGGTCGGGCATTTCCGAACGCTCGCCGGTGATGCCGGATCGGGCGAGGAGATAAAGAAAACCGGTGGACGCGGCTGCGATTTTGGCGGCGCGCTCCGGCGGCGTGGTGGGGGCGATGAGAAAGGTGCAGGAGAGACCGGCGTCCGATGCTGCGGTGCGCCATGGGTCCGATTCTTCCAGCGGAAGGTCGGGGAAGATGAAGCCATCGAAGCCGGCATCGCGGAAGCGGTTGACGATCGGCCGCAGATCGGAGCCCGATGCCAGTCGCTGCATGATGGAAATGCTGACCATCGCGACAAGTCCGATGTGCAGGCGCTCACGGATCGAACGCACCTGATCGAGGATCATTCCCGGCGTGCAGCCGTTCTGGATTGCGTTGTGCATCGCGGCGGCGATGATGGGACCGTCAGCGATGGGATCCGAGAAGGGGATTCCGATTTCAACGATCGACGCGCCATCGTGTTGAAGTGCGAAGAGAATGTCGGGGAGCGAGTCGGTGCGCGGGTGACCCGCGCACACAAAGGGCATGAGCGCTTTGCGGTTGGAAGTGCGAAGGTCGGCGAAGATGGTGTCGATGCGGCCCATTGCGGGTCACTATACAGACGCGATGGGTCGCGCGCTACAGTGCGTGAGTGAGCGGAACAGAAAAACTCTCACCGGCGGATGTAGACGGCGCGTATGCCGCGGCTCAGAAGGTCGTGGACATGCATCGCGCGCTCGTGGGCTTCGTGCGACCTGGTCAGACGCTCGCGCAGATCGATCAATTTGTGGCATCGACACTCGACGCGATGGGCACGTCGTCGTGCTTCCTTGGCTACCGGCAGTCGCTTCGCGGGCCGAAATTTCCCTCGCACGCGTGCCTGAGTGTCAACGACTGCATCGTTCACGGGACGGCGGGATCGCTCGTGCGGCCCCTGGTTGCCGGCGACCTCATCAAGATTGATATCGGGGTGAGTTATCGCGGCTGGATCGGTGACGCGGCATGGACCTACTCGCTCGGCAAGCCGCCTGCCGACGTGCGAAAGTTGATGGATGCCGGGAAGAAATCACTCGCTTTGGGGATCGAGGCATTCCGGGTCGGACAACCACTTTTGCTGTGGGCCAAGGCCGTCGAGCGGTGTGTGGAGTCAGAATACGGATTTCAACTGATACGGGGCCTGGGAGGGCACGGATATGGGCGGCGTCTGCACGCAGAGCCGTTCATTTCGAACTCCGTGCCGTCGTATCCGGGCGAATGGCCAGATGGAATGATGCCGTGCACGCCCGGCATGTTGCTCGCGCTCGAACCCATGATCGGAGTTGGAACCGGCAAACAACGAGCGGCGAATGGCCACGACTGGCCTGTTTACACTGCCGACGGCTCTTTCGCGAGCCACCATGAACATGATGTCCTGATTACCGATCAGGGTCCGCGTATCCTTACCGAGGGTCTGGACGAATTACCCGACGAGTTGCCCGTTTGAGTTTGTCGGGCAATTAATGCAGGAAATTGCGCCCACGCCCCGAATCAAGTCTCTCAGCAGGAAATAGTTTGACACCTGCGCATTCTTGTGGTTGTATGTCGGAACTGGTTGCCCGCTCGCGCGGGTTTGACAGACGGAGATGAGCAAATGCGAAAGTTGCTGGCGTATGCGTCCCTTGGCGTCGGTCTGATTAGTTCTGCGGCGGTTGCCCAATACGGCCCGCCCGCGCAGCTCAATGCTGCTGATCCGGCCGCCAACAGAAACTTTGGTCAGTCGGTCGCGGTCAGCGGCGACACCTTTGCAATCTCGGCGGCAGGTTCGGCGGGTGGCGGCGTCTACATCTTCCGGTGGAACGGCACCAGCTGGGCGCAGCAGCAGAAGATTCCCGCTGCCAACGGCCAGTTGAGCTTCGGCGCCGACCTGGCGATGGATGGCGACACGCTGGCCGTGGGTTCCCCACTTGACGATACTGCGGCAACGGACGCTGGTGCGGTGTACATCTATACACGCTCGGCTGGCGTGTGGTCGCTGCAGACTCGTGTCGTCGCGAGCAACGCTGCCACGCTCAATAACTTTGGCGAATCGGTGGCGCTTCAAGGCGACACACTTGCCGTTGCTGCTCCGGCCACACTGAGCAATCAAGGAACGCTGTACACGTACACCCGCGCAGGCACGGCCTGGTCGGAGCAGCAGATTCTTTCGCCGGTTACGGGCGCCGCTGCGGGCGACAAGATCGGCGAGAAGGGCTCGCTTTCACTGAACGGTGACACGCTTGCGGCGGGCCTTCCGAGCAAGGCATCGGGAGCCGGTCGCGTCGCGCTCTTCCAGCGCCACCAGTCGACGTGGACTGCTGATGCAGCGCTGCTTGTGAGCCCGAACGTGGGAACAGACACTGCGGGCCGGTTCGGCTCGGATGTCAGCGTTGCCGGCAATTGGCTGGCGGTCGGCGCGAACAATTCGAACGTGACGGCGGCGGGTGCCGGCGGCGTGTATCTGTACAACCGTATTGACGGCACTTGGCAGACTCCGACCCGCATAGCTCCCACCGGCCTGGCCACGGGCAATGCATTTGGCTTTTCCGTCATCCTGAATGGCAACACCGTCCTCGCGGGTGCGCCGGGAACGTCGCCAAATGTTGGCGCTGCATACGCCTTCACCTACGTCGATGGCGTGTGGTCCGCGCAGGCTTCGCTCGTTCCGGCGACCGCTTCGGTCGGTGATGCGGTCGGCTGGTCGGTCGGCCTCACGGGCAATACCGCGATCGTCGGCGCTCTGACCGACGACGTTTCCGGGTTTACCGATGCGGGCGCCGCGTTCGTGTTCTCACGCGACGGCGATCAGTGGCTTCATGGCGTGACCACGGTCTTTGGGACCGGTGCCGCGGCCAATGACTTCTTTGGTGCGGCTGTCGATGTGTCTGGCAAGTATGCGGTCGTCGGCGCCTATGGCACCGACGGCCCTGCCGGCGGCGACCAGGGCGCAATTTACGTCTTTAATGAGACGGGCAACGCTTGGACGCAGCAGCCGGCGACGAAGATCTTGGCGCCGGGCGCCACGGCTCTCTCCCGCTTTGGACGTGCCGTCGCAATCGATGGCGACACGATCATCGCGGGCGCACCGACGCGCGCAATCCCGAACACCGATCAGGGTGCGGCATATGCCTTCTTCCGCAGCGGCACGACGTGGCCTCAGCAGGGAGCTACGTTCGTTGCCAATGACGGAGCAGTCGGCGATAAGTTTGGTATCGCGGTTGCCGTCAGCGGGGACACCGCCGCGATCGGCGCGTATCAGAAGAACAACGGTTCGTTCACAGATGCGGGCGCGGTCTACATTTTCAACCGTTCAGGCACGACCTGGACTCAGGCGCAGCGCCTTGCGACGACCGAAACTGCATCGAACGACTTCTTGGGCTTCAGCGTCGGCATCTCGGGTGACAACCTCGTCACCAGCGCTTACAACCGCGGCTCCGGTACAGGCGCTGTTTATGTATTCGTTCGCGAAGGCGGCAATTTCCGTTATGGATCGAAGTTGAACGTCGCCGACAAGGTTGTGGGTGACAACTACGGCTACTCCGTCGACATCAGCGGCGACATCATTGCGATCGGCTCCCCGCAGGCTTCGAGTGCGGGCTTTGGCAAGGCCGGTGCCGTCTACGTCTTTATTCGCAACACGCAGACAGGCGTCTGGCAGCAGGCGGCTCGTCTGAACGCGCTTGACGCGGGTGGCAATGCCAACTTCGGCATCAGCGTGGCCGTCGACGGCACGACGATCGCGATTGGCGCCAATAACGCCGGAATCGGCACTCTGAGCAGCGCCGGCGCGGTCTACACCTTCATCTCCGCTTCGGGTCTTCCGCAGGGCCCTTGGATCCAGGCGAACAAGATGATCCGTCCGACGCCGGTCGGCTCCGATGAGCTCGGATTCGCTGTCAGCGTTTCGGGCGTCAACGTCATGGGCGGTGCGTGGAAGAACAACTCGAGCACCGGCCTGGTTCTCTTCGGAGACTCGTCGGACGCAGGGTTCCAGTCCACCGTAAACATGGCAAACGGAAACACCTTTGCCACGTTGAACGACGCGCTGCAGGGTGCTTCGACCGGTCAGACCGTCGTGGCTTCGGCCGGAGCGTTTAACGCCCAGTCGATCGATTTCGCCGGCCGCCGACTCAACATCAACAGCCGCTCGTCGGTTGGAATCGGCAGCCTTCAGTCTCTCACGCTGAATGATGGCGCGGCGCTTCAGGCGGCGGTCAACTACCCGGCCAACATCTACGGGACCATCCGCACAGCGAACGATGAGGGCCGCAGCATCATCACTGGCTCGCGAGTGAATACGTTCGGACCGGTGTTCGTCGGCAAGCACGAACTCAACCTGAACGCGCTCGCGTCCACGGTGAATGGAAGCACGACCCTTCAGAATACCGGCTCGACGCTTTCGTCGACCGGCGACCTTGATTTCCACGGACCGGTCAGCGACGTTGCCGGAGCCTCAGTTGCTTCGAGCGGAAGCATGGGCCTCTGGAACAGCGCAAACTTGTCGAAGACCAACGTGTCTGCTGGTCAGACGCTTTGGATCGGCAGCACGGTCAACATGAACACGGTCAACGTCGCGGCAAACGCGATCAATGTGATGGGCAGCGGCAAGTGGATTGTCAGCGGCACCTCCCTGGGCGCTGTGACGAATCTGGGCCGCATCGTCACTGCTGGAGCGACCTCGTTCTTCGGTTCGGTTCTCAACCAGACCGGTGCAGGGATTGAATTGTCCGCCGGCAGCGCCAACCTCTACGGCGCCCTGACGGACAACGGAACCATCACCGGTAGCTTTGGTGGCTGCCCCAGCTGCCTCACCGGCCTGGCGACCGCGATCAAGATCGACAACGATTGGAAGCTCGGCGCTTCCTCCGCTCCGGCGATCGTCGGCGGTGCGGTTCAGATCGGACGTTCCTTCGATGCCACCGGCACCGATTCGTGGAACTTTAACATGATCGGCGGCGGCATCCGCATCAGTTCGTCGGGCCAGGGCGCTTCGACCTTTGAGGCGATGAGCCACGATTTCGGCCCCGCGGGCGCAGCGTTCAAGCACGACATTGATGGCTCGTTCCCCCTCGGAACGCTCGAGGTCGGGCCCGCGCCGACGACGGTCTCGCTGGTGGACCTCCGCCACAACGACGTTGCCGGTCAGAACACCCGCGAAGCGATCTATGTCAACAACCTCGTGATCTCCGAGGGCAGCATGCTCGTGACGGGCGGAATCAAGGTCTATGCCCGCAACATCTCGATCGCGGGTAGCGTTGACAACCCCGGCAACGTGATCACGCTCGGCGGCCCCTGCGACGCCGACCTCGCGATCGACGCCATGGTGGATGATTCTGACTTCTCGCTCTTCGTTTCGGCGTACGACGTTGCCGATTGCTCCAGCACGGCGATGCCCCGGCTGGGTGGCGGCGGCTGCCGCGCTGACCTGAACTTTGACGGCATCGTCGATGATGCCGACTTCCAGGTCTTCGTGGTTGCGTATGACCGCCTCATGTGCGACTAAGCACGGCTACGGTCAAATAAACAGTCCTTGACGGCCCCGCAACTTGCGGGGCCGTTTTTCTTTGGTGGCATCCGCAAGGCTTGGGCGGGAGAATGATTCTCTGGAGGCAATCATGCTCGTTGCCCGGGGCATCGATGACGGTGGCAAGCCCGTGTGGCTGCAGCTGTCGAACCCGGCCGATCTGCCGATCGGTGCGCCGATGGATGGGACAAGAGCGGGCGCGTTTGTGATCCTGCGAATTGCGCTCGATGCGATCAGGTCGCGCGCGGGCTGGTACATCGTGATGATGCTCGTTCTATTCGCCTTGGATGGCCTCGCGCTATGGGTTGCGGGCCCGTTTGCGATGTTTCTGGTGCTGTCGTCGCCGATCGCGTCGATCGTGCTTGTGCTGCTTGTCAACGCGGTGGTGGGGGTTGGACGCGTACTAGACGAGCGAAAGCAGCGGGCGCGAGAGCTCTGGCTTGAGGCGGGTCGATGCCCCTGCTGCGGCTACGCACTCTTGGCGCCTGACCCAGCCACTGAAGTTGTGGCAAACCTTCCTTGCGCCGAGTGTGGGGCTTCGTGGCGACCGCTTTACGCTGGTGCGCAGACGATCATCGTCCGCCGGACGCATGTGACAGACCAACTTCAAGTGCTCGCGTAGTACCGTGCGACGTGTCCGCCGACGATCACGGCACGTACCGGATCTCCGCCGAGTTCATACGCCAATTCTCGATAGTCGGGATAGCGCAGCAGCACAAGATCGGCGCGCTTGCCCGAGGCGACGACGCCCCGATCCTTGACGCCGAGCATCATCGCGGGATTGATCGTGACCGCCGTGATGGCCTCGTCGATGGTCAGGCCGCAGAACCGAACGCCCAGTGCGATCGCAAGCGGGATCGACATCGACGGCGATGAACCGGGATTGGTGTTTGTGGCGAGGCAGACCCGGCCCCCCCGATCGACGAGCTCTCGAAGATTCGCGAATTTAATTCCGGCCGACATTCCGGTGAACGGCATTCCCTTGGATGTGTTGCTGAGGTTGATGGCGGTGATGGGCAACCCCACTCCGAAAGTCTGGCTCTTGGCGAGGAGATCGAGCTCTGCACCTGCCGTCTGCTCAAGATGATCCAGGCTCGTGACGCCCATACGCACCGCCTCGGTCACCATGCCGCGGCTGGTGAATTGATCTGCGTGAACGCGGAGTGGATGGCCGAGTTCTTTCGCCGCGTTCAGCAATTGCAGAGAGTCGGCAAGCGTCCATGCCCCTTCTTCGCAGAAGAGATCGACGGCAACGCCTGGAAACTCTGCGTGCACGGCGGGAAGAGTTTCGCTGATCGTGCGTTCGACAAATGCCCGCTCGCCGACACTGGTGTCGATTGCATGTCCGAGTAGCGCGGTGAGGACGACCGTGCCGGGCCATGTGAGCGCCGCATCGCGGATCGCGCGGAGCATTTTCAATTCGGCCTCGGTATTGAGGCCGTACCCCGACTTGATCTCGATGGTCGTGATGCCCTGGCGCAGCGCGGCATCCAAGCGCTTGCGAAGTTCCTCGGTGAGCGTGACGAGCGGCGTCTCACGCACCGAACGCACCGTGCTCATGATGCCGCCACCGTCTTTGAGAATCTGGAGGTAACTTTCGCCTGCGAGGCGGCGGGTCCATTCGTCGATCCGGTTGCCGGCCCAGCAAAGATGCGTGTGGCAATCCACAAACCCGGGCATCAGGACGTCGCCGCGCGCGTCGATCACCTGCCCGCCGGGGGGGACCGTGATCCCCTCGCCGACTGCTTCGATGCGACCGGAACGGACCAGCACATCCACATTTTCGCGGACGCGAAGTCCGTTCATCGCGGCGCCCGTGCGCACCCCGACAAAGCCCGGCGGGGCTTCCATCGAGAGCAAGCGGCAACGGCGAATCAACAGGCTCATCGGAGTCCTCTACGCGACGACCAATTTGTACGTTCTCCCGCCCTCCGAGACGAGCGTATCACACTCTCACGCAGAACAGCAGTCAGTTTGCGGGATGACGCATACCGATGCCCCGCAGGAACGACAGGAGCAGATGTGCGGCCAGTCGCGCCGTGCGCCCGCCCTCATCGTGGGGTGGGGAGAGCTCCATGAAATCCAGGCAACGCAGGTTGTAGTACATCCCGAGCCAGTACATCGCAGAGGCGAGCGATTGCGGACTCATTCCCGCGGGATTCGGCGCGCTGACGCCGGGAGCGGCACTCATGTCGATGACATCGAGATCGACGCTGACGAATGCGCCTTGAGGTTCGATCCCGCCCAGATTCTCGGCCCCCTCCGGCGCGATCGTGCATCCACGCTTCACAAACCATTCGGCATGCTCGCGGAGATTCACCAGCGGATTGAATCCGGCGATACGAAGGTGCGACGCGATGCCTTCTTCAAGGAGTTTTCGGAAGGCCATCCCGCTGCCGGGGGTGTCGCGCACGTCGAGATGGGCATCAAAGTAGAGTCCCGGCATCGCCTTCTTGCCGTGAGCACGCCAGACGCCGCGAGCGAGGGCATACGTGAGATCGTGCCCGCCTCCAAGGCCGATGACGAGCAGGTTGCTTCGTGCCAACGTCTCGGCACAGTCGCTGATGCGATCATGGGTCTGAGCGAGCGATGCCGCGCTCTCGCCCTCTGTTGGTGTTACGTCACCCGCGTCGTAGATCCGCGGCAGATCGCACAGGAATTGCTCTGCGACGCCGTAGCGTGCCAGAGCCTCGCGGATGGCCTTTGGGCCTTCCTTGGCGCCCGGCCTGCCGCCATTGAAGCGGACGCCAAGATCGTCGGGCATGCCAAGCAGGGCGATTGTGCAGCCCTCCGGCGTATCGGTTTGGATGGTGGACGCAAATCGAGTCGCGGGGATGCCCTGCGGATAGAGAGCGGGCTGGCAGTGGGGGAGGGAAAACGTCGTCATGCGGTCAATGTACCCCGCTGACGGCTCCTCGTCCGTGCGCGGGGGTCAGTTGCCCCGCATCGGGATGTCGAGCTTCTGCTCTTTTGCGCAGGCCTTGGCCTCGTCGTAGTCCGCGTCGACATGGCGGAAGACGCCCATCGCGGGGTCGTTGGTCAGGACGCGTCGGAGCCTTGCAGCGGCTTCCGGCGTGCCGTCGGCCACAATCACCTGTCCGGCGTGCTGGCTGAAGCCGATGCCAACGCCTCCGCCGTGGTGGAAGCTGACCCAAGAGGCGCCGCTGGCGACGTTGACCATCGCGTTGAGGATTGCCCAATCGCTGACGGCATCGGTGCCGTCCTTCATGCCTTCGGTTTCTCGGTTGGGGCTGGCGACGCTGCCGCAGTCGAGGTGGTCGCGGCCGATGACGATCGGGGCCTTGATCTTGCCCGATTTCACAAGGTCGTTGAGCATCACACCCGCCTTGTCGCGCTGGCCCTGACCGAGCCAGCAAATGCGGGCGGGAAGGCCTTGGAAGGCGATGCGCTCGCGAGCCATCTTGAGCCAGCGATGGAGACCCTTGTCCTTGGGGAAAAGTTTTACAAGGGTGGCATCGGCCGTGTAAATGTCTTCGGGGTCGCCTGAGAGCGCGACAAAGCGGAACGGACCTCGGCCGACGCAGAACTGCGGGCGGATGTACGCCGGAACAAAGCCGGGAAACGCGAAAGCGTCTCTAAAACCCTGATCGAGTGCACGCTGGCGAATGTTGTTGCCGTAGTCGAAGGTGATTGCGCCGCGCTTTTGCAGAGCAACCATGGCACGCACGTGGCGCTCCATGGTTTTCATGCTCTCTTCTTCGTACTTCTTGGGGTTCTTGGTGCGAAGCTTCGCGGCTTCTTCGAGTGACATGTCGGCGGGCACGTAGTGGAGCACGTCGTGAGCGCTGGTCTGATCCGTGAGCGCATCGGGCGTGATCTTGCGGGCCAGGAGTCGATCGAGCATGTCGACCGCGTTGCAGCGGACGCCGACGCTGAGAGCCTTCTTCGCCTTTGCGTACTTCACGGCGCGATCGATTGCTTCATCAAGCGTGGGGGCCACCTCGTCGAGGTAGCGATCGTGTACTCGGCGATCGAGGCGGGTTTGATCGACGTCGGCGATGAGGCAGGTGCCGCCGTTCATGGTGATTGCGAGGGCCTGAGCGCCGCCCATGCCGCCGCAGCCGGCTGTGACGCAAAGTTTGCCGGCAAGATCGCTCTTGTAATGCTGCTCGCCAAGTTCGCGAAACGTTTCGTACGTTCCCTGCACGATTCCCTGTGTCCCGATGTAGATCCACGACCCGGCCGTCATCTGGCCGTACATCATGAGGCCCTTCGCAGCGAGCTCATCAAAATGTTTTTGGGTCGCCCAGTGGGGGACGAGATTGCTGTTGGCGATGAGAACGCGCGGCGCATCTGGATGTGTCTCGATGACGCCAACCGGTTTGCCGGATTGAACGAGTAGTGTCTCATCGGGCTCGAGGCGCTTGAGCGTGGCGACGATCGCATCGAATGCCGGCCACGAACGTGCCGCCTGTCCTCGCCCGCCATAGACCACCAAGTCGTCCGGACGCTCGGCAACGTCCGGATCAAGGTTGTTCATGAGCATGCGCATAGCCGCTTCGGTCTGCCAGGTTTTGCAAGTCTTCTTGTTGCCGCGAGGAGCGCGAACCACGCGCGGACCGGAAGTCGCGCCGGGCGACTTGTTTGCATTTTCGAGCATCTTTGAAACTTTGTCCGTCGTGTCCGAAATTTTGGCCGGCATGCAGAACTCCTCGGGACTCGAGTGTAGTGAACGGCTGGCAACTTCGCGATCGGCGGGGCACTCGTATTCTCCTCCAATGCGTTGTCGGAACTGCGGATATTCGCTTTCGGGATTGTCGCTTCGGAGCCGCTGCCCAGAGTGCGGGAGTTCCGATCGCGACTACGAAGACGCTGTCGAAATCGAGCAGCGGCTGAAAGCAAAGGTGGTGCAGTCCATCTGGGTGCCGCTGGCACTTGCATGCGTGACCGTCGCGCTCGGGATGATGCATCCACTACTCGCCCCGCTGGTCGGACTCTTCGCGATCATGTTTGTGGGTGTGATTGCGGAGGATGTCACACGCTTGCGCGGGTTCCTGAATCCCGATTGGAGTCCGGGCCGCTGGCTTGCGGATCTGGTCGCGATGCTTGCGATTCACGGAACATATTTCATTGGCGCGAGCCTGCTGATGTGGCGCTTCGTGAACAGTCCGTTGGTGCGAAGCTTCTTCTAGCAACGAATAGTTAGTCGTTGACGAAAGCGCCGTCGCGAATCAATCCGGCGATGGCCTCGATATCGGCCGTCAACGGACGATCTTCGGTCAGCTTCTTCACCTTCGATCGCACAATCTTGTACGCGCTTTCGACACCCTTGCCGCTCTTGAGCGGGCGGTGTGCTTCGAGTCCTTGTGCCGCGCAAATCAATTCAATCGCAACGACATGACGGGCAAGATCAAGCGACCGCGCCGCCTTTGCCGCGCTTCGCGGGCCGAAGGAGTTGTAATCCTCCATGCCGGCGGAGGTGGGGATGTTGGCGACGCTCGCCGGCGCTGCGAGGCCGACCATTTCGTTCACGCATGCAGCAGCCGTGTACTGCGCGATCATCAGGCCGCTTTGCAAACCCGGGCGGGGCGAGAGGTAAGGCTTGAGGTGACTTTCCGGTTCGAAAGCGCCGGTGATGAGATAGACGCGCCGCTCGGCGATGGCCGCGATATGACAGAGCGCGATGGCGAGTGTGTCGAGCGGAATGGCGAGCGGCATTCCATGAAAATTCGCACCCGAAAGAATGTCGCCACGATTGCCCGATGTCGGAAAGACGAGCGGATTGTCGGTGACAGCGCCGAGTTCGTGGTACTCGAGCACCTCGTCAAGATTCCCCATCGCATACCAGCACGCGCCGAGCACAGTGGGGGATGCGCGAAGCGAATACGGATCCTGCACGCGGGGGTCGTCCGCAATGTGGCTCGGAATGATCTGGCTGCCACCAAGCAGATCGCGAATTCTCGATGCGATCTGACGCATCGTGTCACTTGAACGCGCGCGATAGAGCCGATCGTCCAGAAACTCGTCTGTCGCGCGGCACGCATCGATCGACATGGCCGTCGCAACCGTTGCCGCGCCGAAGAGTGTCGACGCTTCATGCGCGATCAGGCTTCCCCAACCCGCCATCAAGTGGGTTCCGTTGATCAGTGCCAAACCTTCCTTGGCGGAAAGCTCCACCGGTTTAATGCGAACTTGACGTAATGCGGCACCACCTTTCGTCACGCGTCCGCCGACCTCGGCCTCACCTTCGCCGATGGCGACGAGCGCAACCGCCGCCAGGGGAGCAAGGTCGCCTGAAGCGCCCACACTTCCAACGCTTGGCACAACCGGCGTGACGCCCTTGTTCAGCATTGCCACGATTGTCTCGCATACCACCGGCCGCACGCCTGACAGTCCTCGTGCGAGCGAGCCCGCGAGCAGCAGCATCATCGCCCGTACGACGTCGCGTGGCAGCGGCTCGCCCACGCCTGCCGCGTGAGAGCGAACCAGGTTTCGCTGGAGTGCCGCAAGATCCGCTTCGCCAATACGCTGCTTACTCAGCGATCCGAAGCCGGTGTTGATCCCGTAATGCGGCTGGCCATCTCTTAGCGCACGTTCGACGACCGCGCGCGACTTCTTCATCGCGGCGATCGACTTGCTCGACACCTCAACGTGTGCACTTTCTCGCGCGACGACTACGACGTTGTCGATCGAAAGCGCGCCGAGGTCGAGCTTCACGCTGCCGCCGGAATGTGAACGGTTCGTGCCGCGGGGTTTGGAGGATGTGTTCTTGTGAGCCATAGGTAGCGAGTTGAATCTGGTGCTGGAGTGTGCGATTGGTCGCCGAGGCAACGAACCGGGTCGCCATCCTACCAACCCTTCGCAGTCAGAAAACGCCTATTCCCAAGGGCGCATTGCGGTTATGACTTTGACGCCCTCGTGTGCCCTTCGCCCGTCTCAAGCATCCAAGCTCACTCGGGGAAAGCTTGCTCCCGCCTGCAAAAGTGGCAGCCGCTGCCCCCGAGAAGAACGGAGTGTCCATGTCTCATCAAAAGTCAGGGTCCCAGCAAACCTCAGGGTCCCAGCGAATCTCAGGTATCCATCACGTTACCGCGATCACATCCGATGCTCAAAAGAACATCGATTTCTACTGCGGGGTCCTTGGCCTTCGTCTCGTGAAGCGCACCGTGAACTTTGACGATCCGGGCAGTTACCACCTCTATTACGGAGATGAACTCGGCCGGCCCGGCACCATCTTGACTTTCTTCGCATGGCCCGGCGCTCGGCGCGGCAGGATCAGCCAGCCTCAGGTTTCGAGTACTGCATTTGCCATCGCCAAAGGCTCGATCGACTTCTGGAAACAACGTCTCGAAGCCAACGGTGTGTCATTCAACGTCGCGCCAGCGCGGTTCGGCGATCAAGTGCTCGCCTTTACCGACTTCGATGGGATGCAGATGGAGCTGATCGCGTCCGACGATCCGCGCACCCCGTGGGCGGCAGGCACGGTGCCCGTCGAGCACGCGATCCGTGGTTTCCACAGCGTCTCGTTGTCGGAACGTGATCAACAGGTGACGGCGGATGTGCTCACCAAGACATTGGGATTTGCTGCCGCGGGAGTGGATGGGAATCGCTTCCGATTTGTCGCGAGCGACAAGAGCGGGGGAGTTGTCGATCTGTTGCTTGTCACCGGCGGCATGGAGGGCACGATGGGAGCGGGCACGGTCCACCACGTTGCATTCCGTACGCCGGATGATGCTTCCGAAGAAGCGTGGCGTCGATTGCTCGTCGAACAGGGCTTCCACGTTTCGCCGGTGATGGATCGCAACTACTTCCACTCGATCTACTTCCGTGAGCCCGGCGGTGTGCTCTTCGAGATCGCAACCGATATCCCCGGTTTCTCAGTGGACGAGCCCGCCGAGTCACTTGGTATGGAACTCAAACTGCCCGAGCAGTTCGAGTCGGCCCGCGCCCGGATCGAATCTCACTTGCCCAAGATCCGTTTGCCGCAAGGAGCAAACTCATGAGCGAGAAGAAACTCTCATTCACGCACCGCTTCGTTCCGGCCACCGATTCCGCCATCACCGAGACGCTCTTGCTTCTCCACGGAACCGGCGGCAACGAAAACGATTTGCTCGCCCTTGGGGCTCGCCTTCGCCCCGGTGCGGCACTGCTCTCACCTCGAGGCAAGGTTCTCGAGAACGGCATGCCGCGCTTCTTCCGCCGCCTGGCGGAGGGTGTCTTCGATGTCGAGGACCTCAAACAGCGAACGCACGAGCTGGCTGAGTTTCTAGTCGAAGCGTCCGAGGCGTACAGGCTTGATCAACACAACATAACCGCGGTTGGCTACTCAAACGGCGCCAACTTAGCGGGGGGGTTGTTGCTTTTGCGCCCAGGGTCGCTGGCTGCCGCGGCACTTCTTCGGCCCATGGTCCCCCTGCTGCCCGAGAAACAGCCAGATCTTGCCGGCAAGGACGTACTGGTTCTCAGTGGCCGTTCTGATCCGATCGCGACACCAACCGAAACAGCGCGATTGATCAAGCTGTTCACGAGCGCCGGTGCGAACGTGACGGCACACGCACAGCCGGGCGGACATCAGCTCAGCGACGATGATGTCCGTGCAGCGGAAAGCTGGTTTACAGGGCGATCGGCGGCGACTGAGCGTGTTGTGAAACGATGAAGAAGTGGTGCGCCAGGACATCGTCGACTTGGGCCGAAACTAAGCCCCAACGCTTCGAACAAGCAAAGCCCGCCCACTAGCCACAACGTCCTATAATATATGATGCGAGCACCGCACTCGTCGTAAGGCTCTATATTACAAGGTCTTATATTCGGTGCATTTGGGTTGCATTGCGTGTTCGCGATGCGTGCGGCACACAACCCATAGTTGCCACAACCGGGGGAACCCCGATATCTTGAATGGACCGGATGAGTAGTAGCTCACCCGGGCCGAGGCAGTTGCCACGATTGCGGCGGGCAAGCCCCATGAAAAAAGAGTATCGGACAATCCCCGATCAGTCAACGACCCTTGCGGGAGCAATTCCGGGCGTTGATCGGGTGTCGTACGGCTCTGAATCCCCTAGCGATTCCATGTTCCGCTGCACTTGGCGTGCTGGCCGGGGACGCCCCGTGAGAAATCACGGGGCGTCTTTTCCCGGACGTGGCATTCCGCCACAACCGGAACATGGAGTGCGTCCCGATGCGGATTCAGCTTTTTTCGGCCAAGCGTGCGGAGTCGAAACCCGGTTCTGATTCGACAAACTTTCTCGCGATGGTGTCGTTCGGGTGGCAGCCCGAAGGCATGGACCGATTGAAAGTGACTCGCGATTTCAAAGACGGCGACGAGTGGAAGACATCCACAATCGCAGAGCTTGACGGCGTGAGCATGGTTCGCGTGAATTCCGCGTTCTTGAAAAAGAGTGCGAAGGGCGAATTCTACATTCAGGTGCAAAGCCTCGATCTTCCGTGGGAAGTGAGCAAGGCCGTTGCACAACTGGCTATCGCGAAGTTGAAAGAAGACAGAGCCGCGGCACCGGCCGACGGACGCAAGGTCGTGACGGGCGTGCCGGGTTCGGCGCCGCTCGGCGAAGACGACATCCCATTCTGAATTCACGGAGCACCGATCAAGTGACTACGCGAGAGCGTGCATCATCGGGCGGTTCGCTATTCGTAGCGAGCACAACAGAGCCAACACCGGCTCAAGGGGCACACTGTGTCAAAATTGAATCCGCGTCCGCGAATGACAAAGGCGGTCGCAGACGGGTTGCTGACGCTTCGCGAGCAAGCGGCGGCACACATGGATTTCCGGTCGTCGGATCAGAAGCGGGGAACCACTCGCAAAATTCGACGTGGGATCAATTGGATCGAACAAGTGGTGAGCTGGTATCAGCATCGCCAGAGTGGCAGAGGTTAAAAAATGCGTACCGAAATAAAAACAGCGTTGGCCTTCGTGGCGTCGTCTGGTCCGGTGTCAACACCGATGGTCGCATCGAAGGTCGGTCTGGTGACGATTTCCGCGATGCTGCATTGCTTGCAAGCGTTGAAGCGGAAAGGCATCGTGGAGTGGCGGGGCGGTTGGGTGCTGACCGACGCGGGCCGGTTGGTGCTGATGCAACAGGAGGTCCGCAAGGCCGCGTAGCTGATTCTGGTGTCGATCTTGAAAAAAGGAGTCTGATCAGTGGGCAAGAAAACGACGGTGGTGGTGGAAGAGGGCAAGCGAACGACAACGGTGACGGAGGAGTATCCGGAATTTCCTCAGCCGATGATGATGCCGCCGGGGCAAGACCCGCTCATGAAAGTGATGGATCGGATGGCATCGGCGGTCGAGAAGTCGCACGGACAGGGCGACGAGTGGAAGGGTCCGTAATTGAAGGGGTGGGGAGCGGCGAGGTCGCGAAAGCGGCCCCGTCCGTTTTGCTTGAATACTCACGGTGTACTGTAACGAAGGGGAACGAAGATGAAACCTGCGGATCGGAAGGGGTTCAAGGTTCCGACGCTGACAATCGACGCGACGGACGCCAAGCGTCCCTGTGTGCGGTTGACGATGGAGCCTCCGGCGTCGCTGGGCCATGCGGTGGTGGGTGTGGCGTTGCTGCTGCTGATGAATGGGGCGGTGAATCCGATGGCGGAAAGACTTATGAAGTCGCAAAATGCCGGTGCTCGTGCTGGTTCTGCAAAGATTGCTGCAAAACCCGCGGCTACGGGCTCCGTGCGAAGCTCATCCCGATCCTCGCGACGTTCGATTCGGTGATGATGCTGACGTTCACGATTGACCCGACGCTCTTTGCGTCGCCCCGTGAAGCGTTCAAGTATCTTTCCGACAATCGGTGTCTCTCGAAAACGATGCAGGATTTGCGGCGTGGTGGTTGGCTCGCGTCGAATCGCTGGTTTGCGGTCATCGAGTGGCAAAAGACAACGGAGCAAGTTCATTTCCATGTGCTCGTGGATTCGCGGTACATCCCGTATCACGAAGTCGCGAGACTCTGGGGAAAGAATCGGCCAGCAACAGCGGGGCCGGTTGCCGCTGGCCGGCCCGATTTCGGCACCGTTCGTTTTACGGTGCAACGCGGCGGATTCACTGGGCCATATCACGCGGCGTGCTACGCCACGAAATATCTTGTGAAGTTTCCCGATCAGGGCTTCCCAACGTGGGCTTTGGATATGGGTCGAGATCGTCGCGTGCGTCGCTATTCAACCTCACGCGGTTTTTGGGGAGAAACGCGGGAACGCGAAGAGCCACGGACGACGAGAAAGCCGACGCGAGAAACGTATCGGGTTCGCGTTGCCGCGTGTGCTCAGACTTGCAACGTCTTCGAGCGATCGGAGCGGGTGGAATTTTCGAGCGGTGAAGTCGTCGCATGCTTGCGATGGATCGGGCAAGTGACGGTGCAGGGCGAAACGCTAGAAACTTTTGACGACGGCGATGATCCGCGTCGGCGGAGACGCGTCATTCATGCGGGCAATCTGAATCGATTGGAATCGGTGCTTACGCGTCTCGCTGGTCACAGCGTGAAATGGATTCGTGGTGGCCGCAATGTGAGCGGAGCGAGACAGAAGCGGGTGGAGGGTTCTGTAACAACGACCGAAGGTGTCGCGGTCTGATTCGGCACCGATCAGAGTTGGAGTTTTGGAAATGAATCATTCTCATCGGAAGGCGGCGTCGGTGGCTGGAACAAGTCCAATCGTGTCGACGAAACGGACGAGGGTTTCGAGTGAGGGGAAATCTGCGGATGCGGATGCGGTTCTTGCTGCGAAGCAAGCCGAGCGTGATCGCAAAGCGGCAGAGAAGGCAGCGAAGAAAACGGAACGCGAGAAGATCGCGGCCGACAAGAAGGCCGCGAAGTTGGCGGGTGCTGCTCCGTCGGCTTGAAAATTCTTTTGCATCCCGTATTTCCGCGAGGGGATACGGGGTTTTCACAGGTGGATTTACATATACAGTCACAAGGGGTGCAGAGGATGACGCAGAGCGAAACCACGGGTTCAGAGCAACAGCGGACGTTTACCGATGCGATGGCGGAGGGCGTGCAAGCCAACCTGCAGAGTGCGGGCGGCTCCGAAGCGGCGTTCATGGTGCAAGTGCATCCCGTCGAGAGCAACGGTCGCATGGGCGGCATGATGCGGAACGTGCGATGGACCGAGTTCGACGAGATCGCGGTGTGCGAAGGTCTGCCGTCTGGTTCGTACGCGGCGGTGTTGCGTTTGCCGGGCCGCGTGAACAAGTGGCTTGCTCGTTTCGATTTTGTTGTGCGTGCAAAGCCGATGGCATCGGTTCCGGCTTCGTTCAGTCCGGCACCACAACCGATGCCATCGCCTTTGCCGGTTCCGGGCAGCGATCCGACTTTGATGATGACAAAAATGTTCGATATGAACATGACGCTTCTTTCGAAGCTCGCGGAGGTGTCGGCGGTCAAGGCAACGCAGGTGACAACGCCGGTCGATCCGATCGCACAAGTCGGGACGATGATTCAGGCCGTGAAAACTCTTCGCGAGTTGGACCCGCGTGCGAAGGCGGAATCGGCATCGATGTTGCCGATGATTGAAAGCATCGTCGGCAACGTCGCACCGTTGTTTGAGAAAACGCTCGATCGGATTTTTGCCGCACGCTCGCAGCCGCAGTCGCATCGTCGATCGGCACCGGCTCAGCAATCGAGGCCGTCGCAGGTGAGCAGGCCCGATGTAGTTGTTGAACAACCGATCGCGAGCGTTCCCCTGGCGGAAGATTTGACGCCCGAGAAGGCCGCACACCTTGTCGCGGTGGTGCTCCGCATCGGAGCAAAGAGCACTTCGCAGGATATCGACACGTACGCGGGCATGTGTTATGACACGCTCGAAGCGGCGGGCATTTTACAAATGTGCATGGCATCGCCCGAGTCTCTTGCCGATGCGGTGATGCGTGAGGCTCCCGATTTAGTTCCGCATGCTCTGTTCCTCCGAAATGTTGAGGAAGAGTTGCGGGAGCTTTTTGCAACCAACCGGACAGGTGTAGGTGAAGCGGACGACACCAATGGATCGGGGCAGGATGAAACCGACGATGGGTTGGTGGATGTCATTGGCCGAGTCGGCACGCCGGATGATCCGAAGGGGGCGGCATGAATCGTTTAGTTCTCGTCGATGGCCGTGGACCGTTGCCGCGTAAGTCGGAGGCCGCGTTGCCGGGCGGTGACGAAGGCACGTTCGCGACGCTCGATGCGATGGCGGGCATCATCGCCGAATCGATCGATGATCCGTCGATAGGTGCGTTGGCAGACAAGGTGCGAGCGACGGCAGCGGCGTCGGGCATCGACGTTGCCACGAGCGTCTACAACCTGCTCCGCGATCGGCAAGAGTTTGTGCGAGATCCGAACGGACAAGAAATGTTGGAGCATCCGGCGCCGCACGCGAAACAGATTTTGAACGGTGGCAAGTTCCGGGGCGACTGTGATGATGTGGCGATTCTCGGGGCATCGCTCTTGCGTGCCGCGGGCGTTGCTGAACCGATGCTTTTTGTCGCGAGCGATCGCGGCAAGGATGCTCCGTATCGGCATGTGTTCTACGGCATGAAAGAAGACGGCAAGCCCGTGCCGTTCGATCCGCAGACAAAGACTCCGCCACGGACTTTTTCGCCACGGATCAAGCGTCTCGCGGGGTATCCGCTGTGAAAAAGCCGACGCTGGAAGAGACTCTTGGAAATATTTTTCGTCACTTGTGCGAAAACCGCTCCGCTCTCGCGTTGAAGCATTCAACGTGGCGGACGCTCGCGATCATCGTTCACATGGAAACCGTAGATGCGACGTGCTCGACGCGTCGGCGTGTCACCGTTGACCGGGTTGTAGCGGCGTCGGGAGTTTCGGAGTCGAGCGTGTGGCGTTCGCTGAAGGAATTGGAACGCGGCATGTATGTACGGGTTAGCCGTGGTAGCTGGGGCGACGCAACGTGCGTCTACGCGCGTCAAGTTGGGACTTGGGGTTGTCCTGATAAAACCGCACGTCACAATCGGGCTGCGTGATTCGAAGATTTTTTCATCGCATCGGTGCAACGTGGTATCCGCTATTGGCGGGGCTCGCGTTTCTCGCGTGGTCCGCATCGTTCAAGATCGCGGATGCCCATGCGGAGTCTCAGGCGGTCGGCGGCGACTTCGATCGTCGATTGATGACGGTCGAGATTCACCAGACGTTGCAAGATCGCGACATGACGGACATGCGACGTGATTTGATTTTGTACACGGTGGGTGGAAGCTGCATCGGTGCGGGCGGCGTGGGGCTGGCCGGTCGAGTGTTTCCGATCCGGCGTCGTCAAGGGGGTGGATGATGCGGATGCGTATGGGCCGAAGAAAAAATTTTGTACAGGCTCCGGCTGCACCGGCTCCGGCGGCATCCACCATCGTTCGTAAAAAGACGAGAGTGAATTCCGCTCGTCGCACGCAATCGAATCAGGAAATTGCAGTGCCTGCAGTCAGCGGGCATATGTACGTGCGGGAATCTTTCCCGGGCGGAGGTCTGCCCGTTGGGAACGGGTTTCAGATTTCAGATCGACCCGTGGGCCAGTTGGGCGAGTTGGGCAGTTGGTTTTCAAAGATCATAAGAAATCCGATTGTGGCTCCGCTGGTCTCGATTGTCTCGCCGATCGGCGGTGCGATTCTCGGTGGCGTGTTGAACGCGACAAAGAAACCGGGTCAGGCAACTGCACCCGCTCCGGCGTATGCACCATCTCCGTGGAATGCCACGACTCCGGGTTTGGTTCCGGCGGCGAAATCAAAATCGAACACGGACATTGCACTCGATGTGTCGCAAAAAATTCTGGACGCACTCGGGAACGTGCTCAGCCCGGGCAACATTCGCACGCCGAACATCGTTGATACTGCAAACATTCGAGCAAGCAACATGAATTGGATGCCGTGGGCGGTCGGTGCCGGTCTTGCTGGCATTGCTCTCGTCGCGGTGACCTCTCGGCGTCGGTGAGTTCGCGGGCTTTGGGGTGGGGGCGTCTGATCGGTGGGGGTGAATCGTGTTCGGGGTTCGGGACAGCGAAGCATTGTTTCTGACGCAGGCCGCACATGAGCGTGCCGCGTTGCTGCTTCGCACGATCGCGGACCTTATCACGAACGGACGCATCTACTCCGATCAGATTGAATTTCTCGCGGGCAAGGTTGGCAGCACTCCGGCGATTGAAGATGCTCGGGCCGCCATTCTGCAATTCAGCGGAGTCGCGATCGACGGCACGCGGATCATTAATCGCACGATCAACCTCTACAAGGTCAACGGCACGAAGTCGAGTGCTGTGCCGTCGAATCTCGGTGTGACGTTGGATCAGTGGTTGCAGGCGTATTGGGTTGACACCGACGAAGCGGGGCAGACTGTCGCGGCGATCGATCAAGCAAGGGTCGATTGTGACGTGGTGGTAAAGGCAGCGATTGAGGATTCGTGGCAAATCAGAATCGATCGCGGCGATCCTGTCGCACCGATCGATCCGGGCATGTTGGTTCCTGAAACCCGAATCACGGACGGTGATTTTTCCGCAATCCCGGACATCGTGAATGCACTTGACACGGTGACATCGAACGGCGTCAACATTCTGAAAACCATCGGTGCGGGGTACATGCAGTACGCGGCCGGATTCGGTTTCGGCATCGGTGCAATCGTGGGACTTGCGGGGCTCGCGTTTCTCGGTTGGTTGTACATCACGAGTCCGCGAAGGGGAAGAGCATGAGTCGTCGCAAGAGCAAAAAGCGTGTTGGTGGTGGTCGAAAGAGCAAATCGAACGGCGGGGGCCGTCCGAGCAACAAGGGGGGCAACGTGGCACGGAAGAAGGGTCGGAAGAGTGGGAAGCGTCGCGGTGGTGGGGGTGGCAAGCCTCGTCGGAGTTCGCGTCGGCATTCGTCGTATCCGCGTGGTAGCGGCGGCGGTGGTGGCGGCGGATTCGGCGACTTGCTGAAAACGTCGGCAATGGCTGCCGGTGGTCTGTGGGCGGGAAACTTCGCGGCTGGAATCGTTGGGGCGAAAGTTCCGACGCTCGCGGGTCCGTATGCACAGATGGGGCTCAAGGTCGGTCTCGGCGTCGCCACGTACTACGGCGGTCGCAAGATGATCGGTCAGCGTCCCGCGTTGGCACTCGCTGCAGGACCGATCATCGGTGCCTGTCTCGATCTCGTCGCGAACGTTGTTGGTGCAGTGACTGCGGCTCGTCGTCCGGCGTTGGCCGGATATGACGACGGCTTCGCGGGTTACAACGACCAGCAGCCCGCGTACCAGTTGGCGGGCGACGAAGACAACAGCGTCGGTGAGGGTGAGATTTACGTCGGCATGCCGTACGTGACGCCGGTCGCGATGAATTGATCCGGGTCGGTGTAGAGCAGTTCAAGGGTTGAAACAAAATTGGCCGCAAGGCCGGAAAGTTCAGGGGGTTTCAGATGGGTCAGATCAACAGTCGTTTGGGTCCGCTTCTGCAGTCGCTCGCGGGCGAAGGCTGCTTTGTCGAAGGTTTGAAGGATGCCAAGGGCATGCCGATCAACATGGTGCGTAACCGCCCGTGGCGGTATCGGCATCGCAAGACGTTTGCCGCGGCGGTCGCTGCCGGCTCAACGTTCACGTTCTTCGACGAGTCGCAGAACAACATGGTGACGAACCTGCCTCAGGCGGGCCAGTTGCCCGAGGGCTACGTGTTCCGCGTTCGTGCGGTGCGTTTCCGCGTGATTGCGGGCATCGATATCACGGGTGCGGCTGTTGCGGCTGGTGCCTTGTCGGCTGGTGCTGGTGCTGCTGCTGTGCAGTCGCCTGTCCCGCTTCAGGAACAGTTACGCATCATCCATGAAAACGGCAACGTGCTGTTCAAAGTGAAGGACGTGGATCAGGTCAATGACTTTGGTCTGTGCAATTTCCCGGCTGGCTCGGGAACCGATGGATTCGGTTCGGTGGACGGCGGCGGTGCAGCGACTCTTTCGCAGGCAATCTCCGCGTTCAGCAACGGCACTCCGCTGCAGGGCAACTACTTCGATCTGTCACCGGGCGTTCTGATTCTGCCGAGCACGGCGTATCAGTTGTCCGTCAACTTCAAGCCCGCTCTCACTCTCACCGGCGGCGGTGTGATTGAAGCGTGTTTGGAAGGCCGTCTGTACACGACGGCGTAAAGAGCATTTTCATTGGGGGCGGCTCCCGCCGTGGAAACATGGCGGGAGCTTTTGGTCAGAGAATTCTTTCACTGGGGGTTGTATGAACGGTCAAGGTGTTCCGGGGGTTGGAAGCAACTACGCGTACGTGCTCGATTTCGACAACATTCCTGCGGCGGCCGGTGCGGTGCCCGGTTCGCAGGAAAAACAAATCACGATCGACGACAAGAATTTTGAAATGATCTCGCGAATGTTTCACGCGGAGTTGCTCGCGGACAACGCAAACGTCGGTAGAGCGGGAACGGTGCTGCCTCGTGACAGCGTGTTGAACACGGCAGCCGCGGCGATCGCGACTGAACTTCCGACGCTCAATAACGTGGCGTTGGAATTCAAGATGAACGGCACGGGTCAGTGGCAGAATTCTCCGATGCGGGCGAATCACTGCACCGGTGATGCAACGCGTCCGCCGTTGATGATTCCGCGTGTCATGCTGCCTGCTCGGTCCACGATTCAGGTAAAGGCTTACAACTACACGGCGTACGCACTCAAGGCCCAATTGGTCTGCGAGGGCGTGCGTCGGTAAGTAGCGGCGGCGTTGTCTGTGTCGATGGGTGAAAGGGGCCGCTCTTGAATCGTCGCGTTGTAAATCGTCCGCGTGGTACGACCGTGCAGAGTTCGGCGGGCGTTGTCCGTGCGAGGTCGCTGGCCGATGGTGGCACTCCGAATCCGATCGACATTCGTTTCGGTGGATCGGCAACGGAAGTGGTGTTGCCGCAGGGTGGCACGTTTGAAAATGAAGGCGGCTTCAACTTAGATCCTGCACCAGTCGGGCCGCATGGTCAGGTCTGGAGTAACGGGGTCGATCCTGCGGACGCGATCGCACCGGATGCAATCACGGTGCGGGGCGGAATCACAAAGATTCCGATCGCGGCGAATTCAGTGTGCCCGGCCGGTTCTGCGGCGTGGTTTCCGTTGCTCAATATGGACATCGGGCAACGCTTCGGCGGTGAGGCTCTGTTGATCTCGGGCGAGTTCGATCAGGCTCCGGCCGATGTGCTCGCGGCGGGTGCGGGCTCCGGTGGTGCGGGCAGTGGCAAGGGTTGGGGCGATCCGCATGGCGAAGGTGCGTTCATCGTGGTCGGGAAAAATCTACCGGTCTACGGAAGACCGGGCGTCGATGGTCAGTGGTCGTATCAGCCGTTCGGATTTCCGGGGCTTGATTCGAGCGTGACGCAGGCTCAGGACGAAAACGCGGCGATCGCGATGATCGGATTTCCCCCGGGCAACTACAACGATGCGTTGCCGTATGTGCGTGTACTGCCGATGGTCTTGCCGGGGAACGGCGTGCGGCTCAGTTACAACGATCGACTTTGTGCGGCGTTGGTCATTCCGAAAACGTCCTACGACACCGGCGGAGCGATTCAGAACATCTATGGCCGGATGTTCGTGACGTTGCGGCTCGTGCGTGTCGTCAAGGTTCCTCCTTCGATGCAAGAGATTCGGCTTGTCGGTGTGGCCGGTGGCGGAAACTCGGGTCGATTCCGCGGCGACGGCGGGCCGGGCACTCCGGGAGGTTCACCGATCGGCGGTGGTCCGGGCGGCGGCGGTCCCGGCGGCACAATCGGTCCAGTCACCGGCGGTCCATCGACCGGAGGCACGAAGGTTCGATGACGCGTGGTCCCTTTTACAACTTCGCTCGTGACTTCATGCGTTCGGGCAACGCGTCGTCCGGGCTCGCTGGGTTGGGCGACGGTGATCAGGTGATCGGTTCGATTTTCGTTCCGGTGCAACAGCAACAGAATGCCGGAGGTTCCATGATGGATTTCCCGGCGTCGATGATCGCGAGTCCGGTTGCGAACGTGGAGAGTTGGAGTGGCGGGTATCGGATGGCCGCTGGCGGCATTCCGATCGTGTAAGGGCACAAGCGGTGAAAAACAAAACGGATTGGTTGAAGCTGGCGAATTTTGGTGCGGGAGTCGCGACGGCAATTTTGCTCGTGCTGGCCGCGTGTGCGGCATCCGGCGTCGATGCAAAGGCCGTCGATGCTCAGGTGTCGCGTGCTCAAACGTCGCTCGATGCCGCGAAGGGTGAGTACGAGAAGAAAGCAGCGGAAGCGACTGCAGAGAAGAAAGCGGCGTTCGATGCGGGCGATAAGACGGCTCAGGCCGAAGCGGCTGCAAAACAGAAAGTCGCGGAGACAACGCTCGCGAGAATCGCGGAGCTTGAAAAGAAGGCGTCGGATTTGAAGGCTGCTGTAGCGACGGCAACGAAACCAGATGGCACGATCGACGTTGCGACGGCTGCAGGATCGGTCGGGGCGTTTCTTCCTCCGCCGTGGAATCTGATCGCGATGGTGGGCGTTCCGCTCATCGTCGGCGGTATTCAGCAACTTCGGATCGGCAAGGAAAAGAGCAAAGCGGATCAATTGGACGAAGACGCACGTTCCATAGTGAACTACTTGGATGCGATGCGTTCGAAGTCTGCAACGCTCGCAACAGAAATGCAGGTGCTGTCAAAGGCGACGGACGTTCAAGAGCATTTGACGCCGGGTGCCGCGGCGATCATCGACGATGAACGTGTGACGTAAATCTCCGCCTTGCTGCCCGGAATCAGCGGCGGGTATGTGCCACGGGCCGGGGTTGACTCCCCGGCCCGCGTGCGTTTTTGGATCCGCGAACGTAGTGCCTTTTTGACGCTCGCGGCCGTTTTGACCCTGTCTCGAGGCGGAGCACCATTCTGACTCGCCACCAGGTGGAATGTCAGAATGGCTTTCGGTGAGATCTCGCGGCGAATCAAAATGGCACGCGGCCGGCCGGCGGTCATTCTGACGGTGGGCGATCGCGGCGGGTCAAAACGGCCGGATCGGCGCCGGTGCCGGGCGTCGGCGAAAACACTCTTTCCAGCGAAAGGCCATCGCGAGCGTTCGGCGGTGGTGTACGCGGAGCGGTCGGCGAACCGTCCTTTGTGCCACGTTCGGAGCCAGCGTGTCGTACGCTCGCGTGTGGACGTAGCGAATGCGAAGTCCACCTCAGGGGTGGCGGTTCCTCCGCCACGTAAGGGCGGACCGGGTGCGTTCGTTGTGGAAGCGGTGATCGATCCGCCCGAGCAACATGGGCCGTGAATCGCGGCGTTTTTAGCGGGGCAGAGTTTGCCACCCGAACCAGCGTGCGGGCGTGTGCCCGTTGGTGTACATGGGTCGAAGGTCGATCTTTTCAATCGAGCCGTTGGCCCAAAGACGAAACATGACTTGCTCCCAGCTATCAACGGTGACGCTCACGGCGTGCATGTCATTGTCGTCGGTGAAGATTGGACCTGCGACGGCGGGCCGGATCGCGACGGAAGCTGCATATCCGGCGAGCACGCCGAACGCGATCAGTGCAAGGTGTGAGAAGTTGAAACGACGGCGGTTTTCAGTGATCATCCGGAATCTCCATAAGGGGTTGAATGAGAGCATACTCATTTCCGATACGATGGGCCGATGGCTACCCCCCCGACGGTCCGCGTGCGTTTGATCGATTCCCCGGAGTCCCGAAGAAAATACAACCGAGTGGAGCGGGCGGCGTTTGTGCTGCGGCACCGGCTGCGTTTTGCGTCTTGGTGGCGGGGCGTTTCGACGCTTTACCCCGGCGGCGTGGTGACCTTTTATGTGGCCCGGCGGATGCTCGGCATCTCGCTGCAGCGGCTGAATGAACTTGTAGAACAAGGCCGAATCCCGGAGATCGCACCCCCTGCCGAGTTGCAGGACATGGGCCGGTGGGTGCCGTTTGATTCGCTGTTGGGAGCACCAACGCTCTTGGAATCAGGGCGTCCGGTGCGTCGGCGTCGGATGGAAGGTCAAGCGGCGAGAGAAGGGCCGAACGTCAACCCGTGGGGGTCGGTGGTCGATCCAACCACAACAGAGCGGGTTTTTGGCGAAAATCCAGAGGGTTCGCCGAAAAAAGTTACAAAGTATCGCTGGGAAAAGACTTAGCGTCAATTTCCCCCACTACGTCCGAGAATATATGTTATGTTAAATACAAGCGGCCGGAGCCAACGCCAGAGTGCGGTCCCGCCGCAGGCGGCTCGGGCGATGGCCAAACTCCCTCAGGAACGCGTTCGACAGGTGGGCCTCGCTGCAGAAGCCGCACTTGGCGGCGATCGAGATCATCCGCTCCTTGGTGTCGAGCACGCAGGCTAAAGCATGACGCAGGCGGAGGCGTTCCAGGTAGCGATGGACCGGTAGGCCCGTGTGACGCTTGAAGACGCGGCAGAGGTGAAACGGTGACATGCACACCCCCGCCGCCAGGCGCTCAAGGCCGTGTGACAGGTGTGAGTTTGTGGACAGAACGCGGCGGATCTCCTCCACTGACTCTTGGTGAAATTTGGCCTGAGCAGCGGAGGGGCGCCGGCGCGGAGTCGTGGCACGGGCCTGGACGTTCGCCTCAATGATTTCGGCAATGACCTCGAGCACAGTTTCTTCAACTCGAAGAGAGTCGTGATTACCCCCGTCGGCGAGGACCGAATTTAACGCGTGAACTCGTAGCAGGGGGGTTGTGGGCGAGGGGCCTACGGACCAGGGAAAGCGTGAGGTCGGTTCGTGCCGCCGGCCGGTGGCTGCGGTCAGCATGTCGGCCAGGACTTCTGGGCGGATGTCAACCCAGTCGTTTTGAAGACCGTGCGGCGTGAGATTCCGGCGGCGATAAGTCGAACCGACGTTGGTGAAAAAGACCGTGTTCCGGTCGGTGACCACGGGCGCATCGGATTCGACCTTGATCTCGTACGGGATTCGAGGAAGCCCAATCGCGGGCCAGCAATAGCCGGTGCGGTCGTGGTTCCATTCCGGATGGTCCGGCGCGATATGCAGCATCCCGATACCGACGATCGACGATTCAAAGAGCGGGCGGGCCCGATCGGTCGGCGACATGTCGGGACGCTTGGCGATCCCGGCAGGAATATGCAAATGCGAGTGCATCCGGGTCTTTATCCGCCAGAAGGCCCCCACCGGTTCGATTTCTTGTGTGATTGTGGGGGGTTTTCGGACAGAGAATCAGAAACGGGCAAGCGGATGCAACTGATCTCATTACGAAAGTCGGAGGCCCATGTAGAGCGTTTCCGGCTTTGGGTCGTCGTTGTAGCGGGGTACATCAACAAACCCGAGTGTGCGATAGAGCCTGCAGGCAGCATCGAGTTCGGGCTCGGTATCGAGCTTCATCATCGTGTAGCCCGCGGCCTTCGCGTAGTGGATGAGCTCTTCACACAGCAACCGTCCAACCCCCCTGCCGCGGGTTTCTGGTTTGGCGTAGAGACGTTTCATTTCGCAGATGCGTTCATCGGGGCGATCGTGAGGCATGCGATCGAGTGGTCGAAGAGCGATGCAACCGACGGCGCGATCGCCATCCATCGCGAGCAGGATGCAGCCTTTGGGTGGAGCGTACTTACCGGGAAGAGACCGGAGCTCGCCTTCGAGGTCTTGCTGCGCGAAGCTAGCGGCGGCGAGATGCTCGATGCTCTTTGCGTACTCGCGGAAGAGAACACGGGCGATGTCAAGTAGGACAGATTGATCAACGTGCACTACTAAAATTATTCCACCGTATAAAAATATGCCATCACCGGATGCTCTCTTGATTAAAAACCGAGCTATCGCAGATTTGTCAGATGCAAAGCATCGCGTTATAGGAAATAATGAACTGTAAAAAATCCGAATCATCCACTCGGCCATCTCGATTTAGATCGGCAGGGCAACCAGTTTGCATATCGGAATCATTGCAGTCAAACAGATCGTACGCGCGTACGAATACTATGAAATCTCCATCGTCAACCCTGCGATCCTGATTCAAATCGCATGGGCATAAAGCTCCGAGTCTCCATGTTTCCGAGCTGTAAGCGAAATTGTCCCGATATCCCCCAAATAGCACAATCTCGCTTCGAGCAGAGTCGTAACTCATAGAGTGCCATGATCGAGCGATCGGACCGCTCGCCAATCGCCGGGCCCAATTTGAACCATTCCATTCCCATGTGTCGTCCAATCGATGGGCACCCGGTCCTTCTGTGTAACCGCCAAACAATACTACCAATTCGCGGTCTTCGTCATAACACACAGAATGAGATTTACGAGCGGTAGGACTTGTCAAAGGACTCAACTTTTTCCATTCGATTCCATCCCACGTCCACGTTTCGTCGTTCACCGCAGTGCTCGTAATCCCACCTCCAAACAATACGACAACTTCGCGTGCCCGATCAAACGCCATTGCGTGGGAATGACGGCGAGAAGGTGATGTGGCGACTAACCTAAACGTCCACACATTTCCATCCCACTCCCAGGTTTCGTTTGTGTAGTTGTCGGCGGAAATAATTCCTCCGAAGAGCACAACTTTGTTCCGAACAGAATCAAATGCCATTGAGTGACTCGATCTTCCGGACGGACCGGCTGTCGATCGTCTTTGCCAACTTCCATCCCATTCCCAAGTGTCAGAAAAGGAAGTGCTCGATCCAAAGCCGCCAAATAGAACTGTTCGCGCACGGGAGGAATCGTATGCCATGGCGAAATCTGAGCGGGCAGATGGACCGGTGACTAGTCTCCGATTCCACCGCTCGGAAACAAGTTCCCATGTTTCACTATTTGCAACCGACGTTCCCTGCAATGGTACGACCCCGCCAAACATGACAGTAGCGTTACGAAGCGAGTCAAATGCCATCGCATGTTCAAATCGAGCGGTCGGTCCCGGGCTTCCGACCTGAATCCACGCTGACCCGTTCCACTCCCATGTATCCGCATTGTAACCGTTGCCAGAATTATCCGAACCACCAAAGAGAACGCATACGGCGCGAAACAGATCAAAGCTCATCATGTGACCCATTCGAGCACTTGGGCCAGCCACGCTTCTCTGAGTCCACACCGTGCCATCCCACTCCCACGTGTCATTTTTGACCGACCCGCCGTACCCGCCAAAGAGAACGCAAACGGAACGCGAAACATCAAAACTCAGTGAGTGGTGACTTCGCGCTGATGGTCCAACAACAGCTCTTTGCGACCAACTACTTCCATTCCACTCCCAAGTATCGTCAAGCCGGGATCCGTGAAATCCGCCAAACATCACGCACACCTTACGAACGCTGTCGTACGTAATCGCGTGGTTGATTCGAGCTGTTGGACCGGTCGTAGCACGCTTTGACCATTGTGATCCATTCCACTCCCAAGTTTCCTGATTGTCGGCGGATGCATTTGAGCCCCCGAAAAGCACCGTAACTTGCCGACTTTCGTCGTATGCCATCGCGTGAAATCTTCGCGGTGATGGACCCGTGACATTGCGTTTAGTCCACGAGTTGCCGTCCCACTCCCATGTGTCACCAAGTGGCTCACTGCCATACCCACCAAATAGAACTATCTTTTTTCGCGCCGAGTCATATGACATCGCGTGCTGTTGCCGCAACAAGGGGCCATCAAGTGCATGCGACTTCCACCCGATGCCATTCCACCGACATGTGTCTTGCGCAATTGGCATATCGCTATAGCCACCCACCAATACAGCCTCGCCTCGGGCCTGATCAAATGCCATCGCTCCGAGATACCTGGGTCCAGGTTGATATTGCGACCATTGAATTATTTGACCGAACGCACAGACTAATGGAAAAAACGTGAGGGCCCCAAGCAACGCGATAGCAGCGACAACTCTGTTCGTCGAAGAGTTGCAGGTTGGGTTCACTTCACGGCTCCTTTGCGCAGTTGGATGCAGTTGGAAATTGTACCGCGTCCGAGTTTAGTTGACGACAAGAAAAGAGTTATGGGGCAGCAAGACGTCAGAGTGCTCTGAATTCACCCGTTGGCAACCGCCTCACATTTCGCTGCGATATCCGAAAGTGGCACAATTTCTCCCTTGCCGGTGTCGCGGCGAGTCTTGTACTCGACCCCTCCCTGCTCAAGGGCTTTGTCGCCGAGAGTCAGGCGGATCGGGATGCCGACGAGGTCAGCGTCCTTGAACTTCACGCCCGGACGCTCATCGCGATCGTCGATCAGGACATCGATGCCCTTGCCGACGAGTTCGCACGCGATCTTACCTGCGACCTCGTTATGCTTTGCATCTTCGGGCTTCATCAGCGTGATGAGCACGTGGTACGGTGCGATCGGCGCGGGCCAGCAGATGCCGTTGGGGTCGTTGTTCTGTTCAACACACGCGGCCATCGTGCGACTGACGCCGATGCCGTAACAACCCATGATTACGCTGCGCTTCTGCTGCTTGTCATCCATGATGCTGAAGCCCATGGCGTCGGAGTACTTCGTACCGAGCTTGAAGATGTGGCCCACTTCGATGCCGCGGGCCGCGACCAGCTTGGCTCCGGGGGAACGCGGTGAAGGATCGCCTTCCTGCGCATTGCGGAGGTCCCCCACTTTCACTTTCTCGGAGTTGTCGAGGGCAGCGCCAACATCGCGGCGCCAGTTGAAGTGCTTGACGTGGTAGTCGGCCTTGTCGGCGCCGGTCGCCCAGAAGCCGCCCATCGATGCGTCATTGTCCACCAGCAGCAGCGTTCCCTGCACCGTGTTCACGGTCTTCGGCGAGACATAACCAATCGCGAAGCCCGCGGCACGCGCGGCCTTTTCATCCGCCATCGCGATTTTTTTGAACCCGGTGAGCGCCTTGACCTTTCCTTCATTCACATCCTGATCGCCGCGCACGGTTGCGATGATCCACTTCACGCTCGGTGATTCGCCTTCTCCGACGCTAAAGACAATCGTCTTGAGCATGCGCTCGGGCTTCACGCCCATCGCCTTGCCGACTTCGGTGATGCCGGGGAGATTCGGCGTATGTACTTCGAGCAGGTCGCCGGTTTGCGGCTCCTGGAATGTGCCGCGGGCGCGCTCGCCGATTTCGCACTTTTCCATGTTCGCGGCGTAGCCGGTGACGGGGCACTTCAAGATCGTGTCTTCGCCGCTCGCGCAGTTGACCATGAACTCGTGGCTCGCGCTGCCGCCGATCGGCCCGGATTCGGCTTCCACTGCCGTGAAGTCGAGGCCGCAGCGGGTGAAGATGTTCGTGTACGCCTGGAACATGGCGTCGTAGGTGGTGTTGAGCCCCCCCGCTCCTTCGACATCCATGTGAAACGAGTACGCATCCTTCATGATGAACTCGCGGCAGCGGAGCAAACCGGCGCGGGGGCGAGCCTCGTCGCGGAACTTGGTCTGAACCTGATAGAGATTCAGCGGCAGCTGCTTGTAGCTGGTGATCGAGCCCTTCATGAGGTCGGTGATCACTTCTTCGTGCGTCGGCGCGAGGGCGTTCATGCGGCCCTTGCGGTCTTTCACGCGGAAAAGGTTGTCGCCGTAATCCTGGTCGCGCTTGGTGCCGTCGAAAAGCTCAAAGGGCTCAAGCGCGGGCATCAACATCTCGGTCGCACCGGCCGCATCCATCTCATCGCGAACGATAGCGCCAACCTTGTTGATCACGCGATGTGCGAGGGGGAGGTAGTCGTAGATTCCCGCACCAACCTGGCGGATGAAGCCGGCACGGTGGAGCAGGATGTGGCTCGGTGTTTCCGCGTCGTTCGGCGCTTCGCGCGTGGTCGGAATGAGCGACTTGCTCCAGCGATGGCAAACGCCGGATCGAACGGAAGAAACGACAGCTTTTTTGGATGCGGAATCGTTGGAGGCCGTTGAGCTGGGGGTCATAGGCCCCAACGTTAGGTGGTTGAAGTAGGTGTTCGCAGCTTGGCGAACGGCTTACGCCGAAGTCGTGGAAGCGCTTCGGGCCGGCGACCAGCCGAGGCTCTGGAGCACCGGAACCCAGCGCTCTGCACGCTTCAAAGCGTGCTCGTCCTTCGGGCCAGCCCCCCACCACCAGCAGAGTTCGACCGGCACATTCATGTCGATCACGAGGTCGGCGATCTGCTTGTCGGTGAGATCCGCGAAAGGCGTGTCAACCTTTATGGCCGGTTTGCCATGTTCGGCGCTGTCGAGGCTGGCAAGGCGAGTGACCAGCAACGCGCGATCAACAACGCGGGCAATCTTTTCGAGTTCGGGAGCGCCGGTGAACTGCACGGGCCAGACGACGAGATCACAGCCGAGCTGCGCTGCCTGATAGGTCGCGCCGATCAGATTCAGTGTTTCACTCAATCCGGCGCCGAACGAACCGTGTGCACCGGGACCGCGCAATTCGCCACGAGCCTCGGCGAGATCGAGTTCGTAGAGCTTGGCTTGCCTTTCGACTGCCTGGCGGCGTGAACGATTCGTCTCATCTCCGACGGGCATGAAAAGCACGATCGGACGCGCGGCCTTTTCGTCGCCACCGGCGCTGACGATCGCTTCGCGTGCCGCGGCGCACGCGAGCAGCGACGCGAGCGATCCATCGGAGATCACCAGCGTGCGGGAGAGAGCGTGTGGATTGTTTGAAGTAGTCCCCATCGAGTAAGCCCCACTGGCTTCATTCGCTTTCTGTCGCACTGCGGAGATCGTGAGCAACCAGAAAAGCGATCGGCCATATCGAATACGTCCCCCGGGCGCGCGGGTTCCCGAAGCGAACTCTAGTGGAAACGTTTTCGGCTGTTACGGGGCCTGAGAGTAAAACTTTGCCGCATTCTGCTTGAGAGCTGCAAGATCCTCTTTGCGCACGTACATCATGTGGCCTGATTTGTAGTAATTCATGCCGACGTTCTTGCGCAGCGCCGGCTCCAGATTCATGTGCGCGACGGTGTATTCGCTCGCGAAAAAAGGCGTTGCCAGGTCGAAATAGCCGCACTCGATCGACACACGAAGATACGGATTCCTACTGATTGCGCCCGACAGAGTGCGACTGACATCGGGATAGCTCGAATCCGAAGGAAACTTCCACGGACGCACGCGTCCTGTAAGAATCTCGTAATTGACGTCGGATTCGAATTTCAGTTCACCCCGCACATACGCATTCAAGGCCGCGGTGTACGGACCGAGAATCGCCGAGTAACTCGGGTCGTATTCGGTCCGGTCAGAAACCTCGTTGACATCGAAGCCTTTGAACCGGCTGTCGAGGCGGCCAACTGTGCGGCCCTGATCGCGAAGAAGCTCCTTGGTGAACGAGAAGATCGGCACTCGGAGATCGCTTCGGAGGATGTACTCCTTGCTGAGTCCGATGAAGTCGGACATCTTCTGCGCGATCGCGTCCTTTTCTTCTTTCGACAGGGCATCGCCCTTTGCGAGCGCGAGCAGGTATTCGCCGCCGGCGAACTTTCGTGCCTGATCGACAGTCTTTTCAAGATCCTGATCGAAGGGTGCTTTCAGCTTCTTGTGATAGAACGCGGTTGCCGAGTATGTGGGAAGGAAGAGCCAATATGCCTCGTCATTTCCGGTATCGAATGAGAGGGTCTGAAAATTCAACACCATCGAGATCAGCGTGATGCCGTCGAGGTAAATGCCGAGGCGTTCCTGAAGGTCGCCTGAGAGTGCCGCGGCACGAGTTGTTCCATAGCTTTCACCCGCAAGAAATTTCGGCGAGAGCCAGCGGTCATTGCGAACCAGCCAGAGCCGGATGAAATCAGCCACCGACTTCGCGTCTTCATTCAATCCGTGATACTTGCTCGCATCTTCACCATCCGCAGCGCGGCTGAAGCCGGTGCTGACGGGATCAATGAAGACCAAATCCGTCAGGTCAAGCCAAGACGATTCGTTGTCCACAAGGGTGGCTGGCGGAACCGGCGGCTGGCCGTCGTCGCCGAAGACAACGCGGCGCGGTCCGAGCGCGCCCATGTGGAGCCAGACCGAACTCGACCCCGGGCCACCGTTGAAGGTAAAAGTCACGGGCCGCTTGGCCTGTTCCGGGCGCTGCCACTCGCCGTTTGGTCCGGTCTTCACGAGTTTCTCGTACGCGATGTAAAAGATGCTCGCCTTGCTCTTGCCGTAGTCGTCGGGCTGAGGCATCAGGCCGGCGGTTGCGCGATAGTGAATCGTCTGTCCACCGATTGTAATGTCGTGCTCGGTGATGACCGGGGCCTTTTCGCCGTCTTTGGCGTCGGCCTTCGTCTTTGCGTCGGGCTTTGCATCCGGCTTCTTGTCGGTTGCGTCCTGCGCGTATGCGAACGGCGCAAGTGCAAGGCACAACAACGGGAGAACGATCCACTTCATCTTCATACCCGCATCGTACCGAATCGAGTCACTATGGCTGCAGCGGAAAGGCTTTGTCGAGTTCGTGGACCGCACCGGCCGCGAGCAAATGACTTCGCATAAGCCGGATTTCGCTGATTGCGAACTCTTCGTCTTCGAACGTTCGGTTGGTCCGCTCGACGGGCTTCCCCGGAAAACGCGCGAGCGTGAGATGAGGCAGAAACTCGGTCCTCTGATTCCGATCGCGCGCAAGCCTTTGTGCCAGGCGGCGTTGTATCTCGGCGAGTGGTCGCGGCAGCGTTATGCTCGCCGCGATCAGCCGCGGCACGCCGCGCTCCGGGAGCATGATGAGCTCGATTGGGCGCAACGCGATTGACCCGAATCCGGTGACGCTTTTCGCGATTGACTCGCGAATCGCAGGCAATTCGCGCTCGTCGCGATCGCCAAGGAACACGAGCGTCAGATGAACCTGATCGGGCTCTACCAGACGCACATCTGGCGGCAGACATTCACCTGCCGCGGCGAGCCAACGCTCTGCAACATCACGAGGCGGATACGCGGCGACGAAGAGCCTGAGCGTGCGGCTCATACTGGGTGCTAGAAGTTCGGTGTCGGCGCGCGGAACTGATCGAGATCGATGCTTCGGAAGTACTCGATTGTCTTCGCAAGACCGGCATCGAGAGCGACTTTCGGCTGCCAGCCAAGTTTCGCCTTTGCGAGCGTGATGTCGGGCTGACGCTGGGTCGGATCATCCGCCGGCAACGGCCGCTTCACGAGCTTCGACTTCGACCCGGTCATCTTGACCACGGTGTCCGCAAGCAGCTTGATACTCATTTCGTTGGGATTGCCGAGATTCACGGGCCCGTGGAAATCATCCGGGCCGTTCATCATTGCGATCAGGCCGTCCACCAGATCATCGACATAGCAGAATGACCGTGTCTGTTCGCCCTCGCCGAAAATCGAAATGTCCTGGTTCGCGAGCGCCTGGCGGATGAAGTTGCTCACCACGCGTCCATCAAACGGATGCATGCGAGGGCCGTACGTATTGAAAATGCGCACGACGCGGATGTTCAGCTTGTTCATCCGCTGGTAGTCGAAGAATAGAGTCTCCGCGGCGCGTTTGCCTTCGTCGTAGCAGGCGCGCGGGCCGATCGGATTGACGTTGCCGCGATAGCTCTCCACCTGCGGATGGACTTCCGGATCGCCGTAGACCTCGCTGGTGGAAGCCTGGAGAATCTTCGCACGACAGCGGCGTGCCATGCCGAGAAGATTGATAGCGCCCAGCACGCTCGTCTTCATCGTCTTGATCGGGTTGTACTGGTAGTGACCGGGCGCCGCGGGGCACGCCAGGTTGTAGATCTCATCCACCTCAAGCCAGATCGGATGCGTGACGTCGTGGCGGATCAATTCGAAGTTGGGGCGCCCGAGCAGATGGGAGATGTTGCTCTTCTGGCTCGTGAAGAAGTTGTCCACGCAGATCACATCGTGGCCGGCCGTGACGAGCCGATCGCACAAATGCGAGCCAAGAAAGCCCGCGCCACCCGTTACGACAATCCGCCTGATCTTCATGCAACCGTCTCCGTACCCGACTTGCTTCTTCCAAGTTCATCGGCCGCCCGTGCCGCGGCCTCGCAGTTCTCGTGCAAGTGTCCGATATTCGTTGTTCCCACGACCACACTGCAAACGCCGGGAATCGCCAAAGTGCGTTTCATCGCTTCGCGGATCGGATTTGGACCCAATCGATCGAGGTGTCCGCTCGCGAGCGCCTTTTTAGCCAGAATACCTACGCCATTTTGCGCGGCTAGCTTTGCAATCGCCTCCATTGCACCGTCCGTGGCAAACTCAAGCATCAGAACATCGGCCCACCTCAGCGCGAGGTGCACACCCTCGACCGATTTGACCGATGCTCCGATCGCGCGCACTATGCCTTGCGATTTCGCTCGCGTCAAAGCACGAACGGCACCGGCAAACCCTTCCGGTTCTCTCTCTGTTTGCCCATCTGAGTGCAGCAGCACGCAGCCGACCTGCGTGACACTCAATCGCTCGAGGCTCCGCGTAATGCTTCGCTCGATCGCCCACTCGGAAAAATCGAAGCTCGATTTCGTACCGTCCCAGTTCTCGCCCGCTTTGGTGATGAGAAACCACGGGTGCGAACGACCACGAAGCAATCGCCCAAGTCGCTCTTCCGCAATCCCGTACGCCGGCGCGGTATCGAGTACGTTGACGCCGAGCGCCTCCGCGCCATCGAGCAGCGCGGTCGCTTCGTCATCGTTCGGAATGCGGATCTCTCCGGGATATTTCACGCCCGAATCGCGCCCAAACTTCACGGTTCCGAGCCCCATCACGCTCAACGCAATGCCGGTCTTACCCAGCGGGCGCGTCGCGAGCCTCGAAGATGAATTTAATCGGGCACTTGCCAAGGAGGCAAAGCGTAGTCGGGGCGAGGTGCTTGTCCGAGTTGGGGGATGGCAGCGCTCGACGGTTCCAACTTGGCTTGCACAAGCTTCAGAACGTCTTCGGCCGCGGTCGGCGCCATCACCAGTTTGGTCGGCCACACCGCGATAGCTCGCGTGTTTTCGATTGCGCGAACGACCGGCGTATCGGGTCGCTTGCCCGCCGCATCCTTCCCTTCCGCACGCGAAATCCGGATTGTTCTGAATTTCCAATCCCCAAGCAGCATCGACGGAAAGCATGCGTGTAATTCCGTCTTTGCAGCCTCGATCTGGTCACCAGGCGTTCGCGGCACGCCCTTCTCCGCGAGATCACCCCCGATGTACCAATGAACAGTTCCGTTCACCCGCGCGCTCGTGATCGAAAGACGCGGTTTGTCCGTTGCCGCGGCCACCCAGTGGCCGAAAATCAGTCCGGGCGCGCCGGATGCCGCGACCATGTGCAAGTCGCGATGCTGCGTCCAGTCGCCGGGTCGCTGTTCGAGCATCTCGAGAAAAGTCTCGTTCCCGGCGCCAGCACACAGCACGACCGCACCGGCATCGAAATCGCCGACGCTCGTGACGACCGTCGTTTGAACCGGGCCCGGAGTGATCGACCGAATGTCGGCGCAGACAACCGGCCCTGGCGCGGCATTCGCCAGACATCGAAGCGCCGAAATCGGATTGAGCACGGTTTCCCCGATCCGGTAAACCGTGCGTCCCTTCATCTCGAGGAATGACGGAATGTCCGCAGCATCCGCCGCTTCGACATGGCTCGTTAAAACCTTCGACGCGATTGCGCCCGTCAGCTTTGAGATCAGCCCGCCATCAGTCCACATGAGCATCGACGGCGCGGCCACTTCGACGCCCGAAAGGTCGGGCCCGCCCTTGCCGGCCATGGCCTCATCCCAGGCGCGCGCTGAATATTCGGCTGCCGCGGCCGCGCGTCCGGCGTCGGGGCTCAATGCGTACTTCACGCCCCGATGCAGAATTCCCTGCGACGCGGAAGTCTGGCCGTCGCCAAGCTGCGACCGCTCAATGAGCACAACGCTGTAACCCGCGCTCGTGAGTCTCCAGCGGCACCAGAGTCCCGCCACTCCCCCACCGATGATCACAACATCAACCCGCGATGTGCTCAATGCTCCTCCGGTACAGGATCATTGCGGGGCAGGCGGGATCTGCAGCACCTGACCGGGGCGCAGATCCTCCGCCTTGTTGAGCACGTCGCGGTTGGCGCCCAGAATGAGGTCAACTTTCCTGATCGTGCCGTAGTACTTCTGGGAGATTCCCGTCAGGGTGTCGCCCTTTTCCACCGTGTGCGTCCGCGCCGATCCTGAGGCGGGAGAATCGCTCTTGGGCGTTGGAGAAGAGGGCGGTGCGGGCGACGGTCTCGCAACGGGCTTGCCCTGGATGTTGGACGGGTCGCGGGGGATCCGGATCACGCGCCCGGCCTTGATCCGTGTCGGATCGACGAGCGGGTTTGCGCTCGCGATGATCTCAGCCCGGCTTCGGCTGCCGAAGAACTTCAGCGCGATCGAGGCGAATGTCTCACCCGGCTGGACTGTGTATTCCTGGAACTCGGGCGCCACGACGCCGCCGGCAGCGGGACGCGGAGTTGCCGCGCGCGTCCCAGTCTGGTCGGCGGGGCGTGTCGGGTCAGCTACCACGTTTGGCAGCTTGGGGCGTGCCGAGGCGTCGTCGAGAACAAGCTCGGGCTTGGCGGTATCCGCTGTGCTGAAGCTGATCTTGGCTTCTGTGGGTGTCCAAAGCCAGAACACAATGATCCAGACGATCACCAGGCAGAGCAATCCGGCCGCGATCTTTCCGCCGTGGTGCTCCACGACCGGCCTCCGTGGGCGTCCTGCCCGCTGGTTTCACACCAAACTTCCGGCCCACAGATCAGTGAGCGGCTGCCAGCGCCGTCTCACGGACCGGCTGCACGCCCCCACTCCAACCTTCTCCGTTGCCTGCACTATCGGCTTTCCGGCGCTTGCCAGACCAGACGAGCGGCGCGGCGACGGCGACCGACGAATAGGTGCCGACGAGCAGGCCGACAGTCAAGGCGAACGCAAAAGGCCTCATGCCCTCGCCACCCAGGATGTAGAGGGCGATGCAGGAGAAGAGCGTCGTGCCGCCGGTGATAACCGTTCGGCTCAGGGTGTGATTGACGGCGGTGTTGATCATGTCGTAATCCGCCTCGGCGCTCTTGCCCTTGGTTTCGCGGATGCGGTCCATGATGACGATGGTGTCGTTCAGCGAGTAACCCGCGATCGTCAGCAGGGCCGCGATCATGTTCAGGTCGATTCGGAACGGCAACAAGCCGACGGCCTGAGCGAAGCGCTCGGTCGTCGCGTGCTGATACATGATCTGGCAGAGCGCGATGCAAACCACCACCACGACCACGTCGTGCACGAGGGCGATGAGGGCGGCGATGGAGAATCGCAGGCTCTTAAACCGGATCCAGATGTAGATCGAGATGAGCACAAAGCTCAAGGAAGTTGCCACAATCGCTTGTGCACGGAACGACTCCGCGATTGCGGGGCTGAAGATGACCACGCTGGCGGGAGTCTGCGCTTCTGTCAGCGCTGAGGAGATGAGCTTCCATTCGCGGTTGGCGAGCTGTTCGGTCCAGCGCGCTTCGTTGTCGAAGACCTTGAGATTGTCGTCGGCCACAACCACGACCGCCGATTTCACGGCATTCACGTCGCCCGAGGTCACGACAATCGTGCGTTTACGCCCGAGCGTGTCGGCAAAGTCGGCGCTTCCGCGCTCGGCTTCGAGCCGCGACTGCAGCGTCGTAAGCGGAATCGGAGGTGTGATGTCGTTCAGAACGATCGCAACGCCGCCGATCGAATCGCCCACGTTGCGGGCCTGCGCGAGCGTTGCACCGATGTTGGTGCCGAGGTCGCCGGTCGTCACACGATGGACCGGAGCGTTTGCATCGTTCGCGTCCGAGTCGCGGAACTTCAGCGCGGGCTGCTGCTCCATGACGTCGGCGAACTTGTCCACGATCGCTTCGAGGATCTGATCGCTCTTGGTCGCGATCGTTTTCACCGTAAATCGCCAGCTGGTCACGCCGTCCTGTTGCGGGTCGATCGGGAGAACTTCGGCGTTGATCAACTCACGCAGCGGGCTGTCCTGCGGCGCGCCGTCTGCGATCGAGACGAGGCGCTGCTGCACCTCTCCGCGGTTGAGCGTGACGTGTTCATCTGAGCCCGGAGCTTTCGGCTTGAATTCCAGCGTAACGGCTGTGCCGCCCCGGAATTCGTTGTCGAGCATGTCGCTGCCCTGATACGCGACGAGCCCGATCCCGACGATGACATAGATCGCCGAGAACGTGAAGAAGAGCGGACGCAGACGCAGCCAATCGACGTTCGGCGTCAACGCGCGCTGCAGGCCGGGCCAGGCCAAGGGCAGCATGTTCACGTGCTTCCAGCCCCAGCCAAGCAGAATGGCGAAGAGCAGGCGGCTGAAGACCAGCGCGCAGAAGAGCGTCGAGACGACGCCGATGCCCATCGTGATCGCGAACCCGCGGATTTCCTGCGTGCCTGTATATGCGAGAACCACGCAGACGATCAGGTTCGTGACGTTGCCGTCGACGATCGAGCTGAACGCCTTGTCAAAGCCGATGCGAACCGCCGTCTTCGTGTCGGCGCCTCGCAGAATTTCCTCTCGGATGCGTTCGTAGACCAACACGTTCGAGTCGACCGCCATGCCGAATGTCAAGATGATCGCGGCGATGCCGGGCATACTGAACGCGGCGTGGTTCATCGCCAGCGCGCCAAGCACCAGAATCGAGTTCGCGAGCAGCGCGATCACGGCCACCAGGCCGGCACCGAAGTAGTACACCACCATGAACGCCGACACGACGATGAGCGCGACGAGGCCGGCCTTGAAACCCTTGGCCAGGTTGTCGGCGCCCAGTTCCGGGCCCACCGAGCTGATGCTGATCGGCTCGGGGCTGAGTTTGGCCTGCAGTGAACCGGCGGCGAGAACGCGAATCACATAACGGCGTTCATCCGCGCTGAATTCGCCGGTGATCTGGCCGCTCTTGCTGATGGCCGAGTTCAGCGTCGGAGCTGTGTAAACCTCATTGTCGAGCAGTACCGCCATGCGCTCTCGCACATGGTCTTTCGTGAGTTCGCCGAGCTTGGTCGCACCGGGCGCGTCCATCACAAAGTCGATTGCCGGAACGCCACGCTGGTCGCGGCCTTCGCTCGCTCGCGAGACACTCCAGTCGCCATCGGCCTTTGTCAGTCGGCTTGCCTTGACATCCCAGACCAGCATGTAGTACTGGCCCTGGTATTCCTCGACGACGTAATTGCGTCCGCGGAAGAACTCGGCCGGATTCGCCTCGAGGAACTTCAGATCCTGTTCCGAGTGATACCAGCCATCGATCTGGTTGATCCTCGCCCACAACGCCTCGGGCGGCTTTGCGGCTCGCGGACCCTTCAAACGCAGTTCGTCGCGCAGCTGCTGCTCGTCGGGACGGTGATTGGGATCAACCGTGATTCGAAAGCTCAGGACGCCGGCACCCTGGAGCATGCGCACCAGATCCTGCGGGTCGTCGAGCGTGGTGCGCTTCTTCACATAGTCGCCGTACTTGGCGAGCACCAGATCAAGCTGGTCCTTCGCATCGGGGTACGACTCACGGATGCGCTGCAATGCGTGCTCACGCGCGCTTGGAAGTTGGATCTTCTTGCCGCTTGTGTCCTCGATGCTGCGCTTGCGATCGGAGAGCGTCAACGCCTGACGGACTTCGGCCGGAGGCAGAACGGTCGCCAGCGCCGCCTTTGTCGCATCTTCAACCTGCAGCTCGGCTTCGCCGGCCTTGTCGACCAGAATGTCGAGTTCGGAAACGGGAGCGTTTGACGCCTTTGCCTTTTCGATCTCGCTCCGGAAAAGCGCCGACTGATCGGCCGCGGCGACCAGCTTTTCCAGTGCATCCTTCCGCTTTACGTTTCCTTCGGCAAGCTCAGTGATGCGCTTGGTCTGTTCTTCACCTTTGAGGGCGGTCACTTCTGCGATCCGCTCACGGGTGAGGCCCGTTCGGCCGAGCCGACGCAGCTCTTCTTCGAACTTCGTCTTGAGTTCTTTCACTTCGTCGCGAGGCAGCGGCATCGAGATTTCGATGCGGTCGCGCCCCTGGCTCACCATCGAGATTTCCATCAGCCCGTCGGGATCGACGCGCTGCTTCAAAACTTCGATCGTGTCGGCCACAACCCGCTTTGCATCTTCATTCGGTCCGATTTCAACCTGATAGACCAGTGTCACGCCGCCTGCAAGATCCTTACCCAGGCGCAAGCGCTCGGACGGCGGATTGACCTGCCACGCGAAGAAGACGATGATCGCTAGAACGATGCAGAGATTTCTGTAGAGTTTGCCCATGCCAATCCCGAATTCGATTCTGAAAGCTGCCGGGCAAGGCCCGGACCCGGAAAACGATTGAACTTTGAGTTAGCGAGCGCCGGCGCCGATTGCCGCGGGCTTCGACTCGACGGATGAATCCGACTTGGAGCCCGAAGACTTCAGAATTCCCTGCACTGCGGACTTGGCGAAACGGATCTTGCCCTCTTCCATCCGCACGACGACTTCGTCATCGCGAATTTCGGTGACCACGCCGATGATTCCGCCGAGCATCTGAACCGTGTCACCCTTCTTGATCGACGAGTTCATCTCTTCGCGCTTCTTCTTTTCCTTGCGGCTGCCGTTCCAGGTCGTGAAGATGATGAGCAGCAGCATGCCTCCCATCAGATACAGGAGCATCGGATCGAAACCCGCGGGCTTCGCGGCGCCGGCCGGTGCGGCAGCGCCGACAGGCTGAAGCGGCTGGCCTTCGGTGGCCGTCGTCTTGGAGGCGGTTGGAATTCCCAATGGCACCAAAGCCTGATTGCTCGCCGGAGCGCTGGACGTCGCCGGGGCGGCCCCTGCAGTCGCGCCGGACTGGCCACCTTGGGCGAGGATCAATGTCGAAAACGGCTGCATCTGCATCAGCATCTAGCTCCAACAAGTTACCGCGGCAAGCGAGGCCAGACCCCGCCAAATGCCGCTCGAACAGGGAACTGGAAGGGTAGCCGGACAAAACACAATTGTCGGCCCCGCTCACGCCCCGAATCTCTATTGATCTATCCAGGGCTGACTCGGGTAGTTCGCGATGAGCACCGGCAAAAACGCTTTCAGTCCGCCGAATTCTCGGGCACGCGCGCTTTGGCGACCGGCCAGCGACGTTCTAACCCTGCCCAATCATCAATTGCGATGGTCGTCCGCAAATCGGCCATGAAGCGCTGAAAGTGACGCAGGTTGTGCAGCGTCACCAGAATCGGCCCGACCATCTCGTCTGCCATGAACAGGTGCCGCAGGTATCCACGTGAGAAGTGTCCTTTCTCACCCGGACGACACGCGACGCAGTCGCAGCCTGCTTCGATCGGCGCGGAATCTTCCGCGTACTTCGCATTGCGCAATCGCAATTGACCGCTCGCCGTGAATGCGTTGGCGTTGCGCCCGTTGCGCGTCGGAAGAACGCAATCGAACATATCGACGCCCGCGCGAACGGCTTCGTAGAGGTCTCGCTCGTAGCCGACCCCCATCAGGTATCGGGGCTTGGCATCGGGAAGAAGCGGCGCGGTAAACCGAACGATCTTCGCGATGTCGTCGGCGCTTTCCCCAACTGCGACGCCTCCGATGGCAAAGCCGGGGCAATCGAGTGAACAGATTCGCTCTGCCGACCATCGACGACGTTCGAGATCTGTGCCTCCCTGAACGATTCCGAAGAGCCCCTGATCGCGCTTGCGTTGGTGCGCCTTAATGCAGCGCTCGAGCCATCGCACGGTGCGTTCATTTGCGATGTCGAGTCGCGCAATGTGGTCATACTCGCGAGCCTTTGAACCACGCTGCGAAGCCTTGCCGGTGTCGCGTTTCACGACCGACTCGAGGCGTGCCTGGCTTGGACGCTCGACGTTTGGATCGATCGACGGCGGGCAGTCATCAAACGCCATGAGAATGTCGGGGCCGAGAAGGTTTTGCACTTCGACGGCGCGCTCGGGCGTCAATCGCACCGTGCTTCCATCGACGATCGACTTGAACGTCACACCGTCGTCGTCGACTTTGTTTGTTTCGCTCAGGCTGTACGCTTGATATCCGCCCGAGTCAGTGAGAATCGGGCGATGCCAATTCATGAAGCGGTGAACTCCTCCCATTTTGGCAACAAGATCGGGCCCCGGGCGAAGAAGCAGGTGATACGTGTTGTTGAGCAGAATCTCGGCGCCGGTCTCTTCGACCTGCGCGGGCAATATCCCCTTCACCGTGCCCTTTGTTCCAACCGGCATAAACGCGGGCGTTTGAAAATCGCCATGTGGCGTGGAAACGACGCCGGCGCGGGCATTGCACACCGTTGATTTCGCCCGGATTTCAAAGCCGATCGGCCCGCTCATGGATGGATCATTGCAGCAGCGGAGGCACTATGCGCCGCTTCCCCGGAGGCGATCGGTATCGCGGGCGAGCACTTTGCGCTCTTTCTCCGACAAGCTGGCGACGCCCTGAGCACGAACCTTTTCCAGAATTTGATCGACCTCGGCGCCGGAATCGCCCTCTCGTCGCAGCCAACTCCAACCGGCGCCGCTTTTCCGGGGCTTTTTCGGGTTGCGCGAATCTCCGAAGACGTCAAAGAAATCCCGTAGCAGGTGCGAGTTGCGGATGAAGAAGTATCCGGCAACGGCGCCGCCAAGGTGCGCTGCTTCACCACCCGCATTCTTCGCGCCGATCAAGAGGTTGATCGTCGCCAGCGCAACGAATCCGTACGCGAACGTTCGCATCTTGAGAGCGATCGGCGGAAGAATGAGTTGCACGACCGTGTCCGGCTCGATTTTCGCGCACGCCATGATCACGCCAAAGACACCGGCGGACGCACCGATGAGAGGTGTCGTCGTCAAGTGGAAGAGCAGCCCCGGAATGGCCGAAATCCCCATGACGTAGGCGATCGCGCCAAGCAGGTTCAGCAAGAGATACACCAAACCGCCGAAAATGCCCGTCACCAGATAGAACGCGAGGTACCGCTGGCCTCCCAAATATCGCTCAACCGACGGCCCAAAGACATACAGGCCCAGCATGTTGAAGAACAGATGCATCACGTTTGCGTGCAGGAACTGAAACGTGATGAAGCGCCACACCTGCCCTGAAAAAATGATCGTCGATGTCGAGAAGTGCCCCCATCCTTCGAGGGGGGCCTGGACCGAGTAAACAGATTGCCCCGTCACCTTGCCCGAAAGCGGATCGAGCAAGTTTCGGAAGAGCAGCGTCCCGGGCTTCATCTGCGACGGATTCACCGGCATTCCGCCGTCCGTTTTGAAAAACTCCGGCTGCTCCAGAACCTCGCCCGGCGCGCGATAGCTCACGAGCAGCGGCACGCCCGGCCGCGCCAGAAATGATCCAATCACAAAGACCGCAACGTTGATCGCAATGATCCACGTGTTTACAGACCAGAAACGCAGACGCCCGAACACCCCAGATGTCCGCTCCGGTTCCCATCCGTATTGCCGTTCCGACAGACCCATCCGAGCCTCTTTCTCACTGAAGTCCCTCGATCAGAGGGGTTTGGGGTCGAAGAGCTTGGTCAACTCTTCGGAAACAATCCCTGTTTCCCCGCCGACTCTATCGGCTTTCAGCCCTCCGAGTTCTGACCCGGGCTCGAAACCTCCGCAACCACGCCTGGTTTCACGAATAACAGCACGCCATTCACGCGGCCGAGATCCAGCCGCAGCGCCCGCGCGACCGCCCGTCGATACGCGTCGATTTGACCTCTATAGCCGTCGAGCGCGGATTCGATCTTCGTCGCTGTGACGTTGTCCGTCTTGAAGTCGAGAATCTCCGCCCAGGCAGGACGACCCGATTCGAGGCCCACAACAACTCGATCAATCCGACCCTTCACAATGCCTTCGTCGCTCCAAGCAAGCGGCCATTCGCGTGCGACTCGAAGCGTTCCGTCCCGCTTGGTGTATCGCGAACGCGCGAGTGAGTCTCCGATCGGCCCGCGCATTGCGTCGTGAAAGAGACTGATCTGCTCGAGGCACTCCGGCCCAAGAAGTCCGAACTCAGAGGCGATCGCGATCAAAGTCGCGTCGTCGGCTTTCCTGTCTTCCGCCCACTCGACACTTTCCATCCAGGCGTGCCAAACATCGCCTCGCCGACGCGCGTCCAGGTTTGCAGTGGGATCTCGAAGCAGGACACCGACATCAAGTTGCTTCACCTTCTTCGATGGGGCGACGCCTCCGCGAGAATCTCTGCGATCGGCCCCAAACTTGACGTCGCACAACATCGTCGTCCCGCCATCGACCGGCTTGGGCTTTCGCGCCTCCCTCTTCTCTGCCGTGTGCTCCCAGCGGAACAACTCGCCCGCTTCATCCCCAAGCGAAGGGGAACCAACAGCGGCGCGGAGTACTTTGCCGCTCCCTAGCTGCTGATACTTCTCGCCTTCGTTCACGAGGATCATTTCGAGTTGACGCTTTGCACGCGTCATCGCGACATATAAGCCGCTGATTGCTTCACGCACGCCTCGCGCGTTCCAACGCGCCGCGACCGCCTCCAGCCTTGCATCGCAATCCTGCACTTTTGCGCCCGGCCACAAAGTCACCGCCTGCACCGGCGCCAGCGGGTCGAACTCGCCTGCCTCCCCGCGATCGACAACCACTTCGGGCACACGGCCGTTCCATTTTCTTCCGAGGTCGATGAGAACGACCGCATCCCACTCGAGCCCCTTGGCCTTGTGAACTGTGAGAACACTGACTTTGCCGGCGGAAGGATCGACGACCGACGTTTCCTGCACAAGCCGTATAAATTCGGGGATGCGTCCGCCGGGACGCCCATCAAAGTCGCCGGCAAGCCGTTCAAGGTGTTCCATGCGTGCCGCCGCGCGAGCGGTGAGTTCGGGTCCGAGGACTGATCGCAGGAACGCAATCAACCCTGAAAGCCCGTCTCGGGCGATGCGAGCGCGGGTCTCGGAAGCGACGCGCTCGCCCACCGACGCCTCCAGCGCCGAGGTCATTCCGACGACCTTCGCGAGGGAGGTCTTCGCGACATGAAACTGCGATGCGCTGTCGCCCGGATGCTCGGCCAACTGCAGGAGGCTGACAACCGCGCTTACGCACGCATCGTCCATTAATGGATGTCCACGTTCCTGGGACGCAAGAATGTCGACTTTCTTCAGTCGATGGATCATCCGCGGAATGGCGTCGTTGGTGCGTGTGAGAACCGCGATACTCCACTCCGGATGTGCCGCGCTTAACTCTTTCACGCGTTCAACTGCGCGGTCGATGACGAGATCGATCGCGTCGTCATCGTCCTCGGCGAGGCGCACCTGCTCAAGTCGCGCAAGCCCGTCGAGATCGCTGGCTGCCACATGCTTCTGAAATCCGGTCGCCCATCGCTCCGCGGCCTTCGCGTGCTTTTCCAGAGCGGTGTTTGTGGCGACCGATCCGAACACATCGTTTACTGCATCGAGCACTGCCTGCGACGAGCGCCAGCTCTTCGCGCGCGTCTCCGGCGCTCCGAGCATGAGGCGGTTGCTCAACCCCTCGAGCAACTCCGGCACGGCCCCGCGCCAGCTGTAGAGAGACTGTTTGATGTCGCCAACTGCAAATATGCTTCGCGTTCCGACATCGCGGCCGACGCCCCCGCTCGCAATTTCCGACAGCACCGGCTCGAGCACGCGATATTGCACGCGCGAGGTATCCTGGAATTCATCAAGCAGAATGTGATCGACTTTGCCGTCCATCCGGAAGGTGATCCACTCTCGTTCTTCAGGGGTCAGTGAGAGCATCAATCGCGGGACGTCGTCGAACGTGAGCGAGTTCGACGACTTCTTCGTCTCCGTAAACGCTCGGTCAAACCCCTGAATCATCACGCCAGCGGCGTGCGATTGCTCCGCGAGATCCGCGACGACTTTCGCAACCGCGTGCTTATCCAGCAACTGCAAGACCGTCGCCATTCGCTCCGGAATCGCCAGCTTTGAAAAACTGCCGCCGCCGACGGCCGCCTGCACGAGGTTGCTCGCGTGGAATTCTTGCCAGTCGCCATTTGCCGCATCTTCCTGCACCGATGCGCGAGCGTTTGCAAATGGCGAGTGGACAGTTCGATCGGCCTTGAGCATCGGGGGCATCGCACGCAACTCGGATAGCAACACCGACACATCGCTTGAGTCGAGGATCGCTTCTTCATCGGCTGCGATCGCTCCCCACTTCTCGGTCGACCCGCCTCCGTCGATTAACGCCGCGTGCAGCGTGACTGCACGCGAAAGAAGCTCTGCGCGAGGAAGCATCGGCAGCGCACCGCCCGTCATCGATTCGATGATCGCAAGCAGACTCTTCGCATCGAGCCGGCGGCAAAGCGCATCGATCGCTTCTTCCCGCTTCTCTTCTACCTCGACTTCATCAAGAATTCGCCAGCCGGGCGTCAAACCCAATTCGCCGGCGCCGTACCGACCGATCTCGGCGAAGTACGAATCAAGAGTCTGCACCCGCACGCGATCGATCTGACGCACCAGACCGAGAGCCAGCTCCTTCGCGCGCTTCGCGTCGATGTCGAGGCCGACTGCTGCGACCTTGTTGCCACGACTGGTCTCGATCAACCGGTCAAGCACCTTTGCAAGCATCTCGCCCGCTGCTTTTCGCGTGAATGTCGTCGCGAGAATTCGATCGGGCTGACCGGCGGCACTCTGCAAGGCGTGGATGTAGCGTCCCGCGAGCTCAAACGTCTTGCCCGAGCCCGCAGAAGCGAGAATGACCGAAGCACCTTGCGTCACTCTTCGGCCCCCGCTTCTGCTTCGAGGAGTGTGACACCGCAGAGACGGGCGATTCCGCCGGATCCGTACGGATCGTCCCCGGGTTCATAGCGGCGACCAAGGACCGCTTCGACGATCTCGCGGGCTCGAGCCTCTGCTTGCTCGAAAGTCACGTGCTCCCACTCAGCAATCAGAATGTCGCCCGATGCGCTTTGCTTCGGTAGGACGAAATACCCGGCCTTCGCGCCGTTTGGAGCCAGCCCGCTCACCCTCAGCATGTAGACATACAGCGGCAATTGCAGATCTGTCCATTGTTTTGCCTTGAAGTGCGCCTTCTCTGGATCCTTTTTCGAATCGCTGGTCTTGTAGTCGAGGACAAGCCACTCGCTGTCGCGCCGATCGATGCGATCAATGCGGCCCGACAGCAGGACTCTTCCACCGGGGGCCTCGATTTCGACGGGCGTAGGCGACTCCCATTCAGTCGCGTGAATACTCCATCCGTCCGCGGCATGCCCCGCCTGTACTCTCGCAAAGGTCCGCAGTCTACGTTTGGCAACTTCGATCTGCACTTCGCGCACGGCCGACATCTTCCGCGCGGGAAGTTCGCCCAGAACGCTTTCAAAGTGCGCCAACACCCAGTCCGCGATTGGCTCCTCTCGTTTTTGAGTCCTCGCATCGCTCCGTCCGAACTCGCTCAGCACGCGATGGAGGAGCGACCCCATCAATCCCTGATCCGCCTCAACGGCTGGCTCCTCGATTTCCTCAAGTCGCGCGACACGCTTCAGGAAGAACACGTAAGGCGAGTGGATGTATTCCTTGAACGCCGTCGTGCGAATCGATTTCGGAGGCTCCATCTCGTGGAGCGGCGCCACCGGAAAACCAGGCCCGGCGGCAGCATTCGCTGCCGGCTTGTGCGCCCGCGCGGCAAACCGGGCGGGCTCCGGCAACTCGTTGACGGCGCGTTCGATTCTCGCAATCGCTTCTTCGTCGTCACACCGAAAGAGCAGCCGGCTGGACTTGAGCGGATTGCCCTCGCCATCCTTTTTCGCGCAAATCGCCCAAACCTCACCCCCGCCTTCCCGTCCCTCACGCGATCGCACCATGCCATCCAGCAGGAACGCATCGCGTTCGGCGCGGCTGCGCCCGGTCGGCATGCCGAGCGCGCCGCGCACACCATCGGGAAGCAGCGAATCCTCGACGCGCCCGCGCGGGACAAGCCCTTCGTTCAGCCCGACAATCGCGATGTTCGGCGCGCGATCGGCCGCCGCTTCAAGCCAACCGAGCACTTCCACTTCCCCCCGACGAGACGGCGCCGCAATTCGCTCCTCGCGGATCGCGTCGAGCAGCAACTCCATCGCTCGCCACGACGACAGCGGGCCGACCAGATCCGCGCCTGTCTTGAGTTCTGCGATTGCATCGGCAATTACGCGCAGCGACTCAGTCTCACGTTCGTTCGGCTCTTCCTCCCCCAAGACGCATTCGAGGAATGCAATCACGGCGTCCAGATGTTCGCCCAGAGTTCTCTTTCGATCCGATTCGCTCGCAAGCACTCCGAGTAGCTCTGCCGCGGCCTTCGCAACACCACCGGGCTGGTCGTCCAACTCGGTCGTGGGCGCCGCCGGATTCAAAACCGCGGCTTCGTCCATCCGCGCGATCCACCCGAGCTTTGGTTGCAAACGCTTCGCGATCCAGCGTTCGACTTCCGGCCGCCTGACGAGTTTCGCGAGCGACTCGGCGGTTCCCTCACGCACATGTTCCCCTGCCTGAGCGAGCAATTTCACGACCGATGCCCGGCCAATCTCCCGGCCCGACGCATCGTGAAATTGCAAGCCTTCAACATCTCGGGCTGCGAGCGAGAGTTCTGCCGCGATCGCAGGCTCGGGCGCGCAGACACTCACATCGCGAGGCGTCAGGCCTCTATGTTCGTTGGTCCACGACGCGATGCGGCCGACCGCCCTCTTTGCTCCGTCTTTGAAATCGTCCGCAAATTCAATCGCGTCTCCGCGGAGTGCGACGCGTTCCCGCGACAGGTCGGTGCGTACGCATCCCAATTCGTCAACCCACTTTGCTTCGGAGTTCGGCCCGAATACAAGCGCCGTCACAACCAATCCGCTCGCGGCAATCGCTTCACGCGCCGCGTTGTCGAGCTCGACCACGCCGATCAGGACAATCTCGCGAACGGCGGACGTGCGACATTTCGCCTTGTCGCGCAGGGCAGCAAGATGCGAAAGGTGGCCATCAACGAGTTCCATCTGCGCCAAGAGCCTCTGGTAGCTCGCTCTCGTCGCTTCGATCACGTCCCACTTCTTCGCGTCGCCGCCGCCGCCCATCTGCTTCAACGCATCGCACCGCTCCGGCACTTCGCCGGGCAGGACCAGCTCGCGCGCCAGCTCTCCCACCGTCAAATCGATCATCGCGCCGAGCCGCAGCCATTCCGCCGAGGCGTCAACCTCCGGACGCCGTCGCACCAGAACCTCAAAGTCCGCCGCGCTCAATTGACGAAGTGCGTTTCCCCACGCCATCGACCGCATTAGGCCCGAAGCCTCGCGGGCGCGACCACCGAGCAGCGCCCCGCAAATCTCACCCGGCGTTAAGACCCGCCCCGGCGAAACCCAAGTCTCGGCTTTTTCACCGATCTCGACAAGTTCCGCCAGCAGTTCGCGCCCGAAACGGCGCCCGGGCACGACGACAAGCGTCGCCTGAAGGTCGATTCCGTCGCCCAGTTCGCGTGTATGGAATCGCTGCGCAAGCCATACCGCCGCGCTTTCGACGAGCGATCGATTCCAACCCATGAATACTTTCTCAGCCAACGGATTCGCACTCCGGATTCGCCGCAGCCTTCGACCTTTGGTACGGTATCAGTTCTATTCTCGCCGATCGCCCATTTGGGCACATGCTCCACGGAAGACCAACTCATGATGATGAAGCGTTCTCTCACGATCGCGGCTCTGATTCTCGCGACTGGCTCGACACCCTCGGCAATGGCTCAGCCGGCGACAGCGCCCGCCGCGGCAGCAGGGCAGGCAGCCCGGACCGGCTTAATCCAATACCCGAGCGTCAGCCCGGATGGGCAGTTGCTGGTCTTTTCTTCGGGCGGTGATCTGTGGGCGGTCGCCCGATCCGGCGGCACCGTAACGCGCCTGACCTCTCATCCCGCCGAAGACCGTCGCTCGGCCTTCTCGCCGGATGGCAAATGGCTGGCGTTTGAATCGGAACGTGACGGACCTCGAACAATCTACATCGCGTCAATCGAGCGCACCCCGACGGGTGTCGCGCTCGGCCCTGTGCGGCGGGTGACAACTTCGGACCGGGCGCAGAATCTGACCGGCTTCACCCCGGACGGGAAGTTTGTCACCTTCTCTGCGACCAACGAGCCCAGCATCTATCGCTCGAATCGACTGTACAAAGCGCCCGTTGATGGCGGCCCCATCGAGCGCGTGAGTGGTGCGTTCGGAACGTTCCCGCGTGTTTCGCCCGACGGTGCCTCGGTTGTGTTCACCCACGGGCGCGCAGATTTCACAAGGCCGAAGTACAACGGCTCGGGCGCACCCGATCTCTGGCGCATGAACATCGCGAGCGGCCAGTTCGAACAACTCACGAAAGATGCGCGATCGGACGCGGACGCGTGGCCCCTTCCGGATGGTTCGATCGTGTACCTGTCGTCGAAGTCCGGCGAGTTCAATGTGCGGCGCATTCCCGGTGGGCAAACCGATGCGCAAGCGATCGACCTCACAAGCTTCCAGCCGACTGCGGGCGAACTCACGATCGGCCACGGAGTGCGCGATCTTGCGGTCAACGCGAAAGGCGACACGGCTTCGTTCGTGGTGTGGGACACGCTCTACACGCTGGATCTGAAAACACCGGGCGCGAAACCCGTTCCGATGAGCGTGGTTTTCTCGGGTGATTTCGCCGACCTTGACACGCAGCGACTCAACCTTGGCAAAGAAGTGTCTGAGCAAGCTGTCAGCCCGGACGGCAAGACGCTTGCCGTGATCGCCCGGGGCCAGATCTTCGTCCGCTCAACCGAGGAGAACTTCCCCACTCGCCGCGTCACACTCGGATCCGGCCGCGCCCGGGGCCTCGCCTGGTCGCCCGACAACCGGGTTCTTTTTTTCGCATCCGACGACAGCGGCACATACAAGCTCTACTACGCAACGGTCGCCATCGCAAAGTCGGACCTCTCGCCTGCTGAAGAAAAGAAAGAGGAAAAGAAGGACGAGAAGAAGGCGGATGGAAAGCAGGACGACAAAAAGGAAGAGAAGAAAGAAGACAAGCCCGCCGATGCAAAGCCGGCGGATGCGGACAAAGACGCTAAGAAAGATGACAAGAAGGAAGAGAAGAAGGACGACAAGACCAAGATCGACTTTGCGAAGCGATGGTCGGAGGCGGTCACGTTCAACATTCATGCCCTCGATCCGGCAAACCTTGCTCCAGGGAAGAATGACGGAGTCTTTGGCGCCGAGCTGCGCGATCCGACACCGTCGCCCGACGGCAAACAACTGATTTTCACGCGCGGGCTTGGTGATGCGATCCTGATGGATCTTGCGTCGCGAAACTGCCGTGTGCTCTGGAGCGGTTGGAATCCGCCCGATGTTCTCTGGGCGCCTGACTCGCGCCACATCATTTACGACCTTGAAGACACCGACTTCAATGCGGACATCTGGCTGCTTGATACAAAGGTCGGCGACGACGGCAAGATCTCTGCGGCGGTCAATCTCACCCGTCACCCGGATCTGGATGCATCGCCACGCCTGACGGCGGATGGCAAGATTCTGTACTTCCAGAGCGAGCGTGCGGAGCAGAACAACCAGTATCAGATCTACGCCGTCGCGCTCGACAAGTCGTTGGATGCGCTACGTCCATACGAACTCGAGGAGTATTTCAAAAAGTCCGCCGAGGCCGCCAAGAAGCGCAAGCCAATTGATGCGGTTGAATGGGACAAGCCTGCAGCTCCCGCTGCGCCGGCAGCGGACACCGAGAAGAAGCCCGAAGGCGAGAAGAAAACAGACGCGCCGAAGCCGCTTCGGTTTGACGCCGACGATGCCTACCTCCGAATCCGGCGCGTGACAAACGGGATCCCGCTCTCGTCGCCGCAGCTTGCGATCACTCCGGCGGGCGATCGCGTGATCTTCTCGGCGACCGGCGAACCCGATCCGTCTCTCGTCTCGATTTCCTACAAGGGCGACGACCGCAAAACGATCCAGGCGGGGGCGGTCTCGAGCGTGAACGTCACTCTCACTGGAGACAAGGTCTACTTCATTAAGCAGGGCGCGGTTTCTGCGTCGCCCCCCGCTGGAGGCAAGGTCGATTCACTTCCGATCGATGCGCCCTTCACGCTCGATGTCGCGAAGCAGCAGCGCCAGAAGTTCATGGAGGCCGCCCGTATTCTCGGCAATCTGTTCTATCACCCGACACTGAAGGGGCTGAACTGGACCGGCCTCGCGGATCGGTACGTCAAGCTGGCGCAGTCCACACGCACAGTTGGCGAATTCGAACGAGTAACCATGATGCTCTTTGGTGAACTCGAAGGTTCACACGTTGGCGTGTTCCCGCCTCCGGGCAGCGCGCCGACGCCTCTGGCGACCGGCTACCTCGGTCTTGACACCAAGCCGGTGCCGGGAGGCTTCGAGGTGATTCGAATCCTGCCGCGCTCGCCTGCCGACAACTCGCAAGCCGCGGACGAAAAGGTTCGCGCAATGAGGCTGGCTGTTGGCGACGTGATTACCGCGATCGATGCGGACGTTCTGGCCGAAAACGCGACTTCGATGCCAAAGACGGATCTTGCCGCCGCACTGATCGGGAAATCGGGCAAAGAAACGTTGATCTCGTTCACGCGGAAGGGTGATGTGGCGGATCCGTCAACAAACACGATCAAGCCTCGCGCCGTGCTGATCACGCCTCTTTCAAATGCCGCCGATGTCGACCTTCGCTACTGGGATGAAGTTCTGCGGCGCACGGCGCTCGTGGACAAACTCTCCGGCGGCAAGCTCGGCTATCTGCACATTCGCGCGATGGGTCAGGCTTCGGTCGATGACTACGAGCGCGACCTGTTTGCCGCGGCGGACGGAAAGATCGGCCTCATCATCGACGTGCGCGATAATGGTGGCGGCAGCACGGCGGACATTCTACTTGCCTCGCTCACCGCGCCACGCCACGCATACGCGATTCAGCGCGGCGCGGATGGCGAGACGGTCAAGAAGGATGCGTATCCGCGTGATCGGCGCCTGATCTATGGATACTCCCGTGACATCTCGGTGCTCATCAACGAGAACTCGTTCTCGAACGCCGAGATTTTCGCCCACGCGATCAAGACCATTAGTCGGGGCAAGCTGGTGGGCACTCCGACCTATGGTGGCGTGATTTCGACCGGCGCCGCGACTTTGATCGACGGCACGGCCGTGCGCACGCCCGGTCGCGGCTGGTACATCAGCAAAGATCACAAGGACATGGAGAACAACAGCGCGCAGCCGGACCTCATGGTGCCGCAGACTCCCGCGGATGAAGCGTCGGAGAACGACGCTCAGTTGGCGGCAGCGGTGAAGGAACTGCTCGAGCGAGCCAAGGAACCGCAGTAAGTTGCCAAGCGGTCGTTCCGAACCGCGATGCACGAAGCACTATTCACGGCGACACAAGTCGCCGTGTTTTTTTCGCCGCCCCAGTTCGCCTTTTCTCGTCGCTCTGCGTTACGCTCCTTGGATTCGATGCCCGCTCCTTCCCGCATCCTCATTATCCGGCCAAGCGCACTCGGCGATGTCTGCCGAACTGTCCCGGCGCTCGTATCGCTGCGTGCGGCGTACCCGCACGCGCAGATTGACTGGCTCGTGCAGGATGCAAACGCCGAGGCGATCCGACATCACCCCGCGATTTCGAATGTCATCGAGTTTCGGCGGAGGCAGCTTGGCGATGGGTTCCTGCGGGGCACGACGACTCCGTTCTTCAAATTCATCGGCATGCTCCGAAAGAATAAGTACGACGTTGTCTATGACCTGCAAGGACTGTTCCGCTCGGGATTCATGACCTGGGCGACGCGTGCTCCGCGGCGAGTCGGCCTGAAGAACGCACGCGAGTTCGGCTGGTTCGGATTGACGGACAGCTATCACGCATCGTGGTCTCTGCACGCGGTTGATCGAATGTTGGAGGTGCTCAAGGGCGATGGCATCACCCCCACCATCGATATGCGGCTGTATCCGGCACCCTCATCGCGCGAACGCGTCGCAAGCGACACAGAACTGCTGGCGGGACCGTTTGCGATTGTGGCGCCGACGAGCCGCTGGACGGCGAAGCGATGGCCCGCGGAGCGATTTGCCCTCGTGACATCCGAACTACTTCAGCGCGGATATTCCCGCGTGGTGCTGGTTGGTGCGCCCGGCGAACGAGACCAGTGTGCGCCGCTCACCGAGCTTGCCTCTCGTGAATCCAGGATCGTTGATCGGATCGGCAAAACCTCGATTGCCGATCTGATGGCGTTGGCCGAAGCCTCCTCGCTGGTCATCGCAAACGACTCGGCAGTCATCCACATGGCGGTTGGTTTCAATCGGCCTTTGATCGGGCTGTACGGACCGACTTCGCCGTATGAAGACGGACCCTACCGGCGCGATGCAGATGTGATCTACCACCCGATCGACAAATCGATTAATCACAAAAATCCGGCGACGAATACGCTCATGCAGCGAATCACAACCGAAGAGGTGCTCGCGCGAATTCCCAACCCGGCGGATGCTCCCGCAGTTCTATCCGAGACTTCCCCATGCCGCGATCAATAGCAGTTTTTTGTGGTGCGGCTCCCGGCCGCGACCCGGCGTTTGCCGCTGCGGCCCGAGAGCTGGGCGGGGCAATTGCGCGATCCGACCGGACGCTTGTGTACGGCGGGGGCAGCGTGGGACTTATGGGAGCAGTCGCGGATGGCGCACTCGCACATCAAGGGCGAATCACCGGCGTCATCACGCGTCAGCTCGTTGATAAGGAACTCGCACACAAGGACGTGGGCGACATGCGCATCGTCGCGACCATGCACGAGCGGAAGATGACGATGGCGACGATGGCGGATGCATTCATCGCGCTGCCGGGCGGATTCGGCACGCTCGACGAACTCTTTGAAATCCTCGCTTGGGCGCAGCTGCAGATTCACACGAAACCTGTGGGCATGCTGGATGTCGGAGGCTTCTTTGATCCGCTGATGACCTTTCTCGACAAGGCCGAAGATGCGGGCTTCTTGCGACTGGCGCATCGCGAATTCATCGTCGTTGATCCGGATCCGGCCGACTTGCTCAAGCGACTCGCGGCGGCGAAATAGAATTCGCCCAGACAAACCGCACTCGATCATCGCTTCGTGCCGCAGCCATTACCGAATTCGCGACAGATCGAATCCTCAGCGCAGGTCCCGCCGCGGGCTTTGCACACCGCTCGCCCGTGCCAGATGATCTGATGTGAAAGTTCGCACCACCGTTCGCGCGGGAAGAGCGACATCAGTTTGCGTTCGATGGTCTTGACGTCATCGTCTTGCTTTGCAAGACCGAAACGAACTGCCAATCTCTGGATGTGCGTGTCCACGACAAAGCCGGCGTTGATTCCGAACGCATTTCCCAGCACGACGTTCGCGGTCTTGCGCGCGACTCCGGGTAAGCGGATCAATTCGTCCATCGTGCGCGGCACCTCTCCCCCGAATTCATCCACCAGCATCTTCGCCGCGCCGTGAATGCTCTTTGCCTTGTTGCGGAAGAGTCCGATCGAACGCAGATACGGCTCGAGTTCTTTGGGCGTCGCCTTTGCGAGCGCCCCGGCATTCGGAAACGCCCTGAAGAGTGCGGGGGTCACTTTGTTCACCGACACGTCGGTTGTCTGTGCAGAGAGGATCGTCGCGATCAGCAATTCGAACGGGTTCCGGTGGAGAAGCGCACAGTGCGCATCGGGGTATTTCCGGCGCAGCGCGTCCGCCAGCCGCAGCGCCCGCTCCTGCGCCTTGGTACTCATCCGCTGGTTCTCGGATTTGACGTTTGCCACGGGAGCAACGTATCCGTGCCAAGTCTGGGTTTCTGACGTCCGGATAACACTCAGTTTGGCGGATGAAACGCTGTTTTCATTGACCAGCCGAGCCATCTCGATGAGAATGAGTTGCCGGATTCCGCCCCCGGCTTCATGGAGGAGACAAGCACCAAGCTTGTTTTCTATTTCCGCCCGCGCGGCGTACACGCACCCGCGTGTACGCGTGCGCCGTCATTTCGGCGCGCGTTCATTTCTGGCCGCCGCCGAGGGGCGTCGGTTCGACAACTTGCTTCCCTTTAACCACCGAGCCAAGTGGTGTTTGGCTCGGTGGTTCTTTTTGGTGGAGGCGCGTCGCCAATCTCGGCCGCGCTGAAAGTATGCCCGACAGGAGTTGAACCTGTAACCTCTGCCTTCGGAGGGCAGCGCTCTATCCAGTTGAGCTACGGGCACATTTGTACAAAACGTGACGCGGCGAAGCCCGCGAAGGCCCGATGCTACGATCGGCCCTTCGCGGAAGCAACCCGGCCCCGCCCCACTCCTCATGTCCAACACAGTCCATTCTGAGGCTTCGCGGGCGGTCAGCTCCGGGCCAGCGCCGTCATCATTTTCGCGACCCGGCAGCTTCGCGCCGCCGACCTCTCCAACTCCTCGCCCTGCGGTCTATGGCTTCACCTTCGTAAACAGCCTTTCGGCGGGGCTTGTGACCAGCGGCATATTCGTGTTGACAGCCGAGGGCTTCGGTTTTTCCGCGCTCCAGAATTTTCTGCTGGGCGTCGTACTCGGCGTGATGTACATCGTCGGGGCGCTCGGCGCGCAGCGGCTCACCAGGTTTCTGCGTCGCGCCATCCCGGGGTTGAGCAGCCGGGGAATTCTCGTCTGCATCATGATCGCGCTCGGTTCGCTCACCACGTTGCCGGCGTTTGTGTGCGGTCTCGGGCGACCGGACCGCTCGACCGGTGGCGAATGGTCCGTGTGGGTCATGGTCACGCTGTACAGCCCGATTACGGGAATTTTGTGGCCGATGGTCGAGTCGTTTCTCTCGGGCGGAAGACGCGGCAAAGAGCTCCGCGCCGCCATCGGACTATGGAACGTCATCTGGAGCGCGGCGCTCGTCATCGGCGCGTGGTCGATCTCGCGATTCGTCGGCAACGCACCGGGGGCGGCACTCGTTGGACTCGGTGCAATTCAGTTCCTCTCGATCGCGGCACTATTCTGGTTTCCTCGTGAACCGAGCGTGCATGTTCACGAAGATCACGCTCCAACTCCCCCGATCTATGCCGATCTGCTGACGACGTTTCGCGTCTTTCTCCCTACCTCATACGTCGTGAGCAGCGCGCTCGGGCCGATCCTGCCCCTCGCGTGCAATGCGATCGGCGTGCGGGCGGAGTGGCAGATGGTGGTCACATCGGCCTGGTTGCTGCCGCGTTGTCTTGGGTTTTTGGCGCTTGAACGCTGGCTGGGTTGGCACGGCAAATGGTCTGCGCCGGTCGTTGGCGGGGCGCTGTTCGCGGGCGGATTCGCACTTGCGATATTTTCCTGGAGCATCGCCAAAAACGACCCGACGCAAGGACTCGATGTTCGTGCACTCGAGATGCTTCTGCTGGGGCTCGCACTCTTCGGGCTCGGCATGTCGATCATCTACGCCGGCGCGATCTACTACGCGATGGAAGTCGGCGCTGCGGAAGTCGAAGCCGGCGGCATGCACGAAGCGCTGATCGGCGTCGGATATACCGGCGGTCCGCTGCTGGGCGTTCTCGCGATCGCGGTTCAATCCCAGGGCCTGATCCGCGAAAACTCGGTCAGCACGTTCATCTTGACCGGCGTGCTGATTGTCCTGCTCATCGCATCAGCCATTGTCATCAAACGCGTGCGAGATGGGCACCGCAAGCACTCGCCCATGCACGGCTAGTTCGTGCGGCCGCGCTCACTCCAAAAGAGGCGTCGACCGCGAATTGCTCGCGGCCGGCGCAACACATGGGGTGGGTAGAAGAAACCGGAACTTACGGACAGATCAGGGCGTCGTATGCGCCAGCGAAAATCACAAAGTCAGCGTCGTCCACAAAGGTGTCGTTGTTCAGATCGGCCGGACACACCGGTCCACAGATCAGAGCGTCGTATGCGCTGGCAAAGATGACGAAGTCCGAATCGTCGACGAATCCGTCGCTGTTCAGGTCGCCCGGGCACGCGGCTTTGACGGTGAACGAGACGCGGGCGTTGTTGGTGACGACCGCTGCGCCGGCGGTGATGACGTAGTTCGCGGCGTTCGTGGTGCTCGCGCCGGATGCGGCGCCGTTGTATTGAATGGCCTTGGTGCCCGTCGTCGTCAACGACTGCGCGAAGGGAGGACCGGCGTTGCCGTCGGAGTCATTCGTCAGATCGATCGTGTTCGAGCCCGTGTAGGCCGCGCCGCCGTATGCCAACTGCCACCAGATGTTTCCGCCGTCGAACTCAAAGGTGATTCGGCCCGCCGCCAAATACGACGCGGGGATCGGATTCGTCAGGATGAAATCCGGAACTGTCACGGGGCTCGTCTTCGTCTTGAACGAATTCGTGCAAGCCAGAATGGTGTCGCCCTGCAATGCGTTGGTCACGTTGGTCGTGAAGTCGATCAATAGGATCGGGTTCAGGCCATTCGCGTCGAACGCCTTGAGCCGGCCAGCGGACACGATGTTTTGCCCGGCGAAGCGCTGACGAAGCTGGATAGCCTGCGCCGTCGTGTCGCCGTTGACTCCGCCAATGACCAGCTGAATCTGCATGATGTGGTGATTGGCAAGCGCAGAGCCCGAAAGCAGTGCCGCGGCCGCAAAGCCCGACCAGTCCTGAATCTTCATGACCCTTCTCCCTCTCAATGTGGCTACGGGCGGAATCAATCGTCCCGCCCCTTCCCTAATGTTGTCAATTCGGTTAGGCCTTGCACAAAATGGCCGGCGTCAGCCGCGACGAGCCCCGAAGATCGCCCCTGCCCCCGCCGCGAGGCCCGATGGCAGATAGCCCATCACGAGCGTCCGGTATTTCTCACCTTCATCGCGCGCAAACCCGACTCCCTGCTCAACCTGATGCCGAGCGCTCGACCAGTCGTAACTCATGAAACCGAAATACTTGAGCGTCACGATGGCCGCAATGAGGAGCGCCGCGATGAAGAGCACGCTCTTGATCACCTTTTTCAGCACGTACGCAATCAGGAAGGCGCCGATGAAGCTCGCACCGTAGCGAAATGAGGCGGGCGGCGGTGTCGCGCTCGAAGTATTTTGTGCCGCGGGCGCAGAATCAACGAGCGAGGAGGTCGCGCTCGGCGTCGGACCAGTAACTTCACGCGTGGCAGCCGAATACGCCCACCACGCACCGCCTGCCAATGTAATTAGGAACGCGAGCCAGAGCGATTTTGACCGCAGCAACCCTTGTGCAGGGCGGGCCAAAGGCGAGGTCGAGGCCGTTTCTTCGGGCATGCCGGGATCATCCTAGCGTTCCCCACTTCGAGGCGGTCATTTCATGACGAAACCGGAATCCTCCCAACAACCTTCCAGCAGTGCACCGGACGCACCCAAATCCGCACTCGAGGCGCATGTCGCCGAGGTGATGCCGGAGCTTTACAACCAGCTCAGGGAGATCGCGGCGCGGTACATGAATCGCGAGCGACGCGACCACTCGATGCAGGCGACCGAGGTTGTTCACGAGGCGTTTGTCCGCTTGGCGGGCTGGGAAAAGGCCCTCAAGGTGAACGACCGTGAGCAGTTTCTTGCTGCCGCGGCTGCCGTCATCCGGCGCGTGCTGGTTGATCATGCCCGGCGGCGAAATGCGATCAAGCGGGGCGGCGGTGAAGTCGGCCGCCTTGGCGACTTTGATGCTGCAGCACCAGACGAGCACGGCCCATCAACGGTGGCTGAACTGCTCGAGATCGACGGCGCGATCGAAAAGCTGCGCCAGCTCAACGAGCGCTCGGCACGCATTGTCGAGCTTCGATTCTTTGGCGGACTCACAATCGATCAGATCGCGCGCGTCCTGAGCGTTTCGCCCCGCACGGTGCACGACGATTGGCGCTTCGCACGGGCATGGCTGCGCCATGAGCTTGGCGAAGCGCTTGGCCAGCACGACCAGGATTGACCACGCTTCAGCGGCCAGTCCGGAATCGGCCAAAGAGCCTACGGATTCGATCGCCGACTCCCGGCGCGGGGCCGATTGGCTTGCCATCGAGATAGGTTCGGATGTCGTCGGCCATTGCGCTCGCGCTCGGATAGCGGCTTGCGCTCGACTTACGGAGTGCTTTCATCGGAATGCTGCCCAGCTCTTTCCGAAGTTCGGAGGCCATCTCGCGCGGACCGGTCGAGCGATGATCGGCAATATCAAGAACGCGATCGGTGAGTTCCTCGAGGCGATCCGCCGGCTCGAGCACATTCTGTTCCGCGAGAATTCTCGGGAAGTCGCCGATCCCGGCGCGACGCAGAGCGAACCGATCGAACGGCGCGACGCCCGTCAACAGTTCGTAAAGCAGCGCGCCGAGTGCGTAAATGTCCGACGCAGGCTCGGCCAATCGGGGTTCGTCTGCCGCCTGCTCGGGCGCGAGGTATTCAACCGCGCCGTGCGCAAGGCGCTGCTCGAGCCACGCCCGCCGGTGGCCGAGAAGATCGTGGAGGGCCCGCGCAACGCCAAAATCGAGCAGCATCACGCTCGGGACATCGCCCGCCATGCGCACGAGCGAGTTCCCGGGAGTCAATCCGGCGTGAATCACGCCGCACTGATGAGCGGCCTGGACGGCTTCACAGGCGTCTAGGAATAGCAGCAGACGTGCGCGAAGCGGCGCCCGCACGCGATCGCAGTAGTGCAGGATCGGTTCACCGGGGACAAAGTCGGTCGCAACGAACATGGCCCCGGTTGACGTTCGACCACACTCAAGCAATCGGGGAGAAGCATGTTGCCGGAGGGAGGCAAGGGAACGATGATCGACCTGAATCCGAGAGATCGCTCCGTCCGCCTCAGATGCAGAAAGCGAAAAAGCCGAATGGACCACCTTGACGACGGCGCGGCGGGTCCGAGCGTCGGGATTCTGGGCGAGGCTGGTAACGCCACTGGAACCCTCACCAAGCACTTGAAGCAGTTTGAAGCGTCCAACCGGCTCCCGAGGCACGCGGACGCGGGGAAGGATCGAGGATTCGTCCACCGTGCGAATCACGGGCTTATCCAGCACCGACTGATCCGACTCGTCGTGCTGAAGCAGATCACTGATCTGGCGCTGAAGCGACGGATCTCCGCCGCACCGCTGCTTTAGGAAGGCTTCCCGGGCGGCACCGCGGAACCGCTGTGCGTCGAGGAAGATTTCGCGTACGAGCTTGAAACGCTCGGAGTCCAAAGTGTTCGTGGGGATGGCAAAGTCACTTCGACGCATCGGAAACGGATAACCCGCTTTCCAGGAAAAGCGAAATCGACCAGACCAGGCTGCAGGCATGAACATGAAACAAATTACGCCCACCGTGCGGGCGGGCGTCAGAACGGCTCAGTACTAGTAATGATTCGGGTTCTGACAAACGGAGGTTTCGCCATTCGAGCTCTGTACGGTGCGTGTAATTTGTCGTAAAAAACTCTGCAGAGGGGGTTCGCCGATTCCGCTTCGGTGTTTGAGGGGAGAGGTGTCCCCCGAGGATTGAGAGTATTGGAGCTGTGCCGGTGGATCGGTAGAAGCAGGGAAGGGATGGGGAAGGGTTGAGGGGAAAAAGGTGACTCGTCGCGTGTGGTTCAGTCTGAGACTTGAACCGCACCGAGCCGAGAAAAAATGGTCGTGCGTGCCCGAGGGGAAAGGGCATGTACGAAACTTCCGTGGACGCCGGCTCTCGTGGGTCGGCGTCCACGGTCTGTTTTTGGACTGCCCGGCAGCAGCGCTTACCTGTAATCCACGTAACGTTTGAGCGCGAGCCAGTGCTTTTCGTAAAGATTCCATGAGAGCCATGCCGCGACGTACGTGATCGCAATACAAACTGCGGTGAAGATGATTTGCGCGGGAACCTCCGTCCCACCGAGGATTGGGAGATGCTTCTCTTTGAGAAAGCCGTCGCGCACCAGCGCACGCAGCGGCAGGTGGAAGAGGTACATCGCGTACGAGTACTTGCCGAAGGAACGAAGCAGAGGTGATTCGAAGATGCGGACCAGCTTTGAACGCCGCATATTGGGAGAATCGATTTCACGCCTTGAAGCAGCAACTGCCCGAACGAGTATCGCGCCAAAGAAGATGGCGATCACGGTCAGACCGACGGTCTGAACCTCGGGAAGATTGGCGCTGAAAAGGCCCTCTTCTCCGTCCCGTCCGGAATGCATGTCGTATCGATAGAAGAAATTTGCGAGCAGGAGCAGGCCAATCGCGGGAACAAGTACGCGCGCAGCTGCCGCGAGACGTTCGATGCCGCCCTCGTCTCGCACGACGAGCGCGATGAACGCCCCCACTGCGAGTGCGTCAAGTCTGCTCGGAGTCAGTACGTGCAAAGCGACCGGATTCACGCCGGTTGCGAGCAAATAGCATCGGAACGCAAGAGCGAACGCGATCGCGCCAATGCAAATGCGAATGAGAGTGCTGCGCGAAAAGAAGTACACGACTGCGGGCCAGACGAGGTAAAACTGTTCCTCAATCGCGAGCGACCAGGAGATATCGAGGATGCCGTGTCGGAACTTGCCAGCCTGGGCGATGGCGAAGTTGGAGAGGTAGGTCCAGTACATCCACTGGTCGCCCTCGATCTTACCGAAGCGGTCGAGCTTGGTTTGGGCTGCCGCGGGAAGGTGCGTGGCAATCGCCGGCAGAACCACGAGTGAGAGAAACACCACGGCGTAGTAGAGCGGGAAGATGCGAAGGGCGCGCCGGGCGTAAAACGTCTTGAAGTATGCGTTGTTGCTCTTGGTGTCGTAGAGAATGCCGGTGATCAGAAAGCCGGAAAGAACAAAGAAAAGGTCGACGCCGCACCAGCCGACGGACGAGAGCGAACGGGCAAATCCGTCAACGCCTCCACGGTCGCTGAGCAGCGACATATGGAAGATCATGACGAGAAGGATCGCGAGGCCACGGATTCCGTCGAGCAACGGAAGGTGGGTGCGGAAGATGGGGATTGCAGAAGGCAAGCAACCAGAGTATCGGCTGCCTCAGTTCCGCCATTGCGGGAAATGCTCAGCGGTATCGAGTCAAGCCTTCACGGCGAGCTGGAATGCCAGACCTGGACACCCTTGCGGTCGACGATCTCCCGCCCCAATTCATTGCAACGAATGGATGCACCATGGAAGCCGGCCCCTTTCCACGAACAGCTAGTTGCCGGGCATAGTTGATCGCGGCGAGCGCGGCGTCCGACTTTGCCTCGTCGGTTGCATCGCAATCAGAAAGCGTTTGTGCGACGTGTCCGTAGAAACCATTCACCGTGATTGACTCGAAGCACTGGCTCGCAGTGTCAAAGACATCAGCGTTCAAGTTCCGGAAGATGAACCAGTCGGGCTGAGCGGTTGCCAGGTATTGCTTCGAAAGTAAGGCGGCAATGGGTGAATCCCTTACCGTCGTTTCGACTCGAACGAAGAGAACTCTGCGGTCGACTCTTTCCCGCCCGGTGGCGTAGTCGACGTAATACTTGGTTGAAAACCCACGTGGAACGATCAAGGCAATCAGAATCGCGCTCGACACGATCACAACAAACGAGAGCGAAATTCGAAGCTGAGTGTTCAAGCCAAGGTCAATACGTCCCCTCTCATCGGCAGTTCCGCCTTCAGTCCGTAGCGTTCGAGCAACCCCTGAGCAAGCGATGCCCGAGGCGTGTTGTCGCCGTGCGTCAGGATGACGCGAGGCTTTCCAACGGCCAGCTTCGACATCCACTCGATCAGCCCTGCCCGGCCGGCGTGAGCGGAGAAGCCGTCAATCTTGTACACATTGGCGCGGACGATGATCGGATCGTTGAAGATGTAAATCTGCTTCGCGCCTTCAGCGAGGCGGCGGCCCATAGTTCCCTCGCCCATGTAACCGACGAGGATGAGGGACGTGCCGCGGCGCCAGATGTTGTGACGGAGATGATGGACGATGCGGCCGCCTTCGGCCATGCCCGAGCCCGCGATGATGACGCAGGGATCCCAGGACTCGTTGAGCGCGCGCGATTCAGCGGGCGACTCGATGATGCGGAAGTTTTTCAGATCCTGCTCAAAGTTTCCGGTGCGTGCAAGCTTGGCCGCGTCCTTGTCATAGAGCTCCCCGTGCTTTCGATAGACCAAAGTGGCACGCATCGCGGCCGGGCTATCGAGGAAGATCGGAATATCAGGGGGCAGCTTGCCGTCGCGCACGGCCTGACCCATGTAGTAGAGCAAGAGCTGCGTGCGCCCGATTGCAAACGCCGGGATAAGGACGCGCTGTTTGTTGAAGATCGTCTCGCGAATGATCTTGAGGAACTGATCGATCGAAGGCTGCATCGGAGGATGCTCGCGATCGCCGTAGGTGGACTCGAGAAAAACCAGATCGGCCTTTGCGGGCGGATCGGGATCGCGGAGGATCGGAACGTCGCGCGGGCCGATGTCGCCTGAGAATGCAATCACTTTGGTCACGCCGCCATCCGTGACTGTCATCTCGATCGAGGTTGCGCCGAGAATGTGACCGGCCTCGCGAAAAAGGACTGAAATTCCGTCGGCAACCTGAATGGACTTGTAATAGTCACAGTCGTGCATCTGCGCATTGATGCAATCGGCGTCGGCACGCGTGAAGAGCGGCGGAATCGGATCCAGGCCCGCGCGCTCGCGCCGGCGATTCTCGGAGAAGGTATCCTGTTCTTGAATTCCCGCCGCATCCGCGAGCACGGCGTCGGTCAGGTCGCTCGACGCAGAGGTCGCGTAGATTTTCCCTTTGTAGCCGCCTCGACAAAGAATCGGAAGACGGCCAGAGTGATCGAGGTGCGCATGGGTGAGCACGACCGCGTTCAGTGTTCCGAGGTCCGGAGGCATCACAAAGTTCGCCCCGCCCCGAGCGTCGGGGCCCTGGAACTGGCCGAAATCCACCATCACGCGGGCCTGGGAGGTCTCAACGAGGTAGCAGGAGCCAGTTACGCCGCCGGCGGCACCGAGAACGTGGATTCGAATCATGACGGCTCCTGAGGGAGATCAACACGGAGGACCACGGAGGAAAACACGGCGGGGAAAAGGAAACGCAAGAGAAGGCAAGGCGCGATTGGAGACTTCAGATTTGTCGAGGCGGACAAGGTGACGGGGAGGCACACTCCAACCTACCACGCCGGCTTGAGGGTCCCACCGTCGTTGGTGTACGGTGCCCACGCAAGTACGACGGCCTTGACTGTAATGTTGGACTTCTTGGGCTTGAGTGTTAGTTTTTCGAGAGAGATCGTCGATGCGTCGACTTTCGCTGCCGCGGCGTCGAGGTCGGCTTGCATCGTGGCTTCGAGTGCTTTGATCTGCTCGTCGAGGGCGGCAACATCTTCCTCGGCTCGGCCGACGTCTGAGGACTCCTTCATTGTGCGCGATGCGCTGCGCGCGGCGGTCCCGACCTTGCTGATATTGCCGGCGCTCATGGTCTTTCGCCCCAACAGCGCACCCAGAAGCGCCGAACCCACCGAGATCGCGGTGTTCCACTTGGCGCCGGATGCTTGCTCCTGCTGAACCGCGACCTTTGATTCCGCTCGGCGGCGGCGATCCTGAAGCGCGGTAGATTTCGGCGCGTACTTGGCACGAATTTTGTCGAGTGCTTCGTCGCGTGCTTCGCGCGACGAGTGATCGATGCGGAGACGGAAGTCCTTTTCGGACTCTCCAGGCTTGGAAGTCTGGTCGAGTTCCCTACACGCAAACACGCTGACTGATTCAGCGCGAAAGAGTGCATCAGCTAACGACTTCTTCCACCCGTCGTAATTCTTCGCCTTCGCGGCATCGGTGGGCGGCGATGAGAAAGTCGATTGAGGTCCAGGCTCTCGTTCCAGGTCGGACTCGGAAAGTTCAGCGGCCTCGGCCTGATCCCAATCGATCGCAACGGGGCCTTCCGCAAACGACGCGAGCAGTGAAGCGGACACTTCCTCGTCTACGCCCGCTTTGGTGTCGTTGTAGTAGATGCGGGATAGACCAAGAAGCTTGGGGACGTACGTGACCGGCCCCGATGCTCGAGACGGCAGGAAGTATTGCGGGATGTCGGAAGGAAGCACTGGCCGGCCTGTTGCAGCGGAGGCGCTGACTGCGGCGGCGGGGGACTTCTCGACTGCTGCGGGAGTCGCAATACGGCTCGGATCCGTGAGCGCTTTGATCTGCGCCCGAGTCAGAGGGCCCCGGAGGTACGAGAGACACCATCGCGTCTCAAAGACCACTGGGTGGTCGTCGTGGACGTTGTTCATCAGGAAAACGCGTGTTCCAAGCTGCGAGAGGAGGCGGTCCATCGAAGCACGGTCGAATTTGGACGATGCCTGCGCCGATGCACCTTCCAGGCCGTCGAGCACTCGTTGTTTGTCGCGATCCGTCTGAAGGCGACCGATGAACCACGTGCCCGCGTTCGCAAGGCCCTTGTAGTCGAGATCGACCGGATTCTGTGTCGCGAGCACCACGCCAACACCGAACGCGCGGGCCTGCTTCATAAGCGTGAGCAGCGGTTGCTTGCTGGGAGGATTCGCCGTCGGCGGAAAATAGCCAGCGATCTCATCCATGTAGAGAATCGCGCGAAGGCTGGAAGTGCCCGATTGTGTGCGAACCCAGCCGAGGACCTGGTTCAGCAAAAGCGAGACAAAGAACATTCGCTCCGGATCGGAGAGATGTGCAATCGAGAAGATGATGCAGCGCGGCTTTGCGGATGCGGAATGAATCATCGCCCCGATATCGAGCGCTTCGCCCTCCATCCAGCGTGAGAAGCCGGGCGAAGCGAGCAGCGAATTGATCTGCATTGCGAGTGCGAACCGCTCCTTGCTCGGATAGAACGTCTCGATATCCATCACCCCCACTCGCTGAATTGGCGGAGTCTGGACCTGAGCAATCATGGCGGAGAGATCAACATCTTTTTTCGCGCTCCACGCCTGCGAGAGCAAAGTTGAGAGCAGTATGTGCTCCCGGCTCTTGAGCGGGTCGGCTTCGATACCCAGAAGACCGAGCAGACTAGTTACGGTCGTGTTGACGCGATCGCGGAAGAGCTCGGAGTCTTCGATGACTTCATCCGGCGGAGCGGCAAACGACTTCAAAATCGAGACTGGTAAACCTGCGCTGCTCGCGGGCGTGTAGATCGCAAAGTCGGCCGCGTCCTTCAGTCGCTGGATGCGTGCGCCGTCCTGGCCCCAATCCTTCAGGCCCTTTTCCCACATCAATGCCTGCTGTGCCGCGAACTCGTCGGGAGAGACGCCCTTTGTCTTTGCATCTTCCTCGTTGATCCACGGTCGAAAATCAGCGGGCTTGAGATTTGGAAACGTCAGCAGCAGATTCGAAAGGTCGCCCTTGGGGTCGATGATGATCGAAGGAATTCCGTCGATCGCAGCTTCTTCCAGCAGTGCCAGACAGAGCCCGGTTTTCCCCGAACCCGTCATGCCTACGCAGACGGCGTGCGTGCACAAGTCTTTGGCGTCGTAGAGGATCAGATCGTCGGATCGCTTGCGTGCGCCAAGGCCGTATTCCTTGCCGAGATAAAAGACGCCAAGCTTTTCGAAGTCCGCTGTGGGCATCGAGTAGATCCTTCCCAGCACAATGTAGCCAATGTCGCGAGAAGGCCAAGCGCGAAGATTGCAGCCGCTGCACGTCGATACTGGCTGATTCCGGGTACTGTCTACGCATGCCGCCTGAGAATGCTTCGCCTTCTGCCCCCCCACCGTCACCTCCGCCCCCATCCACACCAAATCCCACCGGTCCTACAACCGGGGAAATGCCGGCGTCGCACTCCACTCAACCGCCCTCGCGCCACGGAACGACCGTTCGTGTGATTGTGGTGCTTGCCGTGATTGGCGCAGCGATCGTTTTGACGCCTTGGATCCGGCGGATGCTGCGGACGGTTTCGACTGACGACGCGTACGTCAGTGGGCACGTGACCTTTGTTGCGCCGCGCGTACCCGGGCAAGTGACGCGTGTGCTGGTGGAGGACAACAACCGGGTTAAGAAGGGCGACCTTCTGGTCGAGCTCGACAAGACGCCGTATCGCGTGGAAGTGGAAATCGCGGAGGCAGCGCTCGGAACCGCAAAGGCAAATCTGGTTGCCGCAATCGCCGCGGCACGCGGGACCGAAGGACAGATGCGAAGCCTTCGCTTCGCGCTCGAGCGGTCGATCGAATCCGTCAACGATCAGGTCGAACTGCTCAAGTCGCGTGCGGCGACGCTGGATGCCAAGAAGGCGACACTGGCGCTGGCGCAAAGCGACTATGACCGGGCGCTCAAGACAGGCGATTCGGGCGGGCTCTCGCAACAGGAGATCGAGCACCGCAAGCAGGCGGTCGCCGTCGCAAAGGCGGATGTTGCGGAAGCGCTTCAGGGCGTCCATCAGATCCGCGTTTCGCTCGGCCTACCAACAACTCCGACTCCGCCCGATTCGCTCACGAGCGTGCCGGCCGACCTCGATCAAACGTTCTCCTTGGTGCGAGAGGCACAGGCCAGGTTGATTCAGGTTGCGGCACAAATGGGGATCGTCACTCCGTTCGAGCAGACACCCCGCGCGATGGTCGAAGATTTCAAGAAGCGTGCACCCGATGGAAACATCGACACGATCTACGACGCGTTGCTGAAGCAAGCTCCGGCAGTGAAACAGGCCGAAGCAAAGCTCCTCGAGGCACAGCGCCTGCTCGATCAGGCACTTTTGAATCTGAGTTACACCGACGTGGTTGCAGAGATCGACGGCGCGGTCACCAGACGCAACGTCAACCCGGGCAACAACGTCGTCGTCGGGCAATCGCTGATGGCCGTGCGTTCATTGACCGAGATCTGGGTGGACGCGAATTTCAAGGAGACGCAGCTCGCTGATCTCCGGATCGGGCAGGAAGTACAGCTTGATGTCGATATGTACGGTGACCGTCACACGTTTAAGGGCCGAATCAGCGGGTTCACGATGGGAACCGGGTCGACGCTCGCGCTGCTGCCAGCGGAGAACGCGACAGGTAACTTTGTAAAGGTCGTTCAGCGCCTTCCGGTGCGCATTGAGCTGATCGATTACGACCCGGAGAAGTTCCCGCTCTTTGTCGGGCTTTCGGTGACGCCCACGGTGCTCATCGATCGGCCGCCGACCGGGCCGGATGCCGGGATGATCCTTCAGCCTTCGATTCAACCTCCGGCACCCGCGAAGCCGGGGACGGGCGGAGAGAAACGCGAGTGAGTGAGTTCGCTTCTACCTCGGACTTGCCAACGAGCAAGCTCGGCATGGTGACGCCGCGAACATTTCCGGCGTGGGTTGTCGGGCTTGCCGTTGTCATCCCGACATTCATGGAGATCCTGGACACGACGATCGCCAATGTCGCGCTGCGGTACATCGCGGGCGGTCTCTCGGCGCCAGTGACCGACAGCGAATGGGTGATCACGAGCTATCTCGCCGCAAACGCCATCATCCTGCCCATGTCGGGATGGATCAGTACGCGGCTGGGACGGCGGAACTACTTCATCCTTTCCATCGCGGTGTTCACGATCGCCTCGGCCCTCTGCGGCATGGCGCCGAGTCTCGGGGCACTGATCGCGGCACGCGTGCTGCAAGGGCTTGCTGGAGGCGGTTTACAGCCGTGCAGCCAGGCGATTCTGCTCGATGCGTTTCCGGTGGAGAAACGCGGCACCGCGATGACGATGTTCGGGATGGCGGCACTGCTCGGGCCGGTCGTCGGGCCAACGTTCGGCGGATACATCACCGACAACTTCGGGTGGCAATGGATTTTCTACGTGAATGTGCCGGTGGGAATTGTGGCGTTCTTCTTCTGCCGCGCCGTGGTGACGGATCCTCCGTATTTGCGAGAACAAACCGAGAATGCGCGGCGCAATCCAACGCGGTTTGATTTCACCGGGCTGATTCTGCTCGCGTTCACGATGATCGCGTGGGAGATAGGCCTGAGCAAGGGGCAGGAATGGGACTGGTTCGGCGATCCGTTCTGGCGTGTGCAAACGCTTGCGGTGGTCTTTGTAACGTCCCTGATCGCGCTTGTGTGGCGGGAGCTGCGCATCGCAAACCCGCTGGTCAATTTCAGAACGCTGAAGGACAGGAACTTCCGGTCGTGCTGCATCATTTTGGCTTGTTCGTATGGTGTGCTCTATGCGGGAACGACTTCGCTTCCGGCAATGCTCCAGACCTTGTACGGATACGACGCGACGATGTCGGGTCTAGTGCTTTCGCCAGCCGGGCTCTTTGCGATTACGACGATGCTGGTTGTAGGTCGGCTGCTCAGCAAGGGGCTCGATGCCAGGATTCTCATGGCGCTCGGCGTCTTGTTAATTGCTAGCGGCAATTACTGGATGGCGATCATGAACCTGTCGATCAGCCCGTGGCAGATCGTTTGGCCTCGAGTGGTGATCATCGTCGGATTGGGGCTGCTGTTTGCGCCGCTCAATGTCGCGGCGTTTGCGACGATGCCGATTGCCATCCGCGGCGCGGCAGTCGGCTTGCTTGCGCTTCTTCGCAACGAGGGCGGCAGCGTCGGGACATCCGTCGCACAAACGATTCTCGAGAGGCGGGAGCAATTTCACACGCTTCGATTAAACGAGAACCTGGACCCCTTGAATCCGGCGGTCACCAGCATCGTTGACCTCGGGCAAAAGCTGTTCATGACACAAACCGGAGATCCGGTGGCGGCACGAAACATGGCGTATCAGTTGATGGCGAACATGCGAGACCGGCAGGCAACAGCCCTCTCGTACTTCGATATTTTCTGGGTGGCATCGGTACTCGCTCTCTCGCTGCTTGTGCTGATCGCGCTTATGAAGAAGGTGAGCGTTCCAAAGGGAACGCACATCGCGGCAGAGTGATTCCAAAAATCGCGTACGACTCGTGGACGGGAACGGCGAAGGGAGCCGGATGATGACTCGGTTGCCTCGGGTGGTGATTGTGGGCGGCGGGTTTGCGGGGCTGAATGCCGCGATGGCGCTGGATGGTGCGTCTGCCGATGTCACGCTGATTGACCGGCGGAACTTTCATTTGTTCCAGCCTCTGCTGTATCAAGTCGCGACGGCGGGGTTGTCGCCTGCGGATATCGCTTCACCATTGCGGCACGTCCTGCGCAAGCAGAAGAACTGCCGCGTGGTTTTGTCGGAGCCGATCGCGGTTGATCTCGAGAAGCACCACGTCAAGGTCGGGGACGGCGTCGTCATCGAATACGACTGGCTTGTGCTGGCGGCAGGGGCGACCCACTCATACTTTGGCCATGACGAATGGGAGAAGATCGCGCCGGGGTTGAAAACGATCGAGGACGCGACCGAGATCCGCACGCGAATTCTGCTCGCCTTCGAGAGCGCGGAATACGAAGGCAGCCCGGAGGCAAGACGCGCTGCACTGACCTTCGCGATTGTCGGAGGTGGCGCGACGGGCGTGGAACTTGCGGGCTCGATTATGGAGATTGCGGCGAAGACGGTCGCAGGCGACTTTCGCAATATCGATACAAAGACAACGCGGGTGATCCTGTTTGATGGGAACGACAGGCTGCTGACCGCTTTTTCACCGGAATCGAGTGAGCGGGCGAAACGCACCCTCGAGAAGATGGGTGTCGAAGTGCGGCTGAAGGCGTATGTGACCAACGTCACGAAGGACGGGATCTACGTCGGCAACGAATTCGTCGCGGCCCGTTCGGTTCTGTGGGCCGCGGGCGTGCGGGCGAATCCGATCGGCGCGAGTTTGGGCGTGGCGTTGGAAAAGAGCGGGCAAGTCAAAGTGGAACCAGACTTGACGGTTCCCGGCCATAGACAGGTTTTTGTTGTTGGCGACATGGCGTCCGTCACCAGCAAAGGAAAGTTCGTTCCCGGCGTTGCGCCTGCCGCGATTCAGATGGGCACGTATGTTGGGAGGTTGATCAAGTCGGAAGTGGCAGCATCGGCACACGGGAAATCACTCACGCGCCAGCCCTTTGTGTACTGGGACAAGGGCTCGCTCGCGACAATCGGCAAGGCAAAGGCAGTCGCTGAAATTCGAGGCTTCAAATTCGGCGGCTACTTCGCGTGGCTGATCTGGTCGGTGGTGCACATCACGTTTTTGATCAGCTACCGCAATCGCTTGATCGTGATGTTCAACTGGGCGTGGGGATGGTTCTTCTTCTCAAAGTCAGCGCGACTGATCACAGGAGGTTCGGCGATGCGGATCGATGAGGTGAAGGCGAATGAGGTGGTGATCGGCAGGGAAGTCGCGGAGCGCCAGATCAGTTAGGCGCCGGAACGCCTCGAATGCTCTCGGCTGCACGTTTGAACTCGCCGGATGTCGGAGTCTTTTGCTCGCTGAGTTCGTCGAGTTTGGGCAGTGCGGCCGCGGCACCCGGACCGATCGCACCAAGCGTGCCGGCTGCAGACGCGGCCAGCGACCGGCTCTGGCTATCGAGAAGCGGAATGAGAGCGGGAACTGCATCACTCGCGGCAGCGCCGAGGCCGCGGAGCGCGTCACAGGTCTGTTGAAGCGTTCGGATATCGATCGCCTTCAACATCTCGACCATGGCCGGAACTGCGGCGCTCGCTGAAGGGCCGTATTCGCCGAGCGCACGCAATGCAGGAAAACGTGTGTTCTCGTGTTTGAGCAACTCGATCAGTTTGGGAACATACACGTCAGCTGGCGCCCTCGCTCGTCCAATTAAGGAGATCGCCCGGACGCGAATCTGCTCATTGGGATCATCGATACACGCGAGCGCGGCATCGGCCATCGCGATTCGCTGTGCCTGGGTGAGTTGGATGGGCTCTTCTGACTCCAGCACCAGTCCGGTGAACCCTTCCAGGCCTTGACGGCGGACGGATTCGACGTTGGCATGTACTTCCTCGACGAAGACCGGGATTGACACGTTCGGATCGCTATACCGACCCAGCCGCGTGAGAAGCGGGGGGAGTTGCTTTACGACCTCCGGAACCATGTTGGGAAGGCGCGCCGCCGCGGCAGGAAAGACTTTGTTTCCGAGCGGGGCGCGGAGCGATGGAACCATGAAACTGGTCTGCTCGAGTTCTCGAGCCATCACGAGCGCGTCGAGCAGCGTCTGAGCATTGTCTGATTTCAGATCCGCCGCGACGCGGTCAACAAGTCGCAGCCACTCTGCCTCAGGAAGGATCCGCGGATCGTTGAAAACCGAAATCACATCTCCGCCCGCTGGCGTCCTTACCTTTGCGGATTCAAGCCACTTGGCGCGAAGCCATAGACGAATCGCGCCGAGCGAATCGCCGCGCGGATAATCCTCCGGCGCTCGGTCGGGCAGGGTTGGAAGTCGCTTCTGGCCTTCTTGACGCGCGTCCTGCTTCTCAGGAGCACCGAGGGCGAAGCCGACCGATCCCGTGCACGCAACCAGCGCCGAAAGCAGAACGATGACTCCGCGCATGTCGAGAACTCCCAGCCCCGAGAGGGCTCTATCCTCGCAGAAATTAAGATGGCAAGCGAGTCAGGGTGCCCAAACGTTTGCGGTCGAAGTTGGTGACGCCGGTTTAGCCGTTCCATTCGTCGCGCCGTTTGCTCCCCCGCCGATGCCGTTCACGCCGGGAGCCGGGATTACAACGCTGTTGACATCCGCCTTGATCACCTGCACCGGATGCACTTCCTTCGGAAATGCCGCGGCAGATGCTGCGGGAACCGTGGCGCCGTTGAGATGCACCTTGCCGCTGGAAAGTCCGGGATAGTGCTCGCCCTGCCACGACGCCGGATACTTGGCGTCATCGAGGTCGATGGCGGCCTGCGTCGGGAAGAGCGGTCGGAACGTATCGCACATCACCGCAAGCTCCGCAGTGTGCGTAGCAGTGAGCGAGGCCTCGACCGTCCCCGGATGCGGACCGTGCGGGATGCCTTGCGGGTGCGCGGTCAACGATCCGACCTCGATGCCCTTTCGGCTGCCAAAGTTGCCCTCAACGTAATAGAGAACTTCGTCGGAGTCGAGGTTGCTGTGGTTGTACGGCACTTTGATCGACTGCGGGTGGTAATCGAGCATGCGCGGACAGAACGAGCAGATGACGAAGTTGTGCGCTTCAAACGTCTGATGAATCGGCGGGGGCATGTGCAGCTTACCGGTGATCGGGCTGAAGTCGTCGATGTTGAAAATGTACGGGTAGTAGCAACCATCCCAGCCGACGACATCGAGCGGGTGATAGTGATAGATGTACTCGTGCACCATGTCGCGTGCTTTGATGCGTACGGGATAGTCGCCCTTTTGGTCGAATGTCAGCGGCGTTTCCGGCAGCCGCAAATCGCGCTCGCAATAGGGCGCGTGCTCCAGAAACTGGCTGGTCGCTTTCGCGACATAGCGGCGCGGCGGGCCGATGTGCGAGCCATTGGCAGTTTCGATGAGAAGGAAACGGCCGAACGGCGTGTTCTCAAGCGTCGGCTCACCGGCCGCGATCTTGGATGCTTCGCGTTTGTCCCAGATGAGCGTGTAGATCACGCCCTTGGGAATGATGATGTAATCCTTGGGCCCAAACTTCAGCGTCCCCATCATCGTGTGAACCACGCCCGTCCCGAAGTGGATGAAGATGCACTCGTCTCCCTGCGCATTTTTGAAGTGATAGTTCATCTGCTCCGCAGGGTTGCAGATGGCCATCTCGCAGTCGCTGTTGCCGAAGAGCACAACCCGACCCGTCACCGCATCTCCTTTCGGAGGCGATTTTTGTCCCCCGGTCATCACATGACGCATGCGCATCACGTTCTGTTCGAGATATTCCTGCTTGGTGGAGTAGAGATGCTTCCAGCCCGCAACCTGCGTCGGCGGATGGATGTGGTACATCGTGCTGGTCGGGCCCGTGAACCCTTCCGTACCGAAGAGTTCTTCTGAATACAGCACGCCGTCCGGGCGGCGGAACTGGACATGGCGCTTTTTCGGGAGAAGACCGAGTTTGGTGTAATAGGCCATGGCGGGTCTCCGGCTGGGTCGTTCATTTTACACGGTGTAAAGTCGTTTCACCCGCTCAATCACGGATCACGAAAATGCACGACAAGTCGGAGCAAGCGGGGTCGCCGACGAGCGAGTGTGGTACCGTGTGGTGACGCTTGGGGGGCGTGCGAGGTGATGCATGGCGAAGGCGGGCGACGCTGCCGGTAACGATGGGCTCGATGCACAGCAGGCAAAGATCCGATCTGGAGTGATGATCGGCGTCGCGGTCGTGGCGCTGGTCTGTGTCATTTTCGGCTCGCTGCCGCTCAAGATCGTGGCGCTGGTGCTTAGCCTCTGCATCATTCAGGGCTTGTGGCGCGGTGCCGCAGAATTGATCGGTATTGTCGCTGGAATGATCGTGGGTGTGCTGCTCTGCCGCCCGATCGGGCGACTGCTGGAACCGGGCTTGGCCTCGATGACGCGAACGAGCGGGATGTCGGCGCGATTGATTTCGGTCGGGCTCGCAGCCGTCGTGATTTCCGCCGTCGCGGCCGCGATCATCGGCTTTGTGTCGAAGAAGGCCATGAGGAAGCGACCGCAGCTCGAAGGGGCGGACAAGTTTGCGGGGGGCGGCATCGGTCTTGTTGAAGGGTGCTTTCTCGGGCTGATTGTGCTCTGGGTGCCGCTCGCGATGGAGCCGATTGCACGCAATCAGATCAGCGAAAGCGCGCCGGGCGCAGAGAAACCCGCACCGAATCCGGTCGCGGAAGCCGTGGTCAGCTTTGCGGAGCAGGTGAAGGGATCGAGCCTTGGAGGCGTTGCGGAAAGCACGAACCCGATGGAGGGGGCGAAGATTTTTGCCCTTGCGGGAGACTTTTCGATCGTGATGCGGAATCGCAAGGCACGAGAGCACTTCGTGAATAGTGACGCGATGCGCGCGATCAACGAGACGCCGAGCTTCCAGAACGCGGTCGCGCGGCTGGAAAAAGATGCCGACCTCGGCGCAATGATCAGGTCACACGATTTCGGCCCGACGTTCGTGCGAGAAGTTCTGATGAGCCGCACGCTCATGGAAGTCCTGGATCAAACGACCGTGGTGAAAGACCTGACGCCCCGAGTGGCGGATATCGAAGCGGCGTTGCAAGAGGCGAAAAAGATTGCGCTCGAAGGGCGCTAAGCAGCCAGGAATTTGATTCGGACCGTCTTCACACCTGCCGCAAGAGTCGCACGCTGCGCCGATTTGAAAGCGTCAGCCAAAGTGTAGCAAGAGCCGCGCGGGCCGACCATTCGCGCACTGCACCGCGATCACCAGTAAAGGCGAAACGCCGAACATCCACTGGATAAATTCGCGACGCGAGCGCAACATAGACGGTACCGACGGGCTTGTCGGGGGTACCGCCAGTGGGACCGGCGATTCCGGTTATTGTGAGCGCATAGTCGGCATTTGCCCGCTGCAGGCCGCCTTGCGCCATGGCAGCCGCGACTTCAGGACTGACCGCGCCCGGAACTTTGGAAAGCGCGCCGTCTTTGAAAAGCGATTCGGGAACGCCAACCTCACGCGTTTTGGACTCATTCGCGTACGTGACCCAGCCTGTGCGAAAGACCTCGGAGGCGCCCGCAATATCAGTGAGCTGTGATGCGACGAGGCCGCCCGTGCAGCTTTCGACCGTGGTGATCGACTGGGATCGCTCGCGAAGCGTTCGGATGATGACGGAGGCGAGCGTGTCCTCATCTTCGCCGAAGATGGCTTCGCTGATCAGGGAGCGAATTTGCGCTTCATCGCGCGCAATCAGAACGTCGGCCTCGGCCTCGGGCAGCGGCCCTTCGTAGCGGATGCGGCAGGACACCACACTGTTGCTCGCGGTTGTTCCGACGAGAGGCAAGCGATCGCGTGCCATCAGATCGCCTCCGGGGACATCGCGGAAGCGCAAGGCGATTTCCGATTCGCCGAGACCGATCGTGTGAATAACGCGAACGCGAACGGTGCGGGATCGATCGGGACGGAGCAGCGGGACGACGAGGTGCTCGAACATCGGCGCGAGCTCGCGCGGTGGTCCGGGCAGGCAGAAGACATCGCACGAGCCGATCTGCACGCGGATGCCTGGAGCTGTGCCAAACGCGTTTGGCAACATCGCCGCACGAGACGGTCGCAGCGCCTGCACCTTGTTCAGGTCGTTCATCGAACGGCCACGGGCAGCGAACCACGCGACTATCTCCGCGAGCGCGTTCTGGTCTTCAACAAGCGTGCCGCCGGTCGCATCTGCGAGCGCGAAGCGGGTGAGATCGTCCGCCGTCGGACCAAGGCCCCCCGAGCAAATGATGAGATCGACCTTTGCCGCCAGACGCGTAAGAGTTGCGGCGATCGCTGCGCGATCATCGGGCAGGGACACGTGCTCGACAGGAATGATGCCCCGATTCAGAAGATGCGAAGCGAGCCACTTGCTGTTCGTGTCAAGCGTCTGACCAATGACGATCTCGTCGCCCTGCGAGATGATGGCGGCGGTGCGATGCATGGCAAACTGTACTGAAGCAGAACCCATTCCTTGAGAACACCCTGAGTCACACAAGCCGCTATAAGTCACGATGGGTTCGGAGACCCGACTCACCGTCGCCGACCTTGTGGATAGCAACGAGGTTGACGGACTTTGCAACGCCGAGCGGTCTGCCGCACACGATGACGACGCAGTCGCCGGGTTTCGCGAGGCGTCGGGAGACGAGGAACCGATCGGCCTGCTCATTCCACGACGCAAGGGGCGCGGGTCCGTCGGGAGTCTTCATGCAGACTGCCGTCACGCCTCTCAGAATCGCCATGCGGCGACACGCCCTCATCGACGACGAATACGCGAGAATCGGGATATCAAACTCGTTCTGCGACAGGTACCGTGCGGTCCCGCCCGCCTCAGACCAGCAAATCACGGCCGTTGCGCCGATATCGCGGGCGATCTGCCATGCCCCATGCGCAAGTGCCGCGGTCTGGTATCTGCTCTGGACAAGCTGCTGCGGCGCCTCGTGATGCGTCGAGACTTCCGTGATGCGTTCCTCCGCAACAGATGCGATGCGGCGCATCGTCTCGACCGTCAGCACCGGCCACTTGCCCGTCGCGGTCTCGGCGGAAAGCATGACCGCGTCAGCGCCGTCAAACACGGCATTCGCGACGTCGCTGGCCTCCGCACGCGTCGGCGATGAGTTCTCGATCATCGATTCGAGCATCTGCGTCGCGACGATGACCGGTTTCCCCCAGTTGTGTGCGGCGGCAATAAGCTGCTTCTGCACAACCGGCACACGGGCAATATCCATCTCAACGCCGAGATCGCCCCGCGCGACCATGATTCCATCAGCCGCCTGAATAATGGCTTCGATGTTCTCGATCGCCTGCGGCTTTTCGATCTTCGCGATGACGGGAATTGTCGCCGATTCGCGTTTGGGATCGGCGTGGCGCGAACTCGGACAGAGCCCGGCAAGCTTTTCCTTGAGCTCAATTACCTCCGCTGCGGTTCGAACAAAGCTGAGCGCGAGGAAGTCGAACTGATTTTCAACCGCCCAACCGACGCATTCCCAGTCGCGATCAGTAATCGCCGGTGCGGAGATCGCGCTCTGCGGCAGGTTGATCCCCTTGCCGCTCGTAATGAGCCCCCCGCCACCGACCGTCACCGTGCAGCGAAGTTCCCCATCGCGTTCGCGAGGCAGCGCAAGCAGCCGGATCGCGCCGTCATTGATGAGCACCTTGTGGCCGGGTTGTACTTCACGCACAATCGGCGCGTACGTCGTCGGAAGGATTGCGAGTGGCTCGCCGGACGGACCCTTCTCGATGCGTGCGACGTCGAGATCATTTCGAAAGACCACAGTTTGCCCGGGCGCGACGAGAATCCCGGGCGACTCAACCTTGCCGACGCGAATCTTGGGACCCTGCAAGTCGCCGAGGCAAGCGATCGGCCGATCCATCTCCGCTGAAATGTGGCGCACCGTATCGAGACGCTTCTCGTGTGCAGCGAAATCACCGTGCGAGAAATTGAACCGGAAAATCGCAACGCCCGCTTCGATCAGCTTGCGAACCGTCTCGGGCGATTCGCTTCCTGGGCCGATCGTGGCGACGATCTTGGTAAAGGCGGAGGGAATAGTGGCCTGAGTCATGAACGCTCTTTGCTGCGGGCGTGATTGAAGAGACGCACAACTTCGCGATAGCGCTCGGTAAAGAACCGGGTGTACGCGATCTCGGCGCGGCGCTGCAAGCCCGGACCCTTCCACGCATTTCGTACATCTTGGAACGTTTTCGGGGTGAATGCGATCTCTTTACCATCGGCACCTAGTGTCGTCGGCCACGCATAGAAAGCCTGTTCCATTTCCGCGAGCGTTTGTTTCGGGAACTCGGTATCCGCGCGAGCCTCGTTGAGCGCTCTCCACGCCGCACGCTGTTCATCCGAATTGTCGATCGCAAACGCGCCCATCATCACGCCGATCGCGGAGCGCCAGCCCGCGGGCGGCACCGTCGACGCGAGTTCGTACGGGTTCACCTGATCGATCAGATAGTTCCAGTACTTTTCATACATCACGCGCCGGATTGGCATTCGCCGTAGTTCGTAGTGCGTGGGGCCCAGGGTGACGCCGTCAAGTTTGGGCGAGTTTGGCCCCTGCACGTGAAAGTTCCAGAGTGCCTGCCCCTCGATCGTCAGGACAAACTCCACAAAGCGCTTGGCGATCTCCGGGTTCGGACCGCCGCGAAGAATCGAAATCGGATCGGCGTCGATCGAGGCCGTTCCCTTCGGATCGATATAGCCGACTCGAACATGCGCGGGGTCTTCGCCCGGCTTGGCGATCGCCTGCGCCTGGCTTCGACCGTAGAAATCGATCGCAAGCCCGATTGCGCCTTCGCCCAGGCTGATATCGATCGGGGGCTTCGTGGACGAATTCGTGAAGTAGCGTGCATTCGCGCACATTTCGCGAAGGAGGCGCCAGCCCTTTTCCCAGCCGTAATTGCTCAGCACCGCATCAAACGCGGTCGAGATCGAGCCCGACTGCCGCGGGTCGGCCAGCGCGACCATCCCCTGCAGTTTTGGATTCGCAAGATCTTCGAACGAAGTCGGATCGTGAAGGCCAAGCCGCGCCAGTAGTTCCCGGTTGTAGACGATGCCGAAGCCCGAGAGAGCATTCCCGATCCAGAACTGTTCTGGGTCAAACAGCAAGGCGGAGCCGATCTTGTTCTTGCCGAACCACTCGTCGAGTTGTTCCTGCGAGAAGCCGGCGGGAACGGACATCGACAGATTGCGTGAAACAATTTTGCCGTCGATCGACTCCTTCATCGTGACGCCATCGCCTGATTTCAAGCGTCCGTGATCGAATGACCCGCCTCCAAACACAAGGTCATAATCCACCGTCCCCGGTTTGCACTTCCCGGTGGAATCGATCATGCCGTTGTTGATCGCCGCGATGTATTGGCTCTGCAGGAGCTTGATGATCTCGCTCGTGCCGAGCGGCCCGCGCCAATCGACCGAAACCGGCGAGCCGTACTTTCTCTGATGCCACGCCTCAAACGCGGGCCCAAACTCTGCCGAGATCTGCGTCACGTGGGGCGTGATGATGATCAGCCGCGGCACATCCTTCCCCGGGACCGAAGAGCCACCTGTCGGGCGCAGCAGAAATGGGACGCCGATGATCAGCAGAAAGAGGGCGAGGAGTGGAAGAATGCGAAGACTCACATCGCAAGTCTACCGCGCATCGAATTGCCGCGCCGTCGCGAGGGGAACAATCGCTCATGGCTGAAACAACGAACAAGACAGCGATTGTGACCGGAGCAGGTTCGGGAATCGGGCTCGCGGTTGCTCGCATGCTCGGTGCCAAGGGCTACCGGCTGATGCTGGTCGGCCGCGACCGAGGCAAGTTGGAACAAGCGTGCACCGGATTGGTCGATCCGATAGTTTTTTGCGCGGACTTGTCCAAAAGCTCGGAAGCGGAGCGCATGATCGACGAAGGCGCACGACTCCTCGGACGCATCGACGTCCTCGTCAACAACGCGGGCTGGACGCCCTTGAAATCGGTGGGCGCCCATCTCGCGGAGGACATTGAACAAGTCTTCCGCATCAACGCAATCGGCCCGTGCGTCGCGATTGCGAGACTCTTCCCGATCCTGCTCAAGCAGGGGGGCGGCTGCATCGTCAACGTGTCTTCGATGGCAACGGTGGACCCATTCCCGGGTCTCTTCGCGTATGCCGCGGCGAAGGCGAGTTTGAACCTTATGGTCAAGTCCTGCGTCAACGAAGGCAGAAGCAGCGGAGTTCGGGCGTTCGCGGTCGCGCCGGGTGCGGTGGAGACACCCCTACTTCGGAGCATGTTCCCCGAGGCCGCACTGCCGAAGAGTCGGACACTTTCGCCCGAACGCGTTGCCGAAGTCATTCTCGATTGCATTAACGGGAAGCGCGAAAACGACCTTGGCGGCACGATTCTGGTGCCCAGTCCCTAAGGGCATAGCGAAAAAAAAAAGACGCCGCCTGGAAAGGCGGTGCCACAAAAAACCAACATGTCCCCAAGGGGGGCTTTTACGAAGGTTTGACGAACGTGCTTGCGACGTGCAGATCGCGAAGCTGCGCGGGTGTCACGCCCGACGGAGTCTTTGTCATCAGATCCGCACCTGTCTGCGTCTTGGGGAACGCAATGACGTCGCGGATGTTGTCGGTTCCGACGAAGTTCATGATGAGCCGGTCGAAGCCGAACGCGATGCCCGCGTGGGGCGGTGCGCCGAACTGCAGGGCCTTCAGCAGGAACGAGAACTTCTCCTGCGCCTGCGCGGGAGTCATGCCCAGCAACTGGAAGACCTTGCCCTGAACTGCGCCGTCGTGAATACGTACGCTGCCGCCCGCGATTTCCTGGCCGTTCAACACGATGTCGTATCCGGCGGAAACGATCGACTCGATCGTCACGTCGTCATTGACATCGGCCTTGACGAACGCCTCGGCCTGGTCGTCACGCGGCCCGGTGAACGGATGGTGCATCGCGATCCACTTGCCCGTTTCCTTGTTCTTCTCAAACATCGGGAAGTCGATGACGATGAGGAAGTTCCACGGACCACCGTCGGCGCCCGGCTTGGGAACCACGCCCATGTCGCGCGCAACCTTCTGCCGGAGTTCTCCGATCGCCTTGGTCGCGATCGAATACGTATCCGCCAGGAAGAAGACCGTGTCGCCCGGCTGCATCCCGAGGGCCGCAACCAATTCTGCCTTGATCGGCTCGACAAATTTAGCGATGCCTGTCTCGAGCACGCCCTGCGCGTTCATCTTTACGACCGCAGCGCCACCGGCGCCGAATCCCCTTACGAATTCGGTGTAGCCATCGGTGATCTTGCGCGTTAGTTTGTCCGCTCCGCCGGGAACGCGCAGAGCCTTCACCACGCCTCGACCACTGTTGAACTTCGGACGATCGGCGCCCTTTGCCAGCGCATCCCTGAACACGCCGAAGTCAGCCTTCGCGGCAACGTCGGAGATATCTTTGATCTTGAGCTCGTAGCGCGTGTCCGGCCGGTCAATGCCGTAATCCTCCATCGCTTCGCGATAAGGCAACCGCTTGATCGGTGGCACGTCGTAGTTGCACATCTCTTTCCAGAGACGACGCACGAAGCCTTCCATCATCTCGATGACGTGATCACGCCGCACGAACGACATTTCCAAGTCGATCTGCGTGAACTCGGCCTGACGATCCGCACGCGGATCCTCGTCGCGGAAGCAGCGGCATATCTGCAAATAGCGATCCGCCCCCGCCACCATCAGAATCTGCTTGAACAACTGCGGGCTCTGAGGCAGCGCATACCACTCGCCCGGTTGATGTCGGCTCGGAACGAGGAACTCACGAGCGCCTTCTGGTGTGCTCTTGTACAGGATCGGCGTTTCGATCTCGAGGAAGCCGTTGTCGTAGAAGTAGTCGCGCGTGACTTTGAGAGCCTTTGCGCGCGTGCCGAGAATGTGCTGCATCTTCGGACGACGCAGATCGATGTACCGGTGCTCAAGACGCAGCTCTTCGTTCGGGAGCTTGCCGCCCTGCGGATTGTCGTCCGGCAAGAAGGGAGGCGTCTCCGACTTGTTCAGAATCTCGAGCTCTTCGACGACGATCTCGATCTTGCCCGTCGCGAGCTTCGGATTTTCGCCACCCGTGCGGATGCGCACCTTCCCAGTCGCGGCAATGACAAACTCGTGCCGCAGCTTGTCGGCAGCCTCGAGAATCGACTTGCGTGAGTCTTCGCCGTCGAACACAAGCTGCGTGAGGCCGAATCGATCGCGCACATCGATGAAGATCAGCCCGGTGCCGTGGCCCCGGTACGAATGCACCCATCCGTTGAGGGTGACGGTCTTGCCGACATCAGAATCGCGGAGTTGGCCGCACGTGTGCGAACGACGGAGCATGGCATCCTTTCCAAAAATGGACGGCGACTATAGGAAAGTCGGACCCGGAATTGCAGCATGGGCGCAACTTCGGCCGCTGGACTTTGCTCGTGACTAGCATTTCTCGGCGATGGAGTCCGCCGCTCGCATTGCGAGAAACCGGTGCTTGGTCGCGGGCCAATGACCTGATGACTCCTGCGAAGGCTGGATGCGGAGTTGCCGCACGCGGTTTGCGTAGGAGTTCACCGATGACAGAGACACCATCAACTTTGCTGAGGTCCGTCTTGGTTTTTATTGGGGCTGGGACGGGCGGATTGCTCCGTTACGGCGTCGGGCTCGCGTTTGCACGCTGGCTCGGCGCCGGATTTCCGTTCGGCACACTCTTCATCAACGTGTCGGGCTGCCTGGTTATGGGATTTCTCACCGTGATGTGGCTCGGAGCAACACCGATTCGCGAGGAGCTTCGACTGCTCGTTTTGGTCGGCGTGCTTGGCGGCTACACGACCTTTTCGACGTTTGGACACGAGACTTTGAAGTTGACGGCCAACGGGGAATGGATGCGGGCGTCGCTGTATGTTGCCGCAAGCATGGCCCTCAGCCTGATGGCGGTCTTCGCCGGCGCCGCGTTGGCACAACGTGCCGCTGGAACAACGGCCTAGCGCTACCTCTAGGAAACCGGCGGCGAACTCACGCGAGCCCGTCCTTCATTCGCCGCATCACGACAATCGTCTGATCGTCCGTCGGCGCCGTGCCCGCGCGGAATTCGGTTACAGCAGCGCGAATAGCCGTCACAATTTCGTCCGCCGTCGACTTCGAATGCGCGATCAAAACCTGATCAAGGCGCTCAGTCCCGAAAAGTTCGCGTGATCCATTTCGAGTAATCGGCGCCATCGCCTCTGTGATGCCATCGGTGTATAACACGAGAACGTCGCCGGGTCGAAGTATCGCCGTCGCTTCCGGATAGCGCTGATCGAAAAGGATTCCAAGTGGAAGCCCCCCGGCCTCTTCGAGTGAGTGAATCTGCCCTTCGCGCAGCAATCGCGGCGGGTTGTGGCCTGCAGATGAGTAGACGACGCGCCCCGAACACGGATCGAGCGTGGCATAGAACGCAGTGACGAACGAACCCGAAGGCGTGTACGACTTTGCAAGATGTCCGTTGAGATGCGCAAGCACCTCGGCGACCGGCTTTGGTGATCCCGGACGCGTGTGCGCAATGGCGTGCGTGATCGCCATCAGCACCGCCGCAGGCGTGCCGTGACCGGAAACGTCCGCGATGAACACGCCCCACTCCTTCTCTCCGATTGGAAAGAAGTCGTAATAGTCTCCGCCCGCACGCGCACTAGTCTGATACCACGCCGCCAGATCGAATTCATCGATGCGAGGAAGCTCGCTCGGCAACAGCGAACGCTGAATCTCGCCAACCGCCTGAAGTTCCCGATCGAGATCCGCGAGCGCCGACCCAAGTTGGTTGCGAAGCACAAGATTCTGGGTGCCGCGCCCGAAGAGACTCGCTTGCCAGTGCATCATCGGCAGCATCGATTCGTCAAACTCTTCCTCGGGACCGAGCAGTGTCAAACCGATGTTGAGCCCTTTGCCGTCCTCATACTGAGGCAGCGCGATGAGCGTCTTGAATCCCTGGAGATAGAACCAGCCCGGATCGTCCTTTTTCAGTTGCGATGGAAGGTCGGCGATCACGAGCGGCTTGTCGGCGTACGCGACGTCGCCGAGAATTCCGCCGCTGAGAACCGGCAGTTTCTCGCGTTGCGTCCACGGGTTGAAGTGTTCGACAAAGCGCGAGGAGCGCGTGATGACATACTTTGGCGGCTCAACGCCGCGCCGCGAGAGCGAGAGATAGTGCTCCATCGGCCAGAGCTCGCCGACGCCGTCCCAATACATCTCGACCATCTGGTTCGGGTCGGTGATCCCCGAAACGGCCTTCATGGTGCGATCGATGATCTCAAGTTCTTCACGCCAAGGGCGTCGACGGTGCAGCATGTCGCCGATTGTATTGACCGCGCGGAGGACGATCGCACTCGAGATTGTGAAGATCGTCCGGACTATTCCGTGAGCGCGAGCATCGCAAAGGTCGCCAACCAGTGTTCGCCCATGTAGTCGCCCGTCACATGGGGAAGTGCTGCATCCAGGTGTGTTTTAGATGCCTCAAGCATCAGCGCCCGCCGCGGGTCAGACTCGGGAAGTGCGCCGGCCAACGTCCGCCAGCACCACGCGCGACTCAGATTCAGCCCATCAAGGTGCGTGATCTGGCCGTCGGTGCGATCGCTGACGAACGCCGGCTTGAAAAGCGTTGCCGGCTCCCCCTGAGCAAGCTCCGGAAAGAACCGGTTGAACCACGGAAGGAAATCGACCGCAGGCAGCACCCTTCTCATGCACTCGGCTTCCATGAGCCCGGGCGACAGAAAGTCGGAGCCATCCGGTTCCCACGCTGGATACGCGAAATCAGTCACGTACCAATTGCGTGCGGTCGTTGCGATCAATTCGGTCAGCGCCGAATTCTGCGTCGCCCGCGCGTAGTCATTCGCGAGCGCCAACCCAAATGCCGTGTTTTGATGCGTGCCAACGCGAATCGGATAGGTGGCCTTGGGAAGATACTTGAAATATCGATCGACAAACGCGTTCGTCAACGGTGCGAGTGTGCCATCCCATTTCGTAAATGCAGCGCTTGTTTCCGCGTTCATTCCCGCGCCACCGTCCTTTGCCAGCCCCGCTTTCAACTCTGCCGCCAGCTTCACCAGCCACGCCCAGCCGTACGTTCGCTCAAACGTGGCGCGGAGCGGTTGCTTCAAATAGTCCGTTTCAACTTGAACCGCGTCCGCCGTGTACTTCCCATTGAGAAGCTCGATGACTTCAGTCCGCTGGGCGAGATGCGGGTAGAGGCGAAGCGCGCGAATCAGAAGCCAGTGCCCATGCACGCACGAATGCCAGTCGAATGACCCGTAGAAAATCGGGTGCAGCGCCCGCGGCCCCTGCACCTGCGTCGCATCGTTGATGACATGGTCAAGCTTGTTCGGATACTCGCGATCAATGTGCGAGAACACGACCGCGACAAAGTGATCCGCCACATCAGCCGCGTTTCTTGCGTGCATGGCCGGATGTTAGGGAATTTCGAGAACGCCCTGCAACGCGAATCCCCGCCGGAACCTTTCGGATTCGGCAGGAGGGAAAGGGGGAAAAAGATCTCAGTTGGAACGACGGCGCCGAACTGCGAACATCGCGCCAAAGCCAAACGCCGCGATGCCCGCCGGTGCCGGCACCTGGATCATCGCGTACGCGTGAGTCTGTCCGTTGATGATGCCCGTTCCCACGATGGTCCCGTTGTCGCTAATTCCCATCGCCGAGGACGACGTGTTTGTCGAAAGGTCCCAGCCCGATCCGGGAGCGAGCAAGTCCTGCAGGCGATAGGTTGCGCTGCCATCAAACAGGAATGGAATCGCGAAGGCCGACGAAGCAGTTCCGACCGCCCAGCCGGCAGCGTTCACACCGCGCAGGCTGGCCTGTGAAGTGCCGACCGGCAAAGCAACCGCCTGCATTCCACCAGCCTGCGACCAGATGAATGGCAAGCCGGGGCCCTGCCCCTGCATGCTTGTGCCGCAGACGTACCCGCTGCTGCTGAGGTCGAAGCAGATTGCTCCGTTTTTGCCTGGCAGGCCACCGACTTCAAACGCCGTGTTGGCAGCCATGTTGTACACCATGCCCACATTGCGTGACGCGTCATTTGGATCGATGCCGATGCCAACCACCATTCCCGAGTCATTGATTCCAAAGGCCGTTGTCATGTAGCAGCCGCTCGCCGTGGTCGTCGAGATCACCGACGATGTCCCGCCCGAGAACACCGCCGCCCGCTGGTCCGTGCCGCTCCCAACCGATCCGACGGCAACATCGGAGTTGTTCACCGCGTTCGCACGCCCGATCGTGTACGACGCCGGCATCGCAAGCTGCGACGCCACGCCGTTCTTCCACATTACCGGAAGGGCGCTGGTTCCCGAAAGATTCGTCGACCCGACGCCGACAACCGTGCCCGAATCGTTCACGCCGTTGCCGACGCTGTAGTTTCGCGAAGCAAGATTCGGAAGCGCTACCAATCCACCGCCCTGCGTCCAAGTGAACGCACGGGCCGAGCCGCTCCCTGCGATCGAACGCCCGGTCGCTACGCCACCGGCTGAGATCCGCATCCCCTGCGAAAAGGCGTCGGTTCCCACCACGCCGAGATCCACGATGTTGTACTGCGGGGCGGCATTGGCTACCAAAGCTGTCCCGGCGGCCACCACGGTCGCAAAAATCACGTTCGCTTTCATGGGTCTTGCTCTCCTTCGACTTCGAGGCTGGGCGAATCCAACACGGACCCGTCTCCCCGACAGAAGGCACACCGTAAATGCGAACTCGGAGGTTGCAACCAAAATGTCATTAATTACATCAAGATGACACAAATTTCTTGTTGCCGCTTCACGAAGTATGGGGTAGTCTTCACCGTCGCATGACCTCCCACCCGCCACCCATGCCGCTCGCAAGCAAGCTCTCGCCGGCCCCGCTGGCGACGCGGCCGCACCGGTCAACCGAGGAGGTGCGGGAGATCGGCGTTGCGCTCCGTGACGCCCTGCGGGTGCTGTTTGAGGCGATTCCGCAAGGACCCCATTCACCCACGCGCATTTCGAAACAACTCGGAATGAATCGCGTCATCGCGAGCAAGCTGCTGAACGCCTTGGCCCGCCAAGACGTCAACGAGATGCTCCAGCAGATTCCCGGGCCTGAGTCACTTCGAGGGATGTCCAAGGCAGCGGCAGGCCTTGGCGTCCCCGACTCCGTCTCTGACAGGGCGAATCGAGCGATCGAGTCCTTTGCAAAATTGATCCGGGATGACTTTGGAACACGCAGCGCGCTCCACGCGGCCATCAGTCCGCAGGGCGCGCAGGTGCGCCAGAAGGTCGAGCTCGCGAGCCGCTACCAGATTTTTCAGGGCATCCGTGAATTGCTCGGCGTCGAAGCGGATATGTGCGTCACGTGCATGATTCTGACGCCGTCACCCGACGATCCCGAAGTCGCGGCCAACACGTCCATCCACGGCGCAATTGGGATGAGGCGGCTGCGCCCCGACATCAATTTACACCTGAATTTCGGGCCTCCGAAGCGTGCGCCGGAAGAAAAGAGCGAGTTGCGATCGGTGCCGGTGGATCTCAGCGATCTCTACACGCACGAAGCCGCGCCCACCGAAACTCGGATCATCGGCCAACAGCTGGTGCACCGGCTGCTCCAGGAGAATGTGGGCAAGCACGCTTCAATGGACATGCTGCTCGTCGGCCACGACGCGCGCGGCTCGCGCCGTTTTGCGACCCCGGAACGCCCGCGGGGCGGCGGCGTGACCTTCGCCGACTTGCCCTCGCGGATGATGATCTTCGACGTGCTGCTCCATGACGAAGTCTTTCCCGGCGCAACACCCGAGCTGCTGGTGTACAACCCCGGCGCACAAGGGCCGGCGAATCCCGCCGACCGTTCGCGCGATGTTGATCGCGTGAGCGTGCCCGAGCAGGTCGAATCCCTTGAAAAGTCCGCCGGCCGCTTCGATGTGGAAGAAATTCCCCGCTACGGCGAGATGATCGAACGCGTCTGCGGCGCGCACGGTCTTAAACCCGGCAGCCTTCGACTCTTCCGACTTCGGATGGCGTATCCGGTGCACTGCTTCCAGTTTGTGATGGCGTTCAAAGCTCCGCCGCGCCCGACAAAATGAAGCCCGATTTTTGGTTCATTCCGTAAGATTACCGGCCTACCCGAACATTTGGTGTACATTGAAGAAAACGAGTCGCGCATTTCGCCTGGCGGCGCCGTGCTGCGATCTTTCAGGAGTCGGTTTCCATGCAGAACAAGAATAAGAACATCGTCGCTCCGGTTTGTATCTCGGTTGTTGGGCTTCTCGCTGTGGTCGGCGCACTCGCGATGGGTGAACCGGCGAAGGACATGAAGCCGGCCGGTCAACCCATGGAAATGCAGTTGCCTCCGGGTTGGACGCCGGAAGACATGCAGGCTTGCACGATTGCTGGCACTCCGGGCAAGCAGCACCAAATGCTTGCTTCGGGAGCGGGCCAGTGGCAGGGCAAGAACCAGATGTGGATGGCGCCGGGAATGCCGCCGATCAATAGCGACAGCACCGCGACCGTGTCGCCGGTCATGGATGGACGCTTCACCAAGATCGAATTCGCCGGCGACATGCCGGGCATGGGGCCGTTCACCGGTTGGGGCATCTACGGTTTCGACAACGTGAGCAAGAAGTTCGTGTCGACCTGGATCGACAACATGGGCACGGGCATGATGCAGGGAACCGGCGAATTGTCGGCAGACGGCAAGGTGCTGACATGGACGTACAACTACAACTGCCCGATCGCCAAAAAGCCGGTGGTGATGCGTGAGATCGAGACGTTCACCGGTCCGAACACCAAGACGCTCGAGATGTGGTCGACCGACCCCAAGAGCGGCAAGGAATTCAAGTCGATGTTCATTGAGATGACGCGCAAGTCGTCGTAAATCAATTCTGATTTACAACTGAACCAGTCACTGCCATTCAACCCGCGTCTCCGTGGCGCGGGTTTTTCTTCATGCACCGCGACCGCAATTGCCTTTGGCCTGTGCAGACTTACGCGAAATCCGGACGATGCTTGAGCCTCGCCGGATTCACAGAAAGGGTTCCCGTATGAACGCAGTTCCGCCCGTCAACTCCAAGGCCGCGCTCTGGAGCGGCCGCGTGATCACCGTTCTCGTCTTTGCCATGCTCACGTTCAGCGCGGTTTTGAAATTCACGATGATCGAAGATGTCACCAAGGAATTCACGCGCCTCGGATATCAGCAGAATGTGATCATCGCACTCGGGGTCACCGAACTCGCGTGCGCCGTGATCTTCCTGATTCCGCAGACCGCGGTTCTCGGCGCCATTCTGCTCACCGGCTATCTCGGCGGCGCCATCGCGACGCATGTCCGCATCAGCGATCCATTCTGGCCGCCCGCTCTTGGAGGCATTCTCGCCTGGCTCGCGCTCTTCCTCCGTGAACCGCGCTTGCGGAAACTGATCCCGTTGCGATCGATATGATCACGCCAATTTGCCGCGGCACGCTTCGGCCCGTTGCAGCAGCATCGATTGCTCACGCTCATTGCGAGTCATTGTCGCGGCACGCTCAAACTCCTCCGCCGCCTCCGCAAGACGATCGAGCTTCATCAGCAAATCTGCGCGCACGCCTGGCAGCAGGTGATAGCCCGCGAGCACGGTTCCCGAGTTGCCCGTCAGTGCATCCAGCACGCGCAGCCCCGCCTTCGGTCCTTCCGCCATCGACACCGCAACGGCCCGGTTCAGTTCAACGATCGGCGAGCCAGTCAACAAGCTGAGACGCTCGTACAAATCCGCGATCCGTCTCCAATCCGTCTCCTCCGCGACGCGCGCCCGTGCATGACACGCCGCGATCTCGGCTTGCAGCGTGTAAGGACGCGACGCGTCGCTCGCCCTCTGCGCCGAATCGAGTGCCGCGAGGCCGTGCCGGATCAACGTGCGGTCCCATTTCGCCCGATTCTGATCGGGCAGCAAAATCGGATTCCCTTCGCGATCCGCCCGCGCAGGAAATCGCGAAGCCTGCAATTCCATCAGCGCGACCAGCCCGTGAACTTCCGCGTGCGCCGGCAACAGTCCCTGCAGAATGCGTCCAAGCCGCATCGCCTCTTCGCACAATGATGGCCGAATCCAATTTGAGCCGGAAGTTGCCGTGTAACCCTCGTTAAAAAGCAGATACAAGACTTCGAGCACCGAGGTGATTCGATCTTCGAGTTCCGCCCCCACCGGCTCTTCAAACTCCGCCCGGTTTTCGCCCAGCGTGCGCTTCGCCCGCACGATCCGTTGCGCAATCGTCGATTCCGGAACGAGAAACGCCCGGGCAATCTCCTCGGTCGAAAGCCCGCACAGCAACCGGAGCGTCAACGCACTCCGCGCGTCCTCCGAAAGCACCGGATGCGACGTCATGAAGATCAGCCGGAGCAAATCATCTTCGATGTGATCATCGAGCTTGTTGATTGCGTCGGTCATCGAATCGCTCGCATCAGTCGTCCGCGAGAGTTTCTCGCCGATTTCTCGCATCTTGCGATCCCGCCGAATCCGGTCGATCGCACGCCGACGCGCCGTCGTTGCCAGCCACGCGCCCGGATTCTCGGGCACGCCCGACTCGGGCCACCGTTCCAACGCTTCAACAAACGCTTCTTGCGCTGCTTCCTCCGCGAGATTGACATCTCGCGCCAGCCGCACCAATCCCGCGATCAATCGCGCGGACTCGATCTTCCAGATCGCGTCCAGCGTGCGTTGGACCACAAGTTGTGCCTCGGACGATTCGGGCATACGCCAGATTAGCCCAAACTGTCCGTAGTTGAAATCCTCGCCCCGCTAGCCGCGAAACGGCACGACCTGCCGAATCCTCGCATCACGCAAGTACAACCCAAGCCAAAGCATAATGCCGAGGTAAACCGGAAATAATGCATGCGAAAAGAGCGGATCCGAAACCCGTACATGCGTTGCCACCGCGCCGCCCAAGTAGCCCGTCAGCAAGATTGCGCCGAGCACCGCTGTCCGAGGCACGATGTACAACACGGTGCAAGCGAGCAACACAACGCCCAGTGGAACAATGACCGATTCCGGAAATCCAAGTTTCACGGTCGCTTGGACCACCGGCGCCGGCTTCACCAGTTTGCCGACGCCGTCCAGCAAGAGCATGAGCGCGGGCAAACCTCCGATGATCCGCCCCGCCCAGAGCTTCCCTTTGGAAGCCTTCGACATTTCATCCGCCATGGCTCGCGTTCTCCTTCGGTGCTGAAGTCCGCACCGTCAATTGCCGCGCGATCAGGCGGCAAAGTCGGACTCTTCAAGCAACGGACGGATTTCTACCTCGCAGTCCGTCCCCGGATGCGGGTGCGGGCAGCGTTTCAACCATTCAGTCGCTTCCGCGAGAGATTTCACCTGCCAGAGCCAGTAACCCGCGACAAGTTCTTTCGTTTCGGTGAATGGGCCATCGATGACCGACCGCTGACTCCCGGCGAAGCGAACCCGTGCCCCATGGGCACTCGCCTTCAGTCCCGCACCGTCGAGCATAATTCCGGCCTTGATCAGTTCTTGATTGAATTTCCCCATCTCTTCAAGCATCTCTTTGCTTGGCATTTTGCCGGCCTCGCTGTCCTTGGTCGCCTTGACAATCACCATGACTCGCATTGGAAAACCTCCGTGGTTGGTGCGGCCTCGCCTGGGTTTGTACGTCGCCGTGACAAAGGACGCCTTTCAACATCACGTCGAATAAGGCGAAACGAAATCGACACGAGCTATTCGCATTTTCGAAGAATTCCGCCCGGAAGCCATAACCTCAGCACTATTAGCTGCTTACACAACCTTGCCTGGTATGAACATGCGCAGCACGCAGGTGCCGACGAATTAGCCCTTGGTCATTTCCCGACGTGCCGTCGTGCCTATCCAGCGAGCCGTCGGATCCGCGTATTCCGCAAGTTCGTTTGCCAGGTCGAGTGCCGCGGCACGCCGCTTCGGGGTGCGATGTCCGATCCCCCGCAGCGCCCACAGCACACCCTTCTTCACGAAGTTGCGTTCATCCGTCGCACCGCCCCTGATGAGCGGTAGAAATTTCAGATACGTCTCATCCGACGCCGTCTTGTCGTGCAGCGCCGCGCACGCGAGCAGCGCGAATGCCGCCCGCTTCTGATACTCGCCCTTCAACTTCGCCCACTTCGCGACCTTGTCGGCGACGTGAGGCGTTCGATCAAAGAGATTGAAGCAGACCGTATCGCAGACGCCCCAGTTGTCGAAGTCCTTGCACCAGCGATCCATCTGCGCGGGCGTGACACACTTTGGATCGTCCACGAGCGACGTCAGCAGCCGCGCCTCGTAGTTGCAGGTTTCCCACAACGCCAGCGCCAGTTCGTGATTGGGGCCGCCATTGTTTTTGTTGATCGCCTTGGCTGTTGCCTTGATGTCGCCCATCGAAACGCCGAATGCCGTATCCGCCGTCGCACCCGTGATCCCGTACCGCGGCCCCATCTCGTCACGCGTGCTCTTCTTGCCAAGACGCTTCAGGGTTGCGAGGATCGATTCGACCTGTTTCCCGATCGGCACGACGTTCGCGCGTGCACCTGCTCTTGATTTGTTGCCCGAATCCGACTTCTTCTGCTTCGGCGGCATGCGTGTTCCTTGGGTGAGACTCCGCAGCTTACAGCAGAACTTCGATCACCACGCGGGCGTGGTCAGGAGCGGTGATGGTCAACCTGCCTCGCGATTTCCCAGTGATGCCCGGCCGGATCCACAATGCGCCCGATGCACCATCCGTGCGATTCGGCGACCGGGACAACCTGCGTCGCACCTGCCGCGACCGCTTTCGCACAAACCGCGACGGGATCCTCAGCGATCAGCAGCATCCGCACCGAACATCTGCTCGCGTGCCCACCGCCAGCGAGCGATTCCGGGCTGAAGTTGAGATGCTCAGGCGACTCTTCCGCGACCCAGAACTCGGCGCCATCCACTGAGAGCTGCGCAGCGCCGCCACCGGGCACTTCGTGCAGAATGACCGCACCAAATGCATCTTGATAAAACGCCATCGCCTTCGCCCATTCGCGGACTGAAAGAGTTGCAGTCACGGCCGTCTTGAATTCATTCGATCGCACAGCGTCACCTCCGCCCGCAATTGTGGGCAGGGTGAGCGCTGCACGTCGGATGCATTGCGGGATTGCGAACGTCTTCTTTGATTGAAGTTCTAGAGGCCGGCCTGCAACATCTCTTCCAGCCGGTCGTAACCCGCGGCCATTCCGCGTTCCATGCCCGAGGCGAGCGCTCCGTCTCGAGACTGCTTATTCGGATACTTGATCACGATCTTGAGCGCAGTCTTTTTTGTTCCAAGATCAGTCAGGGTCAGCGTGCAGTTCTGCTCTCCCGCCTGCGGCATGCACCCGATCTCGAACGTCTCGGTTCGCACCATCCGTCCACCGCTGCCACTGGCGGCCGGAGGCACCACTTCGCTGTACATCCCGTGCATCAACATCTTCTGCCCATCGGGTCCATCCCAGCCCCAGCGGAACTTGCCGCCGGTGCGCATGTCGTCCTCGCAGGTCGTCATCGACCAGCCGGGCGGGCCGAAGAGCCAGCGCTTCAGGAATTCCGGTTTCGACATCGCCTCCCAGACGAGCGCTCGCGGCGCATCAAAGTTGCGAGCGACAACGATTTCGAGATCGGAGGGCGTGGTAACAGTGAGCGTGTTCTTCATGGCGTATCTCTTGATGACCTTTCTGTGAGCAACAACCCTTACGCGTGTTGAACGACCGGTTCTTTCAGTTGCAATTCACGGATCTTGCCACCAAGCCAGGCGGCAGGAAGCGAATTGACGACGAGGAGAACGGAATACCACTTGGGACCAAGTTCGGGCACCGCGTTCCAGAAGGCGACCGCACCCGCTGTGCTCAGGATCACACCGACGAACCCGAGAATCAGCGCGTGTTTCATCGGACGGCGCGGCGCGAGCAAGGCTGTGAGGTAGCAACCACCGATGGAAAAGATGAATCGGTATGCAAAAGCCAGCACGAAGAGCGGATCCGACATGCGTTCACCCATTGGTGGAAAGACTTTGGTCGCGTGGAGAATCGCATCAGTTCCCGTGTGTGTCACGAGGATGAAGACGAGGCCCGCAACGACGGCGCCGATACTGCGTGGAATGGACGGAGAAGAGTCGGACATGTGGATCTCCAATTGCAACAGTGCGGAGTGCTTACTTGCCGCGGGTGTATTTTCGTTGCGTGCGTGTGGCCGCTTCGCCGCCGTCTGACGGCGTTGTGCTGGGCTCGGATTGCGTCTTCTGATTCGCCTTCATCTCATCCAACAAGTCATCGAGAGCGTTGAATGCGATCTCCCAGTGCTGCCGGTATCCCTCCGTCCATTCGGCGATCTCTCTGAGTGGCTGGGCCTGGAGGCGGCAGAGATGTGTTCGACCGGCCACGCGGCGCCGGACGAGCTTGGCACGCTCCAAGACACGAACGTGCTTCGATGCCGCGGGAAATGACATCTTGAGGGGAGCAGAAAGCTCGCTGAGATTCCGTTCCGAATCGACCGAAAGCTGCCGCAGAATCGCCCGTCTCGCCGGATGAGCTAGGGCGTGAAAGACACGATCAAGATTGGGGGACCGATCTAGAACCATGTGGTTTAATATACCTGCTGAAGGCACGCTTGTCAAACCAGTTGGTTTAACATTTTTGCGAGCCTGAATACGTGCGATTCCCAGCGGTTTCTACTTCACAACGGCTTTCTGCTGGTACATCACCGCCTCGCCCCGGCCGTTGATGACGTGGCAGATCCCGCTGTCGGCTTTGCCGTTCAGGCGAATCGTGGTCATGTGATTCATGCTGATTCCCGGATGCTCCGGAGCCTCGATCGCCGTTTCCGCGACAATCGGCGCCGCCCAGAAAACGCAGTAAACGCCGAGGCCCCACGCCTCGTGCGTTTTCACATGATCCGCCACTTTGTACGATGCAAATCCTTGCACGCCATCGTGCATCCACGCCTCTTGACGCGGCGGGTCATACGGCATTTCTGACTGATAGAAGTAGACCTTGCCGCCCTCGCCATTCCACACGGTCTGATACTCGTGGCAGTGCTCAACAAAGAGCCCGTACATCACCACATCATCGCCATCGACGATCAGCCCGTTCTCGTTCCGATTGACGAGCCACTTCGTACCCTTGCCGTGATCCGCACGCCAAAGCCACAAATTGTCTCCAATGACGTTGTTGCTGCGAATGTTTACAAAGCTCTTGGTTGATCCCGCCGTCGCGCCGCCAGCGCGGCAGAACACATCAAACAGCATCGTCGGATCCGCCGCGTGAAAGAGCGACTTTTCCGACTCCCCCACTTGCAGGAGCGTCGGCGAAGGAATCTCGCCCGCATCCAAGAGCACTCCAGCGATCGTGACGCCGCTCACGTCGGCAATCGTCATCGCCGGCATCCCGCTTTCCGCCACGAGCGTCGGATATCCAAGCCCGAACACGACCGTCCCGGGGTGCGGCACGCGAATCGGCGAATCCAGGTGATAGATCCCCGGCGTCAGCAGCAAGTGTTTTCCGTTCGCGAGTGCCGCGTTGATATCCGCGACACTATCGCGTTCGGGCCTCGCGATGAAGAAGTGCTCGAGCGAGATCGGCGTTCCGCCGCCCGGACCACTCGCCCAGGTGACGCCCGAAGTCTCACGGCGCAATTCCGGCACCATCACGAAATAGCGCCCCGCTTCATCGATGAACAGGAAGGGCTTCTCTCGCGCAACCGGCGTTCGCTCGATCACCGTGTATGGCCTTTCCGGCCATTCTCCCTCCGGCGGCTTTTCGCAGCCGACAAAGACCATGTTCCAGTTACCGCCCACCCACTTATCCCAGTCGCAATTCCTCGAGAACCACTGCTGCTGCGAGCCCGAGTTCACTTCGCCATCGATCTTGCAGTCCGAAAGAAACCCGCCGCTCGACCAACCGTGATCCGCAAGCAGCAAGTCGCCCTTGACGTGCACGCGGCGCATTGAGGCACCCTGCGAGACCCCCCACATGTTCGGAATATCAATGCTGGTCGGTGCGATCGAGAGGTTCTCCACGCTGCGCCAGAAATTGCACGTCGCATTCCCCTTCATCCAGTTCGCATGCGCGCGCACCGCGCCCTCAATCTCAACCTCATCCGGCGAGCGGCCGAGCCCGGCAACGTGCGTGTAAAACCCGACCTGCATATCCAGCGGATACTTTCCGGGCTTGAAAAGCAGGGCGTATCGATCCGAGCCAAACTGGCTTTTTTCTTGCCTTTTGAAGACCTGATCGACGTGCTGCTGCACATCCGGCATCGAAGGATCGAAGACAAACACATTCGGCCCAAAGTCCGGCGACGAGACTGTCGGGCCTTCAAGCGGCTTGGTCGCAGTTTGACAGGCGCAAAGCGCCCACCCGAACACGGCGACCAGAAGGAACGAAACGATCGATTTCGACAACGAGCTCGTCATGGTTTTCACAACACGGACACGCAGCAGCAACCCCGAGCGAGCCTCACGCAGCTCGAACTCTAACCGATCCACCTTCCCGTGTCTTATCGCGCGATGGGCTGAGCTCCGCCACTTGCTTTCAATTCATCGTGAGAAACGAAAGAGCCTCGCCGCAGGATGTCCGCGGCCGGCAACGGCGGCCGCAATGATGTTTGCCGCAATCAGGCTGAACGTGATCCCGTTCCCGCCATATCCAAGCGCGAAATGCACGCCGCGCCACTCTTCGTGCTCGCCGATATACGGCAGCCCGTCTTTGGTTTGCGCAAAGGTGCCGGCCCACCGAAAATCCGCGCTGCAGTTCAGGTCTGGGAGCAATTCTCGCAGCTTTCGCATGAGCCTTCGCGATTTTGTCGCGATCAGCGCATCCCTCGCCGACGCGGTCGTAAATGGCTCATCTTCTCCGCCCGCCAGAATGCGTCCGTCCGCGGTCGTCCGTACGTAGAAGTAGGGATCGCCCGCATCCCAGAGCAGCGCTCGTTCCGCCCAGGGTTCAGAGCGAGCCGGCGTCGTGGCGAGCGCGAACGTTGAACGCAACTCCGTCAGGAGGCTGATCTCGCGGAATTCCTTGGGAGTTTCATATCCCGTCGCGATCACAATGTGCTCCGCCGTCACCCGCGTTCCATTCCGCAAGATCAGGCGAAACGGCCGCGCCTTTTCGACCAGCGCCGCAAGGTCTATCTGAGTTCTGCGCAGCACGATTGCGCCTCGGTCTCTCGCTCCACGCAGCAGGCGGTAGGTCAGCTTCAGTGGATTGACCTCAAAGGCGTTCTCGCTCAGGATCGCACCTGGCCGTTCAAGACCAAACCGCGATCGCAATTCCGCGCGAGAGATCGTCTTGGCGGGGATTCCAATCGCACAACGCGCCTTCGCTTCCGCGCCAAAGCCGCGATAGTCCGACGTCTTCACAGCAAGATGCAGGCTTCGACGCGCCGCGAGGTCCACATCATCGCCAAGATCGTGGACGAGCGACTGCAAATCGGCCAACGCGCGAAACGATTCCCGGTACGCCGCCTCCGCATGTTTCTTCCCGAGCATCGCGGACAGTTTCACGAGCGGAGTATCGATCTCGTACTGCAGCAGCGCCGTGCTCGCCGGAGTGCTTCCAGATGCTGGACGTCGTGAATCCACAATGGCAACCGATGCGCCGGCCTTTGTGAGTTGATATGCCGCAAGCGCGCCCGTGACACCTGCGCCGAGGATGAGAGCGTCCACATGTACTCGGCGGCGCGGGCTCGAGAGCAGCGTCGGCCTTCGCGCTGTAGTCGGCCAGTAGAGTTGCCCCGAGCGAAGATTCACGATGCGACAGTACGACGTGCCGCTAACGCTCCGCGAATTCCTTTAGGTTCGCCAGCGCCACGTCCCACTGTTTCGAGATCCGATCGAGCGATCGCCGCACCTCGTCAATCTGCTCCGGCTCGAGCGCGAAGAGATTCTCGCGCCCACGCCGAAACGCCCGCACCAGGCCTGCTTCTTCCAACACCTGCAAGTGCTTGGTCACCGCCTGGCGCGAGAGGGCAAACCCCTCGGTCAGCCTCGCGATCGAAAGGGGCGGACCCACCGAGAGTTTGACAACCAGCGCCAGGCGCGTTGCATCGCCCAATGCGGCAAACACCGGAGCATGCTTCCGTAACGCAGCTCTATCACGGATGTTGCTTGACATAGGCGTCGACGTTCTTGATCTGCTCGGCCCACCCGCCATTGTTCATGCGGAACGCCTCTTCACGACGCACCGCCGGGATGGCATCAAATCCCGACTCCGTCACCGTGAGCTTCGTGCCGATCGGAATCTTCTCGAGCGTGAACACGACAAGCGTGGGCGTTTCTTTTGAGTAATCCACCTTTGGATCGATCGCGTAGGGATGCCACCGGAACGAGAAATGCACGTCGGGCTCCATCTTCTCGACCAGCACATCCATTACGAGGTGCTCATACCCGGGATACAGAATTCTGCCGCGTGTTCTCTTGCCGGGCGCGAACGGCCCTTCGAGTTTCACGCGAAACCACTCGCCGAATTCCTTGAAATCAGTGATCGCGCGCCAAACCCGGGCAGGCGACGCCTTGATCTCGATGACTTTGACAATCCGGTCGTTCGTCGATTCAGACATAGGCAACCTCCGGGTTGCATATTAGCCCGTCCGCATCTCGGGCGGGAGAACCTGTAAACTCGGCCCGTGCGTGACCCCATGCTCGACACACTCGCTGGCATTGTCGTCGATCACTGCGCCCCGGTTCGCACGGGCGACCTCGTCACAATCGTCGCGGAACCCGGCGACACTGCCGCCGTCGTGGCTCTGTTCGAATCGGTCCTCCGCGCGGGCGGTCATCCAAGCTTTCACCCCCGCTCCGACCGCCTTCAGGAACTCATGCTCACCCACGCCAGCGCTGAGCAGCTTCGTCACGTCTGCCCGTTCGAGGAGTATCGCCTGGCGCGATGCGATGTCCTGATCGTGCTGCGCTCTTCCAACAACACCAAATTCCTCGGCGGCATCGACCTAGCGAAAGTCGCGATGATGCAGGCTGCAAGGCGTGGATTCACTGCCATGTCGATGCAGCGTGCCGCGGCAGGCCAGATGCGGTACGTGCTGACCGAAATCCCCAGCAACGGCGCCGCGCAGGATGCCGAGATGTCGCTCTCGCAGTACGCCGCCGAGGTTTACCGCGCCGGTTTTCTCCATCTGCCCGATCCACTGCAGGCGTGGCGCACGCTTCGGTCTCAACAGGAGGACGTGCGCCGCTATCTCGAAACCAAACACACGCTCCGCTTCCGCGCTCCCGCCAGTGACGGAGCCAATGGCTCGCGACGCCATGAAGGAACTGACCTGGCCGTCGATGTTTCAGGACGCACCTGGGTGAACTGCGCCGGCGGCCAGAATTTTCCGGATGGTGAAGTCTTCAGCGGGCCGCGTGGAGTCGATGGCGTTTTCAACGTGACACATCCGGCCGTCTACAGGGGAAAAGAGGTCGATGGCATTCGCTTGAAATTCAAAGCCGGAAGCGTGGTCGAGGCGAGCGCGACGAAGAACGAAGACTATCTGATCAAACTACTCGATCAGGATGCCGGCGCACGCACCGCCGGCGAAATCGCGATCGGCACGAACTATGAACTCCGCAATTTTTTCAAGAACGCATTCTTCGATGAAAAGATCGGCGGCACATTCCACCTCGCGCTCGGTGCGGGCTACCCAGAAACCGGCAACACCAACGAATCGGGTTTACATTGGGACTTTGTGAGCGATCTGCGCCCGGGCGGCGCCTATGCCGGTAGTCTCGGCGGCACGATCGAAGCGGACGGCGAGGTCTTCCACCGCGACGGACGCTTTACCTTCGCGGGTTGGCCGGGCAATTGAAACTCCGGCCGTTTCGGGCGGCACGCGCGCGTGCTGCGTTTGGAGTGCCGGAAGGACCGATCGGACCACCCCGCGACGCTGGTAGGATGGATGCATGAACAGGGTTGCTGAGGGCTGGAAACTGTGGGGCCGTCGACCCGCGGACTTCATCTTGCTCGGCGTGACCGCGGTGGAACTGGCGATCTTTGTTCTACTCACACCAAGCCTGACCCTCACCGATTGGATTTACGTTTGCTCCAACATGCTGGTGCTTGTGATCGCGCTGACGCGCCGTTCAGCCCAGGTTCAGGACCGTTCGATCCGCGCGAGAGTCACTGTTTTTATCTCCTACACATACTCGTACGCGCAGGTGGTGCTTCTGCATCCACAATGAGTTTGATTGGCCTCATCAGCCTTGGACGATTCTTCGGCGTACGTCCGGCTTTGCGCGGACTGTCAACGCGAGGTAGTTATCGCTTCGTGCGGCATCCCCTCTACTTGGCGTATGTGCTCCAAGACATCGGCTACAACCTTCACGAGTGGAGCGTCGGAACGCTCATCCTTGTGGCGATTGGTTGGGCGTCGATGATCTACCGGATTCACGCCGAGGAGCGCGTGCTGTCGCAAAACGTCGAGTGGGCGAATTATGCAGCGCGCGTGCGCTATCGCCTCCTGCCCGGCATCTGGTGACACGCGTCACTTCGCTCGCTTTTTCTTGGGCTTGGACGGCGCGGGCGGTTGCCACAGTTCGATCCGGTTGCCTTCACCGTCCTTAATCCAGGCAAACTTGCCGTATTCAGAGTCTTGGACCTTCGGATCAATCCAAACCCCGGCCTTCTTCAACTGCGCGAGCATCTTTTTCAGATCGGCAACTCGGTAGTTGACCATGTGGCCTTGTTTGCCGCTACCGAAGTACTTTGTGTCGGCCTTGAAGGCGCTCCACACCGTGCTGCCGGTCTTCTTGGGGTTCTTGAGATCGCGCCACTCGAACTGGCAGCCGTTCCAGCTTTCGTCGACAGGCAACCCAAGCTTTTCGCGGTACCACGCGCCGAGCTTCGCGGGATCCTTTGCCCGGAAGAACACTCCTCCGATTCCGGTCGCTCTTTGTTTCATGAGTCCGTTTCTCCTTCGCCCGTGTGTCACGGTCGCTTGGCATCGTACTAAGCGGACGTGGGGCTTCTTCTCAAAACTTGCGCACGAATAGACAAATTAAAGTTGGGTGGATGAAATCGGTCGCGTCGTGGTCCACGCTAACGGTGCGCCGACACTTTCGACTTTTTTTCCGCGGCGAGCGTGAAGCTCATCCATATCCACGCCCGACGAACGACCGCGTTTCCCCAACATTGGTAGGCTGCTCACAAAGAAAGGAACCGCATGGAACTCCTCCTCTCTCTTTGGCTCCCGATTGTGCTCTCTGCCGCGGCGGTTTGGATTGTCTCCACGATCTTCGGGATGCCCTTTCTTCATCACAAGAATGACTGGATCGGCCTCTCCCCCGCTGACGAGGACAGTCTCATGGAGGGCATTCGCTCTCGCGGCATCAAGCCCGGCAACTACCTCTTTCCCGATTTCCGCACGCGCGAGGCGATGGAGTCGGAAAAGGTGAGCAAGGCGCTGCAGGAAGGCCCGGTCGGGCATCTCAGCATCTGGCAACCTCCGCTCACCATGGGCGGCAAGTTAGCTGGCACGTTTGTCGTGTATCTCGTTGCGAGCGCATTGATCGCGTATCTTGCGTCGGTTGTGCTTCCCCGGGCAGCGGAGTTTGCCAAGGTATTCCAAGTCGTCGGCACGGCCGGCATCCTTGCTTATTCGTTTTCGTTCATCCCAAACGCTCTCTGGTTCGGTGCGTACAAACGAACGATTCTCATCAGCATCGTCGACGGCGTCGTGTACGGCGTCATTACTGGAGCGATCTTTGCTTGGCGATGGCCGCACTGACAGATAGCGCCGCGATCGCCGAACAACAACATCGCGGTTGACGGCCCAACCAAGTGCAAACGCCGGTGAGCACGATCAGCGCGAAATGAAGAGAAGCCAAGGCGTTCCGATCAATACGTACACCGCCATAAATGCCAGAGTGATCAAGAAGCCGAGCGTGTATAACTCGCGTTGCTTCAGATACCCGCTCGCAACAAAGATGATGTTCTGACTTCCGCCCTGCGGCGTGATGACCGAAAAATAGCTGCTTGCGAATAGCAGACCCGGCGCCATCAGCGGCGCCGGCACGCCGCCACGGATGCCGACGTCCAGGAATACCGCCAGCAGCGCGAGAACTTGCGACGTCTGGCTCACGAAGAAGTAATGAAGGCCGACGTAGAGCGCGACGAGCGTGACGTAGAGCAATGGCCACGGCAGGCCATCGAGGCGAAAAGCAAGACGCTCTCCCACATAATCCATGAAGCCGAGTGCGTTCAGCTGCGAACTCATGGCGAAAAGAACGGCAGCCAAAGAAAGGTCACCAGCGTGTCGCCCTGCTTCGTAACATCATTAACTGTCAGAACGCCGTTAGCGGCAGTACACCAAAGCCCATAAATGCCACGGCGGTGGCGTTGAGATTCCACGCTCCGCCGAACACCCATCCCGCGACCATCACGACAAAGGTCACCGCGGTGATCCACTCGTCACGCGACATGGGGCCGCTGGCCGCCAGATCTCTTCGCGCTGCCGCGGGAGCTTCGGGTGTCGCCCCGACACCGGGCGGAAAAAGTTTTGAGACAAGCCACGGCAGCATCAATATGGCCGCGAGCGATGGCACAGACGATGCGAGGATCCAGCTGCCGAAGGTCAGCTTGATCCCCGCGGTCTGAGCGATTTGCACGCCGATCGGATTGGCCGAGGTGGCCGTCATCCAAAGAGCGGAGGAGACTGCGAGTCCCGCCATCGAACAGAACATGAGGTATCCACCGAGCCGACGCCCTTGCGGGCTGTCGGGTTCGGAACCCGCTCCCTTCGCGATGGAGAGCACGATTGGATAGATCACGCCCCCGCGCGCTGTGTTGCTGGGGAACGCGGGCGCAATCACCGCGTCGGTCAGCACTAGGCTATACGCAAGACCAAGCGGCGAGCCGCCGAAACGGCTCACCATCAGAAGGCTGATCCTCCTGCCGAGCCCCGACTTCACCACCGCCTGCGCGACGATGAACGCGATCACGACAAGCAGGACGCTGGAGTTGGCAAAGCGGGAAAATGCTTGCTCCGGAGCAATAGTTCTGGTGAGCACGATCGTCGCGACGGCGATCATGGAAGCCGTCAAAAGCGGAAACGAACCCAGGAGCACGCACGCGATCGCTGCAACGAAAACGGCGAAGAGGTGCCAGGCCTTCTCCGTTAGACCCGCGGGAATTGGGCAAAGCCAAATGCCAAGGGCGATTGCAAACGGTGCAGCGCGTTCACAGTCATGCCGAGTGAGATCATCGCGCCTTGCCTCCAGCCTGGGACTGACCCAGCCGAAAGCGGCCTTTCAGGCCGGTCGCGCGACCCTGCAGCGAACCATCCTCGAGCTCGATGACGAATTGCCACGAAAACTCAAAGGTGCCCGAGACCCCGTGATATGGGCCCGTGCCGCCCAAGATCATCCCCTCGATGTGGTTTTGTTGCTTCGTGCCTTGCCCACTAACTTCGCTGAATACCTGGTCGCCATGCTCGTCGGTCCAGACTCCGCGCCCAACCAATCCCGTCTTGGTGTCGACCAGCGCGATGATCTGCTCGCGGAAACCCACGCCCGGGCGTCCGGACCCAGAGAGCAACATCGTTCAGCTGAGATCGATGATCGAGCTCTGTCGATCGGGCCCCAATGGGACACTGCGACGGGTGCCGGTTGCGTTCCAGGAGCCTTCGAACTCGCGCTATTCGGTCGACACCATTGCCGCCGGTTCGGTCTTCCGCTCACAGGCGAGCAAAACGAATGGCGCGACCGCCAACATCAGGCCCATTGATCGCGCGAGAATTTCTGAGTGGCTTGTCCAAATCATGAGCGTTTCGCTCCTGTATTTGAGCCTTTTTGAGCCACGCCAACACCCGCCGCGTCAGAGATCGATGGCGATTGCGGACCCAAACTCCCCCACGAGCCCTCAGAACGTCCGGACAAGGCGTACGTCCTGAACAGCTTTTGCTGAAATGCAAGCCCCCGTGCGTCTCGATGGCAATCGTGTCGAGGCTGGCTGCTTGCCTGCAGGTTCCGCGGCACGAGAAGCCGGTTGCTGGCAACATGGCATTCCCGGCTTTAATTTTTCGTTACAGTCATTCGCTATGACCGCGCAAATCCGAACCACGCCGCTCGCCGTCACACTTCTTGGCGCCTCAATGTCGCACGATGCGACGAAGTCATACGGCTCGGAGATCCGATCCTTGCTCGACCGGGTGTGGCCGGTGCTCAAGACTGGTCCAATCCCGAACAAGGGCATCAACTGGGTCGTGTACAACGGGTGCGATCGCGTGTTCGCCGGCGTCGAGGCGGAGGTCGCTGATCCCGCCGCGCTCGGCTTGGAGCGTTTGACGCTCGGGCTCGGCCGGCACGCGTGGATCAAGCACATCGGGCCGTACCAACTCCTCGGTACTGCTTACACGGCGCTCAACAAGGCAATCGCCGATCACGGCCTTCGCGCCGAGCAACCTCGGATCGAGGTGTACGGTCATTGGAACAACGACGAAAGCAAGCTCGAAACCGAGCTCATCGTTCCGGTATCGTGATCGAGCGCATCCGCCGGCCGGATTCGCCCGTGTTCGAGTTGATATCGATTCTCGTATGCCGGCTGTCAGCACAGAAAGTCTCACGCAGTGTCATCAATCACCGACAAGCCCGCCGGTTCCGAACCGCTTCGTGCCACGCTGCTTCGAACTGTGCCGTTGGCGGTCGTGATCGGGTCGGTCGTCACACTGGCCACTGTCGGCCTGCCCTCGAGCTCAAATGCGTGCTGGGGTTGGCTTGGGCGCGTTGTTGTTGCGCTGTGGTTTACCTTTGGCGGACACTGGGTTGAGCTCGCGTTCCTTCGGCGTGTGCTCCCTGTAATGAAAGATCGACATCTGCCCCCGGCGGTGCGATTTTCGGCGCGTGTGATCGTCTGGCTCATCGGCGGCGCCCTGCTCGGCGTGGGCGCGATGATTTCATTTCGAGCGATGCTGGGCGCAGGATCATCGGATGGATTCTCGTGGCCATCCGGCCGCGAGATCCTTACAAGCGCGGGATTCGGCGCCGTCGCCCTGGTGGTTCTCGAATGCGGAGTGCACGCGGTTCTTGCCGCGACCGGCCGGCCCAACGCCTGGCTGTCAAGCGACGGACCGAATGGATGAATGCCCTGTCCGCAGCTTGAAAACGCCATCAACGCCGCTCGGTTGCTTGCGCCGAGCCTTTCTTAGAGAAACTGGCGCACTTCGACTGGCGCCCGACAGGCGATGACCGCCTTGCTCCCCCACGCCAGCGCCTCTTCCAAATTCGCGGCTTCCAGCAGCCAAAATCCACCCACGTGCTCCTTGGTCTCCAGGTACGGGCCATCGGTGATTCGCACTTTGCCATTGGGTTGAGCGCGCAGCGACTTCGCGCTCTGCGCCGGTTGCAAACCGCCCGCGAACAATCTGGCACCAGCAGCCTGCATCTCTTCGTTGAGCAAGTCGATATCGCGAGACATCGCCGCCCCCTCAACCGACGGGTCGTAGTTGTCGGGATGGTGAATAGCTACCAGATACTGCGGCATGACTTCTCCTGGAACGGTGCGCGGGCGGGCAAGTTACTCTGCCTTCACAACAACGACGAACGACCGGACCGGCTTTCGACAAGTCACCCAAACAATTTTTGGTGCTGCCGGGTGAACGAGCATCGGCGGCCCCCAGCCGCTCCATCTGTCAGGTCGCGCTGAACCTCGCGGCCAAGGCCGCCCCCCGCTCTGACGCGAAACTGCGTTTTGAGAATCGAGTTCCCGACAGCTTAGAGGCTGCAAGCTGATCAGAGGCTGGAGGTGGAGGTGACTGCACTTCGAGTTAGCGAACGAGCAAGGCATGTACGCCCGCCGCGAGCGCGGCGCCCACGAGCGGACCAAAGACCGGCACCCATGCTTAACCCCAGTCGCTATCGCGTTTACCCGGCACCGGGAGAAATGCGTGCGCAATTCGCGGGCCGAGATCGCGCGCGGGATTGATGGCGTAACCCGTGGTGCCTCCGAGCGAAAGCCCGATGGCGAAAACAAGCATCGCGACGGGAACAAGACCCAGACTGCCCATTCCGATGACGATGTCCTTGGGCTCCGCGCCGACCGGCAACTGAAACTTCACGTCCGACATCAGAAAGATGGGCAGGATGAGGCAGAAGGTGCCGACCACCTCGCAAAAGAACGATTGCGGTATGCTGCGGATGTTGGGCGACGTACAGAAGCACGCAAGCTTGGCGTCTCGATCTTCAGTTGCCCCGAAATGCGCGTGGTAATAGAGAAACACAAGCACGGCGCCGACAACCGCACCGAACATCTGCGCAAGGATGTAACCTGCGACCTTCGCCACGGGGAACTCGCCGCCTATGGCCATTGCGAGGGTCACTGCCGGATTCAGATGCGCGCCGCTGAATGGCGCGGAACAGAACGCACCGATGAAAACAGCCAGACCCCATCCGGCGGTGATGACGATCCAGCCGGAGTTGTTCCCCTTTGTTTTGGCAAGAACTACGTTTGCGACCACCCCGTTGCCGAAGAGAATCAGCAACGCCGTTCCGATGAATTCCGCGAAGTATGGGCTCATAGTTTGGGCAGCAAATAGTGGCTCGCCGTTTCGCCAAAGGCGGTGAGCTGGGACTGTTGCCACGCCTCGCTGCGCCCGAGCTCCTGTGCCAGTTCACGGGCGATTTGAGGCGCCTTGGCGAGCGCGGCACGCGTATCGAGAAAGAGCAGCCGGGTGCGACGGGCAAGAACATCTTCGACGCTGCGTGCCATCTCGTGCCGGGCAAACCATCCGGCGGAGTCGTCGTGACCGCCGTGGTCGTGGATGCGCAGGTCGCGTGTGACGCACGGACGTTCGTCGAGGTGACCAAGCACGATGGCGTGATCGACAGCGTCTTCAGCCATGCGCCGATACGTCGTCCACTTTCCTCCGGCGATCGTGAGCATGCCGGAAGAGGAAATCTCGATCGTGTGCTCGCGTGAGAGTGCGGCGGTATTCGCCGCGTCGCTCGCTTTTACGAGCGGACGAATACCCGTAAAGACGCTGAGCACATCAGCGCGTGTCGGGCGCTTCGCGAGATAGTCGCTTGCCGTCTCAAGGATGAAATCCACCTCTTCACTCGTCGGACTGGGTTCGAGCGTGGAAGCGAGGATGGGCGTGTCGGTGGTGCCGATGACCGTGTGGCCGTGCCACGGGATGGCGAACATCACGCGTCCATCACGCGTGTGCGGCACCATGATCGCGGTCTCGCCCGGAAGGAATTCCCGAGGCAAGGTCACATGCACGCCCTGGCTCGGCGAAATGATCGGCTTCGATGCGGCGTCGTCCACGCGGCGCAATTCGTCGCAAAACGGACCTGTCGCGTTGATCACGCAGCGTGCAGCGAGCGTGTGCGACGCGCCGCTTTCTTCGTCGCGAAAGGTCAGACCGTTGATGAAACCCTCGCTGTCTTTACCGAGCGACACAACCCGCGCGTAGTTGATCAAACAGGCGCCCTGCTGGGCCGCGGTGCTGGCGAGGTCAATCAGCAGGCGAGCGTCGTCAAATTGCCCATCGTGGTATTTCACGCCGCCGCGCAGTCCATCCTGCGAGAGCGTCGGAATGCGCTCGAGCACTTCCTCACGCGAGAGTATCTTCGACGGTCCAAATCCATACTTGCCCGCGAGCAGGTCGTACACCTTCATTCCGATGCCGTAGAACGGTGCTTCCCACCACGCGTAGTTGGGCACGATGAACTGCAGGTCGTGGACAATGTGTGGCGCGTTGCGCAGCAGCAGGCCGCGCTCTTTGAGCGCCTCCATCACGAGAGAAATATTGCCCTGCTGAAGATACCGGACACCGCCGTGTACGAGCTTGGTCGAGCGGCTCGAGGTGCCCTTGCCGAAGTCATGCTGTTCGAGCAGTACCACGCTGTAGCCGCGCGATGCCGCATCGACCGCAATGCCGACACCCGTCGAGCCGCCGCCGACGACGGCGATGTCCCACGCCTCGCGGCGATCGGCAATCCGCTGAAGAAAGACATCGCGCTGGAGAAGCGGAGTGGAGTTCATGTGATTGGTCCGCCTCGAGCGATGCAGTCAATCATTCGTGTTCCTCCCATTCGCGCGCGCGGGTGAGCGCCTGTTTCCACCTGGTGCGAAGGTGCGCAGCCTCGTCGGCGCTCATTTTCGGCCCGAATGTCCGGCCCGCCTTCCAGGAGCGCGAGACATCGGCGCGATCCTTCCAGAAGCCGGTGGCGAGGCCGGCGAGATACGCCGCGCCGAGCGCGGTGGTCTCGATCACTTTCGGACGCACCACGGGTACCTGCAGGATGTCGGCCTGAAACTGCATCAGCATGTCGTTCGCGGACGCACCGCCATCCACGCGTAGCTCGTTCATCTCGACACCGCTGTCCTGCCTCATCACCTCGAGCACATCCGCAACCTGGAATGCGATGCCGTCAAGCGCGGCGCGCGCCAAGTGCGCCGCAGTCGTGCCGCGCGTGAGTCCGGTGATCGTGCCGCGCGCGTACTGATCCCAGTGCGGCGCGCCCAGCCCGGCAAAAGCCGGAACGAGATACACCCCCCCGCTGTCGGGCACGGTCGCCGCGAGCGTTTCCACCTCGGCCGAAGTCTTGATGATGCCAAGCCCGTCTCGCAGCCACTGCACGACCGCGCCGCCGATGAAGACGCTGCCCTCGAGGGCGTAATCCGTCCGTCCTCCCAACTGCCAAGCGACGGTGGTGAGTAATTTGTGCTTTGAGATTTGCGGCTCGGCGCCGATGTTCATCAGCATGAAACAACCGGTGCCGTACGTGTTCTTCGCCAGTCCCCGCTCAAAGCAATTCTGCCCAAAGAGCGCGGCCTGCTGATCGCCCGCGATGCCGGAGATCTTGATCGGCGCGCCGAGCAGCGTCGTCTCGCCATACACCTCGCTCGACGATCGCACTTCGGGCAGCAGCGCACGCGGCACGCCGAGCACTTTGAGCAGCTCGTCGTCCCAATTGCCGCGCAAGTTGTAAAGCATCGTGCGCGAGGCGTTCGTCGCATCGATGATGTGCCGCGCGCCGCCCGTGAGCTTCCAGACGAGCCAGGAATCGATCGTCCCGAACGCGAGCTCCCCGCGCTCCGCGCGCTCTCGCGCGCCGGGCACATTGTCCAGGAGCCATCGCACTTTACTTCCCGAAAAATACGCGTCGATCACCAGCCCCGCGCGCTGCTGGATCAGTTCCGCGTGCCCCGCCGCCTTGAGGCCATCGCAGAACTCGGCCGTGCGCCGATCCTGCCACACGATCGCGTTGTGGATCGGCTGGCCAGTTTTCCGATCCCAGAGGACGGTCGTCTCACGCTGGTTCGTGATCCCGATGCCCGCGATGTCCGCGGCGGTCAGCCCCGCTTTCGAGAGTGCCTCGCTTGCCGTGTCGAGCTGCGACTGCCAAATCTCGTTCGCGTCGTGTTCCACCCACCCGGACTTTGGGAAGATCTGTCGGAATTCCTCTTGCGCGGAGGCACGAATCGAGCCGTCGTGATTGAAGACGATGGCTCGCGAACTGGTGGTGCCTTGGTCAAGGGCGAGAATCGCGTTCATGCGGAAGAGGAGTGTAACGTCAACGCGGCTGATTTTGCGACGGTTGCTTTTCGCGTCGTTCGACCGTCCCGTCGCAAGATCGCGGTTCACGTTCGAGCTAGAGACCGCTCTTGGGCAACACGCGCGCAGTGTACCGACTGTTCGGATTACTTGCCGCATCCGTTCCGTCGTCTTCTGGCCTCACACACGGAACGGCTTTCGCGCGGATTGGACGGCGCTCCCGCGCGGTAACGATCCGGCGCGGAGCGGCGACCACGGCTGCGCCAAACGGGCGGCACTCACTCCCGCAATCGCTTGAGGGGCCATCGCGACATTTCGATCAAGCAGATCGAGGATGTCTCGACAACTTGTCAGCCTTTGCGCCTGATAGATTTCACCCCCGATCGGGGCAAAATCCCACGACGACGCCATGACGTTGTCTGCGACCCAGCCGAAAATCTCGCCAAGGTGGTTCGCGTTCCAACCGATCGTCCGCAATTTTGGGTTAGCTTGCCAGTCGAAGTTCTATTCGGGAACTCGCTCAAGCACCTTCCGCGTGCTTGCCATCTCCCGGTCGAACTCGGGGAGTATCGCCCCGCCGTGATTCATGGAGTCACCTTCCCGATGCGAGGCTTCGCGCTCGACCAACAAGGAAAAAGCCCTTCGATTGTTCATCGAAGGGCTTCATTCGAATCCAAAAGTCGGGGTGACCGGACGCCAGTTGAACTTTTTGCCGAGGGTATCCGCCTCTGGGAGCCAAAAACGCGGTTTTTGATCGCCGTAAAACCGTGAAAGATGACTAGGGGCAACGGCGATAGGTCACAAACAGCTTACTCGCTTCCCAGCAGCGGCGGCGTGTGGGAGACAAGGGCTCCTCAACCACCGAATCGACAGAACTCTGACTGGCCGATGCTGCCGCACCGGCAAACGCCGGCACCCCCCTTGGAACCTCGAAGAACCGGGGTGTTGACGGATTTCGACTGGTTGGCTCAGTCAGTTGGGTGCAGGTTTGGCGTGGGTATTGGGCCAATCAAGACGCAATTTAGGACGCAATGGCCACTCCAGCCAACGCTCCGGAATCGCCTGTGTGGGTGCTGGACACTCGGACGAGGATAAAAGCGGGAATCGAAGGCAAAGTGCTTTAGTCGCGATCGCACGATTCAGGCGACGGAATCACCGACATTCAAGCTCGCGCGGGTAGTAAGCGCTGGTCATGCCGCCATCGCTCTTCCAAACGATCGATTCACCTCAATAAAACGCTCTTCGTTGAAGAGGAATGAACGCACCACGTGCGGATCGAAATGCTTTCCGGACTCTCCAGCGATGGATCGTCTCGCGTCGTCGTGGCTCAAGGCCTCTTTATAAACCCGCTTTGAAGTAAGCGCGTCATAGACGTCCGCGAGCGCAACAATCCTTGCGCACAATGGAATATCTTCGCCCTCAAGCCCCGTCGGATATCCCGTTCCATCGAATCGTTCGTGATGATGGAGCGCAATACTGCGCGCCATCTGTAGGAAGCGCACGCCCGGATACCGCGTCAATGCTGCAGCCAGTGTGCCGGCCCCAAGCGTCGTATGCGACTTCATGATCTCAAATTCGCGTGCATCCAGCTTTCCGGGTTTGAGCAGTATGGAATCTGGAATTCCGACCTTCCCCACGTCATGCAGGGGACTGGTCAGATAGATCAGCCGCACGAAGTCCCCCTCGGCCCGCCCAGCAAATTCGTCTCTGCTGCAGAGATCGCGGGCCAAAGTACGCGAATATTCGCGCACCCGTTCCAGATGAGCGCCGGTTTCGGAATCGCGCGATTCAGCCAGTTTCGCGAGTGCGAAGATCGTAACTTCCCGTGTTTCGAGCGCCAGGACACGCTCCCCGCACCGAACGCGAGCGAGTAGTTCCGGCGTATCGAACGGCTTTGAAACAAAGTCGTCCGCTCCGGAAACGAGCCCCGCGAGGCGCTCGTGTGGTGCGCCGTGCGTGGTGAGAAGGATGATATAGACATATCCAAGCGCATCATCGTTCCGAACGGAGCGGCAGAGCTCTTCCCCGGTCATGCCAGGCATTTCCCAATCGGAGATAACAAGCCGGATGTCTCCGTTCCGCACCCGATCGAGCGCGTCTCGTCCATTTGTAACCGTCTCTACTTCAAACCCCGCATCCATCAGCACCCCGGCCAGGAGCATTCGGCACACATCATTATCGTCGGCTACGAGTATCCGCATCTTGTTTCTCCTCACGATCACCAATGCATGCCCGACGATAGCGAGCGCCTTTGCGGTGCTCGAGTTCGCGTCCGGCTGCGGCGACTTCATCTCTCATCGCGAGCGCATTGCCATATCCCACGTTGCATCGGTGTTCGCCCGCGCAGATTCCACTTCGATACGAGACAGCTTCTACGAATCCGGCTGAACATTCGTCACATCCATACCGTGCTCATTGACACACGAGCCTTCGCGTCTTTATTGGCATATTTTCCTATTCACACTCCAGCCGACACGATTTATTTTTGCACATTTTCTGTCTTGCAATACGACCACGATACACATAGGCATATCTCATTTTTCCGACCGCCTTTCGGGCATGCCTTCGGGCCGCTTTCATATCGAGCTCTGATCAAAGCAGGCTTATTTTACGCGATTTTTGAGCGGCACGCCCTGACCGATGTACCCGCTCGACATTTCTCGTATTGGATGTCGACAAGTCAATCGCGTAATTCTGCTTGAATCGATCGTGCATGCACAAGGCGGCTTACAACTTTTGATGGAATCACTTTGTCTCCATTTATATTACCATTACCCGTACATAATGAATACGCTTTCATTGCAACTCGTCACGGTGTTTGTCCGGGGCAATGGGACGATTTGGAGCGGATGGAAGAGGCCTCAAAAACGATTATTACTCTTTCGATTGAATCCTGCGGACAACATCCGCATCGTGACCGATGTTGCTCGACGATCCACCTGCAAGCACGGAGGGCTGAATGCAAGGCACTCGCATCTTACTCGGACATGCATGCCAGAAAGCTCGCCGCCAGCTCGGTGCAGCGATCGAGCACAGCCTTCCCGATGCGGCCATTCACGTTGTCAAGACAAACGGCGAAGGTCGCAGTGCGCTGAACCGCCACGACTTCGACGCGGCCGTACTCGAGTTCGAGATGGCGATCTCCTCGAGAGATCCGCTGGCCGATCTCGTGCGGGACGCCGGCCTGCCTTTCATTGTTATCGCGGAACACTCGGACGAATCAATCGCTCTGCAATGCATGCGAGCGGGCGCCGCCGACATGATGCCGCTTTGCGATGCAACCCGCAATTCAGTGCTTGCCACGCGCATTCGTGGCGCACTCGCGACAAGCGCGGAGGGTCAGCGCGAGCGCCGTCACATGGAAAGACGGATCCGCTGTCTTCAACGCGTCGCCGAGCATGACGCGCTGACCGGGCTTCACAACCGGCACGCCGCGCGGCGCATCCTCCGCAACCTGCAGGCGCCGAATCACACACACTCGCCAATTGCCTGTGTCATGCTGGACCTCGATCACTTCAAAGAGATCAACGATTCGTTCGGCCATGCCATCGGCGACCAGTTGCTCTGCCAAGTCGCTCAGCTTCTCATCCGGCACGCTCACCGCAATGACGTGCTGATTCGTTGGGGTGGCGAGGAAATTCTCGCCCTGCGGCCCGGCCGCACTATCTGTGATACGTGGTGTTGGGCTGAACGCATCCGGCGTGAACTCGCCATCTCGCCCCTCCGGGTCGAAGGCCGGGAGGTCGCGGTTACCGCCAGCTTCGGGGTGGCTCTCTGTGAGGCGGGCAGCCTCAGTGAAGGCGCCATCGATCGTTGCGATCAGGCGATGTACGCCGCAAAGGAAAATGGCCGCAACCGAACTTGCACCGTCGCGATGGCGGACCTGATGAAAACCGCGAAGTCGATCCGTCAGTTGCTCGCCACCCGAAAGACCGGAAACCTCGTCCCCTCCCTCACCCGCTTGTGCTGCCTTGGCCCGGTCCAGCACGCTCAGGTTCGGGATCATTCACACGCTGTCTGCCTCATGGCTCGCGAGGTTGCTCACCAGATGGGAGTTGGTGATGCGGTTCTTGAGAATCTCGAAATCGCCGCCATCCTTCACGTCATCGGCAAGGCGGCCGTACCCGAAGACATGCTGTCGAAGTCGCAAGCCTACACCTCTGAAGAGACCGAATTCGTCAAAGAGCATCTGCGCCTCGGCCTGGATCTCTGCCGCACAACCACAGTATCGAGCGCGGTGACGGATATTCTCGCTCACGCGCGCGGAATGATCGACGATGCCGACTCCGCCGCACCGAATCAGCAGATACTCGTCGGCGGAGCGATCCTGCACATGATCGACACGTTCATCGCCATGACCAGCAATCGGCCCCACCGGAAACGGATGTCGATTTCCGAAGCACTCGACGAGCTCCGTCACGCTTGTGCAACACCGCAGGATTCCGAAATTGTGAACGTGATCACTTCCATCGGATCCCGAGCCGAAACTCAAGATTATCGATGGGCGGCGTGACAACCAGGATGTTCCACATTGTTTCGTAACTTCAGAGGAGAGATCATGAAGCCATTGAATCCAAACGACCGACGTCGCCGTGTTCGTGCCAAGCCGCCTTCGACTGGTGCGGGGTGGCGGCAGCACGCGGGATGCGCGTTTCGGCGCGCGGTCATTCGCGACGTCTCAGATTCAGGAATCGGATTGGACGTGGCCGTCGAGGATCCACCCGCAATCGGCGACAAGGTGCGCATCCTGCTGCGCTCCCTGGCCGCTCCGCGCTCGGCAACTGTGGTGCGCACCGTCCAACATCGTGCCGCGGGGACGCGCCTCGGGTGCCGCTGGATCGACTTCAAAGAGCCCATCCCGCGAGAGGATGATCGACCAGAAGCGCCGTAACACCCGAGTCGCCATAGATCTGTCAAGGAGCACCAACATGACCCTGCGAATTGAGCACAGAACGTCCCCGCGCGAGCGACAATCCGACGCCGTTTTGTGGCGCTGCGAAGGTTCGAAGGAATACAACACGGGTTGGCTTCTAGAAACATCGGAAGAAGGATTTGCTTTTGCGTGGAGGACCGACCTCGCCCCAGCGGTCGGCACGGTCATAGATACTGTTTTCTCTGGAACAGAAGGCAAGTGCGAAGACTCCGTGCAGCACGCCGTGATCCGGCGCGTTCAGCAATGCCACGAAGACCTTTGTGTTTTCGGAGTTCAGATGTTGTGGCTTCGTCCGATCGGCAGCGCCTCGGAGCCCATTCCAGAACCCAAGATTGGTGCGCACTGCGCTCAGCCATTGCCTCTGGCTGCATGAAAGTCTTCCCGCGTTCGACTACGAACTTCGACTCGCCCAACGGGGCCCCGCTTCTTCTCCTGGAAATCAGGCATAAGTGAGTCTCAGGGATGTCGGCGCGACGCGTGTTCGCGCCGATATCCTTTTCAACGTGCAAGGATTACTGCTTTCCGCGGAACTCATAATTTCCCACAGTTCTGCCGATGTCGCTGGCGGGACGAACTGAAACACGCCCCCGCATCAACTGACGATCTTCGAAAGAAGCTTCGGCGGCGCAGTACGCCCTGCGGCCTGTTTGCCCCTGGTGACCAGGGGTCTTGCCTTTCGAATCATTCTGATGACACCATTGAATTAATGATTGACTCATATGACAACCGCCCATGAAAACGCTCTTATTTCATTTCCTTCCCCCTTTCCCATTGAGCCAAACTTGCTCGTTCCTGTTCAAAACATCGCGAAAACTGAGAGCCGACAGCATCACGCCAATCGCTTCGCCGATACCTGCAAGAGAGGCGGTCGACAACCGTGACGGCAACCCATGCTCGAACAGCACAGTCAACTTTTCACGAACGAGCTTCCGGCCAAAGCGGGCGAGTCCCTTTCGCTTTTGATATTTGCGGCCGAAGGGCGAACCCTCGCGCTGCGAATCGCGGATGTGACCGAAATTACTCCGATTGCCGCGCTCTCTTGCGAGCCTGGCTCACCGTCCATTCTGGCCGGCTTTCTGAATCTCCGAGGCGTATTGATGCCGGTGCTCAGAATGACCAGATTGCTGGATATCCCCGATCAAGCCGCTGCTTTCGAACAGCCCACCTGCATCGTCTTCCTGCAGAGCGGTGACGCCCGCATGGGCCTTCTCGCAACACGCGTACATCAGGTAATCGATGTCGAGCGGCATGCCATAGTTGAGCTCGCATCCCGTGGAATTACGCCTACGGCTGTTCAGTTCGATGCTTCCATCGTACCGCTCATCAGTGTCGATGATCTTGTGCTGAAGCAAGAACACGATCGAATTTGCGAGCTCCGGCTCGTTCTTGAGCGCCGCATTCAAGATCTGGGGAGTGCTGCCGCATGATTTCAGACGCGGCACATCTTTCAGAACTTCGGCACGACTGCGCGTTCCGCGAATTGAAGCGGCTCGTCATCGAAACAACCGGCTTGTCGTATTACTCCGACAAAGACGAAGACCTTTGCGGCCGCATTCAGCGCCGGCTTAGAGCGCTTGGAGAATGTACATGGGGCGCCTATCTCCAATTGCTTCAAGACCCGGAAACCAAGCGAATTGAATGGGATCGACTTGCGGAGGAACTGACCGTTGGCGAAACCTCATTCTTCCGCCACCCCGAGCTTTTCAGGGGTTTGCGTGAAAATGTTCTTCCGGACATTCTCCATCGCAATCGCGACATTCGCCGTCTCCGCGTCTGGAGCGCGGGCTGTTCAACAGGTGCCGAGGCTTACTCCGTCGCGATCCTCCTGGCCCGGGAGTACGCGGCCGCGCTTCGTGGTTGGGAGGTATCCATTCTCGGAACGGACATCAACAAGAAGTCCCTGGCCCAAGCCCGAGAGGGAAGCTTCGCCGCGTGGGATTTTCGCGGCGCAGAGCACGAACACATCGAGGATTGTTTCACTCCACGTGGGACCCGATTGGTCATTCATTCCGACTTTCAACGGCATGTACGATTTGCGTATCACAATCTTGCCACCGATTCACCGCCCCTTGCGCTCTATGGCGTCGACACATTCGATCTCATTCTGTGCCGCAATGTCCTGATTTACTTTTCCCCCGAAACCAACAGGCGGCTCGTGCGACAGTTTTACGAGTGCATTGTTCCTGGCGGCTGGCTCCTGGTCGGGCATGCCGAGCCGAATGTCGAACTGTTTCGTTCCTTTCAAGCGGTCAATGTTCCGGGCGCAGTCCTTTATCAGAAGCCGGCATCACCGGTTCTCGACACTGATGTGCCGAAAAGCGGATCTGCGGAGCGATCCATTGATCGTCGTATCAAACAACTTGCGGCGCCGGTGTTTGAATCACGAAAGACGGGTGACCGTCGTCGCTCGCTGAAGCCCGAAGCGCCTGGTCGGCTCAAAGAGGCGGCTGCCCTCCCATCGAATGTATCCAAGCAATCTGCGCTTGCCGTCCGACTACCTACGGAACGCTCTCTGAGCACGTCCCTGCTCGAATGCGAGAACCAGACGGCCAGCCGACCCATGGACGCCGCGGTCCACCTCCGACTCGCGATGTTGCACAATCAGGTTGGTGATCATGCATGCGCCGAAGCATCTATTCGCCGCGTGATCTATCTCGAACCCTCCAATGCCCTCGCCCACTACCTGATGGGGGTTTCAGAGCAACGGCAAGGTCGCAAGGGCTCGGCCTGCCACGCGTATGGCCTGGCTCTGACCATTCTGGCTGACCGGTCCGACTTTGAACTCATTCCGAATGCCGACGACCTCGCCGTAGGCGATCTTCGCAACTTGATTCATTTTCACCAGGAGGCGTTGAGCAACTCATGAAAGCACATGCTTCCATTGACTGGGCGAGCGTCCACGCGCGGCTGCGAGCGAGCGAGGATGCGCTCAAAGGCTCGCTCGAGCCGAGCGCGGAAACGATTCAGCGCACGCTGAACCTTCGCGCCCAGCAACTGGCTCGACCGCACACAACGCACAAGCACGACGACAGGGGCAAAAGCCTTCTCATCGTGATCGTCGACGAACAACGTTGGGGGATGGACCTGACAAGCGTCGTCGAAGTGGCGCCGCTCAGGCAGGTTGCTCGCGTTCCCGGGGCAGTTGCCGAACTCTGCGGGGTCGTGTGTCATCGCGGAGAAGCCCGTTCTGTGATCGATGTCGGCGTGCTCCTCGGAAAGCGCGCTGTGGCGAAGGGCGACGGCGGCTGTCTCATCCTTGTGCGCGCCGGCAACATCGAAGCACGGTTGCGTGTCGATGCGATCGACAAGACTATTTCGGTGCAGCCGACGGACATGCTAAGCAAAGCATCGTCCGGAGAAGGCTCGGATCGATTTGTCGCAGCGATACATCGGGATGGGATTCCGGTGTTATGTCTGGAGCGATTGTGCGCCTCGATAAGCGCGGGCTTCATGAGCGCGCGCCCACCGGACGCATCAAGGTCAGACTCTGCAGAAATAGAAAACGAAGTCATCAGGGGAGAACCGCCTGCACATGCAGGCGCTCAAGACCCGACAACATTTGAAGCAAGTGTTCTGGCTGTTCCCGGCGGCGGGAACGGGGCGCAAGCACAACCCACTCACGAGGACAAGATGCCATGAAATGGACAGTCGGCACAAAAATAGGCACTGGTTTCGGCGCGGCTCTGGCGATCTTTTCCGGCATTGGCGCTGCGTCCTACTACAGCACCACCAAGCTCATGGACAACGCCGATTGGGTGGCGCGTACGCATGTCGTAATCGAGCATTTCGACGGAATACTGCAGGCGGTGACCGACGCGGAGACGGGGCAACGCGGCTACATCATCACCTCGGATGAAATCTATCTCAAGCCATACCAATCCGGCACATCCGCGGTTGCCAGCCTACTCAAAGACGTAACGCAGCTGACTCGGGACGATCCGGCTCAGCAGCGCCGGCTCGATAATCTGGGAGAGGCTCTGAATCGGCGGCAAGCGTCGCTCGCGGAAGGAATCAGCCTTCTGAAGTCCAAGGGGCCGGAAGCCGCACACCAATGGGTGCTGACGAACCAGGGCCAGAAAGACATGGATGCTCTTCGGGTTGCGCTCGGCGAGTTGAAAGGTGCCGAGCAAACTCTGCTCAAGGAACGTTCCGCCGAGGCGCTGGCAAGCAGCGGAAATGCCATCCGCATCATCGTGGGCGGCACGATGGCGGCGTTCGCGATCGTCGCGGTGGCCGGGTTCCTGATTACCCGGAACATCTCTAGCCGGGTCCGGGCCGTGACGGTACTCGCTCGAAGGATCGCCGATGGCGATCTGACGGGCGACGACATGATCACCCGCTCGCAGGACGAAGTCGGCGAGCTTGTCACCGCCTTTAGCTCGATGCGAGGCGGACTCCGCGATATGTCGACCCAGGTTCGCGCCGCAACGGAGAACGTCAATTCAACCGCCGCGGAAATCCTGGCTGCCACGCAGCAGCAGGCAGCCGCAACTAAGGAACAGGCCGCGGCCATCCAGCAGATCACGAGCACGCTGGAGGAGATCACCCAGTCGGGCGGGCAGATCGGCGAACGCGCCAAGCGTGTTTCGGCCACCGTTGAGACCGCTTCCGCCACGACACAGCGCGGCATGAAAGCGACCCAGGAGACGAGCCAGACGATCGAGGCCGTCCGCGATCAGGTCGAAGAAGTCGCGGAAAACGTGGTGTCGCTGAGCGAACGCACGCAGACCATCGGCGAGATCATCGCGACCGTCAGCGACATTTCGGAGCAGTCAAACCTCTTGGCGCTCAACGCCAGTATTGAAGCCGTGTCGGCCGGCGAGCAGGGAGGCCGGTTCCTCGTCGTAGCACACGAGATGAAGAACCTGGCGGACCGGGCGAAAGACTGCACCGGTCAGGTGCGCTCCATTCTGAGCGAGATCCAGCGCGGGATCAATACCTCGGTGATGCTGACGGAAGAGGCGGTCAAGCGTGCGGACGGCGGTAAGGCGCAGGCCCAAGCCACCGAGATCACAATCCGCGACGTGATCGGCACGAACCAGGAAAGCATCGAGGCGTTCCAGCAGATCGTCGCGGGAACAAACCAGCAGCAGATCGGCGTTACGCAGGTGACGCAAGGTATGCAGGACATGAGGCAATCGGTCAGCCAAACCGCCGCCAGCATATCTCAATTAGAGAAGTCAGCTGCCAACATGAACGCACTCAGCCAGCAACTGCATCGAGCGGTCGAACGTTACAAGGTCTGACATGGATATTCACAAACAGGTCATTTCCGCGTTCCAGGTGGAACACAAAGAACAGGTGGACGGCATCCGCGCCGTTCTGACGTCGCTCCTGCAGCACGGCGCTGCAAGCAACGATCCTCGATGGAACGATGCGTTCCGGATGGCCCACACCCTGAAGGGCGGTGCCCGCGTTTGCGATCTGCGGGGGATTGAAGCGCTCGGACACCAGATGGAATCGCTTTTTTCGTGCGTGCGCGACGGCTCTGTCGGGTTCGATTCAAACTTGGCACGCACCATTTATCGAGTGCTCGACGACATCGAGGACTTCATGTCGGAGCTGGCAACGGGCGCACCGACCCGAAGCGTTGGCGAAACTCTCGCGGCTCTGGAAGAGCTCTTGGAGAGCAAAGGACTTGCCCCACTAGCCGGCGAGCCGGCTCCACTGCGTCCCGTGGAGCCGGCCGCGCCGATCTCCGCGAACACCCCGCTGCCATCTCAGGAGATTGAAACCCTACGGGTTCCGACTCATTCCTTGGACAGCCTGCTGCGCTGCGCCGATTCGCTCTTCGAGATGAACGCTGATCAGGATCGGGCGGCCCGTGAGGTTGACCAGTTGTCGGGGCATTTGGACGATCTGCAGCGTCAATGCGATGGAGCATCGTCGAAGACGGCGTCCACGCTGCGCCGACTTGCCGCGATTCCAGAGTTTGCCGAGATCGCGCGGCATGTGGAATCGGTGGGACAACTGGCCCGGCGCATCGCTCGGCAACACCGGATCGCCCGCCGCGCACAACAGAGCGTCTCCTGGACAATCCGCACTCTGACCGATGATCTGCGGCGCACGGTCCAGCACACCAGAATGGTCTCGGCGGACAGCATCCTCCAGTCGCTCGGACCAATGGTCCGCGCTCTTGCAAGGGACGATGGAAAGGAAGTCGACTTTCAGGCGGCCGGTCTCCACGTCCAGGCGGACCGCATGGTCCTGCAATCGTTGAAGGATCCAGTTCTTCATGCGCTTCGGAACGCCGTGGTGCATGGAATAGAGCGCCCAGACGAGCGAGAAGCTGCCGGGAAGAGCCGCGCCGGCAAGATCTCTATTACCACGCGAACTCGGGGCAATCGTCTTCACGTCCTTGTGGAGGATGATGGCCGGGGTCTCAATCTGGACGTTATCGCTCAGACCGCGGCTCAACAGGGAATCGCGGTGTCGGCAGGAACAGAGAGCGAAACGAATCAGGACGCGCTGCGCCGGCTGCTGTTTCGGCCGGGGTTCTCCACGAGTTCGTCGGTGACTGAGCTGGCCGGACGCGGGATGGGGCTCTCTGTTGTCCAAGAGACGATCTCGCAGCTGCGCGGCTCGGTCCGCATCGGACCCGGTGCACAGTCCGGGACCGTGCTCGAGATGATGCTTCCGCTGATGATCTCGGCTGAGCGATTGTTGCTGATCTCAAGCTCCGACCAACTGTTCGCCGTGCCGAGCCACTCGATCGAACAACTCGTCCGGCTTCCCGCGAAAGACGTGCAATGCGTGGATGATCGGTGGTTTGCGATCTTCGAGGGAGCCGTGCACCCGCTGGTGTCGCTCGCCGGCCGCCTGTCCGGCGATGAAATCAAAGCAAAGCCCGGCAACCTTTCGATCGTGGTGATCGAGGCGGAGGGCCGTCGCACAGGGTTGGTGGTCGATGCCTTCGTGGCGGAACGTGAAGCGTTGATCAAGCCGCTGGACGGGCCCGCCGCCCGGGTGAAATGGTTCTGCGGAGCGATGCTTCTCGATGATCGAAATGTTGCGCTGGTTCTGGATCCGATCGCGCTCGCGACAGGGGAATTCCCGATTCAAGTAGTTCCCGGACCGGCCCAGCCAAAGCGATCTCCCATTGTGCTTGTTGTCGACGACTCGTTCACGACCCGAACCCTTGAGAAGGGGATTCTGGAGACGAGCGGATACGAGGTGCGGGTCGCGGTCGATGGAATCGACGCGCTCAAGTTACTGCGATCGGAACCCATTGACCTTGTCATCGCCGACGTGCAGATGCCTCGAATGGACGGATTGACGCTCGTCAAAGAGATCCGGACCGATGCGCGACTGGAATCGCTGCCGGTCATTCTGGTGACCTCGCTCGATCGGAAGCAGGACTATCAGCGAGGCATGGAGGTGGGCGCCAATGCCTACGTCGTCAAACAGAAATTTGATCACGAGGAACTGCTGAAAACTATCAAGAGATACGCCTAGCTTCGACGGAACGGACTATGATTGAATTGGCCACATCATCCCAGTTTGTTCAGCGACCGGCGCGACGTCCGGGCCCGGTACGAGTCATGATTGTGGAAGACTCATTGGTCGTTCGAGAGCTGCTGGGCGAGGCAATCTCCCGGGATTCCAGGCTTGAAATCGTGGCGATGGCCGAGAGCGGTGAAATGGCACTTCGCCTTCTTCACGAAACCAAGCCCGACGTCATTTCCATGGACATCCATCTTCCCGGAATGGACGGGCTTCAGACTACGCGCAGAATCATGGCGGAGCGGCCGACACCGATCGTTGTGGTGGCGGCCGATCTGGAAACGGCAGAACGAAAAGCCTCCATCAACGCTCTACTGGCCGGCGCGCTCACCGTCCTTGAAAAACCGCGTAACGCAGGCGGCGCGGCGTTCGAAGAATTCGGTCGGCGATTCTGCACACAGCTTGCGATCATGAGCCAGGTGAGCGTGATAACTCAACGCGTGCAGAACGAAGTGGAACATCCGCATTTGGGACAGTCAAGTTTACCGGCACCGGGCCGGGCCGGAAGCTACAAAGCCCTCGGCATTGTGGCGTCCACGGGCGGTCCCGGCGCGATCGTGCAAGTTCTCAACGCGCTTGGGGACGAATGCCGCGTTCCGATTCTGCTTGTTCAACATATCACGAGCTCTTTCTCAAAAACGTTCGTCAAGTGGCTGAGCGAGGTGTGCCCGTTCCCAGTCAACGAAGGAAAAAGCGGAGACGTGCCGCTGCCCGGGGTGGTCTATGTCGCCCCGGCCGATCGGCACCTCACCATACGAAAAGGAACCCTCGTTCTGGAGTGCTCTCCGCCGGTCTGCTCGCAGAGACCTTCGGGGAGCGTGCTCTTCGGATCGATGGCCAGCAACTACGGTGAAGCAGCTATCGGCGTTCTTCTGACCGGCATGGGCCAGGACGGAGCGGACGGACTGCTGGCCATGAGGAACGCGGGCGGCCACACCATCGCAGAACATGAAACCACAGCGGTTGTCTACGGCATGCCGGGGGCGGCGGTGGCTCTCGGCGCGGCATGCGAATCTTTGCCTCTTCCCCTCATCGCGCCCAGGCTGCGACAACTGACGCGGATCCGCCAAGAAGGTGTAATATGAGCGTACGTGACCGTATTTTGCTTGTCGAAGATTCGCGCACGCAAGCGATCCAGCTGTCAGCGATGCTGACAAACGCCGGTTTCGGAGTGGTTCACGCACAATCGGCCGCGGCGGCCATGGAAGCGATCGGCCGCGAGATCCCGCGGCTCATCTTGATCGACTACTACCTGCCGGGAACTCGGGGAGACGAGTTGTGCAAGCAGATCCGCATGCGGATCGACACGCGCCTCGTCCCGATCGTGATACTGACGGGCGATTCCGCTCAGCAGGTCGAACTCAGCGGTCTTGAGAGCGGAGCAGACGACTTTGTTGCGAAAACCGTGGACCATAAAGTGCTCCTCCTCCGGCTCCGAGCGCTCCTTTCAAAATCGCGGCCGCCTTGTGCGCCGTCGGTTTCTCAAGAAACCGTGTTACGTCAGGCCCGACTTCTCGCGGTCGACGACAGCAGCACCTATTTGACATATCTCGTTGAGCAACTGCGCCCGGAATGCCAGTTTGTCGAGACCGCATCCTCAGGCAAGGAAGCGCTCGAGCGCCTGACCCGCGAGCAATTTGACTGCGTGCTCGTGGATCGCGTGATGCCGGGGATGGACGGGATCGAACTCTGCCGCCAGATAAACGCGATGGGCAACCGTTCGGAACAGTCGGTCATGGTTCTGATGCTGACGGCGAAGGAAGACAACCTCAGCCTCGCGCAGGCGCTCGAGGCCGGGGCGGACGACTTTGTCGGCAAGTCCAGCGATGTCATCGTTGTCAAAGGGCGCATCCGTGCATTGCTGCGCCGAAAATTCTACGACGAAGAACATCGCCGACGGTTATCCGCCGAGCTGCACGCAAAGGAGTTGGAAACCGAACGCGAGCGCATGCATAAAGAGGCGGCCGAACTCGCGGCCCGTACACATTTGCTGTCCAGTGCTCTCTCGCATATTCCGCACCGCGTCTTCTGGAAGGATCGGGATTCGGTCTATCTTGGTTGCAACGAGAACTATGCCCATGAAACGGGGCTCGACTCCCCCGATTTGATTGTCGGCAAATCCGATAGCGATCTTTCGCAGCCGGCCGAACAGGCCGACCGGGAAAGAGCCTCCGATCAACTTATTATCGGCAGCGGATTGCCGCTCTTGAATCGAGAGGAGCAGCTGCGTCGCGAAGACGGTACTGTCCAGTGGCGCTTGTGCAGCAAAGTCCCTTTGAAAGATTCATCCGGTAACGTGGCCGGGCTGCTAGGCCTGTCTGTCGACATAACGGAGCAAAAGCAGGTCGAGGCGGATCTTCGGCGCGCCAGAGACGACGCCGAAGCCGGCACGCGGGCCAGAAGCGGTTTCCTGGCGAACATGAGCCATGAGCTTCGCACTCCGCTGAACGGCGTCATAGGAATGCTTGGGTTGTTGTTGGGTACGGAGCTGAGCACTCGGCAGCGGCGTTTGGCACAGGTGGCGAAGTACTCGGGCGATGCGCTTCTGGCGCTGATCAACGATATCCTGGACTTCTCCAAGATCGACGCCGGCAAACTGGAAATTTTGTTCGAAGACTTCGATCTACATCGGGCGTCCGAAGATGTGGTCGCCATGCTTGCCCACCGGGCAGCCGACAAACACCTTGAAATTGCCTGCCACATTAACGACCAGGTGCCAACATGGGTGCGCGGAGACAGCAATCGCCTTCGCCAGATCCTGACCAACCTCATCAACAATGCCATCAAATTCACGGAGAACGGAGCCGTTGTTGTCGAGATAACCCCCGGTCCAAAACAGGACGATAAAGTGCTGATTCGATTCGACGTGACCGACACAGGCGTCGGTATTGCCGCTGATAATTTGGGTCGCTTGTTCAAGGCGTTTTCGCAAGCGGACGCGGCAACAACTCGCGCGTACGGAGGCACCGGGCTTGGCCTCGCCATATCAAAGCAGCTGGCGGAATTGATGGGTGGAAACGTGGGCGTCAACTCCAGTCCAGGAAAGGGATCAACGTTCTGGTTTACCGTTGCCTTTGATTTGGTTGATGATTCACAACACGCCAGAGTTCCTCTACGCATCAACCCGAAAGCGCTGCGGATTCTGGCCATAGATGACAACGAGAGACAGCGAAAGGTTCTTGAACAGCAGATCGCAGGCTGGGGAATATCCGTGGCGACCACCGGTAGTGGTGCTCGTGCTCTGGAAATGCTTGGTAAGGCGGCCGCGACAAAGCATCCGTTCGACCTGGCGATTGTCGACAGCGACATGCCGGAAATGGACGGTTACAAGCTTGCTGGAGCAATCCGATCCGATCCGCGGTTGAAACACACGGCGCTGATCATGCTTCTACCAATTGACGAATCCGCGGACCCCGAGCGGTTGTCCAAGCTGGGAATCTCAAGTCACATCGCCAAGCCAGTGCGGCAATCTGAACTGTTTGACACAATTGCCGACGCCCTGGGCAAACCAACCGATGGCGCGCTGCCGCGCTTCTCCAATATATCGGTGACGAAGTTGCAAACACCAGGCAGCGACCCGAACAAGCCGCAGGAAACGCTCCAGATACTTGTCGCGGAGGACAACGAGATCAACCAACTGGTGGTGCGTGAGATTCTGCAAACGTCGGGTTATCATTGCGACATGGCCGAAAACGGGCAAAAGGCAATTGGTGCGGTTCGCCAAAAGAATTATGATCTGGTGCTTATGGATTGTCAGATGCCGGTCCGGGACGGTTTCGATGCCACGCGAGAAATTCGCAAGCTGGAGCAAGCCGGACTCGTCGTCTCGAATCACGGTCGGAGGCTGCCCATCATCGCGCTGACCGCCAGCGCCATGCGCGGGGATCGGGAGCAATGCCTCGAGGCAGGGATGGATGACTATTTGAGCAAACCGATCGATCCAAAGCACCTTCTCGAGACGATTCGCCGCCTTTCGCGCTTTCATCCGGACGTGAGAGAAGCTGCGTAGCCGCGGCATCCTGCTTGTGGCTGTCGAGTTCTCGTTTCTCCCCAGGTCGTACTCACGCACGCTACTCACCTGGTTTGGGATGATGACATATGCCGCCCACTGAATCGCAATCCTCACCGGGGGCGCTTTGCTGAGAAGTTGGGTGGTTCTCTAAGAGGAGAAGGATTATTTCCGCCTGAACTTCGTTCGATTCAGTTCTGATCCTGAGACGCGATCAAAGCAGCCGCATGCAGATTAAAGCTGCGACATCTCTTCTTAACGCATCATCTCAGTTTGTATAAAAGAGCGCACGAATCGCTTTTCTCTGAAAGAATGTTTCCATTCCGTTAAGAAATGTTGCCGAAAGGTGGCCAATTCACCGGACTTTGGTCGAAGGTCGTTATGGCGTACTTTTTGACATGTGATACGGAAGAGCCTGCAAAAGGGGAAGCTCCAATGAACAGAAAGTCATCCATGCAAACACAATCCAACCGTACTTCTGAGATGACCGGCGCGGTTCACGCTTCGCGTAAAGTTACGAATGTCACCGCAAGTCATCGCGAGCTGGTGCTTGGCGAAACGACGATCAAGGCTCTCAATACCATTTGTGACCTCTTACGAACGCAGCACAATCGAATTAAGAATCTCGAGTCACATGGCAACAAGTCGAATGCTCTAAGGATTCGTCGGGCAGCATGAAAGCTGATTGCCGTGGTTGAGCACGGGAGAAACTCAAAACCATATGGGTCATGACTAGGTTTTGTTTGACGGATGCAATGTACGGCGCACGTTCGGTTGCGCGATGAGGAAAGAGATGTCAGACTGCGGCTTCCGGCAAGGAGGCCGAACATGGGAAGAGGCGACAGCAGCGATGCGCAGTGGAAGTTGATCGAGCCGTTGCTTCCGAAGCAGAAGCGCGGCGGGAAGTGGAACGATCACCGCTTGATGTTCGACGGCATCTTGTGGGTCCTGCGCACCGGCGCGCCGTGGCGCGATCTGCCCGGTATGGCAAGTGGCAGAGCGTGTACGACCGATTCAGTCGTTGGAAGAAGGATGGAACGATCGACAGGATCCTCAAGGCGCTGCGCATCCGGCTGGACAAGAACGGCTACATCGATTGGGATCTCTGGTGCGTGGACGGCAGCAATGTCCGGGCTTCACGCTCCGCTGCGGGCGCTTCAAAAAAGCAGAGGAGAACCCCAAGACCACGCATTGGGTCGCTCGCGAGGCGGCCCCGACGAGGAGCGGGGATCAAAGTTCCACTTGGTCGTTGACGGTCACGCCATTCCGCTCGCCGCCGTCGTCAGCGCGGGCCAAACGCACGAATCCACCAGGTTCATCGAGCTGATGGAGAAGGTGCGGCCGCCGCGATGGATCGGCTGGCCGCTGCAGGCCGCGGGTGACAAGGGATATAGCTATCCGAACGTGCGTCGATGGCTGGCAAAGCGGGGAATCCAACAGGTAAGTGTCTCGGCGAACGCAAGCCGCCGGGCTGCATCGTGGCGTTGACTGCATCAGTTTGTGCTGTTTCTGCGGCTAGCGTCTGGAGAGCCGCCGTTGTCGCCGCCTCTTGTTGAATCAGATTTGCACCGGCGATCGCGGCAGCTTTCTACCTCTCCGCAGCAGCCGTGGCAAGCACTGCATCTCTGACCTTTGTTTCCGCGTCAACGGTCTGCAGCATCTGCTGTATTCGGGCCCCAGATTTCGTGGAATCAAGAGTGTTTCGCGCCTCAGCGGTGGCAACGATCGCTGCTTGCAGCTTCCCTTCGGCCTTTGCAATGTTCACCGCTTGAGTAAGGTGGGCTTGGGATACAGCAGGCGTCTTCGCTTCCTCTGCGGCAGCGGTTGCTTGAATCGCTTCTTTGAGTTTTTAGCTCGGCATCCAGCGCTTTCGACGCCGCCTTTGCGATCTCTTTGTTTCCGGGAGATACAAAACCCTGTCGTTGAATCACTCCGAGTTCTGCCTCAGCAAGCACCAACCTCTTCGTGGCTTCAATTTGCTTTCCGCGGGCTTCAAGAAGAGTTCTTTGGGCTTGAACAACCCCTTGGACGGGTAGCGCCGCCGCCTGATCAACGGCACGCCTTGCCTTTTCCTCCAGTTGCTTCGCAGCCTCGACCGCCTCAGCTGCCTTGGCCACATCTTCCAGCTGGGTGGCAGAGACGCTACTGACGAGCTCCCTCCTGGTTGTGGCGGACGGCATCCTTGACCAAACCCGTGAGGACCGGATCCTGGAATGTCTTCCACCAGGGATCGGATGTCTGGGTGTCGGGCACGTGGAACGCCGGATTCCGAAAGGCTGAAGGCACTTCAATCTCAAGACGCCCGTAGTCCGAACCGACCGCGCTGCACGAGGCGAGGAACACGAACGACACGAGCATCAGCAAGGACCGCATTGAGCCTGTCATGCGAGCGTCTCCTCGGGCTGGGCGGCTGCGGCCGCGGGTTGACTCCATCCGGCAGGCCTCACGCGGAACCAGATGGCGTAGAGCGCGGGAAGGAAGACGAGCGTCAGCACAGTGCCAACTGCGGTGCCTCCGATCAGCACATAGGCCATAGATCCCCAGAACACGGAATGCGTGAGCGGAATGAAGGCGAGGACGGCCGCGAGCGCGGTCAGGATGACGGGGCGCGAACGTTGGACGGTGGCCTCTATGACCGCGTGATAGGGATTCAGGCCGTCCGCTTGATTGGTGTGGATCTGGCCGATCAGGATGAGTGTGTTCCGCATCAGAATGCCCGACAGGCCGATCAGACCGAGAATGGCGTTGAACCCGAACGGCTGATGGAAGATGAGCAGCACCGGCACAGCGCCGATGAGTCCGAGCGGGCCCGTCAGCATCACCATCCACATGGCCGACAACGAGCGCACCTGCACCACGATGACGCCCAGCATGAGCAGCAGCATGATCGGGAAGAGCGGCGCGAGTGCTGAGTTGGCCTTCTGCGCCTCCTCGATCGATCCTGCCATCTCGATGCGGTACCCCTGCGGCAGCGATTCTCGAAGGGGAGCGAGGCTGGCCCATATCCGGGAGGAGACATCCGGCGGCTGGGTGGTTTCAATATTGTCGCCGCGCACGGTGATGGTGGGAATGCGATCCCGCCGCTTGATGAGCGGGTCTTCCGGTTGGATGTCCACTCGTCCGATCTGGCTGAGTGGAATCGGCTTGCCCTGGCTGGTCGTGAGTGTGAAGTTCTCCAGTTGCGCCGGGTCCAATCGCTCTGAGCCGGCACTCCTCGCGACGACGTTCACGGCCCGAATGTCCTCGCGAACCTGGGTGATGGTCTGACCACTCAGGAGAAACTGCAGCTGCTGGGCCGCTTCCTGGGGCGACAGCCCGATCAGCTGGAGTCGCTCTTGGTCCAGCACGAAGTGCAGTTGGGGAACCCGTTCGCCCCAATCCACATTCACCGTGCGCATGTCCGGATCGTCGCGCATGATCGCCTCGACGCCGCGCGCGATGTCACGGAGCCGGGCTGGATCCGGGCCCGTCACGCGGAACGCAACGGGAAAGGGAGAGTAGGGCCCAAACACCAACTGTGTCGCGCGCATGCGAGCCTCCGGCGCCAGACCATCGGCGGCCGCCTGGCGCAGGCGCACTTTCAGATCATCCCGCGCCTGTGCACTCGGCGTCAACACGACGATCTTCGCGAAGGACGGATCGGGAAGCTCCGGGTTGTAGGAAAAGAAGAACCGTGGCGCGCCCGCTCCGACATAGGTTGTCACGATTAACGCTTCGGGTTGCGCCGACAGCCACGCTTCAACCTTCCGTGCCGCTCCGCTCGTGGTCTCGATGCTGGTTCCCAATGGAAGCTGGACCTCGACCAGCAGTTCCGGCCGGTCCGAGTTCGGAAAGAACTGCTTCTTCACGACCGCCACGCCCCCGCCGGCCAGGAGGAACATCCCCACCACAACTCCCGCGACCATGTACTTCTTCCTCACGCACGACGCGACCAGCCGGCGAAGCCGTTGGTATCCTGGAGTGGCGTAGATTCCTGCATGACCTCCCTTGACGGCTTTGATTTCCGGGAGGAGCTTCACGCCAAGGTACGGCGTGAATACGACCGCCACGATCCATGAGGCGATCAACGAGAAGCCGACAATCCAGAAGATGTTCCCGGCATACTCGCCCGCGGTCGAACGTGCAAACCCGACGGGCAAGAACCCAATGACGGTGACGAGCGTCCCGGCGAGCATGGGTGCCGCGGTGTGGCTCCACGCATAAGCTGCGGCCCGGATGCGATCCATTCCCTCCTCCATCTTCACCACCATGGACTCAATGGCGATGATGGCATCGTCCACGAGCAGTCCAAGCGAGATGATGAGCGCACCCAGCGTGATCCGGTCAAACACCCGATCCGTGATCATCATGATCACGAAGACGGCGCCCAGGGTCAGCGGAATTGCCGCCACGACGACGATACCGACCCGCCATCCGAGACTGAGCAGACTGACCAGCATCACGACGCCGACCGCCATTGCGAACTTGATCATGAACTCATTGACCGCCGAGTCGATGTTGACCGCCTGATCGGTGATCTTGTTCAGGCTGACTCCCAACGGCAGGTCGGAGGAGATCCTGTCCCCTTCGACGCGTAGGGCGTTGCCCAACTCCAGCCCGTTCCAGCCATCCTTCATGACCACGCTCAGCAACAGGGACGGCTCCCCATTGTGACGAATCACGAACGTTGCCGGGTCTTCGTAGCCCCGCGTGATCTCCGCAATGTCGGCGAGCTTGAAGCTCTGCTGTCCGGCCACGATGGGAGCGTTGCGGATCGCATCGGTATCGGTATACGCCCCGTCGAGGCGGACAAACACTTGCGCGCCGTCCGTGTCAATCGATCCCGCGGGAGTCACAGCGTTCTGTCGCGTCAGAGAGGAGAAGACGTCCGCGGGCGAGATGCCCAGCATCGTCAGCCGCGAGTAGGACAGCTCGACGAATATCCGCTCCTGCTGCTCCCCGACGATGTCCACCTTCTTGACTCCCGGCACGTGGAGGAATCTCTGGCGGAGTTCCTCGGCAATGCGGGTGAGTTTGCGCGGCGGCATACCCGGAGCTTCGACCGAGTAGAGCGCGAACGAAACGTCCGAGTATTCGTCGTTGACGAAAGGCCCAATCGCACCCTGCGGGAGCTTGCTCGCCTCATCTCCTAGCTTTTTGCGCGCCTGGTAGAACTGCTCGGGAACTTCCTTGGGCGGAGTCTTGTCGAGGAGTTGCAGCGTCATCAGGGCCAAGCCGGGGCGCGTGATGGTTTCAACGCGGTCGTACCAACGGAGTTCCTGAAGCCTCTTCTCCAGCGGCTCGGCGACGAGATCCTGCATCTCCTGGGCGGTCGCGCCGGGCCACACCGCAGTCACCGTGAGCACCTTGATGGTGAAGGACGGGTCTTCGGCCCGTCCCAGCTGCGCATAGGCATAGATGCCCGCACACGCTGACGCGATGATGAGGAATAGCGTGATCGCTCGTTCCCGCACCGCCAGCGCAGAGAGATTAATGCCCCGCATGGGGCACCGCCTTTTCGTCGGGGGGGGCGGCCGGGGTGACGACTTGTCCTTCGTGCAGAAGGTGCGCGCCGAGCGCCACCACGTTCTCTCCGGCCTCGATCCCGCGGGAGATGGTGATTTCCTCCTTGCCGATCGAGGCAACTTGCACGGAGCGGAAGGCCACTTCCGACCTGCCGTTCACGATCCAGACGCCCGGCTCCCACACCCCGCTCCCGCGATCGGTTACCGCCCCGACGGGCACCACGACGGGCCTGTTCCCGGAGACTTGATTGGCGGGGAATGCGATGGTGACGGTCGAACCGAGCGGGGGGTGGGGGGCGTGGGGGGGCGACGCGGCTTCACCTTCGAGTACGAAGCGCGCCTCAAAGGTCCGGCTCGCCGGGTCCGCCGCATCGGAGAGTTGGCGCAGCCGCGCCTGATGCACCTGATCCTGCCCATACAGCCGCGCCAAGGCGGTTGTTCCGAGAGCAGGTCGCACGCCTTCGGGCAGGTTGATCACCGCCTCGCGGGGGCCGTCGTGCGCCAACTGGATCACGGTTTCCCCCGCGGCCACGACCTGGCCCGGTTCGCTCAACGTCCGGACAATCACCCCATCAGCATCAGCCCGCAGCACGGCGTACTCGCTGGAGTTGTGGCTGACTCGTGCCTCGGCCTCCGCCGCTTCCAGCGTCGCCTTGGAGACGTCCAGTTCCGCCCGGGCCGCGTCATACCCCAGACGCGATACCCCACCAGATTCGACCGCCCCAGCAAACCTCGCCTCATCCGCCTTGGCACGCACGTATCTAGCTCGGGCCGCCACGACCTTTGCTTGCTGCGCGGCAAGGGCGAGTTCGAGATCCCGGGGATCGAGCCGCATCAGGATCTGACCCTTTTGGATCCGCTGTCCAACATCGACAGCTCGTTCCAGGATTTTGCCCCCGACTCGAAAGCCCAGGTTGCTCTGCACGCGGGCTTCCACGACCCCAGTGAAGGTTCTGCCATTCGTGCCGGCTGCCTTCGCTTGGACGACCTGCACCTTCGGAGACCGCAGTCGCGGATCGTCTGCTGGCGACTTCGAGCACCCGCCCGCGATCAACGCCGCTGTCAGGCATCCTGCGAGCAGACCAATCCCCACCCGTTGCTTCCGCGGGCTCATGATTCCTCTCCTGTGATTGGCGATGGGATGACGCCATGCCCGCCAAAGCACATCGCGGAGTCGAAGGTGAGCATGTGGAGTGGGACAAAGGTCAAGGGGGTGCTCCGAGTCGTTGTATATACATCTATCGAGAGAAAAAAACTATGCCGACATCGCCGCCAGCGCCAAGTCGGGAAAGCGTTCACGGAACTGATCGAACTCGCCTGAAGCAAGGGCTGCACGCATTCGCTTTTGAGCACGGTCCCAGAGGGGACGGGCCTTTTCGAGTGCCGCGGCTCCTGCGTCGGTGAGAGACACAACTCGCACGCGCGCATCCTCGCTGCGGTCCGTTGTGACCCATCTGTGCCGCTCCAGTACCTTGACATTCCGGCTGATGGTCGTCTTATCGACGGCGAGGCGTTCGCCCAGCGCGCCCAAGGGTGTTGGTCCAAGCCCCTTGAGCATCTTCAGAATCGCGTGCTGCGTGACTTCGATTCCCGACGGACGGAGCTCCTCGTTGTAGAGCCTCGTGACCGAGCGTGCGGCTACCAGCATCACGCCGCAGAAGCACGGGATCTGCCTGAACACTTGTTCCGGGCTGGGGAGCTTGCTGTCCATGATGGTAGTATATACAACCAAATCCCCGGAAAGTCAAGCTCCGCTGGTTCGAGCGGTTCAAATCCTGCCAAGACCTATACCCCATAACCTCGCTTTTCGCACGATTCCGGACCAGCGTTTGAACTCGCGTAAGTCGTGTGTTTTCAACGAAAAAGCCCTCCGATATAGCCATCGGAGGGCTTCACTCTGAATCAAGTCGGGGTGACAGGATTTGAACCTGCGACCTTCTCGTCCCGAACGAGACGCGCTACCAAACTGCGCTACACCCCGATTGGTGTGGGGCGATCGTAGCGCGCGGAGCGGTCGGTGGCCAATCCCTGGCTGAGAATCGCAAGGCGGGAAACCGGCGCGAACTGCCTGGAGGGTCCAGTGCTTACCGCGGCAGATTCGGCCTGATCGTGTAAATGTTGTCTTCGATGGTCGAGGGATCGCCATCGGGACCTGCCGAGTAGAAATACGGCCGGCGGTTCTGCGCCGCTCCGCCGTCAGCGTCGTTTTTGTAGTCCGATCGCTTTTTTCCACTCGCGAGATTCGCCGGCGCCGGATCGCGACTGAACACCTTCATTTCAAACGACTTGGTGCCGTACTTCGCCGAAGGGTTGTTCAACATGCCGAGAACATCCGTCATGTTCTCGAAACCCGAGGCTCCGACGCCGTGAATCCCGCCGAATCTCGGATGGACGTAGCGGATCGGGTTGCCCCAGACATCCACTATCTGCGTTGTCCGAACGCCCGTGTGCGTCGAGTCGACCACTGCATCGGCATCTTTCACGACACCGGTCTTCCGAAGCTTCGGATCAATCTGCTGAATCGCGGCAAGTGCCGAGCTTCCTTCTGACTGCAACTGGTGGATATACCAAGCCGTCGAATCCATCGCCTGGAGGTTTGTGACATCCTGCCCGACGCCGCCATCGATGATCGGCACACGATTGATCGAGCCGACAGACGGATCACGCACAGTCGCGGAAGGGATCGAGCCGTTCGCCTGGACGTATTCACCCACGGATGTATCTAGCGCCTGCATCGCCCATTGCGTGCCGCGCTCGCGACCGACGGAGACCACCTTCGTTCCTGCCGCGAGCGTCAGGCTGACCAGAATCGCGATGATCGTGATCACGACTAGCAACTCAATCAGGGTAAATGCCCGCACTCGCCGGTTGAATCCACTTTGCTCGACCATGAAACCCTCCACGAACGTCAAACAGCACCAGCCATCACAAACAACCATACGGATCGGACGCCCACCCGGCCTTGGTAATCACAAACAGCGCGACCGCCTCCTGACCTTTGCGGACCGGAAGGAACCCGAATCCCGCTCCAAATGCCATACGTTATAAGTCTCTCATCGGATTCCTAGAACCGGTATCACCACAGCAAGTCCGTTGACCTGCAACCCGGCACATGCCTATCTTGTTGTACCCCTCGGCCGCTTTGAGAGGAAACGCCCGTGCAAAGCAAGGTATTTGCTTTGTCACGGGAGGTCTTTTTGCGGGCCTATTGCAAGGACGAGCAGCATGGATAGCAATCTCCCATTCGATAATTCAAAGCCCGTTCAGGAAATGACAATCACTGAAATTGGTGGCGCGCTTGAGAACGTAACCCGCTGGATCGAGAACGAGCGCGTGCGTGAACGCGAGGCCCGCAAGATCTACGACGCCGTCGCTTCCGAAGTGGAATCCAAGGTGGCCACGATCCGCGCCTATGCGGAACGCCTCCTCAAAGCCAATCGCGAAAAGATGGCGGCGTTCGACGGCCTCCTTGGCGTCAAGCAACAGGCGCCGCAGCCGCAATACAAATCCGGACGCCCCCCGGCATACCTCGCCGAGCCCAAGAACCTGGGCGAAGCGATTCTTTCAGTATGGCAGCAGGACCGCTTTGCCGAGCCGCTCACGACCGACGAACTCGCCGACGCCGTCAAGAGCATCGGTTACGAAACCTCCGCTGCCCCCGCCAGCCTCAAGTCGAGCATCAACCAGGCCCTCGCCAAGCTGTGCAAGGTCGGCCGCGTCATCCGCTATCGCGCCGACGGGAGCATGATCGACAGCAAGGACAAGTCTTCGCGCGCCCGCAAGTATCTCGCCGCGACGCGCCTCCCTGAAGGCGTTATCGCGGAGTGATCGCCCGCTCACTCACGGCTCAACAAACTCTCAGCGCATGAAAAAACCTCCCGCTTCCGGGAGGCTTCTTTATCGTCAAGGTTCAATCAAACTCGGCTTACGCCACGTTTCCGCCGCCGATCCCCGCGCCGACATCGTCGATCCCCGGGCCGCTGATCAGCGGCATGGATCCCAATTGCGGTCCCCGCGTCGGCTGAGGCGGAGGAGGCGGCGCCTGAGGCGTCAATTTCGCCTTGAACACCATGTCGGTCACACGCTCGCGGATGCTCTTGAGCATCCCGCGGAACATGCGGCTGCCTTCCCGCTTGTATTCCGTGCGCGGGTCAAGCTGGCTGAACGCGCGGAAGCCGATCGAATCGCGCAGCTGGTCCATCGCGTACAGATGGTCCTTCCACGTCGAATCGAGCGTTTCAAGACACAGCATGCGTTCGAGTTGGAGCAGCTCGGTTCGCAGGATGTTCTCGACGCGCGACCGCACTGCGTGGTCCCGCTCCTCGCCGACGAGATATCTCATCAGTTCGGTCACGCCAACATCGACTTTGTACCGCTGCTTGAGATAAGCGTCCAGTTCATCGTCGTTCTTGATCGCGGTCGCCGCGGCAATCTCTTCATCGAGCTTGCCCGACTTCACAAACTTCTCGCTCAAGTCGCGCAGCGACGCAAACACCTTGTTCGGAGGCGTCGTCCGCACCTGTTCCGGAGTCCAGCCCGCATTCAATCGCTGATTGGCCCAGTTTGAGATGAACTCGAACGCCTCGGTCGGGCTTCGCCGAGCGACGATCATGCCAAGCTCCATCGTCATCTCGACCGGATAGACGATTTCGCGCTGGAGGTAGAGCTCCTCCGCCTTCTTCATAATCAACTCGGTCGGCGGATGTTCCGGGTCCTTCTGCGCCGCTGCTACTTCTTCCGGCGTCACTTCAACCGTCAACTTGTTCTTCGCCCAATGGATCAACTGCTGGACTCCGTAGCCCTTTTGCAGATAGACCTCTAGCCCGCTCAAGTCCGCGGCATCGATCTTCTCGCACGCCGCGGCATGCAAACGATCGGCCATGACATAGCGGTTGCCCGTGTCGGCCCCGTGCAATTCAGCCTCGGTGATCTCAACACCAAACCGGTTCTTGGCCCAGTTGATCAGACCGCTGGCGTCGAAATCCATCTGAATCTCGGAGCCTTCGGCCGGCATGTACTCGCCCAGCGTGATCTCGATCATCTGGCGCGCGTCGGCTCGTGCCTCCTGGCGGATGATCGCGTCCATCTCGTACGCCTCTTTGCCCTTGAAACGCTTCGGATCGATACTGACGCTGAGCGTCGTATTGGCAAAGTCAGAGATGCACTGCGCCGTGTAGTTCTCGTCGAGGTATTCCCCCGTCGAGTCCTGCACGCTCTCGCGGATCCAGTCAAGCAGCAAACCCTTCACATCGCGGCCCTCCAGCACGCGCTGGCGGAGGCCGTAGAACGTCTGGCGCTGGTGCTCCATGACTTCGTCGTACTCGAGCACCTGCTTTCGCACCTGGAAGTTGCGTTCTTCCACCTTGCGCTGCGCGTTCTCGATGCTCTTGCTCAGCATCCCGTGCTCGATCGACTCGCCCTCCTTCATGCCCATGCGGCTCAGGAGCTTCATCGTCGTCTCGCCCGCGAACATCTTCATCAGATCGTCTTCAAGACTGACGAAGAACCGGCTCGAACCGTTGTCGCCCTGACGGCCCGAGCGGCCGCGGAGCTGGTTGTCGATTCGGCGAGCCTCGTGGCGTTCTGTGCCGATGACGTGCAGACCGCCCATGTCCTCGATGGATTCAAACCAGCGGAGATTGTGCAGCAGGAAGCGGCCTGATTCATCGAGCAAGGCACGCAACTTTGCCGTGTCCATCTTGTCGATCGTCTTCGGCGCTTCGAGCGTGTGCCGCGCCGCCCACGAGCGGAGCAGCTTCAACTCGAGATCCGCAAATGGCATCTCTTCCGCTTCCTTCTTGCGGATATCAACTTCCTGCGACGCGATCTTGCGGAAGATGGCCTCGCGAAGCTGCTCCACGCTGGCATCAACTGTCAGCGTCCGCGGCGCGAGTCCGCGACGCAGCCAGTGATCGAGAAGCTGCTCGCGCGTGATTTTGCCGAGCTTGATGTCCGTGCCGCGGCCGGCCATGTTGGTCGCGATCATCACTGCGCCGATCTGGCCCGCGTTCTCGACGATGTGCGCCTCGCGCTCATGCTGCTTGGCGTTGAGAATCTCGTGCGGGATGGCGTGCTTGCGCATCAGCATCTGGCCGAGCATTTCGCTCTTTTCAACGCTGGTCGTGCCGACCAGGATCGGCCGCCCCACATCGTGGAAGCCCTTGATCTCGTCGGTGATGTAGTTCCACTTGTCCTTGGCGGGCAGGAATACCAGATCGTTGTAGTCGGCGCGGACCACGTCGCGATTGGTCGGAATCGCCACAACGTCAAGCTTGTAGATGTCGTGGAATTCCTGAGCTTCGGTATCCGCCGTTCCGGTCATGCCCGACAGGCGCCGGTACATCTTGAAGTAGTTCTGGATGGTGATGGTGGCGACGGTCTGCGTCTCCTCCTTGATGTTCACCTTTTCCTTGCACTCGACCGCCTGGTGCAATCCGTCGGACCACTGACGCCCCACCATCGGGCGGCCCGTGTTCGTATCGACGATCACAACGGTCGGCTGCGGGCGGCCCGTGTACTGGTCCTCCTGCGGGATGACGACGTAATCCTTATCACGCTGATAAACCGCGTGGGCACGGACCGACTGCTCCACCAAGTGAGGCAGATCCATATTCTCATCGACATAGAACGAGCCGATGCCCGCGACGCGCTGCGCTTCCGCAACGCCATCGTGCGTCAGGAACGCCTGCTTGCGCTCGGGCATGACCTCGAAAAACTGCGGGAACTTGTTGCGTTCGATTTCCGCTCGCGCCGCTTCCGCGATCGTTTCCTTCATCTCCGCCTGGATCTGAGGAAGCTTCGACTTGTCGCGCAACTGGCGAATGTCACCCTCGTAGCCCTTCGCACGCATCTGCAGGTGCTTCACGCGCTCATCGTGCTCGGCCCACGGCCTCTGCTTCTCGAGCAGGTGGCGCGCAAGACGATCCGCCAGTTCGTACCGGGGCTTGTCGTTGTGCGCCTGGCCCGAGATGATCAGCGGAGTGCGCGCCTCATCGATGAGAATGCTGTCCACTTCGTCGACGATGGCGAACTGCCGCCGGCGCTGCACCTGCTGGTCAACGCTGCGCTTCATGTTGTCGCGCAGGTAATCAAAGCCAAATTCCGCCGTCGTGCCGTACGTCACGTCGCAGCGATACATCCGACGCTTCTCATCTTCATTCTGCATGTGCATCGGGTGAATGGCGCCGACCGTCATGCCAAGGGCCCAGAAGAACGGATACGTCCAGTCGCGGTCGCGCTGCACGAGATAGTCGTTGACCGTCACGACGTGAACGCGTGAGTGTTCCACCGCGGCCATGTAGCACGCGAGCGGCGCGACGATCGTCTTGCCTTCGCCCGTCTTCATTTCCGAGATCTTGCCTTGGCAGAGCACCATCGAACCGATCAACTGCACGTCGAACGGTCGCGCGCGGAACGGCGGGCGGCTCTCAGGAAAGAGCGCACGCACCGCTTCGTAGAGCTCCACCGGGATGTCAACATACCGCCACGCCGGGATCGGCTGCGTACAGCCCAGGAAGTCGCCGTTCGGCTCCGCGTCCGGCAGCGTCGCGATGTGCGCCTGCACCGCCTCGTACATCGCTCGGGCCTCGGTGGGCAGCTTTGAGACGTCGAAGTTGGCGGCCGGATTGAAAATATTCCGGATACCAACCGCGCGATCCATCGCTTCGCGGGCGGTCGCAAAAACCTCCACCATCAACTTGTCTTCGGTCTCGCCCTTGTCAAAGCGTGCCCGATAGTCCGCCAGCTTCCCCTTCAGTTCTGCATCGGTCAGCTTGCGCATCTGGGGCTCATAGCTGTTGATCAGCTCGGCCCTGTTGGTGTATCGCTTCACGAAACGGTCGTTTCGCGTGCCGATCATCTTGTTCAGAATCCAACCGACAACTGGAATTCCCTGCTCTGGCATAAAGACACCTTTCCTGACGGATCACGCGTGGAGGCAACACCGAATAGCCGCCTCGAACGCGAGAACCGCGAATGAACCTTTGATTTTGACTTTTGATCAACGCAATCACCGGAATCGCATAATGCGTCCGACGAATCGCGTTCCTTCACTGGAAGAACTGACACGTCCGCTGCGGATCAAACGCCAGGAGGCGGAAGCGCAAGCAGGCCGATCAGGAGCATCCAAGGCCGCGGCGCGTCAGCTTCCCAGCTTTGCGTGTCGGCCTTGACTTCAACGCCTGCGAGCTCGCTCGTCGAGACGCGTGCTGGACGCTCTTCCTGTTCCTTCACCGGCTTGGAGGCATAACGGACGACCGCCTCCGCCAAAGCCCGAATCGCGTTCGTTTGCCCCGCCGACTCCCGAAGGAGTGCCGAACTCTCACCCAGCCCGAGCCCGACCTGCAACGCCAAGGCGACGACAACCAGCAGCGAGACCCCTCGCCGGGCGTTGGTTTGTCGGAGTTGTTCGCATTGCGTTTCCAAGACCCTCAAGTATCGGCGTATCGGCCAGTTGAAGCAAGACGATTGCCCGACCTCTTTCTACAGATCTGGGCCATTCCTGGTTCGCGAAGCCCTTTTCAAACACGGCACGCCGTTTTGGCAGTCATTTGTGGACCCATATGTGCGGCGATTCTTCCGCACTGTCCGATCGGAATAGGCGGACAAATGCTGGACCCGGGGAGTTGGCGTCGGTACCTTCGCCCATGCAAGGCGAAGGAACGCCACAACAAGCCGGGCCCGATGAGTTGAAGGGCGAGTTCAAGGACAGAACCATGATTGCCACTCGCGATGTGATGCCGGCGACCCGAGCCTCGATCACTCACAAATTCATGATCGCCCGCCACGAGGGCTATCTCACCATCGGCCTCTATCCAGACGGCCGTCCGGGCGAGATCTTCGTGAAGATGGCGAAAGAAGGCTCCACGATCTGCGGCATGGCGCAGGCCTTTTGCCGCGCGTTCAGCCTTGCGCTCCAATTCGGTCTTCCATTGAAGGAAGCCGTCGCGCGATTCAAGAACATGCGTTTCGAGCCGATGGGCCCGACCAGCAACCCCGAGATTCCTGAAGCGCAGTCGATCATCGACTACGTCGCGCGGTATCTCGAGCTTGAGTTCCTCGAGAAGGCACCGCGCCGTTTCTAATTTTCAGAGACTGACCTGATGAGGCGGCTTGCGTCCGAGGACAATTGCCGCTGCGTTGTCACATGCCAATTGCGTCATCAACGCACGGAACCGCGCCGCGGCGCTGCCGATGTGCGGCGACATCACCACGTTTGTCATGGTTACAAGATCCGGATGCACCGCCGGCTCGCGCTCAAAGACGTCGAGACCGGCGCCCCACAACTTCCCAGACTTCAGCGCGTCTACCAGCGCCTGCTCATCCACAACCGGTCCGCGAGAGGTGTTCACAAGAATCGCGCCGTGCTTCATCGAAGCAAATGCCTTCGTATTTATCAGGTGTCGCGTCTCGGCGTTCAACGGCGTATGAACGCTGACAACGTCTGCCCGCGCGAGTCCATCATGCAGCGACACTCGCTCCGCCGCCAGCGGCGCCATCTCGAAATCGAGATGGCGCGAACGCGCAACGTACAGCACCTTCATTCCCCATCCAACCGATCGCAGCGCCGTCGCATACCCGATCCGGCCCGCCCCAACGATCAGCAACGTCTTGCCCGTCAGATCCTGCCCCAGAAATTGCGCCATCCCGAGCGGCCCCGCCTTCGCCCAGTCGCCGGACCGCGCAAACCGATCCGCCTCGATCAATCGCCGCGCCGTCGCGAGTACCAGCAGCCACGCCATATCCGCAGTGCCCTCGGTCACCGCATCTGGCGTGTTGCCAACCAGGACTCCGCGCTTCGCGCACTCCGCGAGATCAATGTTTTCGTAACCCACTGCGAGATTGCACACGCCCCGAATCTGAGGTCCCGCGGCATCGAGATACTCCGCGTCCACCTTGTCTGAATACATCGAGATCACGACGTCCGCCCCGCGAATGTGATTCAGCAGGCCTGCCCGGTCAAGTTTCTCTGAGGGACCGTTTTTCAGCGTGATGTCCACTCCCGGCGCATCAACTTTGAGCACGCCCGGAACTTCACGAGTCGCAACCACAAGCGCCGATTTCAGAGGTGGCCGAAGAGTCATGGGAGATAGCCTATGACTGACTCCGAAGAGAGAGCCATGCTTCGCATCCTCCATTGGAACATCCTCCACGGCGGCGGCTCCAAACGGATGCCCGAGATTCTTCTCGCGCTCCTTGACAGCAAGCCCGATTTGATCCTGCTCTCCGAATACCGCACAACCATCGGGGGCCAAATCCGCGGGATCCTCGCCGATCACGGCCTGGAATACCAGCAGACCTCGCTTCCCGCTCAACACAAAAACGGACTCCTGTGGGCGTCGCGTTACCCGCTTCGCCGCTCGACACAGCCCGCGCCCACAACCCACGGACTCAGCAATCGCTGGCTGGATGTCTCCGTCGAAGGCCACAACCTTCAACTCACCGGCGTTCACATTCCAGACGATTCACGGCCGACGGCGCGCACGACGTGCTGGCAGGCTCTGGTGGCATCGGCGCGCCTGAATTGTGCACAATCGCATATTTTTGTTGGCGATTTCAATACCGGCCGCCACGGGCTTGATGAAGCGGGCCGCACGTTCACCTGCACCAGCCAGCTCGGTGCTGTCTGCACGCTCGGATACGCCGACGCGTTCAGGGTGTTTGCTCCAGCAAAGCGCGAGTGGACATGGCTTGCACCCAACCGACCGTTCGTAAAGCCTGAAAATACAGTACTTTCCGGCGGGTTCCGCCTCGACTCCGCTTTGGTGTCCGCACCGCTCGTCCCGCGCCTCCTCCGCGCCGACTACCTGCATTCCGTGCGTGAAACAGGTGTTTCAGACCATTCGGCGATGATCATCGACCTCGCCCCGCCGCCGGCGATTTTGCAAAAATGTGAGGATTCGATGCGGGAAACGGCGATTTTTTGACCCGACGGACTTGCAGAGCGCGTTGTTCTGCGATACAAACTCCGCGAAACCCCCGTGGAAAACAGTATTTCACAGGGACCGAGGCGTGTCCGGAGGACACGCGTGATCCGAGTCAATGGAGACGACACATGGCGAAATCGACGAAACCCGCAGCAGTAAAGGCCCCGAAGTTGGTCCCGTCCCCCAAGGTCCGCAGCAAGGGTGACGTGTACGGCACCATCGCCGCTCACACGGGCCTTGCCCGCAAGCAGGTCGCCGGTGTGTTCGACACCATGGGCGAAATCATCAAGGCCGATCTCGCCAAGGGCTGCGGCATGTTCGCCGTCCCGGGCATGATGAAGATCACCGTCATCAAGAAGCCCGCCACCAAGGGCGGCATGCGTCCGAACCCGTTCAAGCCGGGCGAAATGATGGAAGTGAAGCCCAAGCCGGCCCGCAAGGTCGTCAAGGTCCGCGCTCTCCGCGCTCTCAAGGCCATGGTCTAAATCCAGCGGTCTTCAATCGAATTTTGCAGCGCCCCGGCCGACGCCGGGGCGTTTGCATTTTTGACGCGCGTATTGGAATTGTCTAACTGATAGCAACCTGCCACAATGCTCTCATGCCGCGACTCGCGCTCGAAACAACAATCCTCACGCACGGCGTCCCGCGCGATGCCGCGCTTCCGCTCGCCCATGAACTGGCCGGCATCTGTAAATCCAACGGCGCCGAGCCCGCACTTGTCGGCGTCTACCGAGGCGAGCCCATCGCCGGCATTTCAGATTCTCAGCTCAACGAAATTCTCAGCGCCTCCGATGTCCCCAAGGCGAACTCTGCAAATCTCGGCGCGCTCCTGTATCGCCGCTCGCACGCCTCCACCACCGTTGCCGCCACAATGGAGATCGCCGCGAACGCCGGCATCCGCGTGTTCTCCACGGGAGGCATCGGGGGCGTCCACAAGGGATTCGCGCAGCATCTCGATATTTCCGCCGACCTTCTCGCGCTGACTCGCTTCGCTGTTGCGGTCGTCGCCAGCGGCGTGAAGTCGATCCTTGATGTCATGGCGACGCGCGAGCTGCTCGAAACGCTGGGCGTCCCCGTTATCGGATTTCAAACCTCCGACTTCCCGGCGTTCTATCTGCGTGCTTCTGGCGCGAGCGTCGATGCGCGATTCGACGACGTCGTCGATCTCGCGGGATTTGTGCGCACCGAACTCAAGCGCACCGGACGAGGAATGCTGATCGTCAATCCGATTCCATCCGCGAGCGAATTGGACAAGCATCAATTTGCTGAATGGCTGAACGCGTCCGAGAAATCCGTCGGCGCTGCGGGGCTTGGCCGCAACGCCACGCCAAGTCTGCTGGGAAAACTCCACGAGCTGTCCGGTGGCAAAACCCTGCAGGCCAATCTCGACCTCATCCGTTCGAACACGGCGCTCGGCGCCCAAATTGCCAGCAGTTTGGGTAATCACTAACAGCCGGTTCTGGGGCCAATTTCGGGGTTCTCGGAATGGGGTGGTCACCTCCCCTTCATGGAACTTTCGCGCCATTCCGAGCCCTTGACGAGCGCGCAAGTGGCGTTTCCTGATACAATTGTTAAGACGTCAGCGTCGGAGGAGTTGAGAGATCGCTTTTCAAGCACAACCCGCCGCCGTTGGCAATGATCCGGGTTCCCAGTTCACTCGCACTGCGCGAGAACTGCGCATCCAACGGACTGCTCGTCGAACGGTTGGACTTTTTCGTAAGGAGATTGAGAATGGATCGGAAGGCGAATCTGCTCGCACTCGTAATCGTTGCCGGCCTTGCGGCACCGGTTTTGGCCCAGGACAGCATCTCCAAGAACAGCGACGGAGCCAACGGGCTTCCCGGCGACGCGCTGAACTGGAACGACTCACTGGCGCAGCGCAGCCGCTACGTCGTCGAGTCGCAGCGCCTCACGACCTCCTGGGGCGTGAAGTTCGGCATTGTTCCGCTCGTCAAGACTGACCGTCCGACGAACGCGACGCAGACCACGACTTTCTTCAACAATCTCTCCGGCTCGTTCGGCATGAGCCGCACACAGCGCACCGCCAACTTCCGTGGCACCAGCTACCAGTGGTGGCAGGCAGCGACGGCCGGTTTGAACCCGACACAAAACGATCAGAGCCTGAACAACTCCAACCTCACCCCCTCGGGTTCGTCGTTCCAGTTCAGCGCGTTCGTCAACCAGTTCGGTGCCGCGACCGCGCCGTCCTCGACCGTGAACTCCGGCATCGGCGCGGTCGTGAACTACGCCCCCGACAACATTCGTCGCTTCTACGTTGAGCGCTCGCTCGTCGCCGCCAGCAGCATCGATGGCGCTGCGAACAACAACAACGGCTCGACGATGATCGGCGCGTCCGACTCAAACGGCCTCTTCACCCTCCGCGCCGACAACAGCGGCGGCAACAGCGTGGCGGCCAATCGCGTGCAGGGCAACAACGTTTACCGCGTCAACCTGCTGGGGCGCAGCAACGCTGTGAACGTGCTCTCGGGCAGCGGCGCAACCACGGTCGCGGCCGACGCGGCGGCCACGTCGTTCGTTGTGAACGGCTACACGGGCGGAACGATCTCCACTCCCAGCATGCTCCCCGCCTCGCTCGCTCAGGGCGGCAATGCCCGCTATCTCGGGCCCGACTTCAACAAGGCCTTCGAATTTGAAGGCACCGTTGGCAGCCCGGTGACGATCATCTCGAACACCAACCCCAACGGCTACCTGTTCACGGTTAATCCGGTCGCCGACGCAACCTACCCGGATCATCGTGGAGCGGTTTGCGTATATCCCGGCTCGCTCTTCGGCAGCGGTTCGGTCGCCACGGCGGCTGTGCTTGCTCGAAGCGGCCTGGAAGGCGCAAACAACAACGTCGTCGCGATCTGGGGCGTGAATAACGACGCCAGCATCACGACCGCCAAGCGGTTTGCCCTCACTGTTCCGGCCGCGATCACATGCAGCCGCGCGCCGGCGAGTGATAACTCCCCGGTCGGTCCGACGATCTTCCAGACGATCACGAATCCGCCATTCGGAACGACCGTCATCACTCCGACCTCGATCACGTTCTCCGGCGCGCTCGCCGGCCACCAGGGTGCAACGGCCTTCCAGGGCGGCAATTCGCAGGTGGCAGTCGGCAAGGACCTCGCCGGTCGCGGTTTGGTCGCTGGCCTTTACTATGAGAACATCAATCTTGCGGGCGGCACCGATGTCACCCCAACCCCGAACAACGCGATCATCGTCGGTCGCTTTGATCCCAACAACCCGACCGGCACTCTGCAGTGGACCGTCGTCGCGTGGACCTACGCCAACGGCGGCGACGTCACGCAGTGCGACGGCTCGCCGATCAAGGGCGACTGGGGAAACAACGGCCACTCCGCGAGCGCACTGGCAAGTCCCGGTCAGTTCGACGGCAAGGTCGATTTGAACTCGGGCTCCGGCGTCTATGACCGTCCGATCGGCCGCCTCCAGCCGTCGCTTTCGTTCCCCGGACCGGCCGTTTTCGGTGGTCCCTCGTTCTCAGCGCCCTCGTTTGACTCGGTTGGCAACGTGTGGTTCACGGTTCGCGATGCCGCGATCAACACGTACAACTCCACGACTCAAACCACATTCAGTCGCTACGACAGTGCGCTTATCCGTGGCGTCTACAACCCGGATACGTTCACGTACGACCTGGAACTCATCGCGGAATTCGGTGACCGCATCCTCGGCAAGAACTCGTTGACCCGCTACTCGATCGGCGGATTCGTGTTCTCGACCGCGGCCGGTGTGACCTCGCCTTCAACGTTCTTCTCGAGCAGCGTTGCTCCCTACGCCGATCGCAACATGAACATCGCCAGCGCGATCACCAATGGCGACATCACGACGTGGGGCTCCAATGGCGCCGTCATCGATCCGCGGTCGCTCGGCGGCCTCGTGCTCGGCGGCAACTTCCTCTACGACACCAACGGCGACAACTCGTTCCAGGATCCGTCGGGCGCTTCGCCGACGAATCCCGATTCGCCCGATGAGTCGTACTCGGGGCTCTTCTACCTCAACTTCCGCTCATGCGACGCCGACTTCAATGGTGACACTTTCGTCGATGACGCCGACTTCGTCATCTTCGCCAACGCCTACAACAACCTGCTCGATACCTTCGGCGATCTGAACTTTGACAGCCTGACGGACGATTCAGACTTCGTGATTTTCGCCGCGGCCTATGACCAGCTTCTCTGCGTCATGCAGCCGAACTGATCGACCGCGTTTGGAATGTGAATCTGACCGCCCCCGGGCTTGACCGTCCGGGGGCGGCTTTGCAAGTGTGTTGATGCTTCTAGTTTTTTTCCGCCGGGGAAGGCAACCGAGGAGTTCGACTTGATCAGGATGAACTTTGCCGCGGTGATCGCTGTTTGCGCCGGAGCCGCAGCGGCGCAAGCCCAGTGGAATCCGAACAATCGTCAATGGGGCAAGGACGATCCGGATGATTACCGGGTAATGACGTTCAACATCCAGGATCGCGTCTGTTCGACGAACGCGAAACAGGAATCACAGAATTCGTGGACCGCGATCGCGATTCAGATTGCCGCGGCACGGCCCGATGTGCTCGTGATGGTGGAATGCGGCGACAACAGCGGCAACGGCACCGGTACAGCACAGGGATACAACACCGTTGACACCGTGCAGCGGTTGACTGATACGCTCAACATGCTCGTGCACGGCGGTACCGACCCGTACGTTGCGGGCAATCCTGCGGTGACGGCGTATGTGACGAAGTACGCGGCGCCGGGATACGACCTGCCATACATCTATGTTTCGGACCAGGATGATGCATTCAATCGGAACGTCGTGCTGTCGCGTTTTCCGCTCGCGGACCTGAACGGAGATTTCCGATCGGCGATCGGGACGTTTAATCTCGTCGCGGATGCCGCGGTTCCGTACTACACCGCGGGCAATGCAGGAATTCGCGGATTCATGTTCGCGGAGATCAATCTGCCCGACGACCGTTACGGTGGCGACTTTGTGATGGGGGGCGGACATCTGAAGTCCGGCGGCGCGGCGCAGGACTTGGCCGATCGGCTGGCGGCGAGCCAGCGCATTGCGTACTACATCGACGCGGTTTTCAATGGGCTTGGAACGTCGACTCCGGATCCGCACGCCAGGTGCACGAACTTTCCCCGCGTCACCAAAGTGCTGACGGCGCAGACGCCGGTCGCGTGGTCGGGCGATTTCAATGAAGATGAATTGAACAACGGGCGCGACGGGCCGGCACTCTGGATGACGAGAGCGGCGGCGGTGAGCCCAGGCGCAACCGACGGCACCGATCGCGATCGGACCGACAGCAGCTACGACGATTCGCGCGATCCGTTTACGAACAACCGCAACACGCAGGGTTCGGGCGCGAACAACAAACTCGACTACATCTGCTGGCAGGATTCGATCGCGACGCTCAGGCGTTCCTTTGTCTTCCGCGCGAGCACCATGCCCGCGGGAACGACTCCTCCAGAATTCGACAGCTTCCCCGGACTCTACTTCAACATTTCCGCCTTCACTGACCATCGGGCCGTCGTGGCAGACTTCATTTTGCCCCCGCCACAGGTTCCGACAGGTCACGCACTTACCAGTCCGGCGACTGCTTCGCAGAACTTGGGCAAGCAACCGACCCTTTCGTGGACAGCCGGAACACGAGTGACTTCATATTCGCTGATCGTTTCGACCAACAGCGATCTCTCGTCGCCGATTTACACGGTGCCGGTTGCTGCGGCAGGTCCGTACGCACTGCAACTTCCCGCAGGGTTATTGGGCAACTGCGGAACGTACTACTGGAGCGTCAGCGCGACGAATCGCGGCGGTACAGCGCAGTCACCGAGCGGCATCTGGAGTTTCCAGGTGAAGGGGCTTTGCGACCTTAACTCCGACGGCTTCGTGGATGACAGCGACTTTGTCGCGTTTTCATCGGCGTACGACGAATTCCTGACAGATGCCGGCGATTTCGATGGCGACGGCTTCACCGACGACTCCGACTTCGTGATCTTTGCTGGTGCGTACGACGCGTTGCTTGCGTGTCCGTAATGTACGAAAAGGTGAGTCGAATTCACGGCCGCACGTACGGGTTGGTTTTCATTTCGAGCCCGATCTGCGTCTCCGGGCCGTGCCCTGGATAGCAGCGGGTTTGTGGCGGAAGCGTATAGAGCTTCTGGCGGATGCTCTTTTCGAGCTGCTCGGCGCCGCAACCGGGGAAATCAGTTCGGCCGATCGAACCCGCGAAAAGCGCATCGCCGACGAACGCGACCGAGTGCTTGTCGCTCCAGAGCGTCACGCTGCCGGGTGAATGTCCGGGCGTGTGGAGCACTTTCCACGGACCTCCGGCGAGATCAAGCAAGTCGCCTTCCTGAAGCACCCGATCGCACTTTGGCGAGGTCACCGGCATTCCCCACAGAGCGCTCATATTGAGTTCGGGATCGAGAAGCCACTGAGTCTCTTTGTCGTGAATCCAGATAGGAAGGTCGGGAAACTCATCACGAAGCGAACGGACCCCACCAATGTGATCGATGTGGGCGTGCGTCAGCACGAGTGCTTTGGGCTTGAGGCCCGAACTACGGATGAACTCCCCGAGTTTGGAACTTCCGAATCCGGCATCCACGACGAAGCACTCGTCTGACCCGTCTTCTGAAACGACGTAGCAATTGGTCGCAAAGGGGCCAAGCGGGGCCGATTGAATCTTGAGCGTGGGACGGGCGGTCATGAGTGAGAATAGGATCGAGCGGTCTTTGTGAAGGAGCGATCGCATGTCCACCGGCGTTATCCGAAACATCAACAAAGTGCCCATGAATCCGGTGCAGATGGCCGGAGTCAACGGCGCCGAAATGGCAATTATGGTCGGACGCGAGCACGGCGCACCGAACTTTGCGCTGCGTCACTTCCGCGTCACTCCGGGAGGCAACACGCCTCGTCACAGCCACGACTACGAGCATGAGGTGTTCATCGTCGATGGCGGTGGCACGGTGCTTTTGAATGGTTCGGAACAGCCGGTTCAGTCGGGCGACGTGATTTACGTCCCCGCGAATCAGGAGCATCAGTTCAAGGCCGATGCCGCCAAAGGATTGCGGTTCCTGTGCCTTGTCCCGGTGACGCGCGATTGCGGCGATCCGACTCCGGGCAGCTAGGCGCTGGCGGTTTCGAGGCGGTGTTTCGCAGCGCGTTCGCCCGCCCAGGCGTGCCAGAGAAGCATTGCGATCCCGATCAGCAAGAACGCATCGGCGACGTTTGAGACGTATGGCCAGACCTCGCGCGTTGTGCCCCACCACGTCACTTTGGGCAGCGGGTGAATGAAGTCTCGCACGCATCCGTAGATGAGGCGGTCGTACAGATTGCCGAGCCCACCTGCGAGGATTAATCCGAGCCCAATGTGCGAAAGCCGGTCGCGGCTGCGCGTCGCGAAGATAAACACGCCGAGACCGAACCCCACCGCCACAATCGTGACGACGATAAAAAACACGGTGCGTCCCGCGCCGATGCCGAAGACCGCGCCCGGATTGAGCACGAGCGTGAAATTCAGAATCGACGGCACCACCACGCGCGGATGATGCATCGGGATCAGCGCCGAAAGTGGCGTCGTCGTCAGCGCCTGTTCACGCGTAAATTCGACCGGCGCGCCGGCGATATTCGTAAACGCCCACGATTTGCTGGCGAGATCGACCGCCAATCCCACTGCGATCACCGCAATCAGCAGTAACCACGCCGATGGCGATCTCCAGGCGGGAATTCCCACCTTCGCTGTTTTGTTGGTCGTTGCTGCGGTCGGAGCGACTGGGACTGGGTTTGCCATCGCTGATTGCGTCACAGGCAGAGGTTACGGCCGGGTCATCTGCTGACGCTCGAGCATGCGGGCGGCATCGATCGAGTAACGTGCCCACGGGAGCTCTTCGAGGCGTTCGGCCTTGATCGGCTTGCCCGTCAATTCGCAGACGCCAAAGGTGCCGTCTTCGATGCGTTTGAGCGCGTCTTCGATTTCCTTGATGAGCTTACGGTCTGCCGCGGCGAGGTCGAGCGCGAGCGACTGATCGAACGTGTCGCTCCCTTGCTCGGCGATGTGCTGCGGAAGGTTCGAGAGCGAGCCCGAGTTTCCCCGGAGCGCTTCCTGCTCCATGTTCGAAACGTCGCCGACGAGTTCAAGACGCTTGCGGATCAGCACCCACTTGTAGTGCTCGAGTTGCTTCTTATCGAAGGGCGTCTTCGCCTTGATCTCGGGCATCTCGGTTTCCTGTACGCCGCCTTGGTAGCCGAGCGGCACGCCAGAACCCTTGATCGTCGGGCCAGAGGGAATCAATGGCTTGCGCGACTTGCCTGCACCGAAGAGGTTCCCCGCGAGATTCGCGATCGACGATGGAACCGTCGACTTTGGCTTTACCTTCTTCATCGGCTTGGGCGTCACGATGGTGATGCCCTTGCGGAGCGGCTTCTTGGCGTTAGCTGCCGCGGCAGCGGATGGCGCGGGCGTCGCGGCCTTTGCCGCTGGCTTGGCGGCCGGCTTCGCGGGCGCGGCTGGCTTTGCAGCCGGCTTCTTGACTCCTGCGGGCGCCGGCTTGGGAGCGACCTTTACAGGTTTGGCGGCTGGTTTCGCTTTAGAGCTCTTTGCTGATTTCTGGGCCACGAATTCCTCCGCCCTCTCTGGCGCCCTTGCGAGGCGTCTGTGCAGCCGAAGAGAGCGAAACCCGGGGGGCTCACATACGGCGGGGCAAGGGTAGAGGGTTGTTTCGGCCCGGTCAAAGGCCGAAAGCGGTCTGGCTCAACGGTTATGCCGGAGCCTGTTCCAAGTACTGACCCATGCGTCGGAAACGCTCGTAGCGGGCGTTGACGAGTTCGTCGGCAGAGCGGCCCTTGAGTTCCTGGAGCGTGCGGACAATCCAATCCGAGAGATTGTTGGCCGTGCCCTTGGGGTCGCGATGGGCACCGCCAATCGGCTCCTGGATCACATCGTCGACGATGCCGAGTTCAAGATTATCCGAGGCGGTGAGTTTGAGGCTCTTTGCCGCGGCGGTGTTGGTCTGCTCGTTGGCCTCTTTCCAAAGGATCGCGGCGCAGCCCTCGGGGCTGATGACCGAATACCAAGCGTGTTGAAGCATCGCGACGCGGTCGGCGACGGCAATTCCGAGCGCGCCGCCCGAGCCACCCTCGCCGATGACGATGCTGACGATCGGAACGCGGAGTCGGCTCATTTCACGAAGGTTCACGGCAATGGCTTCGGCTTGGCCCCGCTGCTCGGCCCCGAGGCCGGGATAGGCGCCCGGCGTGTCCACGAGAGTCACGATCGGCAGGCCGAATTTCTCAGCAAGCTGCATCTTCAAGAGGGCTTTGCGATACCCCTCGGGGTGAGCGCAGCCGAAGTGACACGCAATCTTTTCGCTGGTCTCGCGGCCCTTCTGGTGGCCGACGAGCATGACCTTGATGGGTCCAATGCGGCACATGCCGCAGACGAGGGCGGGGTCGTCGCCGAACCGCCGATCACCGTGCATCTCACCGAAGTCGCGGGTCATGAGATCGATGTAGTCGCGGGTCTGCGGGCGGAGCGGATGGCGGGCGACGCGGACGGTCTGCCACGCAGTGAGCTTGGAATAGATATCGGTCAGCATGCCGGCACGCTCGGTCTTGAGCGACTGTGCCTGCGAACGGAGCGATTCGATTCCTGTCGCCTGAGCCGGGTCGGGCTCTTCGACGCGGATGCGGGATTCGATGTCTTCGATCCGCTGATCAATCTCGACGAGGGGTTTTTCGAAATCGAGTTGGTAGTACGTTGCCATCGTCGGAAGTTTACGAGGGTTCTTGTCGCTAGGCTGGGGGACCATGTCGGCCGATTCAACTGAAAAACAGACGACTGCTTCGATCACGACCTCGGCCTGGTGCGTCGTTGGCGGGGGCAACATGGCGCAGGCAATTGTGCGGGGAGCAACCGCGTCGGGACAGATCGAGCCGGACCGGTTTGTCATCGTCGAGCCAGACCACGCAAAGCGGGCGGCGTTTGCCTCGAGAGGTGTCAAAGCGCGTGCCAATGTCACCGAAGCCGCCTCTCTTCTTGCCGCAATTGAACCGGGACGAGGGCACGGGCATTTCATTCTCGCGGTCAAGCCACAAGTCTTTCCGCAGGTTGCGCCGGAGTTGCGGGCGCTGCTTGATACCCTGCCGCGGCGGGTCGTTTCGATCATGGCCGGACTTCCGTCCACGCAAATCGAGGCTGCGCTCGGGCCGAATGCCCGCGTCCTTCGACTGATGCCCAACACACCCGCACAGATTCGGATGAGCACAACCTCGTGGGCGCGTGGCGTGTCGGCCAAACTCGGGGACGAAATCGAGACCACCGCCTTGTTCGCGACGCTTGGGATGACGATTGAACTGGAGGAGCGGCTGTTTGACGCATTCACGGCCGTTGCCGGAAGCGGTCCAGCGTACTTGTTCTATCTCGCGGAAGCAATGGTGAACGCCGCGAAGAACGAAGGCATTGATGCCGAGGCGAGTGCGAGAATCGTTCGCTCGGTTCTCGTCGGTTCGTCGGAGCTGTTGCGGACGAGCCCCACTATCGCGCCGTCCGAGCTGCGAAAGCACGTGAGCAGCAAGGGCGGCACAACCGAAGCGGCGATCCATGTGCTCGATGAGTCGGGAGTACTCAATGCGATTGAGCGTGCGATCGGCGCGGCGACCAGTCGAGGAAAAATGCTTGCGAGCGGCAAGCCGGCGACTTAGAAGTCCCGGCGCGCGAAGATGCCGCAGGCGATTCCCAGAACGATCGTTTCAAACGCGATGGAAGTTCCAAGCACCCACCAGAGCGAGCGGCTTCTGTTCTCCGCATCCAGTTTTTCGCCCGCTTCCATCTCGATTTGCGCGGGCCCTTGTCCGGGAGCGGATCGTTCTTCTTCGGGTCGCCCCTGATTGCGCTGCTCGCGGCGCTGCTCGATTCGATCTCCCTGAGCTTCCCGCATCTTCGCGAAGTCGTCCAGCGACGTGAGTCCACGCTCGAGTACCCCGATGGTTTCGGCGGTCTTGGGGAGCACTGATTTCACGCCGAGCAAGCCGAGATGCCACTTGCCGAGAGTGCCCGAAGTAGAGCGAAGATCGACCGAACTCGTTTGCATTTTCTGCAGTCGGAGTTCCATCCCGGCGATTCGCGATTGCTCGGTTGACAACTCCGACAGTCGCTTGGCTTTCGCCTTGTCGGATTCATCGTCCGGCGCTTTCTCCAAGTCGGCGATCTTTTTCTTGCCGCGTTCCATCTGGTCCGGCAGTGTGCCGACCGCCTGATCCGCCCGAGCAAGGCGTATATCCGCGGAGAGCTGGAGCGTGCGAATCGACTGCTCGCCGGTGTGGATGAGAAAGAGAAAGAACCAGAACAGGATCGTCAGCAGAAGTGCGGCGATCGTTGATCGCGTGATCAGGCCGAGGAGTGCGCAGATGCAGTAGAGATAGCTGAAGAACAGGACCACGAGCGGCACGGAAAGAAAGATGACCGGCTCCCAGACCTTGCCGCGGATTCCGATCACAAGGAAGCAAACGGCCGAGAAGAGCGCGACTTGGAGAGTGACGAACAGAAGTCCGGTGAAGTACTTAGTCAGAAACAGGCGGAGCCTGCCGACGGGTTTGGAAAGCGAAAGTTCGATGCTGCCGCCCGCGACGAATTCGGGAATGATCGAGGCGGTCGAGACAAGCGCGAGCACGGTCGCGATCCAAGTGAGCCAGACTTTCAGCCCGAGTTGGATGAAAACAGTCTTGTAGAAGGTCGCGGCGGATAAATACTGGGTGTTGAAGATCTCGGCCGAAATCGTCCACCAGAGGATCGAGATGCCCTTGTCGTTAATGCCCACGCAGGCAATCGCGCCGGCTGTCAGCATGGACAACATAAGCGTGATCCAGAAGAGCTTTCGCGCGTTGAGTTCGCGGTATGCATCCACCAGCATCGCTGTAGTTTGGGTAAGAAACATCACGCACCCTCCTTCGCGCCGGGGGCGAGTGTCTTGCCCGTTGTCGGGTCGGTGACGGCTTCCATAAAGAGGTCTTCGAGCGAAGGGCGGATCGGACGCACAGCGCGGATGGTCAGCCCGGCGCCACGTGCGCCGTCGATGAGCGGCTGGACCATCGGAGCATCTGCCGTTCCCACCTTGATCATCGCCGGCTGATGTGGCGCTTCAACGTGAATTGAGATTGGGGTTCCGCCTTCGAGTGCTCCGGCGTTCTGGCCGGGGCCGATCCAGCGCGAGACCATCCCGCGGAGTTTGGAATCGACATGGCTGTCGGCGCACTCGACTTCGATTTCGTAGCGCTGCCGATTCAGGGTGAGTTCGTCGATCGTGCCCTGCGAAGCGACGCGTCCCTGCACCAGAATCGCAACTCGATCGCACACCATTTCCAGTTCGCTGAGCAGATGGGAGTTCACGAAGACCGTCGTGCCCTGCCGCTTGAGTTCCTGCAGCATCTGCCGAATCTCGCGGCGGCCGACCGGATCGACACCGTCGGTCGGTTCATCGAGCAGCACAAGATCGGGCGTGTTCACCATCGCCTGAGCAATACCCACACGCTGACGCATTCCTTTGGAGTAGCCGCGAACGCGTGTATCGGCCCATCGTGACATGCCGACAAAATCGAGCAGTTCCGCGGCGCGCTTGCGCCGCTGGTGTCTCGTCACGCCGCTCATCGCACCGTAGAACTCAACCACTTGCCGACCTGTCAGGTAATCGGGAAAGCGGTGGTGTTCGGGCAGGTAGCCGACACGGGCGAGCGTTGGTTTGTGCCCCACGGTTTTCCCGAGCACCGTGCCACGGGCTCGCGTCGGACGGATGACCGTCATAAGAATCTTGACGAGCGTGCTCTTACCTGCGCCGTTGGGACCGAGCAGGCCGAAGATTTCACCTCGACCGACCTGCATGTCGATGCCGCGGAGTGCGTGAACACGCTTTCCGAAGACGCTTCCGTACTGCTTATCGACATCCTTGAGATCAAGCGCCAGATCGGTCATGCCTACTCCAGTTGATCAACTCGTTGCCGAGATTCAATCACGCGTGACGCTTTGCTACCACGTGGAAAACGTGGTGGTACTTCGGTCTACCAGTGGCGTCGTCGCCTTCTTTTTCAACTTCCTCGAGATGCTCGAACGTCCAACCTCGAAACAGTTGCTCCAATTGTGCCCGCGTGAAATGGCTCTTGCGCCTGACACACATCCATTCATCTCTGTCGCCAAAAAACTGGCCCGCGAATCGCCCTCCCGCTGCCGTCGATCGCTTAATCCATCGCCAAACGCTCTCGAACGCCTCCGGCTTGCAAAAAGGAAGAGCGAAGCTGGCGTTAACTAGGCAGACCGGCTGTGGTAATTGGGGATTCGTGGGGAGTTCTTCCATCGGGGACTGAACATACACGAGCCGAGCTGCCGCCCCGGATGGCGCACCCTCGACCGTCAGCTTCTTCGAGTCTTCATGAAAATCGGTCGCCCACACACGCCAGCCCTGTCTCAGCAATTCATGGGAATCGCGCCCCGATCCGCATCCGATGTCGATGGCGGTTCGAAGCGTCCGATCCCCCTCACCCGCGAAGAGCGCGGCCGCTTTCAGCAGAGTGTCGCGAGGGGGCTTTCCTTCGACGGCGGTGTAGTACTCTGGCCAGTCGCGTTGATAGTCCGACGTCAGCACACTCCGCCTGGGCAGCAGCACCCCGGAATGAAATGATTGACCGTTCTCTGGCTGTTTCGTCACGCAAGGATCCTCGATGTACGAGAATACGCAGGACTTCATCAAGGCCCTCGAACAGGCCGGCGAACTGAAGCGGGTGAAAGCGCCGGTCTCGCCAATTCTTGAGATCGCTGAGATCACCGACCGCGTCAGCAAAACGCCCGCGCCGCATGCCCCCACCGCGAGCGCGAAGGCGTCCGATCCGAGGTTTGCTTTGGGCGGCGGGCCCGCACTGCTGTTTGAAAACGTGCAGGGCTCGGACATTCCGGTCCTCATCAACGGATGGGGTTCCTATCGCCGCGTAGAGATCGCACTTGGATGCAACGACGCGGGAGCGGGGATCAGCGCGGGTCACACGCCCGGAGGATTTGAAGGTCTTGCAGAAAAGATCGAGAAGCTTGTCAAGCCCGAACCGCCGCCGACGCTACTGGCAAAGCTGCAGAAGATTCCTGAGCTGATCGAAATCGCGAAGATACCGCCGAGAAAAGTTCGCAGCGGCATCTGCCAGGAGGTTGTTCGTACGGGAAATCAAGTCGACCTGACACGCCTCCCCATCATCCGCTGCTGGCCGCTCGACGGAGATTTTTCCTCACTTGGTTATCCGGCGAGCGTGAACGACGGGGCGATCGCGGCAAACGGACTCGGACACGGCGCGGAGTGGGAGAAGAACTCGCGGGGCCGCTACATCACGCTCGGTACGGTCCACACGATTCACGCCGATGATATCGGAAAGGACGTTCCGCCCTCCCGCAATGTCGGAATGTATCGCGCTCAGTTGCTCGGCAAAAGGCACCTCGCGATGCACTGGCACATGCATCACGATGGGGCTCGTCACTGGCGCTCGTGGAAGGCAAAGGGCGAGAAAATGCCCGTTGCGATCGTACTCGGGGGCGAGAGCGTGCTGCCGTATGCCGCGACGGCGCCGATGCCGCCGGGAATCAGCGAGATGCTGCTGGCGGGCTTCCTCAACGGAGGCGGAATCCCGATCGTGGAGTGCAAAACCGTGCCGCTAAGCGTACCGGCAAACGCCGAGATTGTGATTGAAGGGTATGTGAGCAGCGATGCGGGCCTAATCGGATTCGATCCGAAAGAGATCTTGAAGCGCACGGCGACACATACAGATTCAGACCGAGAGTTCTGGGCAAAACAACTTGGTCCGGGTGCGATCTTTGAAGGTCCGTTCGGAGACCACACCGGGTTTTATTCGCTACCCGATCGCTACCCGTTGATGGAAGTGACGGCGATTACGCACAGGCAAAATCCCGTCTACCCCACCACCATCGTCGGGTTGCCGCCGCAGGAAGATTACTACCTGGGTAAGGCGACGGAGCGAATCTTCCTTCCGCTCCTACGCACAATCGTGCCCGACATCGTTGACTACGACCTGCCGATGTTCGGCGCGTTCCACAACTGCGCATTCATCAAGATCAAGAAGGAATATCCGCTGCACGCCCGCCGTGTGATGCACGCGATCTGGGGCGCGGGACAGATGTCGTGGACCAAGACCATTGTCGTCGTCGATCAAGACGTAAACGTGCACGATGAGGCAGCGGTGCTTCGGGCGGTGGGTGAGCAATGCATTCCGGCGCGAGACAGCGAACTTGTGCGCGGCCCGATCGACATTCTCGACCACGCCGCGCCTTTCCTTGGAGGTGGCGGCAAAATCGGATTCGACGCTACTCGCAAATCAGACGTGTCCGAAACGCATCGCTCGCTCGATGATTTGCAGAGTCAACTCTGCGAAGCGAGCCCGATCGATGCCGTGCTTGGGTCCGCAGCGCACTCCACTGAAACCCGCATTCGTTCGCTTCCCGGCGTACTCGATGCTCGCGTGCCGGGCGAAATGGGAGGCTGGTGGCTGCTCGTTCGAATCAATAAGGAACACTCTGGCGATGGCGCGAAGATCATCAAAACGCTCGGAGGCTTGACCGGTGAATGCTCGCTACCTCGATGGACCGTGATCGTGGGCGGTGATGCGAGCCTCGAAAATTCCGACGAGGCACTCTTCCACTGGATGGCAAACACCGCTCCGGATCGCGATCGATATCTCAGCGTGTGCGGACGGCGGATTGCATTCGATGCAACGCCGAAGTTTCCGGGCGACGAGGCGCACGGCCAGCCGGTGCGTGAGTGGCCCCCCCTGATCCGGATGGATCTCAAAACACGCGAATCGGTCGCTGCCCGCTGGCGGGAATTCGGCTTGGCCTGAGCCTGAAACAGCTCGAAAAAGCAACCTTTCGTCGGCTCGGCGGAAGGAAACCCTACCCTTGCGTATTGGCGGGCTTTAGGTGCTCGCCGGGGACGTCTCGTTCGGAGAACAGAATGAACAAGTTTGTCATTGGTGCATTGGGCGCGGCCGCATGTCTGGGCGCGCTCCTGGCGACGCCGACGCTTTCGATCGCAATGGCCGCGGGAGCGGATCTGCCCGCTGCCGACGCAGCGAAGGGCGACTGGATGAGCAACCCGTTGACCACGGTCGAAGGGATCACCGAGTATCGCCTGCCGAATGGCCTGCGCGTTCTGCTCTTCCCCGATCAGAGTTCCTCGAACGTCACGGTGAACATCACCTACTTCGTCGGTTCGCGCCAGGAGGGCCGAGGCGAAAAGGGCATGGCCCACCTGCTCGAGCACATGGTGTTCAAGGGCACGCCGGATCACCCGGATCCGTGGAAGAGCCTGCAGGATCACGGCGCCAACTTCAACGGCACAACGTGGACCGATCGCACCAACTACTACGAGACGATGGTCGCGAGCGATGAAAACCTTCAGTTCGCGCTCCACATGGAAGCCGACCGGATGGTCAATTCTTTCATCGCGGCAGAGGCCCTCGCGAAGGAAATGACCGTCGTTCGCAACGAATTCGAAATGGGCGAAAACAACCCCTTCGGACTCTTGATGAAAGCGCTTTTCGCGAAGGCATACGACTGGCATCCGTATCGCGATTCGACCATTGGAAATCGCTCGGATATCGAGCGCGTCCCCGCCGAGAACCTTCGTAATTTCTACAAACATTTTTACCGGCCGGCCAACGCGATGCTCGTCGTCGCCGGCAAGTTTGATCCGAAGGCGACTCTCGAACTGATCAATAAATATTTCGGTCCGCTCGAGAATCCGTCGTGGCCGATGCGCGACACCTGGACCGACGAGCCGACGCAGGATGGTCCGCGGTTTGTCGAAATTCGGCGCGAAGGGACGCAGGCCTCGGTGGGCGCGCTGTATCACACGCCGGCGGGGTCACATCCCGATGCAACTGCCGCGACAATTCTCGGGCAGGTGCTCGGCGCTCGGCCCTCTGGTCGACTCTACAAGGCGCTTGTTGAGGGCAACCTCGCAGCAGCGGTAACGGTCCTTCCGTTCGGCATGGCGGAGCGCGGCCAGTTCATGATCGTGGCAACCCTGAAGGAAGGCCAGGATCCGGATGCGGCGCTCAAGAAGCTCGAAGAAGTCGTCGAGAGCTTTGCAAAGAACCCCGTCACTGACGAAGAAGTCGAGCGGGCGCGTGCGGCGGAACTCTCGCAGATCAAAATCGCGATGACCGACAGCAATCGGATCGGCGTCGAACTCACCGAGTCGGCGTCGCTGGGTGACTGGCGTTTGTTCTTTGTGACTCGCGATCGCATCAAGGCGATCAAGGCTGCGGATGTGCAGGCTGCCGCGATGAAGTATCTCGTTGAGAACAACCGCACGTCGGCGAAGTTCACGCCGACAAAGAGCCCGATTCGGGCGGAGATCCCGGCACGGCCCGACATCTCACCGATCGTTGATGGATACAAGGGAACCGAGACGGTGAGCGAGGGTGAAACGTTTGACCCCACACCGGCAAATATCGAATCACGCGTCAAGCGTTCGAAGATCGGCGAGAACATCCAGCTCGCGACTTTGAACAAGCAGACACGTGGTGAGGCGGTAAACGTTGCGATGACGGTTCGTTTCGGCGACGAGAAGTCGCTGACGGGAACGCGCGTTGCCAGCGAATTGCTTTCTGCGTTGATCCGCCGCGGCACGACCAGCCGCACGTTCCAGCAGCTGTCGGATGAACTCGACAAGATTCAATCGACGGTTGGGATCTCGTCGTCCACCGGCGCGATCCGCGTCAACATCACCTCGGACAAGAACAATCTTGCCAAGGCGGTTGAAATCGCGACCGACATGCTTCGCAACCCGTCGTTTCCGCAGCAGGAATTTGACACCGTCGTGAAGGAACGTATCGCGGGCATCGAAGCTTCGATCAGCCAGCCCCAAGCTCTCGCGCAGAACGCCGTTCAGCGTGCGATTGCTCCGTTCCCCAAGGATTCGTTTCACTACGTCCCGACGATCGACGAGCGTCTGGCGGAACTCAAAGCAATCAAGCTCGACGACGTGAAGAAGTTGTACAACGAGCAGGTTGGTCCGTCGAGCGTGCAGGTCGCAACGGTCGGCCAGTTCGACGATGCCGCGCTCAACGCCGGCCTCGCCAAGCTCTTTGACGGCTGGGCGGTCAAGAAGCCCTTCACACGCATTGCTCGTCCGTTCATCCCGAACGAGTCGGGCGCCAAGGTCATTGTCACGCCCGACAAGCCGATGGCGGTCGTTGCGATGGCGACGGCGCTCAAAATGCAGGACACCGATCCGGACGCTCCGGCACTCGAAATCGGCGGCTACATGCTCGGCGGCGGCGCAAAGAACCGCATGAGCGACCGCCTCCGTCAGAAGGAAGGCCTCTCGTACGGAGCGGGCGCAAGCGTGAACTCAAGTCCGATTGATCCGGTGACCACGATCACAGCCTTTGCGATCTGCGCGAAGCAGAATGCGCCCAAGGCGGCGACGGCGATGCGCGAAGAGATGACCCGCTGGGTCGACAACGGCGTAGATGAAAAGGAACTCGCCGAATCCCGCAAGAGCTACCGTCTTGAATTCATGTCGGAACTGAACGAGGACAGCGTCGTCGCGGCCATGCTGACGAGCGGCCTCTATCTCAACCGCACCATGAAGTGGGATGCCGATCGCCTCGATCGCATCGAAAGCCTGAGCCTCGCGCAGGTGAACGACACGATCAAGAAGCGTCTTTCCGGCGCATCGTTCTTCGATCTTCAGGCGGGCGATCTCGAGGCGTCGAAGTAGCCGAGAGTCGGTCCAGAACTTGAGCACGAAAAAGGGCCCGATCGTCGGGCCTGTTTCATTGGCTGAAAAACTCGTGCGTCCGTTCAGCGGCGCGGCTTGGCGCCGGAGCCTCGTGCGGGCTTGGGGTCGGCCGCCGGCTTCGGTGAATCCTTGCTGAGGTAGCCATCGACAAGCGAAACGACTTGTTCGTGCAACTGAAGCGCGGCCTGATCTTCTTCACCGGCGGGGACATCGTTCGCCAGAATCGAGAACGCAATTGCGTGCCCCTTCTCGTCGATCACATAGCCAGACAAGCAGCGGACGTTGCGGATATAGCCGGATTTACCGTGCAGCTGGTTCTTCGGGCGGTTGTTCTTGAATCTGCGTTCGAGCGTTCCTTCGCCGGGCATCGCGAGAGACTGAATAAACGTCGACGCGATCGTTGAATCGTTTGCGATTGCCGCAAGCCAGTGCGTCATTGTCGTGGGCGAAACCCGATTGTCCTTCGACATGCCCGAACCGTCGCGAACGATGGTGCTCTTGGCCGCCTCGGGGCCGAGCTTTTCCGTCAGGAGCATGCGAAGTACCGAAGCGCCGTTCTCCCAGCTTCCCGGCTGGCCCGTGACGTCGTGGCCGATGCGCTTGATCAGCGCTTCGGCGTAAAGGTTGTAGCTTTCGACGTTGCAGCGCCGAACGACGTCCGCGAGCGGAGTCGTGATGACGGCAATCGTCCGGTCGCTACCGAGCTGCTCGCCCGGATCGGCAACACGCACGGTCGGAGGCGGAGCGCCACCCCCGGGCGTCGTCGCGCCCGCACCGGAGATCACGACGCCCGAACGCTCAAGGCGATCCGCAAGCAGTTGCCCGAAGAATGCGGGATTCTGGGTCAGCGTCACGCGCACGGGCTGCGTCACCGCAAATCGCACGTCGCCCATCAATTGAAAGCGATTCTCGTTTGCGTCGCGCTTGAGCCAGACGCTGTTGTTGCCGCTCGAAACGCTGCGCGATTTGGAAACATCGACCTCAACGATTGAAGTCTCAGGATCGATCGACACACTCGGCCTCTGCCCGTCCGCGCCGGGGCGTGGATAGACGTCCAGCACGTTTGCGTGGAAGATCAGGCCGGACACTTCAGCGCAGTACCACCGATCGAGCTGATCCTTCGGCCAGCTCGCGTGGACAAACTCGCGATCAAAGATCCGGTCGTCGACAATCACCTCGGAGAGCTTTTTCACGCCGGCTTTGGTCACGCTGGCCGTCATCGCGCCGAGCATGTCCGACACGGTCATCCGGGGCGAAGCGTTCTGCAGAATCTCCGGGTCGCCAAACGCCGGATCGCCCGAACCAACCACGATCAACCGGTCACCGTCGAGCTTGATCTCGGTCTTGAAGACAAAGTCGGCCTTCAGCGTCCAGAGCGCCGCGCCCGTCGTCAGCAGCTTCATGTTTGAAGCGGGGCAGAAATCTTCATCAGCATTTCGAGAAGCGAGCACCTCGCCGGTTTTCACATCCACAACGCTCACGCCAATGCGCGACTTTCCGAGCTTCGCGCTGTGGATCAGCCGATCCACTTCGGCCTGCAACGGCTGGGCGATCGCGTGAAGCGAACACGCCGCCATCGCGCAGAAGGCCAACGCAGCAGGCAGCACGCCACGCGTCAACGAGGGGAGTGCGGACGGGATAGAACGCCGGTTCTTCGACATGTTCATGGCAGCTTCCGAACGGTTGCTGTCGTAATCGACCAGCCGCACCGCCTTGCTGCAATTGGAAACGATTCCATCGCGCCGATTGTTCGAAGCTTTTTCAGCCCGCAGCGACCGCGACGCCTGTGCCCGCGACATCAGGCTGAATCCGCGCGAGCTTCACCAGGGTTTCTACCTGCGTCTTGCTCTGGATTTCCCACTGTGCCCAGCGAATTCCGTCAACCTGCTTGGCGTGCGTGATCGCATCGCGAACCGGCTTCAGCAACTTTCGCATCGGCAGCGCCGCAATGCCTTCGGCGGTCATCGGAATCACGAGCAGCGGCTGCTGACACTGCGGAACCAGATACGCCCACGCCCGCCCGGCAACGGCCTCGTGCCGAAAGAGAATCGACCAGCGCCAGGGAACACCCTGCCACGAAATTTCTTCGGAGGCGCCATCAAGCCCGAGCAAATGCTCGCGCGCGAGTTCCGCCGCCGGTTGAAGGGACTTTGTGATCTCGGAGATCAAAAGGTCCGCACTCGGCTTGCGAAACCGATCATTCCAAGCTGAACGGGCAACCGTGCCGCTGGACATACACACTCCGCGATCTGGAACCCACCCCAAACCAATTTCCCCGAACGCTTCGAGTACTGGCTCCCGAGCCTTCCCTGCCAGAACCCGTCCCCTCATTGTTCGCACGCTTCCGGTTCAGGTAAAGCCCCTATCCACACCTGATCCACATTTGGCCAGCATTCCTACCGGGCCCCTATTCTTCTGCTTCCATGCCCCCAGATGCCCCCCACAGCCCGAATTCCCCGCTTCCAGCCCCGCAGAGCCCCCTGAGCGATCAGTGGGACGGGGCGGGCGTTAATGTCCTCATCGTCGACGACAATGACCAGAATCTCGAATTGCTTGAGGCCTACCTCGAAGACCTTTCCTGCGAACTGCGGCTTGCCCGAGACGGCATGGAAGCGCTGGACGCCGTTGCAGCGAAACATCCTGATGTCATTTTGCTCGACGTGATGATGCCCCGCATGAGCGGCTTTCAGGTCTGCGCCAAGCTCAAGCAGGATTCTGCGACGAAGGACATTCCCATTGTCATGGTCACGGCCCTGAACGAGGTCAGCGACGTCGAGCGTGCCATCGAGTGCGGAGCCGACGACTTTCTGAGTAAGCCGGTCAACAAGCTCGAATTGCTCACCCGTGTGAAATCACTGGTCCGGATCAGCAAAATGCAGACAGAATTGCAGCGCACCCTCTCTCAGCTTCGCGCCTTCCGCGATCAATCCGGGAATTGATCACCCCAATTTGACCCCAATTGGCACCGAAAATTGTCCGCTTCGGGGCTTGCGCCTAGTATTTCGACCCCAGTCCGGGCACTGAGCCCGCGGGGAATTCTCCATCGGTAGACAACATGCCCACGATCAATCAGCTCGTTCGCCGTCCCCGCCGCAGCCCTGGAAACAAATCCAAGGTGCGCGATCTCAACCTTTCGCCCATGAAGCGCGGCGTGTGTCTGATCGTGCGCACCATGACGCCGAAGAAGCCGAACTCGGCTCTGCGAAAGATCGCCCGCGTTCGCCTGTCGAACGGGCGCGAAGTCACGGCGTACATCGGTGGCGAAGGCCACAACCTGCAGGAACACTCGATCGTCCTGGTGCGCGGCGGCCGCGTCCGCGATCTTCCCGGCGTTCGTTACCACGTCGTCCGCGGCAGCCTTGACTGCCTGGGCGTCGAAGGCCGCAAGCAGAGCCGTTCCAAGTACGGTGCGAAGCGGGCCAAGGGCGGCGCTCCGGCTGCCAAGAAGTAAGAACAATCTTTCCGCGGCGAGTAATCGCCGGGCTGCGTGAGCCCACGCAACCCGAGCGGTGAAATGTCCCGGGCAACGTCGCTCCGGTCACGCCGACAACCCGACCGCAAGGTCATCAGGGAGTTTCCATTCCGATGGGCAATTTCACCAAGTCAGATGAACAGCTTCGTCCCGACCCGCGTTTCGGCGACAAGGTGCTATCGCGCTTTATCAACTGCGTCATGCGTCAGGGCAAGAAGTCAGTCGCTCAGAAGGTCGTCTACGACGCGATGGACATTATCGAAGACAAGCTGACCAAGGAAACGGCTCCTGAGAAGCCGGAAAACTCGATCGCGCTCTTCCGCATGGCGCTCGAGAACGTCAAGCCGTTCGTCGAAGTCCGCTCCAAGCGAATCGGCGGCGCCAACTACCAGGTTCCCATGCAGGTGAACCACAAGCGTCAGCAGTCGCTGGCCTTCCGCTGGATTATCGATTCGTGCCGCGCTGAAAAGGGCCGCCCGATGGCCAACCGTCTCGCCGACGAGCTCTATGCCGCCGCGAAGAAGGAAGGCAAAGCCATGATGACGCGTGACCAGACGCACAAGATGGCCGAAGCCAACCGCGCGTTCGCTCACTTCGCGAACTGATCGAAGCTCGAAATCAACTGCTCACTCAAGGCCCGGCGTACGCCGGGCCTTTTTTCCTGGCGACGCGGGGGATGAACGCAAAGAGCGTCGACCTGATTGCTGGCGAGATGTCCCCTCCCCCACCCTCCAAACCGCACTCATAAACTCCCCAGTGCCGGACGCCTCCCAATCTCCCGACCGCTACTCACGGCAATCGATCCTGCCCGGCATCGGTGAGGGAGGTCAGCGTGCGATTGCAAGCTCGCATGCCGTCGTCATCGGATGCGGCGCACTCGGCTGTGGCGTCATCGATCAGTTGGCCCGCGCGGGCGTCGGCCGTCTCACGCTGATCGACCGCGACATTGTCGAGTGGAGCAACCTGCAGAGGCAAACGCTCTTCGACGAGGATGATGCTCGCACCGGCCAGCCCAAGGCAATCGCCGCGGCTCGCAGAGTGCGGGCGATCAATTCGAGCATTCAGGTTGAGGCACATATCGCTGATCTGAATCATGAAAATGCCGAGGCGCTGCTGCTCGGCGGTGCGAGGCCCAACCTGCTTCTCGACGGCACCGACAATCTCGAAACTCGGTATCTCCTGAACGACGTCGCTGTCAAGCACGGGATTCCGCTGATCTACGGCGGTGTTATCGCGCGGCGCGGGATGCAGATGACGATCCGCCCTCATCCACTCCCCAACGCCGGACCCTGCCTGCGCTGTGTCTTTCCGGAGCCTTCCACGAGCGGGCAAACGGAGACGTGCGACACCGCCGGAGTGTTGGGCGCGGCGGTTTCCATCGTCGCGTCGCTTCAGGCATCTGCCGCGATCGACCTCTTCACCGATCCGGCACGCGGGATGAAGTACATCCTCATCGAGTTTGATCTCGGCGATGTTCGTTTTCGCACGATCGACCTTTCGAATCTTGCAATGCCCGAGGCCCGCGCCGAGTGCATCTGCTGCGGCAAATCGCGGTACGAATTCCTGTCGGGGGAACGTTCTCGACCGGCAGTCACGCTTTGCGGACGCGGCGCGTTTCAGATTCCGGCGGGCCGAACTCGAATTGATCTCTCCCGGCTCGCGACGACCGTGAGCCGCGTCTCGCCGGTGACCGCGAACGAGTTTTTCGTGCGGATCAAGCCACGCGAAGGAGTCGAGCTGACCGTGTTCGCCGATGCTCGTGCCGTCGTTCGCGGCGCCGCGAATGACGGAGAAGCGCGAGCGCTGTACGATCGATTTGTTGGTGCCTGAACTGACGTTTACACAGGGAGTTTGCACGATGGGCCAGGTCTTGGAACAAATTGTCGCCGCGGCAGCACGTGGCCGGGGTCTTGCTGAAAAAATGCTTGTCGGCATCACGCCCCAGCAGTTTGCACGCAAACCGCACTTTGAGACAACGGCGGGCACAAAGGTAATCGACTGCAATCACCCCGCGTTCGTCTTTGGCCACCTCTCTACGTATCCGGCGCGTGCACTTTTCGCTCTCGGTGAAGACCCTGCCCAGGTCGCCCCCACGGATGAATTCATCGCCCTTTTCAAGGCCGGTGTCGAATGCAAGGACGATCCGGAAGGCTGCATCTATCCGGCGATGGACAAGATCACCGGCATTTTTTTCGCAAACCATGACGCGGCATTCGCGCGAATCTCGAAGCTCGACGATGCGGTCATGCAGCGCCAAACCCCTGATGAACGCTACCGGCAGATCTTTCCGACCGCCGGCTCCGCTGCGACGTTCATCCTGACCAGCCACTTCATGATGCACATCGGACAGGTGAGCACGTGGCGCCGATGCTTCGGGCTTCCGTCGGCGATGTAACCCGGATCAATGCACCGGCCCCGAAATTCGGAAGGCAAAAATGTCCGCGAGCAGCTCCGATTTCTCTTGGAACGGGAGATGGAGAATCCGGGTCGCTCGATCGTCGCGGAGCTGAAACGCGAGACTTGGTGATATCCAGTTGTTCCAACCTGGCTGTCAAAACTCGGAGATTCCGCTACGGCCGCCGCGCGACTTTCTTCACGTCCGCCGAGCCTATCCAGACCTTTTCGTTGCTCTGAATGTCGATCATCTCAAGGTTGATCTGGTAGTACTGCACGATCGTGCGTCGGTCGTTGCTCTCTTGCTTAACCTCACCAATGCGTCCGAGCATGATGTAGTCGGCGCCAAGTTCCATAGCCTGCTTCTTGACTGTCTCGGGTATGTTCCAGGCCTGACCCTGCTGCCGTTCATCGCGAATCTCGGCTCGCTCATCCCGATCGGCAACGATGCGCACGCGGCCCGAATTGATCAGCTCTTCTTCGAAGCGCTTCGTCACGAGTTTGGTGTCGATGTAGTCACTGGTCTCGTTTCGGACGGTGCCGACAAAGACGACGGGGCGGTTGCCGCCGTGCGCGCTGCGGAAGTTCTCGACCCACGGGCGGGCGAGGCAGTCGGCGATGAGTTGGCGGTACGTCTGACGGGCGTCGTCGTCTTGCCATCGGTAGTCGACGTCCACCGTCGTTTCCGGATCGACGCGATTCACGCTCCAGTTGCCGTAAGGGCCACCGGTGCAGCCAACCGTCCCGGCGACGATCACACCCACACAGAAAACCGCAACCGAGTTCGCGAACGCTGCCATGTGTTTCCTACTCCAATGCGCCTCTCGTGCCACGTCCGACTTAAGTTTATGCGTACTAACTTGATCGCGGGTTTTGCTCATTTGCACGGCCACAAGCGCGGCGATTTTCACGACTTAGGCCTATTTCGCCGTTGTCTCCACGACCGTCGCCAACTGCCCCGCAACCGGGCCATCAGGGATCGTCACGTCGCGCCATGGAGACTGGCCGACGGGCTGGCTCGCTGCATTGAGATACACCACGCGCACTCGATGCGCGCCCGGCGGCAGCTTCGTCAGACCGACAAACGCCTTCGCGGGCAAAAACTCCCATGATCGCAAATCGGCTTTTTCGGTCGCCCCGAGCACCGCGAGCCCGATCAGCCCGCCGACGGACCGAATCAGCATCTGCGTGCCGCTGTCGTGCTGAGTCTGAGCGGCAACTTCGGATGCACCGACCGTCGCACCGGCTTTCACAAGATAGCGCACCATCGTGCGCTGATAGATCAAGGGAAGCTGGCGAGCGAAATTTTCGGCAGTGACCGCACCGAGGTCTTCGACGAGTTCGAGCGTTCCTCCCTCGCGAATGGTGCCGGTCGAGTCCTGCGTTTCGATTCGCCCCGCAGCAATAGCGCTGCCCCGCTGAATCATTCGAGGCAGTTCGAAATAGACCGGAAAGGAGAACACAGCGATCGGCCCGACTCGCTCCGCGACGAGATACGGTCCGCATCCAGTCATCGCGACCATCAGCACATTTCCTGCCGAAGGATCAAGATCCGACAGGTCAGCGAAAGCATTTTTGTTCACGTTCGGAAAGAGCTTCGGCTGGGCTTCCATGGCCTGAAGCAGGCGACGTCCGGCAACGCGCTGAAGTTCGCGATCGCCGGTTTTCATGAACGTGATCGCCGTGAGAAATGTTCCGAGCGGGCTCTCGATGAATTCGCCGCCGGTTGGGGTTGAATATCGCGTCGCGTTCCCGGTTCGCTCCGCAGCCCCGTAGCCCTGGCCGGCCTTTTCCTTCAGCGCCTGCGTCTCGTGCAGATACTGATCGCGGAGCAGATTGGTCTTGTTCGCCATCCGGCGCGCCTCGACCGTCGCCCCGCCATCGAGACGCCCCTGCTCCATCTGCATCAGCATTTTGAAGACGTTGACATAAATGTCCTCAAACGGCGGTGCGATGTACGGCACCACCGTGTCGTTGAGCACCCACTGCGCCGCCTGCTCGGAAGGCCTCAGTGCGCGCTGCGCATCGATCCGCTTTTCGGCGTCTTCCAGCGAGCGCATCGTTGCGGCTGCATCATTCTGAGCCAGCGCCACGCCCCCGCGATCGAGCAGCCAGAGCAGCCGATTGCGATCACCGAACGCATCGATCGTTTCAGGCTCTTCCAGCGTCTTTGTCGCGGCGGCAAACTGGCCCGCCTGATGTTCGGATCGAAGTCGATCCTGCGCGATATCAAACGGCGTCGTACATCCGCTCAGCGGTACGGCGGCGACAAGGCCCGCGGCGAACGCCGCACCAAATCCCGACCTCACTCTCTGTGCTAAATTGATCGTTATGGACACACCGTCTCACACTCCGCCGCTGACTCTCGAAGGTTTCCAGCGGCTGATTCGGGATCGATATTACGCGACCGACAGCAAGCGCGGCCCAGCCGCCACGTTCCTCCTGCTGACAGAGGAATTCGGAGAACTCGCCACGGCGTTGCACGCCAACCTGCCCGGAAAAACACCGACGCCGGAGCAGAAGGCCAATCTGGAAGAAGAATTCGCGGATGTGCTCGCCTGGCTCGCGACGATTGCCAATATCACCGGCGTCAGCTTCGAGAAGGCCGTGCAGAAGTACACGATTCCGGGCCTCGTCGAAGGCGTGAAGGATTGAGGCTTTCTCGGATCGACCCTGAAATCAGGAACTGACCGGCGAAACTCCCCGGCCCTCCACGAGTGATCCGATACGCACGCCGGCGTTCTCGAGTTCTGCGTCGCGCAGCGCTCGCGCAATCTCAATAACTAAGGTGTCATCCGCAGGCGGCCCGTACCGGAAGTGTTCTACCTCGGTGAGCAGCGCGTGGCTCCAGGCCCTGCTCTCGTCGCGAACATTCGCCATTGAGGCGACGAGACGTAGCAGGCCCTGTACACCCAGCATCTTGCCTTGGCGGTCTCTCGCTTCGATCGCGCCATCGGTGTACGCCACCAGCGTGTCGCCCGGTCCAAACTCGGTTACAAGCTGCGCGGCATCAAACTCCGATGCTTCGCTCGCGCCAAGAACCATCGCGGTCGAGTTGAGTTCTCGCACCGTCCCATCGACGCCGATGAGGAACGCCGGAGGATGCCCGCCGCTCGCAAATTCCAACACTCCGGTGCTCGAATCGATGCGCAGACAAAGTGCGGTCACAAAGACCGAGTGTGAAGCGAGGGTGAGGTGAACATAGCGATTGAGCAGGCAGAGCACCCGCCCCGGCTCGATCGTCGGATCTTCCGCAAACACGCGCTCGAGCTCGCCGTGCAGCCGATTGACCGTGAGTGCCGCAGGAATTCCGTGGCCTGTCACATCCATCAGCACAACGCTCAGTCGCTGACCACCGGTCACTCCGGGACCGATATGCGCGTAGAGATAGTCGCCGCCGATCTGGCGCATAGGCTCGTATTGATATCCGAGTTTGAGCGGTCCAACATCGATTCGCGCTGGAAAGAGCGCTTCGTGTATCCGCCTCGCATCGGTCAATTCGCGGCGCACTTCGCCGTAGCGCTGCTGCAGCACCGCCATCTTGAATTCGTTCGCATAGCGCGAGTGCTTGAGCCACGCCAGCAGCACGCTCGGCGCAAAGATCGCGATCGAGATCGCGATGTGCGCCATCAACCCGCCGAAGCCGGACCCGCGGATCAACTGGATTACGCAGTTGATAACGAGCAGGCCGCCCGCCGCGAGCATGGCAGACCGCGCCGACCACGGCAAAAGCAGGCAAGCAAGAAAGAGCGTCATCGACGCTTCAAGCCACCCGATGCTGCCACCAAGCCCGAGCGCCGACGCGCCCAGGTGGTACGCCCCGACCAGCACCACCACGACCTGCGAAAGCCTCAGGAGCGACTGCTCCCTCACCTTGCCGCGCTGAGTCCACAGGAGCGCCGTGATAAACACGATCACCGGAATCAGGCTGGCGCCGACCGCCATGACGACCTGAAATACTTCCTTCCAAATTGATCCGATCGCGCTCGCCGCGTCCGACGATCCGTAGTACAGCCGCACGCCGCGATAGATGACGCCGACACCCGTCACCGTCATCCCAAAGATCGCACCGATCGTGCAGAACACAACAAACCGCTGCTTCAGCAAGCGCAGCGTGTGTGCCTCGAATTCGCCCGCGAATTCGGAAGTGTTTAGGTTGCGATTGGAAGGGGCGTTGTTCATTTTCCGTCGCGCGATCGACCCGCCCCCGGTCGCCAGAGTACATCCGACGCCCCGTTTCCGTTCGCCGCCCGCGCCAGAACAAACAATAAATCGCTCAAGCGGTTGAGATACCGGATCGTTTCGATGCTGGTCGCCTCCGGATTGCCGTCAAACAGCGCCACAGCCGCCCGTTCTGCCCGTCGCGTCACGGTTCGTGCGGCGTGAAGCTCCGCTGCCAACGGCGTCCCTCCCGGAAGCACAAAGCTTGTGAGGGCCGGAATAGGTTCATTAAACTCGTCGATCAGTTTTTCGAGTTTGTCGACCTGCCCCGCAGTGATTCGGAGAGCCGAGCCGGCCGTTTCACCCGCCTTGATGGGCGTCGCTAAATCGGCGCCGACATCAAACATGTCATTTTGAATCGCCCGGAGCACCGCGAATATCTTGGATCCTTCGCCTGCGTGCACGACCGCGAGCCCGATGAACGAATTTGCCTCGTCCACGGTGCCATATGCCTCGACCCGAAGGTCGGTCTTGCGGACACGAACGCCTCCGACCAGGCCGGTCGTCCCGTCGTCTCCGGTGCGGGTGTATATCTTGTTGAGCTTCACCATCTGATCGTCACTCAATCCGGCTTCCAGACCTCAGACCAAACACTCCCATCGTGTCCCAATCCACGCCAACCAACCAACAGAGTATCCGACCGGTGGAGGTCGCCGCCCGGTCCTTACCTGATCGTGGTTTGCGATCGGTCTGGACGATTCGCGCGTGTCCAGCGCCCAAAGCGGCGCTCATCGATCGGGTTCTGACGGCTCGCAATGTGACCGAGCCTTCTTTTCTCTCCCCGTCGCTGAATCAGTTGCACGAACCGTCGCTCATGCCCGGGCTCGATCGGGCGGCAGCACGGATTCTTGAAGCAGTGCGGGGCGGGCAACGCATCGTGATCTATGCGGACTACGACGTCGATGGAGTTTCCGCCGCGGCGATTCTTTGGCACATGATTCGCGCGATCGATCCGAACGCAAAGGTTGCAACATATCTGCCTCACCGCCTTGAGGAGGGTTACGGGCTCAACTCCGAAGCTATTTCGAAACTGTGCGATTCGAGTGACCTGATCGTGAGCGTCGATTGCGGCGTGACTGCCGTTGGGCCGGCGCGGGTCGCGCGCGAACGCAATGTGGATCTGATCATCACCGATCATCACACCCCGCCTCGAGAAGCGGAGGCACTCCCTCAGGCGTTTGCCGTCGTGCATCCGCTCACGCCCGGGCACGAGCCGTATCCATTCCCGGATTTGTGCGGCGCGGGCGTGGCATTCAAGGTCGCGTGGCGATTGGCAACGCTCGAAAGCGGATCCGAAAAAGCAAAGCCGGAATTGAAGCAACTGCTCGTCGAATTGCTCGCGCTCGCATCAATGGGCGTGATCGCGGACGTGGTCCCGCTGCGCGGCGAAAACCGGGTGATTGCGCGCTTCGGGCTTGATCAGATTCGCCGGAGCAAATTGGCGGGTGTCCAAGCGCTGCGCGAGGAGTCGGGAATCGGGGGCGAACATGTAGAGGCAGCCGACATCGGCTTTCGGCTCGGCCCGCGGCTCAATGCGATCGGACGGCTGGGGCACGCTCGCGAAGCACTCGAACTCTTGACGACATCCGACGAAACTCGCGCGAGAGAGATTGCCCAGGCTCTCACCGGCTGGAACGACGAACGCCGCAAGACCGAGGTGCTAATTTCAAGCCAAGCCGAGGCGATGGCGATCGGATGCGGCATGACTGCGCCCGATCATCGCGCGATCGTTCTGTGCGACCAATCGTGGCATCGAGGAGTCGTCGGCATCTGCTGCTCGCGTCTGGTCGGGCTTTATCACCGACCGACCATTCTGCTGCAACAAGATGGCGATCTTTGCCACGGGTCCGCACGATCGGTCGATGGATTCGATCTGCACGCGGCGCTCGCCGCCTGCGCCGGCCACCTCGAAGCGTTTGGCGGACACGCCATGGCCGCGGGGCTCAAAGTGCGGGCCGATCGCCTCGCCGACTTCACCCGCGCGTTTGTCTCGTACGTCAATGATCGTCTCAGTCCGTCCGATCTTGTTCGGCGCACGATCGTGGACGCCGAGTGCGTGATCGCCGATCTCGACCTTGCGGCAGCCGAAGCATTCGGTTCGCTCGCACCTTTCGGTCGCGACAACAACCGGCCACTTGTGCTCGTGCGCGGAGCAGCCGTCGCGACAGCGCCTCGCTTGCTCGGGTCGACGGGCAAGCACATCGCGTTCGATGTCAAGCACGGCGTGCGCACGCTCAAAGTAAAGGGCTGGAGCTGGGCGGTTCCGCTCGCCGAAGCCGGAGTCGCTCTCCGCCCCGGTCAGACAATTGATCTCGTCATCGCACCGGAAATCAACAACTGGAACGGACGTCGAACGGTCGAAGCATCGCTCGAAGATCTGCGCCTCGCTGATTGATCTCTTCGCCGAATCGTGCCAACCGATTACGGACAGACCGTCAGGTTGTATGCAATCAGGAAGAGCACGAAGTCCGCGTCGTCGACGATCCCGTCGGCGTTCAAGTCGCTCGGGCATTCGGCGGGCGGCGTCGGGCATGCGATCACGTTGTAAGCCTGAATAAACAGCGCGTAGTCGAGATCATCGACGATGCCATCAAGGTTCAGATCCGCTGCGCAGAATGCCCGCTGCGAAAGAACGAACAGACGATTCACATTCCCGCGTTTGCCGCTCGCCACGATCTGCCCGAGGTCGTTGATATCGAGCAGCAGACTGATCGTCACGTCCGAGGGCAGGTTCGCCAGCGTGCGCAGGTCGTACCACTTGCCGTCCTGATAGAAGCCGGTCGGATATCCGACGTTCGTCGCGATGATCTGACCAAGCGAATTCATGCGAAGCGGCCCGCTCGGCACGGTCATGCCGGGAACCAGCGGCCCGAACGTATAGAGCTTGGTCGCAACGCCGTTGCTCCAAAGCTGAATACCAACTTTCGTCACGCCACTTTCGATCCATGACGCGTTGCTCAGCACCTGGCCGAGATCGTTCATCGTCGGCTGCGACGAGTAGTACACATCGGGAACCGTGGTCGCAGTGCCGTTGGTCGAGAAGACGTAGTAGCTGTTGGCGACTGAACAACCGCCTCCCGCACGCGATTGTGACCCGTATCCGTTCACCAGAACGTCGCTCGCGTTATTGATCGAGTACGCGATGCTCGAATAAATCGTGCATGCGGTTGAACACTGCTGCGACCAGGGGCCGGCCGACTTCCATGTGCCGCTCTTGCCCAGGCCGCCCTTGCCGTACCACTGCGTACTGCCGTTGCCGCAGTCGACCACACTGAAGGGGACGACATACACGCCCAATTCGCGCCGGTTGTTGATTCCGGTTGCGGTGTTCGACATCCAGACCGGGCCGGTCGGTCCATCGACCAGCTGCCCGTTCGTCCACGCCCACGCGCGTCCGACGGTGTTGGTCGTTTCCTGATACATGCCGCAGACATCGCCGAAGTCGTTGATGCCCGTGACCGCAGTCCAGACGCGCCCCGCCTTGCCGGGCACAGCCTGAAGCAGACCGCTTTTCCAGAGCATCGGACCGCTGGTTGTCTGCGCCGCGACCCAACCCTTCAGGTTGATGAACGCCTTGTTGCCTTGAGCAGAAATCGGAATCTCTCCGGTCACGTCAAACCGACCGGGCGCGCCGATGGCGCTCCCTCCGAAGATACCGATTGCCCCCACCATGAAACCTATTTCACACAAGTGCTTTGCGCGCATCGCAATCCAATCCGACCCTTTCAGGCCTGACGATCCTTCGTCGTGTTGGGTGGCTACCCCCCGATCCCGCGACCCACGCGAGCCGTCGAGCGCACCCTGCTCCCCTCAGCTACTCAATGCTAACTGCGATCGGACCTGAAAAGCAAGAGCAAGTTTAAGTCCGAGAACTCGCAATGTGCCGGTAAACACCCTATCGCGGCTATTCCAGGCCGCCAGCACCAGGGTGTCCGAGCTGCACGGCTCGGCTTCGCAGCCGCTCGAACTGCTCGGTTTTCGCCGCCTTCTTCGCTCGCACGGCTCCATCGAAGGCAAGGTTTGCATTTTTGGGCGCCGCATCGGAGGCAGAGGCGAGCACATCCGCCGCTTCGGTGTCGCGATGCAAGGCCGACAGCGCATCCGCCAGAACCCGCGCCGTCGCCTCGGCGTTGCGCTCGTTTGGTTCGAGGCCGATCAACAGTTCAACCGTTTTCTCCGGGCGATTCGCGCGCGCATGGATGCGAGCCTCGATGAATCGCCACACGGTCACGCGGGGTTGAAGCTTGCGCGCTTTTTCGATCTGCTGCATCGCGACGTCGAGTTTATTTTCTCGAAGCGCGATCTCCGCAAGCGAACCCCACACGCGTCCGTCGTCCGGATTGATATGTCCGGAGCGCACCAGACTGGCGCGGGCCTCATCGAGTTTGCCGAGTTGCAACTGAACCTGTCCCAGATAGAGCGGGTATTCAGCGTTCGATGCATCGCCCGTCTGCGCCGCGGCGAAGTGCTCAAGCGCCCGATCGTTCTTTCCCAGCATGCTCGCGACTGTGCCCGCCTGAAACTCGAGCTTGGCATCGCGATCACCGCTCGCGAGCGCGCGGACGTAGCTGTCGTATGCCGCGCTGTAGTCTTCTTTGCCGAGCATCAACTCCGCAAAGGCGATGTGCAGCCGCTGATCACTCGGATACTGCGCGATCGCGCCCTTAATGATCGCCTCGGCTTCGACGTTCTGACTTGTCCGGAGCAGGTTGTCGACCGAATCGAGAATGGCGTCGACCTTGCGGGCGTCGGGACTCTTTGTGGGCGCCGCTTTGCTCGGCACCGCGGCAGCCTTGAGCTTCGCGAGCGACTCGAGCGAACCAATCCTGAGTGGCGCACTCGGATCTCGGAGCAGATAAACGGCCGCAGTTCCAACTGCCCCGATGAAGAGCACCGCAGCGACGGCGGCAAGGCGGATGAAGCCGCCCGACGAGCGGTCTCCGAGCACAAAACGGGGCCCGCGGCGCGTACACTGGCCCTGCAATGACCGAGTCTTCCAATCCATCATCCGATTCCCATGCAACACCAGCCTCGCAGTCCGGTGGCGAACTGCCCAAGCAGTACAAGCCCGCCGATCACGAGGAGCGTATTCGCGCCCGCTGGGAGGCGGCGAAAGCCTTTCACGCCGATCCGCAGCGGGTTTTGCGAGGCGAAGCGAAGCCCTACTGCATCGTGATCCCGCCTCCGAATGTGACGGATCGGCTGCACCTCGGGCATGCGCTGAACAACACGCTGCAGGATGTGCTCGCACGATCCCACCGGATGATGGGGTTTGAAACGCTTTGGATGGCGGGAACGGACCACGCGGGAATCGCAACGCAGGCCGTGGTCGAGCGCCGGCTGAAGAAGGATGAGGGAATCACGCGCCAGCAACTCGGGCGCGAAAAGTTTGTCGAAAAGGTGCAGGCCTTCAAGGACGAGTACGAGCGGATCATCACCGATCAGTTGAAGCTGATGGGCTGCTCGTGTGATTGGGATCGCCAGCGCTTCACGATGGATGACGTGTGCGCCCGCGCCGTGCGCGAGGCGTTCTTCCGCCTCTTCAAAGACGGCCTCATCTACCGAGGCAAGCGTCTCGTGAACTGGGATCCGGTGCTGCAGACCGCAGTGTCCGACGACGAGTGCTACGACGAAGAGTTGGATGCGTCGTTCTATTACCTGCGCTACCCGCTCGTGCATCGCGATAACCCCAAGGTCGACGCGATGCCGGTGACGTGGAATGAACTTGCGCGGCGGGGCTATCCGGGCGCGGAAGCTCATCAAGGCGAAGAGCAAGCGTGGATTACGGTCGCAACGACGCGTCCCGAAACCTATCTCGGCGACACCGCGGTGGCCGTGAATCCGAAAGATCCGCGTGCAAATCCGCTGCGCGGGTTGTTCGTTGAATTGCCGCTCGTCGGCCGCATCATCCCGATCCTCGAAGACGATTACGTGGTGTTGCCGGCAAGTCTGGAACAAGCGATCGACTTCGCGCCGCCTGCGGCGAATTCGGAGGCGTCGGCTGCAACCGGCGCGGGTTCAGCCCATCCCAACCACCGCCCTGAAATACGTGGCCAGCACCCTGCACCGCCTGCTGCCCATCACAAAGCGAATCCCGGCTCACATGTCTGCGACCCCGAAGACCCGAAAGCCAAGTACGCGACCGGCTTCCTGAAAGTCACTCCAGCGCATGATCCGAACGACTACGAACTCGGCCTGCGCCATAAGGCCGCGATCGAAGCCTGCGGCATCCCCGTGATGATCAACATGCTCGCCCCCGACGGCAGCGTGAGCGACAAACACGGGTGGGCGGATGTGGGCGACGCGCATCTGTTTGTGGGCTTGCCGCGCGAGAAGGCGAGGAAGAAGGTGATCGAGGAGTTCAAGGCGCGAACGATGGCCGACTCGACCAAGGCACTCATCGCGGAGATCAAGCCCTATCGCCACAGCGTGAAGCACTCGGATCGCAGCAAGGCGGTGATCGAGCCGTATCTGAGCGATCAGTGGTATGTGAAGGTGACGGATGATCGGCTGGCGCCGGCGGCAAATAGAGCCTTGTCTTCTGCCTCTGGTGGCACTGGTCTCCAGACCAGCGAATCTGCCTTTGGGGATGACACCTCACAATCCACCTCATCACTCTTCCGCTCATCGCAGTTTCCGGACGCCGTTGACAACGACTGCCACCTGCACGCACCCGTGCGCGGATACGTTGCCCGTGACCCATACCCAACCGGCGCACCTTCGCCGACGGACCTCCTGCGCTCGCTGCGCAATCTGCCGCACCTTGAACTTCCGGGTGCGACATACTTCGTCACCTGGCGCTTGCTTGATGGCTCGCTCTCGCCGGCCGAACGCACGCTGGTGCTGGAGAGCTTCGAGCACTCGCACGGAAAGACGTGCACGCTGTTTGCTGCAGTCGTGATGTCGAATCATGTGCATGCGATTGTGAAGCTGAAGCCGGATCAGAGCCTTGGTGAGTGGACTGCGAGCATCAAGAAGTTCACGGCGCGGAGGATCAACCAGGCACGCGGGACATCGGGGGCGCTCTGGCAGGATGAACGGTTTGATCACATCGTTCGGGATGGCTGGCTTGGTTCCATTCTGCGGTATTGCGTCTTCAACCCGGTCGAAGCCGGAGTGGTGAAAAGGCCGTCGGAATATGAATGGCTGGTCGTGAGTGGGGAGATTATCGATGCGGTTGAAGGCAGAAGAATCACTGGTCTGGAGACCAGTGCCACCAAAGGCAAAGACCAAGAGAAAGCAGAGTCCGATGGGGAACTGAAGTTCTATCCGGCTCGCTACGCGAAGACGTATGAGCAGTGGCATGATGGGATTCGGGATTGGTGCATTAGCCGGCAGCTTTGGTGGGGACATCGGGTGCCGGTGTGGCTATCGCACTTGGAAGCCGTCGATGACGCCGACCAGCGATTGGGGCACTTCATTCGGCAAGGACGACTCTTCCTCTCAGAATCCAGTGACGGCCAAGTGACTTACGCGTGCCCCAAAGACATTGGGGACGAAGAAATCATCAAAGAATTACAACGGGAAGGATTTGGATACATCCAAGATTCGGACGTCCTCGACACTTGGTTCTCTTCCGCCCTCTGGCCAATGTCCACCATGGGCTGGCCCGATCCGAAACTTGCCGGCCCTTCCTTCGCGGGTCTCCTCCAAGCTTTCAACCCCACCACCACTCTCTGCACCGCGCGCGAGATCATCACGCTCTGGGTGAGCCGCATGGTGATGTTCGAGCGCTACCTGATGCCGGAGAAGTGGGAAGCGGAGAAGAGCAAGCCCGATGCGCTCGCAACGCTCGCAAACAACGGCGAAGGCCGCGGCCCGGTGCCATTCAGAAACGTCTTCATCCACGCGGTCATCCAGGACGGCGAAGGCCGCAAGATGAGCAAGAGCCTCGGCAACGGGCTCGATCCGCTCGACATCATTTCATCGCACGGCTCCGACGCGATGCGCTTCACGCTCTGCCAGATGACGACGCAGACGCAGGACGTCCGCATGCCGATGGTGAAGGACGCGGCAACCGGCCGCAACACCAGCCCGAAATTCGACCTCGGCCGCAACTTCTCCAACAAGCTCTGGAACGCCGCCCGCTTCACGATGTCCATGCTCGGCTCTTCATCACATTCAACCTCCGACATCGCACATCCGACATCGCTGATCGACCGCTGGATGCTCTCGCGCCTCGCAACGGCGACGAAGGAAGTCAACGACGCAATCGCCAACTTTGAGTACAGCAACTACTCCCAGACGATGTACGACCTTCTCTGGCGCGACTTCTGCGATTGGTATCTGGAAGCGATTAAGCCGACTGTCGCCAATGACAAAGCCCAGCAGGCCGTGCTTCGCACAACACTCGACTGCATCCTGCGGCTGCTCCACCCGATCATGCCGTATGTGACCGAAGCGGTGTTCGAGCAAGTGCGTCTAATCCCCGCCGCCAATATTGCGGGCGTCACCCTTGGCGCTTCGCGCAAAGCCGATCTCCTCTGCACGGCAGGCTGGCCTGAGGTGGATGCCTCACTCCGCAACGAGCAGACCGAAGCCGCCTTCGAGCGCACGCGTTCGCTGATCACGGCGATTCGTGAGGTCCGGTCGCAACACGCGGTCCCGCCCAAGCGCCGCATCGGATTGCATGCTCCGGCAAATCTACTCGATGCCGACAGCGAAGCACTCGTTCAGACGCTGGCGGGCGTGGAGTCGATCACTCCTTCAGCACCCACCGGCGCCGTCCCGATGGCGTTTGAGTCGGGCCAACTGCACCTGAGCAATCTCAAGGATGCCGCGGCAGCCGGAGATACGGCAGCCGAACGCGAGCGCCTCCAGAAAGTTGTATCCGACAACGAAAAGTCGATCTCCACACTCGAAGGTCGCCTGAACAATCCGGGTTACGCCCAGAAAGCCCCCCCCGCGATGGTAAAACAGACGCAGGACCAACTCGCCAAGGCGAAAGCCGATCGAGACGCGGCAAACGCCGCTCTGGCGGCTCTCTAATGGGTCGGGAAATCAGCGGCCTCGATCTGATCTGTTGCATGGGAGGCGCACTCCTTGTCGCAACATTTGCGGGTTGCGACACCACCGAGACAAAGAGCGGCTACGAACTGCCGCAGAGTGCAAGCCCGGTTCGCGCGAGCCCAGTGCTCGCGCGCGACACATGGGAATTCGGCCAAGCCAAAGGCGAAGCCCTCACGACGCGTTCCTTCCGAATCTACACGACAGCCAGCCCGGGTGTGAGCTCGCGACTTCCAGCGTTTCTTGAAGCATCGCTCGTCCACAACCGCACTGCGCTCGGCGATCTGCCCGCCCCCGCTGATCGCATGGAAACCTTCGTCCTCGCCAATCGCTCGGAGTGGACGCGCTGCGTGCAGATGATCTGGGCCGAAAAGGCCGAACCGTACATGACCATCCAGCGCGGCGCCGTCACGGCCGGGGGCAAGAGCGTCCTCTACGACATCGGCCCGCGCGACACGCTCGTGCTCGCGGCACACGAAGGCTGGCATCAATTCGCGCAGTCCACCTTCAAAGAGCAGTTGCCGACTTGGCTCGATGAGGGAATCGCAACCTACATGGAAGGGTTCCGTTCCGAGTCCGGCACTGACCGCTTCGTATTTCTACCGTGGGCCAACGCCGAGCGCTTTGATCGCTTGCGCGAAGCCCAGGCCGCCGGCGCACTCATGAGCCTGCGCGAGATGATGTCGTCGACGCCCTCCCAGCAGATCTCCGCCTCAAAGGGCGACGCGTTGACCTGGTACGCACAGGCCTGGGCGCTGATCCACTGGCTCAACGAGGGCAACAACGGCGCCATGCACGCCGGGTTGCAGCAGATCGTTGCGGATGCCTCGAGTGGGAATATTTTGAAACGCGTCGAAGAGAAGCTCGGCCCAAAGGCGGCGGTCTATGTACGCCAAAAACGCCCCGGCCCCGAAATCTGGCTCACCTATTTCGGCGCGGAAACTGACAGCGCGAACGATTCGTACCAGGATTTCATGTCGCACGTCGTGCAGACAGGCTCGCGCGACCGCATCATCGCCGGGCGCTCACCGTTCGAACCCGCGCCCTGAATTCTGCAAGTTCGAATTCGTCAAGTCTCGTTCCCGATGAAACCTTTCAAACCCTCCAGCGACATGCCGTACGAGCCCGAAGCGCAGCGAGGGGGCAGTTGCAAACAATTTCGCAAGACGCGCCGGGCAACCCTTTGACCCGCACGAATTCGAACTTTCCGTAGCCACGTTTTTCGGCCGCGGAGCGCCTCCCCGCGACTACTTCGGTTCAGGCAATTCACTCAACCCCCGCCACGACGGAGGCAAATCCGCGAGCGGATACACCCACCTGACCACCGTCATCCCGTTCGTTTCCATCGGCTTGCCGCCGATGCTGACTGTTACCGGCGCCGCCGATCCGGGGCCAGTCCCGCTCACTCCTCCGGGCCCTCCACCCACAAATCCGATCACGATCACGCAGGGCTGCGTAAACCAGCGCGCCAAATCAAGACACTGCGTCGCTTCCCGCCGCAGAACCGCGACGTTGATCGATTGCTGCTTGCTCGCCTCATCCGGGATGCCAAGTTCAGGAAAGAGACTCGCGGCCGTCATCGCGTCGATCACCGATTGAAACGCACGCGAGTCGGCATTTGCGTTTATCGCGAAGGTGTAGTTCGAGGTCGGCACCATGTTGGAGAGATACAACTCGCCCGAGTTCAGAGCCAGCGCCTGCTCGGTCTCGACGGTCAAATCAAGCGGAACACCAGGAGCCCATTCCTTATTCGCCGGCCACTTCCAGAATTGCACGCGCGAAACTAACCTCGATCGCACATCCGCGCCGAGCGGCTGCTGGCCGATGACGTGGCAGATGATGAGGTCGTGAATCGGAGCCGGAAGTTCGTGTGTGAGCGCCCCGATCAGCTTCGCGCCCTGAGCGCGGATTTCGCTTCCTTGAATCGGATGGGGCATGCCCCAGCGCGGCGCACCGGCCCAATCAAGCTGAATCTGCTTCACGGTTGAGCGCGAGGGAAGATCCAGCATCGTCGGATCGCGTCCATCGACCTGATACTCGCGCGAATCCAAAAAGCCGCTTCTCTGCGAATTGCCCACAGGATCCCACGGCGAAAGCACGCCCCCCAGTTCGTGACGCATTCCCGAGGCCTGCGGCAAACCTTCACTGTCAGGCGCAACCACGCGCACAGTCCCATCGTGAGGCAGCATCAGGCTCATCCATGAGCGCGCTCGCTGATTGTGCTGGCCATAAATGTGGTCAAGCAGCGTCAGGTGCGTCGCCTCGAAATGGCGCGGACGGAACCATGTTGCCGCGCCGAAGGCAAGGCCCGTAAACCCGATTGCGGTCACTAGAAAAGTCAGCCACGCGAATCGCGTCGCCTTGCGTGCTTTTAAGACGCCAAAGCCCAGCGGACCCGCGAGCAGCCAATAGAGCACAAAGACCGTGATCCCGAGAAGAACGCCCGTGACCGCCGTGCCTCGCTTTGCGATCTGCGAGGAAATCTTCTGATCGACCGTGATCGGCGCGCCGCGCGCCACAACCTCTTTTTGATCCGGCTGCAAAATCCCGCGCTTGCCCAGCACGCGATGCCAGAAGATGTCGGCATCGAGCACGCCGCCCTGCGAAAAGAGGCGCGATGAAAGGTCGAGCCCGACAAGCGTGACAGCGCCAATACCGACAAGTCGGCGCGCCACGATGCACTCGCCCTTTGGTCCGCTCAGTATCCGGATCGCATCGCCAGGCTGCGCCGAGTTCAGCGGCTCAAACACGTGCAGCACCGCCGACCGTGGCAGTGCCGTTTCCTTGCTTCGCGTGATCAGGCCGCGAAAATCGGTCAGGTCGACACCTTCACGGCGCATGATGTTCACGGCCGGCAGAATGTCCATCAGCTCGTTCGTCGCGGCATTGGTCCACGATTGGCCGCTCGGGGGCAGGACGATGACCAGATGGCCCCCCCGCTTCACCCACTCTTTAATCGAGGCCGTCTTGTCACCGCGTAGTTGGCTGATGTCCGTATCCGTGCCGCCCGTCGATTCGCCCCAGACGATCGTCTCGAACGGGGCCAGCCCCATCCAGCGATCCGGCATTCCCTTGGCCGTCAATCCCGGGACCGCCTCAATAGCTTCGTGCGCGAGCGCGGGATAGGTCATCGAGCCCGCTGCAGCGACCGTCGCATACTGACGCAGCCCCATCTCGTGGATGCCAATCACGCCGATCATCGGCGTTCCGGCATCCTGTACCTTGCCACCCGGCAAAATCTGCCGTCGTGCGAGGAGACGACCCGGGCGCATCCCGATCGGCTCCCGGTCGTCTGCGATCGGCTCATTGACCATCGCAAGGACGGTCTCGCCGGTCCGAAACCAGAACGGCAGGCGGAAGTAGATCCACGCGTCAATCGGCGAGCCCGGGTTCAGGGTGATGCTGCGGGAATACGCCGGTCGATCGCCGTCGGCATCCGCCAGAACGAGCCGGACGAGCACTTCCCGCTGCTTCATCGCCGAATCGGTCAGCCGGAGCCGCACGCCGCACCAATCTCCGGCCCGCGAGACGTTCCCAGCCCCGAATTCGACCGCCTCCACCTTGATCTCGTCGGCCTGAGGAGTCTGGGCGTGGCCCTTTGCCGTCCCGAGAACCATCGCGGTAAGGAACGTCAACCAGAAAAGGAGGCGGCTGTGCATCAAGAACCATTCTAAAGGAATCGACGAGCGGTTCGTTTCGGGTCGCATGGAGACCAAACTGGACATCGAAGATAGGAAAGTGAAACTCGGCACACGGTTCGCGGAGTTGGACCAAAGTCACGAACCTCCGGGGACGATTCACATGACCATGGCAGATATCTTGGGCAACTCGTGGATCGTGGTCGTGGCGCTCGTCGGGTGCTCGGCTCTGGCCACGCTCTACACCCTTGCGACTGCGGTACGCAATCAGACGTACATGCATGATTTGCAGGTCGGAGTCGCCAAGCTGCAGCAGCAGTACCACGCCCGGATGCGGGCAATGCAGGAAGCGGCTCAAACGGACGGCGTCGAATTGCTTCCGGCCGAGCCCGAAGAGACCAAGAAGGCGGCCTGACCCGCTCCGGATTCGCACGGACTTGCGTCGGTTGGACGACCGGGCCTTAATCCATTTTGCGGAATTGGCTCGTTCCTGCGACCTTGGAACCGTTTTCAGCCGTTGGCGTGATTGCTAGGCTATCACCCCGTGTCTGAAGAACCGTCCAACTTCTCCACCATGTCGAGGCGCACCGCCCTCGCGGCAATGATCGCCGGCGGGGTCGGCTTTGCCGCGTTTGGGCCGCGGGGAGCAAAGCAGACGGCGGATGGGCGGATCGTTCTGGACTACTGGGAAAAATGGACCGGTCACGAGGCCCGGGCGATGCAGAAAATCATCGACCGGTACAACGACAGCCAGACTCGGATCCGCGTTCGATATCTCACCACTGCCGGAATCGACCAGAAGGCCCTGATCAGTATCGCGGCAGGCGATCCGCCCGACCTGGTTGGGCTTTGGAATTACAACGTACCGCAGTATGCCGAAACCGGCGCGATCTTGCCGCTCGATGAACTCGATGTAAAAGGCGAAGTTCGGCCCGAGCGCTACGCCCAAGGGTTCCGCCCGGTGCTGATGCACCCCGATCCCTACACCAAGAAGAACCGGCAGTGGGCAGTCGTCAACACCGGCGGCGTGCTCGCGCTGTATTACAACAAGCAATTGTTTCGCGACGCCGGGCTCGATCCGGAGCGGCCGCCTCTCACGATCGAAGCGCTCGAAGAAGCGAATCGCAAGATCATCAAACGCGCCGGGCCGGGGACGCGCAGCGCACTTGAGCGCGCCGGGTTTCTGCATATTGAGCCGGGCTGGTGGAGCTGGATCTGGGGTTATTCCTTCGGTGCCAAGTTGTACGACGCCGAAAACGATCGCTCGCTTGCCGCCTCGCCGGAAAACATTGCCGGTTTCGATTGGGTGCAGCGCACCAGCGAAGAGCACGGTGTCGATGCGACCAAGACCTTTAAGGCTGGCTTTGGAAACTACGACTCGCCTCTGAACGCATTTCTGACCGGCAAGCTCGCGATGGTCATTCAAGGGCCATGGCTTGCGAACGTCATCACGGCGCACGGCCCGAAGGATGCACAGGGCCGCCCGACGTTTGACTACGGCGTGATCCCCATGCCGGTGATCGAAAATCAGTTCGATGAAAAGCACCCCGTCGGCCTCATCGACTGCGACATCATGGTCATCCCCAAGGGCGTCAAACACCCCGAGGCGTGCATGGAGTTCATGGCGTATCTGCAGCGTCAGGAAAACGTCGAGACGATGGCCCTTGCACACTACAAAAACTCGCCGCTCGCCGTCAGCAGCAAGGCGTTCCTCGAGAACCATCCCAACCGGGGCATTCTGACGTTCGACGCGATCGCAAAGAGCGACCGGACATACATGGTGCCGCGCACACGGGCATGGCCGCAGATCAAAGACGAATTCGATGCCGGTCTGCAGCGGATGTGGTCGCTCGAACGTCCGGCAAAGGACGAACTCGCGCTGATCCAGCGCCGGTCGCAGGAATATCTCGATACCGTCGAGGCGCAGCGAAAACAGCGCGGTTACGGGCGCACCTGAGTCGGCCGGCGTCGTCCTCGCAGGCTGCCGCACGGGTTGGACCACATGCCAAAACAGTGATCGGGATGCAAACTGTTTTGGCTCGGTTGCCGCGCAACCGTTGCTTACTTCGCACCGGATGCGTTATCCTCCTGCCGCTTGCCGGCCCCCACTCTCCATCTTTCTGACTCCGCGATTCTCTCCGCAACCTCCGCGCACTCCGCGTTCTCTCCCTCCTTTGCACGGGTGGCGGCATGACGGGCCGCGGCGCTCAACTGAAAAAAGACTTCGCCGGCTGGCTCTGGATCAGCCCCTGGGTTTTCGGCTTCCTCGCGTTCCTGCTCGGGCCGATGCTCTTTAGTCTCTACTACTCGTTCACCGACTATCCGCTCCTTGAGCCCCCGATCTGGACCGGGCTCGACAACTACCGGCGGATGCTGACCGACGAGACGTTTCGCGCCGTTCTCTGGCGCACCGCACAGTTCGCGATCATTTTCATTCCGCTCGCAACGGTCCTCGCGCTCGCCATCGCCGGGCTGCTCAACGGCAAGGTGAAGGCCGGCGGCTTCTTTCAGGCCGCGGTCTTCATCCCCACACTCGTCCCAATGGCCGGCAGCGCGATGATCTGGCTCTGGATGCTCAACGGCGAGTACGGCCTGATCAATATGTCGATCACGCGCGCCTTTGGCTGGACGGGCATCACCGGCCCCAATTGGCTCTCCGACAGCAAGTGGGCGATGCCCTCGATCATCATGATCAGCCTGTGGAGCATCGGGCAGATGGTGATCGTCTATCTCGCCGCGCTCAAGGAAGTCCCCGACGAAATGCTCGAAGCCGCGGCACTCGACGGCATGGGCCCGATCCGCCGCTTTCTCAGCGTCGTTCTTCCGCTGATCTCTCCGGTCATCCTTTTCAACGTCGTCACGCTGATGATCGGCGCGCTGCAGATCTTCGCGATTCCCTACATCCTGTCCGCCGCGACGCCCGGCGGCGATCCGCGCGCGATGTACTTCTACACCATGTACATGTATGACAACGGATTCCGCTACGGACAGATGGGGTACGCCAGTGCGCAGGCCTGGGTGCAGTTGCTTATCACGCTCGGTCTGACCGCGATGTTGTTCATCGCGAGCAAACGCCTCGTTCACTATCGCGCCTGATCGGCGGCGCCCGTTTTTCGGAGCTTGGTTGTCAAGAAAAGGTTCCAGCACGGTGATTCGAGGCGAGCGCGGGATTCTCTCGCGCGTGATCGTCTACACCACGCTGATCCTGATCACGATCGCATTCCTGATGCCGCTGGTCTGGATGATCGCGACCAGTTTCAAAACACAATCCGAAGCGTCCCGCGCGACATTCTCGCTGCTGCCCGATGATCCGACCCGCGTGTTTCAGAACGCGAAAGACAACTACTCCGCAGTCTGGAACGACCCCGTTGTCCGCTTCCCCGTTTATCTTCGTAACACACTCATCATCGCTGGCCTCAGCGTCGTCGGCATGACGCTCTCGAGCGCGATCGTCGCGTACGGCTTCGCCCGTCTCGAATGGCGGTGTAAGAAAACCATGTTCGCGCTCGTCCTCGCGACCATGATGATCCCGTTCCCAGTCGTCATGGGTCCGATGTTTCTGCTCTTCTCGTACATCGGGTGGATCGGCAGCCTCAAGCCGCTCTGGGTCCCGGCCTTCTTCGCCGGCGCGTTCAACGTCTTCATGCTCCGCCAGTTTTTCATGGGCATCCCCAAAGACCTTGACGAGGCCGCACGCATCGACGGCTGCGGCAACTGGGGCATTTTCTGGCGCATCATCCTGCCGCTGAGCAAACCCGCGCTTGCGGTGGTCGCGCTTTTCCACTTCGTGTTTGTCTGGAACGACTTTCTCGCCCCGCTCATCTTCCTGCGGAACCAGGATCAGTTCACTCTTGCCCTCGGGCTGCAGCTTTATCAGAGCAAGGCGGGTCAAACCCCGTGGAATCACCTCATGGCCGCCAGCACACTGGTCATTGGCCCTGTCCTCGTGCTCTTCCTGCTCACGCAAGGTGCGCTCGTGAAGAGCGTCGCGACCACCGGCATTAAGGGCTAAGGCGGCCCGTTTCTTCGTCCGAAAACGCAAATGCGTGTCAGCTTGCAATTTGTTTGGGCGCCGAAGGTTGCCGCGGCAAGGGACTTGTGTCAGGATTTCACGGAACACCTTGCAATTCCGCATGGAATAGGTCACAATGTAAACGGTTACATTGCGGCTGTCGATGCTGTCCGCGATCTCGACCACGTCCCTGCCTTCGGCTTTCGCCGGGGATCGGAAAGGAGCAGGAAATGAAGATTAGTTCTTGGATTGGATTTGGGGCACTCGCCGTGCTCTGCGGGCAAGCGCTCGCTCAGACCCCGCTGCCCATTACCAACGGCTCTTTCGAGGATGACGACCCGATCTTCGGCGGCCTTCTCGGCTACAACGTACTGCCCGGCGCCGACGTCGACACCGCGCACCACCGCACCGGCAGCCGCAGCGTCTCGCTCGGACCCGGCGATCTGAACAACTTCATCGGCCTCACGACCGACACGGTCAACATCTACCTGCCCACCCGCCCGTACTACGACCCCTCCATCGATTGGTACGGTGGCAACATCCGCGTTTCGATGTGGTATCTGATCCCGTCGAACGCAGCGGTTGTTGGCGGCGGCGGCGGCATCAAGCTCGACGTCAAGCTCTTCAACCAGAACTACGCATCGCAGGATGGCGCCTGGGATATTCAGGGCAACACCGGCGGCGCGTGGGTGAAGTACGAAGTGGTCTGGAACAAGGCCGACATCAAACAGAAGGTGTGGATCAACGCCACCGAAAATTGTGACGGAGGCTGCTTCATCAACAACGGCCCACCCCCGTACGGCGTCCCCCCGTATCCGAGCCGCGTGAAGGTCACGCCGGGTCGCTGGATGGGCGAGAGCGGCGGCGGCGCTGGTACGAACATCATCTACATCGACGACCTCTCGGTCACGCAGGATCACAGTTGCCCCGCCGACTACAACGGCGATGACCTCGTCGACGATTCCGACTTCCAGATCTTCGTTCCCTCCTACAACAACCTCCTCGACTTCCGTGCCGATCTCAACGGCGACGGCCTCACCGATGACGCCGACTTCTCGTTGTTTGCTGCGGCGTATAACGACCTGATCTGCGCCCCATAATTTGGGCGACGCTGAAATTAACTACAGGGCCCCGGCCAATAAGCCGGGGCCTTTTTCATTGGAGGAGCAGAGCTTCGGCGGTGATTCCAGGGCCGAAGCTCATCATGACGCAGGGCGTCTGCAGCTGGTTTGTCGATCGCAGCGCATCGAGGATGAACAGCACGGTGGCGCTCGACATGTTGCCGCGGGACGCGAGCACACGCTTGGAAACTTCGAGCGCGCCGCCCGGAAGCGAGAGGGCTTCGGCGACTGCGGTGAGGATTTTTGGTCCACCCGGGTGGACCGCCCACGAACCGATCTGCTCGACGGTGAGATGCTGTTCCGTCAGCCACGCACGCACCCAGTCTCCGGCGTGACGCTTGATTGTGCCGGGGAGTTCGATCCCCAGATGCATTTCAAAACCATGGTCCCCGACCGCCCAGCCCATCTGATCTCGCGAACCATCGATGATGCACGATGATGTGGACGTGATGCGCGGAGCAGCGGACTCGGATGAGCCAATGACAGCGGCACCCGAGCCGTCGGCGAAAAGCGCGTTTGCGACAACCTGGTCCGGGCGCGCGTCGTAGCGGAAATGGACCGAACAGATCTCGGTGCAGCAGACCAGGACCCGGGCCTTCGGATCTGCGCGGGCGAAGGAATCTGCGACGCGCAGCGCGTTCATCGCGGCGTGGCAGCCCATGAAACCGACGTTGGTGCGTTTGACGCTGAGCGAAAGTCCGTGCGTCTCAACGATGTCGATATCCCAGCCGGGTGAGGCAAACCCGGTACACGAAGCGGAGACCAAGTGGGTGATCGATTCTGGTTTCACGCCCGCGTTGTCGAGCGCAGCACGAGTCGATCGCAGCGCAAGGGCCGAGGCGCGCTTTGCGTAGATCGCCATCCGCGCCGCCGTGCCGGGTCCGCTGGGACAGCGCAGAGAAGCGGGTGCAAAGTTGGGTGCGCCAGTCGCGTCTTCAATCGTCGATACGGAGTGGGCTGCTTCGGTGCCGCGCGAATCGACGCCGCTTCGGCGGTAGATTAACTCGACCTGACGGCGTTCATTTTCCGTTGCGGGCGGCGACAACTCGAGCGCCATTGCGAGCGCTTCTTCCTGAGAAAACGGGCGATCGGGCGCGGCGGTGCCGATTCCGAGGATGGCGGGGTGCGCGACGGTCATGCCCGGACGGTCTCCGTTCCACTAAAATGCCACGGACCGCTGACGACCGACGCGACGATATTCGCGGCGGCGGGAAGTGCGTTTGCGATCGCGATCGACGCGGCGACGAGCATCGGCCGACGCAGCGCGAGCGCCGTGGCGCGGCACGCAATGCGCCTTCGCTCCGCGAGGAGTTTCCATTTGCGGGTCCAGTCGCCCATGCGATACGCGCCCGAAACCGATGCCTGTGCGTGATTCGCGACAGCCAATCCAGCCGCGAGCGCCCACGACATGCCCTCGCCGGTAAACGGCTCGACGTACCCCGCGGCATCCCCTATGACGAAAATGCCTGGCTTTTCAACGCATCGACGACGCGTCAGCAATGGTGTGCCGCGCCAGCGAGCGTTTGCGAGTACATCGCCTTCCGCGGCAAGCCCGGACTCAACGGCGAGCCCCTGAATGACGCGACCCGGGCCACCGAGCTCTTTGGTCTTTTCCGGGGACAACGCCGCCGCGACATCGATCGAACCGTCGCTGAGTCTGACAGCGCCGAAATAGCCCGCCTGGCCGCAGCGCATCGCGATCGTGCCCGATTCGCACAGAGCTTTGCCAAGGCCGGGCGCGAGCCGCGTTCCGACGCCGAAGTAGGAGCCTGGCGCCACGCGCGCGTCCCACTCTTCATCACGAGGCAGAAAGGTCCCGGCAAGTCCGTCCGAGACAATCACATTTCGAGCGTGGATAGTCTTTGATTCGGCGTCGGTGGTCACTTCGATCTGACAGCCGTCATCGCCAGATTCGCGGAGGTTTGCTCCCGCGCCTGTCCATGCCACGGCGCCGGTCGCGACTGCGTGCTCAAGCAACATTGAATCGAGCACGTCGCGCCCGATCGCCACGCCCTGTTCAGCCAGCGCGATGTTGAGTTGCCTGCCTCGGGCCGCGAGCGAGAACGAATTGATGGGAGAGGAAACCCGCCGGATCGCTTGCTCGAGGCCCATTCTCCGGAGACTGACCATCCCCGATGGCGAAACGCAGCCGCCGCAGACCTTGTCACGCGGAAACACCGACTTTTCGATAACCAACGTTCGCAATCCGCGTGACGCACAGGCGTATGCCGCGGCAGAGCCAGCCGGCCCGGCGCCGATGACTGCGACATCCCACTGGGTCGATGCTGCCGAGTTAAGCTCTTGTGCGATCAGAACGTATTTCTCCAGACGAGCATCATTCGTGAGATGCCGCCGAACTTGATCGTTGCACCTCCCGCGCCCCCAATCCCAGCGCGAGCGGCGAATTCCAGCAATTCGTTGCGTGTAAATGCCGCCCGGGCCGAAAGCGCCGCATCGGTGTGCACGACCGGACTTCGCGTCAGCACGCGGCTCGCAAGCGAGATCGACACCAGATTGAGCGGGGAACGCACAAGATCGTTGACGATCACGCACGCGCTGCTCGACGCCATATTCCGGAGCAGATCAATTGCGTCCGTTTCCTGCAGGTGATGAAAGAAAAGGCTGGCGATGCAGATATCGAAGCCTTTGGGCAGCGCCGAGCCGATTGCGTCGTGCTGGAAAAAGGTGCAGGGGTGCGATTCTTTGGCCGCGGAGGCGGACGCCAGCTCGATCGATTGCGAATTGATATCGCAGCCGGAAAAGGACAGTTGCAGGTTTCGAGCGGCCGCGGCGCGTGCCGCGGCGAGCACAAAATCGCCTCGGGCACACGCGATGTCGAGGACGCGGAGCGGGCGACCCCGAAGCTTCAACTCGGACTCGAGTTCGCGAAAGATTCTCCCGAACGAACCTGAAACGGTGTTCAGCCGCGCAAGACCCGTGAGAGCCTGCGCGAGCGCGTTGGCCGGCAACGCGGGATCATCCATCACTTCTGGGCTGACACTTCGCTGCATCTGGGCTCCGACGGCGATCAGTTTGGATGTGGGAGTTCGAATTGGCTGCGCACCGGCAACTCGGCCGATGACGAACCCACAAGCACTTCGTACGAACCGGGCTCCAGCTTCCATTGCCCGGCGGCAACGTCGTAGTACTTCAGTTCTTCGGGCGAAACGGTAAATCGCACGTCCTTGCTTTCGCCGGGTCGCAGTTGGACTCGCTCGGACCCTTTGAGTTCCTTCAGCGGGCGCGGCACCGCGACGCCGGGCGTGCGGATGTAGAGCTGCGCGACTTCCTCGCCGAACACCTTGCCGGTGTTTTCCACCGACGCGCCAACGAACACTTCGCCGTTGCGATCGAGCGTGCACTTGATGTTCGTGAATCGGAACGACGTGTACGAAAGCCCGTGACCAAACGGAAAGAGCGGCTTGATTTGTTTCTTGTCGAAGAAGCGATAACCGACAAACACGCCCTCTTCGTAGCGAAGCGTGCCGTTCTTTTTGGGCGGATAGCCATTTCCCGCGTACGACTCGGCAAAGTCACGCTCGAATGTGACGGGCAGCTTGCCGGAGGGATTCGTGATCCCGAAGAGCATCTCGGCGATCGCTTTGTTGCCGTTCTGCCCCGGATACCAGGCCATGAGCATCGCGCCTGCTTTTCCAACCCACGCTGCGGCGTCGATCGATGCGCCCGCATTGACGACGACGATCACGCGTTTGTGACGTGAAGTCAGATTGCGAAGCATCGCCTCCTGCTCGGGGCGCAGACCGAATGGTCGATCAAAGCCTTCTGACTCCGAATTGCTGTCGAAACCCACGCACGCGACGACAGCATCGGCCGACGCGAGATCCGCATCGCTCAAACGTGGCTGCTTGTCAGGGTCCGCCGAGGCGATGCCGAACTGCGCAACCGCACCGCCTTTGGACTGGTAGTACTCGACGCGCAGGTTGTACCACTGGCCTGCTCGCAGATCCGCCTTGCCTTCCGCGCGCGTGGCGCCCTGATCGTGCCACATTGAAAAGAGTGGCTGATCGTCGAGAAACGCCCGCATGCCGTCGTCGCTGCGCCCGACGAACGAATAGGCGCCATCTGAATCGGGCTTGATCCGCGTTGTCCAGCGCACCGAGAAGTTGTTCTCGCCGATGCCGGGCGCGGGGCTGCCGTTCCATTCGTTGTTGATGGCTTTTTCCTCGAGCGCGGCAACGGGCTGCCCATCCAGCGAAGTGTTGCTGAAATACTCGACCCGGATTCCGAGTTTGTCATCCGTTCCCGGCAAGTAGTACCTGTCCCAAAGCAGCGCCCGATGTTCCGGACCAACGCCGACGGGCGTGTAGTCGATCGCGATATTCGGCCCGGCGACGTCGCGAATCGCCTGCAACAGTTCAACCGACCGCAGCGGCGTTGTAAACGAACTTCCGCCGCCCCCGGTCACTGCGGGCGTGGCGTTGGGGCCAACAACGAGTACTCGTTTTACCTTTGCACGATCGAGCGGCAGCGTGTTGTTCTCGTTCTTGAGCAGCACGGTCCCTTCGCGCGCGATCTGGAGCGCCGCGAACGAACTCGTCGGGTCGTCGAGCGGAATCGTCGCGTTCTTTTGCGGACGATCGAGGAACCCCATCGACACAGCCATCCGGAGAATTCGGCGCACCTTGTCGTCGATCATCGCCCAGGTAACTTCGCCACTGGCAAGAAGAGGCGAGATCGTCGAGCGGTTCATGTACTTGCCGCGGGGCATCTCGAGGTCGAGCCCGTTCTTCACCGGGCCGAGCGTGCTGTAGACCGACTCCCAGTCGGACATGATGGGACCGACAAACCCCCACTCGCCTTTGAGAATGTCGACGATCAGCTGTCCGTTTTCGGAAGCGTGCACACCGTTGATCCGGTTGTACGACGACATGACTGACCAGACGTGAGCGCGCGTGACCGCGGCATGAAACGGCTTGAGATAGATTTCGCGCAGCGTCCGCTCATCGACTTCGGAGCTCACCGTGTGCCGATCGTGCTCCTGCTCGTTTGCGGCAAAGTGCTTCACCGTCGCAACCACGCCGTAATCCTGCACGCCCTGAATGATGCGGGTAGAAACTTCGGTTGTGAGGAACGGATCTTCACCCAGATACTCAAAGTTCCGACCGCCTTGGGGCTGGCGAACAAGATTCACGCCGGGGCCAAGCCAAATGTGAACGCCCCGGGCGCGGGCGTCGCGTCCAATGGATTTGCCGTATTCAGAAGCGAGCGCGAGATTCCATGTTGCCGCGAGGCAAATGGGGGCCGGATACGCCGTCGTCGGTCCGAAATTGCGAACGCCAGCGGGGCCGTCGGACATGACCAATTCCGGGAGCCCAAGGCGTGGGATCGGCATCACATTGAAGTCTTTGTAGCCTCCGATGTAGTCGAGCTTTTCATCCTCCGTCATCTGCGAGAGGATCGATTCGACGCGAGCTTCGACCTTGGGATCGAGATCGGCGCTCCGCGCCACTGCCGCGATGAAAACCGCCGCGAGAACTGACATCCATGTCTGCATCCGGACCTGCATGAATCATCTCCTGTCGAAAGAGATGGTAACGGCGCGGCAGACCGATGCGGCGCGGGTCGCTACCTTTTGCGCGATCTTGCGTGATCGATCCTCAGCATCGGCCGAACCGAAGGAGCCTTCGCATGTCTTCCACTCCACGAATTCTCGCCTTCGCAGGCAGCATCCGCAAAGAGTCGTTCAACTGCAAACTCTTAAAAGTCGCGGCAGAAGCAGCGCGAAAGGCCGGCGCGGAAGTGACGCTGCTCGATCTTCGCGATTTTCCGTTGCCGATCATGGACCAGGATCTTGAGGCGGCGGAGGGCGTGCCGCAGAATGCGATGAAGCTCAAGAAGTTGTTCATCGAGCATCAGGGCTTTTTGATCGCGTCGCCCGAATACAACAGTTCGGTCACGCCGCTACTCAAAAATACGATCGACTGGGTCTCGAGGCCGGTGCCGAACGAAGCGCCTCTCGCGGCGTACCAGGGCAAAGTCGCGACGGTGATGAGCGCGTCCCCAGGCGCGCTGGGTGGGTTGCGGGGCCTCGTTCACCTTCGCTCGATTCTCGGCAACATCGGCGTGATCGTGCTGCCGGAGCAGGTCGCGATTTCGACGGCGCATGAATCGTTTAACTCCGACGGCACGCTCAAGGATGCGAAGCAGTTGCCGAAGGTGGAGAGCGCTGTGAAGAAGCTGGCGGACGCGGTTCGCAAGTTTCACGGGTGATCGTGATCCGGCGTCGCGCCGGTTCGACCCAAGCACGCCATTGTCGTTCAAAAACAAAAACCCCGCGATCACTCGCGGGGCTTTCCAAGTGACCCCAAAGGGATTCGAACCCTTGTTTTCAGGATGAGAACCTGACGTCCTGGACCAGGCTAGACGATGGGGCCAAGTGCAGTGCAGAATCGCGGAAAAACGCGATCCAGGACAGGGGGGACAATAGGACGAAAGCCGAGCCGGTCAAACGTTTTGGGGGGCGTCAGGGCACGCGAAATGGTCGCAATTTGGCTCGTTTTGCGCCTCCTCACTGACAGACCGAAGCGCGGACAAAACCCCGCACAAAAAACGCAAACTGCAAACCCACTGCCTCGGGCAGTCGGACAGCCGCTACGACCTGTTGGTAATGACAACGAGAACCACGATGTCGTAGAGCGCGTGCGTCGCGACGACGATTCCGAAACCCCGCACGAGAAAAAGCACGCCGAAGTACAGCCCTGCAGCGGTCAGAAAGATCGCGCTGGCGATATTCGTCCCGTTGCGAAGACCCGAGAGCGAAACATCGTGGTAGAGCGCGAACGCGAGCGCCGAGACCACGCACGCGATGATCGCAGACGTATTGCGAGGCACCCGCATCACATCGCACAGGATCAGGTGCACTCCGGTGATCATCACGAGCCGGAAGACGAGTTCTTCGTAGAGCCCCGCGCCGATCGAGAGCGTGAGGCGCTCCTGCCACGAGAACGAGCGAATATCAACCGGGCCCTGCTGGAGCGCCATCGCGACGAGGTTGTTCGGCTGCGTCTTCGCGTTCATGATCAGGCCGAGCACCAGCAGCGGGATCATCAACACGCACGATTCCAAGGCCATTCCGAGCAGGACCGACGGGCGAATCCGCCACGAATCGCGGTTTAATACGTGCCAGAGCAGCAGCACCACAACCAGCGTGATCGCGGGCAGATGAAAGCTGGATGCGCCAAAGACTTCAAAGAAGCGCCCGAGCAGATTCCGCGCGCTCACCGTGCGCATCACCCCGGTTGCATCCTGCAGATACCAGAGCGAACCAAACTCGTAGACCACGATCAGCGGCAGCAGAAAAAACAGAATGTGCAGCGGCGCCATCGAAAGACGCCAATAGCTCGGCGAGCGATTCATCTCGACGTGATGCGTGCTCGATGTCTGTGTGCGTGGCAGCGGCGATCCGGGCATTCACTCCTCCGGGGCAAGCCTATCGCAATCGCACGCGAATGCGCGCGTTCGCCCGCGTCAAAAAGAAAACGACCGCTCGGTCCGAGCGGTCGCGTGAAAAGTCAGAGCAAATTACTTCGTGGTCTTGGCGGCAGGCTTGGTCGTCTGCTTGCCCTTGAGCTTGGTCGTCAGGCGGCTCTTGCGGCGAGCGGCCTGGTTCTTGTGGATCACGCCCTTCGACGCGGTGCGATCGATGATCTGAGCGACCTTCTGCATCGCGGCCTTGGCCTCATCGGCGGTACCGTGGAGGACCTTCTCGTTGAAATCCTTGATGGCGTCGCGCATGGTGCGGAGGCGCCAGCGGTTGCGGGCGCGGGCTGCTTCATTCTGACGGACGCGTTTCTGGGCAGAGAGCGAGTGAGCCATTGGATTCCTTGATCAAACTGGAGTCTCCCGGCCGGGAACAGGTCTCCGGACAGGGTCGGAATCATTCGCATTCTGGTCGCCGGAATCAAGCGGCCCTGTCACGCAAGAGTGCGGGGAAACCACGAAGCGGGCACGAGAATGGCCCTTTGGCTTGCCGCGGCAGGGGAGAACGCTATCCTTGCTCCCCTCAAGCGAATGGTCGCTTGGTGCGCGGGCGTAGCTCAATTGGATAGAGCACCTGACTACGGATCAGGAGGTTGAAGGTTCGACTCCTTCCGCCCGTATTTGAATGAAAGCCCCGCAGTTCGCCGGGTGCTTTTTGAGTGGAGCTGGGCCAATTGCGGCGCTGCTTTTAGCCCCTATGCGCCGGTCGCCCTCGCAATCAGGAAAGTGGACGAAGTCGGGTGGCTTTTACCGTCGCGAGCTTGGCGCGAAGTCGGGCGAGTTCCTGGTCCAGCATCGGCGTGCGCGGATACGTCGGCCAGGCAATGTTTTCGACTTCCAACGGGTCCAAGAGAAGGTCGTACATTTCCCACTGACTCTGCGCACCGCCCGTCGGGTCGTAGTACTCGGCGAGCTTGTACCGAGCCTCGCGGATGGACGCGATGTGGTTGGGCGGGAACGGATACGGGCCGCTTGCCTGGCCTGATTGAAAATCGTCGTATGTGAAGACGAGATAGTCCTGCACCGGCGCGGCGCTGGGATTAAGCACGATCTGCGAATAGTCCACGCCTTGCCAGCTCGAGCGGGCTGATACCGGCGCGTGGAACAGACTTGCCAGTGTCGGCAGGAAATCGACATGAGAGACCAGAGCGTCGGTCGAGTATGCGCGGTCGTAGAGAGTCGGGTTGGAATACACCAAGGGGACGCGGCAGGCTTCTTCGTAGAAGTTGAAGTTCTTCTGCCGCTGGCCGCCGTGCGTGAGCCCCATCTCTCCATGGTCGGCAGTCCGGATCACGATGGTGTTGTCGGTCAGGCCGAGTTGATCGAGCGCAGCCATCACCTGCTGTAGATACCCGTCTGCCTTTTTCATCAGGTTTCCGTAGAAGTTGAGGTAGGCAAGACGCTGCGGGTCCGTGACGAGCGCGCCCAAGCCGATCTGGCTGATGGCCAGAAAGTCCCTCTGCACCGATGGTTTGGTGTCCAAGCTCTCAATGTTGGTTTGCGGGATCTGGATGTCGCCAAGCAACATCGAGTCCGGGTATCCGGAGGTTGCAAAGCTCTTGGGGTAGAAGAGCACATCGTGAGGATTGACGAGCGACACGATCAGGAAAAACGGCTGCTGGGCGCGCGCGGCAGAAGAAAGAAACGCCAGCACGCCCTCCTTGCCGGCCTTCCACTGGCCGTCCTCTGTCATAAAGCGGCCGTCGTTGTCAGCGTTGCCGCCGCCGGCCTCGCTCGCGTCTTGGTTGGCTCCGGCGTCGGGGGGATCCCATCGCTGGAACCCGTAGCGCTCCAGATCTTTCTGCACGAATCGGCTGGCCTGGGACGGAGCGCCCTGGCTCGGCTTGCTGCAATGCCACTTTCCCTTGTAAACGACGTTGTACCCCGCGGCGGACATGACGGTGCCAATGTTCTTCAGGGATGTCGAGAGTTCCATCTGCGGGTACTTGTTCGACGGCATGTCCCTTTCAAGCGTGTACTTCACGCCGTGCTGGGCGGGGAAGTAGCCCGACATCAGAGTCGAGCGAGCGGGAGAGCACATACACGCATTTGTGTACGCGCGGCTGAAGGAGAGCCCCCGGCCTTTGAGCCGTGTGAGGCCGGGGAGGTTCTGCTGCTCCCAGCCGACGGGAAAATGCGTAATCGCCCGCTCCTGATCGGTCACGAATAGGATGATGTTGGCCTTGGAGGATGAGGCGGCTCCCGCGGCGGCGAAACTCAAAAGCGGCAACGCCGCGGCCGATTTGAGAAGCTCGCGCCTTGTCAGACCTGAATTGTTCATGCGCTATCCCCAGTGGCGCAAACGTGTGGCCGCATCACAAAGTCGCGGCCGCAATCTCGCCGCGCGCAATTTACCGAAACTCGGGTTTCAAGTCAAAGAAATCTCGGCGGCCGTTGCCGGTTCCGCGGGCCCGGGAGTCTCTGCACACCCCCGGAACGTGGGCGGCACTTGACTCGGACGTATACCCGGCTTAAACATTCGTTTGAATCGAGCGTTTGATCCATGCGACTACAGGCAAACTTCAACTCCAAGGACGCGGGTGCCGAGACTCGGTCGCGGCTCATCGAAGCCGCGGGCGAAGTCTTTGCCGAGCAGGGATTCGACAAAGCAACGGTCCGCGAGATCTGTTCCCGAGCCGGAGCGAACATCGCGGCCGTCAATTACCACTTCCGCGATAAGGAAACGCTTTACATTGAGACGCTGCGCCACGCGCACCAGTACTCGATCGAGCACTATCCGCACGATGGGGGATTGAAACCAGGCGCGAGCGACAAGGACAAATTGCGCGCGTTCGTTCGCGCGTTTCTTGCCAAGATGCTCGATACCCAGCGTCCGAAGTGGCACGGGCGCCTGATCTCTCGCGAGATGACCGAGCCGACGCCCGCGCTCACACTGCTGATTGAAGAAGGTGTAAAGCCCCAATTCGGCGCACTTTGCGCGATTGTGAAGCAGCTTGCACCGAGCCTGAAGAGCGTGGAAATTGAGGCGAGCGCGGCGAGCGTGATCGGGCAGGCCCTCCACTACCACCACTGCAACTCAATGATCAAGCGCCTCTTTGCCGAGCGCAAGGACGGGTATCCGTTTGATCTTGAGTTCCTCACCGATCACATCACGGCATTTTCGCTCGCGGCGTTCGAGGGGCTGGAGCGGGCGGCGAAAGACAAGAAAAAGATCCACCACAGAGACACAGAGGCACGGAGAAAGAGCCGCTAAGCATGTACTTCCTGGCGCTCAAAATGCTGTTCAACGACAAGGCCAAATTCTTTGGCATCGTCATGGGCGTCACGCTGGCGTCGCTGGTGATCACGCAGCAGGGCTCGATCTTCGTCGGATTGATGGCGCGCACGTTTGGCGTCATCACCGACATGAATTACCCGGACATCTGGGTGATGGACCCGAAGGTCCAGTTCATCGACGACACGAAACCGTTGACCGATACCAAGCTCTTCGAAGTGCGGGGCGTGCCGGGCGTTGCGTCGGCGGTGCCGCTGTATAAGGGCATGATCCGGGCCCGCATGGATAACGGGCTCTTCCAGAATTGCAACTTGTACGGCCTCGATGACGCCACCTTGATCGGCGGGCCGGGCGAAATGATCGAGGGAAATCTGGCCGACTTACGCATGGCCGACTCGGTGATCGTGGATGTCGAGGGCGCCAATGACAAACTGGCGCGCATGGGGAAAAAACCGGGAGACCCAAAAATCCCGCTGAAAATCGGCGACACGCTCGAGTTGAACGACCATCGCGCGGTTGTCGTCGGGATCTCCAGGGGCTCGCGCACATTCCAATCGCAGCCGAATGTGTTCACAACGTACTCGCGCGCCGTGACGTTCGCGCCAAAGGAACGCAAGCTTCTTTCGTTTGTGCTTGTGAAGGCCGAGCCGGGCGAAGATCTTGAGACGCTTCGGGCTCGGATCACCGAGCGGACCGGGCTTGCCGCGTACACGGCGGATCAGTTCAAGATGCTCACGATCAATTATTTCCTGAAATACACGGGTATCCCGATCAACTTCGGGATCGCGGTTGCGCTCGGGTTCATCATCGGCACGCTGATTACGGGGTTTATGTTCTATTCATTCACGATCGACAACCTGAAGTACCTCGGAACGCTCAAGGCGATGGGCACCAACGACACCACGCTGATGGCGATGATTCTGCTGCAGGCGCTCTCGGTCGGCTGTATTGGCTTTGGAATCGGCGCGGGCGCTGCCACTCTGTTCGGAACGATGATGGGAGGAACGCAGCTTGCGTTCTGGCTCACGTGGCAGGTACTTTTGCTGTCGGGCGGCGCGGTGGTGATCATCTGCATGTTGGCGGCGATGCTGAGCGTGCGCAAGGTCGTCTCGCTCGAACCGGCGGTGGTGTTTAAGGGATAAATGATGACAGCGATCGCAGCACAGCGCGGCGTGGAAACGGACCCGGCGGGGCGAAAGCTCGCGGTGCGCTGCCGCAACGTCGTCAAGAACTACGGCACGGGCCAATCGATCGTGCGGGCGCTTCGAGGCATCGATCTCGACGTGTACGAGGGCGAACTGCTCATGCTCGTCGGCCCCTCCGGCTGCGGCAAGACGACCCTGATCAGCGTGATCGCGGGCGTGCTTGATCGCGATGAGGGCGAGTGCACGGTCTTTGGTGAAGACTTCTCGGCGATGAACTCGCGCCAGCGCACGCGTTTTCGCGGCAAGACCATCGGGTTTGTCTTCCAGTCGTTCAACCTGATCCCGACGCTCACGATCGCAGAGAATGTTTCGGTGCCGCTGCTGCTCAACGGCGTCAACCGGCACAAGGCGCTCGCGAGAGCGAAGGAATTGCTCGACACCGTGGGCCTTGGCCAGCGCGTAAATGACACGCCCAATCGTCTCTCGGGCGGACAGCAGCAGCGTGTCGCGATTGCGAGGGCGCTCGTGCACGATCCGAGGCTGATCGTGTGCGACGAACCAACCAGCGCGCTCGATCACGAAACCGGCCACAAGATCGTCGAACTGCTCAAGGGAGTTGCCATGAGCGGCAATCGCTCGCTCGTCGTGGTCACGCACGACAACCGCATCTTCGATTTCGCGGATCGCATCGCGCACATGGATGACGGTCACGTCGACAAGATCGTGGGATCGGCGAAAGAGCTTTACGGCCCGGACATGCAGATCGCTCAGAGCGGCGGAGGATTGTCATGATTCGAACTTTTCTGATTCCGTTGATCGCGATCGCGGGCATGCTCTTCGCCATGGCGGTCGTGGTGCGCAGCAGTCAGCCCAAGCCGCCGACGATCCCCGTGGTGATGCCTCCCACCTCGCCATTTGGTTCGCGCGTGGCGGGCTCGGGGATCATCGAGGCAAACTCGGAGAACATCGCCATCGGCACGCCCGTCAGCGGCACGGTTGAAAAGGTCGCCGTGCAGGTCGGAGATCGGGTGAAGGCGGGCGATGTGCTCTTCGTTCTTGACAGCCGCGACCAGAAATCGCAGCTCACGGTGAAAGAGGCCGAACTCGAAGCGGCCCGTCAGAGCCTGAAGCGGATGGAATCGATGCCGCGCCCCGAAGAAATTCCGCCAGCGGTCGCACGCGTCGAAGCGGCCAAAGCGACGATGGAAGACCTTCAGAATCAAGTGGCCATCATGGAGCGGGTGAACGATCCGCGGGCTCGCTCGGAAGAAGAGATGTCGCGCCGGCGGTTCGCCGTGCTCGTCGCAAAGGGCCGACTCGACGAAGCCGAGTCGGCGCTCGCCCTGCTGAAAGCCGGCGCCTGGAAGCCGGAGATCGAAGTTGCGAAGGCGCAGGTTCTTGCGGCAGAGGCCAACGCCAAGCAGTTCCAAACCGAGATCGAGCGCCGGATCATCCGCGCTCCGATCGACGGACGGGTGCTGCAGGTCAAGATTCGCGCGGGCGAATTTGCCACGGCCGGGATGCTCGCAACGCCGCTCATCCTGCTCGGCGCGGTCGAACCGCTGCACGTCCGGGTGGATGTCGACGAGAACGATGCGTGGAGAGTTCGCGCCGGCGCGAACGCCGAGGGGTATCTTCGTGGCAATCGCGACATCAAAGCGGCTCTGAAGTTTGTCCGGTTTGAGCCGTATGTCGTTCCGAAGAAGTCGCTTACAGGAGATTCGAGCGAACGCGTCGACACGCGTGTGCTGCAGGTGCTGTTCTCGTTTGATCCGAAAGACCTGCCCGTCTTTGTCGGGCAGCAGATGGACGTGTACATTGAATCCGCCCCAGAGGGCGAAAAGACAGGCACAAGCAACGGGCCGACCTCATCGGCCATGGAGAGCAAGAAGTGAATTTTCGCCAAGCAATGATCGGATCCGGCCGGAGCACGTTGGTAGTTGCGCTTGTCTGCGGAACGACGCTCGCGCTGACCGCGTGCAAAGTCGGTCCGAATTACAACGGGCCGCCTGAAACAGCGTCACCGGCAGATTTTGCGGCGGTGCCCAAGGGGCCGGTCCCCGATGTCAAATCAATTCCCGCGCCGGGCGATGTCGAACTCGCCGCATGGTGGAAGCAATTCGGCGATCCTCAGCTCGACTCATTGGTTGAAAAGGCACTCCGCGACAACCTCGACCTTCAGCTTGCGCAGTCGCGCGTCAAAGAAGCCCGCGCTGCCCGCGGCATTGTCGTCGCCGACTGGTTCCCCGCCGTCGGAGTTGGCGGCACGTATTCTCGCAGCCGCAACAGCGACAACATCGGATTCATCGGCTCCAACCCCACCGGCGGCTCCGATCTCTACACAGCAGGATTTGACGCTTCTTGGGAAATTGACTTCTGGGGCAAGACGGCCCGTGGCGTGGAAGCCGCGGATGCGATCATCGCGCAGTCGATCGAGAATCGCCGCGACGTGATGATCTCTCTCCTGGCAGAGGTCGCCAGCAACTACGTTACCCTTCGCGGGCAACAGGAACGAATGACAGTGACCGAGCGTGCGGTGAAGGCGCAGGAAGATTCGCTCAAGCTGACCGAAAGCCGCTTCCGCGCGGGTCTTGTCGGCGAACTCGACGTGTCGCAGGCCAAGGCACAGCTCGAGAACCGCATTGCGCTGCTCTACCCGATCAAGACAGAGATTGAACGCGCGATCAACCGCTTGGGCGTCCTGCTCGGCAAACCGCCTCGGACGTTCGCTGAAGAACTTTCTCCGCGCATGAAGCTGCCGGTCCCGCCGGCCGTGGTGAATGTCGGTGTTCCGTCGGAGCTGCTGAAGCGCCGGCCCGACATCCGCTCTGCCGAACGGGCGGTCGCATCGCAGACTGCGCGCATCGGCGTCGCGACGGCCGATCTCTATCCGAGCTTTTCGATCACGGCCGCGCTCGGACTTCAGTCAAACCAGTTCGGCAGCTTCTGGAACTCGAGCAGCCGCTATTGGAACATCGTGCCCGGCGTGAGCTGGCCGGTGCTCGACTGGGGCAAGATCCGTTCGAACATTCAGGTTGCCGACGCCCGCGCCGAGCAGGCGATCATCGTGTACGAGCAGGTGGTGCTCAATTCGTTCGAGAATGTCGAGTCGTCGCTGCTTCAGCTAGTCAGCGAGCAGCAGCGCTACGGCGCACTTTCACGCTCGGTGGAGGCCAGCGCCCGCGCCGTCCAGCTCGCCGAGGATCTCTATCAGACCGGCAACGTTGATTTCCGCACCGTGCTGGACAACCAGCTGGTGCTGTTCACAGCCGAGGACAACGCCGTCATCAGCCAGACTTTCACCCTAACGAGCATGATCAGCCTGTATAAGTCTCTCGGCGGCGGCTGGGAATACATGGAGAAGGATCCATGGACACCCAAGCTCGTCCCCAGCAGCACGATCGCTGCCGCCGTGGATGGGATCGCCAATCCGAATGCGACTTCGTCACCACCCGGCGAGAACGGTACGGATCAGCCCGCAACGGCGACGCCAATACATACGGGCGAGGCATCCCAATCACCGGTTCCCGCCGAGCCGAAGCCTTAACAATTGGTTGCCTAGACAGACGGTGGTCCGCTGAGGCCGCCGCACAGTTCGATTCGTGTTTGTTTGACTGCTGGAGACCCGGGAATTTGCCGAAAGGGGCCACCCGCTCCTATAGTTTCGGGCTTGACGCAGATCGGCGTTGAGCTCGGGCGTTCCTTTTGGGCGCCACAGCGGAACACAAAGACGGTCAACGGCCCAAAGCCAAAGACCGAACACAGAAGCGCCCTTGGGCAAGCTCGCGTAACGCCCGGCCGTGTGGTCGGGGTTTCGACCGATCTGGGCTTTGCCGGTGTCGCTGCAAGAGAAGAAAAGGTGGCCCATGGCCAACACACTCGTCCAAGATCTCATTGAAGCCGGCATTCACTTCGGTCAGCGCGCCAGCGGATGGAACCCCAAGATGGGTTCGTACATCTACGGCAAGCGCAACGGCATCCACATCATCGACATCAAGGAGACCGTCAAGGGTCTTCTCCTTGCCAAGAAGTTCATCACCAAGACCGTCTCGTCCGGCAAGGACGTGGTCTTCGTCGGCACCAAGCGTCAGTCCAAGAGCGTGCTCGAGCAGCGCGTCGGCGACGCCAAGATGCACTACGTGACGGAGCGCTGGCTCGGCGGCACCCTCACCAACTTCCGCACCATCCGCCTTCGCCTCAAGCGCCTCGAAGAGCTCGAAGCGATCCAGAACAGCGATAACTTCGCTTCGTACTCGAAGAAGATGGAAAGCCAGCTCAAGCGCGAGCTCGCCAAGATCAAGCGCAACCTCGACGGCATCCGCAAGATGGAAAAGCTGCCCGGCGCGCTCGTCGTCATCGACGTCAAGCACGAAGTCACTGCTCTGAAAGAGGCTCGCAAGCTCGGCATCCCCACCATCGCCCTCATCGACACCGACGGCGATCCGGAACTCGTTGATATCCCGATCCCGGGCAACGACGACTCGATGAAGTCGATCGACGTTGTGGTACGCGAACTCTGCCTCGCGGTGGTCGACGGCAAGTCGGCGCGCCAGATCAACGGCGAGAATCCGTCGGGTGGCGGCGGCGACGATGCCTCCGGCCCCGGCCGCGGCGATCAGCAGCGTCGCAGCAGCCGCCGGCCCTCGACCCGCGCGAACGAGATCGCATCGCAGGAAGTGCCCGAGAGCGCTTCGGCTCAGTAATTCAGGCCGCTTCTCGCGCGACCACGCGGTGGCGGACGAGCGCTTTTCGATCAGCCTTTGCAGGTAGCACGATCCGTCGCCGTGAAATCGGCGCGGCAAGGAACAGTTCCCATGGCAGAGATCAACAGCAAAGACGTGATGGCCCTTCGCAACAAGACGGGTCTCCAGATGATGGCGTGTAAAGCCGCGCTCGTTGAAGCGGGCGGCGATGCCGAAAAGGCCGAAGAGATCCTGCGCAAGCAGCTCAAAGGCAAGATGGAAAGCCGCACCGACCGCGCCGCCGGCGAGGGTCGTATCGGCATCTACGTGAACGACGACCACACCGCCGCGACCATCGTCGAGGTGCGAGCCGAGTCCGACTTCACCGCCAAGAACGAACAGTTTGTCAACATGGTGAACAAGGTCGCGAAGCTCGCGGTCGAGTCGCACGCCGGTGCGGTCGCCGAAACTCCGGCAATCAAGTCCACTATCGATGATGTTCGTATCGCCACCGGCGAGAACTGCTCCTTCGCCCGCGGCCACAAGCTGCTCGGCGAAGCCGGCAAGACCCAGTTCGGTGCGTACGTCCATCACGACGGCAAGACCGGCGCGCTTGTTCAGGCCGAAGGCAGCATCAGCCAGGACACCATTCGCCAGATCTGCATGCACGTTGTCGCGGCGGTTCCCCGTCCGCAAGGCGTCTCGGCAAACGACGTTCCCGCGGCTGTCGTCGAGAAGGAACGCAAGTTCCGCATCGAACAGGCGATGGAATCCGGCAAGCCCAAGGAAATCGCCGAGAAGATGGTCGAAGGCGGCATGCGCAAGTTCTTCGAAGAAATCGCGCTGATGGAACAGCCCTTCATCATGGATCCGACCAAGAAGGTCAAGGACCTCGTCGGCCCGAAGGCGAACCTCATCGCGTTCTTTCGCTGGCAGGTTGGCGAGTCGAACTGATCCGCTTCACGCACCCCAGAACGGGGCACGCGTGAATCCGGCCGAATCTGAATCTGTACACATTCACGCCGCTTCCCGATTGGGAGCGGCGTTTTTCATATGCTGAAGTTCGAAAGGACCACTCTCATGTCCAATGAACATTCGCCGTCTGAACTTTCTTCTTCGTCTTCCGAGCCGATCCGCCGCCGCGAGGCGCTTGCGATTCTCGGATTGGGAGTCGGAGCAGTTGCGGGTTCGGCCTTCGCTCAGCCAAGCCCCACCAGCCCAACTTCGCCAAAGGACCTGCCGGCAAAGGGCGCGCCGATTGCGATCGTTCCTGGCAACGTCGCCCCCGCCGAGCTTAACGTGTTCGACGAAGCCACTGGCCAGTTCATTTTGCCGGCCCTCCCCTATGCGTTTGACGCGATGGAACCGCATATCGATGCCAAGACGATGGAAATCCATCACGACAAGCACCACGCGGCGTACGTCGCTGGCTTGAACAAGGCTCTGGCCGAACTGGCCCGTATCCGGTCTGCCGCGGGCGATTCGTCGCTCGTGAAGTTCTGGGCGAACCAGGTCTCGTTCCACGGGGGTGGGCACATCAACCACAGCCTCTTTTGGAACATGCTTGCACCGGCCGGGAAGGGCGGCGGAGGCTCCCCACGGGGCAAGCTGGCTGAGGCCATCCAGAAGTCGTTCGGCTCGTATGAGCAGTTCGTAGCCCAGTTCAAGGCCACGGCGGGGTCAGTTGAGGGCGGAGGCTGGGGCTGGCTTGCGGTGGAACCGTGGTCAAAGCAACTCCTCCTCTTTCAAGGGGAAAAGCAGCAGGACCTGATGGTCACCGGGGCCCTGCCGGTGCTCGGAATCGACGTTTGGGAGCACGCCTACTACCTGAAGTACCAAAACAAGCGAGCCGACTACGTCAACTCCTTCTTCAACCTGATTAACTGGGAATATTGCGGAAAGCTCTACGACCGGGCGGTTGCCCGCTAGGCGGCCTTTGAAAACCACCAAAATCGAGTCGAATCGAGCCCGAGGACCTTGCCTCGGGCTTTTTTTCGGACCCGCGCCGTTTTCTTAAGTACTGCTTTACCAGACATTTAGGACGGATCAACCCACAAAGACGAAATATTCCTCACAGATGGGTGGCATGTCCAAAAAGCGGTGGCATGTTTGAGTTGTCTTGTCTCTCTCCTCCTATTGACTCGGCTGCGGGCGGAAACACGTAGCCGGGTTTACAGAGGGAAGCTGGGAAACCAGCCAGCCCTCGAAAAGTTCTTGTCTCTCTCCTCCTATGACTCACCCGCGGGCGGAATTCGCTGGTGAGTTTTTTTCTTTTTTGACCGTGCACGTGGCAGGGCGATAGCTTCGGTCTGATGCCCGAAACCGTTGCCACCTTCCTCAAGCCGCTCGATTGGGCGGTCCTTGGGCTCTACCTGATCATCCTGACGGCCGCCGGCATTGCTTTCTCCCGCAAGGAGCAGAAGGACACGGGTGACTATTTCCTGGGCGGCAGGCGGATGCCTGTCTGGGCGGTTGCTCTCTCAATCATTGCGAGTTCTCTCTCAGTCGCGACGTTTATTGGCGTGCCTCAGATCGCGTACGAGGGAAATCTCACGTACCTGCTCACCAACCTGGGCGGATTGATCGCGATCGTGATTGTCGCAGTCTGGTTCATTCCGGCGTTTTATCGCGCGAACGTGACCAGCATTTATGAGTTGCTCGGGCAGCGCATGGGGAATGGCGCGAAAAAGGCTGCGAGCGCGACGTTCATGATCGGACGCGTCTTTGCGAGCGGCGCGCGGATTTACATTGCCGCGCTCCCACTTTCGATGTTGTTGTTCGGCGACTCGGGGAAGGACCAGGCCGAGTGGCAGATTGTCATCGCCTGCATCGCGCTGGTTGTGATCTCTGTTTCGTACACCCTGGCGGGGGGCATCTCGAGCGTGATCTGGACCGAGGTTGTGCAAACGGTCGTGCTGCTCGTCGCAGTGCTCGGAGCAATTTGGCTTCTCTTCCACAAGATTCCGCTGAGCGGGTCGCAGATCGTCGAGACGCTGCGTTCGCCATCGTCTGGAACTGGAAGCAAGCTGACGTTGATCGATACGAATACGAGTCCGGCGATTTCGTTCACGCTGTGGACTTCGCTGATCGCTTTCCCGCTGATGGGCCTCGCGTCGTACGGCACGGATCACGATCTCGCGCAGCGGATGCTGACGTGCAAGACTGCAATCAAGGGCGGACAATCGGCGGTGCTCGCGATCGCGCTCGGCATCCCGATCGTGGCGTTGTTCATGGTGATTGGGCTGCTGCTCTATGTGTTCTACGGCGAGCCGGGGAAGATGGGGACATCGGCGCCGGCGTATGTGCCGCCGAATTCTGCCAAGGCGTTTCTGACTTTCATTCTGCGCGAGATGCCGCCGGGAATGTCGGGCCTGATGATGGCGGGCCTTCTATCCGTCGGAATCTCGAGCTTGAACTCGGCGCTCAACGCAATGGCGGCGACGGCGATCAAGGATTTTTACATGCCGCGCTGGCCAGGGCGGGATCCGCGGCACTACGTGGCGGCGGGCCGTGTTGGCGTGGTGGCTTGGGGAATCGTGCTTGCCGCCTTTGCCATTCTCTGCGTGTACTGGCAGAGAGCGAATTCGCAAACGCTCATCGATCTTGCCCTCGGAGTGATGACCTTTGCGTATGCGGGCCTGCTCGCCGTGTTTTTGACTGCACTCTTCACGAAGCGAGGCAATTCCACGACGGCAATCGCCGCGATCATCGTCGGATTTCTTGTGCTCACATGCCTCCAGCCCATCGCCTGGAACAGATACTCTTGGCTGCTCGGACTCGAAGGCGTCAAACTCGCCTGGCCGTGGCATCTGGTGATCGGAACGGCTATCGCTTTTGCAGTGTGCGTGCTCGGGAAGCGGCCGGCGGAGAAAGCGATTGAGTGAGACGACAGAACGAACCCTCGCAGCGGATCGGCCGCTCCTGTTTCCCAAGCCCGAGTCGCTGAAGCGACTTGGTGGGGTCGCGCGAATCGCCAAGCCCTTGAGCATCAATGCCGGACCGCTTCGCGCGGTCGTTGAGCCGATGCTCCGCGCTTCGGGAATTGAGGAAACGAGGTTCGATCAACCGGGCGCGGATGTGCGCGTCTCGCTCGATCGCAATCGGGGTGATGGCAAGCCGGGAGAGGGCTATCGAATCGAGATTCGCGAGAACGCGAAACCTGCTGTTTCGATTCTTGCCGGAACAAAGCAAGGCGTGCGAAACGCGGCGGCGACACTCTGTCAGTTGATCCGCCAATACGGGAACGCGCTTCCAGCGCTCGACATTTCCGATTCACCTGCGTTGCCAACTCGCGGCGTGATGCTCGATATCTCACGCGACCGCGTGCCCACGATGGAGCACCTGCGCGAGATCGTGAACACGCTTGCGCTTCTCAAGTGCAATCACCTGCAGCTTTACACCGAGCACACGTTTGCGTACGCCGGTCACGAGGAAGTCTGGCGTGAGGCCTCGCCGATGACCGGCGCCGAGTACGAGACGCTCGATGGATGGTGCCGCGAACTCGGAATCGTCCTCGCGGCGAACCAGAATTGCTTCGGGCATCTCTCGACTTGGCTGAAATTGCCGCGGTATCTGCCACTGGCGGAGATCGACAGTCTCAGCAAGACCTGGAAATTCATGGAGTGGGAGCGGCCGGGACCTTTCAGTCTCTGTCCAACCGATCCGGGCTCGATCGCGCTCGTCAAGGACATGCTCGATCAGTTGCTCCCCCACTTCTCGAGCAAGCTCGTCAATATCAACTGCGACGAGACGTTCGATGTCGGATATGGCCGCAGCGCCGAAGCCGTCGCAAAGCACGGCCGCGCCGAGGTCTACTTCGACTTCGTGCACAAGATCGTCGAACAGGTTCGCCATCACGGCTTCAAGCCGATGTTCTGGGCGGATATTGCTCTCTCGCATCCCAACAAGATGGGGACGGCACCGTCAGACCTTCTCGCGCTCGCGTGGGGATATGAACCCGACAGCGACTTCGATCAGTGGGGACACACGCTCAAGCACACCGGGCGCGAGTTCTGGGTTTGCCCCGGGACAAGTTCTTGGCGGAGCATCATCGGCCGCACGGTCGAACGGCGGGGCAACATCGACGCGGCGATCAAAGCCGGAATGCGGCATGGCGCCACCGGGCTCTTGATCACCGACTGGGGCGATCTCGGACATCGCCAGCAGTGGCCGATCTCGCTGCACGGAATTGCGGATGGATTGAACTCGGCATGGACCGGCGAGGGTGGCGGCGGCGACCCGAGCGCGGAGTCGCTCCAGGTTTTCGGAGACAGGAACCTGACCGTTGCGACATGGCTCGAGGATCTCGGGGAGATCGACAAGATCCAGAAGCAGATCAGCGGCACACCCGGCGCGGATGGAAAGCCGGCGCGGATCAAGAACGCATCGGCGGTTTTGCAGGATTCAACGCTTGGATGGAGCGATTCGTGGAAACCGGGAAGCGCGGGGCTCTGGCGCGAGAGTGCGGCGGCGGCGGAATGGCTGGAAGCGAAAGCGCCGGGCGGCGCGGGGGAATTGATGCAGAAGGAACTGGCGTTCAGCGCGATGTGCGCACGCGTTCTCTGCGAACGAGCGGCAACGCGCCGGGAACGCTCCTCGGCCACAGATGCCGAACTCGCGTCGCGACTAACCGCCGTTCGCACGGAACATGAACGACTCTGGAAACTGCGTTCGCGCCCCGGCGGGTTGGAAAAGAGCACGGCTCATTACTCGCGGCTGATCGACGAATTTGGAGCCGGCAAGCGTGGATGAACGAGCCGCCAACTCGCGGCTCGTCGTTGGATGCATGACGGGAACGAGCATCGATGCGATTGACTGCGCACTGGTGTGGGTTGAGGGACGTGGGCTCGAACTGAAAGCGTCGCTCGTGCGGGCATCGACGCACTCACTCGGCGTTCTTCGAGCGCCGCTTCGCGCGATTGCGGAACAAAAACCTGCGACCGCCGGCGAGATCGCGAGGATCGCGATGGACTTTGGCACGTTGCACGCCGAAGCAATTTCCGGGTTGCTCGGCTCCGATCGCGTGAGCCTGATTTGCGTGCACGGCCAAACGGTGTTTCACTCGCCGCCAGTTTCGTGGCAGCTGATGAATCCGTGGCCAATCGTGCATGCGATGCGCGCTCCGGTGGTGTACGACCTCCGAGGGGCGGATCTTGCGGCCGGAGGGCAGGGTGCGCCGATCACACCGCTCGCGGACCAGATTCTGCTCGCCGGCAAGCCCGGGCTTGAGAGCGGTTGCTGCGTTGTAAACCTTGGCGGATTTGCGAATGCGACTTTGCTGCCCGGCGCCTTCGGCACAAAGGGAACGGTTCGAGGCTTCGACATCTGTGTCTGCAACCAACTGCTCGATCGAATTGCGAGAGAGACGCTTGGGTGCGAGTTTGATGCGGATGGTGCGGAAGCAGGCAAAGGGAAAGTCGATGGAGCCGCCGCAGCCGAACTGGCTCGATCAATCTCGGACGCGAGCGGCAAAGCACGAAGTCTGGGAACGGGCGATGAATCGTTTGGGTGGCTGACCACGCAACGAACCCGCTTGACGCCGCGCGATCTTGCGGCGACTGCGTGCGACGCGATCGCGTCGGTCATTGCGGGACGCTGCCGCGGAAGTGGAGCGATGCTGCTGGCCGGAGGCGGAGCCCGCAATCGTGCACTCTTTGCGGCACTCGCGAAATATAGCGAGCAGAATGGAATTCCGTCGGTGCGGATGTCGGACCAATTTGGGCTCTCGAGCGAATATCGGGAGGCAATGGAATTTGCGGTGCTCGGGGCGCTTTGTCAGGATCGGGTGGCGATCACATTGCCGGGGGTGACTGGGGTGAGGACGCCTGCGCCGATCTCAGGGGCGTGGGCGGGTTGAGATTCGTGATTCCTGAGTTGAATCTGAAAGGCGAGCCCACCCCCAACCCCCTCCCACAGGGAGGGGGTTCCGGAGTTGCGCGACTTTGCGCCGTCGCGCTAGGGTTGGCGGATGGCGCACCCGCCAGATCGATCGCATGTACTCACCGAGCAGCGCAATCCGCGCACGATGGATCTCCACGCGCTCTCGGTTGCTCAGTGCGTCCAGGTCATCCAGCAGGAAGATCGTGAAGTGATCGCGGCGCTCGAGGCTGCGGCACCAGAAATCGATGCGTTCATTTCGGCGGCCGAGCCGGGTTTCGCGATCGGCGGGCGCTTGGTCTACGTCGGCGCGGGAACCTCGGGAAGGCTTGGTGTGCTCGATGCTTCTGAAGCGCCGCCGACATTCCAGGTCGAACCCGGGCGAATCGTCGGAATCATCGCCGGTGGCGATTCGGCCCTGCGCAAGAGCAGCGAGGGGAAGGAAGACGATCATCGCGGTGCGTGGGACGAGCTTCGAGCGCTCGAACTCGATGCGAAGGACAGTGTGATCGGGATTGCCGCGGGGGGCACGACGCCATATGTGCATGGCGTCTTCGAGTTTCTGGCGTCGTTACCGAGCCGCCCGACGAGCGCCTTGCTCACCTGCTCTCCCGTGCCCAAGCCCAAAGGGGCGGACCGGCTGATCGTGCTGGAAACAGGGCCCGAAGTTCTCACCGGTTCAACCCGGATGAAAGCCGGAACCGCCACCAAGATGGCGTTGAACACCATTTCGACGGTGCTGATGGTCCGATCCGGACGGGTCTACGAAAACCTGATGGTCGATTTGCGAGCAACGAACGAAAAGCTGCGGGATCGTGCGGCCCGGATTATCTCGACGCTGACGGGGCTCGCACGGGCGGAGGCCCTGGAATTGCTCGAACGCGCGGGAAATACGGTGAAGGCGGCTGTCGTTATGCATCATAAGAAAGTGGATCGGGCGGGGGCGGAGAGACTGCTCGAGCAGCATCATGGAAGACTTGAACGGGTGCTGGGGCACAAGTAGTTCCCCGATGTGTTGAGCCATCAAGCCCACCCCCAACCCCCTCCCTCGGGGAGGGGGCTCCGGATTGCGAACAAGGAGGTTCGTGATCGCTCCTACAACTTCGCGTAGCGTCGAAGCGCGCGCCGATAGATCTGCCGCGCCTTGCAGCGCTTTTTGAGGAGAATCGCGTTGGCCCGAATCCCGGTTGAGAGCGCATCCGCGACGGAGATTGTGGTCGAAGGCAAGAGGCTGACGGGCTTTGGCGGGTGCAACTACCTGGGCCTCGCGCACCATCCGGAAGTCTTGAACGCCGTTCGCGCCGGGCTCGATCGCTATGGACTGAGCACGACCGCCTCGCGCGAGACGACCGGCGACACGATGGCCCACGAATCGCTCGAAGCCGAGCTCGCCGGATTCCTGCAGACGCAGCAGTGCCTCGTGACGCCAGAGGGTTATTCCGCCAACCTCGCGCTCGGACAGGCGCTCGCACGCGACTATCGCGTCGCGATCACCGACGAAAAATGCCATCGCAGCGTTTCACACGCGGTCGCCGCGGCAGGGATGCGGGTCATCGCGTATCCGCATCTCGACGTACGGGCGGCAGGCGCACTCGCGAATGAATATGTCCGCGAAGGCGTCGTGATTCTGACCGACGGCATTTTTGCGGCAGACGGCTCGATCGCGCCGGCCAAAGCGCTCTTTGAGGTACTTCCCAAGGGACGATCACTGCTGGTGATCGACGATTGCCACGGATTCTGCGTGCTCGGCCGGAGCGGGCGAGGCACGGCGGACCATCATGGCTTGACTGCCAGCGGCGTGCCGCTCGATTCACGCATCGTGATCACGACGAGTCTTGCGAAGGGGCTTGGCTGCTACGGCGGCGCACTCGCCGGCCCGTCGAACATCATCCAGCACGCGCAGGATGTGGCCAGCGTCTATCGCGGCACCACCCCCGCGCCGCCCGCGATCATCGAGGGTGCACGGCAAGCGCTGAAGATCGTCGAGCGCGAGCCGCTGCTCATGCAGAAACTGCGTTCGAACACCGATCGACTAAGGCGCGGCCTGCAGAAGCTGGGAATCTCGCTCTATCCGACGCCCGCGCCGATTTTCACGTTCATCACGGGCGATACCGCCTCGATGGATCGGATTCATCGGCGGCTGATCGATTCTGGCTATCTCGCGCCGTTGATCTCGTATCCGGGCGGACCGAGTGATCGCTATTTCCGCATCACCGTCAATGCGGTCCACTCCGCCGAGCAGATCGATGGACTGCTCGCGGCATTTGCGGATGCAATTGACTCGGACCCGACAGTGAAATCGGGACTGGCGACCGAAGCGAAGCCTTTGAAGATCACCGATGCAAAGAGCGGCGGCCGCGAACTGATTGGACCGTGGGATCTGTCGCTGCTTCCGACGCTTACGCCCCGAATGCCGGCGTTCCCGAGCTAGCGCAGTTTCTCGTCGGGCTTATCCGGCACATTTGGGGTCTGGCGGCGAAATCGGTCCACAGACACCCTTCACTGCGTTCGGGCTCGTACGGCAAGCGTCGGACCGGTTCGACGGCCTGCTCGTCGCCGCCGCGCTTGAAGTCAATCCGCTCTCAGTGCACCGAGCCGGGCTGCGCCGATGGCCGCATGGAACGGCGAAGTACCAAAGGCCAGTTTCCAATCCGGATTGGCGACCGCGGTCAAATCGGTTCGCACCATCGCATCTAGTGCGGTCCGGCACGCAGCAAACTGCATCCCGACAAAACCAAGCAGCGCCACCGTGTCCGGGCGATAGATCGCGTGAGCGATACGCAGTCCCCTTGCGAGGGCGCGAAGAGGCGGCGACATGTTCCCCAAGGTTGCAATCGCCTTCGCGACGTCCTCTCCGAACTCAGACCGGATCGCCTTCGCGCCGACATAGGCCTCAAGAGTGCGCGGCCCGGAATTTGGATCGAGCGTGACATCGATCTGCCCGAAGTGACCTGGCGTCTCTCCGCTCACGAGCAAGGGGCGGCCTTCATCGAGCACGCTCGCGCCGACTCCGGTTCCGATTGAAATTGCGAGCAGCCTGCCGACCGGCCGATGCGACGACCAGAAGTCATGTGCCGCGGCATGCGCATCGGACGCAATGAACGGTCTTACGGTGACCCGGATCGCACGCGAAATAAGTTCGGCGAGCGGAACATTCTCGAGCGAGGGCAGGTTGATCGACTGAACAATGTGCGTCCGTGCTGGGTCGAGGCGTCCGGGGACGCAGAGGCCGACGGTTTGCACGTGATCGGACCCTGCGGGCAACGCTGCGGCAAGAACCGCTTCCAATGCGTCGGCCGATGGCCTGGAGTACTCGATGCTCCGGGAAGTCGCGACTCGGTCCCCGTCCAAAAGGGCAAGTTTGACCGAAGTTCCCCCGATGTCGATTCCCAGCGACCGCATGGGACGATCATTCGACCTGATCCCGAACAAGGCATGAAGAGAAGTTGAAGCCGGGACTTCGCGGCGTACACTACGCGTCCTCATCCAGGACACCCTGACGGCCGCCGAGTGGCGGCTGGCTACCGACGATCCGACCGCCGGCGCGTTAAGCGTTGGGCCATGTACACGGAGCAGATCCGATGACTCAGACGCTTGCACCGGAAGAAGTAAAAAATAACGACGTTCAAATTCAGGACGCCGGCCCCTGCCGCAAACGGATTTCGATCCGCATCCCCAAGGAGCGGGTCAACGAGAAGCTGCGAGAGTCGCTTGCGGCGATCTCCGCCGAAGCGCAGGTGCCCGGCTTCCGTAAGGGACATGTCCCGGCAGCCTTGGTCGAGAAGCGTTTTGGTACGCATCTCCGCAATGAGGCCAAGAACCAGCTTGTCGCCTCGGCCTACAGCGCCGCGATCGAAAAGGCCAACCTCAAGATCGTCGGCGATCCGTTCAGCGAGTCGCTTGGCAATGTCGAGATCAAGGAAGGCCAGGATCTGGCGTTCGATGTCGATGTCGAAGTGCAGCCGGAGTTTGCGCTCCCCAGCCTCGACGGCATTCCGGTGAAGAAGCCGACAATCGAATTGCCCGACAGCGCGGTGAGCGATGAAGTCCAGAAGATTCTGATCAACGAAGGCGACCTCGAGAGCCGCGAGAAGCCCGAGCCAGGCGACTACCTCACCGGCCATGGCGTGATGACGGGTGCCGACGGCACCGAGTTCTACAACATCAAGGGCTGCGTCGTGCAGGTCCCGACCGCCGACAAGGGTGGCAAGGGCATGATCCTGGGCGTGATGGTCAACGACTTCTCGAAGCAGTTCGGGCTGCCGAAGGCGGGCGAGACGACCACTATCAAGACCAAGGGCCCGGAGAGCCACGAAGTCGAGCAGGTTCGCGGCGCGGATCTGACCATCACCTTCACGGTCGATCGCGTCGATCGCATCATCCCGGCAAAGGTCGAGAACGTCATCAAGAATTTCGGCATGACCGAAGAGGGCCAGCTCCGCGAGGCGATCAGGCAGCGCATGGAGCAGCGCGTGACGATTCAGCAGCAGTCGGTGATGCGTCAGCAGCTTGCTCAGCACCTGCTCGCGAACACCAAGGTCGAGTTGCCCGAACGCATCACGGCGATTCAGTCTGCCCGCAACTTCGAGCGCAAGCGGATGGAACTCATGTACCGCGGCGTCGATGCGCAGAAAATCGAAGAGCACATTGCCGAGCTGCGCAGCGGCAGCAGCGAAGTCGCTGTTCGCGAGCTCAAGTTGTTCTTTATCCTGAACCGCGCGGCGGATGAGTTCAACGTACGCGTCGAAGAGGCCGAGATGAACGGGCGCATTGCTCAGCTTGCCGCGGAGCGTGGCGTTCGTCCGGACAAGCTGCGTCAGGAAATCATGCAGAAGAATCAGCTCGGCGTGATTTATCAGCAGATCCGCGACCACAAGGCGATGGATGCCATTCTTGCGAAGGCGAACATCACCGAGATGCCGGCGGAAGAATTCAACAAGCTCATGTCCGAGGAAGCAAAGGGCGGCGTGCCAGGCTGAGTTGAAATTCGGTCACTACATCTGAATTGAGATTTTTCAGGGCCCGCTCGATGAGTGGGCCCTGTTCTTTTTGTTCGCTTGCGACCGAGTGCCCGAAAGCACTCAGGTGTTGCGGATTTCTTCGTCCGAAGTCAACAGCGGCTGATTCACCGCGCCGCACGACGGGCAAATACTGCCGTGCTGACCGATGGGCTGCGACTTCATCGAACCGCCGCAGCTCCAGCACATCGGTTCGTGCAGGCGCACCGCCACGCGATTCAGAGCGACCGCAACGATCGCGACGCCGACACCGATGACGGGCCAGGCGGGGATCGTGCTCCACGCGATGATGCCGATGGCTGCGAGCACCGTGGCCATAACCACAGCCAAGGCCTTGAGCCGAATTCCCTGCAGCCAGCTTCGAGACTTCTGAAGCATCACGAAGGAAGGATACCCCGCGTCCAGCGGACGTGCCTTTACGAAAGTGGCGACACCCAGAACGACCGCCGCATGCTTAGCCGTTCCACTTGCGGACGCCCGGACCGGTGTACTGGCTGAGCGGGCGGATGAGGCGGTTGTTGGCGTGCTGTTCCATGATGTGGGCGCACCAGCCGCTAACGCGGGCGGCAACGAAGATCGGGGTGTACTGCGGCACCGGGATTCCCATCACGTAGTACGTCATTCCGCAGGGGAAATCGACGTTCGGATGGATGTTCTTGTCGCGGAGCATGATCTTCTGGACTTCGTCGCCGATCTCGAACCACTTGAGCTGGCTCGGGCCCTGCGACCGGGCGATTTCGCGCCCGAGCTTGCCGAGGATCGGAGCCCGGTGGTCGCCGTTCTTGTAGACGCGATGGCCAAAGCCCATCAGCTTGCGCTTCTCGGCGTACGCCTTTTTCATGAAGTCTTCAACTGAGCCCTTACCGGCTTCGGTGAACTCCCGGATTTCCTTGAGCATCTCCATCGCGGCCTCGTTCGCGCCGCCGTGGAGCGGGCCCTTGAGGGCGGCGATGCCGCCACAGACGGCCCCGTGCATGTCGCTCAGCGTTCCGGCGATGACGCGGCAGGTGAACGTGCTGGCGTTGAAATCGTGTTCGGCGTAGAGGATGAGCGACACGTCGATGCAGCGGGCGTATTCGGCGGGCGGCTTGGTGCCGGTCATCATGTAGAGCAGGTTCGCGGCGTGATCGAGCGTCGGATCGCCCCCCCGCTCTTGACCGACGATCGCCTTGCCGTCGATCACGTTTTGCATGTGGCCGATGACCGTCGGCGTTTTGGCGAGCAGGCGCTTGGACTTACGCAAGTTCGCGGCGGCGGAATTGTCCTGACATTCCTTGTCGAGGTGGCCGAGGATGGAAATTGCGGTGCGGAGCACATCCATCGGGACAGCGCTGCCGGCTTTGAGCCACGGGCCGGCTTGTTTGAGGAACTCGATCACGGGCAGCGGCAGAGCGCGCTCGGCGACGAGTTCGGCCTTGAACGTCTTGAGTTCGTCTGCAGAGGGCTTGTGACCGACGAGCAGAACGTGGGCAACCTCTTCAAACGTCGCGTGCTGGGAGAGATCGTGGATCTCGTACCCCCGGTAGTAGAGGCCGCCCTGCTCGATCGAGCAGATGCTCGTCTCACCGGCGACGATTCCTTCAAGACCTTTGGCGAACGCTGCATCTGCGGCTGTGGACATGGGTACCTCGGGTAGGGAGGGGAGGATAGCTTAAATCCCTGCCCCAGCGGCACGGCGTCCAAAGGCTGAATCTGCGGGGATTACTCGGTGCTGCACACCTTTTGGCAACGCCAAGCTCGCATGAAGATAAGGCGACCCCCCCAATTAGGCTTGCAGCTACCGGAAGGCGTCAGTACATTGGCAGGTGGGTCGCGGCGAGTTTCCCGCTGCGTGTGGTCGTTGCTCGTGACAACGGCGTGTTGGAGTGAGGCAGTTTGCACCGGCGGGTACGATAGAGGAGAAGAGCTGTGTCAACCAAACTTGCAGCAATAGGTATCGCTTTTTTGATGGCACCGAGCCTCCATGAACGGTGATGGGGCGAATAACTCGAAACAGGATACTTCGTTCGGCACGTTCGACGATAGTGTCACCGCTTCGGGAACTTACGGTTCTGGGAGTAGTCATCAAATTTCCAGCATGACCGCGAATGGATTCAATGTCACGTCACACACGCACCTGACAAGCTTGTCGCACAATGGGACGTGGGGCTCGTCGTCCGCCAACAGTCTCATGTCGGTTCGTTACACTCTCGACAGCTCAGCGCAGTACCAATTCACCAGTTTGAAGTTCATGTCCCCCGGCGGGTTCCGCCTGTATATCAAAAACCTCGCGACCAATACATTTACGTATCTCAACGAACATGTGCCGGATGGCAATTTTTCCGTCACCAATACGCTCCTTTCCGGATCGTACGAAATTGGAATATCCGTCACCGATGCTGGTGGGGGTGGAAATAACCACTCAAGCGATCCTGTTGCATCGTTCGCGTTCATACCGTCGCCATCCGCAGGCATGGTGTTTAGCTCCGGCCTTATGCTGCTTGCACGCCGTCGGCGCGCCTGAACCCGCGGCTTCAAACCTTTTCAAACGACACTGAACGCCATCGGAGCATCTCTGGTGGCGTCGTTTCTTTTGGGCCACAACACAAAAGTTCCTCGGCGATTTCCGCAGTGCTGTTTGATTGCGCGCTCTGGCCTACACGCCTATCCGTCTCCCGCAGAGCTGGGTGCTGCCGCCTGCGTCAGGCGCGACGGCTAGCGACCAAACTCCCACGGCACACCCGGCTTGTACTCGATGAGGTCATAGAGCTCCTGCCGCGTCTGCATTTGTCCGACGAAACCTTCAACCGAGCCGCTTTGCTTGAGCTGTGCCAAGGCTCGATCAACCGCCCCCATCGCCACCCGCAACAGACTCACCGGATAGATCACGCACGAGTATCCCATCGCTGAGAATTTGTCGAGCGAGATGAATGGCGTCTTGCCAAACTCGGTCATGTTTGCGAGCAGATAGACCTTGGGACATGTCGCGCGGAGCTTGTCGGCGAAGTCGGCAAATTCCTTTTCGCTGGTGAGCCCTTCGGGAAAGATCATGTCGGCGCCTGCCGCCACGTACGACTTTGCCCGCTGAATTGCCGAATCGAAGCCTTCGACGCCCTTGGCATCGGTTCGAGCGCAGATGACAAAGCCCGCATCGGCCTCAACGGCGGTTGTCACGCGGTCCGCAGCTACCGCAGCCCACTGCACTTTCTCGACCATGTGATCGAGGGGCACAAGTTCTTTGCCATCGAGGTGGCCGCAGCGCTTTGGGAACTTCTGGTCTTCGAGGTGGAGGCCTGCCGCGCCGGCGCGGGCGTACTCGATGACCGTGCGGCGAACCATCTCGGCTTCACCGAAGCCGGTGTCGGCGTCGGCGAGCACGGGCAGGCTGCTGGCATCCGCCACTTCTCGAATGACGCGGCAGAAGTGTTCCAGCGTCAGCAGCCCAACATCCGGCACGCCCGCGGAGACGCTGGTGGCAGCGCCCGAGACGTAGCAAGCCTGAAAACCGTGCTTCGCAATGGCGCGGGCACACAGGGCATTAAACGCGCCGGGGATTGCGATGCAGCCAGTATCCATGGCGGCACGAAGGCGGCTGCCAGGAGAACCGAGCGATTCTGAGATGGCGTTGGGCATGCCCGATGATATTGAGAATCCCGGGGCTTTGGCGGCTTCTATACTGATTCTGCCGCGGGCGTAGTTCAGCGGTAGAACGTCAGCTTCCCAAGCTGAATGTCGCCGGTTCGATCCCGGTCGCCCGCTTTTCGGCATCTCGCGCTCAAACTAGCGTCCGAACGCTGGCGTTTGAGTTTGCCAAATCCATGAATGCAGGACCGACTCGGCGAGGTACGACTTGTGGTCAAGGCGATACAAAAAGCGCCGGAACCGGCCGAGCGGATGGCGCAGGACTTCGAATTCGCGCTGGCCGACTGAGCCGATTGCTGCGATGCTTTTTTGCTGCGGGTGGGTTCGGAATGCGCCGAGCGTATGCGGGATGCGGCAAAACTTGGCGCCGGCACGATGGAAACGCAGGATGAGCTCCCAGTCCATCGCGAACTGAAAATCTGTGTCGATACGTCCGCCGACGCGGTTCCAGAGAGACCGACGCCAGAACATCGTTTCCTGCGGGATGTAATCGCCCCAAAGAAATGCGGCGCCGCGATGCCGCGGCAGAATCCAGCGCCCCACCTCGTCACCGTTTGCGTCGACGATCACGCGGTGGCCGTACACCACGTCGACATCGGGATGGTTTTGAAACCATCGCGCAACGCAGTGCAGCGCGCCGGGCATCAACTGGTCGTCCGAATTGAGCCAGCCCATGATTTCGCCGGTGGTTCGGGCGAACCCTTTGTTGATGCCGTCCGACTGGCCGCCGTCCGGCTCCGAGACCCAGCCGCTCAGCCCCGCGACCAACTTGAGCACCTCGACCGAGTTATCTGTTGAACCCGCATCGATAACGAAGTACTCGAGCCTGGGATAGCCCTGACCGGTCACGCTCTCGATGGCGGCCTTCAGCCACCGACCCTGATTCAAGCTGGGTGTGACGACGGAGATTGATGGCGGGCTTGTGAGAGCAGAAGCGGAATTGGCGGCTTTGGTTTGCTCGGCCAGCAATTCAGGATCGGCACGAAGAGGCGTCGGCGGATATTGGTGGTAGATTCCCAATCGCAGACGAAGAGGACGACCGACGCGCTTGAGGATGCGTTTAGCGTTTCCCGCGAGCGGCCCGCCTCGGATCAGCGAGAGTTCGTCGGCGTTCATCGGTCAACGTTCCTTTTGGCCGCGGCCCCGGCTGCGATCGAAGCATCGGCAAACACCCGAATGCTCAAGCAGAACGATAGCGTACCGCTTCAAACGGTCCGCCCGTTCTCGGGCCAGCATATCACTTCGGGGTCACGCGATACCTCATCGAGTAGTGCAACATAACGATTCACAAACGCCTGAACCCACGCAGGGTCGTATAGCCGCGCATCGAACATGACGCTGCAGCGACTCGCCTCGTTGTACCGATCGAACGAAAGGCTAAAGCCCCACGGCATCGTGTTCACGCGCTGATTGACCCACGTCAGTTCCACTTCGCCCAGCCGCACCGGCACGCGTTGATCCGATACTCCAAAAACGGCTCGAATCTCCGGCGGAACCGTTCCCTCTTGCCTCAGTTCTTCGCCGAGCTGGTCATATGGAATTGAACTCCTCGCTTGTACCTGACTGACTAGCTCCTGCACCTCCCTGAGCCTATCCGCGAAAGACCGGCCCGGGGCCAATCGCATCCGCAGCGTCGTAAGGTTGGCGAAGAAACCGAACATGCGTTGCGTCTGGATCTGCGTCCGATTGGTCGAGTACATGCCGAGCACGATGTCGGTGTTGTGAGTCTCCCACCCGAGCTGCGTGATGAACGCCGCAAGGCGGATCATGAAGTATGTCGCTCCGCGCGCGCGGGCGATGACTTCAAGCCGGCGCGAAATGTTCGGATCAAGCCCCCACCAGATCAGTCCGTCTTCCGGCTTCGCATTCGGCGGCCCAATCAATTGGCGAGTCGGCAACTCCAGCGGGCCGCGAGCGCCGTCGAACAGTTCTCTCCACCAGCCGACCGCTTCGCGGTACGCGGGCGACTGTCGATCGAGTGTTCGTCGTTGCCACGCTGCGTAGTCGGCGTACTGCGCGCCTTCTTCTTCGCCGAAGGACTGGGAGTTGCCGGCGAGCTCGGCCTCGTACCACGCCCCCAGTTCCTGAAAGAAAATGCGCCAGGACCACCCATCGGAGATGATGTGGTGGTTGACGCGAAGCAGACAATGGTCGCATTCACCGATACTCACGAGCACGAAGCGGATGAGCGGCAACCGGCTGAGATCAAATGGTGCCGCCGACTGTTGCAGCAATAATTCGCCCAGGCGTGCTTCGGCGTCTGGCTGCCCGGAAATATCGATCAGCGGGATCTCGATCGGCTCAGCGGGATGCGCATGCCAGACCGGCGCACCTTCGACCTCCGCGAAGGTTGTGCGCAGGATTTCGTGGCGGCGCACGAGTTCGCTGATGCCGCGCCGAAACAAATCAATGTCCAGCGGCCCGATCAGCCGGTGGACGCACGCGACCGTGTAACCCGCCGACTGTTCCGGAGTTTGAGAGAAGCGCCAGGTGCGCTCCTGAAGATACGAAAGCGGGAGCGGGCCACCACGCGGGACGCGAGGAATCGATGGAGCAGTTTCTCGCTCGGTGCCGACGCTCCGGCAATCGATAGCCTCCGCGAATCCCGCCAGCGTCGGGTGTTCAACGAAGAAGCGAAGATCCATCTGCACACCCGTCTCGGCGTGGACTCTCGCGGCAACCACGGCGGCGCACAGCGAATCCCCGCCGAGGTCGAAGAAATTGGAGTCTCCCCCGACTTCGGATCGCTTCAGGACCGATTTCCATATTTCCGCAAGCACCGCCTCGGTGCCGGCCATCGCGGGCCGGAGCGAGGGCGCAGTGTCCGTGTTCGCGACCATGCGATCAAGAGCCCGCCGATCAACCTTGCCCGTTGGAGTGACCGGGATCCGCTCGAGAAAGAACATTTGCGCCGGGATAAACGCCGCTGGCAGGATTTTTCCCAACGCCGTTCGGATCGTGTCGCTCGAGACTTGGTCTCCAGCGCGGCGGACGATATACGCGATCAGTCGAGAGTCCTCATTGCCGACCGTGCGAGCCCGCACGATGGCCCGCTCCACTCCTGCAACATGGCGGAACGATTCCTCGATCTCCGATATTTCGATGCGATATCCCCGCACCTTGACCCGCTCGTCGACCCTCCCCGCGAAGACCAGCGAGCCGTCCTTCTCCCGGCGAGCAAAATCTCCCGTGCGGAACACGCGACTATTGCTCGGCCCGCTCTCACCCGAGTACCGCTCCGCCGTCAAGTCGTCGCGCCGCCAGTAACCGGTGGACAGATACCGACTGCGGATGGCGATCTCGCCCGTTCCGTCTAATTCAATCACCCGCTCGTTCCCGTCCAGAAGCAGCACTTCCATTCCCGCGACTGCCGACCCGATGGGCAGGCGCCCGCTGCCGAGAGGAGTTTCGGTGGTGATCCGATTCTGGGTGACGTTGCCGGTCTCTGACGACGAGAACGTGTGCAGGAAGAATCCATCGCCGGTGAAATGCCTGCGCCACGCCGCTGCATCTTCCCAATTCACCGATTCCGATGCCAAACGCACCGCCCGCACATTCGGGAATCGGCGCTCGCCATCGAGCGTCATAACGAAATGGCGAAACAGCGACGCCGATGAAACCCAGATTGTGATTTGTTGATCGTCGAGCCAGTCCGCCAGCCCGGTCATGCCGCGCTCCATGACCGGAAATGGGCAGATCGTCCCTCCTGTCAAGAGCGTCGCCCACAACGTTGCAATGCCCTGCCCGCCGCTCAGCGATGCGAGAAGCGTGGATCGATCGCCCGGTCCTTGCATCAACCCGCCCGCGAGACGCCTCGCATTGTCGAGAATGTTGCAATGCGGATGCATGACCGCCTTGGGCCGCCCGGTCGATCCGGATGTGTACTTGAGAATTGCAAGATCACCCGGAGCGACCGCGAGCGCCGGATTCTCCGCCGACTCGCCCTCGATCTCGCAGATGCCAATCACGCGCCTGTTGTCACCGGCCAACTGCGCAGCGAGATCGTGATGAGCCGAATCGGTCACGATGCAGCTCGGATCCGCATCGTCAAGCACCTGACGCAGCCTTGCTTGAGGATCGGACGGATTCAAGACAACAACGACACGCCGCGCCTTGAGGATCCCCAAGTTTGCCGCGATGAGTGGACCGTCATGACGCATCAACAGCGCGACCCGGTCGCCGGCATCTCCCACACCGGAGATCAGGCGGTGAGCGAGCCGATTTGAGGCCGCGTTCAGCTCGGTGTAGGTCGGTCGCCAACTTCCCGAAATGATCGCCAGCTGGCTTCCGTGCGTGCGAACGAGTTGCTCAAACCGGCGCGGGACGCTCATCCCCGCGGATGGCAACACATCGTCCGCTGCCGGAACATCCAAGGGCGCGGCGTTGTACTCAAGCTTCGCAATGACTCGTGACTCACAGCAGGGCGCTCTTGTCAAGCACCAGTTTTCGCAGCACCGAATCGGTCGGTCGGCTTGGGTACACCTTGGGTGTCATCAGCAGTTCGCTGAAATCAGTGCGGCAGGCGCCGGTGTAACCGAGCATCAGTTGAAAGCGCGGCTTGACCGAGTTACGGCTGCCGAAATGAAGGCAGCCGGACGATTCGATGAAGAGGACCGTGCCGCGTGGATGCGTGAATTGGATCTCGTGACGACGATCGACAACCGAGAAAACTTCTTCGTCGGTGAAGCGATATCCCTTGCCCGGGCCCCAGTTTCCCAAGGCGGCCGCGGCCTGTGTCGAAATACCTCTGGGGAGGAACGTCCATGGCCCATGATCGATCGTCGTATCCTCCAAAAGTACGAGCACGTAAACGTTCGGCAGAGAGTAATAGTCCATGTGGTAGAGCTGGCTGTCGTGCGGGGAATCCGGCTGGTCGTCGAATGCGGCGTTCGATTCGACAAATCGAATCCCAGAGGGCAGCGTTGTCGACAACGCCGGCACGCATCCGATGTAGCGAGCAACTACCGACAGCACCTCGCTCGACGTCGCGAAATCCAGAAACGACGGATATCGCTCCAAGTCTTCGGGCGTCCACACATCCTGGAAATAGCTCCGATAGGCGCCCGGCATCGAGCGCCGCGAACCCGAGCGCTCGGCGATGATCTTTCGAGAATCCTCAAGCACCCGATCCAAATGGGGCAGCGTCATCGAAGCGTCCAATCCCCAGCCGTCGTTCATTTCGACGGGCGCCTGGACGAGCGGTCCATTCTCGTCAATCAATTTGCTCCAGCGATCCCGATACAGCGCATGACGCAGCTCATCTTGGCGTTGGAACTTTGCCTGGTTGTACGCCAGTGCCATGCGCATCGTGTTTTGAATACCGAGCATCGCCATGTGGTTTTCGTGCAGGCGTTTGGCAAGGGGCCGCATCTGGTTGTCGAGCTCTTCAAATTTCGCAAGGTCGCTCATTGACATACTGGCCGTCTCCTTCGCCGTTGAAACGTTGCATCAGCGGTAAATCGTCTGCACGCGACAGTAGAACTCCCGGTCGGAGGGGCCGTGTTCCGCCGGTCCGACTCCCGACGCCTTCCAGCCCCCCAAAGGCGACGCCGCATCCGCGTCGGCGGTTGCCCGATTGATTTTCAGCACGCCAGCACGAGCCTCGCGCAGAAACTGGTCGTGAAGCACGGATGACGCCGAGAAAATCGCGGCGATGAGTCCCTGGCGAACGCCGTTGCACAACTCCGTCGCCTGATCGAAGTCCTTGGCGCGCTGCACCACCAGCACCGGCGCGAAACTTTCCTCCTGCACAATCTCGAGCGACGGGTCATCCGCGAGAACGATCGTCGGGGAGAAGTATGAACCGCGTTCCATCAGATACGCGTAGTCGGCCTGCTCTCGGTGCGGCACCAGCAACTTCAAACCAATTTCCCGCGCGCGACGAATCAGCTCCTCCACTTCGCGCCGTTTGCCGTCATTGATCAAGGGCCCGACAACCGTCTCCGGCCTCGAAGGATCGCCCCACGACAGACGCCCGGTCGCTCTCTCCAGCGCGGCAAGAAACGATTCAAAGCACGCCTCCGCGACGATCACCCGCCGATTCGCGGTGCAGCGCTGGCCCGCAAAACCAAACGCTCCTTCAGCGATCTTCTCCGCCGCCAGGGGCAGATCCGCGTCATCCCACACGATCGCCGCATTGTTTCCGCCTAATTCTCCCTGGTATGGAATATGGCGGCGTGCGCAGATTTCCTGAATCGCATATCCCGCCTGCGCCGACCCGGAGAGCGTCACACCTTGAACGTTCTCGTCTTCCGCGAGGCGCACAGCCGTCGTCCGATCTCCCGTGCACAGACAAAGAACATCCTCGGGCAAGCCCGATTCGTGTGCCAATTCCAGCACACGCTGCGCTACGGCGGACGCCGCGAGCGCGGGCTTCCACACAACTGTGTTTCCATACGCCAGCGCCGGCCCAATTTTCCCTGCAGGAATTCCCACCGGGTTGTTGTACGGCGTGATAATCGCCACAACGCCCAGCGGCTCGTATCGAAATCGTGCCTCGGCGCTTGTGACGCCTCCCGACGGCTGCACCGCCATCGCCGCGGCCAGCTCCAGAAGCTCCGCGCTTCGTCGAATTTCTCCTCGCGCCTGAGTAATGGGTTTGCCAATGTCCCTGACGATTTGCTCGGCAAGCGTCGCGCTTTGGCTGAGCAACTTCGCCGCCCATTGGCGCAGCGCCTCGGCGCGCTTGTGCGGTCCGCGAGCATTCCACTGGCCGACCGCGCGACTGGCTGCCTTTGTGGCGACGCTGGTTTGCGCTCGGCCGCTCAAACTTGCTTCCCACAACTCGTGGCGGCGATCGTCCGGGGAGAAATGCGATATGCGTTCTCGCTTATCCTCCGATCCATTCAGCTGCGCGATCAACCGATCGACCGATGCAAACCGCGCCGCACGACATTCCAAGTACCGCCGCGTGATCGCCCCATGAATCGGGTCGTCGCTTGCAACCGCATCCTCGGCGATCGATACGCGATACCCGCGCTGATAAGCATCAAACGCCGTCGCTCGAATACAGGCGTGTAAGTGCACCCCCGCCAGAATCAGAGTGTCGCATCCGAGCGCTTGAAGTTTTTGGAGCAGCTCAGCGGATCCGAATCCACTGAAGAATTGCTTGTGAATCACGGTCTCGCCAGCGATCGGCGCGAGCACAGAGGGGGATTCGTGCCCTTCCGTTCCGTTGACGCAGCGCCACAGCCCCGCTTCTCTCCAGTGCGGCATTCGATCGTCCGTCTCGCGATGAACAGTCGTCAGGACGTGAATGATCGGAACGTTTGCGCTTCTGCAAGCTTGAAGCAGGCGTGCCGCAGCACCGACAACCTGTCCTGCCGCTGGCTCGAGCCCCGTCGCCTTCAGGTAATCGCGCTGAAAGTCGATGAGCACAAGCGCCGGTTTCATGCCGACACCTTGCTCCCCGCCAAGACCGATTCCGACACGAGCGCACCCATTTGGCGTGTACCCACACAGCGACATCTGGTCTCGGCAAGATCATCCGTGCGCCAGCCGCTCGTCAACACGCGATCGACCGCTTTTTCGACGAGTGTCGCTTCTTCCGCCATTCCAAAGCTCTCGCGAAGCAGCATTGCCAGCGACAGGATCTGCGCCAGCGGATTGGCCCTGTCCGTGTTTGCCAGATCCTTTGCCCCGCCATGTCCTGTTTGGTACACCGCGTGCCCAGCAGGCGAGTAATTGGCGGAGAACGACATGCCGCGCGAGCCGAGCAGGACTGCTCCAAGATCTGCCAGTACATCACCGATCAGGTTCGGTGTGACGAGCACATCGAAGTCGCTTGGATGCTGAATCAGTTGATACGCCGCGTAGTCCGCGTTCATAATAGTGCAATCGACTCTGCTCTTCGCAGCCAGACGCTGCGCAACGTCACGCCACAAGTCCGAGATCGCCGGAACGCCTCCATCCTTCACGATCACGTGCATCCGCTGGCGCCGCAGTGCCGCAAGACGCAAACCAACACCGACGATGCTCTCCACCTGCTGCTGGCTGTAACTGAAACGGTGCTCGGCCACGCGCCCGCCGTTCGGATCCACTCGTTCACCCCACTGCCCCTGATACACGCCGCCGGAGTTGTCGCGCACCACCATGATGTCTACGTCGCGGACCACGTGTGGCTTCAGGCGTGTTGATTGACAAAGTGCGGGCAACGGCCTGATCGGCGCGAGCTTGCAAAACAGGTCGAATTGCCGCCGCATTTCGTAAACAAAGCGGCCACCGCCCGGCCCGCACAACAAAGCCCCGCCGCGCTCGAATATCTCTTGGCAAAAAGTGGCCACCGACTCGGGCATGTTCAAATAGCCACGGCCATTGCCGTCGGCTTGCAGCGATTCATCCGAAATCTGAACCCGTTCGATCCGCACTGCGGAGACGGACTCAACCGCGCCGAGCACATCAAGGGCCGCTCGGATGACTTCCGGGCCGACGCCCTCGCCGGGGAAAATTCCCAGGAGAGGACGCGCATCAACTTTTTTTTTCGAGATCGACGGCAGGATTGAATCGATCACGCTTTTCATTGACCCTTCCGCCCCGCGCGGACTCGGCCTCTGGCGGCACATGCCCGTTTGAACACACGGGAATTTCGTTTACCCGGAGCACGGTTTTTGGCGAGGTCATCGTACCCGAATTCTCATTCGGCCGTCGCGACAATGCATGCCTCAGGTGAGGGCAGGATGAAATTCAACCCGCAGCCCCGAAAGTGTGAAGCCACCTCGACGCGCTACGACGCCTGCCGTCGCCCAAGCCGCCAACCATTCCAGTATGCTTTGAATCGATCGAATCTAGGTGCACGGCCAGGCAGAAACAGTTTCAGGCTCGACAGGTAACCCTTCCATGAGCGAACTTCCGACACTCTTTCTCGCCCGGCACGGCCAAACCGCATGGAGCGTCACAGGACAGCACACCGGCCTGACCGACCTGCCCCTGACGCCGCAGGGAGAAGCCGAAGCACTGGCTGTTGGCGAACGACTCAAGGGCTGGACTTTCGACAAGGTTTTCGCAAGCCCTCTGCAGCGCGCTTTTCGAACTTGCCAATTGGCAGGATTTGGAGCCGTTGCAGAAATCGACCGCGACTTGGTAGAATGGGACTACGGCGAATACGAGGGGCTGAAATCAGCCCAGATTCGCGAAAAGAATCCGAATTGGAATTTGTTCCGAGATGGCTGTCCCGGAGGCGAGAGTCCCGTAGCAATCGCAGCCCGGGCCGATCGCGTCATCGCCAAAGTTCGCGGGCTCGGCGGACGAGTCCTGCTCTTCTCCAGCGGCCACATTCTGCGGGTCCTTGCCTCGCGCTGGCTCGGTGCCAATCCCGATCCAATGGCCGGATACCTGCTTCTAGGGACCGCAAGCTTGAGCATCCTGAGCTACGAACACGACTTGCAGCACCCTGCCATATCGGTCTGGAATGACACGGGCCACGTCGCAAAGTAGTCGATACAAGGCATCGAACGGTTCGGATTCGCATCAAAGCAGCGGGAATGCCCCGACGCCTCGGGCGCGGTACGCTCCTGCAGGCGGACCTGAAACGCACGGAGGATTTACATGAACGCCACGGCAAAGCTTCGAGACATCGGCCAGAGCATCTGGCTTGACAACATCACCCGCGACCTTTTGAAGAGCGGCACGCTCGCGAAATACATCAACGAATGGTCGGTCACCGGGCTCACCTCGAACCCGACCATCTTTGAGCACGCGTTCAAGAACAGTTCGCTCTACGACGACTCAATTCAGAAGAAAGTTCGCGAGGGCAAGTCGGACGAGCCGCTGTTCTTTGATCTCGCGATTGAAGATCTGACAGCGGCCGCGGATCTGTTCCGCCCGATCTACGACAAGACGAACGGGCTCGACGGCTTCGTTTCGCTTGAAGTCTCGCCGAAGCTGGCATTCGACACGGCCGCGACGACTGCCGCGGCGAAGATGCTGCACGCGAAAGCAAACCGACCCAATCTGTACATCAAGATTCCCGGGACGAAGGAAGGCTTGCCCGCGATCGAGGAAGCGATCTTCGCCGGCGTTCCGATCAACGTGACGCTGCTCTTCTCGCGCGAGCAGTATGTTGCCGCGGCACAGGCGTACCTCCGCGGCATCGAGCGGCGCATCAAGGCCGGGCTGAATCCGAAAGTGGAATCGGTCGCGTCGGTGTTCATCAGCCGCTGGGATGGCGCGGTCGCCGGGAAGGTGCCCGCGAACCTGAACAACCAACTCGGCTTGGCGATGGGTTTGCGGATCTTCAAGGCCTATCGAGACCTGCTCGATTCTGCTCCGTGGCAGCGGATCTGTAATTACGGAGCGCGCCCCCAGCGCTTGCTCTGGGCGAGCACCGGGACCAAGGATCCAAAGGCCTCGGATATTCTGTATATCAAGGGGCTCGCATCGCCATTCACGGTCAACACGATGCCCGAAGCCACGCTCAAAGCGTTTGCGGATCACGGCGAACTTGGTGCGTTGGTGCCTGCCAATGGCGGCAACGGCGAAGAGATTCTGGCGCAATTCAGCAAGGCGGGCGTTGATCTTGACCAGCTCGCAACGAAGCTCCAGACCGACGGCGCCGCATCGTTTGTGAAGAGCTGGGAATCGCTTATGGCTGGCCTTGCGGAGAAGGTCCGCGGGGGCAAGACGCCGGCGGGGGTTGCCTGAACTTTCTGAACGACTCCTTTTCAGACGACGCAGAGTCCAAGCCAACACAAGTTTCCGGGAGTGATCGATGCCCGCAACGCAAGACTTGACCTCCACGCCCGCATGGCGAGCGCTCGGTGACCATTACAGCAAAGTTCGCGAAGCACATCTGCGCCAGTTGTTCGCGCAGGATCCCCAACGCGGCACGAAAATGACCGTGGAGGGCGCTGGGCTCTTCCTCGATTACTCAAAGAACCGCATCAACGACGACACGCTCGGCCTGCTGATCAAGCTCGCGGAAGAAGCCGGTCTTCGCGGGAAGATCGATGCGATGTTCCGGGGCGACAAGATCAACGTCACCGAGAATCGGGCGGTTCTGCATACGGCGCTGCGGGCACCGCGTGGTGCATCGATTCTCGTGGATGGCGAGAATGTCGTGCCGCAGGTGCATGCGGTGCTCGACAAGATGGCGGCGTTCTGCGATCGGGTGCGCAAGGGCGAGTGGAAGGGGCACACCGGCAAGCGCATCAAAAACGTCGTGAACATCGGCATCGGCGGCTCAGACCTCGGACCGGTGATGGCGTACGAAGCGCTGCGTTACTACACGCAGCGGGACATGACGTTCCGGTTTGTGTCGAACGTGGACGGAATCGACTTCGTCGAGGCGACACGGGATCTCGATCCAAGCGAGACGCTTTTCATCGTTTCGTCGAAGACGTTTACGACGCTCGAAACGATGACCAACGCTCAGAGCGCCCGCGATTGGCTCTTGATTGGCTTGGGTGGCGATGCCAAGGCTGTCGCGAAGCACTTTGTTGCGGTCTCGACCAACGCAAAGAAGGTCGCCGAGTTCGGCATCGATACGGCGAACATGTTCGAGTTCTGGGATTGGGTCGGCGGGCGCTACTCGATGGACTCGGCGATCGGACTTTCGACGATGCTCGCGGTCGGCCCCGCCGGATTCCGCGAGATGCTCGACGGCTTCCACAAGATGGATGAGCACTTCCGGACCACGCCGTTCCAGAAGAATCTGCCCGTGATCATGGGGCTGCTGGCCCTCTGGTACGCGGATTTCTTCAAAGCCGAGACGATCGCAGTGTTGCCGTACGAGCAGTACCTCAAGCGATTCCCGGCGTACTTGCAGCAACTCACCATGGAGAGCAACGGCAAGCACGTGACGCTTGAGGGGAAGACCGTCGATTATTTGACGGGTGCGATCTACTGGGGCGAGCCGGGCACAAACGGGCAGCACTCGTTTTATCAGATGATCCACCAGGGAACACATCTGATCCCGTGCGATTTCCTCGCGTTCAATCACGCGCTCGCGCCGCTCGGAAGGCACCACGACATTCTCATCGCAAACGTGCTCGCTCAGGCGGAGGCGCTTGCATTCGGCAAGACCGCGGAAGAAGTTCGCAAAGAAGGCACCGCAGAGGCCTTGGTTCCCCACCGCGTCTTTGAAGGCAATCGGCCGTCGAACATGCTCTTTGCTGATCGCCTGACGCCGGGCGTGCTCGGCGCGCTAATCGCGCTGTACGAGCACAGCGTCTTCGTCCAGGGCGCGATCTGGAACATCGACAGCTTCGATCAGTGGGGCGTCGAGCTCGGCAAGGCCCTCGCTCAGAAGATCATCCCGGAACTCGAAGCGCCGGCGGAGCCGAAGCTCACACACGACAGTTCGACGTCGAATCTGATCCGGCGCTACCGGTCCGCACGCGGCGGGAAATAACGCGGAGGTCAACGTGATTGTCGGGATCGCCGCGGATCATGGCGGATTTGAACTCAAGCGCGAACTGACCGAACGCCTGCAAAAGGCCGGGCACACGATTCGCGATTTCGGCGACAACTCCAATTCCCCGCAGGATGACTATCCGGATTATGTCATTCCGCTTTCACGGGCGGTTGCCACCGGCACCGTCGAGCGCGGCATCGCCATCTGCGGCAGTGGAGTCGGTGCCGCGATCTGCGCGAACAAAGTCGCCGGCGTGCGAGCCTCTCTTATCCATGATCACTTTTCCGCGAAACAAGGCGTGGAAGACGATCACATGAACGTCCTCTGTCTCGGAGGACGAACGACGGGCGTCGAGACAGCCTGGGATGTCGCGCAAGCGTTCCTCGAGGCTCAGTTCAGTTCGGCGGAACGACATCTTCGACGTATTGCAAAGGTGGCGGCGTTGAGTGCCTCACCGAAAAACTGAACCGCGGCTCAGTCGCGGCGCGGGCAGGTCGCCGGCAAGGCTATCACTTGTTCGAGCGGCTCGCGTCTTCGATTCCAACGCGACTTACTGCCACCGACGAACGAATCAACCGCTCTTCGACGGCTTGAACATTTTGAAGAGCTTTGTGAGCGGGTCGTAGAACTCGTCGACCACACGCTCCTTGAGCGGGATGATCGCGTTGTCGGTAATCGTGATGTGTTCAGGACAAACCTTGGTGCAGCACTTGGTGATGTTGCAGTAGCCCAGGCCCTCTTCGTCTTTCAGATATCCGAGACGATCCTCGGTGTCGAGCGGGTGCATCTCGAGCGCCGCGGTGTACACAAAGTGCCGCGGACCGGCGAACTCATCATGCTTGTGGTGATCGCGCAGGACGTGGCAGACGTTCTGGCAGAGGAAACACTCGATGCACTTGCGGAATTCCTGCACGCGGTCGATATCCGACTGCTGCATGCGCCACGTTCCGTCCGGCGCATCGGGCTTACGGGGCTTAAACGGCTTGATTCTCTTCTTGACGTCGTAGTTCCATGAGACGTCGGTCACCAGATCTTTGATATGCGGAAACGACTTCATCGGCTCGACGATCACCGGCATCGAGAGATCGAGCGTGTCGAGACGTGTCATGCACATCAGGCGGGGCTTGCCGTTAACCTCCGCAGAGCACGAGCCACATTTGCCCGCCTTGCAGTTCCAGCGGCAGGCAAGAGTCGGGGCCGACTCGGCCTGGATCTGATGCACAGCATCGAGCACCACCATACCTGTCGTGATCGTGGTCTTGTAGTCTCTGAACGTCGCGGATTCGCCCGCTCCGATCCAAATCCGAAATGTCGCGTTGGTTGCCTGGCCAACCGGCGGGCCCGGGTTCAGCGGCTGATCGGGCAGGCCGTCGGTCGCATCCGGCACTGTGTAGGACTTGGAGACTGCGGGGCTGGCCATTGTTACTCCATTGACTGTAAAAACCGAGAATCGAGAGGGCGTTAATCCTCTCTCTGAGTTGGCGGTTCGTTCGTCGCCTCCGCGAACCAAAGCCAGTAATCGTCCGGATCGCGCACTTCGAATTCCTTCATCTGATAAAACGCAACCCGAAGCTCACTTGCCGCGACTCCGCGCGAGCGAAACTCCCGATGCACATCCTCAACACCCGCTACGTTGAAATAGAAGATCTGATAGTTCTTGCAGGAGCGCGGCACGTCCTTCCGCACGCATTCCACAGGCGGAGCGTTGAGCATCAGCGCGACGCCGTCGCGCTCGACCTCGGCCCAAACAGGCGGATTCCCGTGCATCGCGCTGCAATTGAAACCCAGTTTTTCAACGTAAAACCGCACCGATGCGGGGAGATCGGTCACCGCCAGCATCGGCCGAAGATTCGTAACCCGCGGGGCTGCCTTGGTCGCTGCGGACGTTGTCATTTGTTCTCCTCGATGACCTGCTTGAGGTCGTCGCGTAGAGGTGGAATGCCCTCGCGCCGAAGCTGCATCGACCCGTCCGGAGCACGACGAATCACGGTGTTGTGCTCGGAAAATTCCTTCTTCTTGTCCGCGTGATCTTCGCGGAAGTGCCCGCCGCGGCTTTCGCGTCGATCGAGCGCACTGCGCGTCGCCGCTTCGGAAGCAATGAGCAAGTTGTCGAGATCAAGCGCTGTATGCCATCCAGGGTTGTACTCCCGGTTGCCGTCGATGCCGACTCCCGCTGCACGCTTCTTGAGAACCGCGAGACCGTCGAGCGCCGCTGCCATGTCGGCCTCCGTTCGCACGATCCCCACCTTGTCCTGCATCATCTCCTGCAAGGCGTGCTGGACGATGTACGGATTCTCGCCATTTGGGCGATCGAACGGCGAAAGCGCCTTCTTTGCCGCGGTTTCGACCTGCGTGTTGTCGATCGAACCAGCGCCGTATTTCTTCGCGAATTCCGCGGCATGTTCCCCCGCGCGCTTGCCGAAAACCAGCAAGTCTGACAGTGAATTGCCTCCGAGACGATTCGCCCCGTGCAATCCCGCTGCCACTTCGCCGGCCGCAAACAAGCCCGGGACGTTGCTCATCTGCGTGACACCATCGACGCGTACGCCGCCCATGACGTAGTGCGTAGTCGGTCCGACTTCCATCGGTTCTGTGGTGATGTCGACGCCCGCCAATTCTTTGAACTGGTGGTACATGCTCGGGAGCTTCTTCTTGATGCGCTCGGGCGCATTCGAGACTTTCTCCTTAATCCAGGAGATGTCGAGGAAGACGCCGCCGTGCGGACTTCCGCGACCGGCCTTGACTTCACGGTTGATGCACCGAGCAACGTGATCGCGTGTGAGCAACTCTGGCGGCCGGTTCGCGTTTTTATCGCCTTCGACGTACCGCCAGCCCTCTTCGGCGTCCTTCGCGACCTGGTTTTTGTACAGGTCGGGAACGTCGTTGAACATGAACCGCTCGCCCTTGTTGTTGACAAGGCGGCCACCTTCACCACGCACGCCTTCAGTCACCAAGATGCCTCGCACACTCGGGGGCCAGACCATGCCGGTTGGATGGAACTGGATGAACTCCATGTCCATCAGGTCGGCGCCGGCGTAATACGCCAGAGCCTGACCATCGCCGGTGTATTCCCAGGAGTTGCTGGTGATCTTGTACGCGCGGCCGATGCCACCGGTGGCGAGGACGATGGCCTTGGATTTGAAGACGCGGAAGCGTCCGCGCTCGCGGTCGTAACCAAACGCGCCGACAACACGCTCTCCATCCTTCAGCAGCGCCGTCGTCGTGTGCTCCATGTAGACCGTGATGCCCTGATGGATTCCGTAATCCTGCAGCGTGCGGATCATCTCAAGGCCGGTGCGATCGCCGACGTGCGCGAGGCGCGGATAGCGGTGTCCACCGAAGTTGCGCTGGAGAATGCGGCCGTCCTTCGTGCGATCGAAGAGAGCCCCCCACTTCTCGAGTTCGCGCACCCGCTCCGGCGCTTCCTTGGCGTGCATCTCGGCCATGACCCAGTTGTTCAGGTACTGGCCGCCACGCATGGTGTCGGAGAAGTGAACCTTCCAATTGTCGCGGTCGTCGACGTTTCCCATCGCCGCCGCCATGCCGCCCTCGGCCATGACCGTGTGCGCCTTGCCGAGCAGAGACTTGCAGACAAGGCCGACGGAGACGCCTGAGGCCGATGCCTCGATCGCGGCGCGAAGGCCCGCGCCACCGGCGCCGATGACCAGAACATCATGCTCGTGCGTTTGATAGTCGCTCATAGATCTCTCAGAGAATTCGGAAGTCCGACCAGTATCCGCTCGCGCACATGCGCACGTAGAAGTCGGTAAAGCCGACCCAGAACAGGCTGACCCAAGCGAAGCGCATGTGGCCGCGGTTCAAGCACGAAACGCAGTCATACGCCTTCTTGGTGGCGCCGCTGCCCAGTTCGTTCTTTCTGCCGCCGATGAGGTGACGAACGGAATGGCAACCGAGCGTGTATCCGCCCAGCAGAATCGGATTGATCGTCAGCACCAGAGAACCAACGCCGATGCCAAAGCCGTTGCGATTCGTTTCGGGATTGGTGAAGACATACGACATGACGGCGTCATATGCGAGCAGGAAAAGAAACAGAATCGCGAGGTAGACGAAGTACCGGTGCACGTTCTGCAGAATCAGCGGGAACTTCTGTTCGCCCCGGTAGTTTTCCTTGCGGAAGCCCGGCTCGCCGACCGAGCAGTTCATCGGATCACCCCAGAACGCCTTGTAGTACGCGCCGCGGTAGTAGTAGCACGTGAAGCGGAACCCGCCCGGCGCCCACAAGATCAGGAATGCCGGCGACCAGGGCGCCCAACTCGGGATCCAGTCCGGCTTCGGGCCGAACCAGCTGTGCGGCGAGTCGCCGAACAACTCGGGCGAGTAGAAGGGCGAGAGGTAGTTCGTGCCCGGAACCCAGTAGTGGTTCCCCTGAAACGCGGCCCAAGTCGAGTAC
>JBOHNL010000007.1:0-251118 GCA_050730655.1 Phycisphaerales bacterium
GTTTAAGGCCTTTCACAGCGCATCATCAGCGGCGACGTCCCTGAGATTATCAAAGACAACCGAATGGTAGTCCTCGAACTTGCGATGATGGTAGCCTGCACCAAGTAACGCGGCCAGTTCGAGGAGCGCATCAAGGCCGTCATGAATGAAGTGCGTCGCGCCAAGAACGTGATGCTCTTCATCGACGAATTGCACACCCTGGTCGGCGCCGGCGGCGCGGAGGGCGCGATCGATGCGTCCAACGTGCTCAAGCCCGCGCTCGCCCGCGGCGAGATCCAGTGCATCGGCGCCACCACCTTCGACGAGTACCGCAAGTACATCGAGAAGGATGCGGCGCTTGCCCGCCGGTTCCAGGCGATCACAGTCGATCCGCCAAGCGATGAGCAGACGATCGACATCATCAAGGGGCTGCGCGATCGCTACGAACAGCACCACCGCGTGAAGATCACCGACGCCGCCGTGAAGGCCGCGGTCGATCTCTCGGGCCGGTACATCACCGGCCGCGTCCAGCCGGACAAGTCGATCGACGTGATCGACGAAGCCGGCGCTCGCGTCCGGATCAAGAGCATGACCAAGCCGCCGAACCTCGCCGAGATCGAGGGCGATATCGAGCGGTTGTCGGTTTCGAAGGACGAGGCCGTCAAGGCCGCCGACTACGAGCGTGCGGCCGAACTGCGCGACCAGGCCGAGCAGCTCCGCCGCAAGAAGGAAGAGCTGCAGAAGGAATGGCGCACCAAGGCTCAGGCCGTGGACGGCGTCGTGGACGAAGAAGTGGTCGCCGAAGTCGTCAGCAAGATGACGGGCGTGCCGCTCCAGCGTCTTGAGAAGAACGAGGCGCAGCGCCTGCTCGAACTCGAGAAGGAACTGCACAAGAAGGTGGTCAGCCAGGACGAAGCGATCAAGGCGATTGCCAAGAGCATCCGCCGGGCCCGCGCCGGATTGAAGGATCCGAAGCGTCCGATGGGCTCGTTCATCTTCGTCGGTCCGACCGGCGTTGGTAAGACGTTGCTCGCCAAGGCGCTTGCGGAGTTCATGTTCGGAGATGAAGAGGCGCTGATCCACCTCGACATGTCCGAGTACATGGAGAAGCACAACGTCTCGCGGCTGGTCGGCGCGCCTCCGGGCTACGTCGGCTACGAAGAAGGCGGCCAGCTCACCGAGCGCATCCGCCGCCGTCCGTACTCGGTGGTCCTGCTCGACGAAGTCGAGAAGGCGCACCCGGACGTCTTCAACATGCTGCTCCAGATCATGGAAGAAGGGCGCCTGACCGACTCGTTCGGCCGAAACGTCGACTTCCGCAACACGATCATGATCATGACCAGCAACCTGGGTGCTGACCTGATCAAGGGCGGCGCGGGCTTTGGCTTCCAGAAGCGCACCGAAGCGGGCGACTACGACAACATCAAGGTTGTCCTCGCTAAGGAAATCGAGCGCTTCTTCAGGCCGGAGTTCATCAACCGTCTTGACGACGTGATCGTCTTCCGCCCGCTGACGAAGGCGGATATCACCAACATCATCGACTACGAGGTCGCAAAGGTCGCCAAACGTCTCAAGTCGCAGAAGATCGAGATCGGTATCGACGAGCTAGCGAAGGACTTCCTGATCGAACGCGGGTACAACCCCGAGTATGGCGCTCGCCCACTCCGTCGCGCGATCGGCCAGTACGTTGAGGATCCGCTCTCCGAGATGCTCCTGCAGGGCGACTTCACGCCGCCGTGCAAGATCACGATCACGCACAAGAAGCCGGCCGAGGGCGACACCACAGCCAAGGCCGACGACCACCTGTACTTCAAGACCGAGCAGGTGGCCGTGCCGGAAGCACCCGTGGAAGCGAAGCAGTCCAAGCCGGAGGCGGCAGGACAGTCGACGTAAGGTGATTGGATAAGTTGCTCAATAAGAAAGCCCCGGCACGATGCCGGGGCTTTTTCTTGTCCTGCGCGAGCGTTAGTCCGCTGTGTTCTGGAGCAGGACCCGCTTGGAATCCACGAGCACGAGGACTTCACCGGGCATCGCGAGATAGCTGGCCTGACCGGAGTCAATCAGGCGCTGCGCGATCGCGTCGTACTCGTTTGTTCCGAGGGCAACTGTTTGATCAGGTACTTCGGTTTCCTTCTCCAGCAATCGCGCATCGACCCAGCGCGGTCGGCCCTTGAAGTTTCGCTGATACATCGCGTTCTGAGCAACTGATTGCACGCCGTCGATCCTGACCTGCTTCATCCGTGCATCCAGAAACCCACCCGTCGCGACGTTGGGCGGAATGGCCGCGAACTTCATCTGCTTTGCGTTACTCTCCTGATTCATCGCACCCTCGCCGGAACGATCGACCTGGCGACTCACGACGCCGAGCGTGGCCTTGTCACTGAGAGCTTTGAGGTCGGCGGGAGTCGACATCGCGATGTTCGGCTCGGTCGCCAGGAAGCTGGTGTACTCGGTTATCACGCCGTATCGAGTCGAAAGCCGAGTGACCTCGTCGACCAACTCCTTCATTTTCGGATCCTGCGCGGATGTGCCGCCCGCGCTGTGCTCGCGGATCTGGCCGATCAGGAATCCGATCTTTCGGGTCGCCCACAAACGCGGGATGTATCCGTTTCGCGACGAGGCGGCCGCTGCGACGTCGAACGAAAGATCGAATGCACAGTCTTTGCCGCCTTCCTTGCCTTCCAATCGCATCTTGATTGGCGAGCTTGATGTGTACTGACCAACGATCAGCAACTGATCGCCCTCGAAGACGTCCCCAAGCGTCGACGGCTGCATCTCACGCACCGATCGTTCCGTCGTAAGCGTTGGCGATGCCAATCGCGGGCCTTCCAATCGACGGAAGACCTGGCTCACCTTGCTCTCGATGTTCTCCCCCGGAAGCACGAATGTTGGCGACCCGCGCGCCGCCGACGAGATGCTCGAAAGCAGCGGCGTGTTCACGTCGTAACCAACGCCGAACGAGAAGACCCTGCGTTCGTGCGTGTTGGCCTTCTTGATCGCTTCGCGGATCGCGACTTCGTTTGTCACCCCCACCGTCGGCATGCCGTCCGTCAGAAAGATGATCATCGGCAGCGCGCCGTCGGCGACCACTGGGCGAACTGCCTCGAGCATGGCATCGTGAATGTTGGTGCCGCCGTTGGCGCGGAGCGCGCCGAGATACGCCTTTGCCTGCAGTGCTGTTTCCGGCGACTTCGCGACAGGCAACTTCTCGTAGGAGTCGATGGAATCGGAATAGTCGATGATGTTGAAGAGTTCACCGGCACGCAGGCCATCGATCACGGCGATTGCCGCGCCGCGAGCCTGCTCGAACTTCTCACCCTGCATCGAGCCTGATCGATCGAGCACCAGCGTGATCTCGCGCTTCTGCACGGGGACATCACCGCTGCGGGCGGGCAAGGCTCCAAGCAGGAGGAAGAACCCCCCGGTGCCGTCACCCACCGACGGATCCGGGTACGCGAGCATCGTTGCATTCACGCCATCGTGGCGGGTTTTCTCGGGCAAATAGGTCAGGCGGAACGGTCCGGGCGCCGCGGCGGCATTCGCGCTCACCTTGATTTCAGAGCGTCGCGGCGAGCACTTTTCAACCGAAATCTCGTGCGAAGGCGAGTAGATCGTGCTGATCGGCTGCTCGCTGTTGATCGAGCACGCAAAGGTCCAAGTCACGCCACCGGGTGATTCTCGCGATGCGATCGCGGTCGCCTCGCTACGTGGGAGGAAATACTCGATCCGGCCCGCATCGCTCGCCAGCAACTGGTCGTAGGTGATTCTCGCCTTGAGCGTGCCATTTGCGGGAATCGGAAATGCCGAAGTCCGGATCATCCCGTAACCGGCGAACTCGAGAAGCGCCGGATCCTTTCTGCGGCGGGTAATCGAGTCGTAGATGCGCCGGGCTTCTTCTCGCGGCAACAACTTTGCGGTTGGCTCGACGCCCACCCCGTCAAACTGCAGCGACCGGATCGAAACGCCATCGGGCACCGGGAGCATCACTTCCGCTTCCTGCGGAACGCCCGTTGGATTGGAGAGGGAGAGTTCGAGGGTCGTTGATGCGACTTGACCTTCGATCGAGACCTTGACATCGACCGCCGAAAGCCGCGCCTGGTTCCCAACCGCACAATCCACCGGCGCGCCTGCGGCACAATCTCGAGCGGTTCGACCCGGCCGGACGCCTGCGCCAACGCGAGCGTCGCCCCACCGATCGAAAAAGCCAAAAAGGAACCAGCAACCAGACGTGTGTTCACGGTCGTCATGCAGGTGCTCCCGAATTTTTCTCGCCCCACGCGTTTCTATAGAGCGATCGAAACCGGCCGGGTGTTCGTCCAAATCGGAAAAAATCCCGGTTTCCGGCGCTCACTATTCTCCTTGCGTGCCAAAGCCGCTCGTCATCCAGACGGAAGACCTCGACACTGCCCCTGCTGCGTGGTTGGCCGAGCGGTGCGAAGTCGTACGTTGCGGCGCAAGCGATGAGAGCTTCTATACGCTGCTCGCGGCTGCCGAAGCATTGGTCGTCCGTACGTACACGCGCGTCGATGATGCGATGCTGGCGAAGGGACCGAAGCTCAAGGTGGTCGGGCGGGCTGGAGTCGGGCTCGACAATGTAGATCTTGAGGCCTGCCGGGCCCGAGGCGTGCGGGTGGTCAGCACACCCGACGCCAACACGCAGGCCGTAGTCGAATTCGTCTGGGCTCTCATCTTCGATGCACTGCGACCGCGGCTCTTCCTGAGCGAGGCACTCGAGAAAGCACACTGGAGCGAGGTTCGCCGCGAACTGCGGGCGGAGCGCCAGATCAACGAACTCACGCTCGGAATCTACGGGCTTGGTCGCATTGGCAAACGCATGGCCGCGGTGGGAAACGCGCTCGGCATGAGCGTGATCTTTCACGATCTGCTCGAGATCCCCGCCGAAGTTCGCCCCGGCGCAAGGCCGGTCTCGCGAGACGAACTCCTTGGCAGCGCCGACATTCTCACAGTCCACGTCGACGGGCGACCCTCGAACCGCGGCCTCATCGATGCTTCGGCGTTTGCACAGATGAAGAACGACGTTCTCCTGATAAACGCGGCCCGCGGGTTCCTCATTGACAACAAGTCGTGCGCAGCTTTCTTCGGAAACAACCTCGACGCGATGGCGCTGCTTGATGTGCATGAGCCCGAACCGTTCGGATCAAATTACCCGCTGCTCGGGCTTCCGAATGTTCACCTTTCGCCCCATCTTGCCGCGGCAACGGCGACAGCCCAAGAGAACATGTCGTGGGTTGTGCGCGATGTTTGGCGCGTGTTGAACGGTGAAAATCCGACGCATGGGGCGTGATAGACGAGCTGATCAAAGAGGTACGCGGAGTGGCGGAGTTTGCAGAGTTCCGCGGAGGAGGGATTTGATGAGTGTTCGCGACCCGGCACGATTCCTCGGTAATCGTCGCTGAGATATCGATCGCCTCGCAATCTGTGTCGATCAATTTCCACTTTCTTTTCTCCGCGAAACTCTGCAAACTCCGCGTTCCAGCTATTCGCCCCCTATCGCTCCATCCACTACACTCGCCCCAATGCGGTTTCGTCGGCAGGCCTGGCACTACGGACTCCTCCTCCTCACGCTTGGCGTGATGGGATGCCTGCTGGTCTATCCGATCTTTCTGACCATTCAGGGTGCGTTTGAAAAGGTGCAGGGCGAAGGCGCCGGAAGGGGCTTTTCGAACTTCACGCTCGACCACTTCCGACTGCTCTTCAGCAATCCGATGTTCTTTCGTTCACTCGGAAACTCGGCGTTGCTCGCGGTCGCGACGACGACTGTTGCCACAATCATCGCATTGCCCCTGGCACTCCTCGCGGCACAGTACAAGTACCCGGGCAAGACCTTCTTCAACGCCGCCGTACTTGTCCCGATGATCCTGCCGCCGTTTGTCGGGGCGATCGGCGTTCGGGCAATCCTCGGGCGCGAAGGGGCGTTCAACGCGCTCTTTGGAACGCATTTCGACATCCTCGGCTCAGCCAAAGTGTGGGGCGTCGTCGGCGTTCAGGCGCTTTCGCTCTATCCAATTATTTTTCTGAACACGACCGCCGCACTTGCCAACCTCGATCCGGCACTCGATGAGGCGGCAGAGAACCTCGGCGCGGGCTGGTGGCGGCGCTTCTTTAAGATCACGCTGCCGCTGGTGCGTCCGGGCATCTTCGCGGGCGCGACCATCGTCTTTATCTGGGCGTTCACCGAACTTGGGACGCCCTTGATGTTCGATTTTTACAACGTCACGAGCGTGCAGATCTTTTACGGCCTGAAGCAGGTCGAAACGAGCGCGGAGCCGTACGCGCTGACCCTCGTGCTGCTCGCCTCGGCCGTGTTCATGTATGTGCTCGGCAAGTACTTCTTCGGGCGTGCAGGCCATGCCATGTACAGCAAAGCCAGCCGCGCGGGTGGCGAGATCGAGCTCACTGGCTTTGTCGGATTCGCGGCCTCCGGCGCGTTTTTGCTCGTATTCCTGCTCGCGATTCTGCCTCACATGGGCGTCGTACTCACGAGTTTCACCGTGCCCGGACAGTGGTACAACTCGATCCTGCCGACGGCGTGGACAACCTCGCACTATCAGGAAGCGCTGACGGCGCGCGATAGCTTCGGGGCGATCGTGAACAGCTTGAAGCTCTCGACTGCCGCGATGCTGATCAGCATGGTGGCGGGCGTTGTGATCGCTTATTTGATTGTGCGAACGACCATCAAGGGTCGCGCGTTACTTGATGCGCTTTGCATGTTGCCCCTCGCAGTACCGGGGCTCGTCATGGCCTTTGGTTACGTCGCGATGAGCCTCCGCTGGCCATTCGGCAAAGAAGGCCCGCTGGGTGACTTCGTCAGCGTGCTCGCAGCGAACCCGAACCCGGTCCCGTTGCTCATCGCGGCATACGCGATCCGGCGACTGCCGTACATCGTCCGCTCCACCGTCGCCGGCCTCGAGCAGACCAGCGGCGAGCTCGAAGAAGCCGCGATGAATCTCGGCGCGTCCCGACTCACTGCGGTACGCCGCGTCATCGTCCCGCTCATCATGGCCAACCTGATCGCGGGCGGCATGCTCGTCTTCAGCTTCTCGATGCTCGAAGTCTCCGACTCCATGCTGCTCGCGCAGCAAAAGCATCAATACCCGCTGACCAAAGCCATTTTCGCGTTCACCGAGCGCCTGGGCGATGGCGTGTACATTGCCAGCGCGATGGGCGTCTGGGGAATGGCGCTATTGACGGTCACGCTCTTCTCGGCATCAATCCTGCTCGGCAAAAAGCTCGGGTCGATTTTTCGTGTGTGATTGGGCTCGCGCGTGCCTGGATGCTCGCAACTCGAGGTCGTAGGCCCGTGCACCGTCGGGCCTCGCCGGCGTGCTGCGACAACTGTCGTCGCTTCGTGTAGTCTGCAGACACACAATCGATGTCGACTGCCGTGTTGGCGTCTTTGCTTCGACGACGAACGTACGCAAAGGGAGTTCCCCTGACCTCATCGGCTTCGGCCCGCATCAGATGGTTTGAGCGAATCCTGGTCGCCTTGGCCTTGTTCATTCCGCTGGCGTTCGGCGTGGTCACGGTCAAGCGATCGGCGTTTCTTGACAGCCGCCGCACCGACGTGGGCGTGTATTTTCGCGCCGCTTGGGCCATTCGGGCCGGAATCGATCCGTACGTGGTCCGCGACACCAACGACTGGTCGTATCTCTATCCGCCTCCGCTTGCCATCCTGAGCATTCCGTTTGCCGAAGCTCCGGTCGCGGGCGACGTCTCCATCGCAACTCAGAGCGGGGGACTTTTTCAATCGGAAGTTCCGCCGAACAACAACGGAATGCGCTACCTCGCCGGGGTGATTGTCTGGTACTTGCTGGGAGTCGCCGCGCTCTTTGTCGCGTGTCACTGGCTCGCGCAGGCTATTCGACTCTCTTCGTCCGATCCTGAGATTCGTTCGATGCCTCGATTCTGCCGGCGCTGGTGGCAGGACCGACTGTTCCCAGCGGTTCTCTGCTGCGTTGCAATCGGCAGCACACTCGTCCGCGGGCAGGTCAACACATTTGTGCTACTTTGCATCGCCGGCATGGTGTTGTGGGCGACGAAACGTCGCTTCTTCGGCGCGGGAATGTGGGTAGCCGCTGCGATGGCGATCAAAGTCTTTCCGGCGTTCTTGCTCCTCTACGCCATTGTCCGGCGCGATTGGAAAATGATCCTCGGAGCCGCGGCGGGCACGGCCCTGCTGCTCTTCGTGCTGCCCGCGGCAGTGGTCGGCCCGCGAGGGGCGCTCGAACTCAATCGCAGGTTTTTGGAAGTCATGATTCTGCCGCACAGCGCCGAACTCGCCGGCATGTCCCCGGAGGCAGCGAAGGTCAAAGAACTCCGCGCCACCGGCGACAATCAATCGGTCCGCGTAATCGCGGAATCGATACTCACCGCGTGGAGCAGGCGCGGCGATGCGGGAACCGCACCAGAGTTCACCAAGATCGCTCAATTTGCCGCGGGGATCCATGTGGTTCTTGCCGCGCTCATGACTTCCATTTCGCTGTGGACATGGTGGCGCGTGCGTCACACAGGCTGGGAAGCACTCTTCACGATCGGCATGCTGACGTGTGTCAGTCTGGCGATCAGCCCGGTCTGTCACATGCATTACTTTGTGCTCGCGATGCCGCTGGCCGCGGCGTTGTGGGGCATCTGGGCGGAACGATCTCCGACCGGACTGGCAACGCCCACAATGATTCTCTTCGCGGCAATCTACTTCGCCATGAACCTGGTCCCCCGCTTTAACGACGGCGGATCACCTTGGATCAGCGACCTGCGGGTCTTTGGGATCGCCCAGTTCGCCAATATTGCGTTGTGGGCGGCCGGGGTCTTTACTGCACTGCGCTGCTTCCGCCCACCAGATCTGCGTCCTTCAGCAGCTGCGGCGCTTGACGAGCCGGGTTCGCGCTTATCTCAGCCGAGTTCACCGCTCGGCGTCTGACGCCGATTGCGCAGCACGGCTTCCGCGGTGATCAGCCATGCGATGATCATGCAGATGCACGAACCGGACGCTCTTCTCCACATCCACACCGCTTTCTCCATCGATTCAATCGATGGAATCGACGGAGGAAGAACCATCCCGAGCCACCAGATTGCCGCGGCAGCGATCGCTAGACGACACGTGTTCGTACTCTTGCCCGAGACGATCATCGCGCCAATCAGGAAACCCAGCGGCATCGCATGGACAAGGTGGCGCGAGTTGGTCTGGGGAGAGAATGCAAGCGTCACGACGATCAATCCCGTCCACTCGACGAGCAGGACCGGCCAGCGGCTCTCTTCTGCCGCGCCCCATCGTCCGAGCCACATCGGCTGCTGATTCCGGTGGTAGATCCACCATGCCGCGCCAAATACGCCCAGCATGAGCAGTGCCGCGACGGGTAATCCAAGTTTCGGCTGTTCTATTGAATCGGCCGTGCGCACGACCGCCGTGGTGATGGAGATGCCGTACTCGCGCGTGTTCATCACGCGAGCACGCCCCTCTTCAGTCTTCGATTCCGCGTCGCCCGAGTGAATGAGCCCCGATGTTGCGCCGCGCCACAGATCGGCATTGCTCTGCCAACCAATGAACACAGCGGGAATGAGCGCCCAGAACACGATGCCGACCGCCAAACCGATCGCATGCTTCAGGCGCCCGCGCACGCCGAAATACGGCAGCGCAACGACCGGCAGGTACTTGATGTTGAATCCAAATCCGAGCGCAAGCCCCGAGATCAGCCAGTGTCGCCCCAATCCCCACATGCCGATCGTCCAGCACGTGAGCATGAGAATGTTTGACTGCTGCATCTTCATGTCGCCGAACAACTTGTCGGCGAGCAGCGCGAGCCCGATGAACGTGACCAGCGGCGCGGCCTTCGGAACACCAAGCCGGCTCGCAACGGTCCAACCGCCCAGCCAGGCAGTGAACGCGAGCATGAACGCGTTGATCACCAGCCACACAAGCCCGGCACCCTCGAGCCCAAGCTTCACGAGCGGCATCATCAACGTCGCCAGCAGCGGCGGATAGATGTAACCAAGATCACCAGCTGCAAAGACATCCGTCCCTTTGACGAGCGCTTCTGCCCCGCTGAAGAACTCGTAAAAGTCGCGATAGCGGCGCGCCAACGGCTCTCCGCCGGTCATAATCCGATAGCTCGCATTTGTGCCCAACAGCACAATCGCGAGGCTGCCCGCATATCCCGCAGCGCGCACTCCGGCGCTGGCCCACCAGGGGCTCGGCTGATTGCTCGGCGAGGATTCTGTCGCGGTCATCACTGAAGATCGACGAGTTCGATCTCAAAGACGAGATCTGCCTTCGGCGGGATATCAGGCGGCGCGCCGGCCGCGCCGTACGCGAGCTTCCACGGGATGGTAAGCTTGCGCTTCCCCCCCACCTTCATGCCGGGGATGCCCTCCTGCCAGCCTTGGATCAGATCCTCAAGCGGAAATTCGATGGGCGCGGCGCCCTTGGTCGAGTCGAAGACTTTTCCGTTCGACTTCAGCGTGCCGTGATAGTGCACTTTGACGATCGAATCGAGAGACGCGGTATCGCCCTTTCCTAGGGTGATTTCCTCAATCTCTACGCCGCCGGGAGTGGTGGGCATGAACCGGTTCCTCGTACTACTTGGTGGGTTCGACAACCTGGACGAGCTCGATGATAAAGATCAGATCACTCTTGGGCGGGATGACCGGAGGCCGGCCGGCTTCGCCGTAGGCGAGAGCGTACGGAATTGTCAGCCGACGGATTCCACCGGGCTTCATTCCCGGAACGCCCTGCTGCCAACCCTTGATGAGTCGGTTGAGCGGGTACGTCGCGGGCTGCTTGCCGCGGGTGGTGTCGACAAGCGTGCCGCCCTCTTTGAGCGTGCCGTGATAGTTGATGGTGACGGTCGCGCCGGACTTGGCTTCGGCGCCTTCGCCGATCTTCAGCTCTTCGATGACCAGTCCGGTATCGGTCGTCTTCGTTGAGATCGCCTTCGCAGAGTCAGAGTTGAGGAACGTTACCACTGGCTTGGGCTCGGATTTGGCTTCTGCCTTTGCGTCTGGCTTGGTCTCGGGCTTGGTCTCGGGCTTGGCATCGACCTTCGCATCGGCTTTGGGGTCAGACTTCACTTCTGGCTTCGCTGCAACAGTCTGCTGCGCGGGTGCAGGCGTGGCGTTTGCGGGCGAGGGAGGAGGAGTGGGCGGCGCTTCGGCCATCTGGCGATTCGCGGCTGCGCCGGCAGCGCTTTCCTGATTCGCCTCGGCCGCCAGTTCCTGCTTGGGCGCGTTCGCCGCCGCCATCTGCTCTTGAACGTGCGATCCATCACCCTCGGTCGGATGATTGGTGGGTGAGACCTCGCTTGTGCCGCTCTTGCAGCCGACCGCGCTCAAGGATGCAACGAGCGCGAGAGCGATCGGGTAGAGGGATGCGTGATTCAATACTCGCCGAGTTCGCATGCGTGACTCCGAAGTGTGTGCATGATGCTATCAGCCCCGGCGCGGGAACTGCATCGCTGCGCGATTCGAATCAGAATGGGCAGGAACCGCCTATTGGCCCTGACGGTCGGCCATCTGCTCCTGCACTGCCCAACCCTCGCCCTCTGAGGGGCGATCGCCCTGCGTCACTTCGCCCTGGCCCGCACCACTGCAGCCCGAAAGCGCGATGAACGCGACAATCGTGGCCGCGCCAAGCAGGAGCGTGCCGGCAAGGCGATGGGAGTTCTGCTGCGTCCGAGTAGTCATGGCAACCTCCGGAAGGAAGCCAGATCGTACCACTATTCACGGTTCGAGCCCTCACAAGCGTTCCAGACGGAACCGCCGCAATACGACCCCCTCACTTTCGGAAAAGTTGACCATGCAGACCTCCGAAGAAGAACCGATGCGGCGGGCGGGGACGCCGGATGGGGGAGCAACATGCACCGACTTGTCAATTTCGTTGCGGCGATCACGCTCCTGCTGGGCGTGATGGTTGTTGGCGGGTGGCAATACGAGCGCGTGATCACCGGGGGTCATGAAAGTGAACTGCGTTCGGCGACGATCCGCCTCAAGAGAGAGGTCGATCGTCGCGCCGCAATGCTGGAAACGCTGAAAGGCGCCCAAGGTTGGCCAAAGAAGATCGATCCGGAGTGGTTCGGCGACGATCCGCCTCGGAATGTCTGGATCACGGGCAAGCGCCCGTGGATCGAGATCGCATCCGATGAGCAGATGTACCTGCAAGACCCCGTTGTGAGAGCTGTTGATGCGCGCGTTGGCGCGGACCTTGCGGAATTTTGGTACAACCCGTCGAACGGGAACATCCGTGCGCGCGTTCCGACCGGCGCGAGTGATCGAGAGACGCTTGCGCAGTACAACCGGGTGAACACAACAGCGCTCGACTCGCTCTTTGAGTCGCCGAAGTGGCGAAGTGCGCGCGTAAACGACAGGTAAGAGGTGTTGCGCAGCGCGCGCTTCAGCGCACTCGATGTGGAAAACTTACCTCCGCATGAGATTTTGACTTGCACTCTCAAGAGAAAGTTGTCACACTTCCGATAATTCAACGTGCGTCCGCTCGGGCCTATCGCGTATCCGAACGGTCAAGGCGCACGAACATCATGTTTGAGGAGATCTCTCTCATGGCCAAGAAGAAAGCTAAGAAGAAGGGCAAGAAGAAATCCAAGCGGCGCTAACGCGCTGCTGGGACCGAATCATCCCCAGCGAGAAGTTTTAGGGAGGCCGCGGCGGTCCCTGCCAAATAGCCGCGGCGCACAGCTCTCTCGCAATCGCCCGCTCGCACTCGCGAACGGGTGAGCCGGAACTCCGGCAGTCCTGATCCGCATTCAAAATTTCGCGATCGTTCGCGGGGCCGCTGTGCGGCCCCGCGGTCGTTTTGGACTTGTTTTCAGGCCTATTTGCAATTGTGCCTGGTTCCAAGGAAGATGCACGCTTGACCGACGCAACACCCATCATCGATCCGGCGCACGACCCGATTCGGTTTCTGCATCGCCACTTCGCCGGGGTCGTCACTGCAGACGATGTGATCCTGCCGCGCAACTTTGTGATCGATCCACTTTCGGGTGAGATCGTCGCGTCGTTGCCGCCGTCGGTTGAGGAGGCCGAGTCGGTGGTGTTGCACGTTCCAGATGAGTCGCGCACCTCGTTGCAGTTGATGGTCCGATGTCGTTCACTTGATGCGGCGCGCGATGCTTCATGCGATCGATTGCTCATCTATCACGGGCGCGCTGAGGGCGCGAAATTCGCTTCGATGCGCCCGATTGACGCAAAATGGGAGGCGCGAGAGGTCAAAATCGAAAATTTTCTTACTGCCAACCCTTTGGCTGCCGCGGAGCCCCGACTTTGTCGCCTTTTGAACGCCGACGCTGTCCTCTTGGCGACGCTTGTCATGAAATTGACCGGCCGGGAGACGATCGAGCCCAAAGCGGTGGGAGTTGATGACGTAGGAATGGATGTTCGGACGAGAACAGGGGTTGTGCGCGCCGAGTTCGCCGATCGACTGATCCCGCAAGAGGCCGTTGCAACAATCGAGGCATGGGTGCGCAAGCCGTGAATGAGAGTTCTCAACCCCGTGAGCTTCGGGAAGCGCATGCGCACCTCCCCTGGCTCGGTCGCGCGCTCGACATGCTGTCGCTCGACGGGTGCCAAAGCGCCGGTGAGGCGCTCGATCGCATCGCTGCACGCACCGGACCGAGTTCGGGCGGACACTGGATTCAGGCGCACTCGGCTCGCGTCACCGGCTGGCGCGAGGGAACGTGGTTTGACAGGGCCGCCCTTGACCGGGTTTCCGGCCCCACCCCCACTCTTGTCATGTCCTTTGACCACCACGCCGTTTTCGCCAATTCCGCGGCACTTTCCAAGGCCGGAATCGACCAAGACACCCCCGATCCGGCCGGGGGGATCATCGATCGCGATGCAAAGGGCGTCCCCACCGGGCTGCTTCTCGAGGTCTCGGCATTTTCGGCGTGGGCGCTCGCCCCGGAGCCGCCGGAGTCGGCGCGAGCGAACCAGATTGAACGGGCACTCGATCATCTCGCCGGACTTGGGTTTGTCGAAGTGCACGAGCTCTTCGCGCCGCTCTGGCTCGGGCCATTGCTCGCGGACATTCAACGGACATCGAAGCGAGATCTGAAGATCGGGCTCTTCGTGCCGCTGGAAGTGATTCAATCGGCATCAGACACGCGAGAAACGTGGCAGTCAGACGACCTGCGCCTGCTCGGAGGCAAGATTTTTACCGACGGCACGCTGAATAGCCGCACGGCGTGGATGCTAGAACCCTTTGCCGATGCGCCTCCGGGTCTCGAGCACGGCAAACCTCTGATGAATGCATCGCAAATCGGCGACGCGATCGCGAAGTGCGCTTCGCTTGGACTGGGCATCGCGATGCACGCGATTGGCGACGGCGCGGTGCGCGCATGCCTTGATGGAATGCAGCGCTGGAAGCGTGCGGGTGCCGCGAACAGCGATGTTCGAGTGCGTATCGAGCACTGCGAGCTCGTTGACAAGAGAGATGTATCGCGCTTTGCAGATCTCGGCGCGATCGCAAGCGTCCAGCCCTGTCACCTGCTCACGGATGTTGAAGCGCTCCGCGCCGGCGTACCGAATCGGTTGCATCGCGTGATGCCCTGGCGCGATCTGATTCGCGCAGGGCTGATCCCTGGCGAAACACTGCTGTTCGGAAGCGATGTACCTGTGGTGCGCGCCGATCCGGCTGACAGCATGCAGGCATCGGTTCATCGGCGGCGTGCGACTGATTCGCTCGCCATCGCGCCCGAGCAAGCGATCACCGAGGCGGAAGCCTGGAAGTGCTTCACTTGCTCCCCTCGAATGTGAGAGCTTTCTCATGAGCCGCGCCGTTGATCGGTGCTCAAGGTCGCGCTGTTTTCCGACGTCTATATGAACGTCGCCACCGAGCTGTCCAAACGCAATGCGAACATCGGTCTGTCCCGCGGATTTTACTTGCGTTCGGTCGCTCGTGATCGGTAGTCTTTGCTTTGAGGGACGAAGGGATTCAACGAACCCGGGCGGCGTGTTTTCCGCACGTGCTGCAAGTGGCCGCGGTTTGGGAATCTAGGGACGTACGCCTCGGCGTACGAAGGGAGGAGCTACGTCATGTTGCGCGCGCTGGTCGGTAAAATTCGCCGGATTGTCGCCGGCTTGATCGGCGCTCCGAAGCCGCAACCCATTCCCGTAACCCGATCTCACCGCACATAAAGGGGCGTTTGCGCGCCTCTGACCTGGCGTGGGCCGCAGTCATTGCGGCCCACGCTATTTTTGCGGGCAACCCGCTCGGATTGCCCGCGAACAAACAAGTGAGACCATTTGGATACAGTGGCAACAGGCCGCTACGCCGCGGCGCCACTACCCGGAGAGGCTCATGCGCCAGGAAATCCGCTACAACAACATCATCGATTCCGACGAGGCAAAGCAGGCGCAGGCATGCGCCGACCGTGCGCCCGAGATGAATCATCAGGACATCGATGCGGATCGTTTCTATATCACGCAGCACTACACCAAGTACACCCCGCAAGATCATGATGTCTGGCGTGATCTGTTCGACCGGCGCTGGTCGGTACTCGCGAGTCAGGTGAGCAGCCAGTTTATCGACGGCATGAAGATCCTCCGGCTGACGCGCGATCGGTTGCCGCTGCTCGAAGACGTTGTGCTCGATCGCGACATCGAGATCGCGGGCGGCGTGAAATTGACCAAGGGCACCAAGATTGACGGGATCAACAAGTTCCTGCGGGCACAGTCGAATTGGGCGTCGTTTGGCGTGCCCGGATACTTGCCGGCGAAGGCGTTCTTTGCGTGCCTCGCGCAGCGGGAGTTTCCGACAACCGTGCTGATTCGTCCGCGCGAAGTGATGGATTACCTGCCCGAGCCGGACATTTTTCATGATGTCTTCGGGCACGTGCCGCTGCATGCGCTGCGCGTCTTCGCTGATTTCCTCCAGACGTACGGCAAGGCGTCCCTGCTTTGCGACGATGAAGAACACATCAAGCGGCTCGGGCGATTGTTCTGGTTCACGGTCGAGTTCGGCCTGATCAAGGAAGATGGGCAGGTCAAGATCTACGGCAGCGGACTTGTGAGCAGCCACAGCGAGAGCGAGTATGCGCTCAAGGGTTCCTGGGAAAAGAAGGGCCAGAGCGCGCCGGATTGCATCGAGCGCCCGGTTGCGGAGTGGCGCCCGTTCGACATGGAACGTGTCTGCAACACCGATTTCGAGATCGATCACTTCCAGCCGATTTACTACGTGCTCGAGAGCTTCGAGCAATTGCGTGATTCGATGAACCAGTACGCGCAGCAGGTGCTCGGCGCGAGTTGGGACAAGGCGGCCGTCGGCGTGTAGGCTGCGAAGGTTTTCGACACCCCACCCTCCTCCATTTCGACACGTCCGATACGTAAAGACCGAAGTTGCAAAGTTGCCTGTTTTGCGTAGAATTGATTGGCCAAACTAGAAAGTTTGACGCGTCAAACTTGAAGGGCTATAATCGTGGGTGTGGCGGATCGCTTCCATCGCAGTGGGGTTGAGCTTTGTGAGCCGTGCCGCGGCGCACGAGCCGTACACGCTCTTCAATCCAACGCCCCGGAGCGAGATGAGGCCGATGTCGACCGATCGGCCCGATGTGACCGAATCGCCGTACACGGTCGATGCCGGCCATTTCCAACTCGAGATGAGCTTTGCTGAGTGGAGTTTCAAGAACGGAAGTGCGACCGAGGCGCAGACCGACGAGTTGCGCGGCGCGCCCTTCCTCGCAAAGGTCGGGCTGCTCGAGAACATCGATCTGCAATTCGGACTTGAGCCGTACGTGTGGCAGCGATCCGAGATGAACGGCGACACTGTCATCGGCCAGGGCCTTGGCGATTCGCTGCTTCGTCTCAAGGTCAACCTCTACGGCAACAACGATGAATCGCCACATGCATTTGCGATCGCCGTAATGCCCGCGATCAAGATCCCGACCGCGTCCCGCCAGGTCGGCAACGGCGAATTTGAGTTTGCGATGATCGTTCCGATCGGCCTCGGACTCGGAAGCGGCTGGGACCTGGGCGCGATGGCGGAGTTTGACCTCGTCACGCCAAACGACGACAACAATAGCCTGGACTTTGTCCACACCGCAACGCTCGGCAAGGAATTCACAGAAGAGCTCGGCGCGTTTGTCGAATACGCGGGCATCGCCAATTTCTCACAAGCAGAGCCTTATCGCGCCTCGCTCGACATCGGGACGTGGTTGCAGGTGAACGCGAACCTCAAGTATGACGCGGGTGTTCGACTCGGTCTGACCGATGCAACCGACGGCCTCCAGGTCTTTGCCGGAGTCTCTTTCCGCTATTAGCACTTCAGAGTGACTATCCATGAGCAACACGTCCCCGACCGACTCAACTCCGCAAATCCGAATGGACCCATTGCCCGCGAGCGGGGCGGCCGAACCCGGCTGGCGGTTTCGCAGCCCGACTCCCTCCCTCGCGGAAGTTCATGCGTCGGTCCCGGTCCCGGCGCACGGCTCTTTCTGGAAAAAGCTCTTTGCGTTTACTGGCCCGGGTCTCATGGTTTCAGTCGGATATATGGACCCGGGCAACTGGGTGACGGATCTTACCGGCGGCGCGAAATTCGGTTACACCCTCCTCACTGTCATCTTGATCTCGAACCTGATGGCGATGGTGCTTCAGCACCTCGCGCTGAAGCTGGGAGTCGTCACTGGACGCGACTTGGCGCAGGCCTGTCGCGATCATTACTCCAAGCCGGTCGGATTCGTACTGTGGATCCTTTGCGAGATTGCTATCGCGGCATGCGATCTTGCAGAAGTGATCGGCTCGGCGATAGCGCTCAATTTGCTTTTTGGAATTCCGCTATGGATTGGCGTATGCATTACGGCAGCCGATGTCTTACTGATCCTCACTCTGCAATATCGCGGGTTCCGAACGATTGAGGCGGTGATTGCCGCACTGGTTTTCACGATCGGGGCCTGCTTCGCGTATGAAATGGTTGCTTCAAAGCCGGACATGTTCGGGATTCTTTCCGGTTTTCTTCCTCGCCCGGAGATCGTTACTGATTGGAACAAACTGTACATCGCAATTGGAATATTGGGTGCAACGGTCATGCCACACAATCTCTATCTGCACAGCAGCATTGTGCAGACGCGAAGATACGAGCGGACTGATGTCGGCAAAGCGATGGCGGTGAAATTTGCTACCATCGACTCCACGGCAGCGTTGGCCATCGCGTTCTTTATCAACGCCGCGATCCTCATCCTTGCTGCCGCAGCCTTTCATGGCACTGAATATGCGAATCAGGATACGATTGAACTCAAGGACGCTTATCGACTGCTCACTCCCGTTCTCGGAGCTACTGGAGCGAGCGCCGTTTTTGCAATTGCTCTTCTTGCGAGCGGGCAGAACAGCACGCTGACAGGAACGCTAGCTGGCCAGATCGTGATGGAAGGATTTTTGAATATCCGGCTGGTGCCCTGGCTGCGCCGTCTGATCACACGTTTGATTGCGATTGTGCCCGCTGCAATCGTCGCAGCGATTTATGGGTCCAAGGGCGTCACCGAACTTCTCATTCTTAGTCAGGTGATTCTCTCACTGCAACTTTCCTTCGCCGTCGTTCCACTCGTGCTGTTCACATCCGACCGCGTGAAGATGGGTCGGTTTGTGAACGCAACTTGGTTGAAGGTGCTCGCGTGGACGATGGCAGTGATCATCGCCGCGCTCAACGCATATTTACTGTTTGCGACTGTTCAAGATTGGATCGGCCAAGCACCAGCAACGAAATAGCGGTCCATCCGGGAGCAGCATGGCAAGCGAAGCAGTCGAAAACTATCTGAAAGCGCTCGAAGCCCTCTGCCGCGAGTCCCCGACGGGCGAGGCGGGCATGAAGCGCCTCGCGGCGGTCGTCGGCGTCACCACCGGCACTGCCACGAGCATGGCGAAAAAGCTCGCAGCCGCCAAGCTTGCAAAGTACGAGCGCTTCGGCGGAATCTCGCTCACGGCCAAGGGGCAGGCCGCGGCCCGCGACATCTTGCGTCGACACCGACTGATCGAAACCTTCTTGGTCGAAACGCTCAAACTCGACTGGTCGGTCGTGCACGCCGAAGCGGAACGACTTGAACACGCCATTTCCCCGGCTGTGCTTGAGGCACTCGATCGCCACCTCGGCCATCCGCGTGTCGACCCGCATGGAGACCCGATTCCCGACGGCACCGGGGGCGTCGGCGAAGCCCGTGGCCGCTCGCTCTGCGAATTTCCCATCGGAGCCCGAGTGCGCGTCGCTCGGGTCGCCGATCAGGACCCCGAGTTCCTCGAGTTCGTTGCCAAGCAGGGGCTGAAACCCGGTGCCATCGCAACGGTGACCGCCGTGGACGTACCGGCACAGGCCATTCGCATCACGCCGGACGGCCGAGCCGCCGTCTCGCTCGGATTTGCCGCGGCAGGCAAGATCATGGTCGAATTGCCACGCTAAGCCGCGTTTTGCCCCCGAACACGCCCCGATCCCAAGCTCGTTTCAGGTGAATCCGGAGCGCCAATCGCCTACGCTTCTCCCCCTATGGGCAAGACTCGCGAGATCAAGAAGCGGATCAAGGCCGTCGGCAATATCCGACGCATCACCAAGACGATGCAGATGATCGCGACCGCCAAGTTCTCGGCGGCGCAGCTGCGATCGGTCTCGAGCCGTCCCTACACCGACGCGCTCTTTGAGTTGGTCGCCAGCCTCGCCATGAGTCTGACCGATGTGAGGCATCCGCTGCTCGCGGCCGGACCCGCCAAGCCGGACGCCAAGACGTTGCTTCTTGTCCTGACCTCCGACCGCGGACTCTGCGGCCCGTACAACGGCAGCATCCTCCGCACGGGCATGCACTTCGTCCGCGAGAACCCGCCCTACCGCACCGGATTCATCGAATTGGTCGGCAAGAAGGGTGCGGGCTTCCTCAAATACAACAAGATTCCGATCTCGCAGCAGCACAACCAGTTCGGCGACAAGCCCAAGTACGAGCAGGTCGAAGAACTCGCCCAAAACTACATCGACCGCTTCACCAGCGGCGAAGTTTCGAGCGTGCAAGTCATCTACATGAAGTTCCTCTCGGCTGGCAAGCAGGTGCCGACGATTATGCAGCTGCTGCCGTTCAAGGCCGACACGATCGAAAAGAAGAGCGACAAGCCGGAATCAAAGAGCGGCATGAAGACGCAGTACGAGTTCAGCCCTTCCGCTGAAGAGTTGCTGGGCGAACTGCTCCCGTCGGCCGTCAAGGCCGTGCTCTTCCAGGCATTCAACGACGCCATCGTCAGCGAACAGGTCGCACGCATGGTGGCGATGAAGGCCGCGACGGACAACGCGGGCAAGATGGGTAAGCGTCTGACACGCGTCTACAACCGCGCTCGCCAGTCGCAGATCACCACCGAGCTCACCGAAATCGTTGCCGGTGCCGCGGCACTCGGTTAATTCGGCAAGTCCTCCATCGGAGCCACCGTGAGCGCCGCGCGTTCGATCCTGTATCTCGCGCCGACGTTCCTGGCGAACCGCACCCGCAAACAGATCCGCGGCGTGCAGGTAATGGATTTTCAGATCCTCACCGACCTTGTCACGCTCGGGTACCGAGTCTGCGTTCCCATCGAGCGGACCTGGAAGAAGCGGTTTGATGAACAGATGGGTTCGCTCGCCGGTGCGACGAACCTCGAAGTGGTCGTCGTTCCCGCGCTGCGCAAGCCGCTGTTTGCAACCATTGCCGCGGCGATCGCGCTTCGCAAGCGGCGCTTCGATGTCGCGATTCTCGGCAACGTCGCACGCGGGCTTGTGCCGGGCGTGAACATGATGCTCAGGCGTGGCGTGTTCGACCGCATGGTGATCCAGGCCAACGCAGCACCGAAGGAGAAATTCCTTCGCGCGCTCAAACGCTGGCCCGCACGCGTCGTGGCGGTGAGCCGATATGTCGCGGATTCGTTACCCGAACGAATCGGCGGAGCGCCGGTGGACGTGTACTACGGCATCAGCAACCCCGAGGCGTTCTTTCCCTCGTCCGATTCGCGTGCTTCGGACCCGGTTCGGTTCTGTATGCTCGGCAAGCTCGATACGGCGCTCAAGGGCGTCGACGGCGTTGTCAGCGCACTCGCGGCCTTGCCTCCCAATATTCGCGCCCTATGCGAACTCCACCTGGCGAGCTTTCCCGAGATGCCGGACGATCGCACGCGTGCGGCATGGGGAGCGAACGTCATCCCGCATCCGTGGATGCCCGCCTCGGATGTCCCAACATTCCTGCGCACCATGGACGTCCTGATCATCGCGTCGTCGTCAGAGACCTATTCGCAGGCGTGTGTGCAGGCAATGCTCAGCGGATTGCCCGTCATCGGGCGCGATCTCCCCACCATTCGCGAAAAGCTCTGTACTGGTGCGGGCCTCTGTTTCACAAGCGACGCGGAGCTGTCATCATCGATGGCAACCCTTGCGAGCGATTCGGAGCTTCGGACGCGAATGGGTCGTGACGGACGATCCCATGCGCTTTCACACTGCGTGTGGAAAACCACCGAGTTTCTGGATCGATTCGTTTTCCCAACAGCTAGCTAGTCAGGGCCGGATGATTCCCTGGTCGTCGATGCGGAGTTCGCCTCGCGCTTGAAGCTGCCTCACACCCTCGTATGCCGCGGCACAAACCGCCGTCGCGAGATTCAGCCCGCGCTCGCCCTCCACCATGGGGAATCGCAAGCATTGTTCCGGCGGCGCCGCGTTCAGCATCGACTCGGGTAATCCGGCAGTTTCCTTGCCAAAGACCAGCCAGTCGCCGCGATGAATCTCGGCATCGAAGACGTTGCGTTTTGCGTGAGCCGAGAAGTACCAAAGCCGCGCCGGCGACTCGGCGGCCTGAAAATCCCGCCACGAATCATGATGTTTCACCGCGAGCCGGGGCCAGTAATCGAGTCCCGCGCGCCTGCACGCCTTTTCGCTGGTATCAAACCCGAGCGGATGAATGAGGTGGAGCGAACACCCGAGCACGAGTGCCGTGCGTCCGATGTTGCCGGTGTTGTTGGGAATCTCGGGCTCATGGAGCACGAGATTCAGCAGCGGACCGGTGTTCACTTCTTTGGCGGGGTTGGTGTTGCTGACTTGGTCGGAGCCGGCTGGGTCGTTGCGCTCGCCTCGGTCCCCTTGACGTTCCGCAGGTAATCGGCCTCGGCCTTGCGCCGCGCCTGCACGCCGGGATCGACCTCGAGCACGCGATCGAGAGCGCCTTTGGCCTCGGGCGAGCCGACGAATCCCCACCAGCGCGTCATGCCGTCCGAAGACAGAATCGCGACGAATGGAAGCGGGATTTCAGTCTGTGCGGACACCGATTTGAGCACCGAGCCCGGCAGATCGACCACCATCGCGTGGTCGTACTTGCGCGCGGTCTGGAACTCCTGGATCCGCTTCAATGCGGTTTCAGGCGTCAGCGTCTTCTTGGCGCGTTCTTCTTCGGTCAACGTTTCATTGCGGCTGCCGAGCGATGTGAAATCACTCAGCACGCCCACGACAACCAGGTCGCGCTGATTCTGACGCTGCATGAAATCTGCGATGCGCTGCATCGTGTCGTACGACGCGGGAATTCCCGGGTTCCAGAAGTAGAGCAGCACGGCCCGCCCCGTCAGTGGCGGCTGCGCCGGCGACCAACCTGCGCTCGGCAATGTGATCTTGTGAGATTCGCCCGGAGTCGTGGCCCGTTCGTCTGTCGGCAATTTAGGCCACTTCGCCTCGCGATAGGCCGATTCGGCTGGCGCCGTAAATGGCAACTCCGGGATGTTTCGAAGCAGATCGCTCTGGCTGTTGATTGATGCAGTCTTGCTGTCCTGAATTTCCCTGGCGCGCTTCGCGTCCGCTTCGTTCTTGTTGATGTTCGCGGCGTCGTCACGCTTCTCGGCAACAAGGAACTTGATCGCTTCGTCGACCGATTCGTTCGCGACGTCCGCGAAACGCAGCTGACCGGCGCGATCAATGAGATAGAAATTCGGGTCTTGAGCGCTCAAAAGCGCCTTGCGGAAATCGCCCTTCTCGTCGTGCGCGAGCAGCATGATCGCTCCCGTTGGAGCTTCGGGCTTTGCTGCGTCCTTCCAGCCTTCGGGATTATGTGCAGCGATGACGACAAGTCCGTCCTTGCCGTAAGTCTCAACCGCACGCCGGGCGATCGCGAGCGCGCGTGCCGCGGGGCGATACCAATCCGAATACGTGACGATCAGTACGACCTTGCCATCGACCGACTGTGCGGTCGGTGCAGCGCCGTTCTTCCAGTCGGAGAGTTTGGAAATGAGCGTCCAATCAAACGGAGTACGCTCCATCGCCGTTAGCCTTGTGCGGCTCTCGCCCGCGCCCTTGCGATTCGGATCGAAGCCCGCCGTCTGAGCCAGCGTCGACGAAGCGACGCCGGCGAGCAAGGTGAGAACCAAGGCCGACTTCAAGCACGACGAAAACCGTTGACGCATCGCAGGCTCCTGCGAGGGAGAAACCCTCGTTCCGGCAATCATACGGACAGGCCGCAAACGGGTTCGCGGCGGCCGAAAACTGACGCCTCAGAAGCATTCGACGGGCCAAAGAAACCCGGGTTTCCGATTAATCCGCGCCGCCGGTCAGATGGCTCGGAAGATCCTTGTCGTCCACGCGCCGGATGTTGGCGCCGAGCGAGGTCAACCGGTCTTCCATCTTCTCGTAGCCACGGTCGAGGTGATACACGCGGTTCAGCGTGGTCGTGCCTTCCGCGGCCATCCCGGCGAGGACCAGGCCCGCGCTTGCCCGAAGATCGCTCGCCATCACCGGCGCGCCCACAAGCTTTCGCACGCCGCTCACGATCACCGTCGGCCCCTGACGCATCAGCTTGGCGCCCATGCGCGAGAGTTCTGCAACGTGCATGAACCGCTCGGGGAAGATCCTCTCGGTAATAACACTGTTGCCGTCAGCGATTGTCAGTGTCGCCATCATTTGAGCCTGAAGATCGGTCGGGAAGCCCGGGTGAGGCTGCGTCGTAAATTCAACAGGCTTCAGAGTGCGGGCGCTGGTCACGCGCACCGTCGCACGCAGCAGATCGCTGCCGCTGACCGCGAGTTGAATGCCCATTGCGTTCAGCTTGTCCTTCACTACCAACATCGCATCGATCGGGCAATTCTCAAGCGTGACATCGCCGTTGGTGATCGCGGCGGCAAGCATGAACGTGCCCGCCTCGATGCGATCCGCCATCACCGTGTAGTCAACGCCGGAGAGCTTCTCAACACCCTCGATCGTCAGCCGGGGCGACCCGTGACCCGAGATCTTCGCGCCCATCTTGATGAGCAAGTTGGCAAGGTCGACAATCTCAGGCTCGCACGCCGCAGACTCGATGACGGTCGTGCCCTTCGCCAGCGTCGCGGCGCAGAGCACGTTCGCTGTGCCCAGCACCGTCGAACCAAACTGACCACCGAGGAAGATTGTCGCGCCCTGAAGTCCCTTGCGCGGTGCTTTGGCGATGATGTCGCCACCGTCGAGCGTGATTTCGACACCAAGCGCCGCAAGCCCACGCAGGTGAAGATCCACCGGCCGGTCGCCGATCGCGCATCCGCCCGGCATCGAAACCTTGGCGTAGCCGCGCTTGGCGACCATCGGCCCAAGTGTGCTGATGCTTGCCCGCATGGTGCGGACGATTTCGTATCGGGCGTGGCTCTTCGTCGGATCCTGCGTGTGCAGACGCATCATCCCGGCCTGTTCGCCCGTCTGAACGCATCCAAGCTCTGCAAGGAGATTCCGAAGGCTGCGGATGTCGGCCAAATTGGGGACGTCGCGCAGCGTCACCGGCTCGTCGGTGAGCAGGGGAACGCACATCAAGGGCAGCGCCGCGTTCTTGCTGCCGTTGATCCGAAGTTTGCCTTCCAGCCGCCGGCCACCCTCAATCACGAACGTATCCATTCCCAGTGCCTCCATGCCGCGGCCCGATCCGGCTCGCGGATCGTATATCGGTTCCACGCGGTTCCCCGCACCAGACGTGGAAGGACGGCAACGTAAGGAGAAAACCAGGCCCGCGCACGAGGCCGAGTTCGATCGGGTGGGACGCTACTTCGACGCGGGCAAGGCGGCAGGCGCCTCGCACCGAGCAGCGCCAATGACCGGCTTGCCGGGAGCCGCCTGAACCAGCGCGATCACCTCGCCGTGATCGGGCCGGAACCCCTCCGGCAGGGGCAGTTCCACAACGGTGTCGACGCCCGCCGTGAGCTCGGCCATCTTGAACACCCGGACGACGTTGTCGTGCGTGAGTTTCTGACCGGCGTTTTCGCCCCGACGAACGTTGCTGGTCAAGTCTCGCTCGAAGAGTGCAACCAGGACAGTCCATTTTTGGGTTTTCTTGGCTTCGGCCGCATCTGGGGTCAGCTTGATCGTCGCAGCAATCGCCGGCTTTGGAGCTGCCTTCGCAGCTGCGCTCAGCGCAACTACGACAGAATCCGCCCGAAGTTGGTCGGAGGCGACTTCTTGCTCTGCCCGCGTCCGATCAGAGCCGACAAACCCCACGGCCCCGCCAACGACGATTTCCGGGGTGTACAAGCTTCGATCGCCAAGCGAATCGCGATATGCCGCCTGGCGGGTCGTGGCCTCGGCGGTGCTCCACGGGTCGCTCCAGCCAAGGTTGTTCCAGTAGTCAACGTGAAAGGAGAGGGCGATCAGATCCTGTGCTTTGGCGTGCTGAGCAATGAGTTCTGAGAGCACCCGATCCGCGGGCGGGCACGACGAGCAACCTTCGGAGGTAAAAAGCTCGACGACCGTTACTTTCTTTGCCTTGGGCATCTCCGGAGCCGCTGGCCGATCCGCCAGAGCAAATTGCAAACTCAGCACGGCGACCGTAGTGGCAACAAAGGTGGCGATCATCAGCACGCTCCTTGCAAGCTCTGATGCCGGGAATCTCCAACCGGTTCGCGGATTGTGGAGCGCGGAACGCTCAAAGCACGAGCATGGCGTCGCCGTACGAATAGAAGCGGTAGCCGTCGCGAATCGCGGTCGAATAGAGGTTCTTCAGCGCACCCACTCCGCCCGAACTTTCGGGAAGCAACGCTCCCACCATCGCCAGCAGCGTGCTCCGCGGCAAGTGAAAGTTGGTCATCAGCCCGGAGACCCATTTCCAGCGATACCCGGGCGTGATCAGCAGCCTGGTGTCGATCGATCCAGGCAACCGTGCGATCGCTTCTGATTCGTTCGCGCCGGCGCCGCGGAGCGATTCGAAACTTGCCGCGTAGCTTTCCAGCGTGCGTGCACTCGTCGTTCCCACCGCGATCACGCGCCTGCCTTCTCGCACTGCCTGAAGGATTCTCGTGACGGATTCGCGTGGGAGCGAGCACTGCTCGGTGTGCATCGGATGATCCTCAACGATGTCCACTTCGACGGGCCGGAATGTTCCAGTGCCGACGTGCAGCGTGGCGTCGATTCGCTCGACACCCTGCTTTGACAATGTCGCAAGCAACTCGGTCGTGAAGTGAAGTCCGGCGGTCGGCGCTGCGACCGATCCGGGCTCGTTCGCATACACGGTCTGATACCGATCGCGATCGCTCTGTTCTGCAATCACGCGATGGGCGTGCTCGCGCGCTTTGAGGATGTACGGCGGCAACGGTGTCCGCCCGGCTCGCTGCAGTGCCGCGATGCCCGCAGCATGCTCCACCGACACGATCCACGCGCCGGCCTCGCCCTCAACGCGTTCGATCGCGGTCAGTATTACGCCGCTCGCATTTCCGGTGCTGTCGTCGAGCACAATCCGCATGCCGGGGCGAACCTTTTTAGCCTTGAGAAGCACCGTCCACCTCTCGCCCGCGCTTGCCGACGCGATGGCGAGAAACAGCCCCTCAACGGCGCCGCCAGTGTCTTCGCGTTTGCCAATCAGGCGTGCGGGCAGCACACGAGTCGTGTTAAAGACCAGCACATCGCCGGCGCGAAGCAAGCGGGGCAAATCGCTCACTCGGTCATGCTCAATCACTTCGGCCGACGCCCGCGAGACCACCATCAAGCGCGCCGAGTCGCGGGGCGTCGCAGGCTCGAGCGCAATACGCTCTTCCGGCAAGTCATACTCGAGTTCGCTCGTTCGCAGCACGGGGCCATCTTTGGTCGCGTTGCGTGCTTTGGCCGCGTTGCGTGTGGTCAACATCCCACGAGGGACGTTGCCGATTCGCGACAGTCGTCACAGACGGAACACCCCTGATAGCCGAATCCGGACGCCGCGTGCCTTTTCGTCCAAGAAAACAGGTATTTATCGGGGCTGTGTTCCGGCCTCAAACCCTGGCACAGCCGTTGTCCTTGCTCTCTTCGTGCTCCCGCCGGTGAACAGAATTGAACAGGGATCGACGCTGCTTCCCGTCATTGTTCGAAATGACGGGGTGCTGGCGCCGGTGTTGGCTCGAGGTGTCGAGCCTCCGTTTGACATCGTTCTGCTCTCGCAGAACCAGTACCTTCGCGCGTTGCTGACCAATGCGCCGCTCACGCCATTCGACCTCTACCTGACGAAATCAAACCAGGCACGATCGCAGGTGGCGGCGCGCCTCGCGTCGCAGATCTCATCCATGCCGGAAACGCCTGACAATGTGACTTCAGAGCGAACACTCCGAACCGAGGGCGCCAGGCTCTTCGCCGCCGCCAAGCTTTTCACATCGTTCCAGGCGACAAGCAAGATCCTCGACAACATGAACAAGTCGGCGGATCAGATCATCGCCGGAATGGTGATCGACCTGATCGGGTAATACCGAGCGGAACGAGCCTCAATACGCCTTCATCGTTCCCGCGCCCGGGTAGAACAATTTCATCATCGAGGGCCAATCCCAGCCCTTCTCGGCCATGCCCTTCGCACAGTACTGGCACATGCCGACGCCGTGACCGAATCCCTTGCCGCCGATGATCACCTCGCTCGACGCGAACGACATCTCGAGATTGCCGCTGTACACACGCGTTTCGCGGGTTATTTCGGGCAATCCGGGTACCGCGTAGTTGCACGCGTTCCGCAGTTCCTCGGCGCTGATCTTGTAAACCTGCCCGCGATCATCCTTGAGTTGATACCGGATCGGACGGTTCGTCACATTGCGGTCGAGCGCTTTGCACTCCGTCACACGCGTCATGGCCTTCACAGGGTGACCGGCGCTCGTTCCCCATGCGTGGATGCGTTTGGAAAGTTCCGCATCATTCCGACGCACGCCCCAGCGGAACCGTGCAGCGCTCTGGCAGAAACACTCTCGCTTCTGTGCCTGAAGCGGCTTTGCCAGATTGAACGCATTCGGGCCCGCAGTCGGGAAGACGTCCTTGGCCGAAGCCTGCTCGCCGCCGCAGGTGGACGAGTAGTAGGTCCGCAGCAACACGTGGCTCGCCGGACCGCTGACTCCCTCGGTCATCACGGTGCCGCGCGTCGCTCGTGTCGCCTCGATCGCGACCGGCAGACTCGACAGGCCTCCGAATACCTGATCGCTCGTATTGCTCTCGACATCGAAGTACTCATTCATCCGGCGCGATCGGTCGCGCTCGTGAAGGGCATAGCTCCGCGCCGCGACGGCCTGGCACTCAAAGGTCTGCCGGGGCCACGTCGCGATCAACTCGCGGCTGATCACGCCGGGGACATACGTCTCGATTGGCATGACGCCGATGACGTCCAAGACGCCCCCATCGCCAGACTTGGAGTGAACGAGCGCAAACCCGGGCTGCGTGTCCCCATCAATCACCAGGGCATCGCCCGGCTTGTATCCATCGCTCGAACGCCGCTCCGCCTCGGTCATCTCCCGAGGCAGTACCTCGACATCGGTCCCCGGCGCGAAATCGCGCTGGCGTCCCGCGCCGTCGGTCATAACCACGCCGTTCACCGTGCCCCGAAACGTGAGAGGCCCCGTCACCGATTCCGCCCGGACCACCGTCGTCGGACGGATGACCATGTGGCTGGGGCCCTCAATACGCGTCTGAAGGACGTTTTTCTTCACTCGGACCCGGATGTCCGGCTCCTCGCGAAAGGCAACCGGCCGGCCGGTCGGCTTGCTGTCGAATGAAGAACAGCCCCCGAGCCCGACCGAGGCAATCAAGATCGAGGCGATCAGGCCGAGGCGGGAAACGCACGCGATCCAGTGGCGAGACATGGCTTGACGACTCCGGATTGAAACAAGCAGATTCCGCGCGTTCGATCCGTCCCTTTCGGCCGCACGCGTGCGGCCACCGGTTACGATCTTCGCGCATGTACAGAATCGTTCCGATGCCTCGAAAAACTCGCAAAGTCGTTACCGCTTTCGGCGCAGTGGTCTGGAGCGTCGCGCTCACCGCTTGCGGACCGGGACGATTCATCCCCGAGAAGTCGTCGAGCGCGTGGGTCGGCCCGACTGTCTGGGTCGAATCGAGCCCGCAGTGGACCATCGTCGTGCAGCCCCCGATCGGTGGCTGGAACGTGACGCTCGATCAGATCATGGAACAGCGCGGACGAACCGAGGTCTTTATCTCGCTTACGCCGCCCAATCCCAGCTTTGTCGTGACTCCCACACCGGTCGAGCAGCGGATCTCAACGCCCATTCGCAACACCGTGCCCATGTGGGTCTACGCAAGGCAGCTCGGCTGGCAGGGCCAGCCTCCGTGGCAGCCCTCCACCGCTCCATTCTCGCGCGCCGCCAAGAGCGAGGATGCGAAGGCTCCGCCGGCGTTTGAAGAAGTGCCGCCAACCCAGCCGTGACCCAATCAGATCGGAAGCAAGCCAATGGCGAACATACTTGTGGTTGGGCCTCATCCGGATGACCAGGAACTGGGGATGGGCGGCACCATCGCCCGCCTCGCCGACCAGGGCCACTCGATCCTCATTTTGGATATGACAGACGGAAGCCCGACTCCGATCGGGGATCGAGAAACGCGCCTCGTCGAAGCCAAGGCAGCAATTGCCGCACTTCAGCCAGACGCCTCCAAGCCCCAGATCAGTCGCGCACTGCTCGACCTCCCAAACCGGCGGGTGCAGCATTCGATCGAGACGCGCCACATGGTCGCGGGTCAGATCAGGGCACACCAAGCTTCGATCGTCTTTTGCCCACACCCGCTCGACGCCCACCCGGATCACATCGCAACGACTCGAATCGTCGAGGATGCTCGGTTCGATGCCAAGTTGACCCGCCAACCGATGCCCGGCGACCTCGGCAAGCCCCCGATCTATCCGAAATGGCTGGTTTACTACTACTGCACGCATCTGCGCCGCATTCCCGACCCGACTTTTGTAATTGACATTTCCGGCTACGAAGCCAAGCGACGCGCCGCGATCGAGTCGTATCGCACGCAATTCGAGATGAATCCGGCCGCGAAAGGACAGATCGATCGACTCGATGCGGCCGTCACGTTCATGGGCTCTCGAATCGGGACCGCCGCCGCCGAACCGTTCTTCACGCACGAACCACTCGGTCTTCGCGGGCTCGGCGATCTTGTGCTTTGAAGTTAAATTGGCGAAAAGCCGGTTGCGGCCCATGTTTCCTTGTGCTTTGATCAGGCTGTGAATCTCACGGCCGAACTTCTGGCCCCCGACATCGCCGCGCTGATCAAGGAGGGAGCGTTCTCCGAGGTTCGCAGCGCGCTGCACGGGCTGCCTCCGGTCGATGTCGCCGACATCCTCTCCAGCCTCGAGCCGACCGAAGCCGCGCTGGGTTTTCGCTTCATGCCCCGCGATGCCGCAGCAGAGGCGTTCGCCTATCTCACGCCAGAGTTTCAAGAACGCCTGATCAACGAACTGGGCGCCGAAGGTTCGGTCCGCGTCATCGAAGGGATGAGCTCGGACGACCAGGCACGTCTCCTCGACGAGTTGCCCGAATCGGTCGCTGAGCGTGTCGTCGCGAGCCTCTCGCCTCAGACCCGCGCGACCACGCAGGCCATCCTCGGTTACCCGCCCCGCACCGTCGGCCGTCTGATGACGCCCGACTATCTGAAGATCAAGCCCGACTGGACCGTTGCCCAGGCGCTCGATCACGTGCGCAAACACGGCCGCGACGCCGAAACAATCAACGTCGTCTACGTCGTCGACGATTCGGGCAAGCTCATCGACGACCTGCGACTCCGCCAGATTTTTCTGGCGGACCCCGCGGCGAAAATCGAAGACCTCATGAACCGCAACTTCGTCACGCTGCGGGCCGATCAGCCCCAGGAAGAAGCGGTTCAGTTAATGGCGCGATATGACCGAACGGCGCTCCCGGTTGTTGACAGCCGGGGCAATCTGATCGGCATCGTGACCGCCGACGACGTCGCCGACGTCGCCCAGCAGGAATTTACCGAAGACATCCAGAAGGTCGGCGGCATGGCCGCCCTCGATGAAAACTTCGCGCTCGCGAGCGTCAACTCGCTCGTGAAAAAGCGTGCCCCATGGCTTGCTCTCCTCTTCGTCAGCGAACTGCTCACCAGCAACACGCTCCGCTATTTCGACGACGAGATTCAGAAGGTCGTCGTGCTCTCGATCTTCGTCCCCGCGATCATCTCTTCCGGCGGCAACTCCGGCTCGCAAAGCTCTACGCTGGTCATCCGCGCTCTCGCCACCGGCGAAGTCGTGATGAAAGACTGGTGGAAGATCATGCGTCGCGAGTTGGTGGTGGCCCTTGTGCTCGGCCTGATCATCGGAACGCTCGGTTTTTGCCGCGTCAGCCTCTGGGGCCTGATGGGGTGGTGGGTCGAGACCCGCACCGATGCCGCCGGCCACACAATCACAGATTCCTCCGTGCAGGATCACTACGTCCGCCTCGCCGCGGCAATCTCAACAAGCCTCATCGGCGTCGTCATCTGGGGCTCCATCATGGGAGCGCTGCTTCCCTTCGGTCTGAAGAAGATGAAGCTCGATCCGGCCGGCTCGAGCACGCCCTTCGTTGCGACGCTTGTCGACGTAACCGGCATCATCATCTACTTCACCGCCGCGATCGTGATCCTCCGCGGCACGTTGCTCTAACTCTGCCTCTGCTGCGTCGCATCCACGCCAAGACCACCGACACAGCAGAGCGACTTGCCGTACGAGCCCGAAGCGCAGCGAGGGCGCCGTTGCACACAAACTCGCCGACGCCCATGAACCTGGACGCTCCGAGTGAGTTCAGCGCAAAGAAAAAGCCCGGGAAATACTCCGGGCTCAAAGTGCGATCTGAATTTCAACCCACTTACGCCGCCGCGGGCTGCGTGCCCGCAAGGCCACGGACAGACGCCGACCGACGCTTGAGCGCCGGCTGCGCCGTCTCGGCCGAGGCAAAGCTCTCGCCGAAGCGGAACAGCCGGAAGCTGTTGGCAAGAACGAAGATATCGCCTAGGAAGTGATACAGGCCGGCCAGCGGCAGACCAAGTTCACCCGCGCGATTAAAATTGCCGGTTGCCGCGACCACGAGGCCGACGATCGCGATCAACACCGACGCCGCGATGTTCTGTGCGATGATCGAACGCGTGCGACGCGAAAGCTCGATGAGGAACGGGATGCGCGACAGATCGTCGTTCATCAGCGCTACACCGGCCGAGTTCGCCGCGATGTCCGAACCCGAAAGACCCATGGCCACGCCGACGTCGGCTTCCGCAAGCGACGGACCGTCGTTGATGCCGTCGCCGACCATCAGCGTGCGATAGCCGAGCTTCTTGAGCCCGCGGATCTGCTCGTGTTTCTCCTCGGGCAGACATTCGGCCTCGATCATGTCAACGCCCACGGCCTGACCCACGCGCGTCGCCACGCTGAGCCGGTCACCCGTGAACATCGCAACATGCTTCACGCCGTTATCACGCAGGTTCTGAATGACCTGGCGGCAGTTCGGCCGCACCGTATCTTCGAGACCGACCGCACCGAGATAGCGCCCGTCGCGCATCACATGCACGCCGGTCATGCCCTCGATCCGCTTTTCGACTTCTTCCATCTCGCGGGCCGCGTTCGCGTTGTTCTCCGCGATCCAACTGCCTCGACCGACGCGGATCTCACCGATCGACGTCCGTGCGATCACGCCTCGACCGTGAATTTCTTCGTAGTTCGCCGTGCCGTCGACTTCGACACGTGCCGCGCGAGCGGTCGTGAGAATCGACTGTGCCAGCGGGTGGTTTGAATGCTGCTCGCCGTTTGCCGCAGCACGGAGCAGTTCCGCACCTTCCACGCCCGGGGCCGGCGCAAGCTTGGTCACCTGGAACTTGCCGGTCGTGATCGTGCCGGTCTTATCAAGGATCACCGCCGTGATATCAGCGGATGCTTCGAGATAGCTCGGCTGCTTCACCATGATGCCGAGCCGCGCCGCCGCGGCAAACGCCGCCAGCATCGCGCTCGGGCTTGCCAGCAGAATCGCCGACGGACATGCAACGACAAGCACCACGACCGCGGTCTTCATCGCGTTCTTCTGAATCGCCGGGTCTTCCGACTGGCTGTAGAAGAACCAGACAATGAACGCGACCGAGAGAACGACAGGCACAAAGAAGCCCGCCACCTGCTCGATGAGGAGCTGCCGAGGCGTGCGGCTGCGTTCGGCCTGCCGGATCAACTGCGTCACTTTGCCGATCGTCGTTTCAGCGCCGATCTGCGTCACTTCGATATCGACGCCGCCGGTGAGGTTGCTCGTACCTGCGTACACCTGATCGCCCGGCTGCACTTCCACCGGAGCTGCTTCGCCGGTCAGCGAAGCCTGATTGATCGTCGAGCGTCCCGACTTGATCTTTCCGTCCACCGGCAGGTTCTCGCCGGGACGAACACGAACGATCGAGCCGACCTTCACCTGACCCAGCGGCACATCGCGCTCGGCGCCGTTGTCAACCAGCCGAGCAATGTCGGGGGTCAACTGCACCAGTTCCGCGATCGCCCGCTGCGCGCCCGTCGCGCTGCGACGAACGAACTGCCCGAAGATCACGAGGATGAACGCGAGCCAGCCCGCCATCTCGTATTCGCCGATGGCAATCGCCGCGATGATCGCGATCGCTGCCAGCGACGAACTCGAAAGATGCACCGCCCAGACTTCTTTCCACGCGGCATACAGCAAAGGCAGCGCAAGCAGTACCGCGCCGATCATCGCCGGGATCTGCACCACCGCCGGCGAAATGCCCAGCGGAAGAATCCGCGCCGCCGTGGTCACGAAGACCAGCACGCCGCCGAGCAGCGAAAGACTGATATACCGCTCGATCTCGATCTCATGGTGCGAGCAACAAATCAGTTCGTCGCTCTCGTGGTCATGGGCGTCAATGGCATGGTCGTGAGTGTGAGAGTGTGTATGAGCAGCCATAGTTCTTTGTCGTGGGGGGTGGCGGGAGTGTGGGGGAGTTGAATTCAGAACGAGCGACTCTGGACCTGGGAGCCTTGCTCGATCATCATGTGTCAGCAATCGCAGCCTTGGAACGGACAGAAAGCCCGAACCGCCGGACGCACGCTCCGGCATGCCAACAATACGACGTTCCGGCCCGAACGGTTCGGGCGTGAATCAAAACCAAAAGCCGAACATCTGCAATTCGATCCAGTTCCCGTGCAGAATACCCCCAACAACCCCAAACTCGCGACCGTCGCGATCCTCGGCCTCGGGCAGATGGGATTGGTCTGCGCCGGCATCCTTTCCGCGGCCGCCGAACAGCCCCAACCCGCTGCCGGATTGATGCGCCGCCCCGTCAACGTCCGTATTTGGGGGCGCAACCCGTCTGAAAGCGCTCAGCTCGCCCAATCCCGGCGCAGCCCCCGCCTCCAGCACTTCCGCCTCCCCGATCAGGTGCAGGTCTGTCTGAATCTCAATGAAGCCCTTCGCGGCGCCGATGTCGTGGTGATCGCCGTGCCCGTGCAATTCATGCGCGTCGCCCTCGAGAACGCCGCACCGCTGCTGCCCGATAGCGCAGGGATCGTCTCCGTCTCCAAAGGAATCGAAGAAGGCACGATGCTCCGCCCGTCGGAGATCATCGCCGATGTGCTCCGCCGGTCTGGTCGAGACAACCCGGATCGACGCCCGCGTCCGATCGGCTGCCTCTCCGGCCCGACCATCGCCGCCGAACTTGCGCTCTGCCTTCCCGCGGCAATGGTCGCCGCGAGCGATGACCCAGCCTTCGCCTGCCAGATGCAGTCGCTGTTCACGGTCTCGTGGCTCCGCGTCTACACCAGTAGCGATCTTCTCGGGATCGAACTCGCCGGCGCCGTGAAGAACGTCATCGCCATCGCCGCCGGCGTGCTCGACGGTCTCAAAGCCGGAAACAACGCCAAGAGCGCGCTCCTCTCCCGCGGCATGGCCGAAATCGCCCGCCTCGGCGCCGCGATGGGCGCCTCCACCCAGACTTTCGCCGGCATTGCCGGAATGGGCGACCTCGCAACGAGCTGCTTCAGTCCAGAAGGCCGCAATCGTTCCTGCGGCGAGGCGATTGGCCGCGGCGCGAACGTGGAGCAGTACCTCGCCCAGTCGCCATTTGTCGTGGAAGGCGTCTACACCACCCGCGCAGTCATTCAGCTTGCCGAAAAATATCGGGTAGACGTCCCCATTACTCGGGCTGTCCATGCCGTGCTCTTTGAAAAGGTCGATCCGCTCACGGCGATCGGCATGCTGATGTCCCGGGCCGCCCGCCCGGAGCGGGACGATGAGCCCCACCGCGATTTGTTTGTTTCCTGACCCCCACCCTCCCCCCGGCCAGAGGAGGCATTCACCCCAATCAATTTGTGCCTCCAACTGTCCCAACCAAGCATTTTGGCCGGTCTTCCCTTGACGCCGTTGCCGATTCTCGGGAAACTACCTGAGTCCGGCGTGGGCCGGCGTTCCGATCGTCGCGGTTTCCAAATTTTTGTCGCGAACGCTCGGGAGAGAGGCGGGGCAAGACGCGCCGCCAATTCCGTCATGGCTTTGCCGATCGAATGCGATCGGCACGCATGTTTGCTCGTGAGGAGATTGATCATGTTTCGGACGATGTCTTTCGTTTCGGCCGCTATCGCTCTAGTCGCTGGTAGCGCGTCTTCGCTCGGCACGCTTCAAGGCATTGTGAATCGGGAGGTCATGTGTCACGGCAGCCTTCTCGCCACGATCAACTTTGATAAGCCGACCATTTACTCGAACGGCGCGTTCGGCGGCATCACCGTGAACGGCAACGCGACCAAAACCGCAAATTTCGCCGGCGAGCTTCGCTGGCTTCAGATGATCAAGACCAACGTGCCCGTCAACACCGCCACTCCAGCCGGCACGCCGTACTTCGATCCCGGCGAACTCGACCCCAAGGGCAATGATTTCCCGTTTTACTGGAACGAAAATCTGAAGGGGCGCGACGGAAATAACTACGCCGGCCTCTGGGTGCAGAATCAGTTCTCAAACGGCGGCAATACCCTCGGCTTTTCCGATGAGCCCAAGCGTGAATGGAAGGGCGCCGCGATCGACTGGACGGCCGAACTCAGCCTCGTCTGCTGGAACAAAGGCACGAATCAGATCGGCGTGCTCTGGACCGGCAGTTACGGATTCACCATTACCGCTGGCGGATTGCTCACGATCGACGGCATGAACGAGCTCGCCGTCGGCGGCACTTATCTCACGCAGGGTGCGATCGACCAACGCTTTGGCGATATCTACACGATCTCGACCGATTGCGAAACGTGCGCCGTGCCCGCGCCGGGCTCGCTCGCGTTCCTCGCATTCAGCGGCATCATCGCAACTCGGCGCCGTCGCGCCGCCTGATCGACCAATCGCAAATTATTCCGCGGCACGCCGTGAAAGCGGCTCGCCGCGACTTCACCGATGCAGGAGTCGCCATGACCATTGTTCGCCTCTCACTCGCCTTCGTGCTCGCGTGCGGGGCGACCCGGCTTGCCCGCGCCGCCGACGACACCAAGGAAATCAAGGACAAGCAGATCAAGTGCAACGACAAGTTGCTCGCCACGATCAACCTCGCGTTCCCGATCCCCTATCGCGATGACGATCTCAAAGCCAAGGGCGTTTCGGTCAGTGGCAAGGCAGTCGGCACCAACCTGCTCAAGGGCGAATTGCAGTGGATTCAACTCATCAAGACGAACAAGCCCGTCAATACCGCGGCCGCCGCGGGCACGCCGTACTTTGATCCGGGCGAGACAGATCCCAAAGGCGTCGACTACCCGTTTTACTGGAACTACGTTCTCAAAGCTCGCGACGGAAACGAATATCCCAATCTGTTCTACAAGAACAACCAGACCGACGGCGGCATGGGTCTTAGCTTCGCCGACAAGCCGACACGCGAATACCTCCGCGGCGCGGTCGACTGGACTGCCGAGTTGTCTCTCGTCTGCTTCACCGCACCGGGAAAAATCGGTGTCCTCTGGAGCGGCACCTACGGATTCAATATCGACAAAGACGGCAACAACGTCGTAAACGGCTGGAATGAGCTTGCTTCACCCGCTTGGCTGACGCAGGCCTCGCTGGATGCCCGCTTCGGAAAAGACAAATACTCGCTGAGCACCGACTGCGCCGATTGCCTGGTTCCGGCTCCGGCGACAGCCTGTTCACTCGCGTTCGTGTTGAGTATTTCCGCACGCAGGCGACGGGCCGCATAATCAGCCCGCGAAGCGATTGAACGCCCACCGCGTCAGGTGCGCTGCAGTTGGCGCGGGAGGAAAAATGTCCCACACGTCCATCTACGTCTGGATTCCAATTCTCCTTGTGGCGATTTCCGCATGCGAACAACGCGCTGAACCACCGCCGACGCCACCCCAGGCCAAGCCCCAGACGAACACGCAGAGCCCACTACAATCACAAGCTCAGCTCCAAAGCAATTCTGACCCGCAGCGCGCAGCAGAAGCTCAGTCTGTCACCACCCAAAGCATGCCAAACCCAAAGGCGGTCATCGTCGTCTGGGCCGGACCGAGTGATCGGCCGACGCCTCCAACCATTTTCTGGGCGGACAAGGCTGCGCTCGAGAGCGCAACCGAGTGGATCGCCAAGCGCGGCCAGGCGCCAATCGGTGTCACCGCGGTCGAAACAAGGCCGGATGATCTCCCGTGCATCGCCAAGGTGATTCCTTCTGGATCGGGCCGGAGCCTGCTCGAGGTCTTCGCGTGGGAAGGGGCTTCGGCCTCAGCGCCATCGCAACTGGATGCCGCCAAATCGAAAGAGTTCCTCACCGCTGCGATCGGCTGCGTCGGCGATGGTTCGTCCGCCGCGGGGTATTTGAAGTCGCTTCAAACTCTGGTCAACAACGCCTCGCACTGAGGTGAGGGAATCTTCACGGTCCGTCCCGTTTGTGGGGGCATCCACGCGATTCGCTACGCTAAGGCTGTGCGAAACCTCTCTTTGTTGTTAGCTATCACGGCCTGCGTTCAATCCTCGGCCTTCGCGTGGGATGCGCCCGGCCACCGCGCGATCACGCGCATCGGCATCGAACAATTCAAGGACAAGGTGTCCGATTCAAGCATCGCCTGGGTAGGCGAGGAAGACTGGTCGATCCAGATTGCCGATCTTGCGACGATGCCCGATCGCTGGCGCAACATCAAGTCGCCGGCGCTCGCGCACTTGAACAACCCGGATCACTACATCGACGTCGAGGATCTGACGGACATCGGACTCTCTCTGCAGACTATCGAGCCGCTGCGTCATGAGTTCGCCGCACAACTCCGCCTGGCCCGCGATGCGCACCCCGGCGCCGGCCGCCAGCCGAATCCGAAACTCGATACCGCCAAGACCGACGCGTATCCGGGATTCCTCCCGCAGGCGATCTGCGAAAACTACGCGAAGTTGCAATCGAACCTGAAGACGCTGCGCGTGCTCGAAAAGGTGAACGATCCCGCCCGCCGCAACGAGGTCCAGGCGGTGCGGATGGCCGTCGCGATGTCGATGGGCTCGCTCGCTCACTTCGTCGGCGATTGCGCTCAGCCTCTGCACACGACGCGTCATCACCACGGCTGGATCGGCGACAACCCGAACGGATACTCGACCAAAAAAGAAATCCACGCCCAGATCGACGCGGAAACGCTCCGAAAGCACGGACTTGGCGAAGCCGCCATCCGCGCCCGACTCAACGCCTCGCCGGATATCGCGAACAAGCCCGATCCGATGAATCCGTGGCCCGCGGTGCTCAAGCAGATCGAACGTTCGCACGCACAGGTCGAGCCGCTGTACAAGCTCGAAAAGAGCGGCGACCTCTGGGCCGCGCCCGGCGCCGCGTTTATCGCCGAGCGACTTGCCGACGGCGCGGATTTCCTTGGCGAACTCTACATCGCGGCGTGGGAATCCTCCGCGCCGAGCGATGACGATGTCGCGATCTTCGTGAAGTACGACGGGTTCGTACCCGCTTCATCCGTCCCGGCCACGCCCACACCCGCGCCCAGCCCCGCGCCGAAGTAGCCCTCGTATAGACTCCGCTCATGCTCACGATCACCACGCTCGATGCCGGACTTCGCATCGGTGCCGCCCTCGGGCTCGGCGCGGCAGTCGGGCTCGAACGCCAGATCGGCAAGCACCCGGCCGGTTTTCGCACGATGACGCTTATTTCGATCGGATCGGCCGCGTTCGTACTGCTCGTGATTGAAGTCGGCGCGGGCCAGAGCGGCATGCGGAGCGACTCCGCGGCACAGGCCACGAGCCGCGTGCTCCAGGGTCTCACCACCGGTATCGGATTCCTCGGCGCGGGGACAATCGTCCGCGCGGACAAAAGCGTTCACGGCCTGACGACCGCCGCCGCAGTCTGGTGCGTTGCCGCGATCGGTGCCGCCTGCGGCTTGGGTGAGATCGCGCTCGCATCGATGGTCACCGCAGCATCTCTTCTCACTCTCGTTCTTCTCAAAGTGTGCGAGTGGCCGATCCGCGCACTTGGCCCGAAGTCCAAAGACATCGACGCGCCCCCAGCGCACAACAACACGACGAAAGTTTCAAAGCCGGATTAGAACGGCACGCCGCCAACCGAATCGTTGCCTTCATCCGCACTTGCTTCCGCCTCGCGCTCCGGCCCGCCGCCATCGCGATGGCTCTCGATCGGTCCCGTTTTCATGCTCGGGGCAAACGCCGAGCGTGGAGCCGACTCGACATAGCTGCTTGCGGCCGCGGACGGTGACTCGTATGCATTCGAATTTCCGCCCCCGGAGAACGCGCCCCCGCCCGCAAATTCGGGCGGCGGCTGCACGTGCGCTCCGGCGTAGTTCTTGAACCGCGTCGTCGCAGAATCCCAGGACAATCTCACAACGCCCGTCGGCCCGTTTCGCTGTTTCGCGATGATCAGTTCGGCCACACCGACTTTGTCTGGATTGTCGGGGCCCCAGTCCGCATCCTGCGTGTGGTAGTAATCCTCGCGGTGGAGCAGGATCACAACGTCGGCGTCCTGTTCGATCGAGCCCGATTCGCGCAGATCGCTCATGCGGGGCTTGTTGCCCTCGCGCTGCTCGCTGGCGCGGTTCAACTGCGAAAGACAGATGACCGGCACGTTCAGTTCACGCGCCAGCGCTTTGATATTGCGACTGATCGCCGAGACTTCCACCTGGCGACTCTCGCGTGCCGCGCCGGGCGACGTCAGGAGCTGCAGGTAGTCGATCATGATCGCCTTCACGCCGTGCTGCGCGACCAGTCGACGCGCACGCGCGCGGAGCGCGAGCACCGTCATATTCGGCGTGTCGTCCACATACATCGGCGCCTTGGCCAGCTCGTCGCACGCGGAAAGCAACTTGCGATATTCGCGATCGCTGAGCTTGTGGCCACCTCGAAGGTTTTGCGACGGAATGCCCGAGTGCGCCGAGATCAATCGCTGTGTCACAGCGCTCTTGGACATTTCGAGGCTGAAGAGCGCAACCGGATTTGGCGCGGAGTTGTATCCGCCTGTTGTCACACCCAACGCCATCTGCTCGGCGATGTTCAGCGCGAGCGCTGTCTTTCCCATGCTGGGACGCGCCGCGACAATCACCAGCTCGCCCGGCTGCATCCCGCGCAGGAGATCATCCAGATCGAGGTATCCGGTCGGAACGCCGCTGATGCCCTTGCCCTCCTGGCTCTCGATCCGGTCGATCTCGAGCTGGAGAAGATCTTTCAACTGCTGCGGGTCCGCAAGCTGCTGCTGCTGCGCGATTTCGAAAACCGCCATCTCCGCTTTATCCAGCACTTCGCGTGCGCCGTCCGGGCCGAGTTCGCCCGTGTGATACGCGTCGTACAGAATCGTTCCCGCGGCATCTATCAGCTTCCGCAGCTTGGCCTTCTCCGCCACGATCCTCGCGTAGTGCGGCGCGTTCACGGCGCTCGGCACGCTCTCCGCCAGCTTCACCAGATATTCCGCGCCGCCCACCAGCTCGAGCTGCCCTTTGTCCTTAATCGACTCGACGATCTGTACAAGGTCGCCCGAGTTGAAGCGGTCGTAGACCTCGACGATCGAGCGATAAATCGTCGAGTGCGACTCGGCGTAAAACTCCTCGGGCTTGCGGACGATCGCGAGCACGTCGCTGAGCAGCCGCGGATCGAGAATGATCGACCCGAGCAGGCTCATCTCCGCCTCGAGCGAGTGCGGCGGCAACCGATCAAACAGCTTTTCAGTCGAGACCGGGGGACGACGCTCGCGCCAAGGCTTGCCGCCGCTGCCGCCTGCCGAGCCTCCTTCTTGTCCGCCGAACGTACTCATCGGACTCACCGTAGCCCAGCCGAATCGGCGCTTGTATCAAGCGACAGCCCATCAACATCACTGTGCACAAATCGCGTCCGCCCAACCACCCGCTAGAGTTCGCCAATGCCCGAATCCATCGACATCGGAGCGATTTTCTCCCCGCACAACACCCTGCCGGACTTGCTGCCGGCCGATCCGTGGCCGCTCTTCCGCTCCTGGTTCGATGAGGCGGTCGCGAACAAGGTCACCCCAAACCCCGACGCCCTGACGCTCGCCTGCCTCGATGAGGACGGCCTGCCGACCGCCCGAATCGTCCTTTGCAAGAAGTTGCTCGACGCCGGAGCGATCGTCTTTCACACGAACTATCAGAGCCGCAAGGGCAAGGGCCTGTCGAGGCACGGGCGTGCCGCGGCCGTCTTCCACTGGGATTCGCTCGAAAAGCAGGTTCGCATCGAGGGCCGCGTGGTGAAAAGCCCCGCTGCGGAGAGCGACGCGTACTTCAAGACGCGGGGCTGGGAGAACCGACTCGGTGCCTGGGCGAGCAACCAGAGCCAGCCGATCGAATCGCGTGAAGCACTGCTCCTGAAAGTTGCCGAAGCGATGGGCAAGCTCGGCATCTCGATCAAGGACATCATGGACAAGGGCAACGACGTGAACATCCCGCGTCCGCCCCACTGGGGTGGGTGGCGGCTTTGGGCCGACCGCATCGAACTCTGGCTTGGCGGTCCCGGGCGGGTTCATGATCGAGCGGTCTGGACACGCTCAATCAAGCCTTCTGGCGAGGAGGGCGAGTTTGAATGCGCCCCGTGGATGTCAACGCGATTGCAGCCCTGATTCGCCGTGCGTTTGACCAATTACGGCCCACGCCGGAATTTCCTTCTCATCGAACTTGAACCCGGATATCTTAATTATGTTCGTACCGCTGTGTTCTTCTTGGGGTAAAGCCATGCGTTCCGACGTATCACGACTCGTTGCCTTCGTCATCACCCTGATCGCGACCGCCGGATTTTGTTTTGCCAGCAACGGACGCATCATTGCCATCGGCGATGAATGGCTGCTTTCGGATCAGGCCTTTCTTCAGCAACCGGCCCAATCGACCCAGCTTGCCGACAACATCTCAAAGTTCTTCGCCGACAACGAGCCATCTCGATTCTTGGTGCTTTCCAACTCGGGCCCGATCAATTTCCCTGGACAACGCGGCGTGCTCGGGACCGCGCTACGCAACCGCATGCTCGCGCTCGGCCACAGTTGGGAAGTGAATCCAAACGTCCCGTTCACGCTCGCAACTCTGCGGCAGTACCGAGGCGTCTTCTTCTCCGGCACCGTTGGCTCGGGCAGTTCGAACGCACAAGTCCTTGAGTCGTATGTCCGCGAGGGCGGCAATGTCATGGTGATGGCCGGAACAGGCGACATTGGAGGGCCGGGCGCCGAAGCCAACGCCTGGAACTTCTTTCTCAACAAGTTCGGCCTCGCATTTGGCAACACGTGGTTTGCGATCAAGAGCGGTGGATCGCTTCTGAGCGTGCCTGCGCTCCCTTCCGCAAACCCGCTTGGAAAACTGATCAGCATCGTCGAGTGGGATAACGGCCAGACGGTGATCAATCTGACGCCAAACAACCCGCTCGTCGAGATCGCCGTGTACGGAGACTTCACCGGCCTTTCTCCGGCACCGCCCTCCGGTGCGATTCAGCCGATCATCGGAACGGTGAACATTCTCACCAACTGTCTCGGCGATCTGAACAACGACGGATTTGTGGACGATGCCGACTTCGTCATTTTCGTCGCTGCGTACAACATCCTTCTCTGCCAGGATCTGGCGATGCCGGCGGCATGTCCGAGCGATTTCAACAAGGATGGAGTGGTCGATGACGAGGATTTCGTTATCTTCATCCAGTCGTACGGATTGCCAATCTGCCTGTAGTGCTGCAGCCCGACAATCGGAAGTTCACGCGCCGGAAACCGTGACATCTACCAGCTTGCGCTGCCGGATGTGCTCGCTTCCCAATTGCCCGCACGCGCCCATCAGGTCGCGTCCCTTGGTGCGACGACGTTTGGCGTACACACCCAGCTCGATGAGCTTCGCAAGGAAATGCTCGACCTTTTCTTCGGTCGGTGCTGGCCACGGCGAGACGCGGCGCGGGTTATACGGAATCAGATTGAGCAGCGTGCGCGGCGTGCTCGCGTTCTTGCGCACGCGATAGTCGTTGTTGATGGGCGCGAGAAACTCCGCGATCTTGCGTGCATCATCGTCCGTGTCGTTCACGCCCGGGATCAGCACGTATTCGATGCAGAGCTTGCCACCCCCGTACACCGGGAAGTCGATCAACGCCTGCTGCAATTCCGCGAGATTCCACTTGCGATTGACCGGCATGATCCCTGAACGAATGGCGTCATCCGCCGCATTCAGAGAGATGGCCAGATTCAACCGGTGCCAGCCGTCTTTACGCACCTGTTCTGCCAGCTTCGCAATTCCGTCAACGCGGCCAACTGTCGAAATCGTGATCTTCGAAATCGGGATCGACGGCCCGCGATGATCGCGCAGCACATCGATCGCGCCGAGAACATTGTCCAAGTTGTCCATCGGCTCGCCCATGCCCATGAACACGATGTTGCGGACCGGACCTTCGAGCCCTTGCGGCGTGATGACCGGCTCGGGTATCTCCGCGTGCTTCAAGAAGTGCGTCGCGGCATACCACTGCTGCACGATCTCTTCAACCGACAGCGAGCGGATCAACCCCATCTGCGCCGTCTCGCAAAACGTGCATCCCATCACGCACCCAACCTGCGACGAAACACACAGTGTGTACGTCCGCACGCGGCGTTTCCCGATCATCGGGATCAGCACGCTCTCGGTGCGGAGCATCTCAACCTGACCGTCGAGCCTGGTCGCTGTCGCGGGCACTTCCTGCGTGAACTTGAAGATCTTGCCTTCGGCGCCCTCGTCGATGTTCAGACTGGTGATCGGCGCGGCGCCCCGAAACGCGCCGATTGCCTTCAACTTCTCATCCACAAACGACGAGCCTTGCCAGTAGAAACCTCGGTATGCATCGAGCGCGCCGGGCTTCGCAAGTCCCAAGGGCTTTGCACGCGCGACAAAACCATCGGCCGAAAGGCCAAGCGGCGAGGTGCTGTCGCAATGTCCGGAAGTCGCTGACACACCGAAGTTTATCGCTCAAATCCGCGCTTTGGCGGCCTCCCCCCTCGAATCTGAATACTCGGCGCCGGCCCGCACGATCCCCCAATTTGCAGCGCTAGTCGCGACCCTCGAATGCGCGTACAGCCTGCTCGTACATCCCGCCGATCTCGGTGGGCGCCTGCAGCGCAAACGACCACGTCCGATCAAACGCGAGCTTCGCTTCGGATCGCTGCTCCTTCAGATTCCGCGCAGCGTTTTCGAGTTCGGCAAGCTTGCTCGACCGCGTACGCCTGCTTTCGGCCAGCAGCGCGTGCAGCGCGTGAAACGCTTGCGCCGGACTCTCCTGCTTGGACTTGTTTTCTCGTATCTCGGCAAGCAGTCGAGCCTTCTCCGCCGCGCCGCGCTCATCGCCGAGTGCCGCGGGATCATGACCCGCATGGTGCGCGAGCCAAACACCGTGGCGAATTTCCTCATCCGTGGGCAAGCCCGGCTTGGCAAGTGGCAGCCGCAGATCGGCCGTCGCAACAGCCATCGGTGCGAGCGCTCCGACGCCGCCAAGTTCCGCCGCAAGTGTCGCAAGTTCGCCATCCCATCCGGCAATCCACGCTTCGGTCGCGGGGTCGTATGCACCGCCGCCGATTCCGTGAACAAAGAGATCGCAACCGGCCAGACGCAAAACCGCGGTCATCAACATGCCGCGCGGCGCGAGTTGTGATCGATCCAGTTTTCCAAAGTCGGCTGCCAAGACCCGCCGCCGCCTTCCGCCTCCCACATCCCAGAGCGGCAGTTCGCCCGTCGCCTCATCGAGTGGACGCATGCCCGAATCGCCCGTACTCAAGATCGCCTGGTTGTACCCTCGGATCGCTTCGGCGTCGCCCCGCGCGATTGCCTCCACGATTTGCTGGAAGAGTTCCGTCGAAGCAAGTTTCGATTCGTACACAAATTGCGGCGCGGGCGCCGACCTCGCGATGATTTCCGCCGCCGCAGCGCTCACTTGTTTCGCCCAACTCGATTCTTTCGAATGCTTTGCGAGTGCAATCGAGACGAATCCAATCGCCTCCGCAACCGAAACGATCGCAAACGATTCACCGGCCTTGAGCGCGGGCGCACGGGGCGTCACCGGCGCGATTCCCGACGAGATCCGTCCCGCCGATTCCCCCCACTGCCATCGCATCTCGCGAAGCCGGCCGGCCGTGTCGCGGATCGGTACGCGCAGGCCGATCGCATCGGCCTCGTCCTGATCAACGACAATCCACGCAGTCTGCGCACGTTCGCGCGATGCAAACGCCAGCGACGCGAAGTGCTTTGCGAGAATCCCGCCGTGCCAGAGTTCGGCCTGATGCCCCGAAAGAACCAGAGGGCCGGACGCCGGCAACCCCATCTGCTCGCGAAATTTCGCGGCCCGCGGCACAAGCACGCCCGCCCGCTGCGCCCATTTTTCAGGCGACGGTGTGAATTTCAATTCCACCAACGTGCTTTTCAACGTCGCAAGTATCGCACAACTCCACGAACGTACAACTCCGGTGCCCAGGCCGGAATCGGGTCACGGGCGATCGGGACAATCAGCGCGATTGCTGACCTTGCGAGCGCGACGACCCGCGGGTTCTGCAAGCCCCGCCTCGCGGCACGCACCGTTTGCGGCGCCCGCATGGCCGACGAAAACCCGCTCGCCGCTCATCGCGATCTCGTGATGGAGAACATCGCGATAGTGGCGCAGCCGCGCTTCGGGATCATTCAGGATCGCGCCGAATGTACGATTCGGGTCGTTATAGATGAGATCGACCGGGATCTCGCGCACACGCAGCCCGTGCGCCGCCGCTCGCGCCCAGAGCTGCATCGGGAACGCGTAGCCGTCTTCTGAAAGGTCGAGCCGATTCGTCGCTGAAACGCGGTGCGCCTTGAAGCCGCAGAATGAATCGGTGAGCTTGGTTCCAAGCCGGTGCGACAAAAGCGAATTGATCTCTTCGGTGATCAACCCATTGATGCGCCGTCGATCGCCCGGCGCCAGCGCGAGCGCCGCTTCGGTCGGCGCTTTCAGATATCGGCTGCCGCTGATGATGTCGGCGTCATTCTTTTCGATCGCATCAAAGAACTCGGGCAAGCGCTCGGGCTCGTGCTGCTCGTCTGAGTCCATTGTGATGACCCAGTCGTACTTTTCAGAGCCGGCGAATCGAAAGGCATCGATGAGCGATCGCCCGTATCCGCGGTTCACACAGTGGCGGATGACATCCACAGGCATCGTCGCGAGCAGCGACGCCGAATCGTCGGTCGAGCCATCGTCGACAACGAGCACATTTCCGGCGTGTTCAAGCACGCGTTCAATAACCGCGCGCAAGTGCTTGGCTTCGTTATAAACCGGGATCGCGATCAATGTCCGCAAACAGCACCTCCTGAACGCATCTCCAACCTGCCCGGGCCACTTTCCGCCCGGTTCCTCGCCCCCCACTCAGTCGCTTCCCTTCGATGTACGCAGATACCGGAGGGATACATGCGTGCAATTCTGGAAGTTCACTATGGGTTCGGGCTGATTCGAGCATGAGACCGCTCTCATTGGACCAAAAAGAAAAACCGGCCGCCCGATAGGGGGCGGCCGGTGAGACAACTCGTTCGGACTGCGCGAGGATCTTCACCCTCGCGACTCAATCAAGACCGTTTCAGCTCTTTAGAACAGGAGCTGGAACTGAGCCCGGATGGCGACTTCGCCAGCCTTGGGGCTGCCGAGCGTGCCGGAGTTCGTGTTCGGAGCAGCGATGGTGCTGCCCGGGACGAACTGACCGGTGCCGGCGTTACCCTGGAAGTTGATCGCCTGCAGATTCTGGCTCTTGTTGAGACCGATCACGCAGTCGGCGCTGATCTTGGCCGTCTGTGACTCGGGGAAGAGGTAGTAGTTCACGCCGAAATCGATGAAGTTCCACGTGCGGGGGCTCACGCCGCCACCCGGCTGAGCAGCGCCCAGCGAGTTGTTGGCGTAGAGGCCGTCGTAGCGACCAAAGATTTCGATCTGCTGAGTCGCGAACCAGCCGCCCTGAAGCTGCCAGCCGTAGCTGTTCAGATTCGCACCAGCGCCGGCCGCGGTGTTGAGCGTGCGGGCATTGCTGCCGATGAACGCGCCGTAAAGGTTCCAGCCGTTACCCTTGATCTGGCCGTCGATGGTCCAGAGGAGGTAGTTGGCCTGGTTCAGGTTCGTCTGGGCGTCCTGCGGGGTGCCGGTACGGCCACCCTGCTGCCAGTTGATCGCACCACCGAGGAACGCGGCAAACTGGCTGTTCTGCCAGCTGCTGAACTGGTTCCACTGGTTCCAATCGCCGGCGAACTTGCCGTCAACGCGGAGCGTCAAGGCATAGTCCGACTCGTTGGGGTTGTTGTAATCCGTATTCGCCGAGCGCCAGCCATCGCTGAACGCGCCGAGGACGCGGAAGGTGTCGGCGGTGTAGCCGACCTGGATGCCCTGGCTACGCTGCTGGCGGTAGACGTCGGTGACGAACGAGCGGTCGATCGACTGCTGGTAACCGTCGCCGATGAGGTCTTCGGTCAGGATCGGGAGCTTGAACTGGCCGAAACGAATGTCCCAGTTGTTATCGAAGGCGTACTTCATGTACGCGTCTTCGAGAACGAAGCTGCCGTTGTTCGAGTTGTAACCGGTCGGGTTCGCCGCCGAAACCTGGTTGAAGGTGCCGTTCGTCGAGGTCGACGAGAAGTTACCCTGGATGTAGTAGGTCAGTTCCGGGGAACCAGCCATACCAGCGAAGTAGATCTGCGTGCGGGGAAGGCTAAAGCCGATCGTGGCCTTGTCCTGTCCGGTGACGCCCGAACCAGCAGCCGGAACCGGCACTGACTGGGCCGGATCGTTCACGCCGCCGCTGCGGAAGTCAGCGGTGTAGCGGAACTGAATGAGTCCGCCGATCCGCATGCTGAAGTTGCCCGAACCATCGGTGATGGTGAGGCCGTTGCTCGCCTTGCTCGCCGCGAGGCTGGTGCGACCAGCAGCGTCCGCCGTCAACTCGTTGTTGTACGCGCGGCTCGTGTCGGTCGACTCTGCGCCCATCGCCGTGCCTGCAAGGCCCAGCGCTGCGCCCGCGATAAAGAACATCTTGCTCGTGTGACCCATCTTAAAAGACTCCTTAGTTCCCGGACGTGCCGTCTCAAAGCCCGTCCAACTTTCAGTCCGAACGAAAGAGAGGCCCCAAGGCCAGTCTTCCGGACCACGCTAACCGAGCCGCGGACCGCCCACGACTCTTTTTCGATCCACCGATCAGCCATCCAAGCCTTGAACCGCTCCGCGGCTCTTTTCGACGATCGAACCCTTCCGCCAACAAACTTCGAGTTTCGGGACTTCGTCCCAGAATCCGAACGGGGAAGGACTCGAACAGTACCCCCCGTATATTAGCAAGTCCAAACTCTCTTTGCACTTTTTCGGTCGGAGCCCCCCCCTCTTCAACTCTTTTCGTCCCCACACCCCTGTTTCTCCTGAATCTTCATGCCTTCCAAAAACCGAATGTCGGCCACTTCGGCATTCTTCGCGCAGTCTCAACATTGGATTCCGCCTTGCTTGGTCTCCTCACGGTTACGCTCTTAACGGATTCCCACCCCGTTCGCAGGCTGTTGGTAGTAGGTGCGTGATGATGTCCGATCGACCACACATCCTCATCGTTGAAGACGAGCGTGATCTCACCGACTTATTGGTCTACAACCTCAAACGAGCGGGTTACTCGACCGCGACAGCCGCGGCCGGGCGTGCGGCGCTCGACGCTGTCTCGAAACATGCTCCCGATCTCATCCTTCTCGACGTGATGATCCCTGAATTACCGGGGACAGAAGTTGCTGCACGTCTTCGTGCCGAGCCGGCGTCGGCATCAATTCCGATCATCATGCTCACCGCGAAGGGTGAGGAGACGGATCAGGTTGTCGGCCTCAAGATGGGCGCCGACGACTACGTCACCAAGCCGTTTTCAATGAAGGTTCTGCTCGCCCGGATCGAAGCACTGCTCCGTCGCAGCGGCCGCTTCTCCGGTGAACGCGGCATCATGAAGCTTGGGCCGATCGAGATCAACACCGATACGCACCAGGCGGCGCTCCACGATCAGCCCATCAAACTCACGCTCACCGAGTTTCGAATTCTCGCATCGCTGGTGCAGGCCGGCGGCAGGGTGCTTTCCCGCAACGCGCTTATGACCCGCGCGATGGGGCCCGGTGTGACCGTCACCGAGCGGACCATCGACGTGCATGTGACCAGCATCCGCAAGAAGCTCTCCGAGTCCGCCCACATCGTCAAGACGGTGCGGGGAGTCGGGTACCGCTGCTCGCTCAGCGTCGAAGACGATTCATCGTCCGAACTCGACAGCGCGGCGTCGTGACTGATCTCAACATCCCATTCACTTAGGATGTGCCATGCAACCGAGCGCCCCGGCAACGGGGTCGATCCGAGATATCGCCGTCTTATGCGCTGGCGCAATTGCGACCGGCGCGACGACGCAGTTCGGTCTGCCGGTGGCTGTGCCGGTGCTTATCGGGATCGCGACGGTGGGTTGGACAGCGTTCGCGCTTTCGCGGCGGGGCACGATTGTTTCAAACGCGGCGCCAGCCGAACGCCCTCCCGGATCGGCCAGCCCGGCGCAGCAATCCGATCAATCGAGGACCGCGCCGCCGCTTCACCCAATTCCGTCTGCGCCCGGCGATCTGCATCAGGCCGCCAACGCGAGCGACGACTTGCTTCTGATTTTCTCTCCCGAAGGAGCCATTGCCGCGGCGAACGCGGCAGCGAGCGAGTTCTTCGGTGCAGGCGGCATCGGAGTCGCCGGCCGATCGATCGAGGATCTCTTGCCGCAGACCGAAATCCACGATCTCTATGAATCCGCGCGGGCGGGGCAGCGTCGGGAATGCGAAGTTGCGATCACCGGCCGCGATGCGAGGCGGATGTTCAGGGCTGCGGGAATTCCGCTGCCAAGAAGCGGGGGCGATGGATCACCGCCGGTTCTCCTGCTGCTGCGAGATGTGACGGAGTTCCAATCGGCACTGCGCCTGGGCGGCGATTTTGTCGCGAGCGTGAGCCACGAACTTCGCACCCCGCTTGCGTCGATCAAGGCGGCGCTTGAGACTCTGGAAGACTCGGTTCACGACGATCCGCACATGACGCAAAAGCTTCTTTCGATGATCGACACCAATGTCGATCGTCTCGAAGCGCTCACGGCGGATGTCCTGCGGCTCTCGCAACTCGAATCATCCGGCCACGCGCCGGATCTCACCGAGATCGATGTTCGGCCGGCGCTCGAATCGATCGGCGTGCTGCTCGACCCGCTCTTCTCCGAGCGTGGGCTTAGCCTCGAGATCGATATCGCGCCGGAATTGAGTTCGATCCGCACTGACCCCCGGCTATTCGAACTCGTCTTCAAGAACCTGCTCGAGAACGCCGGCAAGTTCGCGTTCGAGAACAAGCCGATCCGCATCGTCGCGCGTCTTGGTGATTCGCCCGACACATCGCGCTGGAGCGTGATCGACCGGGGTATCGGGATCCCGATCCACCATCAGTCCCGCATATTCGATCGTTTCTATCAGGTTGATGCCGCGCGCACCGGCGCGCCCAAGCGCCGCGGCACCGGACTCGGGCTGGCGATCGTTCAGAACGCCGTCCGCGCACTTGGCGGCACGATCCGCGTCGAATCGGTCTGGCAGCAGGGGACGACGATGATCGTCGAACTTCCCGGCAGCGTTTTGATCACTTCCCCCAGCCACCCCAACTTTCCGGAAGCGGCTTCGTCGTGAACGGACCGACGAGGTCGCCAAGCCGGGAACGGATGTCGTCGATCAGCTCCTGCTCACGCTTCGTGTCGCCGAACATCCCCACCTTGACCTCGATCGTCATCGCGACCGTGCCTTCCTGACTCGCGCGCACCGACTGATCCGGGATGCTGCTCCTCGAAACCGTCACCGTGACCGGCTCGCTGCGGACTGTGAGCAGTTTGAACTGCTGGGTTTTGAGATCCGGCCGCGACTGGCTTTCGACCACCATCTCGCGATGCTGCGCGGCGGCGAGAACAGCCGCGTTCACATCATCCCAATCTCCCGTCGCGACCGAGGTCGTCCCTGCAACCGAGAAAAAACCTCCTCCGCCGGAATTCGAAGATGAGCATCCGGAGCCCGCAATCGCTAACAGTCCGATAACCGAAGTGAGAGCGACTGTCTTTGGACTGATCCGGTGCATGGCAAGCTCCGATGGTGAGACGACGGGGTGAACCAGGATTCACAAGGGTGATGGCATCTACCCCGTAGACTTTACCCAGCCAGTCAGGCCCGCTGACCGGTCCATTGGTTTTGGTTCACTCGCCCTACACAGCAATCGCCCGCTGTTTTTGGATTGACCCAGACTTGCCGCAGTCCGACCGAATGGAAATTTCAGTCCGCGTACCCACCGGCGCCCGCCGGGTTGGGGTGGTCGGATCATCGGAACGCAATCTCAAGATGATCCGCGAGGCGCTCGGGGTGAACATCACCTCGCGAGACTCGACTGTCTATTTAAGAGGAGAGCGATCGCCTGTGACGATCGCCAAGCGCGTGCTCGAGAGACTCGGCGAGGCCACCGACGAGAACACCGCGCTCAGCCGACAGCAGGTGCTCAACTTGATCTCCGACGAGACTGTCGCCGAGGACAAGCGCAATCGCACCAGCGAGGCGATCGACGACCCAACTTTGCCAGGTGCCTCGCTCGAAGAGTGGGATGGGCGGCTGGCGGTCTTCTCGGCCGGTCGACCCGTCAAGCCCAAGACCGGTAATCAGCAGGCGTACATCGAGTCGATCCGCGATCACGATCTGGTGTTCTGTGTGGGGCCGGCCGGTACGGGCAAGACATATCTGGCGGTTGCCGCGGCGGTGCATCTACTTAAGACAGATCGCTGCCGCAAGTTGATCCTGGTGCGGCCGGCGGTCGAGGCCGGTGAGAAGCTGGGGTATTTGCCGGGCGACTTGCAGGCGAAGGTCAATCCATATCTACGTCCGCTGCTTGATGCGCTGCATGACATGATGGATTTCGGCACGATCCAGCGCTTCATGGCGAGCGATGTGATCGAAGTGGTTCCTCTCGCGTACATGCGGGGTCGGACGCTCAATAACGCCGTCATCATTCTCGACGAGGCGCAGAACACGACTAAAGGTCAGATGAAGATGTTCCTGACCCGCCTCGGGCACGGGAGCAAGATGATCGTGACGGGCGATACGACTCAGATCGATCTGCCCGACCCGGCCGAAAGCGGATTGATTGATGCGGTCCGGCGTCTGACACGCACGCCGGGGATGGGATTCTCGCAGCTGACCACGATTGACGTGGTCCGCCACCCGATCGTTCAGCGGATCATCGAGGCGTACGGCGATGATGATGCGCGCAACGCGAATCGCATGAACGGGGAGCACGCCTGATGGCACAGGATCCTGGCAGGCCCGCTTCCCGTGCCGAGATGATTCGGCAGCGCCATCGCGGCACATCGCGCTGGATTGAAGCGATCGGCAAAACGTTCTCGCCGGTCTTCTCGACACCCCGGATCACACACGCGATTCTCGTTGCGGTCTGCTTCGTTTTCGTTGCGACGGCGTTAGCGGTCTGGGCACGGCGCCAGCCCATGGTTGCGGTCGGGCGGGCGATGACTGACACCCGTTTAGTGCGCGTGCCGCTGGCGCTTGAAGATCTTGAAGCAACCAAGGCCGCAAAGGAAGCTGCTCGCCAGCGCACTCCGCGCATTTTTGCGGCGGACATTCCCGTTCTGCAGGAACTCAAGGGTTCGCTCGAGAATCTCCCGCGCACGCTGGCTCGTGTGCAATCGCTCGATCAGGTCGAACCGGGCATCCGCGAGCAGTTCAGCCTGACGGCCGAATCGCTGACGGCGGTGAAGGCCGAAGCGAACAACGGTGAACCGTCGGCACAGTGGCTGGCGATGGTGAGCGACTTGATGAACGGGCTGCGGGCGATGCCGCTGCTCGACGCGGCGACGTGGCAGCGCGCGACGCAAGAAGGCCTGCATACGCAGATCACGCTGACGTTTGAAGAGCCCGGCTCAAAGGGGCCGTCGATGGTCGAGGGAATTTCGCGACGCGAGGTCATGAACCTTGGCGATCCGACGCATCTGCGCCAAACCCTCGGTTCGCTGACGCGCGAAGCGGGTTTTTCTGCCGCGCTGCGTCCGTTGATCATCGATCGTGTCGCGCACCTTGCGAAGCCGACATTTCGGCTTGATGCGAACGCGACGGCCCTCGCGCAGGATGCCGCGGCCAACGCGGTGAAATCGGTATTCACTGAAAGCCCGGTGGGCCAGGTGATCTTCCGGCGGGGCGAGACGCTGAAGGATTCGGAACTCAGTCTGTACGAAGCCGAGATGAGCGCGTTTGAGCGTGACGCGGAGAAGTGGCGCGTCTGGCTTCGCGACGGCGCGATCGCGACCATCATCACCGGCATCACGCTGGCGATGATCGCGTATACGGCGCTCTTTGCACAGCGACTGCGGCGGAGCAGCGGACGCATCATCGGAGTTTGCGCGCTGCTGGCGGGCGCGATGGCGACGGCCGTGATCGGAACGGCGCTGAAACCCGAGCTGGTGGCGACGCTCACGGTGCTGCCGACGCTGCTCGTTGTGATCGTGCTCTGCATTGCCTACGACCAGCGAATCGCGCTGGCGTTCGGCGTCCTGCACGGGCTGCTCGTCTGCCTTGCGCTCAGCCAGAGCACCGCTTCGTACGCCGTGATCATGCTGGGCGTCTGCTGCGCGGTGTTCATGCTGAAGGATCTGCGCGATCGCGCCACTGTGATCCGCATGTCGCTGATCACGGGGCTTGCGGTTGGTGCGGCGACGGCGCTCATCGGATTCATTGAACGGCCGCTCAGCCCGACCGCGATCGCCCAGGTAGTTTGGGATGCGGTTACCGCGGGCGGCGCAACGGTCGCGCTGGGCGGATCGCTGCTCTTCTTCCTCCCCACCATCGAGCGTGCGTTCGACATCACGACGGGCATGACGCTCATCGAACTGCGCGACCCCAAGCACCCGCTGCTCCGCGATATGCAGATGCGGGCACCCGGAACGTACAACCACAGCCTCGCTGTTGCCAACATCGCCGAATCCGCGGCGGACGCGATCGGCGCGAATGGCCTGCTCGCGTACGTCGGTTCGCTCTATCACGACATCGGCAAGGTGAACAAGCCCGAGTACTTCGTCGAGAACCAGGGTGGCGGACCGAACAAGCACGACAAGCTCACGCCCGCGATGAGCCTGCTTGTCGTCGTTGGCCACGTGAAAGACGGCATGGAGATGGCGCGGGCGTTCAGCATCCCGCGTTCGATTCAGCATTTTATTGAGAGCCATCACGGCACGACGCTGGTCGAGTTCTTCTACCACCGCGCCCGCAAGCGTGCGCTGGAGGCCGCGAACCGAGAAGGGCTCGACGAGCAGGATGTGCATGTTCCAGACGAGATCGAGTATCGCTATCCGGGCCCGAAGCCACAGACGCGCGAAGCCGCGATCCTCATGATCTGCGACGCCGTCGAAAGCGCGGCACGCGCACTCTCTGATCCGACACCTGCACGCCTCGAAACGCTGGTGCAGACGATTGTGAACAAGCGGTTGCTTGATGGACAGTTTGAAGACTGCGAGATCACGCTCCGCGATCTTTCACGCATCGCCGAGAGCGTCGCGCGGACACTCGCGGGAATTCACCACACTCGCATTGATTACCCCGAGCCTGCGGCGGTGGAGCCGAAGACCGGCGTGATCAAGGCAACGTGAGCCGCACGTGATGACGAATGCGTCGCAGCCGCCGGGGTTTACTGGTAGTGCTGCTCGAGCACGCTTCGCCAATCGCTCATGTCCTTGACCGCGATCATCTTGAGCCGCACAGGTTCCGCCTGCGGGTGATGGGCACTGAAGCGCACACCGAACTTCCGCATCAACTTCGCGGCGTGCTTCTCGCTCCACGTCGGTGTTCCGTCTGGCGAAACCTTCGGTGAACCCGGGCGTAGCGATCCGTTCACCGCGACCAGCAGGCGGAAATGTTCATCGAGCACGGCTCGTTGTTCCGCGATCGTCGGCGGACGCGATGGTTCACCCCGCATGAGTGCGCGGGCCTGCGTGAAGATCCACGGGTTGCCGATGCAGCCACGCGCGACGCTGACGCCGCTCACGCCACCATACTTCATCATCAGGAAGATGTCTTCGGCGCGCCACACATCGCCCGAACCGAAGAAGACCTTGTCCGGGTGTTTGGCGCGCAGATCGCGGAAGAATGTCCAGCGGCTCGGACCGACATATCTCTGCTCGACCGTTCGCGCATGTATGGTGGCCCACGCGTACCCCATGTCGTATGCCGCGGCGAAGATCCGCTCGAAATTCTCGGCCATCTCGGGCGTGTCGTCGAAGCCGCGACGCAACTTGACGGCGCACGGAATCTCGGCGGGGACGGCCTCGCGCACGGCTTCGAGAATGCGGATCGCGCCTTCGGGTTCGGCGAGCCAGTGTCCGCCCCGCGCCTTGCTCTTGATCTTTTTGACCGGACAGGCCAGATTGACGTCAACGACTTCGAACGTGCGGGACGACTGCGCCGGGGAACTCTGCTGGATCCGCGAGTTCGATTCGGGCTTGACTGTTACGCGGCCGACCTGGAATCCGCCGGGCAAACGCAGATGCTGTTCGGGATCTGGGAACTTGCCGCCTTCGTATGCAAGTTCGCGATAGGCGCGATCGGTGCGTTGCCCCTGTTCGATCATCTTGATTGCGGATGCCGCCATCTCGCGCGGGTCGCTGCCCATGATCTGTCCGGCGAGCGGATGATCCTCATCGCCACCGGGCACGTTGCCCTCGATCTCGCCCAGGTCTGCCTTTGCAAAGCCCCGGCCGCCGGCGAGCAAGGTTCGATCGAGCAAGGCCTCGGTCACGCAGAAAGGGCAACCGTGGCGCCTCGCGATGATCCTCATCGCGGCATCGCTGTATCCGGCAAGACCCGCTTGGAAGAACGGAGCATCAAAGCCGGGGACGAGTTCGGGAATGCGCGGATCGATTCCCGTGCCATCGAACGACGCGCCGACATCGGCCGCGGCATGCCGGGCATCGATCGATTCGATTCCCGGCGCGATCGCGGGCGAAGGCCCGGTTGCGTTGCCACCGACATCGCGGGAGACAACCGCTTCCTCGCCACCTTCACAGGAGACGTCTTCGTCTTGGGGCAAATCTCTTTGTAACTCGCTCACTGCGGCGCCTCGATTGTCGCGCTCTCGCCGGCTTGGATCGTACCTTCCAGCAGCACTCGTGCGTACAGGCGCGAGTTTCCGGGATTCAGTTTTTGACAGATGCGTTTGAACTCAAGACCGCGGAATGAATCGCGAATCGTCGAGCACGGTGAGCAGTACGTCGCGATCTCGAGTCGCACGCCGCCGGCGAAAGCGAGCTTCACACCCGGCGTGATCCCGGCCCATTCATCCGGCGTAATTCCCGCGAGCGTCAGATTCTCACCCGTGCTGCCGGGGACGATCGGATGCCCCTCGGATTGCAATCGTTCAATCAGCGAAAGCGGAAGGAGGCAAACAGCCCGGTCCGGGCCGCCGTGATGCTTGCGATCATTTTGCACGTCGCCCTCAACACCTTCAACGGAAACCCTGGCCGAGCGCACCGGCAGCTTGGGCACCCCGCCTCTTGAAACACTGATCTGGTGAACCGTCGCCGGCATGCCTCATTCTTCGCGCCCGGCAACTTCTTTGCTCCCCTTTCGCAGCCGCTTCCGACCGGGTACTCTCTGCCCTCGGAATGACCACCCGCTGGTTCTCAATTTCTGCTTCGACCAGACGAGCACTTGCGGCGTCGCTGCTGCTCGCGCCGCTGGGTGCGTGCACTTCGGTTCCGCCGGTTGATTACGCCCGTCAGTATCCAAAGGAACTTCCGGCGGGCCAGACGGTTGATGTGCAGGTCTTCCGGCGCTCCAAGACGCTTGAATTCACGAATACGACGGCGTCGCCGCTGGGTCCGGGAACCATCTGGCTGAACCGGCGATTTAGCCGCCCGATCACGCGGCCGATCGGCGTCGGGCAATCGGTGGCGCTGCCTCTGACCGAATTCCGCGACGAATTCGGCGAGCCATTCCGCGCGGGTGGCTTCTGGGCCTCGGACATGCCGGACGCTTTGGTCCTTTGTCAGGTGGAACAGGCCCCGGGCACTCCCGGCGAGGGCGAAAAGCCGATCATTACGGGCCTTGTCACGGTTCAGAGCTTTGCGGACGACTAATCCGATCCTGCCGCGGACGGAAAGCAAGCCGGTCGTTCTCCGAACAATCTCCTAGAATGTGGCGCCCAATCTGTTCGATGCAGAAACGAAGTGGGCGGATCGGCCGTAGAACCTACCGCAGGCGTGGGCAACACCCGTGGGTTTTTCGGTCGGGAAGGGCGAGCCATGAATCACATCAAGGGCGCGGTCCGGGCGGCATCTATCCGGTTGTTTATCGTCGGGTTTTTGGCGCGGTTCGCGACGCTGATGACCTTGGCGATCGTTGCGCTTTTCATCGCCACGCTTCTTGATCGACTTCTGGGCGTCAATATCAACTGGAAGCTCTCGCTCGGGATCGCCAGCGGCGCGGCATTTGTCATTGCGCTGGTTTGGTCGATTGTGACGCGTCACCGCGAACTCGGTGCGGCGCGCGTGCTTGATGAGCGCGCGGGACTTCGTGAATCACTGTCTACCGCATTGTGTGTCGAGAAGAGCGACGACTCGTGGGCGAAGGCCGTGGTGCTGAGCGCCGAAGAAAAGGCTCGCGGCCTGCGCGTGGCCAACGCGATTCCGATCGAAGCGCCGCAGCACTGGTACGTGCCCGTCTTTGCCGCGCTCTGTGTCGGCATCTTGTGGATGAGTCTCCCCCGCTACGACTTGCTTGGTTTTTTCGCCAAGCGCCAGGAAACACACGAGCATCAGCAGGAAATCGTCCAGGTCAAGGCCGAGGTGAAAGCCAAGGAAGACAAGCTCGCCGAGATGCTGGCGAAGGCCGGCGTTGAAGTTAAGAAAGAAGAGCAGGACGATGCCGCGGCGGGCAAGCCCCCGACTGAAGTGAACCCCGACGAGATTCGGCGCGCGGCGGTGAAGAAACTGACGGATGTCAACGATCGCCTCAACCAATTGCAAACCGGCGAGCGCCAGCAGCAGTTGCAGAGTCTGCAGGACCAGCTCAAGCAGCTGAAGCAGCCCGGCCCCGGCCCTTTGCAGGAGCTCTCACGCAATCTCGCCAAGGGTGACTTTGGCAAGGCGCAGGAGAATCTCGCGGAACTCCAGAAGAAGCTGGAAGACTCGTCGCTCTCGCCTCAGGACAAAGAGCAACTCAAAAACCAGCTCGAAAACCTCTCCAAACAGCTGAAGGAGCGATCGAATAAACAAGAAGACCTGAAGAACAAGCTCCAGGAGGCGGGTCTTGACAAGAAGACCGCTGAGCAGCTTACCAAGCAGGCGGCGCAGAACCCCGAGGCCGTCAAGAAGGCGCTCGAGCAGATGAAGAATCTGTCGCCGGAAGATAAGAAGAAGGCGATCGAGTCGGCGATGGCGATGTCGAAGGCGATGAGCCAGAGCGACGCGATGAGCAAGTCGATGAGCCAGATGTCGCAGAGCATGTCCAAGGAAGGCATGAGCAAAGAAGGCCAGCAGGCGATGCAGAATCTCAGCCAGCAGATGAGCGAGATGGAGCAGATGTCGTCTGAGGCCAAATCGCTCCAGGCTGCCGCGAGCGAAGCTCAGCAGCAGTTGAAGGAAATGGGCGGCAAGTGCGACAAAGCCGGTGAGTGCGAAGGCTGCAAGAACGGTAGCGATTGCAAGGGCGGCGACTGCAAGAACGCCAAGAACGGCATGTGGCGCGCGGGCGATACAAATAAGGGCAACGGCAAAGGCTCGGGCGGCCCCGGTCATGGTGACGGCCAGAGTCCGGAGCAGCAGGCTGCCGACTACCGCACCGAGAAGCGCAAGGCCAACAGCAACACACAGGGTGGCCCGATCATCGGAACGCGCCTGGTGTATGGCGAGCAGGTCCGGGGCGAATCGGCCGCGGAGTTTGCATCGGCCGTTGAGACCGCCAAGGGCTCTGCGGCGGAGGCGGTCGAAGCGATGCGCGTGCCCCGCGAGTATCAGGAAGCGGTGAAGAAGTACTTCGGCACGCTAGAGAAGAAGGCGGACGACGCCAAGAGCGCCCCCGCCACCGGTTCAGAAAAAGCCGGCGAATCCAAGCCAGAAGCAAAGCCGGCGGGAACGTAAGGCGCATACGAATTGCGCATGCACCTGCCGAGTATTCTCCCGACCGGTCAAAGCCGCGCCGGACTTTTCCTGGCGCTTGCGTGCGCGACCGCGCAGATGTTCATCGCTTCGTGCGAACGAAAGCCTGCGCAGACTTCCGCGCCGGCGCTGCAGACGCTCGTTCTCTACGTCTCGGCCGATGACGATCTCTTCCGTCCGATTGTGAAGTCCTTTGAGGAGAAGACCGGCGCCAAGGTTCAGGTGGTTGGAGATACCGAAGCGACGAAGACCTTCGGCCTGGTGCGGCGCATTCTGGACGAGAAGGAATCCCCCAAGGCCGACGTCTTCTGGGCGAGCGAGCCGCTGGGCATGATCAGTCTAGACAAGGACGGACTGCTCGAACCACTAAGCATCACCGACCCGCAGGGCGCCAAATTACCGGCGAACTGGGTGCCCCTTGCATATCGCGCACGTGTCATCGTCTTTCACAAAGAGCGATTTCCGCCCGGTTCAGAACCTCGGCGTCTCGGCGATCTGCTCCGTCCAGAGTTGAAGGGAAAGGTGGGTCTCGCACGCCCCCAATTCGGCAGCACTCGCACGCATTTCGCCACGCTTCTCGCGATGTACGGCGAAGACAAGTATCTCGCCTTCGTCCGTGCGCTCAAAGCAAACGAAGCACGCCTCTACGACGGAAATTCGATGGTGGTGCAAGCGGTCGCGCAGGGCGAGATCAGCGCGGGCTTGACCGATTCGGACGACGTGCAGGCCGGACAGGCCCAGAAATGGAAAGTCTCCGGCCGTGGAGGCACGGGCGATCTTGAAGCGTCGAATGAAGGCGAGCCCGCCGGCATCGTGCTCCTTCTGCCCCACACTGCGGGAGTGATCGCGAACACCAAAAGTCCCAAGCTCGCAAACGAGTTCGTCGCGTACCTGCTCAGCGAAGATGTGCAGAAGCTCTTTTTGTCGTCGGGCGCGGCGGTGCAGCCGAGCAACGCCGGAGCGCTGCCGCGCGTCGCCCATCCACCCGAGGCCATGGCCAAGATTGGCCCCGAAGCAGTTCCTGACTATCGCGAGGTTCAGCCCCTCGAGCCCAAGGCGGTCGAGTTGTTTGAGCGAGTCTGGAATGAGAAGTAACTAGCGGCTGATCCGCCTTAGGCCCTTCAGAAGGCAGCACGAAGCCACAGTCCCTCATTTTAGGGGTTTTTGTTGCGTCCACCTCTCAAGGCAGGTAGCTTGTGGCTACGCCCTGTTCGGGGGTGCCCGCCGGCCGCGGGCTCGAGCGGGTGGCGCTGCCAACGCGACGCGGGTTGGCGTACGAGGAGTCAAGAAGATGAAGCGTTTCTCTGCTGCTGCGGCTGTGTTGTGCTTGGCGGGCTCTGCGTTTGCGAGTCCACCGGCTGGGATCATGACCTATCAGGGGCGGCTGACCGACGGGGGCGGCAACGCGAACGGAAGCTACAACCTCCTGTTCCGTTTCTACTCGACGTCGATTGGAGGGATTGAACTCGCGAACACGAGCAAGCCGGCCACCACTGTGACTGGAGGAGTGTTCACGGTTGATCTGGGCGCCGCAATTACCGACGGACCCAGCGCCGGCACGTACACGAATCTCGCCGACTTGCTCAAAGATTTCCCGACCGTGTATGTCCAGACAGAAGTGAACGCGACGCCGGTCCTGCCCCGCACACGTCTCAACGCGGCCCCTTCCGCGATCAACGCCGACCGCGCCAACAGCCTGGCGGACACCACGATCATCAGCGGAAGCATGTTCACTGTTGCGGGGACGTCAACATCCCTGTCGATCGGCGGCGATTCGCTCGATCTGCAACTTGGTGATACGAACTCGGACGTCACCATGCTGCAGGGCACGCTGAACATGACGCCCGCCTCGTTTGCCGAGATCGATCAGCGCATCAACTTCTACAACGGCGGCAGTGCGACGGGCGAATCGATTCTCTGGGATGATTCGGACGACCGCTTTGAGTTGAGCGATGGCTTGTCGCTCACGGGGCCGATCACGATCGGTTCCGCGACGCTCAATGACGCGTTCAATCGCATCGGTGCCGGCACGCCGGTTTCCGCTGGAATGAACGGCATCAACGACCTGCTTGTGACCGATGACATCGAGTGTCTGAGCAGCGTGATCGTGTCGGGCAATATCCTGATGCACTCCAACGCGCCCGATGGCGACAGCGTCATCTACTTCCGTGAAGGGGGCAGCGACACCGGCGAAAACTTCCGCTGGGACGATTCGGTGAATCGATTTGTCGTCTCCGACGGCTTCCACATCCAGGGAAATCTGACCATCGAGGACCCCGATGGCTTCAGCGACATTCAGTCGTCCGGCGGGATCACAATCCGCATCGACACAGACAACAACGAGAGCGGGATGAACGCCGGCACGTTCAGCATCAATGCGAACGCGGCTGAGATTTTCGGCACGCCTCTGTTGCAGATTCAGAGCACCGACGAATCCAATCTTCTCCTTGATGCGGGCGTGACGACCAACGCGTTCGATTTCGCCGAGGCGTTTCGGCCGGTCTCGTCGCAGCTGGAGATGGAATCGGGTGATGTCGTCGCGCTGGCTGTCGGCGGCGAAAACAAAGAACACGTCGAACTCACCAGTCAGCCGGGGCAGGCGATGCTCCTGGGTGTTGTTTCCACCAAGCCCGCGTTTACCTGCGGCATGGGAATCAGCTCGATTCACGAATCAGATCCCGAACTCGCCACGTTGCAGGAACAGCTTTTCTATGGCGGTGATTCGTGGTCGGTCGCGGTGATCGATCAGATGCTGCAGGCCCGCGTCAAGCAGGAGTGGCGTCCGATCGCGATGCTTGGGCGCGTTCCTTGCAAAGTGGATACCAAATACGGCACGATCCGCGCCGGTGATCGCCTCACAAGCAGCCCGACTGCCGGTCACGCCATGAAGCAGATCGGCCCTGGCATGTCGCTTGGTATCGCGATGGAAGATGCGGCCATGCCCGGCAAGATTCTGGTACTGGTGCGCCCGATGTGGTACGGCGGCTCGGCGGGTGAGTTCGGCGACATGCTCGGCAATGCGTCGCCCCGCGCGAATGTCGTCAACGCTTCGCATTTTGCCGCAGAGCCCGCGGCGGAATCATCTCGCGTTGCAGAGCTTGAAGCCGAGACCCGCGATCTCAAGGCGCGTCTGGCAGACCTTGAGCGCCTCGTCACCTCGCAGATGCAGGGCAACAAGGTGCTGACGGCGCGCTGATCGAATCGACGGCCGCGTTCCCTGCTGAACATGACCCCGGCACTTGCCGGGGTTTTTCATTTGGTCTCGCCCACATCGCTCTCCCACTCTTCAATCGTGCGAGGCCAGTCGTCCTTGAGCAGGCGTGAGAGGGAACGATCGGCGAGCACTTTGCCGCCGGTCTGGCACGTGGCGCAGTAGTTTGTTTCGTTTTCGGCGTGGACGATGCGCTGCACCGGGCTCGAGCAGACTGGGCAGGGTTTGCCGTACCTGCCGTGCACGGCAAACTCCGGGCGAAAAGCGGTGATCTCGCCGACGCCGGGGAAGCGATTTGCAAACTCGGCATGCAAACGAGCGATCCATTCTGTCAGTACGCGCACCGTGCTTTCATGCAGCTTCGCGATCTCGTCTGCTTTGAGCGATGTCGTGAGCTTGACCGGGCTGAGCTGCGCGGCGTGCAGAATCTCATCGCTGTATGCATTGCCGATTCCGCTGAACGCGCGCGAATCGGTGAGGCGGCGCTTGAGCGTGCGGTTCTCGGCGATCAAGACCTTGCCAAATTCGGTGGGAGAACACGAAAGCACGTCGATGCCGCCTCTGTCGTGCTCGGCGAGCGCTCCGCGGCCCTTTAGAACATGCAGCGATGCGCGTTTCTTAGGGCTTGCTTCGGTCAGGACGAGCACGCCGGCATCGTGAAAATCAAAACTCGCAAGATCGATCTTGCCTCTGGCCTGCGCGCCCGCCTTTTTCCACAGCAGCCTCCCGGCGATCATCAGGTGAATCACGAGGAACAATTCGCCTTCGAGCCCGAGCACGATCCGCTTTCCAAGCCGCTCGACCGAGAGGACTCGCTTGCCCTCCGCGGCATCCACCGGCGGATCAAATGTGCGGAGCACGAACGGCCCCCTGATCAGCACGCGCGACAGCACGCGATCCGCTACGCGTGACCGCAGCGCCGCGATGTACACCTCGATATCCGGCAATTCAGGCACGCATGCAGCGTACCGCGCGACGCGTGACAGGCTTTTATTGCGTTTTCGTCTCGCTCGCGTTCACGAGCATCTGATCAGCCACGATGCTGATCGGGATCACTGTCTCGCTCACGCCTCCGCCCACGCGGTCGCGGACGATGATTTTCAGGCTGTACGGCCCGACTGTGAGCGTGCGCGGAAGTTCGATCATCTGCGTGATGAAGAAGTCGCGGCGCTTGTTGCGGGATCGTTCCGAAACCGTCTCTTCGGGCTTGCGCCACGCGAGCATGCTGCCGTCGGCGTTGTAGAGACGCAGTTCCTGAGAGAGCTCCACCGACCAGCGATCGCCCCCAGTGCCCGCACCACCTGAGCTGTCCGTCTGCAGATCGCGGTACGCGTATTTCTCAACCTCGGTATAGACGATCACGCGATTGGACTGGCCCGCGAGAAACTGCGTCCCTTCGAACGGCTTGAAGCGGCCGAACGCCTCAACCTTGCTGCACAGTTCGGCGCGTGTCACGTGAACGTTCTGAGCGCCGGACAGCGCCTCCATGCTCTTGGCGAACAATTCGGCCACGCGCTGCGGATCACCCGCCGCGCTCGGGTCTTTCGCGAGGGCTTCCAGCAGCTCACGAACAGAATTTACCGCCGATCGCTCTTTGTCCGTCAACTTGTCGAGCGACGGAAGCGAGAGCGAATCCGAGTTGATCCCCTGTTCGCTTGCCGCCAGCATCTCGAGCATCGCCAGCGCCAGATAGCGCGGCATCGCGCCTTCTGGGTCGTCGGCCTTCTCGCTGATCGCCTTTCGCAATTCCGCGGCAAGCGCCCGCACACGATCCTGCGTTGTCGCTTCGGCTTTTCGTGTTTCGGCGTTCAAGGACAAACTGGGGGGGGGCGCATCGCCCGCCCGTGCGTCTCCCGGCGCAGTCTGCGCTACGGCGGCTTCTGGAGCCTTTGGGTCAGGCAGATCGGCGCGAGCAAGCCGCGCCTGCGCGAGCCGGCGCTCCCGCTCGATCTGCGCCTGCTTCAACTCTTCCATATCCACGGCCGAGCGTTCGATGAACTTCTGCAGTTCTTCCTGGCTGGGCTGGTCGCCTCGTGCCAGCGCGTTCAGGCCTGCGTTCACATCGCTTGGCTTGTTTGCCTCGGCTTTGTGTTCCCCGGTGCTCCCGCATCCGCCGACCAGGGTCGCGACGGCAACCGCACTCCCCGCCAACCACATTTTCAGTTTCGCATCGCGCACGCGCACACACTCCGCCGAGGCTCCGCCCCGCACCAACTCGTTCGCGCACTTTGGAGGCGCGGAATCTCCGACCGCAGAAAGCCATATCGGCCTTTTCTGCGCGGTTTATTCACTCTGGAAACGAGACAGAACAGACACCGCCCCTGCTAGCACAAATACCCTTCATCCGTCGCTTGAAACAGGCCCTCGGGTACGCCCGGCAGGATTCGATCCTCATCATCTCCCGGATAGCCGTACGTACAAATATCGCCCGGCAATCCGAGCACTTTGCATGCGGCAAGGTGTCGAAATAGCTCAAATACAAAGGGCATCTGAAATATGATCCAGAGAATTGGCGTGGCGAACGAACGACCTGCGACCCCGGCAATATGACCGGCACCCGACCTTTGAGGCGTTGACGAGTCGTATTCACCTATTCGTTCGCCACGGTCATACCCGCATAACCAAAGTACATCGTCGTCGGCGTTGAGCGCGATGATGGCGCGACATCCGAACTGCGACGTCATTGCCGCCGCCAATCGCTCCGAATCGTCGCCGTCCATCTTGCGGCACACGCTATCGTAAATGACAACGTGTCCCTTTTTGCTTCTTGAAACAAATGCGGTTCGCTGCATTTTTCGAAGCGCTGTGACGACATCGCTTTGCGACACGCCTCGCACCGAAATGTTTGCGTACCAATTTCCCATTTCGCAGAACTTGCTCTACACGATCAGAACTGGCTCATTCTGAATGCAGCTTGTGATCTCCGGCCCCTTGGCGGGATCGACGTACATATTGATCTCGTTCCGCACCCCGAAGCTGGGCGTCCCCGGGCCGCAGTGCTTTTCGGCGGCTTCCTTTGACAAATAAAGGCCGGGCTCGATGGTGAACCCGATATCGGCGAGCATCTCGCGAGTGTCGTGCGTCTCGAAGTTGTCGAGGTTCATGCCCATCCCGTGCACCATGGTGCCCGGGCTGAGGCTGTGCCCGGTCCGGTGCTTGACATAGGGCAGGAATCCGTCCTTTTCGAAGACGCCTCGGGCGGCATCGTCGAGCTGCCAGCCCTGGACCATCTTGCCGGCTTTCCACGAATCCTGAGCGAGTTTCACCGACGCGTCGCGGGCGTTTCGCACCGAGTGAAAGACCCGCTTCATGCCGGCGGGTACTTCTTTCCCGACGTAGCCCGTCCAGGTGATGTCGGAATAGACGTTTTCTTCGCCATCCTTTTCACCCTTCACCCGCGCCCACATATCGATCAGCACCCAATCGCCCCTGTTGATCTTGGTCGGCGTGCGCTCGGTCGGCTCGTAGTGCGGATCGGCGGCATGTCCGTTCACGCTCACGATCGGACCGTCGGGCCACTCTAATCCCTTGCTCTTGAACTGCGCGCGCACCCATTCGGCGACTTCCAGCTCGAAGACTTCTTTGCCGGCACGCATCCGCTCGGAGATATACGCGAACGCGCCGGGCATGACCTCGCCGCAGTGCTTGCTCGCGATCGCGTGCTTTTGGCGTATCTCGCTGCCCCAGCGCGCGACCGATACTTGAACAAGATTCGCGCTCGAGACGACCTCGACGCCGAGCGCGCGAATCAGTTCGACCACGCCTCCGGGGGCGACATCCATCACCGGCAAGCTATCGCCCGGCGAGTAGTCCATTGCCACGCGCCCGAACGCCCCCACTTCGCGTGCCAGCGTTGTGTGCAGGTCTTTCCAGCCCGAATACACCACCCGCGGCAGCGCCTTCGTACTTTCCCCGGTCGCGAACGCACCTTCATCGAGACTCTGCGTGATCAACTTCGCCTCGCCTTTGGCCGGGATCAGGGCAAACGAGCGGCGCGTGACGTGCCGCTTGCCGGGAAAGAGGCGAAGGAAGACCGAATTCGTGTTCCTGAAGTCGTGGAGCAGCCAGGCATCAATGCCGCGCGACTGCATGAACGCTTTGAGTGCTTCCATCGTCTGCTCCGTCCAACCGCGGTCCGAGAACACAATGCCCTGAAAGTGGGATTTCTCACTTGCGTTCAGGTGCCGCGCTCGGACAGAATAGCGAACGGGTCCGCTGTGAGGACTTGGGGTCTCCAGGGAGAAAGACATGAATCGCTTTGTTGCTTGCTGTGTCGTGGCTTCGGCGGTCCAAGGCGCATCGGCGCAGATCACCATCAATCCAGATTTCGGCGGCTGCTATGCCATTCGGAATCTGGGAACGGTTCCCGGAGTTCCGTTCAACTACGGCGGCTTGGTTTTCAAACATGACGATCCCGACTTGCTTCTCATCGGTGGCCACGCCAACAACGCCGACGCCGCGATCTATGCGATACGCGTCACCCGCGACGGCGACGGCGCGATCAATGGTTTTGATGGAGACGCCGTGCTCTTCGCGAGCGCGCCGCAGATCGACGGTGGACTGACGTACGGCCCGAACAACGTACTCTTCTTCGCAGGTTACAGCAACAATGCCGTCAGCCAGATCAAACCCGGCTCAACTGGTCCGGACAAGTCCACGAACATGGACACGGTCGTACTTCCCTCGACTGGCTCGCTGCAATTCGTGCCTCCGGGATTCCCGGGCGCCGGCCGCTTGAAGGTCGCTTCCTATTCATTCAGCCAGTGGGCCGATGTTTCCTTTGCTCCGGACGGTCTTGGCACGTTTAACCTCGGCACCACCGCAAATAGCTTGGTCCTGCTCAACGATGCCCTCGGCAGCGTTGGCCCCGAAGGAATCGTCTACGTTCAGCCGGGCAATCCCGGAATCACCAAATACTCGGTACTGATCTCTGAATTTGGCCGAGGCGCAGTCGCCTGCTACGACCTCGACTCAATCGGTGACCCGATTGCCTCGACCCGCCGCACGCTCATCTCCAACCTTGCCGGCGCCGAGGGGGGAACGCGCGATCCCCGCACCGGCCATTTCATGTTCTCCACCTTCGGCGGCGGCAGTGCCGTCATCGTCGTCACCGGCTTCAACACCAACTGCCGCGCCAACATCAACGGCGATTGCTACACCGACGACGCCGACTTCGTGCTTTTCGCGCCCATGTACAACATCCTCGACTGCGCCGACCCGGCGATGCCCGCCGGATGCCCGGCCGATTTCAACGATGACGGCCTTGTTGATGATTCTGATTTCGTCATTTTCGTCGATGCGTACAACCGACTGATCTGCCAGTAAACGAGCCGGTTTCAAACTCGTGTGCCATTCCGCCCGGCGGCAAGGCACACATCGGGCATACCGAATATCCCTCGGGCTTTCTCGTCGTGCATCCCATCGATGAGCCATCGGTATATTCGGTACCGGAGGCAACCGATGGACATTTCACGACGCGAGGCTTTGACCGCAGTCATCGCCGCTTCGCTCGCGGCCTCGCGATCCCTTGCCGATCTTGGTGCGGGTGACCCGCCCGTTCCGGTCGCGCCCGACACCCAGTTCACTCCTCCGCCCTCTTCTCCGACTTCGGAGGAATTGGAACTCCTCTATCAAGCTGCACGCGCAGCGAAGTCCTCTTCTCCCAGCCAGCTCTTGCAGGATCTCCGCTTCATGTCTCTTCACCCTCAGCCCGCCTTCCGCGAGATCGTGAAGGCCGCCGTCCGCGAATCCACGCTCTCGATCGCCGGCGACGGGGAGCCCGGCACCCGAATCATCGCGAAGGGCAAACTCGTAGGCCCCGGAAACAAGCCAGTCGCCGGCGCTCTGATCTACGTCTATCACACCAGTAGCAAGGGCTGGTACTCCGACAAGGCCGCGCATATCCGGGCTGATTCGGGCGATGAAAAACACGCCAGGCTTTTCGGATATCTGCTCAGCGCGCCCGACGGTTCGTTCGAAATCCGCACCATACGTCCGGGAGGGTACCCGCGCAGCGACTTGCCCCAGCACATCCACATCGAAGTCTTTGCGGCGGAGTATCAACCGTGGAGTTCTGAATTTCTCTTTGACGACGACCCACGCCTCACCAAAGACCAGCGCGCCCGCGCCGAGCGCGAAGGCTTTCTCGTCGCCGCCCCGGGTCCTGGCGCTATTCCGGCGTTCGAATACACCGTGAATCTCCGCCTTCGTTAGCGCCTTCCGAACCCCGCCGTCTTATCCATTTTCGCTGGCCGCCGGCGATCTTTTTCTCACGCTCTTGCATAGGATGGTGTGTCGCGTCACCCCCGCGGCAAAACCACATCTCACACCGGCCAGGGGGGCTTGGCCGTCAGGAAATTGCCAAAGGGCCAAAGACCCAAATTGCCAAAGTGGCTCTGCCTCTATTTGGCCCTTTGGAACTTTGGCGCTTTGGACCTTTGGAGTCATTCATGGCAAAGTCCCCGAAATCCAACTGGACCAAAAAACAGCTCCTCTCCCGCCCGATTCAGCACATCGACATCACCGGCTTCGACGCCCGCGTGATCATCGACAGCTACCGCGACATGGCCTACACCAGCCGCACGCTCGCGAACGCCGCCGACATCTACTCGATGATGCTCAAGGACAAGGACTGCGCCGTCATCCTGACGCTCGCGGGCTCGCTCATCAGCGCCGGCCTCAAAAAGGCCATCGTCACGCTCCTCGAAAACAACATGGTCGATGCCATCGTCTCGACCGGCGCGAACATCGTCGATCAGGATTTCTTCGAGGGCCTGGGCTTCAAGCACTACATCGCCCCCGGCTCGCCCGAAGCGCCGCCGGTCGATGACATGACCCTCCGCAACTGGATGATCGACCGCATCTACGACACCTATATCAACGAGGACGATCTCCGCGACTGCGACGCCGCGACCTACGAGATCTTCAACAAGTTCGAGCCCGGCGCGTACAGCAGCCGCGAGTTCATCGAGGCGATGGGCAAGTACCTCGCCGAGAAGTACCCGAAGAACGAATCGCTCGTCAAGACCGCATACGAGAAGCGCGTCCCGATCTTCTGCCCCGCGTTCAGCGACTGCTCCGCCGGCTTCGGCATCGTGCTCCAGCAGACCGAAGCGATCGAGCAGGGCCGCGGACAGGTCGCCTTCGACAGCGGCAAAGATTTCCGCGAACTGACTGATATCAAGTTGGCTTGCAAGGACACCGGCCTCCTCATGCTCGGCGGCGGCGTCCCCAAGAACTTCGCGCAGGACATCGTGGTTGCAGCCGAACTCCTCAGCGAACGCAAGGGCGGCAAGGCCCGTGGCGACATCGGCATGCACAAGTACGCCATCCAGATGACCGTCGCCGACTCGCGCGATGGTGCACTCTCGGGCTCAACACTTCGCGAAGCGTGCTCCTGGGGCAAGGTCGATGTCGTTCACGAGCAGATGGTCTTCGGTGAACTCACCGCCCTCTTCCCGATTCTTGCGAGCGACGCCTATCACCGCGCCGAGTGGAAGAAGCGCAAGGGCTTCAAGTTCGCCGACCTCTTCGAGAAGCAGGCAGCCGAGCGTCTCCTCACCGAGATCAAGACCAGCCGCGTCAAGAAGACCGTTGGCAAGCTCGGCATGAAGCAGACCGCCGGCCGCTAACGCTCTGCAACCCCTTCCAGTCTCACACCAGCCCCGCCTTTGCGCGGGGCTTTTTCTGGTTCATCCGGTCTCGGCGGGGCGATGATCCTTCGCTTCGCTCGGGCTCGTACGGCAAGATTGCGACAGTTCCGGTGCGTGGTTCAGGAGTATGACTTCGCGTCAACTCAAATGTGCGTGATCGGCTGTTCGACCTCGAAATTCCCCGTAGAGCCCTTTTCCCGCCTCCGCTCGGGCATTGAGTCTTTCGCGCCGGATTTTCGTCGCTCGCTCCACGCTCCGAGTTCCGCACTGCCTTTGTTGTCACTGCGTGATACCGAGCTGATTCAGCATCCACGCATAGCGGAACGCATCTTCCTTCATCCGCGCGTAGCGACCGCTTGATCCGCCGTGTGCTGCTTCCATGTTGATCTTGAGGAGGATGACGTTGTTGTCCGTCTTCATCGCGCGGAGCTTTTGCACCCACTTGGTCGGCTCCCAGTAGGAAACCTGCGAGTCGTAGAGGCCGGTCGTCGCGAGAATCGCGGGGTACGACTTCTTCGCCACGTTGTCATACGGCGAATAGGTGATCATGTAGTCGTACGCGGGCTTTTCGTTCGGATTGCCCCACTGCTCGTACTCGGCCACCGTCAGCGGCAGATCCTTGTCGAGCATGGTGTTGATCACGTCAACAAATGCCACGTCGGCGATCACGGCTTTGAAGAGGTCTGGTCGCATGTTGGTGACGGCGCCCATGAGCAGGCCACCGGCGGAGCCGCCGCGAATCGCAAGCTTTTCGGGCTTGGTGTAGCCCTTTGCGATGAGCCCCTCTGCCGCGGCGATGAAATCGGTAAACGTGTTCTTCTTGTTCATCATCCGGCCCTGCTCGTACCACAGGCGACCCTTGTCGCTGCCGCCACGGATCTGGGCGATCGCGTAGACCATTCCGCGGTCGAGGAGCGAGAGAATGGAACTGGAGAACGACACTTCGGTGTTGATTCCGTAGGAGCCATACGAGTAAAGGAGGGTGGGATTCGATCCGTCGAGCTTGAGGTCTTTTCGGTGGACGACGGTGACGGGCACGTCGGCGCCGTCGGGCGCTTTCGCGAAGAACCGCGTGCTGGTGTACTTCGTGCGGTCGTAGCCACCAAGGACTGGCTGCTCCTTTAGCAGGGTCAGCGTGCGCGTGCTCATGTCGTAGTCAAAGACGCTGCTCGGCGTGATGAACGATGCGTAATTCAGGCGGAGCGTTGAGGTGTCGTACTCGGCGTTCGAGCGCGGGAAAACCGAGTACGCCTCCTCTGGGAATTTGACGACATGGTCGGTGCCGTCGCTGAACTTTCGGATGCGGATTGTGCCGAGGCCGCCCTCGCGGGCCTGAATCACGAGAAAATCCTTGAACGCGGTGACGCCGGTGAGATACGAGTTTTCGTTGTGCGGGATGACCGTCTTCCAGTTGGCGCGGCCGGGAGACGCGATCGGCGCTTCCACCAGCGTGAAATTGATTGCGCCGTCATTGTGACGGATCAAAAACTTGTCGCCGTGATCGACGACGGAGTACTCGATTCCCTGACGCCGCGGCTCGATGACCTGGAATGCTCCGGTCGGATTGTCGGTCGCAAGGAACCAGTACTCGCCCGTCTTCATGCTAGTTGAGTGCATGAGGATGAACTTGCGGCTGAGCGTCGGGCTGACACCGACATCGAAGCGCTCGTCGGTCTCGTCGAGGAGCAGTTCCGCCTTTGAATGATCCTTCCCGAGCGCAGAGCGGAAGACCTTTGCCGCGCGAAGCGCGTGATCCTGCGTGACAAACGCAATGGTCTTACTGTCACCGAACCAGGCCATATCGCCCGCGGTGCCGGGGATCGAATCGGGAAGGAGTTCACCCGTCTTGAGGTTCTTGAACCGGATCGTCACGATGCGACCACCAGTCGGGTCTTCACCGAATGCGAGGATCGTATTGTCCGGGCTCACGCCAAGCGGACTGATGAACAGCGTCGGCTTCCCCTCCGCCATCTTGTTCACATCAAGCATGACCTCTTCGGGCGCATCGAGCGAGCTCTTCTTGCGGCAGTGGATCGGGTACGACTTGCCCTCTTCGGTGCGCGAGTAATAGAAGTAACCGTTTTCGCGATAGGGCACGGACAGGTCGGTTTGCTTGATGCGTCCGAGCATCTCGTCGTACAGCTTGGTCTCGAGCCCCTTCAGGTTCGAGGTCATCGCTTCGGTGTACGTGTTTTCTGCCTTCAGGTGCGTGATCACCTCCGGGTTCTCGCGCTCGCGCAGCCAGAAGTAGTCGTCGGCGCGCTGCTGACCGTGAATTTCGGTCGCGTGGGGCTTCTTTGCGGCGACGGGCGGCGTCGGCGCATCCGCGGCCAGGACGGAAGAGAATGTCATCGCCACGCACCCCACCGTCCATACGAGAAATGCTGCCGCTGCGCGCATCGTCTGTCTCCAGAAGAAAAGGTGACCAAGGACTAACAGTACCTGATTTGGCGGGTTGCATGGGACAACATGTCCGAAGCCGTCCTTCCAGCCTGCCTTCAAGGGCGATAGGCCGCAACCAAACGGCCGTTCACCTGATTCAAGTGTCCGGAGAAGGAGAAAAGGATTCGGCGCACTATTCTCACCGATTCCTAAATCCGGGGATGATTCATACCACCAGGACCTGACCACCATGCGAGTCATTGATAGAGCCGCCGTTGCCGCGTCCCTGTTTTTCGCTACTTCTGCTTCCCTCGCGGGCGAGGGCTATTACCGATTTCCGACAATCTCGGGCGACACCATCGTCTTTTCGACCGAGGGCGACTTATGGAGCGTTCCTGTTGCGGGAGGTTCGGCTCTGCGACTGACGACTCATGCGGGACAGGAAGGCTTCCCCAAGTTCAGCCCCGATGACAAGTGGCTCGCCTTCAGCGGCGAGTACCAAGGCAATCGCGATGTGTACGTCATGCCCGCCGCGGGAGGTTCGCCGCGACGTCTGACGTTCCACCCGGCTCGCGATGAAGTGGTCGCGTGGAAGCCCGATTCGTCGGCGATCGTTTTCCGCTCGCAGCGCAAGACGGTGCACTGGGAGGATTTCCTCTTCGAAGTTCCCGTCGGCGGCGGCGAGGTGACGCCGCTCAATATCGGCATCGGTTCGCTGGCGAGTTTCTCGCCCGACGGCAAGAACATCGCGTTCAACCGCTGGTCGACCGAGTTCCGCACGTGGAAGCGCTACCGGGGCGGCACAGCGCCCGATGTCTGGGTCGGCGATCTGACCAACAACACCTTCAAGAAGATCACCGACTGGGTCGGAACCGACGACTTCCCGATGTGGGATGCGAGCGATCCCGCCAATCCGCGTGTCTATTTCCTGTCGGATCGCGACGCCACGACGAACCGCTCGAACATCTTTTCGGCGAAGCCCGACGGCACGGACGTGAAGCAGCACACCAAGCACGCGGACTTTGACTGCCGCTGGGCGGATATGCAGGGCGGCAAGATTGTGTACATGCTCGGCGCGGACCTGTGGGTGTTTGATTCAAAGTCCGGGGAAGACAAGAAGGTGCCGGTCCAGCTTTCATCGGACCGCGTGCGAAACCAGTCTCGCTACGAGGATGCGGGCAAGACATTCGACGGATACAACCTGAATACAGATGGATCGCGCGTTGTAGTTTCTTCGCGTGGCGAACTCTGGGTGACACCGGCCAAACCCGGGCGCACGGCGCAACTGACACAATCTTCAGGCGTTCGCGAGCGGGTCCCGGTCTTCTCCCCCGATGGAAAGAAAATCGTTGCGATCACCGACGAATCGGGCGACCAGGAGTTGACGATTTTCGACGCTTCCAAGCCGGATTCGCACACGATGCTCACCAAGCAGGGCAAGGGCTGGATATTCGATCCGATCTGGTCGCCCGATGGCAAGAACATTGCCTATGCAGACCTGACGATGACACTCTTTGTTGTTGATGCCGAGTCCGGAACGGTCTCGACCGTTGATGCCTCTACCGCAGGCGAAATCCGCGAGTACGATTTCTCGCCCGATGGCAAATGGATCGCATACTCGAGGCCCCGCGATTCCAAAGACGGCCTCGCCTATAGCGCGAACGAGCTGCGCATCTACTCGCTCGAACAGAAGAAGAGCTTCCCGATCTCCACCTCGTTCACCGACGATCACGCGCCATCGTGGGATCCTGCCGGCAAATATCTGTTCTTCCTGAGCAACCGCACGTTCGATCCCATTGTCGATCAGCACGAGTGGAATTTCACCACGACATCGACAACCAAGCCGTATGCGGTGGTGCTTGCTTCGGACGGCCTTTCTCCATTCGCTCCCGATGAGATGCGCGACCCCAAGGACAAGAAGAAAGAGAAGAAGCCGAGCAAGGACGCAAAGGACGGCAAGGGGACAGCCAAAGGCGATGAGAAGGACGACGACAAAGACGCCGCCGACGAAAAGCCCAAGCTCCCGGAAATGAAAATCGACACCGACGGTCTCTCTGATCGGGCCGTTCAGTTCCCGATGAATGCAGACAACTTCGGCGCGCTCCACGCGACCGAAGACAAACTCTTCATCGTGCAGACGCCGGTCAGCGGGATGAACGATGAACCCGAAGAAGACGAAGAGCCGCACGGTCGCCTCACACTGCTCGCGTTCGATTTCGAGACAAAGAAGGCCGAACCGTTCGTCGAGGGGCTGAAGGACTTCACGTTCAGCCTCGACAACAAGAAGATCGCGTACCGCAAGGCGGACGAAATCCTGTTCACCGGTTCTGATTCGAAGCCGGGCGAGGAAGACGGTCCGGGCAAGGGAAAGAAGCCGCCGAAAGAGAGCGTCAATCCTTCGAAGTTCCGGCTACTCGTCGATCCCGCAGCAGAATGGGCGCAGATCTTCAACGAAGCCTGGCGACTCCAGCGTGATTTCTACTGGACGCAGGACATGGCCCACATCGACTGGAACGCGATGAAGGATCGCTACGGGGCGCTCTTGCCCCGGATCGCGACGCGGAATGAATTGAACGATCTCATCGGGCAGTTGCTTGGCGAACTCGGAACGTCGCACACCTATGTTCGAGGTGGCGATGTCGAGGGCTCGAAATCGGTCAATACAGGCTTGCTCGGCGCCGACTTGGCGTCAGACAAAACCGCGAAGACACTGCGGTTTACACGCATCTACCGCCCGGAATCATGGGAAACCGACAAGCCCAATCCGTTGCTCGCCTCGAGCGCTCGCGTGAAGGAAGGCGACTATCTCTGGGCGATCAACGGGCGCGATGTCCCCCCAACCGAGCAGGTCTACGAACGCCTCGGAACGCTCGCCGATCAGGAGGTGCAGCTCACCGTCGGCTCCAAACCCGATCGCTCCGACGCACGCGATATCCAGATCAAGGCTGTGTCCGACGAGCACGCGCTGATCTACCGCGACTGGTGCCGGCGTAATCGCGAGTACGTTGACAAGGTCTCCGGCGGCACGATCGGCTACATGCACCTGCCCGACATGGGCGGCGCGGGGCTCACGCGTTTCATCCAGTTCTATTACCCGCAGTTGTCGAAGCAGGCGCTGATCATCGATGATCGCTACAACGGTGGAGGCAATGTCTCGCCGATGATCATCGAGCGACTCAAGCGTCAGGTCTGGGCGTACGACATTCCGCGACGTGGCACTCCGACAACGTATCCGGAAGGAACAAGCCGGGGTTTCAAGTCCGTTTTGATCAACCACTGGTCCGCTTCGGACGGTGACATCTTCCCGGCCAGCTTCCAGCTCAACAACCTCGGGCCGGTGATCGGCACCCGCTCGTGGGGAGGCGTCGTCGGCATCCGCGGCGACAAGCCCTTCATCGACGGCGGCATGTCAACCCAGCCCGAGTTTGCATGGTTTGACCCAAAGAAAGGCTGGACCATCGAGAACCACGGCGTCGACCCCGACATCGTGATCGACAACACGCCGGATCAGGAAGCCGCGGGGAAAGACACGCAGCTTGATCGCGCGATCTCGGAGATGCAGAAGAAGATCGCGGAGAAGCCGCTGGTGCCGCTCAAGCTGCTGCCGGTGCCGGACAAGTCGAGCGTGATGCCGAAATAGAGCAGTAACGAATGTAGAAGAATAATCAGCGCCCGGAGCAACGGCTGGGGGCTGCGCGCACGCGACAAGGCAACCAGCCCGGGCCACCCGCTCCCTTTCGTCATCACATGCAAATGCAATCGCCCACCTCAGTGAAGAGGTGGGCGATCGGCGCACCCGCGAAGCAGGCCTCCAGGCCCTGAGTGCAATATTGATTAAGCCCGACGCCGACGCGCCATCGCGAGACCGCCCAGGCCGAGAAGTGCCGTCGCGCCGGGTGCGGGAACGGCGTCGGTGATCACGCGGATCTGCCCCACTTCGCCGATCGATCCGATCGCCGCGAGGTTGAAGGTAATGACGTTGTTATTGATCGAGAAGAAGGAAGGGATCGTCGTCACGGCGCCGCGGAGCGGATACGAGGTCGGGTACGTCGTTCCGAACGCGCCACACGTGAAGTCGGAATTGTCGAGCGTCACGTTCTTGTAGATCACACCGACGATCTTGGTCGCGAAGGTCACGGTGCCCTGAGCGCTGATCACGCCAGGAATGCCATCAAAGTGGATGAAGTGGCTGTCGTAGGTGCCGCCGAGCAGGCCGGGGATGGTGAAGGCGCTGGTGCCGGGGTTGTTGGTCATATCGACGGCGAGCGTGGCGAGCGTGATGTTCTGCTGCTCATCCCAGGCGTAGGCGTTGAAACCGGTCAGTGCGCCCGAGACGCACGAGACGGGCGGCGAGCCGAGCCAGGTGACCTGGCCGCTCACGGCGGTGATCGCGCCGTTTGCGCTTGAAAGAAGTGCCGTCATACCGAGTGCCGCAACCGAGAGTTTGGAGAGGAGATTCATGACTGGAGATCCTTTTGAAAGTGCATTTCGCGGGGCTGATTTGAATCTGGAGATTCGAACGCTGAAGGAAAAGGCGATCAGACAAAGCCATTTCACGCGCGGCGACGACGCCCCGCAACCGAACCACCGAGGCCGAGCAGCGCCATCGCGCCGGGCGCCGGAACCGGGTGCGTCAGCACACGGACTTCAATGATGTCCTTGGAGGGCGGGAGCGTTGCGAACTGATATGTCAGCACGTTGGCGTTGATCGAAAAGCTAGAGAACGCGTTCAAACCGCGCCCCGGGTCACCGGTTGGATAAACCGTGCCGCCCGAGCCGAAGGTTGCGTCAGTGTTGTCGAGACTCAGGCCGACAAACATGACGCCGATGATCTGGCCACTGAAAGTCACCGATCCGCCGACGCCGCCACCGGTTGGCAGCTGGAAGTGGAGCATGTGGCTGTCGAACGCTCCGACGATCGTGCCGGGCACAGGCGAGGTGCTGAAGCCGGGGTTGTTAAGCATGTCGCAATAGACGCCGGTGGTGAAGACGTTCTGCTGTTCGTTCCACGCATAGGTGGTCGGCCCCATCAGGAAGCCGCTTGCGGCACTGACGGGCGGCGAGCCGAGAGGCGTGGTCGTACCCGAGACGGACGTGATGGTCGCTGAAGCAGTGCCTGCGCCAAGCACAAGAGTTGAACCAGCGATGAGAGCATTGAGCGTGCGAGAGTTCATGTATCTGCCTTTATGTTTTGAGAGAAGGAGAAAGAGGGAGGAGGATTTTTATTCAGACCCGACGGCGACGCGCCGCGACCAAACCACCCAGTCCGATCAGAGCCAGCGACCCAGGTGCCGGCACGACGTGTTCAGTCAACACGCGCAGCTCGAGCAGGTCGGGAGGCGGAATCTGGCCAACGAAGTGGAACTGCAGCATGTTGTTGTTGATCTGGAAGAACGATGAGGCGTTCAGGCCGCGGAGCGGGTTGCCGGTCGGGTACGTGGTCGCGGGAGCGCCGAGCGGGATGTCGGTGATGTCGAGGAAGATCTGCCGGAAGATCACGCCGCGGATCTTTCCCGCAAATTTCACCATTCCGTTGGCGTTCAAACCGGCCGTGCTCGGTTCAAAGTGGATGAAGTGGCTGTCGATTATGCCGCTAACCAGGCCGGGGACCGCGCCGCCGCTGTTGCCGGGGTTGTTGACCATGTCGCACTGAACGTTCGCGACGAGCAGGTTCTGCTTTTCATTCCAGGTGAACGCATTCGGGCCCAGAAGAGCGCCGGGCATGCAGGAAACCGGAGGAGCGAGCAGCCAGGTCGTCTGACCCGCGACCGCGATGATCGCCGCCGAAGCCTGCTGCACACCGACGACCGAGCCCATCGCCAATCCCAGAATTCCGCCCGCGACTTTGAGAGTGTTCGTGTTCATGTGAAGACTTCTTTCTCGAGTGTGTTTTCTTGCAGTTGAATCTGTGAATTACGCGCGACGACGACGTGCGGCAACTAATCCGCCCATGCCAAGCAGCGCCGCGCCCGCCGGAGCAGGCACCGGATGTGTGAGTACGCGGATCTGCACGACGGTCGCCACCGGCGCAACCGAGATCAGATTGAAATTGATCGTGTTGCCGACGATCGCGAACGACGACTGCGCCGTCAAACCGCGGAACGGATACAGCGTCGGATAGATGGTGCTGCCCGAGCCGAACTGCACGTCGGTGTTGTCCAACGTCGTATTGACGAAGATCACGCCGATGATCTGGCCGGAGAACGTCACCGAGCCGCTGAACGGACCAGCGCCTGAATAGTCCTCAAGGTGCAGCATGTGGCTGTCGAAATTGCCGGCAATGACGCCTGGAATGGCGCCGGCGCTCGTTCCGGGGTTGTTCGTCATGTCCACGAACACACCTGAAGAGGCCGATACGTTCTGCTGCTCGTTCCACGCGTAGACCGTCGGCCCCATCAGGAATGACGGCGTGCAGTTAGCGGGGGGCGAACCAAGCCACGTGGTCGAGCCCGTCACGCTGGAGATCGCGGCCGACGCCATTGTCGAACCAATCACCAAACCAGCCGCACCGAACATCATTCCCAGTTTCATAACAGTTCCCCTTTTCGTTCAAAGTTCCGCGTCCCGTTCTTCAGAGGGCCGCGAAGTTGCTTAGCGATTTCAACCCACGTGGGCACGATCCGCGTCGAGCGATTCAGAAGCTGTGCCCTGCCGCACGCAACAAGCCTGTCTCAAATCCGCCGTTGAGAGTCCGAGTTGTTGCTTGCGCAGCCCCGGTGACCCCAACCATGGACAGACCGATACCGAGGCTTGTGCGATTCATATGAAAACCCCTTGGATCGGCCCGGTACGTTGATGTCCCAGGACCACTAGGAGTTGCCGGCGAAGGGTGAAACCTTGCACCTGTAGTGTGCTATTTCGTACGAAACTGGCCGGCGTCACACAAACCAGGTGGCAGCGCGGCCGCGAGCCCCCTGCCTCGGGAAACGCCGACGCGCTAAGGGTTCGTAGTCGGGATCTGGTTCAAATCCCACACCCGGATCTCCGAGAACTCGTCTCCAGCAACACGCGGGACACCGGGAACGGGCGGATGCTTGGCACGCGTCACCGTCGCCGCGACCCATTTCCCATCCCGGGAAAGTTGGGGAGTTGCGCTTGGACTATCGCTCAATGGTGCGCGCAGGATCGCGATCGGATCTTCCTGGCTCCAATTTCTCACAAGTAACCCGTTCGGCGGCCAATTCAAGTAGCCGTGCTTGGGCAAGTACATGGACCTTGATGCACTACTCGTCACCTTTCGTGTTTTCAAGTCAACTGTCCACGTTCCATCTCGCCGCAAGCCCTGGAACTCAACGAGATCGCGACTCTCATTCAACATCGCAAAAGCGCTCACGCCGTTCGCGGTGTCCTTCAACTCGATCTCTTCAATTCCATCGCCGCTGCGCCGCCGAAAAACATCCAGTCGCGACCCTGCTTTCCCGTACATTTGGTGATGCACCCAACTCAGGCCTTTGTCGTCGTCACGCACAACGAACATCGATTCGCCGCTCGTGCGATCTAGCCACTGACTTGGGTGCTGCACTTCGACTTCATCGACGGCACGCACGACTCCGGCTTCTAATTCAAGACAGAAGAGTGTGCACCGTTGCCTATCTCGACTTCGCCAGTCGCTGGCACTCATGTACGCCCGCTTGGAGTCGCTCGAGAACGCTACAAGCCTGGCGTAGACATCCTTCTCGATTTGCAGCGAAACGTTTCGTCTCTCTCCCGAGATCGCGTCCACCACGATCATGACGTTGCGTTCTCTTCCAACGCTTAGGACGACCCATCGACCGTCATCTGAAACGAAATTGATGTCGAGGCCTGGCCTCCAAACCCGCACAAGCTCCCGCGTTGCGCCGGTCGCCGGATCAATGCGGCAGATCCGTACACCACTGCGATCGGACATGCTCATCGTTCGCATCATCGCGAGAGATCTCGCATACTTCTCCAGCCCGGCCATCGGCCATGTCGGCTCGAATGCAAACCTCCAAGCTGCCGGATAACGGGTCAATGTCATTCCAAGGGTTGCCGAAGCACTCGCGATCAGCGCGATTGCAACGGCCAAGGGGACTCGCAGCCGACGCCACGCGCCCGCGCCGACCAATGGCGGCTTCTGCGTCCGCACTCCGCATTCCGGACAGCACGCCGCATCCCCTAACCAACGTGACTCATGGCGGCCGACACGCTCGGCGTTCGGTGCCGTAAGTTCATGGTTGCATTCGCGGCAATAGTGCAAGCCGCGCGCTCGTGGACGCCGCCACACCCGCCAAGTCACCCACATCGCGCCGAATGCCGCCAAGACCAGCACGATTGCCGCAATCGTCGGCGCGTGCCATTGAAGCACCCGATACCACGGATAGTCGTACGTGCTTTCGTAGACAAACAACTTCGCCGGATCACCAGCGAATTGCAATTGCGTGAACGGCGCGTGCCCAAGCAAACTCTTGCCCAGCGGAATTGTCAGCGTCGGCTCAATCGTCGGAACCATGCAGTCCTCGCCTCACAGACTACCGCACTTCGAACGTTTCAGTATCCTCTGAGCATGGACCGCGCCCGCTTCTCTGCACTCGCTCATGCTTCCCATTCCTACTGCAACCCGATCTCCGTATCTGCCGTCGAACACGCCATCGACCTGATCGCGGCCGCCCACAAGCTTCCCTCAGCTCCCCCACTTTCCTCCGCCCTCGACATCGCCTGCGGCAAGGCCGAACTTCTCATCCGCCTTTTAGAGCGCTTCCCCGCTCCGTTGCGTTCACTCGGCCTCGACAACTCTCAGTTCATGATCGATGAAGCCGCCGCCCGCGCCAAAGCCCGCAATGTCGCCGATCGGCTCAACCTCCGCCTTACCGACGCCGAGCACGTCGTCCCGCTTCTCCCCGGCGCGAGCTTTGATTTCGTCAGTTGCATCGGATCGTCCCACGCGCTCCAGGACAAGCACCGCGCGATGGAGCAGATGACCCGCCTTGTCACCAGCCGCGGGCACATCCTTCTGGGCGAAGGATACTGGAAGAAGAAGCCCGATCCGGACTATCTCGCATCCTTCGGCGCGAGTGAAGACGAGATGGGCTCACATGAAGCCAGCCAGCAACTCGACTCGGACCATGGCCTGAAGCTCGTCTGGTCCGCGGTCGCGAGCAACGATGACTGGGACGCATACGAAAACGCATACGCCGCGAACATCGAACGTTTCGCGCGCGAGCATCCCTCTGATCCAGATGCCCCCTCCATGCTCGAAAAGTCGCGTGCGTGGAACGCGCTTTATCAAACCTACGGACGAAACACGATGGGCTTCGGGCTTTATCTCTTCCGGCGCGCGTGAGGTCGTTTCACACAACCAAACGCCGGGGCGCAAGCAACTGCCAACACGCTGTTCCTCACTTCAAAACAAGCATGTTCCTCGCTTGGTTTCCGTACTGCTCGCATCAGGCTTACTGGCTGCCGCACCGGAACCGAATGGATTTGTGCGCGCAGCCTGATATCGTTTTGCGTTGGAGTTTGAGTTCGACGTACACCCGGAGGGCTCCATGCTCCTGAGAGTGCGCCAAACCATGAATCACCTGAATCACCTGAATCACCCGATTCACCTGTGCGATCAGCTTGAGTTCGTCGTTCCGCACCGCGTCCGCGGCGCGGAACCCGTTCCTCCGCCCTAGTCGCACCGCCGCAGACTCTGCATCTGGCCACACCCGCGTCATGAACGCGATCGCGAGGCCCAGCGTGCGGACCATCCGCGGCAAGCGTGATTTCTCTTCGTCACATCAGTCCAAGACCGGCATGCGTCGGCCCTGTTGGCCGGTGCGCGCGTCCGGTGGACAAAGGAGCAAACCATGTTTGCGACCATTCTCGGAGTTCAGAGTCTCGTGGAAACCGGGGGCTCGACCTTGACCCCGACCATGATCGCTGCCTTGATCGCGACCGGCGCGATCCTGGCGTTCATTTTCTTCCTGCTTCTTGGCGTCCGCCATGTTCCAAACAACATGGTCGGCATCGTCGAGAAGCGCTTCGCCGGCAAGGGCTCGGTGCACGAAGGCTTCATCGCGCTCAAGGGCGAAGCCGGCTATCAGCCCGACCTCCTGCGTGGCGGCCTGCACTGGCGCATGCCGGTGCAGTACAAAGTTCACAAGCAGCCGCTCGTGACAATCCCGCAGGGTCACATCGGATACATCTTCGCACGCGACGGGCGCCCGCTCGATCCGACGCAATCGCTCGGCTCCAACATCAGCGCCGGAGATTTCGAGGACGTGCGGGACTTCCTCGCCAAAGACGGGCAACGCGGCCCGCAGCGCAAGGTGCTCCGCGAAGGTACCTACGCCATCAATCTCGCCCAGTTTGTCGTGATCACCGAGTCAAAGCTCTACTACATGTCGCTCGAACGCGAGGACGCCAAGGTCTTCGGTGACATGGCCGAACTGATCGAAGATCGCGGAGGTTTCACTCCGATCGTGATCAAGGGTGCTGACGATGTTGTCGGCGTGGTCACCGTACACGATGGCCCCGGCCTTGTCGCCGGACAAATCATCGCGCCCGCAGTGGGAGGCGAAGGCGACGATGGCCACAACAGCTTCCAGGATCCCGAAAAGTTTCTCGCGGCCCGCGGCCATCGCGGTCGCCAGTTCCAGGTCTTGGTCGACGGCACGTACTACGTCAACCGCCTCTTCGCGACGGTCGAGTTCATCCCCAAGACCGTCGTTGAGGTCGGCCACGTTGGTGTAGTCGTTTCGTACACGGGCGAGCACGGGGCCGATCTCTCGGGCGCCGAGTACGGCCACGGCGAGCTTGTGAAGCCCGGCGAGCGGGGCGTGTGGAGCGAGCCGCTCCTGGCGGGCAAGTACGCCTTCAACACCTACGCGGGAAAGGTGATCATGGTCCCCACGACCAACTTCCTGCTCAAGTGGATCAGCGGCGATGTGGGCGAACACCGCTTCGACGAGCATCTCGCCGAAGTCTCGCTCATCACCCGCGACGCGTTCGAACCGACGCTGCCGCTCAGCGTGGTTGTGCACATCGACTACCGCAAGGCCCCGCTGGTCATCCAGCGCTTCGGCGATGTGCAGCGCCTTGTTGAGCAGACTCTGGACCCGATGGTCTCTGCGTACTTCAAGAACATCGCCCAGACGCGCACGCTCATCCAACTGCTTCAGGATCGAAGCAATATCCAGAAGCAGGCCTCGGAAGAGATGCGCGAAAAATTCGCGTACTACAACCTGCAACTCGAGGAAGTACTGATCGGCACGCCCAAGAGCGTGAAAGGTGACAGCAAGCTCGAACAGATTCTGGATCAGCTTCGTATCCGCCAAGTTGCGGAAGAACGCATCCAGACATATGCACAGCAGGAAAGGGCGGCCGTGCAGGAACGCGAACTGCGTCAGGCCGAAAGCTTCGCGGCACAGCAGGCCAAGCTCACCGAGTCAGAGATCGCGGTAGCGATCGAGACCAACAAGGGCAAGGCCGAATACCAGCGCTCGCTTCAGGAGGCGGCGCGGGTGAAGGCGATGGCAGAAGCCGAAGCGAGCAAAGTGCGCTTCATGGCCGAAGCCGACGCCGAGCGTGCGGCACGAGTCGGCATCGCACAGGCGATGGCGATCGAGGAACAGGTCCGTGCCTACGGCGGACCTGTCTATCAGTTGACGCAGGCAGTCATGAACCGCTTTGCCGAGGCGATCGAAGAGTCCGGGGTGGACGTCGTTCCGAAGATCGTCGTCGGTGGTGCTGCAAACGCCAACGGCACGGGCAATGGCGGCAGTTCTGGCAGCATCATGGAAGCTCTGCTCACGATGATGCTCTCGGAGAAGATGCTTGGCAATGCGACTGCCGCAGCAGCCGGCCCGCAAGACCCGCGCGTGACCGCGGACCGCGAGCGGCTGATGAAGTCGCTTGAGAACGGCAAGGCAACCGTCTGAGAGCGGAAATAAGTCCGCTCTTCATCGCCCATCTTCGCGAGAGCGAAAATGGGCACTTTCAAGGTGCCGAACTTTTCACATCGGGCGCACGAATCGGCAGCTCCGTCTTCGGATCCAGCAGCTTCTCAAAATCCCACACGCGCACGACCGGCGCTTGCGTCGGCGGAACCCCGAGCATCGCGCCGATCCACGACGGCGCGACATCTCGCTCAATCCAACCGCACGCAATCCGCCCATCCTCTGATCCGCATGGCCAACACTGCTTCGATATCTTCAATCGCCCCACTTCGCCGCCATTGCCCTTGAGCGCCATCACCGGGATCGTCGCGTTTCCTGAGAATTGAATACGACGCGCCCCGCTCCGATCCCGGTCTCCATCCGCTCCAAGTGCGGGAATCGATTGCAGCAACTCCCCGGTGGCCAGCGTGAAAGCCCTACTCGTTCCCGCGATGAAATCTGCTACAACGACCGCGTTCCCGTCCGCGCTCAATCCGATTCGCAAGCTCCCAGTCGCGGACTCTTCTTTCCGTTCCATTTCCTTGCCGTCAACTTCCCAGCGAAGCGTGGAGAACTCGTTCTTTCCTGTCGCGTTGCGCACATTTTGATTGTGAACCCAAACCACGCCACTCGGCGTTTCTGCAAACACGAACTGCGGCGTTGAAAATCTTCCGAGGATCCCGTCATCTTGCGGAAATTGAACTGTACCGAGTTCTTTGAACGCGCCCGATTGAGGGTCGAATTCCAACAGATCATCCTGCCGCACGCCCGATTTCTTGTACCACGAGCGTGTCAGAAAAACTCGTTTCCCGTCTTCTGAAAAGCGCTGCAGGGAATAGACCCTCAAGTCGGCGCCTTCGCGTGGATAAACCCGACGCGATTTGTCTTTCAAATCGATCACGAGTATCGCTCTCGAATTCTCAATCGCCAGCACGAGAAAATTGCCATCCGGCGAGACGAACTCTCTCATGCCAAAGAACATCGCGTTTGCCGGGCCGATGTCTTCCACTTCGTTCGTGCGAGGATCGATCCTCCACAGCTGCGCAGATTGCATGAGCATCGGAGGTATCCGCCGTTCGAGTGCCCAGGAGCCGAACGCCTTTTCCATTCCCAGCACCGGCCACGTTCCGCTCGCCCACGCGCCGCCCCGATGAAATTGCAGTGTGGCGAGCATCGCGACTGCGCACACTGCGAGAATGACCGGCGCCGCAAGCAACACCGGCAGCACTCTGGTTGATCGCAATCGTCCCCGTACCGGCCCGCGCAGATGCCGTTGACCACATTCTGGACAGCGCGCCTCATCGTCCGCCCAAACAGCCCGCTTTTTCTCGTTTAGCTTCAGTTGAGGCTTGGTCAGTTGATGATTACATCCGCGGCAATACATCCGTCCCGCCTGCCGCGGCCGCATCGATACCCGTCGGACCCACCAGCAAGAGACCAGCACGGTCAACAGCCCGAGCGAAAATACCAGCGTCGGCGCATGCCAACCGAGCCAGCGTCCCCAAGTCGCGTTCCAAACCGGTTCCGCGACATACACCATCGGTGGCGACCCCGCAAGGACAACGCTTGGCGCTTCCATTCCACCGCCTCGTCCGACGTCCGGCGAGGCTTGCAGTTCAAACTCAAATGTGGGGGGTAACTCTGGGACCATCGACGAAGATTACCCCACCGCACAAAGACTCCCCCGGCTACCCTTCTCTCCCTTATTGAAAGGAAGCCTCCATGCGTCTGATGATCTCTGTCCTCGCCGCTGGTTTCGTCGCTGCGAATTGCATCGCCGCCGACCCCAAGCCCGTGCAAGCTCAGCCCACCGGAACCCCCGCGCAGGTCGCGCAGCAGGCCAAGCCCGAAGGCGATGCCATGCCGCCCCCGCCCCCGAAGATGGCCATCCCGGATGGACCGGCCCTGAATCACACCGAACTCGACGGCGGCCTGATCACCGAAGACATCAAAATCGGTGACGGCTACGAAGTGAAGCCCAACGGCGCGGTCGTCGCGTTCTACCACGGCACGCTCAAGGACGGGGGCAAGGAATTCGATTCGGCCTTCCGCCGCGGCGAGCCGGTCGCGTTCCCGCTCAACGGCGTCATCGAAGGTTGGCAGAAGGGCGTGCCAGGAATGCGCATCGGTGGCATCCGTCGCCTGACGATCCCTGCCAAGATGGGTTACGGCGAGCGCGGCGCGGGTGCCAGCATTCCGCCGAACTCCGATCTTGTCTTCATCATCCAGCTCGTCGATGCGCTCCAGATCATCGATGAGAAGGAAGGTACCGGCGAAGAGGCTGCGGGTCAGTGCGTCGCCGTGACCACGCACACGATCACCGGCGCTGATGGCAAGGTTGTCGAGACCGCGACTGCCGCCAATCCGTACATCTGGATCCCCGGCGAACTTCAGGCCATGCAGTTCGGCCTCGAAGGCATGAAAGTCGGCGGCAAGCGCAAGCTGATCGTTCCGGCGCAGATGAACAAGGTGAACCCGCAGGCCGGCGGCACCCGCACCGGCGATGTGCCCTGCACCATCGAGTTTGAACTCGAAGCACTCCGCAACCTCGGCCCCAAGAAGGCCAAGACGCCTTCGGCTTCCGACGCCAAGTAAGCCGTTCGGCCGAATTGCGATTGAACGCAAAACGAAACGGGGCGAGCCGCTGAACGGCTCGCCCCGATTTTTTTAGATCGAATCCTTGGACCCAACGAGCGACTTGACCTGGGCGGTCAAGTCATGCGTCGGAGTTCGCAGGTGATGCGGGGACGCTACCGACCGAAGATGCGGCGCAAACCGACTGGGTACGGCAGGCGCTAGAGCGTCGAATCGCTGTTCAGCGCAATCAAACGAGTGTGCGGTTCCACGCTCTCGGGCCGTCGCGAGAACTCGTTGAAGATCGAAGCCGCGCTGCGGGTCGTGGCGTACGCAATCCGCCGTTAGAAATTGGATTTGAACGAGTGATCATTTCTACAGGGCGATTTGCGATTTGCGATTTGCGATTTGCGATTTGCGATTTGCGATTTGCGATTTGCGATTTGCGATTTGCGATTTGCGATTTGCGATTTGCGATCGCATTCTCCCCTTCCCACCCTCTCCCACGCCTCAAAAACAGCCTTTCCTCAAAAATCAGCGCGATTTTACAGAATCCGATCAAAACACGAACATATACGTTCGGTTTATGGTACACTACCCGCGCCTCTGCGTTTCCACCTCTTCTACCGGAGCCTCTCCATGCCCTCCCTCTCCACCGACGTCCTCACCGAAGTTCTCCAAGGCGGCAGTTCCATCCCCGAAATCGCCCAAAAGCTCAGCGTCACACTCGCCGGTTTTCTCGACTGGTTCTTCACCGAACCCGTTCAGACCTATATCGCAAAGTACCGCGCCGCAAACCATCTCATCGCCCAGGTCCGCGCCTCCGTGCACGCCGGCGCGCTCATCGACCGCCTCCGCCAGCAAATGGGCCACCCCGACCCCAGCCTGAGCATTCGCGCCGCAAGCGCCCTCTCACGCTTTGTTCTGCGCGAAATGCCCCACCACTCGCGCAAATCAACTCCGGAAACCGAACAAGCTCGCCGAACGCCACTTCCCGAACAGCCCGGCTACGCCGCCGGTATTGATCGCGACGAAAACCAACGGATCGAGCAACTGCGCGCCGCAAAGGACCGCGTCGCACACGCGCCTCAACCAGCCTCTCCCACTTCCGCATCGCAACAAGCCGCATCACCAGACTCGATCGCGCGCCGACCCCAACCACCCGTCACTCCATCCGTCATCCCACCGTCGCCTCACGCTCACCCCGCGCCAACCCATCCAGCACGGCACGATGCCACGCCCCAACCTCATTCATCCGCGCACTCGCCGGATCGACCCACTCAACCTCAAACCCCGCCTCCAGCGCGCGAACCGTTCCCTCTTCCGGCCCAGTCGCTCCATGCGCCAGCCGATAGAACCACGCCTCACACCCAAGGGGAGAGGGCGGCGTCTGCAGCGTAAACACGCGCTCCAGTTCGCCCGCCTCAAACCCCAATTCTTCCCGAAGCTCGCGCCGAACGCACGACTCCGCATCCTCCTGCGCTTCGCGACCGCCCCCAAAGCACGTCAACATCCCCGGCGCATCCGCCTCATCTTGAGGCCGCCGCTCAAACACGTACCGCCCGCGCGAATCCACCAGTATCGCGCAGCAGTATCGGGGTTCGTTGGTCATTTCAGTACCATACCGCCGTCACTCGTCGTTCGTCCTGCCGCGAACCAGTGAACGCCAGCAACCAAATTCCAGATGTCGCCCCGCCTCCGATTCATCCTCGTTTCAATTCTTTGCCTGATGCTCGGCGTCATCGCCAACCTGATGGTCGCGTGGTGGCTCGCAATTCGAACTTCGCAGATCTACTCGTTCGCAGTTTCCGCATCTGCCAACGTCCGTCCGGAAGGGCAACCCATTTACGTGGAAGGCTTCCAGGCATCCTTTCAGTTTCGCCGCGGCTACCAATGCCTGCGAATCGGCAACATCGGAAACTACGCGTTTAGCCGTGAGACCGCTCATCGCATCGCTCGCAAACTCGAATCCAATTTCCAGTTGCGGCCTTATCCCAATCGCATGGGCAATGGAAATATTGTCGTCCCCCCGCAAGTCTGGCCAAGCTGGATGTCGTTCCCACAACCAAATGATCCGGCTGTTTCAACCTGGGAAGGCCGCGCAGCCGGTTGGCCAATGCTCGCTCTGACGTCAATCGTTTACGTTCGTGAGTCGGAAACTCTTGTTCGCTCCCGCGGCCAGATAGGCGATCCATCAACCCTGTCAATCGTCGGAAACAAGCAGCCCGTCTCGATCCCACTCATACCCATCTCCCTCGGCTTTACCGTCAACTCTCTCCTCTTCGCACTCCCTTTCGCCGTCGTACCTCTCTCATTCGCATTCATCCGCCGATTGAAGCGCCATCGCACAGGCCATTGCAAAACCTGCGGCTACTCCCTCGCCGGCCTCGCACCCGGCACACCGTGCCCCGAATGCAACGCGTCTTGACGGATCTCTTCAACGATCTCGAACGCGACCGAGGCGAATCCACCCGCCGCTTCAATCACGACATCCGCTGCCCCAACGGGGCGTACCAGTCCCAGCCCAGGGCATCGCCCTGGGTAACCGACGCACCATGAATTCTCAACTGCCTTCGCATCAAGCCTTGAAGGGGCGACCCAAATTTCGCGCACCTGTCTCTCAAACCGATCGCGCCACGAAACCCGATCCGCGCACCGCACTCTTCCCGCTTCCCTCTTCCCTCTTCTCCGTGCCTCTGTGTCTCTGTGGTGAATGTCTTCAACACTCACTGATGCTCACGGCAACCGCCAATCCCCCCTCCGCCGTCTCTTTGTACTTGTGGTTCATGTCTTTCGCCGTCTGCCACATCGTCGCAATCACCTGATCCAGGCTCACCTTCGCATTCGCCGGATCGCTCTCGAGCGCGACATTCGCCGCCGTGATCGCCTTGATCGCGCCCATCGTGTTCCGCTCGATGCACGGAATCTGAACCAGGCCCCCGATCGGATCGCACGTCATGCCCAAGTGGTGCTCCATCGCAATCTCCGCCGCCATCAGCACCTGCCCGGGCGAACCCCCCAGTACCTGCGTCAATCCGGCCGCGGCCATCGCGCTGCTCACGCCGATTTCCGCCTGGCATCCGCCCATCGCCGCGCTGATCGTCGCGCCCTTCTTGAACAAGCTCCCGACTTCGCCCGCCGCCAGCATGAAATCAATCGTCGCATCATCGCTCATGCTCTTAAAGCAGTTCGCGTACATCATCACCGCCGGGATAACCCCCGCCGCGCCATTGGTCGGCGCGGTTACAACGCGCCCGAAGCACGCGTTCTCTTCGTTCACCGCCAGCGCAAACGCACTCACCCACTTCAGGATCGATTCAAAGTCGCGTGCGCTCACCGCGACGCCTCCCATCCACTCGTCAAAGTCCGGCATCTTTTCCGTTGCTTCAGTGCGTAGCAATTTCCGGCTCATCTTCGCCGCGCGGCGAACAACATTCAGCCCGCCCGGCAGCACACCCTCGGTATTACATCCGCGCCAGATGCACGCCTGCATCTCCCGCCAGATATGGAGCAGTCCCTCGCGAATCTCCGCGCCATTCCGCCACGTCAGTTCGTTCCGCCCCACGATCTGCGGAATGTTCGCATCCTCCCTACCGCAGTACCCGAGCAACTGCGACGCGTGCTCGATCGGGAAGGGCAGGGTCTTCGCATGACTCCCGCTCGGCGATTCATCTTCCTGCACGACAAAGCCGCCGCCGACGGAGTAATACGTCTCGGAATACACCGAGGCATCATCCAGCGTCGCCGTAAAGGTGACGCCGTTCGGATGGAACGGCAGCGCCGTATCCATATGAAACATCACGTCGCGATTGAAATCGAAGTCGATCGCGTGCTTCCCGGCGAGTTGAAGCAGCCCCCGCTGCTTGGTCTCTTCCACTCGTTCGGTCAAGCCCTCAACCTTGCACGTCACAGGGTCCTCGCCGCTCAGCGCGAGAATCACCGCCAGGTCGGTCCCGTGCCCCTTGCCCGTCTTCGCCAGCGATCCGTACAAATCCGTCCGCACGCGTCGAACCCGCGACAGGTCCGCGCGTTCCGACACGGCCTTCAGAAAGCGCTGGGTCGCCCGCCACGGCCCCATCGTGTGGCTGCTCGAGGGCCCTACGCCAACCTTGAAAATGTCAAAGACCGAAATCGATTCCATGGCTCTTTGATTGTTGGTACGAACAACAACGTTCCCCGGATCGCGCACTTGCGGCATACCTGCCAGCGTATGCCGATATCAAGATCATGCTCTCTAAACGCGGTGCCGAACTGCTTTTCCTTGCCCTGCTTGCCGCCATCATTGCCGCGTGCTGCGCGATGGTTCTTTCCATCACATGGTTCGGGCTTGATTCCCGCCTCTTCTCCCGCTGGCTCAAGGCCACCGCGCTCGGCTGGCTCGTGGGTTTCCCGGTCGCACTGCTCTTTGCAGGTGCTGTCCGCCGCCTCACCATGCGATTCGCGCGTTAACGCCCCGAAAAGCAGGCAAGCATCAGGGACGGGCTTCCAATACCAGATTGAACGGCGTTTGCGTCGCCCGCCGGAATCGGGTGAACCCGCCCTGGGTTACAACCTCTCGCAGCTTCGCCTCGCCGGCTTGCGCTCCGAGCGCCGGCCCGTTGTGAGCGAGCGAGTGACCCACACAGATCATCGTGGACGCTGCGGCAAATACGCGGCCAACCGGATTCAGATTCTCTTCCGGATTGTCGTTCGCAAACGGCTCGACGATCATCCAGATTCCGTCGGGCTTGATCACCGATCGAATGTGCCGCGCCGCACCGACCGGGTCGCCCATGTCGTGCAGACAGTCAAAGCAGCAGACGATGTCGAATTTCTTCCCTGCCGGAGGCTTAAACGCGGTTGCGGATTCGGACTCGAACGTGCACCGCGAAGCAACTCCTTCATCGCGCGCCGCCCGGCTTGCGAAGTCGACCGACGGCGCATGTGTGTCGAATCCGATGAACTGAGAGTTGGCGAATGCCTCGGCCATCAGGATCGTCGATGCCCCATGTCCGCATCCAACATCAGCGACGAGTGCGCCGGCCTGCAGCCTCTCCACTGCCTTCTCGAGCGCGGGCAGCCAGCTGCTCACCAGATTCCCTCGATAGTTTGCCGCGAAAAACCGTTCGGTTCCGTGGAAGAGATCGTGATGGTGCGATCCCCAATCCACTCCCTTGCCTGTTCGGAATGCCTCGAGCAGTTTGTCTTCATCCTTCACCATCGAATTCGACACCATGAATCCGCCCACCATGCTCGCCGGGCTCTGATCATCCGCGAGCGCAAACGCCTGCTCGGCGGGCAGCACGTACCGCCCTTCCTTCGCGCGAAACTCGCAGTACCCGCCCGCGGCCTGATTGAGCAGCCACTCCCGCACATAGCGCTCGGCCGTGTTGGTCGCCTTGGCAAGTTCGGATGGCGTGACACCTCGCTCCCCTGCCTCAGCCATCGCCTTGTACAACCCCAACTTGTCGCCGATCGTCACCAGCACGGCGCTCATCGCGCCTCCGAAGTCGCCAACCACCTTGCCCAGAAACGCATTGAGCTTGTCCTGGTTCAGTTGCATGTTGTCGCTCCTTTTGGCTCGCGCGTAGCCTCCCACAACCCGAAGCCCGCGCCAAGCGGTTACCACAATTGGGGACGGAATCGACGCTGCGGCTACGCTGTTTGGATGCGAGAGAGCGAACTCCTTGCGAATATCGCCGCCCGGTCTGCCGGCCTGCCGGGGTTGTTTCCCCATGTCCGCGTCGGACCGGGGGACGACTGCGCCGTCGTCCGCATCGGCAATTCCGACTGTCTTCTCACCGTTGATCAGGCGATCGAAGATCGCCATTTCCGGAAGGGAACGCCGCTCGACCTGATCGCCCGCAAAGCCATCGCTCGCTCAATCTCCGATATCGCCGCGATGGCCGGAACGCCCCTGTGCGCACTTGCAACCGGTGCATTCCCCAAGGGCTTCGACGAGGCAAAGGCCGATGAGCTTTCAGCCGCCCTGAAACGGTGGGCCGAGCACTGGAGCTGCCCGCTCGTTGGCGGCGACATCGCAACCTTGCCGCACGAAACCGACCCCCTCACCCTCACCGTCACGGTCATCGGCACGGCACACCCAACCCGCGGCCCTGTCCTGCGCTCAGGCGCGAAGCCCGGCGACGGTGTCTATGTAACCGGCAGACTCGGAGCGTCGTTCAATGCAACGACCGGGCTTGGAAGCCACCTCACGTTCGAGCCGCGGATTTCCGAGGCTCGCTCGCTTGCCGACTTACTCGACTCGCGCCTTCATGCGATGATGGATCTTTCCGATGGACTCGGCCGGGACGCAGATCGAATGGCGGTCGCGTCCAACGCACGATTCGAAATCAAGTCCGAACTCATTCCTGCCGCGGGCCTTGATTGGCGCCGCGCCGCTTCCGAAGGCGAAGATTACGAACTGCTTTTCACTGCCTCCGGGGAAGTCCCCGCGGCGATCTCCGAACGAAACACCTCAATCACGCGCATCGGCACTGTCGCCGCGGGATCCGGGTGCTTTGTTCTCGAAGGCTCGACCAGCACAAACGCCCGCGACCTTGGCTGGGAGCACACCTGATGTCTCCCAATAATTCGTCCGTGTCGCCGATCGTCCGAACCAGCACAAGTCCCGAATACACCAGTTCGCTCGCGGCAGGCGTCGCGGCGCTCCTCCACTCGGGAGATATCGTGCGACTTGAAGGCGATCTCGGTGCCGGCAAAACCACCTTCGTCCGTGGACTGGCGCACGCCCTCGGCGTCGCACCTGGCCTTGTAAGCAGCCCGACATTCGTCCTCGTGAACGAATATCCGCTCGCGTCGGAGCGTCGGGGCATCCGCCGGCTGATTCACGTTGACGCCTATCGCCTGCAGTCCGCAGAAGACCTTGATTCTGCCGGGTGGGACCGATACGTCACGCCCGCCGGAACAGTGCAGCCCGGCTGCGCCGTGGTCATCGAGTGGCCCGCACGCATCGCCGACACGCTGGCTCAAAACGCAAGTGCCCTCACGATCCGATTCACCAATTTGGGCGATTCGTCCCGCCAGATCGAAGTTGACCTGCCCGATTCGTGGAGCCAGCGTCCGGGCGTCACTGAATTGCGAGAACGCGAGCCGATCCGCTGCCCCATCACCGGCGTGTGGGTCGAACCAACCCGCTCCACCTATCCGTTCGCCGGGGAGAAAGAAAAGCTCGCCGACCTCAATCGGTGGTTTACGGGCGCATACAGCATCGGACGCCGGGCCACGGATGCCGATTTCGAGGATCAACCCGCCGAGCCAGAACGTCCGTCAGACAACTGAATCCATCGTTCCGGGTCTCTAAGATAAGGACATGATGCAAAGTCTCACTTTCAGCGGCACATCCGTGCTCGCCGCGGCCGGGCAGGGGGGCCTCTGGGGCCTGTTCGTCCAGTCGTTCGACCTGTTCACCGTGCTTCTGCTCTTTGGTTCGCTCGTCGCAGTGGCGATCATCGTGCGCTGTTTGATCGATGTCCGCGAGGGCAAGATTCTGCCCGAGGCAAGCATCAACCGAATCAACGACCTGGTGAGAGCCGGGCGCGAAGAAGACCTGCGTGCGTTCATCAAGCACGATGAAAGTTTTCCGTCGCGCGTGCTGCGCCAGGTGATCGATCCGGCTCGCAAACGCGATCGGGTCGGCATGCGAGAGACTGCGGAGATTGCCGCGAGCGATGAAGTGGCCAAGTGGTTCCGCACGATCGAGCCTTTGAACGTCGTCGGCAATCTCGGACCATTGATCGGCCTCGCGGGCACAGTTTGGGGCATGATCCTCGCGTTCACCTCGCTGGGTGAATCAGGCGGACAGGCCGGTCCGAGCGATCTGTCGCTTGGTATCAGCAAGGCGCTCTTCCACACGCTTCTTGGACTCACACTGGCTATTCCCTGCTTGTTTGTCTTTGGTTTCTACCGGTCGATCGTCGATCGCATCTGCACACGAGGGATGCTCATCTCCTCGCAGCTGATCGAAACGCTTCCGGCGGACGACGACGTGACAAGCCCCGTGACTCCCCGCGTCGAAGCCAAGCCGGTTTCGCGCGTTGCCGCGACGGTCTAATTCACACAAGAACCAACCATGCGGCTCCGAACGTTCAGAAGAGGCAGCGGCGCGGCTCACGTCAACGTGACGCCGTTGATCGACGTCGTCATGTGCCTGATCATCTTCTATCTGATGGTCGGACACCTCGCAGCCGGACGATCGAGCAGCGTGAACCTGCCTTCTTCCACAACCGGACGACCAGCGGACAAGGCCGGCCCGATCGTGATCAACATCGTGGCGCCTGAAGAAGAAACCGGTGAACCGATCTTGCTCATTGGCGAAGAGCGCGTGATGGGTTCGCAGCTTTCCAAGATCTTGAAGGACATGTCGGAGATATCGCCGACCGCAGAAGTACAGATCCGTGCCGACCGGGCTCTGAGCTACGGCAAGGTCGCGCCGGTTCTGACCGCTTGCCGCGATGCAGGACTTGTTTCGGTCAAGCTGGTCGCTGCGAAAGGCGGGAAAAAGCCTCTATGAGCGGCCGCGCCCACGCATTTCGTAAACGCAACGCGCTCACGATGCATGATGAGCATTACGCGCCCAACATGACGCCGATGGTCGACGTCGTGATGGTGATCCTGGTCTTCTTCATGGCGAGCGCCAGCGTGCTGGGTCCGGAATGGCTGCTCAAGACCGCTCTTCCACCGTCGAAGCCTTCGGTCGTAAAAGTGCCGGAGCAGATGACGCGTATCGAACTGCTCCTGACGAGCAAGGACGGCAAAGAGGTCGTCGTCACGACGCGGTCGGCCTCGAAAATCCCGACACTGGTGGATTCGCCGCTCGACCTGATCGATTCGTGGCTGACGGCGGTCACGACCGATCGCTCGCCCAAGGATCTCGCCATCGTTGTGCGTCCGCGGGAAAACGTGCCGTACGAAGCGGTCGTTCAGATGCACGAGCACTGTGCCCGCATCGGCATCGAGAAGATCGGCATTCTCGATCCGAGCAGCAAGTGACGGACAGTCACGCGACTCACTCCGGCGCCGCGAAGATCTGAAGCCGATGCCCTTTCAGCCTGAGCCCGCGCTCCGCGCAAAGCTTTTCACACAGCGCACGAAGTTCAAGAATCTCGATCTGCTCGGCCTCGCCGTTGTCGGTGCGAATGAGTAAGTCGCTCGCGCTGGTGCCGAAGACCACCTGATAACGTCCGGCATCATCGTCGTCAAAGAGCACCCGCTGGATGATGCCGGAATCCTGCATCAACTTGAGCGTGCGATAGACCGTCGCCTTGGAGACGCGAAAGCCCTCTTCCTTCAGGCCCTTGATCAGTTCATCCGCGTGAAACAGGCCCGGTTGGCGCATGACCGAATCGAGAATCTGGGCGCGCTCGAGCGTGTACTTCAGCCCCGCGCCCTTGAGCGTTCGGCGGAAGACAGCACAGACCGGCTCAATGACCGCGAGGTCGTCGAGATTGGGAATAGGACCGGACAACGATTTTGGTCCCGCCATGGATTATCCTAAGCGCGAACGAATGACACGTGCAACGCCCCCACTTTCCGCTCCTTCCATGACGACAGGACGCGCCGCGTGGATCGGGCTCGTGGGTTTGCTCGCGCTGCTGGTCGGGGCGATCGCATCAATCGGCGGACCGCTGACCGGCTTGCAGGGTCCTGCCGCGGCGGTTTATTGGATCGTCCGGTCGTGTTGGGCTCCGACCCTCTACATCGCTTCGGCGATCGGGCTGGGGACGCTCGCCTTGCCGCTCTATCGCGAAGCGAAAAACCGCCTGGCAATTCAGGCCGCAGCGGGCCTGTCCATCCAACTGACAATCGGCCACCTGATCAACTGGGCGGGAGAGTGGTTGCCGGGGATCGCATGGAACATTGCGGCACTCGTTCCCGGAATCGTTGGACTTGCACTTCTCGTTCTCTCGATTCGAAAAGCAGCACAGTCGAAACAGCCAACTCCAGGCGTCGGGCTCTGGGTGATCGCCGCGGGTGCCTGCGTTCTCTCGCTCGCCGTGATGCTGGTCGCGGCATGCGAAGCACCTGGAATGCTCTGGGCGAGCGAGTTTGGCGGGTTCGATGTGCTCAGCTATCACCTGCAGTTGCCGCGCGAGTGGCTGGAGTTCGGGCGGCTCGCTCCCCTCAATCACAACGTTTACTCCTATCTGCCTTCGTACTTCGAGAGCGCGTTCCTCACGCTCCAATTGTGGACGTTCGCGCCGCGCACGACGGCCAGCGGCATGAGCGGGATGCTGGCGGATGATGGCTGGCGGGCACTTTCGTGCCAGATGCTGCATGTCGGATTCGGCGTGGTCGGCGCGTGGTTGGTGGCCGGGGCAACACGTGAATTGATCGCACGCACGACACCGGCCGATTCGCCCGATGACGGAGGTGGTTGGCTAAGCTCGCGCGAGGGTGGATGGATCGGTGCAGCCGCGTTTCTCTGCGTTCCATGGATCGTCGTCGTCGGGTCGATGGCGTACAACGAGCTCACGCTGTGCGCCTTGTTTGCCGGCGCGATGGTCGTCGCAATGGATCGCGGGGTGCCCGCAGTAAGCCGCGCGTTGCTGGTCGGCTGGCTGGTCGGCGTTGCGTGCAGCGTGAAGCCGACCGCGCTCATTATGGTGGCGCCTGCCGCCGGCATCGCGATTGTCTGGTTTTCGCCCGCACGCACTTGGGCGCTCCTGTCAGCGTGCGCGATGCTTTCGGGCCTGATCGCGCTGCTCCCTTGGCTGGCCCGAAACTGGCTCGCGAGCGGCAACCCGGTTTTCCCGTATGCACACAGCGTGTTTGGCGATGCGCATTGGACTGTCGAGCAGTACGGCAGGTTCGCGGGGGCTCATCACTTTGATGGAACGTGGTTCGATCGAATCCGGATGCTCGTCATGCTCGATCCCAGCGATCCGGCCGGGCCCCGTCATCGGGGACTCTTGCATCCGCACTGGAGCGTGTTCTTTCCGCTTGTTGGGATCGCGGCACTCGTCGGCGTTGCGGCGAGCAGAATCAGGAGCGCGGCCGCGCTGCTCATCGGCGGGCTGGCCCTTCAGACCGGGGCGTGGCTCGTGCTCACTCATCTGCAATCCCGGTTTTTGATTCCGCTCGCCATTCCGGGCGCAATGTTGATTGGCCTGGTTGGAAGTGGAACCTGGCTCAACGTCGCATCCCCGCGCTGGATGCTCTATCGGCGACTCGTCGCAATCACTGCGACGCTGAGCGCGGCGTTCATGGCGATTCGATCGCTCGATACCTTCTGGTCCGAGCGAGGCGGACGCCCGAACCAGACGCTTGCCTTCGGGCCCGAGGCGCTGGCGCAGTCGTACCTGCGGGTGGGCGAGTCGTCACTGGTGCATCCGGGCGAGCGGCTCTATTTGCTCGGCGATTCCACGCCGTTCTATGTGCCGGGCCCGCTGATCTATCACACCACCTGGGACACGTCTCCGCTTGGCGACGCAGTACGAACTTCGAAGGCAACCAGCAACGCTCCGTTCGAGTGGTCCGGCAAGCTGCTCGACCGCGGAGTCGACGCTGTCCTGATTAGCTTCTCCGAGCTCGATCGATTAATCGAGAGCAAGTGGTATGACCCGGCCGTTTCGCGCGATGTGGTTCGGCGCTGGCTCGAGGCGACCGTGCCTGCTACGCCCGCAAAGGCCGACAACATCGAGCTGCCGCTGGTCGTTCGCCCGATCCGAAGCCCGGAGCGTCAACCATGAGCGCGCCGGAAAGCCAGCAACCCAGGCGTTTGTCGCCGCTGAAGGTCGCCGTACAGATCATCGGCTTTCTCGTTGGCCTCGCGCTACTTGGCTGGTGCATCAAGCAGGCGTTCAGTCCTGAGAATCAAAAGCAGCTCGCCGCGCTGAAAGATGCTCCCGTGCATCTGATCGCGCTGCTCTTTGGCGCAAACGTGCTGGTGCTGTTCTTCTCCGGGCTGAGTTTTTTCGTCGCGCTCCGGCCCATCTGGCGGCTGAACTTCTGGGATTTGCAGGCGACCAACGCAATCGCGACCTTTCTCAGCTACGTCCCATTCAAGGCGGGAATGCTCTTCCGGATTCTGCTGCACAACCGGCGCGACGGCGTGCCGGTGGCGCTGATCGGGGCATGGTTCGGCGCGGTCTCGATTGTGATGGCGATCACGCTGCTCCCGCTCTTTGGCGCTTCGCTTCTGACGCGAGAAATCAACGGCAAGTGGATCGCGATCGCGCTCTCGTCGGGCGCAGTTGGCTTCGCAATAGTGTGCCTGCTCGCGTGGTACTTTCACGGCACACGGGGCATGGCGATCATGCGAGCGCTGGCCGATCGACTCGGAGGAAGGGGAGGCTGGGCCCGCAAATTGGTACGGACCAGGTTCGTACGGACGGCGCACGGCGGACTCGACATTCTCGCCTCGCCTCAACGCGTGTTTGTGCTCGTGGTTGTGCGGCTCGTCGATATGGGCAGCCAGGCCCTTCGCTTCTACCTCGCCGGGATGATCGTCGGAACGCCGATCGCGCTCGATTCCTGCGTTTTGCTGGCTTCGATGCACTTTGTCGTTGGCGTCATCAGCCCGGCCGGAACGGTCGGAACACGCGAAGCCGCGATCGTTGGGACTGCAACGCTGCTTGGGCTCGAACACGCGCCGGAGATGGCGGGCGTGGCGTTGCTCGTGCTGGCGAGCGAGGCGGTGGTGAACTCGGTGCTCTCGGTCGCGGCGGTCTTGAGGCTGGGGATACACCGGATGTTTGTGCCGAGGGCTTCTCTTACTCAGAAACCCGAACTCGCGAATCACTAGAATTGCCCGATGCGAATTGCGCTGGCTCAAACCAATCCGACCGTGGGCGATATCGCGGGAAACGCTGCAGGGATCGTGCGATTCATCTCGCAGGCTCGCGAAGGCGGCGCCGATTGCGTGCTCTTCCCCGAGTTGTCACTCTGCGGCTATCCGCCTCGAGATTTGCTGCTGCAGGGCGGATTTCTGAAGGCGTGCTCGGACACCGCCAAAGAATTGGGCGAGACGCAATCGAAAGACATCACAGTCATTTTCGGTTGCCCCCTGCCGGTCGGTCGCGACGCGAACCACCCGAGCGGCGTTGCCAATTCGCTGCTGGCGTTCCGCAACGGAAAGATGCTCGACTACTACGACAAGCGGCTGTTGCCGACGTACGACATTTTCGACGAAGATCGCTACTTCACGCCGGGTGATCGCACCGTCGTGATCGACATCAAAGGTACACAGGTCGGGCTCACGATCTGTGAAGACCTTTGGAAGGGTGAAGACGCGGGCTTTGCGTCAAAGTACGCGAATGCTTCGGATCCGGTTGCGCAGGTGGTGAAGGCCGGCGCGCAGGTCATACTTTCGGCGTCTGCCAGCCCGTTTGTTCTCGGCAAGAGCCCCAGACATCGCGCGATTCTGAAGAAGCACGCGATGACGCACGGCGTTTTCGTCGCGAGCGTGAACCAGGTCGGCGGCGATGACGAACTCATCTTCGATGGGCACGCGGCGGCGTTTTCTCCGAACGGAGACTTGATCGCGGCAGGGCCGGGATTTGAAGAAGCGATTACGTTCGTGGATGTACCAAGCACTTCGGGGGTCATCGTCGATCCGGTCTCGAACAAGAGCGATGAAGAGCATTTGTTCCGGGCGCTCGTGCTGGGTGTGCGGGATTACTGCCGCAAGACCGGATTTAAGAGTGCACTGCTCGGTTTGTCCGGCGGTATCGACAGCGCGGTGACTGCGGCGATTGCCTGTGCGGCGCTTGGTCCGTCGAATGTGCTCGGCGTCGCGCTGCCCGGCCCATACTCGAGCGACCACAGCAAGTCCGACGCGTACGACCTCGCGAAGCGCCTCGGGATGAAGTGCATCACCGTTCCGATCGCGGGTATGTTCGAGGGCGCGGTCGGGGTGATCGATCCCGCGATGACCGCGATCGAAGCAAAGAAGCTCGGCGAGAAATTGCCCGATCTCGCAGAAGAAAACCTGCAATCACGCCTGCGAGGCACGATCCTGATGGCGCTGTCGAACCGGACGGGTGCGATTGTCCTGACCACAGGAAACAAGAGCGAACTCGCGGTCGGCTACTGCACGCTCTACGGCGACATGAACGGCGGCCTCGCGGTGCTGTGCGACCTGACAAAGAACTGGGTTTACCGCCTTGCACGATGGATGAACGAACACGCAAACCTGTGCGGCTTTCAGACAGCGCCGATTCCGAATGGAAGTATCGAAAAGCCGCCGAGTGCGGAACTTCGCCCCGATCAGAAGGATCAGGATTCGCTGCCTCCGTACGACGTGCTCGATGAGATTTTGAGCCGCTACGTCGAAAGGCGGCAAAGCGCGGGGGAGATCATCCGCGAGTGCGCCGGGCGCGCAGGCTTTGATGAGGCGACCGTGCGCCGAATTGTGCGGCTGACCGACTTGTCCGAATACAAGCGCAAGCAGGCGGCAATCGGGCTCAAGGTCACGGGCGTAGCGTTCGGCTCGGGCCGACGCATGCCGATCGCGCAATCATGGAAGAGCCCGTAGTTCCGGCGCGTGTCTGCCAAGATCGTCTGATACGATTTGGGCATGGCGTTCAAGCTTTATAATCTGCTTGGGTTCAAAGATCAGCCCGATCTCACGCTCGAAGGGTTATCGCCGATCTCGTGGTATTCGCGGGGCGGGTACGACCCTGTCATCGTCGGCAAGTGGGCGAGCGAACAGAAATCCGAACTGCTCATCGTGGACTTTGAGGCGCTCTGCTCCGACGTCCGCGTGCAGCAGGCAGAGTGCGTGGCACAGGGACACGCCCAGCGGATTGCCGGTTTCAGAGCGGCGAAACGGGACCGAAAGAACCAGCAGGCGCGAATCGGCACCTACGGCGTTTGTCCGGTTTACGACTACTGGACGCCGGTGATGCCGACGGACGAGAAAGTGCTGGCGTGGCATGGCACGAACCGGTTCAATTCGGTTATCGCCGATGACCTTGACGTCATATGCCCGTCTCTTTACTCGTTTTACGACGACGAAAAGGGTTGGCTGAAAGCGGCGATCGCAAATATCGAAGAATCGTACAGGTACGGCGGGAAGCCGGTGATCCCGTTCATCTCTCCCCACTACCACCCTTCGGATCCAAAGTTCCGAAACAAGGTGGTGCCGTATTTCGGGACTGTGCTCAACACGGTGCGAGAGCGCTGCGACAGCGCGATTCTGTGGGGAGGCTGGTGGTTTGGTCCAAAGGATGTGGGCAAAGGCGACGAACCGGGACATCCATGGCCGTGGGACAAGAACGCCGTCTGGATGAACGAAGTGCGGAGAATCGTCCGGGGACTCTGAGCCGAGGGGGCCGGAGCGCGGCGCAATCAAGGGGCCGAATGGCAACGGGCGAAACAGCAAGCGTGCAGCGATCAACGGGCGGGCGCGCGGCCCGATGGCTTCGAAGAGGCGCAGCCTCGGTCTTGCTGCTGGGCGTGCTCGGATATACGGCGTTTGCGGGCGGGCTATGGGTCATGCAGGATTCGTTGATTTTTCCGCGGGCCGCGGGACGGTCGTCGGGCAGAGAGCTGCCACCGACGGGCGAAAAAACCTGGTTCACGGCTGCGGACGGACGAAAGATCGAGGCGTGGTACTTCAAGGGTGATGGCCGGAGTGCAAAGTCTCCGGGGCCGCTGTTGGTCTGCTTTCACGGGAACGCCGACTTCATCGAGAACTGGTCGTGGTTTGCCGAGACATGCCAGCGCGAAGGGTTCAACGTGCTCTTGCCGGAGTTCCGCGGGTATGGACGGAGCGAGGGTGAACCGTCGGAAAAAGGAATCGTCTCGGATGCGGCGGCGATGACGCGGATCGCGATGGCGCGGCCCGAGGTTGATAAGAACAAGCTGATTCTGCTGGGCCGATCGCTCGGCGGGGGCGTGGCGTGCGGCGTGGGCGAGCAGGTGCCGCCGGGGGCCATGATTCTTGAGTGCACGTTTACGTCGCTTGCGTCAATGGCGGACGGATATCACGTGCCGCGATGGCTGGTGCGGCATCCGTTCCTGAATGATGAAGCGCTTCGAATCATCAAATCTCCGGTGCTGATCGCACACGGAACACATGATCGCGTCATCCCGTTCGCTCACGCGGAAGCGATGAAAAAGCTGCGGCCCGATGCAGAACTGATCGCGCTTGACTGCGATCACAACGACCTGCCGGGGAAGGATGAAGGGATGTATCGGGTCAAGTTCGAAGAGTTTCTTCGTGCGCACGCGCTTTGGCCTCAAAAGTAATTGATGGGCAAACGGCCCATAGACGCGAGCGATGAAGTAGGAAGTGTCGCGTCCGTTACTATGCGACATGCCCCGCGCGCCGGAAGTCATTGTCGTTGGATTGGGTGCCGCGGGCTCGGCCACGCTCCTGGCGCTGGCTCGGCGGGGCGTGCCGTGCATCGGCATCGATCGATTCGATCCGCCGCACGATCGCGGCTCTTCGCACGGCCACTCGCGGCTTATCCGGCTGTGCTATTACGAACACGCCGACTACGTGCCGCTGCTCCGGGAGTCGTATCGCCTTTGGTCCGAACTGCAGTCGCGAACGGACGCTCCGGTCTTTCGATTGACGGGCGGTCTCTACATCGGCACGGAGGGAAGCCCGTTTGTGGCGGGGTCACTTCAGAGCGCGAGGCTGCATGGCCTTGAGCACGAATTGCTCGATCGTGCCGGCGCGGCGGCGCGGTTTCCACAGTTTGTGATCCGACCGGACGAGGTCCCTTTCTACGAACCGACAACCGGTGTGCTCTTTCCCGAAAACGCGATCGCCACGACGCTTGCGTGGGCGATCAGCGAACCCGATGGCTCGGCGCACTACGGATTTCCAGTGTTTCCAGCGGAGCGCGACGGGACCGTACCGGGCGGCGCGGGATTCAAGGTGGCTCTGCACAAAGCAGGAGAGCCGACCGATCCGGAAACGGTCGATCGTGTCGTTCGACCGGAGGAGATTCGGGCGCTCGCGGGCTTCGTGCAATCGCGAATTCCGGCGGGGTGCAACGAGGACTGCGAATTGCTCGAAACGAGGGTCTGCCTGTACACGGGCACGAGAGACGGTCACTTTCTCATTGATGCGCACCCGGACCATAACAATGTCGTCGTGGTTTCCGCCTGCTCCGGGCATGGATTCAAGTTTGCGCCCGCGCTCGGATCGGCGGAGGCCGATCTTGCGGTCGATGGGCGAACGAAGCTGCCGATCGAGTTTTTAGGGTGGCGGGCGGGCTGTTCGATGCGATAGGAAGAACTCAATGACGAAGTCGTTTAGTGCAAGCGGAGCGGCAGAAGTCTGCAAGCCTGCGGCGGAGGCGTGAAATCGAACGCGGGGCGAGCGCGCTGGCGACCAGTGACTCAAGGACAGGTAAGCGCGTCGTATGCGGCGCAGAAGAGCGAGAAATCGGAGTCCTCGGTCAGGCCGTCGCCGGTGAGATCGCCGGCGTTGGTAAGCAGCAGGTCATACGACGCGACGAACAACTGAAAATCCTGATCGTCGACGGCGTTGTCCATATTGAAGTCGGCGGGGCAGAGCCGCGTGATCATGGAGAGGACCGCGGCGAGGGCCTCGTTGGAAGTGCCGATGATGGACGAGGCGGGCGGGACAAAGCCTCCGTTGGGGCTGCTCAATTCGACAGTGAACGAAACGGCGCCGAGGGTTCCAAAGGCCCAGTCGGGCGCTGTGCCGGAAGAGAGGTAAAGAATTTCCGGGCCGCCGTACTCGTAAGTGATTCCTGTACGTGCGGTGATTTCGGCAAGCATCGCGTTGCCGATGCGATCAAAGGAGGCGAGGCCGGGGGGCTTGGTTGATTGGTACGACCACGGGCGCAGGACCATTCCGGCGTAACTGTGGACGTCGAGGGCGGCAAACACTTTGGGAATCTGGAGCGCGTAGTTGGCGATCGCCTGATTTTCGGGTTCAGAAAATGCGGCGGTGCCCCGGTAGGTCTCGGAAGACTGAGACGAACTGGAACCGGAGGAGAGGCCCCAGCCGTAACTCCAGTTGCGATTGTTGTCGACACCGAACGGGAACTGGTTTGTCGCGGCGCGCATGTTCTTTCGCCAGAGACGGTCGCTGGCCCACGAATTGACGTAGCCGTCGGGATTACAGAGCGGGACGAAGACGAGTTCGTAGCGGTCGAGGATGTCGCGGATGCCGGCGTCGGACTGATAGTTCTCGAGCAGGTAGGACGCGGTAAAGAGCGTGGCCATGGGCGTGATCCACTCGCGTGCGTGCTGAAGGCTCATGATGAAGACGACGGGCTTGCGCGGGGAACCGCCGACTGCGGGGACGGCGCTGGTGACCCGGTAGCCGAAGATCTCTCGTGATTGAAGCGAGAATCCGAGCGTGATCCGCTTGACCATATCGGGGTATTGAGTGACGAGGGAAGCGACGTAGTTTCGGACGGCGCTGAAGTCTTGAAAGTCGTCGAAGAAGGCGCGGTCTTCAAAGCCCGACGCGCGAGCCTCTTCATCGGCGCGCAGGAGAGCCTCGACGTCTTCGATAATGATCCGGTAGGGAACTCCGGCGGTGTCGAGCACGCGAAGGTCGTCAAGGTGAATGAGGTAATCGGCCTCAGCGCGGCCTTCGAGCACGGTGCACGACCAGCGATCGTGCGAAACAGAATCGACGAGCGCCGCGTCGATGGGCGAGCGGGGCGATACACGTACAACCGCTTCGCCGGCGTGTGGGGTAGCGGCGCGGACGGGCGGGTCGGCCGGGCCGCGAGCGTGAAGCGGCGCGGCAGCCAGACTAAGAGCGCACGCGAGCGCGGCACGAGTGAATTGAACAGACTGGCGCATCGTCGGAATCTCCTCAGGGACAGAGCAGGGCGTCGTAGGCGATGATGAAAATGGTGAAGTCCGCATCATCGACGGCGAGGTCGTTGTTGAGGTCGGCGGGACAATCGGGGGGCATCAGCGGATCGGTGCAGTCCAGAATGCCGTACGCAACGACGAAGATCGAGAAGTCGGCGTCGTCGACCATGCCGTCGGCGTTCAGATCGGGGCGGCAGACGCTGAGGGTCGCGGCGGCGGTGAGCGTGGTTGAGCAGGCGTTACTGACAGCGCAGTCGTACTGACCGGCATCTGCCGGAGCTGCATCGACGATCACGAGATACGAGGTGGCTGCACCCCAAATGGCAGAGCCGGCGGGCGATGGGCCGTCGGCGAGTGCGATCCCGTTTCGGCGCCAGAGGTAGGTGAGGTTCGCGGGCGCCGCGCCGACGTAGAACGCGGCGTTGGGAGTCGCCCGGGTGTTGAATGGCTGCTGCACGATGACGGGCGCGACCCCGCCGCTGCCGTCGATGAGCAGATCGAGGATGGTCTTCGGGGGCGCTCCGGCGGGCGGGTTGGTGATCACCGTGACGCCGAGGTTTTCAGGATTGCCGTCGAAGCAGACGCTGGAGAAGGCTCCGGCGACGGACGCCGCGGATGCGAAGGAGTGGAAGACCGTGCCCGAGGTGGGCGGCAGCGCACCCGTGAAGCCGACACTTAGACTGCCGGCGAGCGTCAGCGTTGACGGGGTGATCAACGATCCGAGGCTGGCCGGGCTTGCGACCGTGGTGCGGAGTCTGCCACCGGGAGCGACCTCGATCGGACCGGCGGACGAGAACGATGCGCCGGCCCCGAGTTCGAGGGTGCCGGTGTTGAGGAAGAGCGCCGGATTCGAGCCGGCGAAGGCGCGATTCTCGATGATGAACGTGCCGGCGTTGCGGGCGAGCGTGTTGAACGAGGGCAGAGTGATGGACGCGCCGCGTATATGGAACAGAGTGTCGGCGCCGATTTGAGCGATCGAGCGCGAGCCCAGGGTGAGCGACCCGCCAAGTGCACGCCACGTCCCTCCGGCGAGAGCACCGGTTGCGGCAGTGTGGTTGGTGAGGGTGCCCGGATTGATGACCAGCGTGCCCGCGGTCGATTCCATCGTGCCTTCGTTCGTAAAAGTGCCGGCGCCGTTGATCTGAAGGATGGAGCCGGGGACGGCGCAGGAGATTCGGCCGCGGTTGACGAGCGTGCGCGCGGACGAGATGGAAACCGAGGCGGTCTGCTGGGTACCCGAACCACGGAACTCGATGGCGACGCCGGTATCAAGCGTGACCTTCGTCGCAGTGGTGATCTGCAGATCGGCGGCAGTCGCTGCTTCGCCAATTTGGATGCGGCCGGTGCCGCCGATGGTCTGCGCGGCACCGACGAATGTGAGAGACGCCTTGGTGCAGGTGCGGTTCTTGATGAGGAGCGTCGCCCCGTCGGCGAACGTGAGGCCATTGGTAATGGAGGCCGAGGCGCAGGAGTTGAGCGTGAGATCGCTCGCGAGCGTGCAGGCGTCGAGCGTGAGGTTGGAGCCGGCGCCGACGATGAAGCGGGCGCCATCACGGGCTTCGAGGCGGGCGTTGCGGAACGTTGTATTGATCAGGAGGATGTTGCCGGTGCTGCTGTCGGCCACGAGCGAGGTGGACGGATAGGTGCCGGAATAAGTAAGCGAGTTTCCGGAACCGGATTGCGCACCGAGCGACGGGTAGGTGCCGCCGATGGTCCATAGAGAGTTGTTGACGGCAAAGGAGCCGGCGTTGGACCAGGTGCCGCCGAGGATGAATTGACCGCTGGTTACCGAGAGCGCGGCAGTGCTGGACCAGGTACCTGCGAGCGACAGGAGGGCATTCGAAACGGCGAGGTCGTGATCGATGGTGTACGTGCCGTCAAGTATGAGCGAGCAACCGGGAGCGAGTGAAAGGTCGCCTAAGGGGCCGGAAAGCGCGGTCAGGGCAAGAGAACCGCCCTGCACATCGATCGTGCCGAGATTCTGGAACGCGCCCTGAATTGTGAATGCGCCGTCGGGCTTCTGAAGGGAGATGAGGCCTCGATTGATGAGTTTCGCACCGGTGAGCAGAATGATGCGTTGGGAAGCCTGCGTGGCATCGGAAGGGACGATGAGCGAGACTTCCTCACCGATGGTGGCGGTTCCGATGACTTGAATGAAATCGCCGCCGCCCCGGTTGCGGAAGACGATCTGACCCGGACCGGAGATGGTCTGTGGCGCGGTACCCGAAAACGCGAGCGCCAAAATGTTCGGGCAGGCACCGTCGATCACAATGGACGCGCCGGATACAAAGGTGAGACCGTTCACTAACTGCAGTGTGGCACACGATGTGATCGTGAGCCCGGCGTCGAGCGTACAGCCATCGAGCGTGACCGTTGAAACCGGAAGGATGAACCGGGCGTCGTCGCGGGCACGGAGCGTCACGTTTTTGAAATTCGCACTCGAGCCCAGCGAGATATCGCCGGTGGAAGCATCGGCGAGCAGTGTGCCGCCGGCGGGATAGCCGGTGTAGGTTTGCCTGGTATTTGTGAGATTGAAGTTTCCGAGCGCGGTGGAGCCGTTGATATTCGCGGACGCGTTCGCGATGTCGATGATGCCGGCGTTGATCCAGGTCCCGGCGAGGGTGACCGTGCCGCCGTCGACGGAGATGTGGGCGTTGTTGGTCCAAGTTCCCGAAAGGCTGACTGCGGCACTGGTGGCGGTGATATCGGCGTCGGTCGTCCACGTGCCGCTCAAAGAGAGCGAAGCGCCGCTGGTAACTGCGATAGGCGAGGTGATTTTGAAGTTGCCCGCGAGCGCGAGCGAAGCGCCGGAACCGACAAGGAGGTCGCCGGCGTCTCCGGATAAACCTTGTAGCTGGGTGGCGCCGGCGAGCGCGCCGACGTGTCCGAAGTTGAGGAAAGCACCGGCGCCGCCGATGGCCAAGGTCTTGCCGACACGGTCCATGGTGAGGGTGCCGAAGTTGGTGAGCTTCTTGCCCGTCGCGACGGTAACCGCCAAGGTGGAGTTCGGGTACGTCTGCGAGCCGGAGCGGACGGTCACACCGGGAGCAATGGCGACGTTCCCGTCGATGTAAGTGTCGCAGTCGTCGAGCGCCAGGGTGCCCGAGCCCGTAAGGGTCTGATCGGCACCGGAGAAACGGATATTGGCGCGGGGGGAGCAGGCGCCGTTGACGTTGAAGCCGAGCGTGGCGCCGACGTTGAGCGTGAGGCCGTTTGAAACGCGGATGACGCGACAGACATCGATCTTGGCTTCGCCGGCGATCGCGCACGCGTTGAGGGCAGTTTCATCGCCGAAGATGGGCCGGGCCGAAGCGTTTCCCGTGATTGTGGTTCCGGTAAAGGTCGCGACTTCGCACAGCAGGTTGCCGCCGAGCGCGGTGACGTCGAGGGCCGAGCCTGTGTAGGAACCTTGAAAACGGAGCGTGCCGGCGGTGCGCTCGATTGGGCCGAACGTGCTGAACGTTCCGACGAAGCGGAGCGTGCCGGTGGACGACATCCTCAGCAGGCCGGTGTTGCTCCAGGCGCTCGAGTTGATGGTTGTTTCACCCGCAACGAGGTCGATGAGGCCACTGTTCTCGAACGCCCCACTGATTTCGAGTCCCCGGCCGGTTGCGTTGTGGACGAGAGTTCCGGCATTAATGAGCTTGCTGCCGAACTCGACGTTTATGGCGATGTTGCCCACGCCGATCAGGGCCGTGCGAAACGTGAGGCCCGATTCGAGCGTGAGCGTGCCGGACTCAGAAACTCGGAGCACGCCGCCCCCAATGGTGAAAGTGCCGGCACCCTTCAGGGATTGCGTTCCGCCACGGAAGTGCAATTCGACATAGTCACTGCCGCCGTTCGGAAACATCGAAACATGCGCACCGGCCATGATCTCAAGGCTGTTGCGAACGGTGAGATTGGCGAAACCCTGGAGCGCGAGTTCGCCGTCGACGCGGCAACCGTCGAACGTCACATGCCCGGCCACGAAGAACCGGGCCCCGGGCGCGGTACGGAACGTGATGTTTGTGTAGCTGCTCCCATTGAGGAAAATGTCGCCAAACGGACCGGTTTCGAATACGCCGCCCGTTAAGGTGTCGGAATAGATGATCGTGCCTCCGTCGCGGTTGAGCGAAGCGAGGTTGGAGAGCGGCCCGTAGAGCGTGAGCGTGCCAGCGGGGCCGAGGTTCACCGTGCCGGTGCTCGACCATGTGGAAGCGCCGAGGATGAGGTTGCCCCCTCCGATGTCAATCTGGCCCTTGTTCTCGAAGGTGCCGGCACCGAAGATGGACAGCTCCGACTCGACGTAGTTCAGGCGGAGCAGAGCCTTGTTCGTGAGTTTGCTGCCGGAATCTATGAGGAGTCGAGCCACTCCCTTCACGCTGTCGAAGGAGAAGGTGATGCCCGGCTCCCATGTGACAGCTGCGTTGTTGGTCACGCGAATGCCCATATCGCGGGTGGTCTTGATCGAGATGAGCGCGGAGCCGGAGACGGACTGGACGCCGGAATCGAAGATGAGAAGATCGCTACACGAGCCCTCGCCCAAGTTGATGTTCCAGACCGTGCCCGGAACGAACGTGAGGCCCGAGCGGACCGTGACGGCGCCGCAAGGGATGGTCACGAATTGGCCGTCGAGCACGCAGGCGGTGAGGTTGTTGTTGCCATTGAACGTGATGGTGTTGGAGCCGGTGGTGCGGATGATCGCCGACGAAGCGGAGAAATTGAGGAAGCTGAACGAGCCGAGGGCCGGAATGGTTTCGAGCAGCGGACCGGTGAATGTGCCGCTGAGAGCGAGCGTGCCGCCGGTGCGGGTGAAATGCTCGAAGGTGGCGTACGTGCCGCCCAGGGTGACTTTGGCCCCGGAGGCCGAGATCGTTCCCGGGTTCGTCCAAGTGCCCGGCGCAACGGTGAGCGTGGAGCCGGACGCAGCGACAATCTGGCTCTCGTTGATAAGAGTGCCGCTGCCGCTGAACGCGACGGAGGGTGCGGGACCGGAAGGGAGCAGCGGCGTGCGCAAACGGAGGGTCGACCCGGCGGCAAGCGAAGCGGCGAAATTGGCTCCGGAGATGGAGTCGGAAAGGAAGGTGATCGGCAGCGACGGATCAAGCGTGACATCGGCGCCGGTGTCGGCGGAGAGGCGGAGGATGGCGGACGAAAGGATTTCGATCGAGCCGGGGCCGGAGATGGTCTGTGCCGTCGCGCCCTGGAACTGAATGGAATCGGTGAAGCAGCCTGTGGTCGGAGTTTTAACTGTGAGTTTCGCGCCGAGCGTGAGGCCTTCACGGATGGCGAGGGTGGCGCAACCGACCTCGAGATCGCTGGTTATCGTGCAGGCCCGAAGGGTGGAAGTGCCGGCGAACGTGAGCTTGGCACCATCGGCGACGCCGATCGTCGCGCCGACAACGTCGATGCCGGAGAGAATGAGGTCGCCGGTGGCTTGGGAGGCGGTCAGCGTGGGAGTGATGAACTTGCCGCCGAGAGTGAAGGTCCCTCCGGCGCGGACAATGTTGCCGAGCGCCGTGTATTCACCCGCCAGCGAGAAAGCGGTGTTGGTGACGCGGAACGTCCCGGTGTTGGACCAGTGACCGGTCCGAATATCAAGCGCAGCGTTGGTGGCCTCGACGACACCTTCGTTGTCGAACTTGCCGTCGCCGGAGATTCGCAGGAGTTTGCCGGTGGCGGGCTGGACCAGGATTGAGCCCTGATTGCGCACGCGGCAGCCCGCGTTGATATTCATGTTGAAGTTGGCGCTGGTCGAGTCTGGCCCGACACGGATCGTGATACCCGGCTCGATCGTGACGTCGGCTCCGTTGTAGAAATGGAGGGACGGGCCGACAATGCTGGTAGTCGAGTACGACTTGAGAAAGATGGTGCCGTTACCGGCGATAGACTGGGCGTTGGTGCTGAACGCAAGGCCGATGCACGAGGAGCTGCTACTGAGCGTGACGACCGCGCCGTTCTGAAGCGTCAATCCGTTGGTCAGCGTCGTCCACGCGCAGGAATCGAGCGTGATGTTTCGCCCGAGTGTGAGACTGCGCACGACCGGAGAATTTCCGATCACGATCTGGCCCGGCCCGGCAGCGATGATGCAATCGGTTGTGGCACCTGGCTTTATCGCGGGGGACCAATTGGACGCGAGCTCGAAACTCGCGCCGTCGCCCGCGCCGGTCCACGTAATCGTTTGACCGGGCGAAGCAAGCGCCATGACGAGGTGCAGCAGAGCCGCGAGTAGTGAGATACAACGGACGCGCAATGACATACACGGCTCCATGAACACAACTTGAACCCGACGAGTATGACAAATGATAAACGATTCGCAGGTCATGAAGGCAATCCGTGCGGAGAAATCCGGCGAGTTCGGTGTTGCAGTTGTGAATTTCCTATCAACGCGGCAGGCGTGATAACTCGGAACGGACGGTTCGCTTCTGACATGCGACTACTGAGCTTGTAAGGGGCGTCGGCCGGGCGCGCCCAAGGGGCGAACACGACGCGCGGCGAGAATCAGCGCATTTGGGCATGGCGAAAGGGAGCTGACAGCCTTCGCCGGTCTGGCGCCAAGCGATGCGAGCGGTCGACTAAAATGCGGAGCACCCTCGGAGGGGTGGCTGAGCGGTTGAAAGCAGCAGACTTGAAATCTGCCGTGGGGCTTGTCCTCACCAGGAGTTCGAATCTCCTCCCCTCCGCTTTCGCGGCAGGCTCCAGAGACTGGGGACTGCCGCTTTTCGGTTTTGATGCGTTTGCACGCGGAAACGGCGTTGGCCTTTCGCCGAGCCCGCGCGGAGCGTCCTCGAAAATCGCCGGGTCGGTTGAAACTTTGTCAATCGTCTCTGCGGCCAGATGAGTCGGTTCAGTGCGCGGCTGCATGGAAGCAAACCAATGAACGCGCTCCCAACCAAACCCGCCGGCGTTCATGAGCAGGCGATCGTGGCTTCGATTCAGGTCGGACGTGTGGCGCCGCTTGGGCCGGACCGCGTGCCGAGCGGATTTGTAAAGAACACGGTGGAGGGACCCGTAGAAGTGCGTCCGTTGGGGTTGGCTGGGGATGAGCAGGCGGATCTGACCGTGCACGGCGGGCTCGAGAAGGCGGTGTATTTCTATCCAGAAGAGCATTACGCACAATGGCTTCACGATGTCCCCAATCATGCGGATCGACTGAACCATGGCGGCTTTGGTGAAAACATCACATCGCGCGGTCTCACCGAGCAGACTGTCGCGATCGGCGATGTATTTGTGGTGGGTACCAGCCTGATGCAAGTGACGCAGCCGCGACAACCTTGCTTCAAGCTGGGCCTTCGCTTTGAGGACAACAGTCTTGGTCGACTCATGATTCGGACCGGCCGGACCGGTTGGTATGTCCGCGTGATTCAGAATGGGAGTATTCAGCAGGGCGATTCCATAACTCTCACCCGGCGGCCCAACCCGGATTGGACCATCGCTCGATTCAACGAATTCATTGTGAATCGCTCGGCGTCACGAGCGGAACTTGAGCAGCTTGCGGGCCTTGAGGGACTCGCGAGCAATTGGCGTGAGGCATTGATGGAATCACTTTGATGACGATTTTCTGCGACGGCGCCGATCCTGCGCCGTTTCGCGGGGCGAACCAGAAAAACCCACAGATGAACGAGCAATGCCCTCCGCAGCCGGCGTCCGCCGACATCTAGCAAATCGATTTCGGTGAGCAGATTGGGTCTCGGGCGCGAACGAACAATGTCGTATCGCCAAGCGAATCCGGGCCATCTTCGGACATGCTTTCAGATGGACCGGCCTCGTCGCCTGGGTCTTGCTCGGCGTGTGGGCTGCGCTCGCGGTCTGGTACTGCTGTCCGCTTCCATATTGGATTGACTTCGCAATCGCCGCGGCGATCGCGTTTCTTTTTGCCTCATCCCTTCGAGAGCGATCTCGCAATCGCAAGGCCGGGAAGGGTCGGCTCCGCGAGCGCCCGATCTGGATCCTCGCGGCAATCGCGGCGCTCAGCGTGGGCGTGTGGTACTTCGGCTTCGTCCATCCGAACCCCTCGTTGATTTGGGCGCCCGAGCACGCTCGTATGCCGCGGGTCACGATCGAGGGCGATCTCGTCCACATCGACGATGTTCGCAATTTTACGTGGCGCTCGCGATCTGACTACACGCCGGGCTTTTATTCCCGCACGTACGACGTGAGCAAGATCGCCACGATGTATTACGTCGTCGCGCCGATGAAATCGCTCGATGCCGTCGCGCACGTTATGCTCTGCTTCGCGTTCTCTGACGGACAGGCCGTGACGATTTCGGTGGAGGGGCGGCGGGTCTGGGGCGTTCCCTATGCTCTCGTCCCCTCGCTGTTCCGCCAGTTCCAGCTTATCTATGTCATCGGCGACGAGCGCGATGTCGTGGGGGTGCGCGGCGCGATCTGGGGGACGCCGGTGCGCATGTATCCGGCTCGCACCACGCCTGATCGCATGCGCGCAATCTTCCTCGACATGGTCGAACGCGCGCACACGCTTGAGGAAAAGCCCGAGTTCTACAACCTGATTTTCAACAACTGCATGAACAACATCACCTGGCATCTGCGCCGACTCGGTGGCAGGCCGTTGCCTCGTGACCTTGCCGTCCTGCTCACCGGACTTTCCGATCGCGTCGCGTACCGGCTTGGTTACTTCGACACCGAACTCTCATTCGAGCAGGCCCGGCGTGCCTTCCGTGTTGATGAATGGATGCGAACGACCGAGCTGGACGAGGGCTTTTCCGCTCGTCTGCGCGAGACGCTTGCCCGGCAGGAACGCGAAGCCAAAGTGAACCCCTAGGCGCATGCTGGCGCCCTAGTTGTGCGGCACAGCCTCTGTCGGGACTTCGTCCGCCATCGCGTCCACCCATCCCGGCGGCACCTTGGACCACTCAAACCCCTTCGACGCGGACTTGAACCCGAGTTCAAAGAGCTTGGTCATATAGACGGGATCGAAGTGATCCTCGGCCCGTTCGGTGAACGAGTCCGGGATATAGGCGAGATTGAAATCAACATGATCGCGCCGGGAGATGAGATAAATCTGATAAAGATCGCCGATGCCCTGGGTGCGGATGAGGGCGCCGATCGCGCGCCGCGCAACGCTCATTGTCCGGCGCGGAACCTCTTCCCAATCGGGCTTGAATCGGGCGTTACGGATGATGTACGCGTGGCGTTCGCGCTGCACGCCGGCGCGCCGGAACTGGGAGACCAGATCGAGCGACGGTGGATAAAGGAAGACCTGCGACTTGGTTCCTCCGTCAACGTGCATTTCCTGATAACGCTTCCCGTCGGCCTCGACGTCGATCATGACCGGCGGGAACCCGGCCGGAATCGCCGACGAGGCCATGAGCACGTCGTGAATGAGCTTGAGCGCGCCGGGATTGCCGCCGGAAGCGATGGCGCCGATGTTCCAAACCACGCCGCGATCGGCGTCGAGGTTGGCGGTGCCGATGAAGAGCAGACGCCCGCGTTCGTACTCCCTAGCGATGTCCTTTATCATTTCGTCGTCGATCAGCTCCTCCATCAGCCGGCGCAGAGGGGTGGTATCGAAGAGCGCGTCGTTGAAGAGTGCCGCCACCAGGCCCCGCGACCGGAAGACGTCGCGGGAAGCGATAGTGGTATACACGCGCCGCAGCTTCTCGTCGTATGCTGGGCCGAGGAAGGCGAAGGGCGCGGTGAGAGCGCCGGTGCTGATCCCCGTGACGACTTTGAACTCGGGCCGTGTTCCTGCCTTGGTCCAGCCGACAAGAAGCCCGGCGCCGAACGCGCCGTCGCTGCCGCCGCCGGAGATGGCGAGAAACTGCGCGGGGGGCGGTGTGCCGCCGGGCGTGCCGACGCGGGCGAGTTCGCGATCCGACACCTTGACAACTTCTTTGAGAAAGGGCTCGCTCAGGTCATCGTCCCACGACCGGATCGTCGGGTTGTCAAAGACCATCGCAGCTGAACCGAGTTCTTCGGGCACGGCCGGTCCGCGGGATTGCGACGCGCATGAGGCGAGCAACAGCATCGCCAGCAGCGGTGCGACACGGAGCATTCGAATCGCGGCGGTGGTCATGAAGAACTCGTCAGTTGCGTGAGTGGATGGAGCGGTCAGTTTGCAGCCGTGAAGTTGAGCGACGACTGTGGAGTGTCGTCGGCGCGATTCGAAATGTCCGCGACCCACTGGCTTGGCAGGTTCTTTTTTGAAGCGCGTGCAGTATACAACTCCGCTCATCCATTAAGATGCTTGCAGCATGCCATTGAGGCGTGTACAGTCGGTCGCATACGCGAAGTTTGCGCTCAGGATAGAGACGCCGGGCGAATCGGCGCCAAGAAACCGGATTGTCAGATGAGCGGCAAGGGAAAGTGGTCGTACGAGCCGGCGATAGTTGGGTGGGAACGAGTTTGAAATGCCGGGTGGTTCATTCCACCGCACGGCGCGATCAACCGGGAGTCGTGGAAATGATGATGAGGAACGAGCGGTTGCAGGGACCGACGCGCGTGGCGGTGATTGCGTGCACGCTGGCCTTGGCCGCGGGCGGGTGTTCGCGCGAGGCGCCGCAAGTCGCGAGCGGGCCCCGTCCGGTGAAGACCACCGTCGTCGGCCAAGGTGGGATCGGGACGGAGCGATCTCTTCCCGGCCGCGTGCAGGCATCGAGCGAAGTGGACCTGGCATTTCAGGTTCCCGGGGTGCTGATCAATTTGCCGGTGCGGGCGGGGCAGAAGGTTGCAAAGGGCGAGATGATCGCGCAGTTACGACTCGACGAGTTTGAGGCTCGGCTGGCGACGTTGAGCGGTCAGCTGGAAGGCTCGCGCGTGACGCTGCGGGCGATGCGCGAAGGCGACCGACCCGAAGAGCGGCTGCGTCAAGACACACGCGTGCGGGCGGCGGAGGCGAAACTCGCGAACGCGAAATCGCAATTTGACCGATTCCAGCAACTCATCGGGAATAACGCGATTTCGCGGAAGGAATTCGAGCTGAGTGAAACGAACTATCGAATCGCGCAGGAAGAATTGAAAGCCACGATTCAGATGCGCGAGATGGCGCTGGTCGCCCGAACCGAGGACATCGAGGCGAAGGAAGCGGAAATCCGCGGGCTCGAAGGCCGCACACGCGAAGCCGAGATTCAACTCGCCGACTGCACGCTGCGTGCGCCCTATGACGGCGTCGTTGCGCAGCGGTTTGTTGATGCGAATCAGAGCATCACGGCGCGGACCCCGGTGGTTCGGTTCCAATCCTCTGACGGGTTGGAAGTCGCGGTAGATGTGCCCGAAGCGATCATGGCGACGGATCTACGGACTGTCGACACATCACAGAAATTTGCAGAGTTTGCCGCGGCACCGGGCGTTCGCGTTCCGGTGGTGGTGCGGGAAGTGGCGCAATCGGCCGATTCCGCGACGCAGACGTTCCGCGTGAGATTTGGGCTGAAGGGCGACGCGGGAATTCATCTGCTGCCGGGCATGACGGCGACTGTGCGAATGGCCGGCGCCCCGACCGAAGGGACGACGGCGGTGATGGTGCCGGTCTCGGCGATTTATCGCCAAGGCGGCGGCGATCAGATCGCTTGGATCATCGGACCGGATCTCGTTGCCAAGCGGCGAGCGGTCAAAGTGGGTGCCGCGGCCGGGAACCAGATCGAGATCATCGAAGGTTTGCAGCCGGGTGACCGCATCGCGATCGCGGGAGTGTCGTTCCTGAGCGACGGGCAGAAGGTTCGCGATCTGGGCAACGCGCTCGGAGGCAACGCCAAATGAATGCAGGCGTCGCAAGCGTTCGCAATATGCGGGTGAGCTTTGCCCTGATGTTTCTGCTGCTGTTGGGCGGCGTCATGGGCTATAGGAATCTCGGACGGCTCGAAGACCCCGAGTTCAGCATTAAAGAAGCCTTGATCATCACGCCGTATCCGGGCGCGAGCGCCGAGGAAGTTGCGGCGGAGGTCACGAATCCGATCGAGATCGCCTGCCAGCAGCTCGGGCAGCTCGATCGGGTCGAATCGGAATCGACGCGAGGGCGCTCAGTCGTGCGCGCCGTCATGCGCGATCGGTACAACAGCGCGCGCATTCCGCAGGTGTGGGATGAGCTCCGCCGCAAGATTGCCGATGCGCAGCCGCAATTGCCCCCGTCGGTGCGGGGGCAGTCGATGGTCGTCGACGACTTTGGCGATGTCTACGGCGTGTTTCTTGCGGTCACGGGCGAGGGCTTCACGTATCCGGAACTGCGTCGATATGCGGAATCGCTTCGGCGTGGTCTCACACTTGTGCAGGATGTGAAGAAGGTTGAGCTGTTTGGTGAACAGCAGGAAGTGGTCTATCTCGAGATCTCGCGCAACCGGCTCGCGCAGCTTGGAATCAATGAAGAGCAGATCTATTCGCAGTTGCAAGCCAAGAACGTGATCTCCAACAGCGGACGGGTGCGGGTTGGCGAGCGGTTTTTGCCGATCGATCCGAAGGGCGGTTTCGATTCGGTTGACGACATGCTGAGCATGGTGATCGGATCCGACAACTCGGGCAAACAACTGCTCCTGAAGGATGTCGCAACGGTAGAACGCGGCTATCAGGATCCGCCTCGCAGGCTGCTGCGATTTGATGGAAAGCCTGCGGTCGGCATCGGCATCTCGACGGTGCAGGGCGGCAACGTTGTCACGATGGGAAGGGGCGTGCGGGCTTTCCTGGCAGCGCAGAAGAGCGATCAGCCGCTGGGCATCGAGATCGGCGAGATCAATTTCCAGCCCGAAGCGGTCACTATTGCGACCAACGCTTTCGTGTTCAATCTGGTGAAGGCGGTCACGATCGTCTTTATCGTGCTGTTGATCGCGATGGGTTTTCGCGCGGGCATGATCATCGGCGGCATCCTGATGGTGACGATTCTCGCGACGATTCTGTGTATGTACTTCGCCGACATTCTCATGGAGCGCATTTCGCTTGGTGCATTCATCATCGCGCTGTGCATGCTGACGGATAACGCGATCGTCGTCACGGAGAGCATCAAGGTCCGCGTCGAAAAGGGCGAGGACAAGATGCTCGTGATCCGCGAGGCTGTTTCGCAGAACCAGTGGCCCCTGCTCGGCGCGACCGCGATTGCCGTGATCGCGTTTGCGGCGATCGGGCTTTCCGAGGATGCCACGGGTGAATACTGCAATTCGCTGTTCTGGGTGATCTTCATTTCACTCGCACTGAGCTGGGTGACGGCGATCACCTTCACGCCTTTGCTCTGCTATCTGTTCTTCAAGCCGGACAAAACGGCGGCCGAGCGTGATCCGTATGCCGCGTTGCCGTTCCGCATGTATCGCGGGATGCTGATCGCAGCGCTGCGATTCCGGTGGGTGACGCTGGCGACAGTGCTTGGTCTGTTTGTCGCGGCGGTGTACGGCTTTGGACACGTGAAGCAGAATTTCTTCCCGCCCGCGACGAGGCCGCAGTTTCTGGTGGATGCGTTCCTCCCCGCGGGCACGCACATCCGCGACTCGGAAAAGTTCGCGATAGAGGTCGAGAAGTATCTCAAGACGCAGGACGGCGTGAAGCACGTTTCGTCCTTTGTCGGCAGTGGCGGGCTCCGCTTCCTGCTGGTCTATTCACCCGAGTCGCAGAACAGTGCGTATGTGCAGTTTCTCGTCAACGTGGACGACGATCGCAAGATTGCGCAGCTCGTGAACGACGTCCAGACGCATCTGGATGAAACGTATCCGGATGCGAATGTCATCGCGAAGAAGTTTTTGCTTGGACCAGGCGCCGGCGGACGTGTGCAGGCTCGCCTTAGCGGACCGGATTCGGACAAACTGCGTGAACTTTCACGACAGGTACGCGATGTCTATAGACAGGATGGCGGCGCGCTCTGCGTCCGCGACGACTGGTCGGAGAAAGTGCAGACCATTCGCCCGGAGCTGCTCGCATTGCAGGCGCGGCGCAACGGGATCACGCGCGTGGATGTTTCCAACGCAATCGAGACGGGGCTTGAGGGTCGAACCGTCGGCTTTTACCGCGAGCCGAGCGAAGCGGGCGGGGGAACATTCCCCCAGGAAACCAGATTGCTCCCGATCGTTGCCAGGCCTCCGGAAGCGGAACGCTCCGGCGTGGACGCGATTCACAGCATGCAGATATGGAGCCCGACGGCCGGTCGGATGATTCCGCTTTCACAGGTCGCTTCGGGCACCAATACGGCGTGGGAAGACCCGATGGTGATGCGGCGCGACCGCTTTCCCACAATCACGGTCCACGCCGATCCGCGCACCGGCCTGCCCAGCCAGTTGTTCGCACGCGTGCGCGCCGGCATCGAGAAGATTCCGATGCCGGCGGGATACAAGCTTGAATGGGGCGGCGAGTACGAAGATTCGGGGCGCGCCCGCGCGGCGCTTGCCAAGCCGCTGCCTCTGGCTCTCGTGATCATGGTCTTCATCGTCGTCACATTGTTCAATTCGATCCGAACGACACTCGTGATCTGCCTCGCCGTGCCGCTGGCGATCATCGGCGTCACCGGCGGATTGCTCCTCACCAACTCGGCGTTCGGATTCATGGCGCTGCTCGGCGCGATCGCGCTGGGCGGTGAACAGATCAAGAACTCGATCGTGCTGGTTGACGAGTTCCGCACGCAGATGACCGACTACGGCAAACATCCGTATGAAGCCGTCGTGGACGGCAGCGTGAGCCGATTGCGGCCCGTCATGCTGGTCGCGGTCACCACCGTGCTCGGCATGATCCCGCTGCTGCAGGATCCGTTCTTCTCGGCGATGGCGGTGACGATCATGTTCGGGCTCGGCTTTGCTTGCGTTCTGACGATGATCGTGATTCCGGTGCTGTTTGTCATCTTCTTCAATGTGCATAAGGGCGGCAATTCACGGCCTCCGTTTGCTTCCGCACCTGATTCGGATTCTCCGGCCCCGGTCGATTCGAAGCTCGGAATTCCGTCGGCTGCCTGATGTTTGAGCGACGTCTGAAGAAGCGCAAGGTCTGATCCAATGCGGCACTATCTCAGTGGCGCAGATGGGTTTGACATTCTGTCACAGAAACGGGTACATTCAAGTTGATCTTGGGCAACCGGGGACACAGGCGACGGTTCACATTCGCGCAATGCGGCGCGAGTTGAGTACGCCCGTTGAAATTCGTTGCACATTGAAGCTTCGCAGCAAAGGAGCGCCGCGTGTTTATTCGAATCCCGGTCGATGAGACCACGGCTCGCCAAGCCGTCTCCACGGGCAGACTTCCCGGCGCGGACCGAGTCGGCGCGCTCGTGAAGGAGGCGTACGAACGCTTCAAGATGAACGACGACGGCAAGGTCGCCGACTACATCCCCGCGCTTGCGAAGGTTTCCCGCAAGCTTTTCGGTATTTGCGTTGCCGATGTCAGCGGCGCGATATTCGAAACCGGCGACACCGGTTATGAATTCTCCATTCAGAGTGTTTCGAAGCCCTTTGTGTTTGCGCTTGTCTGTCAGGCGATCGGAACAGAAGAAGCCCGTAAGAAACTCGGCGTGAATGCGACCGGCTTGCCGTTCAATTCGGTCATGGCGGTCGAACTCAACAAAGACCGGACGATGAACCCGATGGTGAACGCGGGCGCGATTGCCGCGGCAAGCCTCGCACCGGGCGACACGGCCGACGCCAAGTGGAAATTCATCCAGGATGGTCTCTCGAAATTTGCCGGACGCAAGCTCTCGCTCAACACCGAGGTGTACGAATCCGAGGCCGCGACCAATCTCCGCAACCGCGGCATCTCGAAATTGCTTGAGGGCTACGGACGCATGTACTTCGATGCGCTCCAGTCAACCGACGTCTACACCAAGCAGTGCTCGTTGAACGTCAACGCGAAGGATCTCGCAGTGATGGGCGCGACGCTCGCCGACGGTGGCGTCAATCCAATCACGAAAGAACGCGTCATCGACGCATCTATTTGCAAGCGCGTGCTTGCCGTACTCGCGACGGCCGGTCTGTACGAACTCTCGGGTGATTGGCTCTACGAAATCGGCCTTCCCGGCAAGAGCGGCGTCGGCGGCGGCATCTTCACTGTCGCGCCCGGCAAGGGTGCGCTGGGCACGTTCGCGCCCGCCCTCGACGAAGCCGGCAACAGCATCAAGGGTCAGAGCGTGGCTGAATATCTGTCCGAACGGCTGGGCCTCAACCTCTTTGCATCACGACCGAACGAGTAGCAACCATCGCGGCCTGTTCCGCGACCGACACCGGGGACCATTATGACCAACACCACTCAATCGCCGGCGCTCGATGACGACATCCGGGCATCCTGGATTCCGATGGTCGTCATCGCCATGGGCCAGGCGCTCATGTCGTTCAATGTTGCGGCCATCCCCATCTCGATGGGAGGTATGGTCGAGGATTTCAGAACTCCCCCCACCACGGTGGGCACCGCGATCGTGATGTACTCCCTGGGCGTGTCCGGGTTTGTCATGCTCGGCGCCAAGCTCGGGCAGCGATTCGGGTCGAAGATCTTCTTTCAGGTCGCCACCGCGCTCTTCCTGGTAGCGATGATTCTCATGGTGATCAGCCCACAAGCGTGGGTCATGCTTGCGGCCCAGGCCCTCGCGGGTTTCGCCGGAGCATCTCTCGTTCCGTCACTCGTCGCACTCATCGCCCATCACTACACAGGCAAACAGCAGGCGGAGGCTGTCGGCTGGCTCGGTTCGGCCCGCGCCATCGCGGGCGTGCTGGCGTTCATCATCGTCGGCTATCTCGCCACCATCAACTGGCGCATGGGCTTTGGGTTGCTCATCGTGCACGCCGCGCTCATCCTGCTCCTGAGTTTCAAGTTGAAGCCCGCTACGCCCCGCCCGGACGTCAAGATCGACGCGGTGGGCGTTGTGCTCTCCGCGATCGGCATCGTCTGCATCGCGTTCGGGTTCAACAACGTCCGCTCCTGGGGACTGCTTCTGGCCCGGCCCGCGGCGCCGTTTGATGTTCTCGGCGTCTCGCCCGCGCCGATGTTGATCGGCTCTGGCATCATCGTGGTCACGGGCTTCTTCCTGTGGTCAAACCGCAAGGCCCTCGCGGGCGGCACGCCTCTGCTGGCTCTGCAGGTCGTGAGTTCGCCCCGTGAGTGGGCAACCATCGTCGCGCTGTTCATCATCGTGTCGATGGAGGGCGCGATCAACTTTGCGGTGCCTCTGTATATCCAGATCGTGCAGGGCCGCAACAGCATCGCATCCTCGATCGCCATGATGCCCTTCATGCTCACGGTCTTCTTCACGGCGATCCTGATCGTGAAGCTTTACTCGAAGTTCCCGCCCCGCACCATCGCCATGGGGTCGTTTGTGCTGGTCGCCATCGGAACAGCATGGCTGGCGTTCGTGGTGCGCAACGAATGGGGCACGCCGCCGGTCATCGCCGGATTGATCATCGTCGGCCTCGGTCAGGGCGCGTTGGTGACTCTGCTCTTTAACGTGCTCGTCACTGCGGCGCCCAAAGAACTCGCGGGCGATGTCGGCTCCCTTCGAGGCGTCACGCAGAACCTTGCCGCGGCAATCGGCACGGCCATGGTCGGAACCATCCTCGTCGGCCTGCTCAGCAGCATGGTCATCCGTGACGCCATGAGCAACCCGGTCATCACCGCAGAACTCAGGGATCAGGTGAATCTCACGAATCTGAACTTCATGCGCGACACCGCGATCACCGAGATCCTGAAAGGAACCACCGCAACCGCCGAGCAGATGACCGAGGCACTCCGCATCAATGGTGAAGCCCGCATCAGCGCGCTCAAGATCGGCTTCCTGCTTATGTCCGGCTTGTCGATGCTGGCAATCCTGCCCTGCTCGTGGCTCCCCGGGTACTTCAACACCGGCGGCAAGAAGAACTGAGTCTCGCTCCTGTCGCCCCGTCAACCCTCGTTCGAGAAAGCGGTCGCAGAATGTCGCTCCCACGCCTGCTCTTTCTCTCTCTCGGCGGCACCATCACGATGGTCCCGTCCGAATCCGGCGGCATCGCGCCCAAGCTCGGCGCTGCCGAACTCGTCGCATCGGTTCCTGCGCTGAAAGAGGTAGGCGACATCGAAGCGCACTCGCCGTTCAAGCTCCCAAGCCCCTCACTCACTCCGGAGAAGCTGCTCGAAGTAGCCACGCATCTCGAAAAGGCGTTTGCCTCCGGCTTTGACGGTGCGGTCGTTATTCAGGGAACGGACACGATCGAAGAGTCGGCCTTCCTGCTCGATCTCGTCGTCGCGGGCGATAAGCCCGTCGTTGTCACGGGTGCCATGCGCGGGGCGGATGCACCCGGTGCCGACGGCCCGGCGAACCTGCTCGCTGCCGCACGTGTCGCGGCTTCGACGCATGCCCGAGGCCTTGGCACACTCGCCGTTCTTAATTACGACATCCACGCGGCCCGATTCGTTCAGAAGTCGCACACGGCACTTCCTTCTGCATTCCTGTCGCCCCTCACGGGCCCACTGGGGGTCGTTGCCGAAGGCCGAACGCAGATCTACTGCCGCGTGACCCGCAATCCGACGCTGCCGATTACCGAGGGTCCACCCGCCCCCATCGCTCTCGTCAAAGTCCCCATGGGCGATGACGACCGCATGCTTCGTGAACTCCCCAAGCTCGGCTACGCCGGTGCCGTTATCGAGGGCATGGGCGCCGGTCACGTTCATGCCGACGTCGCGCCGATCCTCGGCGAGCTTGCCTCGAAGATCCCGGTCGTGCTCGCGTCACGTTCGATGACGGGCCCGGTCTTTACATCAACCTACGGCTACCCGGGCGCTGAGATTGACCTCATCAAGCGTGGGCTGATTCCCAGTGGCTATCTCTCTGGCCTGAAGGCCCGCCTGTTGCTCGGTCTCGCCGCTCGAAAGGGTTCGCAGAACGTCGCCCAAGCCTTCGCTCCGTATCAGTAGTTTCTTGCCTCGCGCTTTCCGGGAGTTGACACATGAATCGCCTGCCACTCGCTTCGCTGTTGCTCTCGACGACTCTGTCGGTCGCGGCGCACGCTCAGCAATCGAACCCTACCCCACAACCGACACCCGATCCCGGCGCGAAACCCGCGACCGAGCCGGCGCCTGGTTCGGCCGAGCTTGCGTCCGACGCCGCTTCCGCGCCGAAGCTCGATACCGAGGCCTCTTTCAAATTCGCCATCCCCGACATCTCTCTCCCCGGGGGCGGACAAAAAGGCGACGTCGGCCTCTCTCCCGGTGATACTCCGACCGCGGCCGGCGACGAGATGTACGACATGGACATCCCGCGGCGAGGCGTCTTTCACTTCCCCGCGATCGAAGATCCGGTCGACAATCTCGTGAAGTCGCTTCGCAGCTTCGAAGAACGCACGGGCCTTCGTGTCAACTTCGCCTACACCATGCTTTTCCAGCAGGCGACCGGCGGCCCGGGAGATCGCAACGGCGCTGCGGGCGATGCCGATTTCATGACTGCGTGGACGCTTCTGGGACGGGGCACCGAGAACGCTGGAACGCTTATTTTTACCGGTGAATACCGCTTCAAGATGGGTGAGCAGACGCCTTCACAACTCGGCGGCGTGCTCGGGACGCTGACCAACACGACCAGCGCATTCAATGGCCGAGGCTGGGTCGTTCGCGATGCATACTGGCTGCAGCGATTGCTCGATGGAAAGCTGCGCTTGCTCGCCGGTCGTGGCGACATCTCCGATTTCATCGGCGGCATGCGTATGCAGAACGCCAACAACTCGTTCCTGAACCGCGCATTCTCGGGAAACGCAGCAGTTGCTTATCCCGCTGGACATGGTCCGCTCGCCGGGATCTCCATCGTCCCGAACGATTTCTTCTACGTCACTGCCGGGGTGCAGAACGCGTACAGCACTTCGACCACGCTTGGCCTGAACACGTTGAACGAAGGCTCGTTCTTCTACGGCGCAGAGGTCGGCATCACGCCGAACTTCGAGGGCGTAGGGCGGGGCCGCTACCGCATCATGGGCTGGTACATGGACGATCGCTCGCTGCTGAATCTGCCTTCGGACGAGGGAATCTCGCTTATGGCCGATCAGGATTTCGGCGACCGCATCCTCGGCTTTGCGCGCTACGGCCACTCCAACGGCGACGTCACCAACATCAAGAACATGGGCCAGCTTGGCGTCGGCGTGCGTGGCCTCCTAGGAAGCCCGGACGATCTGACCGGCCTCGCGGCATCCATTGCCGAACCGGCAACGGCCGGGCTTCGCAACGAAAAAGTTGTCGAGGTCTTCCATCGATGGCAGCTCACCGTGCGAACGCAGTTCACCATCGGCGCCCAGCTCATCGTCGATCCGAGCAACGCGCCGAACGACGACACGCTCGGCGTCTTCTCGGCGCGTTTCCGCTTCGATTTCTGATATCGCCGCACGCACAATCGGTTCGGTTAGACTCATTCGGCCGAAGGGAACGTCGCGCCGAATGACCGACAATCAAGCCAGCCCCGCCGCCGGTCCAGCCGCAGACAACGCCAGAGACGTCTCCACGCTTCTCCAGTTCATGTACCGGATCGGGCAGGCCTATATCGCCTGCGGCGAGCAAACCGCCCAGGTCGAGATGCTGCTTCGCCGCATCGCTTCCGCCAACGGCATGGTTCGCTCGCGAATCGTCGCATTTCCTTCAGCCGTCTTTATCCTGGTGAACGACGGCGAAAAGGAACATGTCACGCTCGCCGAAGGCCCGCTGAGCGGCCTGCGCCTCGATCAGATCGCGGATGTTTACACGCTCGGAGGGGAAGCGGGCCGTGGCGACATCTCTCCACGCGACGGCCTGAAGCAGCTCACCGCCATCATGCATAAACATCCGCGCTTCGGGCTTTGGGGCGTGATCTCCGGCCACACGATCCTCACCGTCGGCATCGCGATGATGTTCATGCCTTCGCTCCCGAATATCGCCGCCGCGGCGGTGCTCGGACTCGTCATCGGCATCCTCCGGGGTTTCGTGCGCCAAGGCGCGCTGATGGCTGTGCCCCTTTCCGTCGTTGCCGCGGCCATCGTCTCTTCCCTTGTTGTTCTCGCCTCGCGTTACGGACTTCATGTCGATCCGCTGCACGCGCTCATTCCTCCGCTGATCACGTTCCTCCCCGGCGGGATGCTCACGCTCGGAATGCTCGAGCTTGCATACGGCGACGTCGTGAGCGGATCGAGTCGTCTCATGACCGGTTTTGTGCAGTTGGTGCTGCTGGCCTTTGGGCTTGCCGCGGGCGCCGCGCTGGTGGGCGTGACTCCCGGCAACATGTTCACGTATGCCGAGTTTCTCCCTTCACTTCCGTGGGCATTCTGGGCGTCGTGGGCTCCGTGGGCGGGAGTGATCGTCTTTGGTGTGGGCGTCTATCTGCATTTTTCCGCGCCCAGAAAATCGCTGCTCTGGATGCTTTTCGTGTTGATCGTGACCTTCGCTGTGCAGCAGCTCGCCGTCCGCTTCGTCGGCAGCGAATTCAGCGGCTTCTTCGGCATGCTCGTCGCCACCCCGCTCGGCTATCTCATCCGCTTCGCGTTCAATGGCCCGCCTTCGATGGTGACATTTCTCCCCAGTTTCTGGATGCTTGTGCCGGGGGCGCTCGGGCTGCTCAGCGTCAAGCGCATGCTGAGCGATCGTGCCGCGGGAATGGAAGGATTGTGGACAGCCGTGTTTGTCTTTGCCGCGATCGCGCTCGGCACGCTCATGGGTGCATCGCTCTATAAGGGCATCACCGAGCGCTTCGGTCTCTGGCAGCTCAAAGTTGCCCGCGCCCCACGCGAGAATCGGATCCGTACGCTCAGCGCGGCGATCGCAGCGCCGAGCGAGGACGCCAAGGACACGCCCGTCACTCCGTGATTCACTTCGATTTGAATTTACACACCTTGCGTCGCAAGCGCCACCGCCAACCGGCAACCATCGAAGAACTCCGGCAGAAACACGTATTCCTTCACCGTGTGAATCTCGTGCTGCCCCGCGCCGATCGTCACCGTCGGCAGTCCGTACTGCGCGAACCAGTTTGCATCGAGGCCGCCGTTCGAGAAGAATGTTTTGGGTTTGAGTCCCATGGACTTTGCTGCCTTGGTCGCGTGCTTGACTGCGGGCGAGCTGTCCGGGATGTTGAATGAAGGATACTCCGAACGACTCTCAAATTTTACTTTCGCCGCCTCGCCGCTCGAATCCTTCACTTGCTTGCCCGCAGCGAGGAATGCGGCCTTATACGCGGCGGAGATCTTGGTCGCGAACTTCATGTTCGGACTGCGTGTTTCGCCTCGGACGTACACGTAATCGGTCACAACGTTTGTTGCATTTCCGGCGGGCTTGTCATTCTTGCCGCTGAAAATGCCCGGGTTGCTCGTGCCGCGCTCTTTGCCTTTGACGACCTTGCCGAACCACCCGCCTTTGCGTGCATCTGCGATCGCGATGGAAGCGACGAGCGTGGATGAAATACCCTTCTCCGGCGCGACGCCCGCATGAGCGGCTTTCCCGAAGATCTCGACATCGAAACGTTCCGCGCCCACTGCGCCGGTGATCAGGTCCGCCGGAATCTTGCTGTCGACGTTGAAGCACATCGATGCACCTTCCAGGAACTTCTTGTCCATAAAGCGCGCACCCTGCAGACCGCTCTCTTCCCGCACCGTGAAGCAGAGCGTGATCGGCGGATGGGGAAGATCGTTTGCGAGCAGCGTCTCCGCCAGCGTCACCAGGACGGCGCAACCCGTGCGGTTGTCACCGCCGAGGCCCGTCGAGCCGTCGGTCACGATCTTCTTGCCTGACTTCTTCGGCTTCGCGCCGGCGCAGATCGGCACGGTATCGAGATGCGTCGCAAACACAATCCGCGGCCCCTCGATCGTGCCCGGCAATTGCACAAAGAGGTTCCCCGTCTGCGTCGGCAGCGGAATCCGCTTGTGGGCATCGTCGAACTTGATCGCCGATGCGGGAATACCGATCGCCTTGAGGTCTTTGATCACGGCATCGGCAATCGCCTTCTCGTCGCCACTGACACCTTCGATGTTCAGGTAGCGCATCAGGCGGTCTTCGGCCGATTTCACATTGACGGATGGTTTCGTGGCCATGTGTTTTCCTTCGTCGCAAAGTTCAATGAATGTTCGGCGCCGCGCGGACTCTATCGCTCACAGTCCCCACGGCAGACCGAGCAGGTACCACACGACAAACAGCGCCGTCCACATCACGAAGATGCCCACGACATACGGGAGCATCAGCGCGACCAGTGTTCCAACTCCCGCGTTCTTGTCGTACTTCTGCGCGAAAGCAACAACCATGACAAAGTACGCGTTCAGCGGCGTGATCATGTTGATGGGCGAATCGCCGATGCGGTAGGCCGCGAGAACCGACTCGGGCGCGATGCCGAGTTGAATGAACACCGGGACAAAGACCGGAGCAAAGATCGCCCACTTCGCGATCGCGCCGGTGATGAGCAGATCGAGAATCGCCACGACAACGATGAACCCGAGCAGCAACCAGAGAGGCCCGATATTCGCGCCTTTCAAGCCGTCTGCCATCTTGACCGCCATGATCGTTGCCATGTTGGTGTAGTTGAAATACGCGATGAACTGGCTGATGATGAGCAGGAGGAAGATCAGCCCGCCCAGATTGCTGATCGCCTTCTCCATCGCCTTGATGATGTCGGGGACACCCTTGAGTGTCTTTGCACCAAGCCCGAACGCGGCGCCAGTCACCAGGAACATGATCATGATGAACGCGATCAGGCCGTTCATGAACGGCGAATTGCCGATCAGTGCACCAGTCGTCGGATTTCGCAGTGCCGCGTTCGGAGGGAGCGTGAGCAATGCGAACACCGCTAAGACACCGATCAATCCGAACAACGCGTACTTCAACCCGCGCGCCTCATCGGGCGTGATCTTCGCGCCTTCTTCGCCGTCGGACTTGTCGCCCTTGTATTCACCCAAACGTGGCTCGATCACGCGCTCCGTGATCACCGTGATCACAATCGTCAGAAAGAGCACCGAGACGATCGAGAACCACACGTTTGCCGTCAGGTCGATGGAGATCGCCGGATTCACAAGGTGGATCGCGTCATTCGTAAATTCCGTCAAAACCGCATCCAGCGGCTTGATCAGCATGTTCACCGTGAACGCACCGGCCACCGACGCAAAGCCCGCGGCCAATCCCGCCAGTGGATGTCGTCCGATGCTGATGAACGCGATACCCGCGAGGGGGATCAGAACCAAATAGCCCGCATCTGCCGCGACGCTTGAGAGGATGCCGGCAAATACAAGGATGTATGTCAACGCCTTCGGTGGCGACACAATGACGAGCTTGCGGATCAGCGCCTTGACCAGCCCCGACTCTTCCGCCACGCCCGCACCGACCATCGCCACGATCATCAGCCCGACCGCCGTGAAGCCCATGAAATTTGGGATCAGCGTGGTGTACATGAAGCGGATGCCATCGACGTTGAGCAGGCTTCGCGCCGAGGTCGTAATCTGTTCAACCTTCTGTGTCTCGGCGTTGATCATCGGGTAGGTCACCGACGCGCCCGCCATGGTCAGGATGTGCGCGATGATCAACACGAGCGCGATGAGCCCGAGGAAGATGATCGCCGGGTGCGGCACCTTGTTGCCTACGCGTTCAACGACATCCAGGATCTTCTGCATCGCGCCCGGAGACTGTGCTTTGGCCTTGCTCATGTTCGTTCCTTGGAATTGAGGAGCCCGCCTACTTCGCAATGTTCAATGGCAGCAGCCAAGGAACCAGAAGGACGCTCAAGATCAGCACCACACATGCGAACGGCACGCCGACCTTCACGAAATCACCAAACTTGTAATTGCCCGGCGCCACGACCAGCGTGTTCACCGGTGATGAAACTGGAGTCATAAATGCGGTTGATGCCGCGAGCGCGACGATCATCGCGAAGGGATAGGGCGACGCATGCAGATACTTCGCGATCGCGATGGCGACCGGGGCCATCAGCACAGCCGTGGCGGTGTTTGAGATGAAGAGCCCGAGTGCCGCCGTGATCGCAAAAAGGAGCGCGAGCACGACAAACGTGGGCGAACCCTGCGTCACTCGCAGCAGCGCATCTGCCGCAATATCCACACCTCCGGTGCGCTGCAGGGCCGTTGAGAACGGCAGCATGCCCACAATCAGCACGATCGTCTTCCAATCAATCGACTTGTACGAGCTCTGCAGCGTGATGCATCCAAAGACGCCCATGAGCAGGCACCCGATCAGCGCCGCCTGCACGTTGGGAACGATTCCCCAGACCATCAGCACCACGACAAGCAAGAGGCAGGCGATTGCCTGAGGATACTTCTTTGCAACCGGCAGAATGTCCGCACGCTCGACGGGTAGATCGAGCAGCACCACGTCCTTCGAGCCGGCCTCGAGCGATTCGATGGCCGCCCACGGACCGATGAGAAGCAATTCGTCACCGAGCTTGAGCACCTGCTTGTTCAGCGCGCCCTCGACGGCGGCCGTTCCTCGGCGCAGCCCCACCACCGTCAGTCCGAAGCGGTCGCGGAAATCCGCCTCATCGACCGATTTGCCGACGAATTCAGAAAGCGCTGGCAGGATGACGTCTGCCATCCCAATCTCCTGCGAGCGATCGGTGAAATACGCGCCCGAGAGCGGCAGTTGCTCCAGTGCGTTTTTGTTCACAAACTCGGCAGCGTTCGCGCTGCCAATGTCGATCAAGAGCGCGTCGCCCGCTTCGAACCGCATCGGATCCGACGGCTGCACGACATTGCCGCCCCGCTCGATCGCGACAACACGAGAGCCGGTGCCGCAGGCTCCATGCAGCTCGCCGAGCGTCTTTCCTACCAGCGGTGAACCCCTACCGACGTGTACCCGAAGCTCGCGTGAAGCCAGCTTGAATTCTTCCACCCATGTTGCCATCGACGGCTTCGCGTTGCTTGCAGTCTTTGATCCGGCGTCGCCGCCGCCTAGCCAGCGGCGTGCGAACATCATGTAAGCGATGCCCAGCACCAGTACCGGGCCGCCAAAGGGCGTAAAGCTGAAGAAACCGAACCCTTTGAAGTTGTTGCGCTCCAGTTCGGAGTTCACGACCAGATTTGGCGCGGTTGCCACCAGCGTCATCGTCCCGCTGATCAGTGCGGCGAAACTCAGAGGCATCATCAGGCGTCGGGGTGAAGTCCCGGTGCTCTGTGAAATCCGAAATGCGACGGGAATAAAGATTGCCGTCACGGCCGTCGAACTCATCATTGAACCCAAGCCGCAGACAACGAGCATTAAGAGGCTGATCAGCCGCGTCTCGCTGCTGCCAGCGGTCTTGGTGAGCCAGTCGCCGAGCTTCCGCGCCACACCCGTCCGCACCAGCCCGTCGCCGATCACGAACAACGCCGCAATCAGGACAATGTTTGAATCGGCGAATCCCGCGAGCGCATCGGCCATCGTGACCGCGCCGGTGAACGGCAGGAGCGTCAGCACAATCAGCGCCACCGCGTCCATCCGCGGCTTGTTGATCGCGAACATCACGATCGCGCTGACGAGCAGTACCAACACCATGGCCAGCTGGTTGTTCATCGTCGATCGCTCATTTCGCCCGCTTTCCCCGGCGCGCCCGCGCGTGCACTCCACTATACCAAAGCCGGTACGCCGCTCGGCTTGCGTTCGCTCCGAACAATGCTCTTGCGGGGGCCGATGGTGTGCAAGTGACGCAGAGGATACCTTTCCCACTCTTGCAACTTGTGGGCGGTGAAACCTAAACACTTCACTGTCGCTGCCGCCGGGCTCTCGTGGGCCGAGATCGGAGCGACATTCCGGGTTCGCCGGACGATTGACGAAGGCAGGAACAATGACATCTGATGCGCCGCTCTCGATCCGTGGTCTTGTCAAGATTCATCCAGGACCCGTTTGTGCTCTGCGCGGCGTGTCGCTCGATATCCCGGTCGGGATGTTCGGATTGCTCGGCCCGAACGGCGCCGGCAAATCGACATTGATGAATCTGGTAGCGGCACTGGTGGAGCCGACCGCGGGGACGATCCTGCTCGATGGACACGACATCGTGAACGACCCGATGTTCATGCGTCGGCGGCTTGGCTATCTGCCGCAGGACTTTGGTTTCTACCCGGATCTTTCCGGCAAGGCGATGCTTGAGTTTCTGCTGAAGCTCAAGGGCGTCACAGGACCCAAAGGGCGGGGCAAGCTTGCCGACGAGTTGCTTGAGCGCGTGAATCTCACGAGCGCCGCGAAGCGAAAAGTGGGCGGCTACTCCGGCGGCATGCGGCAGAGGCTTGGGCTCGCCCAGTCGATCGCGGGCGATCCGCGCGTGCTGATCGTGGACGAGCCGACGGCGGGTCTCGACCCGGAAGAGCGCCAGCGTTTTTACAGGCTGCTCGCGGAGATGAGTGCGGGGCGGATTGTTCTGCTTTCGACGCACATCGTGGAAGACATCTCGACGCTCTGCCCGCGCCTGGCGGTGATCCGATCCGGCGAAGTGGTTGCGGACACAACCCCGAGCGCCGCACGCACGTCGATCGAAGGAACGATCTTCGAAGGCATGGTGGACGATGCGCAGCTGCCGGAGTTTGCGAAGTCGAACAAAGTGATCAGCGCCGTGCTTTCGGAAGGAAAGACGAATCGGGTGCGCGTATATGTGCGGGCGGGACAGATGCCTCCGGCAGGATTCATGCGGAGCGCAGGCACGCTTGAAGATGCGTATCTGGTGCTGATGCGGTGTGCACCGCATGAACTGCCACCCGCGCTGGTTCATGCAGCGCCGGTTGCGCTGGTCGGAGGTGCTGCTTGAGCGGCTCGGCGCTCCTTGCCTTTCCCCGACTCGATCTCAAGTCGGCGTGGAAGAAGCCGGTCCACATCATCATGTTCGTGATCTTCGCGTTGATGTCGTTTGGCTTTATCTTGGGAGGCGTGCGCATCAACGCGGGTTCGGCCGACACGGGCGGAGCCAAACTCGCAATCAATGCGTCGGCAAACCTGCTCTTTGCCGACACAGTCCTGTTCGCGATCATTCTGCCGTTCTTCGTCGCAGTGATCTGCGGCATGCCGATCCTGACCGACTTTGATCGGCGCGTGAATCGCCTGATTTTTTCCACGCCGATCACGATGACGCAGTACGCGTTTTCTCGCTTTCTCGGCGCGATGTCCATAATCGTGCTGATCCTGCTGCTTTGGGTTGTCGTACAGATGGGGCTGTACGAGTTGTGGCCCGTGAATACAACCGAGAACGCCCGAGTCGCATTCAATCCGCTTGGATACATCGTGCCCCTGGTGCTGATGGGCCTCCCTCTCGTGACTTTCGTCGCGGGCATCTCGATGTGGCTTGGCGTGCGGACGCGACAGCCCGTGCTGGTCTTTGCACTTCCCGTGGTCATCCTGATCGGTGGGACCTTTTTTCTCTGGAGCTTCCAGCCTGAGTGGCTGCCGCTGCGGGTCGATCGCACGATGATGCTTGTCGATCCGACCGGGCTGCGGTGGCTGCTGCGCACGTACATCGATGAAGACCGGGGCGTGGCGTATTACAACTCGGCGTGGATTCGGCCGGACAATGCATTTGTTTTCAGCCGACTCTGTTTCTTTGCGCTTGGCCTCTTTGGCGTGTGGGCGACGGGCAGACGGCTGGCTCGCACTGAATCGCTTGATCAACGAATTGCACACGCAGAGACATTACTTGCGCAGGCCGCGGCGGAACCTCCGGCACGCGACCTCGAGCACGCATCCATCGCGGCGCGGGGCGGACCGATTGCCGCGATCGTTGCGCCTCCGGGATTTATGGCCACGACATGGAGCGTGCTCAGACAGGAAACGCGATTCCTGCTCCGCTCGCCGGGCGTTTGGCTCTTTGGGCCGTTGATTCTGATTCAGATCTGGGGGACAACGACGTTTCGACCCGGAACTCTCGACACCGAAGCTCTCGTGACCACAGGAAAGGCGGCGGCGAGCGGATTCAACACGATCACGCTGTTGCTGTGCTTTCTGACGCTCTTCTACACGGTCGAGAGCCTCGTGCGCGAGGAGCGGTGCGGATTGTCATCAATCTTCCGCGCGACGGCGACGCCTACGGGCGCGATGCTGGCCGGAAAATCGCTGGCGAACGCGATGCTGGCGATGGTGATCGTCGTTGCGGCGTCGCTGGGCATCGGGCTGACGCTGCTTTATCAGGGATTTACGACCAACCTCTGGAGTTCGTACGAGCTGCCGGTGCTCCTGCTCATCTTCGTGGTGTTGCTTGCGCCGACGCTGATCGTGTGGACGAGCTTTGTGGCGTTCCTGTACGCGGCGATCCGCAACCGGTTTGTTGTCTATGGCGTCGCGCTCGGCGTCCTGATCGCAACCGGCTTTCTGACTCGCTTTGGCTATCTGAACTGGATGACGGCGTGGCATCTGTGGGGCGTGGTGCGCTGGAGCGAACTCGACAGGCTTGAATTCATGTGGCGGCCGATTGTGATCAATCGCGTGCTCGCGCTGCTGCTCGCGGCGTTCTTCATCGCCAGCGCACTGGCGATCTGGCCTCGGCGTGTGCCCGATCTGCGGGCGATCGCGGATCGGTTTTCGCCTCGCGCGTTTTTTCGGCTCATTCGGATCCCGCTGATTGCGGCGGTTCCTGTGTTCGTGCTTGGGATGTATGCCGCGCTCGCCGTGCGCAATGGACACGATGGCAAGCCGCGCGTCGATGCAGCGAAGGCCTATTGGAAACGCAACTCCCGCACGTGGGAAGATGCACCGTCGGCAGCGCTCGACAAAGTCGATGCGGAGGTGCGACTTTTTCCCAAGACGGGCGCTTTGGAAGTGGACGCGACGTACACGATCCGCAATCCGCACGCGGCGGCAATGGCCGAGATTCCGCTCACTCCCGGACCCCATCTGACCTTTACCGATTGGAAAGTCGACGGAGTCGCGACGGACCCATCCAAGAAGGATCAACCGATTCCGAGCATCGAAAATCGCTCGGGGCTTTACGTCATCCGCCCGACCAAGCCGCTGTTGAAAGACGAGACGGTCGTCGTGAGCTTCCGATCGAAGGGCACGTTCCCCGACGGGTGGTCGAAGCTCTCGACATCGGCGGGCGAGTTTGTTCTTCCGACGGGCGTGGTCTTGACGTCGTTCAGCCCGAGCTTCCTGCCCGTGCTGGGCTTTGTCGACGGCGCGGGCGTCGACGAGAAGAACGCGCGCGATGCACGCGAATATCCGCTCGACTATTGGAAGACGCGCGTCGATCCGGCATTTGGACCGGCGTGGGCGACGGATCTGCGTTTGACCGTGGAAGGGCCGGCGGACTGGACGCTGAATTCGGTGGGCGTGATGAAAGAATCCACCGAGTCGGGCGGACGGCGGCGGACGGTTTGGGAATCGGATCATCCAGTCCGCTTTTTTAATATCGTGGGCGGTCCGCTGGTTGCCGCGGAAGGAAAATCGACGACGGTCTATCACGATCCACGCACGGCGAAGAACGTGCCGACGATGGTGCTGGCACTCGATGCGGCACGGGCTCGCTATTCCGAATGGTTTGCGCCATACCCGTGGAAGTTGCTGAGGGTGACCGAGTTCCCGGGGCTTGCCGGATACGCACAAGGCTTCCCCGGCAATATCTCATTCTCCGAAGACATCGGCTTCATGTCGCGCCCGAACTCTGAAGAGAAGGAGGATGTCGACGCGGCGTTCTACATCGTGGCGCACGAGTCGGGCCATCAATGGTGGGGAAATCTGGTCACGCCGGGCAAAGGCCCGGGCGGGAACATCATTAGCGAGGGGCTTGCGAATTTTTCCGCGGCGATGCTGGTGAATTCAGAACTCGGAAACACGCAGCGCCGCGTTCTGCTGCGGCGCTGGGAGAACTCATATGTCAACGGACGGCGCGCTGATTCGGAACGGCCGATCAATCGCGTCGACGGCACGCGGCCGGGCGACACGGTTGTCACGTATGACCGCGCCGGATTTGTCTTCTGGATGCTGCGCGAACTCATGGGGCAGGATGCGATGCTCGCGGGGATGAAAGAATTCACCGCGAAGTGGAAGGACGGCGTGCCGTCCGAAGGTGGATTGGATTTCCCGCTGATCGAGGACTTCGTTGCTTCGCTGCGCCCGCACGCGCCGGATTTGAAGGCATTCGATACGTTTGTGAATCAATGGATCTACGGCAAGGCGCTGCCGGAGTTCACAGTTGAAAATGTTGCAGCCGAAAAGACGGGCGATGGCTGGACGGTTCGTGGCCAGATTGCGAACATCGGCACCGGAGAGGTGACCATCACCGTCCGTGCTCAGAGCGAGACGCCCAAGGCCGACTCCAAGGCTGAGAAGAACGCTCCAAAGACCGAGCCTCTTTCTGCGGATGTGGTTGTGCACGTCGTACCGCGGACGCCCACGCAGTTCACGATCTCCACGGCGTTCAAACCGGCGAAGATCGTTGTTGATCCCGAGGTGCTGGTGCTCCAGGGAGGGCGCAAGCGGAGCGAGAAGACGGTGAATGCACCGTCTTGAGCGGAGCAGCAGAGCATTCGAGTGTGGCTCGGCAGCGGCAGACTACTTCGGCGGACCGTAGTTGGCCGGAACCGCTTGCACCGGGTCGGGCACTTGCTTGCCGGCATCGACCGGCGCGTGCGGATCGACCGGCACCGGCACTTCGGTGGGTGCCGGCAGAACCGGAGCGGTTTCCTCCGACTTCGCACGGCCCTTGCGGAAAATCTCGAGTACGCCCGGACCGGGTGAGTAGGGAGCCGGGCCGTCGCTGCCGACTTCTTCGCGGGGCGGTGCCTGATCAGGATCGGGGCGGCCCGGAATCGTCAGGTCTACGCGGGATTGCCCGAGCAGCGTGCCCGTTGCAAACGCGAGATCGACCTGAGAGATCTCGTAATCCGCGATAGCCGAAATCTCGTTGAACTGAGCGTCGGCAAGTCGCGTGGTCGCATCGAGCACGAAGACGCTGGTGCTGGCGCCGACCGCGAACTGGCGCTGCTCGGCCTGCAACGCGCGGGTGTTCAGGATCACCGACTGGCGAGAGGCGATCACACGCTGCCATGAGGCATCGATCGAATCGATGGCGTTGAGCACTTCCTGACGGATGGCGAGCTCGCGGGCGTCGCGGGTGCTGAGCCGCTGGAGACGCTGCAGGATCGAGCGCCGAACCGCGGATCGCGCCGCTTCGTTGCCGATAGGAATCTGCGCCGACAAGCCGACCGACCAGCTCGCGTGCTCGAACGACATGGTGTTCTGGAACGCGGTGCCTCGCACCTGCCCCAAGCCGTTGACGTTGTACGTGTAGTCGAGCGAGAGCAACGGGAGCGCCTGGTTCTGCTGGAAATCGATATTCGCGGCATCGGCAGCGAGGCGAAGCTCAAGCTCGAGCATTTCCATGCGCGTGGCGACAGCAAACTTGGTGAGCACGGCGCGATCGAATTCATACAGGATGAGATCGGGAGGCGTCGAGGTCACGATCATCGTCGCAGATTCGACATCAAGCCCGGGCATATTCATCACACGCTTGAGTTCGCGCTGCTGCGTCAGCACGCTGTTCTGCGCGCGGATGATGAGATCGAGTTTGTCCGAAACGCCCGCCTGCGAACGGATCGCCTCGATCTCGGCAACCGAGCCCGCGTTCACCTTGCGCTGGGCGGTATCAAGCTGCGCCGAAGCGAGTTCGTACTGCTGCTGAGCGACTTCGAGGTTTTTCTTCGCTTGATAGAGCCGCCAGTATGAGCGATCGATCGCGGCAAGCTGGCGGATCGCTTCGAGCTTGGTTGTCGCTTCGGAAGCCTGCCGGTTGTAGTTCGCGATTCGGAGCGTCGCGGTGTTGGCGCGCCGACCGGCGTTGCGGAGCAGGGGCTGGCTGACCGAAAACGCGAGTTCGTCGGTGTACTGCGGGTTGAAGAAGCCCGTCGACGGATTTGCGTCGTACCTCTGGGGCAGGAATGAGACGTTGATTCGCTCACCCGTGCGCGTCGGGATGGTGACGCCGGGCTCGATATACCGCGTACCGGTATACGTCTGATCGATGAACGGCGAATCCAGGCCCGTCGGCTGGTTCTGCTCCTGCCAGACCGATCGCAGCGTAAACGCGCTCTCGAACCGTGCATCTTCCTGGCTCACGGTCTCGCGGGCGATCGCCGGATCCATCAGCGCGATCTGCAGATCGAGATTGTTCGCGAGCGTGCTGGCGCGGGCCTCTTCGATCGTCAGGTCGTACGACTTGATCCCTTCGAAGCGTTTGCGGGCGCGTTCGATCGCTTCCTTATCAACCATGCCTGCCGCGTCGGTTGGGATGTGCGGATCGGGCTTGGCGTACTTGTTCAGGTTCGCGGTATCGATGCGGCGGAGCCGATCAAGCGCGACTTCGCGACCGAAGTCACCGGGCTCGCTGGAAAACGGGTTGCCTTCGCAGGCACAAAGAACCGCCGCGGCGCTGCCAAGCGCAAGCACTTTAAATCCAGCCGACACGAACGCCCCGGAATAGGAACACGCGCGTCGTGCGCGAGACCGCTTATTCATGCCGCAATGCCTCGATTGGGTCAAGACGTGACGCCTTGATCGCCGGGAACATGCCAAAGAGAAGTCCTGTCGCGGCGCAGAAGCCGACTGAGAGGCCGATTGCCCACCCGGGAATAACCGCACCATCGAGTGAAAGCTGGGGCACGTTCCGCAGAATGAAGACCAGCCCCTGTCCGATCGCCAGCCCGATCGCGCCGCCGATCAGGCAGAGCGTGATTGCTTCAACCAGGAATTGCGTGAGGATCACGCTCGGCTTGGCCCCCACCGCCTTCCGCAGGCCGATCTCGCGCGTGCGCTCGCTCACTGACACAAGCATGATGTTCATGATGCCGATGCCGCCGACAACGAGCGAGATCGCGACGATGCCGCCGGCGAACAGCTGCAAGAATGTCGCGAGCTTTTTGAACTGAGCAATGGCGGAGTCAATAGCTTCCACGCCAAAGGTATTGGGATCGCCCGGCTCGATATGTCGGATGCGACGCATGTAGGTAATGACTTCTGCCTTGACGTCTTCGGTCAGCTCAGGTCCGCGGCTCTGCGCCACGACGTACATGCGGGGTTCAGGACGCATCATCTCGCCGGTGGCGAATGGGATGTAGATCTCGGTCTGCGGCTCATTGCCGCCGAACATGGGGCTGACGGCTTTGGTTTCGACGACGCCGACGATCTTGAAGCGCCGCCCGGCAACAAGGATGACGGTGCCGGTCGGATCCGCGTTGAGATTCAGTTCGGCGACACCCTTGTCGTTAATCAAGCAGACCTGCAGCTTGCCATCCTCGTCCGTCATGCTGAACGGGCGGCCGACGGTGACGAATCTTGTCTCGATCTCGTGCCAATCCGGACGGATCCCGGTGACGGTCACCAGGTCCTTCACCTTTTCACCCGCCTGGACCGTGCCGGTGAAATTCATCACCGGCGAAAGACGAGCGAGCGAAGGCGCCGCGGCAAGGATGCCATTGACCTGCTGCGTGGTGATGCGTAACTGGCGCCAGTTGTACTTATCACGGCGCTGATCGGGCATGCGCGGGAAGATCCAGACCTTGTTCGCGCCGAGCGTGGCGAACTGATCCAGCACAAACTTCTCCATACCCTTGGTCGCCGCGATGATGGAGACCACCGCCGCGACGCCGATCACGATCCCGAGCGTTGTCAGCAGCGCGCGAATCTTGTTCGCCCATATCTGGGCCAGCGCGATCAGCACGGTCTGAAAGAGGAGTCGGAAGATGAACATGGGTCAGGCTCCCCCCACCGATGCTTTGACGGCTTTGTCCGCGCCCGCCCCGGCAGAAACGTTTGCCGCCGCACGCACGGCAAAATCGGCGGCAGACTGCAGGTAATCCTGATGGATCGGGTCTTCGTCGGTCGGATGATCGGAAACGATGCGGCCATCGCGCAGGCGGATGATGCGCTTGGCGTGCCCCGCGATGTCTTCTTCGTGCGTCACGATCACGATGGTCTGGCCTTCATCGTGCAGCACCTTGAAGAGCGCGATGATTTCTTCGCTCGTCTTCGTGTCGAGGTTGCCGGTTGGTTCGTCGGCGAGGAGGATGCTGGGGTTCGTCACGAGTGCGCGGGCGATCGCGACGCGCTGACGCTGACCACCCGACATCTGATTGGGCTTGTGGGTCATCCGGTTGGCCAGACCGACTCGCTCGAGCGTGCGCTTGGCCATCGCCCGCGCGCCCCACCAGTGCTTGGCGGAATAGAGCAGCGGGAGCATGACATTTGCAACGGCATTGGCACGGCTGAGCAATTCGAAGCTCTGGAACACAAACCCGATTTCTTCGTTTCGCACCTGCGCGAGCTGCGTCGCGTTCATTTTGTGCGTCGGCTTGCCCGCCAGTTCGTACTGACCCTTCGTCGGCCGATCGAGACAGCCGAGGATGTTCATCAGTGTCGACTTGCCAGAACCCGACGCGCCCATGATCGCGACAAACTCGTTGCGATGGATATCGAGATCAACGCCGCGCAGCGCGTGGACCTTTTCGGTCCCGATGCGGTACGTCTTCTCGAGTTGGCGGATCTTGATGGCGAGCATGGGTTACGGCTGCTTCGGTTGAACTGTGAGACGGTTGGCGAAAGAAACTCAGCGGCCGCCGGGGGAAGGCGCGTTGGCCTGAGAAGATCCGCCCGCCTTGTCGTTCTTGGTCGTGGCATCGGCCGGCTTGGGCTCGGCCTTCTCGTCTTTCTTTTCATCCTTCTTTGCCTCGGCGGAAGGCTTGGCGTCAGACTTTGCCGGCGTTGCGTTCGTCGTGCGCACGTCGCCTGCCGCTGTTGCCGCCCCCGCGGGCTTGTCTTCCTTGTCCGTCAGCTTCTGATCGCCTTTCAGACTGACCAAAACCTTGAACGGACCGGCGATGACCTTGCGTCCGTCTTCGAGGCCTTTCAAGATGACCGTGTCTGTCAGATCGCTCGGTCCGACCAGCACCGGCTGCACGACCGATTTCTCGTTCTCGTACACATAGACCACACGCGTCCACTTCTTATTGCGATCGACCAGCGTCGAGTCGCGCATCGCCTCGCTCGGCAGCTCTTCAACCATCCGCTCGACGACCGCCTGGCTCGGAACCTTGATCACATCGCGGAAGTTCTCGACTTCGATGTCGGCATTGGCCGTCATGCCCGAGTAGACGGCGACGTTCTCCGGGACTTCGAGCTTCACCTCGGCCTGAAAGTACGCCGTGCCGTCCTTGTCGATCACCCGCAGCGGCTGAATCGTCTCGACCACGCCTCCAAACGTCCGATTCGGGAACGCGTTGATGTACACCTTTGCCCGCTGCCCGATCTGCACCGGCGCGATGTTGGTCTCATCCACTTTGGCCTTCACGATCATGCTGTTCAGGTCGGCGACCTGCATGATCACCGAACCCGCGTTATTCAGCGTGCCGACCACGACCAGTTCGCCCACCTCTGCCTGAGCGCTCGTCACGACGCCGTCGAACGGCGCCGCAATCACCGTATAACTCAGATTCTTCGCGGCACGATCGATATTCGCCTTGGCAATGTCGATCGAATGGACCACCTGGTTGAACTGGCTCTCGGCCCGGGTGTACTCGGCTTCGGCCGTGTCCAATTCAGACCGGGAGATGTCTTTGCTTGACCAGAGCTCCCGCTTACGCCCGAGCTCCTGCGTCATGTTTTCCATCGACGCCTTTGCGCCGGCCAATCTCGCTTCTTCACTCGCGAGCGAGGCCTTCGCCGATTCGAGCGAGGCCCTGAGATCATCGGCGTCGAGACGGACGATCACCTCGCCCTGCTTGACGCGTCGGCCTTCGCGATACGGCATCGCGATAATGCGTGCCGAAACCTGCGCCGAGATATCCACCTTCTGGCGAGGCTCGATCACGCCCGGCGCGCTCACGACGCGGATGAGATCCCCTCGCTTGACTTCTTCGAGCCTCACAAATGTCGCCTTCGACGACGGATCAAAGCTCTGCCGAATCGAATCAAGCTGTCCGGATTTCACAAGCCAAAGGCCGGCGCCGCCGACACAGAGGGCGATGACCACCACGGTCCCAAGGATCCATTTCCACACGCGAACACGCTCCTCGCCGGCTTGCTGCCCGACCCGCTACGCCTCACACACAAGCCGAAAACTGTCCTCGATTGTCGACTGCCTCGTTCAACTCCCGGCCACTATCCCGACACCGATACCCGTCGCCGATCGCACACCGCTTCGCTGACTCGTGCTTTCTGGGATCACCACCCGATCGCTTCCGCGAAAACGAGCGTGCTCACTCCTTATTCTTACAGACTGCGCCGACCAATGCTGCATTTTGCGCGCACAAGCGATCGATTGCTCTCGAAGTATACCGATCAAAACCCTTCTTTTCTACCGGTGGCGCGCCCGATGTGCCGGTTGACGCGCATATCGCGCCGAGCGCCGCACGATCCGCTTGGAGCACGCGACCGGGCGTTTTTCACATAGTTCCTGTGACCGCCGCGCCGTTCCGCCGTGATGTTCAAACTTGCGGCGAGTGACGCGCTCGCAACCGCAGCGTGCGCCATCGCGGCGAACGCTGAATTCGCTCCAGTAGCGGATCCATCGATTTCGCATCCGAGCGCAGGAATCGCATTCCAAACGTTGTCCCGCTCACAAATTCCGCACGATCGCCCGCAAGTGCCTGTTCACTTCATCCGCGTGCGACACGTTCGGAACGTGCCCGGCGCCTGGGATCATGTGTACGAGTCCTGTTTTTGGGAACGGGATGATCCGATCCAGTTCGCCGTGCAGGCGGATCAGTTTGGATTCAATTTTCGTCACTCCATCCCAGCCGAAAATCGCCTGCCCCGCCCACTGCAGGAACGAAAACGGGACCGCGTCGATCATGCTCTCAAGAAAGACTCGGTGCTCTCGCTTCATCGGCCCGAGCCGACGGATGAACCCTCGTCCCATGAACTTTGCACTTTGACCCATCGGCGCGGGCATCCACCTGCCCGCCATCGCCATCGCCCTCAGCGAAAAAGAAATCTCCTTCGCGCGGAGCGCGCTGCCGATCAGGACGATCGCATCGGGCTGGAGCAAGGGCGCCATCTGCGCCGCAAGCATTCCGCCGAACGAGACACCTCCGAGGACGAACGGACGCGGATCCGACGGGAGTGCCTTCTGAATGCATTCCGCCATGCGATCGGCATAGCTCGCGAGTGACTCGCGCCGCGTGGGTTCAAGCCACGCGGGACTCATGAGATTCGGAAAATCGCCACGCTGCGGCTCAAAGAGCCGACCATCGGCACCAAGGCCCGGAAGTAGCACGAGGGTTGGAGAGGTTTTCTCCATGACGAGAGAACGCGCCCCCGATTACACCCCGAGCTTCTCACTCAAGAATGCCCCCACCTTGTCGATGGCGACCTTCTGCTGCTGCGCCGTGTCGCGATCGCGCACGGTGACCGTCTGATTCGCCAGCGTGTCGCCGTCGATCGTGAGGCAGAACGGCGTGCCGATCTCGTCCATGCGGGCGTAACGCTTGCCGATCGACTGCTTCTCATCCATTTCAACGCCGCCGAGCTTCCAGAACTTCTCCGAGAGCTCCGCGTGCAGCTTCTCCGCGACTTCGGGCATGCCGTCTTTGGCAACCAGTGGGAAGACCGCCGCCTTCACCGGCGCGATGCGCGGATGCAGCTTCAAGAACTCCGGGCTGGCGCGCGAGTCGTCGCGCGTGTAGCCCTCGCAGATGAGCGCGAGTGCGCCGCGGTCGAGGCCCGCCGCGGGCTCGATGCAGTGTGGCAGATACCGTTCGCCCTTCTTGCCGCCGTTCGGCAGAATTTCGCCGCGATCGGTGTCAAAGAAATCGAGCTTTGCGCCGCTCACCTTCTGATGCTGCGTGAGGTCGTAGTCACCGCGGTGCGCGATGCCTTCGAGCTCGCCAAAGCCCGGCGAGGTGAACGGGAAGCGATATTCGACGTCGCTGGTTCCGAGCGAATAGTGCGAGAGTTCATCCTTCTCGTGCTCGCGAAGAATGAGATTCTCGCCGGCGAGACCGATCTCCTTCCACCATTCCATGCGGAAGTCGCGCCAGAACTTGTACCACTCGAGTGATTCGCTCGGATGGCAGAAGAACTCGAGCTCGGCCTGTTCAAACTCTCTCGATCTGAAAGTAAAATTGCGCGGCGTCACTTCGTTCCGGAACGAGCGCCCGGTGTTACCGATGCCAAAAGGCATCTTCACGCGCGAGGTATCAACGACGTTCTTGAATTGGACGAAGACTCCCTGAGCGGTCTCAGGTCGCAGATACACCTTGTTCGCTTCATCACGAATCGCGCCCGTGATTGTGTCAAACATCAGGTTGAACATACGTGGCTCGGTCAGCGTGCCCGGCTTCTCCGCTTCGGGACCGATCACCCGCGTCCACGGCTGCGGAATCGTCGAGAGCGCAACGCTCTTCACCGCGCCAAACGTCTTTTCGGCCTTTTTCTTCTGCTTCGCTTCGCTCGGCTGGTCACCGACATACGCAAAGACCGGCTTGTCGCCCGGATCGCCGCTCTCGGGCACGAACACCATCACATGGTCGTAGCGATAGCGGCCCTTGGTCTCTTTGTCGTCGACCATCGGATCATTAAATCCGCCGACGTGTCCGCTCGCTTCCCACACCTTCGGGTGCTGGATGATGCACGTCTCGAGCCCGACGTTGCGCACCGGCTTTCCGTTCGGACCGTTCCGCCCCCAGCACGGACGCAGGATCATGTCCTGCCACCACGCATCGCGCAGGTTCTTCTTGAGTTGCGCGCCCATCGGGCCGTAATCCCAGAAGCCGTTGATGCCGCCGTAGATCTCCGACGCCTGATAGATGAACCCGCGGCGTTTGCACAGCGCCATGATCGCGTCCATCGGCTTCTTGGAAATTTCCTGCGTCATCGAAGTCTCCGGAACTTGATTGATTCACTGCAGAAACGAAGAGAACGAAGAGTTGCGGAAGATCAGAAACGCAGTTCGCCGCGCCCTGACTCTTACTTCAACTCTCTATTCCTTCTCTGTGTCTCAGTGCCTCCGTGGTGAATGTCTTTGCTTTGGTCTTCTAGAACATCGCCGCCGAGATGCTGCTCACCATGCCCGCACCGCTGTTATCAACAGCCGCCGAGTAGTTCAACATCTCGACGCGCTCGGGCTGCACGGTCTTGAGCGCCGCAACCAGATTGCCCGTCGAGCACCAGCGTGTCGGGTTCTGCTGCCACGCCATCGACGCAACCAGATCGTCCGGCCGATTGGTCCGGAAGATCTCGAGCATCTCTTTGTCGTGCGCGAAGGTCTTGTTGCGGAATTCGGCCGCTTCCTTCGTGTCGCCCGACGGACCCTGCTGATCGCCGAAGGCTGGGCCCACGTGCGACAGATCCGCGCTGCTGACGATGAGAGTCTTGCCGGGGAGCGAGGACAGCGTCGCTCGTAGAGCATCCACAAACGGCTGGAGCGCGAGGCCCTTTCCGTCGTAGCTCTCGCCGTTGTTCACGGCCGGATCGTGGACAAGGGCCGCGAAGACCTTGGGGAAATTCCCCGCTTCATCGCGCCCGACGCAGTGCTGAATCCAGGGAATCTGCAGTTCAACCGAATGCTCGCGCTCGTGGTCGTAGCGGTTCGCGAGAAGCAGGCTCGCGTTCGCCGCACCCAGCTTTTCCTTCAGCGTTGCGAGCAACTTCTCATCAAGCTCGCACGTGCCGAGCACTGTGCGATAGCCCTTGTCACAGCCGCAAACTCCCGTTGAATCACCGAAGTGATTCGTACCGAGAACGACTATGCGGTCCGGGCGATCGGTCACGCGCATCCGGCCCCAGACGCTGGCGTAATTGATCCACCCCCGCGCGTAATCGATGTGCGGCGCGACGATGCCCTTGGGCAACTGGTTGAAGCTCGGCGCTTCCGCGTTCTCAAGCGCCTTGTCGATCCACGCATCGAAGATCTCGCGCAGCTTGGTGCCGCCGATTTCGTCCTTGCGCGCCTCGGGCAACGATGCCGCACGCTCCTGCACCGCTCGCTGAAGTTTCTGCGCCTCCGCCTGATCTTCCGGCGGCTTCGCCGGCAGGTTCATCTCTTTCGCGACTTCCTGCATCACGAGCGCGTCGACAAACGTCGCCGTCGTCGCGGGCGGCAACACCGGCGACGAATCAAAGTCCGTCCGCATCTTCGTCAATATCTCATCGAACTTCGGGCCAAAGAGAAGCCCCGACTCATCGAGCTGGACCACAAACTGACCCATGATCTGAGGCGTCAGTCCGCGGCCAACCTCTGCGCAGATCTGATCGATCGACCGCTCGCCATTCATGAGGGGCAAAACCACCTGCATCGCCGGAGCCGTGATCACGATTCGATCGGTGATCTGCTTGGCGTCGGCCAGGCCCAGCGCCTGCTGGTCACCGACCTGGGCCGCGAAGCCGCGCAGCGCGCGAATCTTCGGCTTGCTGTGGTGGGCCCACTCGGGGTGAAAGGGCGGTAGTTGGGGCGGGGTGGGCTGTCCGGCAGGGCCGCCGGTTGGGTTCTGGCCGGGATTCTCGGTGGTCATGCGCTAGTCTAGGAAGTCATGCTCCGACCGATGCAGGTTTTCACATTCCCGCCAACGCAAAAACCCAAAGGTTCGCGCCTAATATCTTGGCCCTGCACGGAGCGGCATCGCCCTCCGGCGGCAATTCACGAGGTTTTCCATGGCCACCGCGACCGCAAAGTCATCCCCCGCTTCTGCCCCCGCCTTCAAGGCTGGCCAGAACGTCGTCTGCACCGTCAGCGCCATGCCCAGGGCAGCCGGCGCAATCTCGACGATCGAACGCCTGATGCGTCGCGATCCGGACAACCGCCGCGCTCTGGGCCGGGCTCAGACCAAGCGTCGCCAGCGCATGAACGTTTACAACCGCGGCAATCGCGATTGGGTCAGCCGCGAGACCGCTGCCCGCGTCGTCCGCGTTGAGAAGGGCGCGGAGTGGAAGATGGTCTTCACTCTCGACCTCGCGCCGGATATCGCTTCGGTCGGCCGCTTCCTGCAGATCAAGGCCGGCTAAGCCGCTTTACGATTGAACTTCAACGACCGCCCAAACGGGCGGTTGTTTGTTTTTTGCCCTGGCTCGTCAAACGAACCGAATGCTTGTGCAGCCGGTAAACACGGGCAGGCGCGATTGCCGCCGATTCGAATTGAAACCCGCGCGACCAGCCTTCCCAAGAAAGTGCACGGAGACCGCCTCATGAACAAGCTTCCGATCGCCCTCGTCGCCTCCGCGCTCCTTCTCGCCTCCTGCGGCGAAGAAGCCAAGCCCGAGCCAAAGGTCGTGCCGAAACCTGAGTCGACTCCCCAGCCGGTTCAAGAAACACCCAAGCCGGCCGAGCCATCTCCTGTATCGCCCGCGGTACCGGCACCTGTGCCGACACCCGAACCGGCCAAGCCGACGTACACCGTGCGCGCCGAAATCGACACGCTCCCGGGAATCGCGAGCAGCGTGCTCCGCCTTCACCACGAGCGCATCCCGACGTTCGCAAGCAGAGACGGCAAAATCGGCAACGACTCGCAGGGCAAGCCCGGCATGAAACCCATGACCATGAGCTTCGCCAAGGGTCCGGGCGTTTCGTACGAAGGACTCAAGCAGGGCGACAAGGTCGAAGTCGTCGTCGAAGTGAACTGGGAAGCAGCAATACCCGACGATCGCCTCGTCATCACCAAGCTGACGAAGCTTCCCGCCGAATCCAAATTGAACTTCGAGGGTCAACCCTCGATCAGCGATCCCAAGCCCGCGGCACCCAAGCCCGAACCCAAGTAACTCAAGGCGCCGGCTTCGCAACCGGAGCGCCCGGCCGGATGGTCATGACGATCGCTGTGTGCGAGTCGATCTTCGATTTCACGCCCTGCATCTCGATATCCATGTTCGCGACCGATTCACCGACGATGCGCCCGTGAAGCGGCAAGATGCGCGTCAGGTCCGACTCGACTTCGCCCTTTGCGTCGCTCTCGAGGCCGATCAGCGTTCCTGTTGCGCCCGCGGGCAGATTCTCAATCGGAGAGTTCTTTTCGGCCGCCGCTTGGTGCATCGAAATGGCGAGCTTGATCACGCTGCCATCGCGCGAGACCAGCCGGTACTTTGCGCGCTGACGTGTCGCGACGCCACCGGCCTTGGACTTGGACTCGACCACCCACTCACCACCCGCGCCGATTTCATCGTCCGGTAGAACAACGGCCATCTGCGACATGCTCTGCTTCATCGACTCCAATTGCTGGAACAGCATGGGGTTGGTGATCTTGCTCACGATTTCGAAATGGCGCTGGCGCCCGAGCGGATCGATCTCGGCGCTGATTCTCATTCCGACCATTTCGCCGATCATCGACTTCATCATCGTGGCCATTTCCGGAGGCGTCTTTTCCTTCGCCTGCACGTCGACGCTCGTGAAATCAAAGTGATACTTCCACCCGCCCGCCGGAAGCGGCTCGTCCACCACGACCGCCGCGTTCATCGCGAAAACAGGCATCACCGGTGATGGGCGCTCTTCGCCTCCCAACGCCATCTTCATTTGCATGTCCATTTCCATCACCACCGACTGAACGTCACCCGGCTTGAGCGCCAGACGCAGCGATTCGCGCGGTGCTTCGCCCGTTGAAATCAGTTCGACCTTTGGCGGCAAGTCCTCCACCACTGCCGCCGGCAGCTTCGCGTCGGTCACGAGAACTTCGGGCTCAAGGACGAACAACAACGACAGCAGCGCAGGAATCACCATGCGTTGAGACTAGCCGCAGCAGGCTCCGCCGGGGAAAATGGTTCTGCAGGAATTGCGAGGTGGACTATTCGATCGCGCGCAGACGAATCGATGCCCGCCAACTCACGAACCTGCGACGCACATCCGGACTACCAAGACCTGGCCGTACGAGCCCGAGCGAAGCGAAGGGGCATCGACGACGCAAAGACCAGATGAGCAAAAAAAGCCCCGGCGCTGCGGGCAAACGCTCGAGCGCCGGGTCTCGTGGGGGTCACTTAGGCACCTGGCGGCGCGGCCAAAAAACTTGGCCGATCCGACAGGGCGGTTTCCGATACGCAGAGTTCCGCCCCCGGTTCAGGATTCTCTCTGACTTTTTTACATCGAGCCCAAACGCCCGTTTTTTGGCGCGGGAAGCAGGGTGCGGACCGAGGCTCGCGCGGCTCATTCCGTCGCCGGAGCCTTTGGCGTAAGCCCAAGCAATTTCACAACTTGCAGGAGGTCCGACCAGACTTTCTTCCGATTTTCGGGCGTGTAGTCACGCAGCAAATAGGCCGGGTGATACGTCGGCATCACCGGAATCTCGAGGCCTCCCTCGTGCATGCCCTTCACAGATTCGAGAACTCCCTGGTGCGAATGGAACATCACCTTCGCAAATTTGCCCCGCAGGCTCCCCATCGTCGCGTCTATTGAGAGCACTGTCTTCGACGCCGGCAGGCCAAGGGTCACGATCACTTCGGGTTTCACGATCCGCACCTGATCGATCAAGTACGGCTTGCACAACTCTGCTTCGCGTCCGGTCGGCGTCGCGTTTCCCGGTGGGCGCGTCTTGAGCACGTTGCAGATGTACACCTCATCGCGCCGCAGTCCCATTGCCACGATCATCTTGTCGAGCAGTTGCCCGGCTTTACCAATGAAAGGCCGGCCCGTCTTGTCTTCCTCGGCGCCCGGCGCTTCTCCGATGAACATCAGGCGAGCGCACGGATCGCCCTCGCCAAAGACGATCGAGTGATGATCGGTGACAAAGTGCTGGTGCGGCGCGTCGGCCTCGTATCGCGCGCGAAGTTCTTCCAGCAATTTCGTTGTGCGCGCCCGATCGCCGCGCTGAGCCGCCGGTTGTTCGGGCCGATCAATGAACGGCTTCGCCTCGATTTCGGTGACCGAAGCCGCCACGTGCGAATGCACCTCGCCGGCACCCCGCGCCAGCGGAATGAAATCCACGCCCATCAGGCGCGCCGTGTCCGCACTCACCGCCACAAATCGACGTTCGATCGTCCGCTCGCTCATGCGCCCAATGTACGGCAACGCCCATCAAAAAGAAAACCGCGGGCCAAAAGCGGCCCGCGGCAGTCACGCACAGTGTTTTTCCTACTTCGATCCTTCTTTTAGCGCCTTCTCGATCGCCTGCGTGAGATTGCCTTCCAGATATTTCACGGTCGCGTCGGGATCGTTCGTTCCGCCCGGCGGAGTGGCCAACCCTCTTCCCCCCCACACGATTTTCCCGTCCTTGCCGATCACATAGAAAGTGGGCCACGCGCTCACCTTGTAGCTGCCTGCGATGGATTCCGCCTTCGCCAACGACGTGTAGGTGTACCCGTTGTCCTTTTTAAATTTCTCGGGGTCCGCCTTCGGATTCGATTCAAAATTCATTCCCAGCACGACGACGCCTTTGTCCGCAAATTTCTCGTGCATCTTTTGCACCGCCGGCATTGCCATGCGGCAAGGCGGGCACCAAGTTCCCCAGAAATCCAGCAACACCACTTTCCCCTTGTACTCGTCGAGGGTGTGCTCGGTCCCCGCGAAATCCTTCAGCTTGAATGCCGGCGCCGCCGATCCGGCCCGCACCAATTCCTCGTTCGACGGCAGCAGCGGAAACTTCGGTGCAGCATCCGCTGTTGGTGCTGGGGCAGGAGTCGGGGCAGGAGCAGGAGTCGGAGCCGGCTTCTTTTCGTCCGGCTTCGCGCCCTCTTTTGGAACGTTCTTGTCTGCGGCCACCGTGAAACCCTTGGGCAGTTCCACGTCGAAGGTCACGCCCGAAACATCCGGCGTGCCGACCATGTTCGAGTAGCTCAGAATGATCCCAGCTTCCCCGCGCTTGTCCTTTGCGAGACGCGCCACCGCCGGGCGGAACATCTCCATCCGCCGCGGCAAGCCGTCCTTTTTCGCGACAAACAGCCGGAAGGGAACCGGTGGATTTTTTCCGGCCGCAGGAACAACCCACAAGACATCGCAATCGACATCGCCGGCTTTTTCGGGTTCTTCAAACTCGATCTTCGTCGCCCCGTCCAGACTGGCGAACGGCGGGTTACCAAGCAAATCCCAGGCGACGGTCGAGGCAGCGTCGGACTGGTTCATGTCCATCCGGACGACCTCCATCTCGGTCGGCGCGGTCTTACGGAGTTGTTTGCGCTTCTCCTGCAAGGCCGTAACGACCGTGCCATCCCAAGCGGCACGCACCGCCACCGGGGCGTCTTTCTTAGCCTTCGGATCTACCGGCTCGAAACCGAACGTGCCGTCCACCAGGATCTTCCAGCCTCCTGCTTCTATCCGTTCGGCGACCACCTTCGTCTGGCTCTGAGCCACCCGCCTTCCGTCAGGCATCTGAACCCGCGACTCACCGTCGTACCGCAGCGTCGTCACGTCCCGCATCACTCCCCGCATCCGGTCGACCACTGCCTTGGCCCGGGCCGCAGAATCCGCGGTCGTCGTGTTCGAGGCAGGTTCTGCGCCGATCGATGTCCCGATGACCGGGGTAATCGCAACAAGAGCGGCCGCAAGCGTCCACGCGCACACCTTCATTCCGGCATTCTCCGTATTCATAAGTTTTTTCTCATTTATCGGAATTAGTGAGAGCGTTTTCATGCCCGTGAGAGCACAATAGGGAACCGACTTGTGGGGTCGGACGGCCTGGATTGTTGGGCCACGGTGTGAAGCGCCGAGTAGCGTCCAACGGTTCGCTGAACAGACAGGGACAGTTAATTGGAATCTGCCGCATCCGGGCGGCGTAGTGCGCGAGGAGATCGGTCTTGCGAAATACGATTGTGCCTGCCTGCCTTTTGGCGGCGGGTCTGCTCGGAGTGTCCGCGTTCGCCGGGAACGCGCCTCTCGATGTGATTCTCACGTCTGGCACCGCGGCTCCGAATACGGAAGCCGGAACCCAGTTTCTTTCCTTCATGGCGCCGGCGGTCTCCGAGAACGGGAACTTCGCGTTCGTCGGCAATCTCTCGTCGACGTCGCAGGCCTCCGGCATCTGGACCGGAACACCCGGCAACTGGACGCTCCTGGCGCGTGAGGGACAAAGCCTCTCCGGGGGCGTCGGCCCGCTGAAGTCGCTTGTTAAAAGCGCCATCGCCTTCAACAGCAACAATCAGGTGGCGTTTATCGCGAGCTCGGGCTCCGGCGACGGCACTCTTCGCGTGTTCCGCGCTTCGCAGGCTCTGGGCGTGCAGGTGCTCGCCAGCGTCGGCCAACAGGCGCCGGGCATGGCAATCGGCGTGACCTTTCGCGACTTCGGCGATCCGGTCATCAACGCCGCGGGACAGATTTCCTTCAACGCATCGCTGCAGGGTCCGGGCATTACGTCTGCAAATCAGGGCAGCGTGTGGCTTTACAGCGCGAGCGTCCTGCTTCCCGTGATCAAGGGCGGGGACATCCCGAACGTCCTTCAGCCCACCACCACAGTTCGCGAACTCATGCTCCCGCTGCTCAACTCGACCGGGAAGCTCGCCTTCGGTGGCGTGGTGCAGGGGCCATTGGTGGCCCCGATCAACGAGAGCGCGCGCTGGACCGCGACGAATTGGGTACCGAGCCTGCAGATCGTCGGCGGAACACTCGTTTCACTCAGCGAAGATGGCGGCGGCTACGTCGTTCGCCGCCTGCTGCCGGGCATGCACCGGATGAACAGCGCCGGCACGATTGTGTTCTTCGCGGATCACGACGATGCGTACGCCCCGCCCAAGTTCGCCCATTCGATCTGGCTGACGACTCCGACCGGGATCATCCCCATCGTGACGCGGACCACTCCGCTGCAGGCCTACGGAGAGCCGCTCAACATTTCTTCGTTCTCTTCCGTGGCGATCGACTCCGCCGGCAACGTCCATTTCAAAGCATCAGTGCGTGGCGCGCAGACGACAACCGAGACCGATCACGGATTCTTTACCCGCCTGCCAAGCGGCCTCGTTGTTCAGCGTGTACGCGCCGGGCAACTTGCGGTCGGAGTGAGCGGCGCCAGGAAAACACTCGAACTTTCGCCGTACGCCGCGGTCGGTCCGCAGGGCGAGCTCTTCCTCACCGCTCCGCTCCAGGGCTTCATTCCCGGCACGCGATACGACCGGGTGCTGTTTGTGAGTTATCCGAACGGTACGAGCTCGAAGGTGGTTGCAACGGGTGATTCCCTCGTTGTGAACGGCAAAAGCAAAACGATCACGGCGATCGGCAATTACTACACCGGCAACGGCCAGGACGGGCTTGCAAGCTCCATCAACGCAAACGGTCAGTTCGTTTTCCGCGTGCAGTTCACCGATAACTCGTGGGCGATCGTTCGCAATCAACTCACGACCCCCTGCCTTGGCGACTTCAACGGCGACCATGTCGTGGACGACGAGGATTTCGCCTACTTCGCCTCGTATTACGACGCCCTCACGTCGGGCCCCGGCGACCTCGATCAGAACGGCGCCTGCGACGACGCGGACTTTGTCCGCTTCGCCGTCACGTACACAAATCTTCTCTGCCCCTGAATCCCGTTATAATCACGGGCTATGAAGCTTCCGGCGGACAAGGTGCATCGGCTTCGACCCTTCTACAACGGTCGGACCGTCTGCGTGACCGGCGGCGCGGGATTCATCGGCGGACATCTTGTCGACGCATTGCTCTCGCTGGGCGCATCGATCCGCGTTCTCGATGATCTCTCCAACTCGACGCTCGAGCATCTCGCCGAACTGATCGAGCTCGAGCCCGAACGCGTCCGCTTCCTGCGCGGCAGCATCCTCGACGACGACGCGCTTTCCGAAGCGCTCGCCGGCGCAGCAACCATCTTTCATCTCGGTGCGGTCTGCAGCGTGCAGCGCTCGGTGGATGATCCGCAGCGATCGTTCAGCGTGAACGCAACCGGCACTCTGCGCGTTTTACAGGCGGCCAAGAAAACCAATTCGCTTTCCGGTTCGGGTGTCGAGCGCATCGTCTTTGCCTCGAGCAGTTCGCCCTACGGCGACGAACCCACGCTGCCCCGCGTTGAGACGCAGATGCCCCGCCCGCTCAGCCCGTATGCCGCAAGCAAGCTCTCTGCTGAACATCTGCTCAGCGTCCACGCCCGCTGCTACGGCATGAGCACGATGTCGCTCCGGCTCTTTAACGTCTTTGGCCCGCGCCAGCCTTCCGACTCTCCCTATTCGGGCGTGATCGCGGCGTTCGCGAGGCGATTGATGGCGGGCGAAGCGCCGGTCATCTTCGGCGACGGGCTCCAGACCCGCGATTTCACCTTTGTCTCCGATGCGGTGCTCGCCTTCCTGCTGGCCGGCGCCTCCAAAGTCCCGCCTCGGGGAGAGGTTGTAAACATCGGCACCGGCCGGAGCGTCACGCTGCTTGAACTCGCCCGCCTGATGGCTCAGGCAGCTGGCGTCCCGAACATCCACCCTGTGCTCCAACCCGAGCGCCCGGCGGATGTGAAGCACTCGCTGGCCAACATCAATCTCGCGCGAGAGCTCATCGGGTACGAGCCCATGAACACGCTCGAGGCGGGTTTGGTCGAGCTCATTGAGTGGTGCAAGCAGTCCGTTCCGGCCCACTGAAGGGGTTCAGGTGGAGGTTTTCCACGCTCCAGACCCTGCACGAAACCATCGTCGGACTCTGGGAACTGTTCCGACTGGCCCTCGTGAGCCGATTCAGACTTCGCGGGCCCTACTGGAATTGGCGGCTGCATACGGCATTTGGTCGGGGACGTCCTTCTCGACTTGATCTGGTACGCTCTGTCGTGAGGTACGGGGCCTGGGTTCACCGCATGCGCAAACTGATGTAATCAGTCTGCCGCGGCATTTGCGCTGGAGTTTCGCCATGTCCGATCAAGCTGTCGCTTCGTCGCCCGATCAATCCGCCAACTCGGGCGCTTTTGTCAAGGCATTCCTTCCGGGTCTGATCATCGGTCTTGTGCTCGGAGGTCTCGCCGGAGCTTTCTTTGGCGGCTTCGCCGCGGACAGCGGCGGGCCCGCCGCGGCCATCGAGCGGTCCAAGAACGAAGCAGCCCGATCGGGCGCTCCGATGGCGCCCGCGCCGCCGGCAGCCTCGAATCCGTCGATGACGCCGCCGGCCGAGCAGCCGAAAGTCGAACCAAAGCCCGAAGAAAAGGCGCCGGCTCCCGCTCCCGCGAAGCCGGAAGAGAAGCCGCGGTAAGGCAAGCGCTTGCTCACTGCGCCGGCTGTTCGACCAACGTCACGGTGGAAGTCTTGCGCGAGAGACTGAGCAACCCAAAGCGAACCGCGCGGTCTTGAACCTCGCGGACGATGCCACGGCCCGGGACGACATCGAGTGTCGCTGTCCGCTCGATCGTCGTGAAATCAAATTTCGCGACCATCTGTGATTCAACCACGAAGGCATCGCCTTTTTGCTTTAAGAGTCGCGTTGTTTGCGTCGCGGTGCCGCGTGTCTTGGTGGAAGCATCGGTCTCCCCGTCGCGCATCGTGACGTCGGAAGTACTTACACACGCCTTTTCGCTCGTAAGCACTGACGGCATAAGTACAAGCGCCGGGTCGAACGTCAATATGCGCTTCTCAAGGACCAGATTGAGCTGCGAGAGGAAAACTGAGCCATCCGGTCCTCTTTCCAGATATGTCTGACGCACGAGGCCACCCTGAAGGGTTCCGTCGGGGGAATCGAATTCGTCGATGATCCACTTGTTGGGCGAATCACCATCCTGCCTCGCCTCGCGCCGGATGACCCGTTTCCCTTCGGAATAGGTCTTTTTCCAAGGTGCGGGCTTGTAGATCACCTCTGCCGCGATCGACGGAGCCTGGGTCTGGTCTGAAGGCGCGTCCTTCGGCGCATCTGCCTGGGTCGGCGCGCCGGCATCCGCACCCCCGCTGGCGCAGCCGGTCGCGAGCGCCCCGGCCAGTGCGGCCGCGGTCAAGGCTACGAGCAAGTTCATTCCACGTCGGAGGTTGGTGTTCACGCGAAGCAAACTTATACTGCCACCCATGCCCGCGTTGCCCCGCACCCCGAATCACGTTCCGTTCCGCCGGGCCCTGTGCATGTCGCTTTCGATTTTCGCGTTCGTGCTGCCGGGCTGCGATGTCTTTGACGACGCACGTCCCGGGGCGACCAGCATCTTCGATGTCTTCTCGGAACCGTCGCCGAGCGAAGCGGTGCAGCTTGCGATCGATCCGTACAACGCCGACAACCGCTACCGCGGCACAATGCTGCTCAGCAATGCGTACTTCGCGGGACAGCCCGTTTACCTCAAGTTGTTCGAGGATCGTGCCGTCGATACGGATGCGACGGTTCGCATTGCAGGAACCCGCGCGCTCGCGAATCACGGCAGCAGCGCGAACGTTCCGATCCTCGTCAAAAACCTGAAAGACAAGGACCCGCTTGTCCGGCTTGAGGCCGCGCGCGGGCTGCAGCGACTGCACAGCCAGGAAGCGATCGAGCCGCTGATGGATGCGAGCCGAGATCCGGATTCGGTTCGGCGCGACGAAGGGAGCGAGGAGAACCCCGACATCCGTACCGCCGCGGCGACGGCGCTCGGCCAGTACCCAAACACCGATGTCGTGCAGCATCTCATCACGATCCTGACCGATTCGCAGCTGTCGGTGAACGAGGCTGCGCTCTCCTCGCTGCGCACGATGACGGGACAGGACTTTGGCTTTGATCGGCGCGAGTGGTTGAAGTGGTACGACGGGACCAAGTCGCCGTTTGTCGCGGGCACGCCGTTTATCTATCCGGTTTTCCATCGCAAGAAAAAGTTCATCGAGTACCTGCCGTTCGTGTCGCCCCCGCCGAATGAGATCGCCGCAACGCCCGCGGGCATGCCGCCGATCGCGGGTGGAACCCTTGTGCCGCTCGCTGATGTCGCGCCAAAGACGCAGCCTCCGGCTTCGACTTCTCCTTCGGCCCCCGCAACGACCCCTGCTTCTGGAACTCCGACGACGGAACCGCCCCCTCCGACGTCCGAAAACCCGAAGAACTGACGCGATCGCTGCGCGGGTGCGGCTCGACGGGTCGATATCTGATTCGTGCGCAAACTGCTTCCACGTGATACCGGCTGGACGTTCACCGAATCGCCCGATCCGATCGCGCGTCCGGGAGAAGCCGTCGTGCGCGTCACGCGTGCACTGATTGATTCTCACACGGTCTCATTCGGGCGCGATCCTGCAAGCACCGTTGCGCCGGGTCGAGAATTTGTGGGGATTGTTCTCGCGGGCTCCGCTAATCCCACCTCGGCCCTCGAAGGCAAGCGAGTGGTGGCGTCTGCGACGGTTCCGTGCTCGACGTGCGGTCTGTGCCGCGCGGGGCTTTCGATTCACTGCCGCGCCCGGTCTGAACTCGGCATTGCGCGTGACGGTGCGCTCGCCGAGAAGATCGCGCTCCCGGTCTCTTCACTCCACGAAATTCCCAAAGGGCTCGATGACGATCGTGCGTGTTTCGCGTCGTCGCTCGGTCGCGCCCTGCACGCTGCGGATCTCGTCAAGCTCGAAGCCAAGCCGTATGTGACCATTCTCGGCGATGATCCGGTCGCGCTGCTTTCGGCGCAGGTGATGACGCAACGCAACGCCTCGGTCCGCGTGCTCGGGCGCGAGCCTGCGCGCTTTGGCCTCTGCGAGAAATGGGGCGTGAAGCACCGGCACATCGACGACGTCGGCCGGCGCGCCGACCAGGACGTTGTGTTTGTCTGCTCGAACGCACCGGGCGATCTCGAGATCGCGCTGCGCCTCGCACGCCCCCGCGCGACGGTCCTTTTGCTTACCTCACCGACCTCGATCGCCGAGAATGCTTCGATTTCGCTGCTCCACAGCGGTGAAATCTCGCTCATCGGTTCGCGCGGCGAGCGCCTGATCGAAGCCCTTCGCCTGCTGGCATCCGACAGTGTGGACGTGCGAAGCCTGCTGACGGCCAAGTTTCGATTCGCTCAGTATGCCGAGGCGTTTGCGCGGGCCGCTCGACCCGATAGCCTCCGGGTGCTGCTTGAAGCGGCCTGAAGCCGGCGGCGGAAGCAACCCAGTCCGAATCCCAACAATCACCCGTGCTTTGGTTCGCAGTCATCTCGCTCTTGGTCGCGGGCGTTGTTGGCCTTGTGCTTTCGCTGCTCACGCTGCCGGGCATCTGGCTGCCAATTACCGTCGCGCTCGTTTTTCAATGGTTTGAGCCGACGATGTTTCCGTGGTGGGTGATTGGTGTCGCGGTCGGGCTTGGAGCAATCGCGGAGATCCTTGAACTGGTGGCATCGGCGGCGGGCTCGACGAAAGCGGGCGGGACCAAGCGTGCCGCGGCAGGTGCGATCCTGGGAACGGTCACCGGGGCGGTCGTCGGCTCGCTCGTTTTGTTTTTTCCGATCGGAACGATCGTCGGCGCCGTGGCGGGGGCAGGAATCGGCGCGAGTCTGCTCGATCGCTCTCGCATCGGACGCACATGGAAGGATTCGTGCAACGTCGGGGCGGGTGCTGCTGCGGCGCGTGGTGTGGCGATCGTGCTCAAGGGCACGTTCGGTGCTCTGATCGCGCTCGTACTCATCGTCGGCGCGCTCGCGCACGCCTACGGCTAACGTGTAGACGTCCCCGGAGTCGTAGAAAATCTGAAGGCAGGATTCTCTCATCTGGACCACACGATGCCGGCCCGAACATGCCTCTGGAGAGGCGTGCCACCAAGCGACTTGAGGAGGCCGGACACTTTCTCCGCATTTTTTCGCGACGGGAAGTCGCTCGGACAAAGGATTTGCAAGAACTTTGCTCCCGAGGTCTTTCGCTTGGACCGATCCTTTGGGTATGCTGCGCCCGTATAGCAAGGGCCGGAGAGCGACGGAGTCGCTTCAACCGGCGACGAGAAGCCCGAGTTCTCGAAGGACGGAGAGATCGATGTCCAAAGCGCTGAGCGGGGCCAAGGATTTGGCCGGAGAGTCCAACGCAGTCACCGCCCGGGCACCCGAGTCCGAGAGGGTTGCCGACAGGGGAACACGAAAGAGCGTGCCCAGCAAGCCAACCGAAAAATCCGTGCAAAGCGAAGCGAGCGGCGTAACGGTGAACGGGGGCAACGCCGATCCGACGCGCCGCCCCAAGCGCAGCCCCGCCGATGCTTCGGCCGTGGGCGTCAAGCATTTCGTGCTCGATACGAACATCCTGCTGCACAACCCGAGCGCGCTCTTTGTCTTCCAGGAAAACCACGTCATCATCCCGTTTGCGGTCATCAGCGAACTCGACAAGATGAAGCGGAAGGAAGACGACCTCGGGCGCAACGCGCGCGAGTGCATCCGCTATCTCGATCGACTCCGCGGCGCCGGGCGTCTGATTGATGGTGTCAACTGGGGGGACATCGCGCTGCAGGCGCGTTCGGGCGCCTCGGTCGGCGCAAACGGCGAGACGGGCACGATTCGAATCGACGTGACCGATCACCCGCGCCCGGAAGCGATCAAGGAAGACTCGCCGGACAACCGCATCATCGCGGCAGCGCTTTCGCTGCACAAGCAGGGGATGCGGACGATCTTTGTTTCGAAGGACCTTGCGGCGCGCATCAAGGCCGACAGCCTTGGAATCAAGACCGAGGACTTCGAGAACCAAAAGGTTGACGCAGACCGGCTCTACACAGGTTTTGTGACCGCCGATGTCGACGGCGGGTTGATCGATGAGCTGTATAAGGACCGCCTGCTTGAGATGAGCCGGCTGACGCCTCACCTGACGGCGACCGACGAACTTGGCAACGAGTACAAGCGCGAATTGATGGCGAATCAATTCGTGGTTCTCAAGGATGAAGCCGACGAGAATCACACCGGGCTTGGTCGTCGCCTCGGCGAGACGGATCATGTCATTCCCGTGACTGGGCCCCGCAAGCCGGTCTTCGGGATCATGGCCCGCAACGTGCAACAGACGATGGCGCTTGACCTGCTTCTTGATGAAGAAGTCCGGCTTGTGACGCTGCTGGGCAGCGCGGGTACGGGCAAGACGCTGCTCGCGCTTGCGGCGGGCATGTCGAAGGTCTTCAACGAAGAGCGCTACGAGAAGCTGCTCGTCGCCCGCCCGATCATGCCGATGGGGCGCGACATCGGTTACTTGCCGGGCGATAAGGACGAAAAGCTCGGCGCGTGGATGCAGCCGATCTTCGACAATCTGGCGTACCTGCTCAGCACGCGCGGAGCGACGGCGCATCAGAACGCCGAGAGTCACTCGTCCGAACAGCGGATCCAGAAGCTGATGGCGGATGGGAAGCTGGTGCTTGAGCCGCTGACGTATATCCGCGGCCGTTCGATTCCGCATCAGTTCATGATCGTGGACGAGGCGCAGAACCTCACGCCTCACGAAGTGAAGACGATCGTGAGCCGCGTGGGTGAAGGCACCAAGTTGATTCTCACCGGCGACATCGGACAGATCGATAATCCGTATCTCGATCAGTCCTCAAACGGCTTGTCGTACACTGCGGAGAAGATGAAGGGGCTCGGACTCTTCGGACACGTGGTGCTCAACAAGAGCGAGCGCAGCGAATTGGCAAGCCTGGCCGCGGCGCGGCTGTAACACGGTTCGTCTGAAATTTCGTCGCGATACTGGTCGTCGCACTTTGGCGACGACATCAACCGTAGCGGCTATCGCTGAGCCGCGCGTTGTCGCAGTTCGTGCGACGGCTTCGTCGATGACGCAGATTTCGTGCTGTTCGGAATCGCGTACGACAACCTGAACTGCTCGTGAAAATTTCGTCAGACGCGGCACAGTGCGAGTAAAGACCGAATGATGGGCGTCAACACCCATGCGAACAGTCAGAAAGTTAGGGGCGTTCGTCCTCCGGAGTAGCACCGAATTTCGGCATCCAATTGCGTCTCAATCGCGAAAAGAAGCGAGCGGCGCGGCATGAAAACCGCTTCTAAGGGTGGATCGAACACAGCCTGTGCGGCAAAGGATGTGTTTCCCTTGCGTTCCACAATTCTGTGGATAGGCTCTTCAAGGGGAAGGGGTTCTAGGCGAATGTTTGGGATTTCTGCCCGGCGTCGGAGGGGTTCGATGGACATCGGAAGGGCGATTTCAAGTTCGCTCGGCGGCCTGCCGCTTCGTTGTCTCCTCGCGCTTGCTATCGGGGCCAATGCATCTGCCGGCGTGACGTTCCGGGTGACCTTCCAGGACTCCGAATCGCTGCTTACGCCGCGGCGGGCCGAGATTGAAAGTAACGTGCTTGGTGCTGCGGGCCTGTGGTCGAAGAAGCTGCATGGCGAAACGGAGCTGTGGATCGAGGTTCATCCGGGCGTCAACGCGTCGGACGTTGATTGCCGCTCATTTACGTGGTCGTATCTGGAGACGCTCGAAGGGGCAATTGATATCTTCGAGACCGGCTCGTCTGTGCACATACGAAACGGTTATCCGGCTTCGTCATTCGATCCCGACATCATTCTTGAAATAAGCCCGGTGTTCGCGCAGAACGATCTCTGGTTTGATCCCGATCCGGTCGCGCGCACGGCCGCGGTGGATTCGGCGCGCATTGACGCCGTGTCGCAGTTTGCACGCGGCCTTGGTCGGGCGCTGGCGTTTGACGGTTGGGTAGATTCAACCACCGGGACGTTTCCTGGCAGTTCGCGATCCACATTCGATCAGCTTATCTCATTCAACGGTACGGATTTCGCTTTTGTTGGTTCAAACGCCGTCACGACGTATCACGCGCCGGTCCCGATGACCTTTGGCGTTCCATTCCGAATCGGCAACGAACCGCCTCGCCCCGGCACTGATCTCTTGAATGACGTTATGTCTGGAGCATCCCTGGTCCCCGGTGTTCGGTACACAGTGTCGGACCTAGATTTTGCGATCCTTCAGGATGCTCACGTACCGATCAACCTTCCGTGTCCGTGCGACATCAACGGTGACGGCCTTGTCGATGATGCCGACTTCTTCACGTTCACGAGTTCGTATGACGCGTACGAGTGCTCCGTTCCGTCGATGCCGGCCGGATGCCCGTGCGACTTCAATCGCGACGAGGTTGTTGACGACGCGGACTACGTCACGTTTATTTCGAGCTACGACCAATTGCTCTGCCCGTAACCCGGTCGAATCGGACGATGGAGGCGTTTCAGGAAACCGACGTTGCCCGTGAGTACGAGGCAAAAGCGCGGAACTCCTGCGTCTTCCAGCCAAAATACAATCTCGGGTGAGCGATGACACCTTCACCCCTGCGCCGAACGAATCGCGCGACGAACGCCTGGCGCGATTGCTGCTGAAGGCACGCTCGCTCTCAAAGGTCCCGGGCGTCTATTTGATGAAGGACGAGAAGGGCGTTGTGCTCTATGTGGGCAAGGCGGCGAACCTTCCCGATCGCGTGAGCAGCTACTTCATCCCATCCGCGGAGCTCGGGTTTAAGAAAGACCCGATGCTGGATCGTGTACAGGATTTCGACACGCTGGAGTGCGAAGGCGAGTGGGAAGCGCTGCTCACCGAGAACCGGCTGATCAAGGATTTGAAGCCTCGGTTCAACGTGAGGCTGGTGGATGACAAGACGTTTCCGTATCTGGCGGTGACGCAGCGCGAGGACTTTCCGCGCGTGTACGTGACGCGGAACCCGAGCGATCCGGACTTGAAGGGCGCGAAGATCTTCGGCCCGTTTACTAACGCGGGTGCCCTGCGCGATGCGATCCAGATTCTGCAGCGGGTGTTCAAGTTCCGCACGTGCAAACTCGACATTCTTGAAAGCGACGAGAAGAACAAGTTTTTTCGGCCGTGCTTGCTCTACGCGATCAACCAATGCACCGCACCGTGTGCCGCGAAGATTTCCAAGGAGGCGTATGGAGGTGACATCGATCGCTTTGTGCGCTTCCTGGGGACGAAGCGGAGCGTGATGCTGCGCGAGATGGAAGGGGAAATGCAGCAGGCGGCCGCCGAGACCCGATTCGAGCGTGCCGCGGTCTTGCGCGATCAGATCAAGGCGATTCAGAAACTCGACGAGCGGGCGAGCAAGTCGGACGGATGGCAGCCGGAAACCGAGATCTCGTATCTAGATCCGGAAAAGGCGCTGGCGAGCCTGCAGCGCACGCTCAAGATGGATGACCCGATCCGCTGCGTCGAGGGCATCGACATCGCGCACCTGATGGGGGGCGAGACCGTCGGAAGCAAAGTGTGCTTCGTAGACGGACGACCGTTCAAGAACGAATACCGGCGCTACAAGATCGCGACGGTGAACAACCTCGCGGGAGGAGGGACGAACGACGACTACTCGAGCATCCGCGAAGTTGTCAGCCGGCGCTATCGCGAAGCAGGCGGCGGGCACGAGTTGTATCCGGATGTGATTCTCATCGACGGCGGGCTGGGGCAGTTGCATGCCGCGCTCGAAGCGTTTGACCAGCTCGATGTGAAGCCGCCGATGGTGATCAGCCTCGCGAAGAAGGAGGAGCTGATCTACATCCAGCGCGAAAGCGAGCCCGTGAGGTTGGGGCGTGAGAATCCGGGGCTGAGACTGTGTCAGGCAATTCGCGATGAGGCGCACCGGTTCGCGCAGAGCTATCACCATCTCCTGCGGCGGAAGAAAACGCTGGAGGAATGAGCGCTTGGGCTACTGAAAGAACGCTTTGACATCGAGCCAAACGAGCAGCAGACTGAGCCGCATCTGCCAAGCCATGATGACGCCGACCGAAAACGTGATAAACAGCGCGGCTTGCCCGCCTCGCTTCTGTCCGTGAGCGCAGGCCGTCGAAATCCACCACCATCCGAAGCACGCGCAAACAACAAATGGAAATGTAATTGCATCAAGCATGAGCCAGCCCCTCGGCAATCCGATACCCCACGTTTTCTGCCAGATTGCATCGAACGCATATGAAGGGCGAATTGAGAGATCGCTCGGCCGTTCGTATCCGATACTCGTGATTGCAATCCGCCAGGAATTTGCCGCCGCCAGCGGGGCCGCCAGCAGAATCCACCCGAGCGAGTACGCGAATGCACGACCGATGGAGCGAGGCGAAAACGAAGATCCTTTGGCTACAAACCAAGCACATCCGTACGCGACCGGCCAGAAGACGGACAGGAGGATCGGATACCAAACCGAGTCGTCGGCTTCAACAGATGCGGGGACGAACTTCCAATTGCTTGGAGTAATGGCCGGGCGGAAAGGAACGCCGCGAACGACTCCGGGGAATTCAGTTGCGATGTCGAAGAACGGCCACCCGAGCCATCTCATCGCGTGGGAAACCGGATGACCAGGCAATCCGTTGCTGGTCAAAACGCCGACGGTCCCGCGAACGATCCAGAAAACAAACATCACGATCACCAGGTAGGCAACGAGACGAAAAACTTTCGTCGTTGCCCATCGCAGATCAAGCCACAAACTCCGGGGTTGGAGGGACCGAAGCGCAGTTCGAGCGGCGGCGAATGGGAACTTCGCCAGCGGACAGTACTCAACATTCCAGTAGCGAATACGCGAAGCGGGACTCACAACGTCAGCCCAGCGAAACTCTTTGCCGCACTCCGGGCAACGGCCAACGAGCGGGCAATGCTCGAGCCATCTCGCCATTTCGCCGGTTAATGAATACCGACATTTCGGACATGTGACCTCGAACGGCACATGCGCAGTCTACCGACCGCCGCGGGGCCGCTCATTTCTTCCGCAGCACCGTGTAGTGCGTGAAGATCGACTCTTTCAGGTTTTCCGGAGTCATCTCGGGATCAGGAAAGTAGACAAACCAGTACTTGTGCATCACCTCGTCGTCGACCTGATCGAAGGCCAGAACTTCAAAGCCGACCTTTTCCGCGGCCGCGCGATCGAATGGGAAGCGGCCGTCGGCCATCGGGAGATAGGGCTTGTCGGCGGGCGCCTGGGCCGGTGCGATGTTGTACACGAGCATCAGGCCACCGGCATTCAGCGCGTCGTAGACCGCTTTCAGGAACGGCTCGTCATCGGCGCCGAGTTTGATGAGCATGCGCTCGTCGGCGGCACGCTCGGGATGGATGTACCCCTTCTTGAGCGTGTTCTTGCTGATGAAGAGGTCGTACCCGCCACCCGCCCCCACTGCTTTCTTGATTTCCGGATCGGCGGGCCAGCGTCCGTGGTGCACCGTCACGCTGCCGCCTTTATTCGTGCCGGCAGGCGCGATCGCGCCCTGGTCGCCCGGCGACGAGTACAACGCGGCAAAGAGGGGCTCGACCTCGACTCCGTGGGCATCCGCGCCGAGCGAAGCGAGCATCCGAAGATGGCCGATGCTGCCGTATCCAAAATCAAGAACGCGTTTTCCTTCCCATGACTTCACGCCGAACTTGCCTGCGATGTCGAAGACTCGCGCGTAGTTCAGAGGCGTGCCGTAGCCGGTGTAGTAGTAAAACTTTTCATCGCAATCGCGCGGCTTGAACTTGGCTTGCTCATCGGAAGCCAGCTTCTTCCACGCATCTTCCGAAAGCGCGAGTCCGCGCTCTCGATCGCGATAGATCACGCGGGGCGAAATTGATGGAAGCGCCGCTGAGGCCGACAGAAACGAGCGGCCCGCATCGGTTTCGCAGAGCGCCGCAGCGGCGGCTGCTTGCGATTTCATGTCGGCGACAACGCTGACTGGAGCAGGCTTCTGTGCCGCGGGCTGTGTGGGGGATGGCGCAGGGGTTGGCGCGGGGGCGGCGGATGGCGTCGCAGACGCGGGCACATCGGCAGCCGAAACCACTCGCGTCAATCCGATCAGGCCCCCTGCGCCGAGGGCCATGCCGCAGGCTGCCAGCAAGACCGCGATCCGCTCGTCCCATGTGCGTTTCATGTGCTGCTCCCGTGTTGGCTCTACCGATCGCCCTTGTGGCTGGTTGCATCGACGCGCGGCTTGCCGCTCCCTACGCTCGCACAAATGAAGATTCTGCTTACGAACGACGACGGCATCCGTGCCCCGGGAATTACCCACCTCTTCGACGCGCTCACCGATCCGGAAAACCGCTTTGGGGGCCCCATTACCGCTCCGAACAGCGCCACGGGCTTTGAAGTCTTTACGATCGCGCCGTTGACGGTGCAAAGCGCGACCGGGCACGGTGTGACATTTCATCTGCCCTTGATGGTCACGGACATTCAAGTGAATCCGCGCATGAACGGAATTGCTGTCGATGGGCGGCCGGCGGACTGCGTGAAACTCGCGCTCTCGAATTTGTGGGAAGAGAAATTTGGGAAGGGTGCGCGGCCGGACCTGCTCATCAGCGGTTTGAATTCGGGCGCGAATTGCGGGATCAATGTGATTTACTCGGGAACGGTTGCCGCGGCAATCGAGGGGGCGTTTCTGGGCGTGCCGGCGATTGCTGTCAGCCTGCACATGGGCAACGGCAAGACACGCTGGGATGTTGCCGCGGCACGGGCACGGAAGGCAATCGAGCTGGTGCTGGCGGAGGGCCTGCCCGATGCGCACGAGTGCGTCTCAATCAACGTCCCGATTACTGAGTCAGGCGGGCCGATGCCGGAGCTGCGCGTGTGCCCGATGAACACGCACGGGCTCGTGGATAGCTACGAGCGGCGCGAGAGCCCGGCGGGCGAGCCGTACTACTGGGCGACGGGCAGCGGGCTGGGATTCAAGGGCTGCGACGAGGGAACGGATGTCGACCTCTTGAAGAAGGGCTTTGTTACCGTCACGCCGCTGATGTATGACCTGACGCGGCGTGAACATCTCGCGCGCTGGAAGGATCGGCTCGCGTCGAAGTAACCGGACATTCTTTCCCAAAAACAACGGCGGCCTCGTGTCACCACAAAGCCGCCCGAAGGGAGAAAGAGAGAGTTCGTGTCGGCGGCAGGCTGCAACGAATCCTGGCCGCCGGAATTGGTTTGCTTACGCCAGCATTGAGTTGGCGTTCTTGACCTCGTCGGGGAAGATCTTTCGGATCGAGTCGAGCTTGACCTGATCGAGCTTGAGCTGTTCGCAGACGTCGGCGCCGATGTCGTTCACCAGCAGGTCCTGGCGGAAGCCGCCGTCGAGCGTGCTGGCGAGGCGATCAGCAACGAAGACGATCGAGGCGATGGTGCGTGCTTCGTTGGGAAGTTCGAGCGGGCGATGGTGGAAGCCGGTCGCATAGACGAACGGCTTGGGGAAGCGCCACTTATCGCATAACGCGATGCCGAAATCCTGATGGTTCGCGCCGAAGCATTCTTCCTCGGCCTTGAGCCAGTCGTTCATTGGGACGCCCTTGTTGTCGGCGCCGACTTTCTGGAGCACTTCGATCAGCTTGGCGCGATCGAACTGCATTTCGACCATGATTCCGATGTCGTGCATGAGACCTGCGAGGAACGCTTCGTCGGCGAGGCCGAGACGGAGCGAATCGGCGAGCATCTTGCTTCCGACCGCCACAGCGTTGCTGTGCGACCAGAGGTGCTTGGCGGAGAAGTTTGCGGTGAGCTCGCCGCCGCGGAAGAGCTTGGCGAGGCTGGCGGCGATTGCGATGTTCTTGACGGCGTTCAGCCCGAGCATGACGATCGCACGGTTGATCGAGGCGATCTGACCGGGCAGGCCGTAGAACGAGGAGTTCACGACCTTCAGAATGCGGGATGAGAGCGCCGGATCGGCGGAGATGATCTTGTTCAGGTCCTGCGCCGTGCTCTTGGGGCTCTCGACGAGCTCGACGATCTTCAGCGTGATCTCGGGGAGCGTCGCGATGTGGCTGATTTCGCGAATCGCGGAGGCGACAACTTGTTCGCGCGTCGCCGGAGCGCCGGGCTTGGCGCCGGCCGGAGCAGCGGCGGCGCCGGAAGCCGGGGTAGAAGCAGCGGGAGCAACAGATGACGGTGAGCCGGCGGCCGGTTGTGACATGGCAAACTCCTCGGGACTGTGAGGAGCTATCGGCCGAGCCTCCGCGTCACTTTGGGGCATTCGCGTGGCGAACGCAAAGACCTTCACGAGATGTTCGGGATTGGTAATTTGCGGCGGATTGAGGCAGGTTTCCGGCCGGAAATGGGGCTAATAGGCGCAGCGTTTGCGGATCAGGGCCGGGTCGTCGAAGTTGATCCCGGCGAGGATGCGGGCGATTCTCGGACCGGATTGGCCGTCGCCGTATGGGTGTTCGGGCTTGGCGGGCAGGCGGTGGGCGCTGATCGCTTGTCCGATCGCGTCGGGGCTCGGATTCGGAACGTTGGCGACATTCGCGGGTGTTTCGCGGCCACCCTGGCGCGGGCCGACGTTGACGGCGCGACAGTTGATGGCGGCGGCCTCGATCAGGCCGGCTGAAGAGTTTCCGATGAGCGTGCCGCCGCGAGTTGCGAGGCGCTTGAGAAGGCCGACGAAAACCTCGCGGGGCAGATGATACATGAAATGCCAGCCGTTTGAAGCGACGGCGGTTTTCAGAACTGAAAGCACGGCGTCGCGGCCGGGATCAAAGTTGGGCGCGAGAACTAAGACGCGTTTCTGCTGCGCTTTGGCCCAATCGGCAACGGCCTGCGCGTGTGCGCGTTCGTCGGCATCTGTAAGACCGCAGGGGTGATGAAGGATCACGATGTCAGGATCCCCCACTGCTCGGGCCTCTTCGTCGTTGAGTGCGGCGAACTCGGAGAGGCTGTCAATCGCAGGCGAGCCGACATTGTGAACGGTGGCGGGCTGTTCGCCCATTTTGACTAGGCGCTCGGCGCTGGCTGCGGTCGCGGGAAAGTGAACGTGCGCGAGCTTGCTGATGGCATGACGCATGGCTTCGTCAGCCACACCCTCAGCGCGGTCGCCTCCGTGAATATGTGCGAGAGGAACGCCACCAATGGATGCGGCGCTCGCTGCGGCGAATGCTTCGATGCGATCGCCAAGGACAACGACGCAATCAGCGTTCATTTTGTAGTACGTACGTGCAAAGCGGGCGATGCCGCGACCGACGGCTTCGGCATCCTCGATACGGGAGTGCTCGCCGGGATTCTGCATCGGCACGACCGCGCCGACACGAAAGGCGGCGCGAACCTCCATGTGCGTGTTCGCAGGCGCGAGCAAGTGACTGCCGGCAACGATGATCGACACTTCGAGCGTCGGGTCGTGTCCGATTGCCCTGATGACCGGTTTGAGCAAACCAAATTCGGCGCGCGAGCCGGTGACCACCGCGATGCGACGTTTGCCCGGTGTCTTTGCAACCGGCGCGAGGAGCTCGTTGTCGGATTTGGGAGGCTGGAATGCCATGAGTGATCAGGACATCGAGGACAGATCATCCCACTGTAACGGCATGTCGCGATCAATGGCGCGAACAACGCGGTGCGACAGCACTCGCTCGACGTCGTAGGGCGGGATTCCCGTGCCGGGGCGCTTGAACGTCAGATCGCCACGCCCGATGAGGTGACCAACGGACAGGGGGCGGGTGACGACAATCGATTGACGCGAGACCTTGCGCACATCCTTTTCGATGTCGAGAACGCGCTTCATCGCTTCGACTTCCGGTGGCGCGATGGGATGACGAGTCGCCTCGATGTAGCGTCGCAGGGCGGCGGAGTTGAGGGATGCCGAATGATCCGGTCCCTTCGCGTTGGTGTCGTAAGTAAAGTGTTTTTCCAGGATGGATGCACCGAGCGCAACAGCGAGCGCGCCTGTTTCCTCGCCGGCTGTGTGGTCGCTGTATCCAACTGGACAGGTGAGAGCTCGCTTGAGCAATTTGATGCCGCCGAGTTCAGCCTGCGCGGGAAGCGTCGGGTAGCTGCTCACGCACTGCAGCACAGCGAGACGCTCTTGTGCGGTGCGCAGCCAAGTCATGGCTCTATGGATCTCCTCCAGCGTGGATGCGCCCGTGCTGAGAATGAGCGGCTTTCCGGTCGCGGCGAGACGATCAAGCAGCGGCTTGTGGATGATGTCGGGACTGGCGGTCTTGTATGCATCCCATGGCAGGCGCTCGGCATCGCCAACCAGATCGAGGCTGAAGACCGTGACGATGGCATGAATATCGAGTTCGTGCGCGAGCGAGACGATCGGCGCCATCTGATCGACGGTAAGCTCCAATCGACGCAGCATCGCAAATGGGTCGGATTCGCCGGCAGACGCTTGATATGCCGCGAGGACTGATGCACGACTCATCAACAGATCCGCACGAAAGAGCTGGAGCTTCACAGCGTCGGCGCCGGCTTCCGCGGCAGCGCGGGTGAGTTCAAGAGCGCGTTCGACAGAGCCGTCATGATTCACGCCGATTTCGGCGATGACATAAGGACGATCACCGATCTGACGGTTACCGATTCGCATGACGCTCCTTCAGGATCGCGTCCGCGACGAGGAGGTCGGTCGGCGCATCAATATCGATCACGGAACCTTCGGGGTTGATCACGCCGCGCCGGTCGAGACCGAAGAAGGCGTGAGGACCGGGCTGGACACAGGAAATCTCGTTGAACAATGCGCGACGAGTGACGACGATGATTCCCCCATCAGGAACATACGCCGCGGGAAGGTCCTGTCTTCGGAAAACGCCGTGGTTCAGGACATTTCCTTCCCACGGAACGACCCTGCCCTCGTTATCCAGCTTCGCGGTCCACCATGGATGGTGCTTGCCGACGGCCGCGTACGACTGCACGCTGTCGCACTCCGACTTGCGGAGCAGATGCACGGCGCGATCGGTCAGATCGGGCGGGCGAACGGGCACGTTGGCGTAGAGAATCACGATTGGTGAGTGCCCCGAAACTTCGGCGCGGGTTTTCTCAAACTCAACGATCGCTTGACGCGCCGCATCATCGACGCGAGCAGTATCAGTCGCAAGTTCAGGCGGGCGGGTCACAGCGATTGCATCGGCCGCGCGCGCGAGCGCAAGCATCTTCGGATCATCGCTCGAAACAACAACATGGGCGACATGCTCCGCGGCTTTCGCGGCTTCGATGGTCCACTGAACACAGGGCTTGCCGGCAATCATCGCGGTGTTCTTGCCGGGAACACCCTTGCTGCCGCCGCGGCCCAGGATGATCGCGACGGCCTTCATGCCGCGGATTCCAGATTGTGCGGAGCGATGCCCTCAACGCAGCCATCGGCGCGAATGCGGATGATCGAACCAGCGAGGCGCTGCGCGGCCTGAACAGGAAGCGGGAGCGGATCGATGCGATGACCGGCAATCGGTGACGCAAGAGAATCGATCACTGCGGCGCCCGCGGCCATGATCCAGCGGTCATAGAAGCTTTCGATTTCGGAATACACCTCGTCGCGCCTGGTGATTCGCGGGACGATCCACTGATTGACGAGACCTTCGTCGAGCGTGCGGCGTGACTCGATGAGCTTCACGACGCGATCTCGCACCTGAGGCAGGGCATCGATACCCCGTACCCGCGCGTACGTCTCCGGCCGATCCGCGTGCATGTCCACGCTGACCACATCGGGACGCACTTGAAGCAGGCGCTCGAGATCGGTCGGCGCGAGCATTTCGGTTCGAACGTCGACAGCCAGCGCGCCGAGATCACGTGCCATCGCAACAGCGTGCTCGAAACGTGGATGCAGAAGCGGATCGCCGCCATCAAATGTCACGGCAAGGCCGCGCTCCGCAAGCCGCAGGGGCATGAGGCGTAAGCGCAGCAGCTCCAAATCCAATGGTTGCGAGATCGATGACCCGGATCGCTGCGCGGTCAACTGAACGTGAACTGCATCGGCGAGTATTTCGGAGCCGGACGCAATCTCACGCGCGATGGATGCAATTTCATCGGCGCTCGCCGCGAGCCAGCGATCTCCGAGGCGGCGCGCGATGGACGCGAGCAAATGCGTGCGATCCGAGCGATCCGCGATGAGGCGAAGATGCGCATCACGCACCGTTGGATCCACCGTGACGCAGCTCGGCTTGGCGATTTGATCCACTTGAGGCGCGATCGGCAGATAGCCGAGGATCGTTCCGATCGAACCGAGCGGCCCGTTTGCCTGCAACTGATTGGAGAATTCGAGTGCGAGCGGCTTTTCGAGAATGCATGCGCCAAGCCCCGGAACGGCGGGCGAGAACACGATCCGTTGCTGCTCCGTGGCACTCGTGAAACGCTCGATCAACTGATCGATGTGCGCCGGATCGATGAAGCACCAATCTGGTCCGACCAGAAGCACGCCGTCGGCAGACACTCCGCTCTCAAACGCAGCGCGGATCGCGGTGGGCGTAAAGACCTCATCGAAGATCGAGATATTGGCGATGCCGCCGCGCCAGCAAGGTTGCGACCACGCACGGGCCGCGGCGATCGAGCGTCGCCGGGCGTCGCCCGAATGCGCCGGCAGAACGACGAGTTGTATGTCGAGCGAACCGAACTGGGCGGCACAATGCGCGAGCAACGACCGCACGCGATCCGGCTGTGAGGTGAGCAGCGTCACACCCTTCAGCTTCTTTGCGCGCGACAGGCGCGTCAGAGTCATCTGCAGCGCGTTCAAGGAACCGACGACGGGCTTCGAGAGATCGCGCGCGTGCCCGAGCGACGACATCTCTGCATCGACGTGGATAAACGCGCGGACGTTGTCGCGCGGCGCGCTCGTGGTGATCGACGCAACGGCGGCTTGCAGACGTTTGGTTTCGCCGGTGGCCGCGCCCATACCACTCTCAGCACCCGACCGCCTCCCCGATTTGATCGTCGCGATCGCGCCGTCGAACATGCTCCCGAGTTCATCGGAAGCATCGGCAAGCCATGTCACGTTCTTCAGGTCGCGCTCGGCCTGGCGACGCTGACGCTCCAGAGGAGATTGATCGCTGTCGAGTTCAATTGCGCGATCGGCCTTGAAGCGATTGAGAATGCCGGTCTGATTCAGGTGCTGCACCAGCGGATAGCCCGGAACGATCTGCTGCACTTCTTTCGCGTGGGACTCGATCCTTGAAATCAGCCGATTCACCCGCGCCTGGTCTTCCTGATTCTCCAGAATCTCCTGCACAGCCTTCGCCGTCGTGCGGCTGATCTCGCCTACGCGCCAGACATCGGCGCGGACTTGGCGGAGGCGCCGGTAGAGCGCATCGCGCCGGCGTGGCGTGGGAGAATCGGAAGTTGCCGATGGAAGCGCGATCGGCGCGGAAGCCGCGTACCGCTCGATCGCCTGCTGCAGTGTGAGCGAACTCGCATGGCGCTTTGCGACGCCGCCTTCCGTGGCATCGACGACCCGAAGCCCACGAGCAACGTCTTCGCCGAAATCCCGCTCGAACTGAACGAGGTAGGTCGTCATCTGCTCGTCGCTGTAACAATCGCGACCGAGGTGATCCTTCATCTTGTGCAGGATCGAGCGCTGCCGCACGATGCGCTGCCACTCCAGCATCTCCAGCGTGTTAAATTCGTTGAGCTCGCCCGACCACACCTGATGAATCGCGGCGCCCGCGGCGTAGTACTGGCCATCGGTGAATCCAAGATCCTGCCCGACGAAGATGACGGGATCACAGCCGAGATGACGCGCGAGGTAATACGCGAGGTGCGCAACGGTTGCACCGGGCTTGAGCTCACCCCGCGGACGAGTGAGCAATTGCGTCGTCGCCTCGTCGGCGCCCTCGGCAAGAATGTTGTCGAGAATGCGTTCGCCCGGGCAACGAATGAAACCCGGGAATGCATCGAAGATCGCCGGGCTTGCCTTGGGCTCGACGACCAGCGTGACGCCTTCAACCTGCTCGCTCGTCAATCCTTCGTAGAAGCGCTTGCTGATCGAGTCGTGATCGAGCGCCGTCACAAAGTCGGGCCGGATTCCCTTGCTGAGCAGCGTCTTCAGAACCGTCTGAACCGCGATCACGACGAAGCGGCTGCGCACCGCAGGATCGCGCAGCAGATCGATGTTGCGACGGAGGCTTGGACCGGCGGAAACAACGATCGCGGGTTTGTCCCGTGCCGCACCGGCGAGTTCCGCAATTCCCGGCGCGTTCGCGTACGCCTCGATGTTGCCGAGCAGATTGCGCACGGTCTTGTCGACCTGCACCAGTGTGGTGACGATGGATGTTCGCGTTGCGCGCAGCGCACCCGAAAGCGTCGCGCTGAAGCGCTCGGCCAGATCGCCCAGCCTTTGCTTGCTCGCCGGGTGATCAAGAAACCGCGTGCCGAGCATGAATATGCCCTCGGCACCGGTGATGGAAGCTGTAATTTCGCCCTGGTCATCCGGATCGGTCACAATCACGCAGTTGCGAAGGCTCAGCCACTCGCTGTGATCAACATGTTCGAGCACGGCGCGGAGCAGCGAGACATCGGGCTCAAACGCCAGCAGCACGCCCATCTTCTTATAGCGGCGTGCGAGTGCCTCAACGTGATAGCCCATCGCGAAGCCCAGAACCGCGACCGCGCCCGATCCGACCGGATCGATGTCGACCGTGAGTGCGCCGGCTTCCTCGCGCGGCTTTCGCAGGCTTGCCAACTGCCGCGTGGATGCTCCCTCCACCACGATGGCGCTGATCGCGCCTTCCTGAGTCTTGACAAACGTGATGTCTGTTCGAGGAGAGGTGGCGGCGATCTTGCGGATCGTGCGAACCGCCTGCGCCGGCATCGCACGAAGGTTGTTGTCGAGATTGGTTTGGCGCTGTTCGTCGTTCAGGAAAAGGCGCGTGCAACCCGGCGGAAGTGGCGCTGGCTTGGGTTCGGGCGTGGGCGCGAAACCGGCGATCTGTAAAAGATCCTGAAGGCCGATGCCTCCGGTGAGTGATTCGATGCTCGGGATCTGAGTGTCGGGCATGCACGGTTCCAATGACACATCGCCGCCGAAGGGGCGGGAGGATGGAGATTCATCGGAACTCGGGCGGTTTTAGCGTGAAGCGGATTCGTCGGGTACGCGAACTATGAAACTCGGCCTGATCGACTCAACCGGCTTGCCCTGTGAATCGACGGACTTGTCCTTGACCCATCCGCCGTTCACCAACGCGTAGGGAAATTTCTTCTGAAGGTCGCGGACGCCGTTACCCGCGCCGGGCTTTAGACTGAACCCCGAATCGAGCTCGTCCTGGCTGAAGAGCCCGACTGTGACCGTGCTCCCCGCCTGATCGTGGTAGTAGAAGGCTTCAGCCTTTTCCTTGCGGAGCGTGCGCACAGCCTCCTCTGCCGCCTTCTGAAACTCCTTGAGCTCGGCCGGTGTGGCGCGGCCGCTCGGATTGGTGTAGATATTGACCTGCAGCGTGAATTCGGCCGACTTGCCATATTTGGCTTTGACGTTGCGCAGGTCCCATTCGGGAATGGTCCCCTTGAGGTTCTGGGCCGGAGGCGGGAGCATGTGGGCCGCCATATACGGCCTCTGCGTGTCGATCTGGATTTCCTTGACACGCTTCAGCATCGCCTGAGCGTCAGGCGACGCGGGTGAGTCGTATTTGCCCACCACGACGAGTGTCGTGTCGCCGCGAGTCTCGAGGAACGCCTCAGGGACACCGTTGGCCCGTACCGAGCGAAGGACCGCATTGATCGCCGGATCATGCTGCCCGCCTTTGAGATGAAGGAGCATGATCGTCCACTTCGATGCAAGGATCGAAGGGGCGTCTGCTTCGTCTTCAATTGTGTGCGTCTGCCCTTCCGGGAACAGTTCTTTGGCCTGCTGCTTGACCTCGGGGTCGGCCTTCGGCGTCGATTTGCAACCCGTGGTTCCGAGCAGGCAAACAACGAACGCCAAACAAATGCGCAAAGGATGCGAGAAGAATGCCATTTCGAGCAATTCCGGCTTCATGTTTTTGGATTTTGATTGGATCATGATCGGTCGGTTGGCAGGCGGAATGCTCGATTTTGACGCGCCAAGGCTATCAGGAAAGCATGAACAGAATTTTTCCAGGTGAAGTGTGGATGAATGTTTGCTAACCAGTTGCGCCTTAAGGACTTGCCATGACTCAACGAAAAAGGGCAAGTTTGAAGAAGTCTTCGCAGTGTCGTCGATGAAAGGCTCACGATCGATTCGAATCTGGTATCGAAACGAAAAGATACCCGAACACGAGTTGAGCATCGCTGGCGACTTTGCCGGCGAAGGGCAGGACGTCGAGAAGCTCGCAACGAGCGAGCATCCGGTGGGAGCCGGAAGTGGCTCGACGAACCTTGGTGGAGGTTGTGCCCTTCGCGGACAGATGACGACCTGCGAGAAGGAGTCGGCCCTTGAACGGAGAATCACGCATCAGTGGAATCTCAGAAAGCGTTTCGGGAGTTGGTTCGGTGGGTCGGCTTGCTGGTGTGAGCGAGCCGCGCGTCCGCGATACGGGCAATTCAACTTCGCCCGTCTCACGAGGGGAAGACAAGGTCGAGCTGTCAAACGAGGCTCAGGCGCTGGCCCCGTGGCTGGACAAGCTCAAGCAGATCCCCGCCGTGCGTCAGGATCTGGTCAGTCAGATCCGTGCCCAGATCGCCGACGGTTCGTACGACACGTCGGAAAAACTCAGCTCCGCCCTCGACGGCATGATCGACGAGACCACCAGCGGCCAGATCGTCTGAGAAATTGACATACAGGCCGCGGTTCATTCGGAGCACTCCGAAGGGATCCGGCCTTTACGAAAGTGGCCTTGAGAGAGAACGAAACCCGGAGCGGCAACGCCCCGGGTTTTGTGTTTTTGAAGCCGGCGTATTCCCGAAACCCCGATCTCGCATGTCTACACCCGGGTTCGGGTGTCTGCTCACTTTGCTTCGTGACGCTGCATAGCGATCATCGCAGCACCAAGAAGGCCCGCGCGATCTTCCAGCGTGCTGGCGACGACCTTCACCTGCTTGCAGCGCTCGGGAAACGAGAGCCGGCGCGTGTGCTGCTCGACCAGATTCACCCATGAATTGCCCATCGCTTCGGTGAGACCTCCACCGAGGACGATGCGGTCGAGCGACAGGAGGGTTGTGACTCCCGCGAGCGTGATGCCGAGCAATTCCGCGGCACTATCGAGCACTTCGACCGTCAACTCGTCCTTGTCTTCGTACGCTTTGGCGACGAGTTTGGACTTGATCTTGTCGAGATCGCCCTCGGCGAGATCAACGAGTTTGCTCTTGCGGTTTGCCTTGATCAGTTTCACCAATCGATTGACGACCGCCGTGCGCGAGCAGTTGTGCTCGAGCGAGCGCTCACCGGGCGGATTGAACGGGAGCGAGATCATGTGTCCGATCTCGCCGGCGGTGAAGAAGGGCCCGTAATAGAGCTCGCCATTGAAGATCAGTCCGCCGCCGATTCCGGTTCCGAGCCAGACACCCAGAAGGTTTTTCGCGTTCTTACCCGCGCCGAGTTTGTTTTCACCCCAGACTGCCGCGTTCACATCGTTGTCGAGATAGGTCTTGACGCCGGTGCGCTTCTGAAGGATCTGAGCGGCGGGCGTATCGACCCAGCGGAGGTTGTCTGCCGCGAGCACCACGCCTTCGGCCGGGTCTACCGCGCCGGGCGCTGCAAGACCGATCGCTTCAAGATCGGTGAGCTTCACTTTCGCTTCGGAGCACGCTTCGACCACGCCTTCGACGATGCGATTCATGACACCATCGAGGCCGTCTTCGGCCTTGGTTTTTTTCTTGGCCTGCGAAAGGAGCTTGTACTCCGACGTGACGACGCCGACCTGCATGTTGGTGCCGCCGAGGTCGATCCCGATGTAGTAGCCGGATTTGCCGTTTTTTGCCATAGCTCGCTCAAGTGAGGCTCGCGAGTGTATCGGCGAGTGCAAGGGGCGAATGAAGGGGAAGTGGCGGCAGGCAGGTGCAGAACCCGTCCCTATCGCAGACGGGTTGGGACGATGGTGGCCTGCGACGACAATCTGGCCCGAAGCGCGGCAATTGCGGAGGGTGCGTCGGCAGGCGTCACGAGCGCGAAAAGTGTGCTGCCGCTGCCGGTGACGTGGATCGGCGCGAAAACGGTTAACGCTGCAGCGTGGATGTCGCGAAGCAGTGGCGCGACGGCGAAGGCGGGCTCGGCAAGGTCGTTGAAGAGCGAACTTGACGTCAGCTGCCAATTCGATTTGAACAGCTCGCGCGCCTCCGCTTCGCGGAATCGAAAAGCGGGCGACTCGGCCAAATGCCGGTCGAACGCGCGATAGACGGCGGGAGTCGGGCACGCGAGAGGCGGACAGATCAGGATCACATCAAAGTGAAACGGATCGCGGCGCTGAGACGTTTCGCCGAATCCTTCGACGAGTGCCGGACGCGCGGGTTGCGTCAGATCCTGTGCGGTATCCAGGAAGAACGAGACGTCCGAACCGAGTTTGGAAGCGATCGGCGCGAGGAGTGCGGGATCGAGATCGAATAGTTGTGCCAACCCGCGGAGCATGGCAGCACCGTTTGAAGACCCGCCTCCCATGCCGCCCCCGACTGGGATGCGCTTGGTGAGAACCGCATCGACTGGCAGCGCGCGTGCGGCACCGGCCTCAAGCATCGCGTGAGCATTGAAGATCAAATCCTTTTCGATCGGCCAATCGATCGGACTCGGGCTTGGCGCATCACTCGCCCACCTCACGGCAAATCGCGACGATCCAGCCTCCCTTCGGGTCAGAACAAGTTCGTCGGCAAGATCGATGCACGAAAAGAGAGAACAGATGCGATGCCAGCCCGCACGTGGATTCGGCCGACCGTCGGCAGCCGTCGCCGATTCCGGCGGCGCAACCGCGAGCGCGAGATTGAGCTTGGCGAAGGCGGGAATAGTCAGCGATTGCGGCACGGGTAGATGCTACGTCCGGGCGATTCGAGATTCGTAGGATGAGCTTCCAGCAGGCCAGAGCGAAACTTCAGCAACGAGGAACGCAATGCGGGTTCAAGATGCGGTTCGAGCGATGGAAAAGATTGCCCCTCCCGCGTACGCCGAATCGTGGGACCGCGTGGGTCTGCATGTCGGCCGGCGCGACGCTCCTCTGCGTTCGGGCATCCTGCTGACGATCGACCTTACCGAAAAAGTAATGTTCGAAGCGGAGGAGGCCGGGGTCGGATTGATCGTCGCCTATCACCCGCCGATCTGGGAGCCGCTCGCCCGCGTCACCGACGCGTCGGCAAAGCAGCGTGTCATTCTCCGCGCGATCGAGCGTGGGATCGCAATCTACTCCCCCCACACCGCCCTCGATGCTGTTGAAGGCGGCATGACGGATTGGCTCTGCGAAGGGCTTTCTGGCGGCAGCGAAGGAAAAATCCTCGGCGACTGCCGCGCTCTAACGTCGCACGCACGCACCGCCGAAACGCAACAAGTCAAGATCGTGACATTCGTGCCACCCGAAGAAGTCGAAAAGATTCGCAGCGCATTGGCAACTGCCGGCGCAGGAATCATCGGAAACTACTCAGTTTGCTCGTTCGCGCTCGAAGGCAACGCGACATTTCTCGGCGGCGCAGGAAGTCTTCCAACCGCCGGACAACCCGGCCGCCTCGAATCGATTCGTGAAGTGCGTCTCGAAATGGTCTGCTCAAAAGCAGCGCTTGCACTCGCCATTCAGACGCTCGAGCAATTTCACCCGTACGAAGAGCCGGCTCTCGACGTTTACGAATTGATGGCGAAGCCGACGCGGCGCGTGGGCTCGGGCCGCAGACTCACGCTCGATCAGCCCGTCGCAATTTCCGAATTGGCGAACCGGCTGAAAAAGCACATCGGTCGCGAAAAGGTGCGGGCCGCGTGCGCCGACATCAACAAGGCCGTCAGCGTGATCGGTGTCTGCCCCGGCGCCGGCGCGGAGTTGGTCGCCGCAGCGACCAGCGACGGCTGCGAACTCTTCGTCACCGGCGAGATGAAACACCATGAGGTGATGTCGGCACTCGACACCGGCGTCGGAGTCCTGCTTGGAGAGCACACCAGCACGGAGCGAGGCTATCTACCACGTCTCGCAAAAACTCTTGAGCGGGCCTTACCCGGGCTGCGCACAACAATTTCAACGAGTGACAAGGATCCGGTAGTCGTTGTCTGATCCGAAATTGGTTTTTCTTGTTGGCATGCTGACAATCGGCGATTTGTGGCTGCTCAATCCGCCCATTGCAGCGTCAAGGGTTTCCCTCATCGCATCCTAACAGGTTGTATGCGACCAGGAAGATCGAAAAATCGACATCATCGACTTGTCCGTCGCCGGAGAAGTCGGCCGGGCAATTTGTCGGCATCGCCTTACTTGCGCAATCACTAATGCCATACGCCGCGGCGAAAATCGGGAAGTCCTCATCGCTCACAAATTTGTCGCCATTGAGATCGCCATCGCAACACGAAGTTCCGAGCGCACACTCGGCGAAATAGCTGGAAGCCCGCACGCCGGCGATTGAGAACGTGCCCCCCGCGAGCAGTGTGTTGTTCCGACTTAGCGCAAGTGCATGCACCTCACCTTCCAATCCGATGTCCACGGGCAGCCATTGCGACCCGTTCCATCGCGCCACCGAACGCGCGGGAATTTCCCCAGCTCCCCAGAACTGTCCGGCTGCGATGATGTCGCCATTCGAGAGTTGCCGAACCGTGTTGACGTAGCCGCTCTTGTCAATTCCAGTTCCCAGCGCGGACCAATTGGCCCCGTCCCATTTCGCGATATAGATCGCAGGGACGTTACCGGCCGTCACGAAATCTCCCGCGGCAATCAATCCACCATCCGCCAATGGCGCGAGCGTTCGAACTTGTCCAGAAATCCCGCTGCCCAACGCCGACCAAGTGGCGCCGTTCCATCGAGCCAAACGACGCGCCGTCACGCCGTCGATAGATTGAAAACTACCCGAGACTGCGACATCGCCATTCGCCAACACGGTGAGGCTAGAAATCGTTCCTGTTTGCGGTCCTGGGGCAAAGACCGACCAAGCTTGTGTGGAGTTTGACCAGCGAGCGAGCTGGGTAGGTCCAACGACGCCCGGTACGGTCAACCGCCCACCAATAACCAAGTCACCGTCCTTCAATACTGCCATCGGGCCCGAATTCGCAGCTTTCGCACTGCCCATCGCATGCCAGCTGACTCCGTCCCATCGTGCGATGTGATCAACGACGACTCCTCCCGCGACGGTAAAATCGCCCTTGACAATCACATCGTCGTTCGGCAGCACGGCCAGCGAATATGCGGTGTCGTTCAACCCTGTTCCCATCGGCAGCCACTCTCCTGTCGCCTTTGATCGAAGGGCGATGTACTGCGCGACAGTGTTGCCCGCCGTGGTGAAATTGCCGGCGGCAACACAATCTCCGTTTGCAAGTGCTGCAACGGTCCAAATGATTGCGTTGAATCCCGTTCCGAACCCCGCCCACTCCTTCTTGTCCTCTTGCCATCGCGCGAGATTGCTGACATCGACATCGCCCGCCGTGCCGAAGTCTCCGCCGACCGCGACATCGCCGTCGGGAAGCCTCTCCAATGCGCTGACAACTGAGAACCCGGTATTTGTGTCGAGCAGCCCCGATCCCATTGCCGACCACTCTTGAGTGACTTGATTCCATCGAGCGATCCGATTGACCGGAATCCCGCTCGCCTGCACGAGATTTCCGCCAGCGATCAAGTCACCGCCGGGCAAAAGAGCGATTGACGAAACGGTGCCGGATACGCCGGAACTAAAAGACGACCACGTCCGGCCGTTCCATCGGGCGATGCCCGGCGCGGGAATTCCGCCCGCCGTCGCAAAGCTGCCGCCCACTACAACGCTGCCGTCCGGCGCGATTCGGATGACCTCCGCCGTTTGCACTCCCAACCCCAACGCGTTCCAACTTGTGCCATCCCACCGAGCGATTCCGTTTGCAGGAACTCCACCTGCTGTCGTAAAAACGCCGCCGGCGAAAAGATCGCCATTCGGGGCAGTTTGAAGGCACTCAATTTGGCGATCAAAACTGCCGCCCAACGGACGCCATTCGGTTCCATTCCATCGCGCCAGATTGAAGTAGTAATTGCCCTCCCAAACAAAGAAAAAATCGCCCCCGATAACGACTTCGCCATTTTGTAATCTAGCCAAAGACCGAATGACCCGTACGTAGAAGAGGTCTGATCCAAATGGCGACCATTTTCCAGTTGTGCTATCCCAAATCGCCAGCCCTTTGGCGTCGACGCCGTCCGCCTGGGTGAAAGTTCCGCCAGCAATCAATCGACCGTCATCCAGCGCGAGCAAAGCGTTAACGTATAGGCCGATCCCGCCGCCGAGCGCCGACCATTCATTCGCATCCGGATCAAAGATCGCGACACAACTGGCCGCGGCGTCCCCGGCGACAATGAAGTCGCCTGCCACCGCCAAAACGCTGGTTTTTGGCCCGGGCCCGTCTGGATCCCACATTGTCATTGCGTAAACGTCATTGCTCGTTCCGCGTAGACCACGAGCGGGCAGCCAATGCGCGCCACATTGCGCGATCGCTGAAGAAGTTGCAGTGACCATCGAAAAACAAATGGCGAACACGAAACGCGAAATGTCTGGTCGACTTGGCACGCCCACCTCCGCACGCTGAAGAAAAATCAACTATCCGCGCACTCCGCGCGAAATCCCGCTTGACGCGATTCGAAAGCCGTGCGGTCAAGTTCCAAAGTTTCCAGGATTAGCTAGTGCAATCCCTACCAATTCCTGTAAGCAGTCCGGCGATATCTGTTGGCCCTTGCTATTTGCTTCACTTGAAACACTCATCCGCCCGTCGCCGAATCCGCCGGAACACTTGAGACAGTTTGCGGCGCGTGCAAACTCACCTGCCCCGTCCCGCGGAAACTCGCCGTCGGGCGCAGCAGGCGATAGTCGTAGAGAATCTCGTTGAACTTGCCCGGCGGCAGATACACCAGCGAGCCGGACACCTCATATCGAACCGGAGTGTCCGAGGCCGGCCAGCGATCGGTGGGAAGCGCAACCGGGAAGCGCAGTTCCTGGACGCCCCACTTGCGGAGCGTGCTCTCGGGTGAACGCTGCCCCTCGAAGACCTGCTTGCCGTCGAGTCGCACGATGTACGAAGCGTCTCGCAGCGGCAACTGCTCGTTTGACAGATTCTCCGCGTTCACCACGATGATGATGCGCCGCCCCGTCGGCTCGTGCTCGTCCTGATGCACGTCGACAACGGTGAGCTTCGGTGAAGAAATGCCGGTGCACGCCGCCAGGGGCAGCGACGCGAGAGCAGCTAGTGCGAGCACGGTCTTGGGCATGCCGCGAGTTTAGTGGATGAATCGCGGTCGCGCCGAAGGCCCTATCTGGGGTTTTCCGGGTGCATCACAAACCATTCGCTGGTTGGGCGCGACTGATCGATCGAGAGCACCTCGCTGGTAAGCCCCGATATCTGCGAGTTGTATCGCGCCCAGTGGAAGCAGAGCGCGGCAAGGATCGCAAAGCAGATCCACGCCCCGACTTCCGCGCATCCGTGGCGCCGAATTCTCCAAAGAATGAAGACGCCTATGCCGACCGTGCCGCCTTTCCAGATGCAGATCGAGCAGATGCCGCCGTAACGCATCAACAGACGGGCAATCGGGTTCTCTTCCTGCATTCCGATTGAGGTCGCGTGGATCAGAGTCATGGACAAATCTGCGAGGCTCATCGCGATGACGGCGAGCAAAATGCAGAAGAACCGGGCATCCCGCCACGAGAGGGGTCGCAGCCGGTAGAAACCCCGAGCAGCAACCGCCAAGCCCGGTTCGAGCGGGCGAGGGGCAGGACCGAGCGGGAGTTGTGCTTCGGCGGGGTACCCGGGTTCCCCGGCGACTTGGCTCCTGACCATCGGTCATGCGGAATCGGCCGGTGATAACGCTTACTGAAGCGCGATATGCAACGTGACCCGTAGACTTCACAAACCGTGGAACAGCCTGGACCGAACAATGTGTCTGGAACGTCTGGATGCCTGGCGCGCTCGCGACAGGCTCTGGAGCGTCGAACGGTTTTGGGACCATTTCTCGCTTGCTTGAGTGAAACCGGGGGCCGATCCTGTCTGGGAGGCACTTTGGGGGGACTAAAAAAAAGATCGGCCGGCTGGCTTCGGGCATGCGTGGTTGCCGGCGCGGTCCTCCTTGCGGCGGAGGCCCGGGTCTTCGCCCAGGCAACGCCGGTTTACCCCGATGACTCGGTCCAGGCCCGCGAAACACTGTCGCGTGTAGATGACCTGCTCGCGACGAACAATCTCGCCGAGGCGGCCCGCGTTATTCAGGCTCTGCTCGACGGCGAAGGCGACAAGGTTCTCGAATCGAAGGAAGACGGCGATGTCTTCATAAGCGTCCGCGAACACATCCACAAGCTGCTGCTTTCCAAGCCGGCGCTGCTGGAGCGCTATCGCGCATCGGAAGGACCGCGTGCGAGCAAGCTCCTGGAAGATAGTCACTTCGAGGACATCGAGCGGACGCGCCTGTTGACTGCCGCGGGCTTTGAGGCGGCGCTGCGCGTCGCGCAACTTCGGTTTGAAGCGGCCCAGTTTGAGGCGGCCCGCCAGACGCTTGAACAGCTTGAGCATCACCCCGATCGCAAGGGCGCGCTGAGCGCCGGGGCCGCGCAGTTCGCTGTGAAGATTGCCCGCTTCACCCCGCGCGCCGAGGTCCAGCGCTGGGCGGAACGCTGGAAAAAGGAAGCGGGAGCCCAGGACGCGATCGGTGCGACGATTGCGCTGCCTCCGGGATTGTCGAGCACCGTCGTCAGTCCGCAGTCGGGCGGCACGGCACCGGATTGGCAAGCACTGCCGGAGACCGCACTGGTTTCAAGCGTGGTCGCGCGAAGGCCGACACGCGAGGGCGAAGATGAAGACGAAGATCAACTGGCCTTTGAGATGGTTCGCCAAGGATCTTCCAAGGCATGGATGATGCCCGTCGTCGTCAACGACATGGTGATCGTCAACAACGGCGCCGAGGTCACCGGCTTTGATCGATTCACGCTCAGCACGGTTTGGTCGATCCGGCCAACGCCGTACGGCCGCACCGACGTTCGTCGCGATTCCTCGCGTCAGGGCCCCCCGCTTTCACGCCTGGAAGAAAGCTCATGGGTGGTCGTGAATGGTTTGGTCGGCGTTGCGTCGCTGGGGTATGTGACAGAGACCGGCCGCGAGGGTGATCGCCGGCTCTTTGCATTTGATATCCGCACCGGCAAGGTGCTCTGGGCGGTCGATCCGGCGACACTGGACCGCAGGCTTGAAGGTTGTTCGGTCCGGGGTGAGCCGGTGGTAAGCGAGGGCGTGCTTGTGGTGCCCATGCGCCGCAATTCGTCGGTGCGCCGTGTTTCGGGCGCGGTGCTTGCCGGGCTTGATCTCTGGACGGGTGAACTTCTGTGGGTGCGTCCGCTCTGCAGCGTGGGCGTGATGCCTTTCAATCGCTCGCCCCGTGCCGCGGAACGGTCGGCCGCGGCGGACGGCGTCGTCTATCGCGCCGACGGGCTTGGTATCGTCGCGGCAGTCGAATCTGCGAGCGGTCGCGTCGTCTGGGTGCGTCGCATGAATCCACCGGGAGACGCCCGCGCCTATTCGGCGTTGTCGCTTCAGGCGAGCAATCAACCGTGGGCCGGATCGGAGCCAATTCTCGATGGCACCTCGCTCATCGCGCTCTCCCCCGACGCTTCGGCGATCGTTCGGCTGTCGTCCATCGACGGGACGATGCTCAGCCGGCGCGGGGCCGAGGATTTGGGCGATACAACAACGATGCCGTCGTACCTCGTACGCGTCGGCGATCGGCTGATCGTCGTGACGGCGGACCGGCTTGTTTCACTCGGACTTTCTGACTTTGAAAAATCGACTGCCAAGGTCAGCGCGTCATTTCGTGAACCGTCCATGGCCGGTCGCGTCACGGGGCTTTCCAACGGACGCGTGCTGATTCCGCTCGAAGATAAGGTCATTGAGCTAGACGCGACCGAGATGAAACAGGTCGCGGCACATCCGCTTTCCAAGACGGGCAACATCATCGCGCTTGGCGATGGCGTGATCGTGGCGGATTCTGGTGAACTGCACGCCTTCTTGAAGTGGGAAACCGCCGAAGCGATTCTCGCCAAGCGCCTCGCGGCATCGCCCGATGATCCGGCTCCCGCACTTTCAATGGTCAATCTCGCATTCCGCGCGCAGCGTTATCCGCGGATCGTCCCGGCTGTCGACCGCGTGCTCGAGATCCGCGACCGGCTGCCGGATTCTGCGACGGCGCAGGCGGCGCGAAAGCGGTTGATCGATTCGCTTCGCGTGATGTTTGCCGCGGGAAAGCAGAAGTGGGATCCTTCAACCGATCAGCGCGCCGGCATCTCGGTCGCAAACGCGCCGTCGGTCCAGGTGCTGAGCGATCTCGCCCAGCGGTTTGCCCGTGGCGCGGAATCTCCGGCCGAGCTCGCGGAATATGAGTTGACGCTCGGCTGGATCGGCGAGGCCAAGGGCGCTCCAAACACAAGCCTCGAGGCCTATGGCCGCGTGCTCGCGGATGATTCGCTTGGCGGGTCCATGGTCGCGGGTGATTTCGGCGTTCCGGCCCGCGCGTCGGACGTCGCAACTGATCGCCTGCTCGCGCTCGTCAAGCGGCAAGGCCCGGAGTTGTACTCGGCGTTTGCAGCGCAGGCCGCCCGCGAACTCGAAGAGCTTGGCGAGCGCGCGACCGGCACGGAGCTTGCGTCGCTCGGACGGCGATATCCGGCGGCCCCGGCCGCCGCAACAGCATGGACGCGTCTCGCGGAGATCGACGAAAAGGCCAACCGGCGCGGCGCAGCGGCCAAGTCGCTGGCGCTTGCGATGCGGGCTCTCGAATATTCGCAGAGCCCGCGTTCACCCGAACTCGCACGCGAAGGCCGCCGCATCGGAATCAAACTGGTTGAGACCCTGGCGGCGCTCGATCGTGCGTCGGAAGCAGCGCGAACTGCGAACGAAGCCGCGCGCCTCTTCGCCGGCGGGCCGATCGCCGTGCCATCCGCGGCAAGCGACCGTCTCCTTGGCGGCAATCGGCGAGCACGCTTTGGCGATCGAGTCCAGCCCGACGTGCAGTCGCTGGTCGGCTGGGTCGTCGCGGAACCGAAAATTACAGAAGGCCCGGGACGTCCGACGGATCGCGTCGCGCTTACTTCGCCCGGTCGCAAGCAGGTGGGTCTGTTCGTGACATCGCTGACCGACGGGCGGCTCGAGCCGCGCTGGGTGCGGAACTACGAGCAGCGACAGCCTCGCGTGATCCGCATTGATCAGGACGCGACCTATATCTACTGGCCCGCCGAATCGCGTGCGGATCGGACCGGCGGCGTGATCGAGCGCGTCCGGACCGACGGCACCAGTGCGTGGCTCTCACGCGAAGTCTCGGGAATGCTCGATGAGATCGAGCCCCGGCTGCCCGACGACGTCGCGCCGTTTGTGACGCCTCTTGACGGCTCGGTCAGCCCGGGCGATTTGCTCGTCGCGATGGACGCCGGAACACTCGTGCTGATCGAACGCGTCGGTCGCGTGGTCAGCATTGATCTCGAAACTGGAAAGGCTCTGTGGGCGACGAAGATTCCCGCGATGCACGTCTATGACGGCGCGATCAGCGCCGGCACACTTGTCATCGGCGGCGCGAGCACCGAGCGGCCCGACCCGCGCATCGCAGGTGGACGGATGGCGCCGCTACCGATGGCGATGGTCGCGATCGATGCACGCAAGGGCGGTCCTCTCAAGGACCTTCGCCCGACGATCACCAAGCTCGTCAATCCGGCGGATGCAAAGGGCGCGACACTCGGCGATCGACAGCAGGTACGCTGGCTTCGCGCTCTCGGCAGCGGCAAGGTTTTGATCGGGATGTACGACCGCGTCGCCGCGATCGATGTGCCGAATGAGAGCGTGCTCTGGAGCTACGACAAGCCTTCTGTCAGCCGATCGCTCGAGTGCTGGGTGATCGGCGACCGTGCGTTTGTTCTGAATGAAGATCACGCGATCGTCGGGCTGACAATCGGCGACGGCAAATCGCCCGTCGGTGAACTCGACAGCAAGGAGCGCATTCAGGCAGATTCGATCGTCGGCGTCGTGCAATTGCCCGACGGCGCTGTGGCCTTCGCTTCTTCGCGCGGCGTCGCAATCTTTGAGCGAGACGGAAAACTCATCGGCATGGATAGCGGCGTCATGGCCGGGGAACAGACGGCTCAGCTCTTCGCGCTCGGCGCGGACAAGGTCGCAATGATCCCCGAAGAAGATCCCGATCGCACGCTCGATCTGCGGATTCTCACGCTCCCCAGCGGCAGGTTGGTTTCATCGAAGCCAATCGCGCTCTCGAGGCCGCCTTCCAGCCTGCACGCCGTGGACGGTCGCCTCATTCTGACCGCGGGGGGCGTGACAATGGTGTTGCCGGCTCCGGTCGAGCCGGACAGCGCCGCTCCCTAAGCACCCTTCGTACGATTGGCGGTGGACCCTGATGATGAAGTTTGTCTGTGCTTTCGCGTGAGTCTGCGGAAGATCAGAACGTTTCTGGCGGTTGAGAATCCGCCGGTGGCGTCGCTCATCAGTGAATGCCTGAGTGCTGGCACGGGCTGCGGCTGGTGCGTGCCGTTTCTCAGGCATCTGCACGCGCAGCATGTTCGGGGCCAGACGCCGGACTTGAAGGTGTCGCCCGAGCAATATGCGAATTCGCGGCTGACGTATCACAAAACTGATAAGCGCGACCCGGAGACGACGAAGGAGCTCGATCGGGGGTGAGACATGGAGAACGTGAGAATCGAATTGTGCGACGGAGACGGGCCGCGGCGGGTCGAGCCGATTCTGCGATCGGTTCCAGAGTGGTTCGGCATTGAAGAATCCACGCGCGCGTATGTCGAAGCAAGCGGTCGCATGCCGACGTTCGTTGCGTGGGTGACCGAACATGCCGCAGATCCCGACGCGGGATTCATCACGATCGAGCGGCACTTTGAACATGCCGCGGAAGTGCACTGCATGGCGGTGCACCGCGACTTTCACGGGCGCGGGATCGGCACGGCGCTGCTTCGACACGCAGAGCATCGATTGAGCGGGAGCGGCGTTCGCTTGCTTCAGGTGAAAACGCAAGGACCTTCAAAACCAAGCGCCGAGTACGCGCGAACGCTCCATTTCTACGAATCGCGCGGATTTACGCGGCTCGAAGAAGTACGAGGCTTGTGGCCGGGAATTCCGTGCCTGATTCTCGTGAAGTCGATCGGCGCGGCACATCCATAAAAAAAGCCCCGGACTTCCGGGGCTTCGTGAACGCGAACAGGATTGCTTAGCTGTCGAGCTTGCGAAGGCCTAAGCCGAACTCGGTGAGGCGATCGCGGATCTCGGTGAGAGAGGTCGCGCCGAAGTTCTTGATGCCCATGAGTTCCGCCTCGGTGTGGCTCGCGAGGTCGCCCAGCGTCTGGATATTGAGAAGCTGGAGAGCCTTGCGGGCGCGAACGGAAAGGTTGAGATCGGTGACGGGCTTGCCGAGCGTCTGCTCCTGGCCGGTACCCTTGTACTGATCCTGCAAGGCGCGGCGTGCCGCACGGTGCGCGTCTTCGAGGCCCTGGCCCAGGCGCAGGTTCTTCTGCACGAGCATGGCCTTGATTTCCTGCAGGCTGCTCTCGCCGAAGTTCTTGTAGCTGAGCAGTTCGGCTTCGGTGATTTTGAGCAGATCGCCGAGCGAACGGATGTTCATCTTCTTGAGGCAGGTACGGGCGCGAACCGAGAGTTCGAAATCCGTCACCGGCGTATCGAGCAGGGCACGACGTTTGAAGATGTCGCGATCGGCTTCGTCCTCGACGATGATCTCCTTGCTGCCCATCACGTCCTTCATGTACATGCGGGCGCGGGGGTGATTCGGATTGGTATCGAGCACCTGACGGAGGCAGCGCTCCGAGCGGACGAGATCACCGCGATCTTCGTACATGACTGCGAGGTTGATCAGGGCGTTGATGTGGGCGGGCTGACGATTCGCGGCGCGCTCGTAGAGCGACACGGCTTCGTCTTCTTCGCCGACCAGATCGAGCTGGTACGCGAGGTTGAAGAGTCCTTCGGCGTTGTTCGGATCGTTCGACAGAGCCTTGCGCAGCTCGATGATCGCTTCGCCCCGGTTGCCCGAGTTGGTGGCCTGCCGGGCCGACTGAATGTGCTTGCCGGCTGCCGCGACGTCGCGCGTCGCGGTGCTGGAACCGATCACCATGTCCATTGGGTCGCTGCTCATAAGGGCTCCAAATCAAGGCTCGATCAAGACGTTGCTGCCGCGCGGCACCGCGCCGACGGGTTGAATTCTGGAAGGAGACTAGAAGGCAGAAGGCACGGGTCAAACGCAAAACCAAACGCGATCCTTACAGATCGACCCCTCCGCGAAAGTATTTTTTCGTGGCATCGATGCGGCTCTGCTGGAGAGGTCCGTGCCGATCGCCTTTGCACACCGTTACGCTCTCTCAGGCCGCTGCACGCGGATGAATCCCCCACCGCCACCGTCTGCCCGGGAGTGTTGCCTTGCTGAACTGGATGCTTTGGCTTCGATTGATTTGCCTCGCCGCGGTCGGCGTCATTCTCGCACCGCCTGAGGCGGAGCCACCCGCGTCTAAACCCGCTGCCGCGCCGGCAGCGGATGCCAAGTGGTATGAAGCCGAAATCCGGGCTTTCGAAGCCGCCGATCGTGCCTCGCCCCCCGCGCCAGGACAGGTTCTGTTCATCGGTAGCTCGAGCATCCGGATGTGGACGACGCTGAAAGCGGACATGGAACCCGTGCCGGTGCTCAACCGCGGATTCGGCGGGTCGCGGACGGCCGATGTGCTCGAAGTCTTCGATCGCATCGTGCTCCCGTACAAGCCGAGCGCGATCGTCTACTACTGCGGCGACAACGACCTCGGAAACGACAACCACGATTCACGCGCGGTTACGAACGGATTCATCGCGTTCGAGAAGAAGGCGCGGGCGGCATTTCCCAGAGTGCAAGTTTTCTACATCGCGATCAAGCCGAGCATCGCGCGGTGGTCAAACTGGCCGGCGATGGAAGAGACGAACAGGTTGGTGCGGGAATACTGCGAGAAGACGGCCAGCGCCAAGTATCTTGACGTTGCTACTCCGATGCTCGCGCCGGATGGAAAGCTTGATCCGGCGATGTTCAAGGGCGACGGATTGCACATGACGGAGAAGGGATACAAGATTTGGACAGAGGTCGTGCGCCCGGCGGCTAGGGAGGCGTGGGCTGCCGGCCAACACGCAGCCGAGAAGAAGTGAACGGCGACTTCGGCCGCGTAGTTACACAATCTCTCGCCGCTCGTACATCAAATCGTTGTAATCGATGTCCTGCAGGGGTTTGACGTCGCCCCCGAGTTCTCGCAGCATCGCCATGATCTGGGCGCGGTGGTGCACTTCGTGGAGCGTGAGCTGCGTGAAAATGTCGCCGCTCGTGGCCGTGATGTGGTAGCGTTTGCCGGCGTCGTCGGCGAACGTGTCATACTCGATCCTGCGATTCCAATCCCGTTCCGATGCGATCTGCTCACGAACTCGGATTTGCTGTTGCCTCCACCTTGCTTCCACGGTCTCGAATGCGGGAGGCTTTTCATATTGGAATTCCCACTGCGCGTATGCCGGAACCGACTTGCCCGCGAAGCGCTCGAAGTAGTACCATTCCGAGGTCATGTTGTGTGTTAGCGTCGATCCGATTGTGCCCAGACCGAACTTGAACTTGTAGCACCACTGATCAGCGGTCAGTGGGCGCGCGGCATTGAAGACTCGCTCGCGCGATTGGGTCAGGTAGTCGTAGATCTTGAGCGGATTCATGTGCGCAGTGTAAAGCATCCGTCTGCGGCCATCGACTTCGCCATCGGTTCTAGAGAATCCCGTCGGCGACACTGCCCGCCGTCGCCTGCGGCTCTGGGCCCGGGTGCTTGTCGTCGCGCACAAGCTTGATGCTCTTCCACCGACCCGCGATAAACCGGGCGAGGATGAACCCGCTCAACGTGATGATGTAGAGCGCTGCGGCGGCCCACGGACCGGCGGATTCGAACTGTGGGAAATAGTGAATGGCCACCCAGCCGCCTCCGACGATCACGATCCACGAACTGATCACCGTCACGACACCAACGTACGTGGTATCGCCAGCGCCACGCAAGGCACCCGAGAGCGTCATTGCTATTGCGTCGAAGATCTGGAAGACGGCGGTGAGAATGAGGAAGGAAGAGCCGAGACGGAGCACTTCGGCCGCGACTTCGGGAGCGGTCTGCGGGTCGATAAAGACGCCGACGAGCCAATGACGGAAGATGATGAAGCAGAGTGCGCAGATGCCCATGTACGACATCGAGAGCGCGAGGCCGAGGCGGGCGCGCTGTGCCGCGAGATCAGGGCGGCCCATGCCCATGCACTTGCCTACCACTGCCGTCACTGCGACAGAGATTCCGACGCTGGGCATGAAACTGAGGCTCATCCACTGGTGCGCGATGAAACCCGCGGTTGAGTGCTGCGCCCCGAAGTGGCCCACGAAATAGACCATGAACAGGCCCCAACAGACCATCTCGTTGCCGAACATGAGGCCGGGAGCCCACCCGAGGCGGAAGATGTCTTTGAGGTGCATCCACGATGGACGCCAGCCGGTGCGTGTCGCAAACTTGATGTTGTATTTGGGCGACAGGAAGACCGCGACAATCACGAGGAATTCGATGATCGTGCCAAGAACCGTGCCAATCGCGGCGCCGGTGACGCCCAAAGCCGGTATTCCGAGCGTGCTCGCCACCGACGACGCGTGTGCGAACCACCATGCGATCGCAGTGTCGAGCATCCCCGTGCCGGTGCCCTGCGTCGGGCCCGCGGCACCGTAGATCAGCATCGAGTTCAGGACGAAGTTGGTAATGTTGCCGGCGACGCCCGCGATCAGCATGATCGTCGGCTTGTGCATGCCGTAAAAGAACTGGCCGATCGCCTGGCGCGCCATGGTGATGATCGAGCCGACGAGAAGAATCTGCGCGAAAGACAGGGCCATCTTGTCGCGGCGCAGTACATCGGCGAGTGCTTCAGGCGGCAGATGCGGATCGCGCACCGCGGCATATACCGTCGGCAAGATCGCGGCGTACGGGAGAATGAGCAAAAGCCACGCGGCAATCGCGAGCCAGACGCCATTCCACGCGTACGCGGGCGCGCGATCAGCGCGACCGGCGCCGAAGTTCTGGCTCACAAACGTGTTCACCACAGTGAGCGCGCCAAAGACGATCGAGACCGCCACCCAGCTCGTGATCCCGCCGTTCCCCTGCGCGCCGACGTAGACCGGATCGGGCCCGATGCGGCTAACCATCAGCTTGTCCACGAAGGTCATCGCGGTGTAACTGGTCATCGTCGCGACCGTCGGAACGGCGATTGCGAGTAGTTCCATCAGCGGCGAGCGCTGGGGTGATTGGGCTGCGGCGACAGCCTTGGAAGAGGTTGTTTCGGTGGCTTGCGACATGGAGGGTGAGGGCGAGTGTAGGGAAAGGCCGGGAGTTAGCGTGCCGCGAGCATTCGGAGCGCGAGCAGGATGGCGCTCCGCGTGCTGCCGGGATCTGCGAGGTTCTTACCGGCGATGTCGAACGCGGTTCCGTGATCCGGGCTGGTGCGAATGACGGGCAATCCGACGGTTATGTTGACGGCGCGATCGCGGGCGAGGAGCTTGACGGGAATCAGACCTTGATCGTGATACATCGCGACAACGAGATCGAACTTGCCCTGGAGTGCGCTGATGAAAATCGTGTCGGCAGGGTACGGGCCCGAGACTTCGATGCCGTTGTTTCGCGCAATCTTGATCGCGGGTTCAATGAGGCGCTGATCTTCATCGCCGAGCAGCCCGTCCTCACCCGCGTGCGGGTTCAGCCCGCACACGGCGATCCGCGGACGTGCGATGCCGAGTTTCTTGCAGGCGTCGGAGCCGAGATCGATGGCGTCGGAAACGCGGCCGATGGTCAAGACGTTGCGGACATCCATCAGCGGGATGTGGGCGGTCGCGAGAATGACGTTGAGGTCGTGAGAGAATTTGAATTGAAGTTCGGAAGTGCCAGTCGCGAACGCCAGCCCACCCCCAACCCCCTGCCTCGGGGAGGGGGCTCCGGAAGCATGAAACATCATGCCGAAGTGCTTGACGTTGAACCGCTGCGCGAGAAGTTCGGTGTGACCGGGGAATTGCGAGTGTCCGGCCTTGGCCCAGGCGGCTTTGTTGATTGGCCCAGTGACGATCGCGTCGGCGTGAAGTGGGTGGGACGTTGGAAGCTTCGCTTGGGCAATCGCCTCGTCGACGAAACGGAACGACAACTCGCCGCCGGATTTCGTGACTCTTGGCGGATGAACTTGCCCGCCCGGTTCGTAGTCCAGCAAAACGACATCGTGCACGCTCGCAGTTTCGGCAGGGGGCGTGTTGGGAGCGACACGCCACCAGAAAGGTTCGATCCCGGCGAGGTGTGCCGCGGCGTCGAGGGGGGCTTGCGCGCCGAGAATTCGGAAGTGGGCGCGTTTGCGAACCTCGGGCTCAGCGAGCGCTTTGACGATGACTTCGGGACCGATGCCGCCGGGATCGCCGAGAGAGATCGCGATTTTGGGGCGTGAGGCGCTGGTCACCGTCAACGGTAGACGGAAAGTACGAGCGGGCGGGCCCGTGCGCCAAGCCGGTCACTCGCGTACGCGAGAGCCTCTACGCGTTCGCTTCGGTCACGCGAAGCACTTCGGAGACCGTGGTGAGGCCCTGCGCGACCTTGCGGATGCCGTCCATGCGGAGGGAGACCATGCCTCGCTCGATACACATGCGCCGGAATTCCGAAACGTTCGGATTGCGAGCGATCACATCGCGGAGCTGATCATCGACCGTGAGAAGCTCGTAGATACCGACACGGCCTGAGTAGCCCGTATTGCGGCAGCGATCGCAGCCCTTGGACGCCCACAGCTTGTCGGTGGGAAGGCCCTGCATGCTGAGATACTCAACCATGTCCGCGCTCGGTGTTTCCTCCGCCTTGCAGTGAATACAAAGACGACGGATCAGCCGCTGGGCCAGCACGCCGTTGACGGCGGCGCCGACAAGGAACGGCTCAAGGCCAATGTTGACGAGTCGAGTAATAGACGCCGGGGCGTCGTTGGTGTGCAGAGTGCTGAGCACCAAGTGGCCCGTGAGCGCGGCCTGCACGGCGATGTGCGCCGTTTCCATGTCGCGAATTTCGCCCAGCATGATCACGTCGGGATCCTGACGCAGCAGGCTCTTGAGGGCCGCGGCGAAGGTCATGCCGATCTTCTCGTGCATCTGCGTTTGCGTGATGCCGTCGAGGTGGTATTCGATCGGGTCTTCGACCGTCGAGATGTTCATCGTGTTCTTGTCGAGCTTGCGCAGCGATGAGTACAGCGTGGTCGTCTTACCCGAACCCGTGGGGCCCGTGACAAGCACGATGCCGTGGGGCATATCGATAATCTTGCTCCAGACTTCCAGCGTGTCGCCATGGAAGCCCAGATTGTCAAGTTCGACGTTGATGCTCTTGGTATCGAGAATACGCATGACCGTCTTCTCGCCGTAGCCGGTGGGAAGAGTGGACACTCGAAGATCGAGCTTGCGCCCCTGCACCACGCAACGGATTCGTCCGTCCTGAGGCAGACGACGCTCGGTGATGTCGAGGTTCGCCATGATCTTGAGGCGGCTCGTGATCGCGGCGGACATCGCTCCCGGCGGATTCATCATCTCGAAGAGTTCGCCGTCGATACGGAATCGCACGCGAAGCTTCTTTTCAGCAGGTTCGACGTGAATATCCGACGCGCCTTCTTTTACGGCGGTCTGGATGATGTAGTTCACGTAGCGGATAACCGGCGACTCGGCGGCTTCCTTTTCGAGATTGACCTCGTTGGATTCCTTCTTCTCAACCTGCACGTCGCCCTCGCCGACTTCGGCGAGCAGTTCGGAAACGTCGACGCTTGCTTCTTCCTTGCCGGCGCCGACGATTTCCATCGCGCCGCGCAGATCAAAGCCCGTCACCATCACGACCTTGATACCGGCGACGCGGAGGCGCCCCTTGATCTCGTCGAGGAGGAAGACGTCGTCGGGACGAGTCACGCCCAGGACAACGCGGCCGCCGTCCATGCGGAGGGGAAGCACGCCGTGCTTTTTGCAGAAGTCGGGCGTCAGCGTCTGAAGTAGCTTGCCGTCGAAGCCGCCGTCGAGACCCTTGGAAAGATCGATTCGCTCGAAGGGAATACCGGAAAGCTCGGCGACTGCGCGCTGAATGATCGTCTCATCCACACCCTGTTCGATGAGGATGTCGGAAAGGCGTCGGCCGGGCGACTGCTTGAGCACGCCCTGGGCAACGGTCATCCGGTCGGGCGGAACGAGGCCTCGGGAGATCAGGTATTCGGCGAGATCCGCGCCGCCACCCTGGACGATCGCGCCGGCAACTTGCTCCGGGCGATAGAGATCGGACATCGCGCTGCCAACCGAAGACCGGGTCGGCACCGGAAGATTCTGCTTGACGGCCGGATCGTCGTTCGCGACGAGCGCACCGTCTTCGCTCCCTTCGCGCAGTTTGACCAATTCGCCGTACGTGCGCTGGTTCGCGGGAACGGGCGGGATCGGGCTCATCGCCATTTCCTGCGCGTCGGGTCCGGCGGCACGCACCGAGGCCGGCATCGACCCGAGATCGTCGACGCTGACGCGCCTGAGATGCGGACGCGCGGGCGGGTCGTCGCCGCCCTTTGCGGGAAGTGCCTTCATCGGCTTGTCGACGCCCAGGTCGTTGAGGATGTCGTCGATGTTGTACTTGGCCACGCGAGAGATCCGAGTGAGGAGCTTTCAGTTGTCAGCTCTCAGCAGTCCGCCGGAGCAACGAGAAACTGCTATTTTGCTTTTGGCGATTTAGGCTTCGCGCCGGTCTCTTCCGCCAGCTCAAGCGTGAACTTCTTGCCGTCGGCTTCAACAGTGACGCTCGTGGGCTGAATCGACGTGACCTTGAAGTTCTCGCCGACCTGGTCGCCGACGCGAACGAGTTCTTCGTTGATTCGGGCGAGGGGAACTCGGCCCTTCATGATGCTGCCGAGCTTGAGTGTCGCGAAATCTTCTGAGAGCTTGCGAGCGCGCTCGTCGGCCTTTCGCTTGGCGATGTCCGCGCTGTCGTCGCGGGGAGTCGGATCGCTCTTGGCGTCGCCGGCTTCGGCGCCCATGAGTTTGAACGGATTCAGGCGCACCCCTTCGGTGCTCTGCTGGTTTCGAGCATTGAGCTCGGCCATCACGCGTTGAAAGCCTTCGGCACGCCGGTGCTGCGACTCGTCGCGTTTGTAGCTGAGATCGGCGATGTTGAACTTGAGGCCCGACTGCATGCCGTAACGGCGCATGCCGTAAATCAATCCGACCGACAACACCAGCGTCGTCAGGATGATCAGGTGCTGGGTGTGGATACGGGAGCGGGGAGCGCCGGTCAAACCGTGCGCATCTCCGATGGCCATGCCTGCGGCAAATGCGCCCGGCATCGCCGGCTGTTCACCACCGGCGACCTCGCCCGTGAGCCGTTTTTCCTTGTTCGCGGCGCTCATTGTGTCTTTGCCCCTTCGTCAACGTAATAGATGCTGAGAGTGAACGTCGCGAGCATGTCGCCGTTCTTGTCGGTGGCGCGTTTGAGCTTGAGATCGGGGATCTTCGTAATGCGGGGTAGACCCTCGAGCTTGCGAACGAAATCATGGAACGAGCGGAAGTTTCCCTGGAGCGTGAGCTCGAGGGGCTGCTCCATATACATCGCAGCCTTCACAGCCTTGAGGCTCTTGACGGTCGGCGAGCTCAGGCCCTGCTGGGTCGCGAGCTCGGAGACCTGACGGACGATCGCGTCGAGCTCCTTCTTGCTCGGCAGCTTTGCTTCGAACGCGTCGATGCTCGCGGCGATGTCCTTGTTTTCCTTCTCGAGGTCGGCATTGCGCGCGGTTTCCTCGCGGAGCTTGGACAGATGGTCACGCTTGAGGTCCACCTCGGCCTTGGCGAGTTCGATCTCGGCGTTGACGGGGCGGAAGACGAGCCAGTAGCTCGACAGCGGCACCGCAAGCAGAATCAGCATGAGCACGAGTTCGCGAAATCCGAATCGCATGGGTGTTCACTCCGTCGGATCAGTCGTTGTTCTTGGTGTCCGCGCCGGCGGTCGCCTTCGCGGGTTGCTTCAGAGAGTCCTTCGAGGTTTCTTTGACGGTCTCTTTCTTCTCGACCTTGGCGACCGGCAGCTGCGCTCGCGCGTCGACATTGGCGTTCAATCCTGCTGTGATCTGGAATTTGCGGAACGTCGTCTGATCGATCTTCACCGTGTCGATGAACGGCAGATCGGGGTGATCGAGGAGATTGCAGTCACTGAGCTTGGCGAGGAAGTCGGTGACGTCGGTGTTGCGCTGCGCCAGTCCGTTGATAGTGAGCGTGTATTCAAACTTGGGCGCACGGACCGGAGCCTTCTGCTCGTCCTTCGGGTCCTTTTTCGCATCGGTCAGCGACTTGACTGCCGGAGTTTTTCCGTCGGTTTTCGGAAGTTCCTTGGGCGGCTCGATGCGTTTGCTCTTGAGTTCGAGCTCGGCAAAGGCCAGTGAATCGTCCGGGCAGCGATTGACGATCTGCTCAAGCAGTGCGCTGCGCGGGATGCGCTCGGTGAGGGCCGTCGTAATTTCGGCCTTGTCGAGCATCTGCGAACGCTGCGATTCGAGCGACTTGAGCTGCTCGATCTTCTTTGCTTCCTGGGCGTAGAGCTCGTTAACCTTGCTCTGTTCGGCGCGGACGGTTTCCCAGCGGCGAGTGGTCACAAAGAACGCCGCGATCACGCCCACCATGACGATGGCGAAGAGCGTGAGCGCCATGGCGTTGGCGCGCGACGAGCTCTGCTTCTCGACGTAATCCTCGGGGAGGAAGCTCGTTCCGGCCGGCACCTCGTTGTTCTGTCGAAGGAACGGATTCATGGAGTGACCTTTCCGAGAAGGCGAGACTTACAGATCGGCGGGGCAATGACAGAGTCCGACGGCGACGCCGAAACCCGGCTGGGGCTGCTTGAGATCGACACCCAGACTGGGTTCCGAGCCGGTGCGCGCCACCTTGGCGAGCGGATCGGCGAGCTTGGTGTTCATGCCCAGGTACATCGCAACGGCGCGGCTGAACGCCTGCTGGCGGCTCTCGCCCCCAAGGAACACGGCCTGATCGATGCGCTTTCCCGGGAACATTCCGTCGTGATACCGAAGGCCCATGCGGATCTCGTCGGCGAGGATCTCAAGGGGCTCTCGCAGATTCACTTCGGAATCGGCGGAATTCGTCGGCTCCGCGGCCCTGAGGTGCGCCATGCCCTCGGTCGACTGCGTTTCGGGCATCATGCGTTCGAGCGCGAGCCGGGTGCGTTTGGCCTCGTTCAGGCTGCACTTGAGCTGCTTGGAGACCGAGCGATCGAGCTGGCGGCCCCCCACTTCGATGATGCGTTCAAAGACGATCGCCTTGCCGTGACCGATCATCGCTTTGGTGGTGTGCGCGCCGAAGTCGAGATAGAGCGCGACCCCGTCCTGATCGCCTCCGCCGGCGATCTCGAACGCTCTCATCGCGGCCGCGAATTCGCTGTGCATGCCGACCGGCTCAAGCCCGCTCTTGCGCATGGACTGGACCATGTGCTGAACAGCCGAGCGCGCGGCGGCATTGACGATCACTTCAACCTTCGCGGCGCCGGCGGTAGAAACTTCGCGATGACGGAGAACCAGCGCGCTCGGATCGCAGCCGATCTGCTGACCGACGGCCGCACCGACGACCTGAGTCATGGAAACGCCATCGATGCGCTGGACCTGCAGATGCTTGCAGAAAAGCTGCCAGCTCGGAAGCGAGCAGATGACGCGTTTACCGCGGAAGCCGCCCTTCTTGATGAGTTTGGGCAGCTGCGCGAGCTGAAAATCGAGGCGCTTGGAGTGATCATCGCCCAGGTCGTCGGGCGTGTCGATCATCGCCGCGGCGATCAGCGTGGGAACAGGGCCGGGCTGAACCTGAATCAGCTTGAGCGACGAGACGCCGAAATCGACGCCGATCGCGGGCGAAAGCTGTTTCATGAGCCCGACGGAGTTGAGTTTTCGCAACAATTCAAGCGACATGTGCCGCAATCCCTCCCGCGCCGACTAAAGCGACGAGAGAGGATCGGCCCAGAACGAGCGGTGCTTGATGCGTGACACGAGTGCCGGAGATTCCGCGCGGTTCTCGCCCCCACCCGATCGTCGCATACGGCGCGATACGAACAACCCGCGAGCGCGGCACCCAGACCGATAACTTTCGCGACTGCGCCAGCCGCGCGCATCAGCCCGCGGAGCTTCGGGAGAGGATGGCAGCGAGTTCGGCCGCGATCCGCTCCAGGCGCGCGAGCGCGAGGGGCAGATTCCAGCCCTGGGATTCGCGATCGCCGGTGCGATTGCTGACCACGCGCAGCTCAGCAAACGGGATGTTGGCGCGTGCCGCGGCAAGCCCGATTGCGGCCCCCTCCATCGCTTCGGCGAGTCCATCGGGGGCGCTGCGGCTGGCGATTTCCTCCGCTCTCGCATCAGTTCCGGAGCAGGAGGAGACCGTTGTCACCACACCGACGCGATCGGCGAGCGGGCGCAGCAATCGATTGAAACTCTCCGATGGCGTGATCGAATCCGCATCGATCGCTGCGGGAAATCCCGCCTTTGCCAGCGGAATCCAGTCGTTGGTCGTCTCGATTCCTTCGTCGGCGAACAGGCAGCGCGAAGCGAGGATGGCTTGGCCGATCTGCAGCGGCTGTGCATGAGGCAACGCGCCGCAGATTCCGAGATTGAGAACGCGCGAAGGCGCACGATGCGCAATCGCCTGCGCCGTCGCGCCCGAGGCATTGGCCTTTCCGACGCCGCAGAGGAGCAAATCGATCTCATCACTTGCCCGCACAAATCCCCACGCTTTGGGCACGTCGCCGGAAAAGCCCGCGCCGGCGAGGACCGCGCGTGCTTCTGACGCGGCGGCGACCACGATCAAACACCGTTCATTGGAGCGACTGGGGTCCATCAAAATCGGAGAACCTTTGCGTTTCAAACAGCATCGCGCTTGGGAATCGCGCGATCCTTCGCTATCCTTAGGCGTATTGCGCCCGCCGCCGAATTCATCCGGGGGCAACCACACGCACGATAGCCGGTAACGAGGATTACGCCTCGTCTGGCAAATCCCCTCGTGTGGGCTGATCCGGCCAGAACAGGAGACCCGACGATGGTCAAACTAAAGCGAAAGACCTGGGTCATCGCGGCAGGCGTTGCGCTGGTTCTCGTGGCCGGCACGGCGTGGTCGCTTCGAAGCGGACGGCCGGTGAGCGGGCCGGGTTCTGATTCGGACATGCTGCCGACGACGGACACGGCGGAGATCTCTCGCGTCAGCTTCGACATCACGACACTGGCGACGGGTGAACTGGAAGCCAAGAAGCAGGTTGAGATGCGCTCGCGGGTCGAGCAACAGGCCGTGATTCAGGAGATCATTCCCGAGGGCACGCGCGTCAAGGAAGGCGACGTTCTCGTCCGCCTCAACGCGGACCGGATCCTGACCTCGATTGATGAGCAACTCCTTCAGATCGAAACCGCCAAGAGCGAACTGATCGCGGCGGAAAACGGCTACAACATCCAGGTCAACGAAAACTCGAACAACCTCCGCAACGCCGAGTTGAAGGTGACGCTCGCGCAGCTCTCGCTCCAGCAGTGGCTCGAAGGCGAAGTGAAGACCAAGCGTGAGGCTAATCGCCTCGCCCTCTCGCAGTCAAAGCTCGAACTCGACCGTCTCGCGGAAAAGGTGATCCGCTCTCAGAAACTCCAGGAGCAGGGCTTCCTCTCCAAGGACGAGATGGACAAGGACGAACTCGAATACATCAAGAACCAGAGCGCGTGGATCAAAGCGCAGCTCGATGACAAGGTGTATGAGGATTTCCAATACCCGAAGGATGAGAAGCAAAAGCAGGGCGACCTCGAGCAGGCCAACAGCGAACTCGTCAAGGTCAAGATGAACGCCGAGATCGACCTTGCCAGCAAGGCGGCACAGCGCAATAACAAGCGCACTCAGCTCACCATCCGCGAGAACTCGCTCGCCAAGCTCCGCCAGCAGCTCGATGCTTCGACGGTCAAGGCCCCCTCTTCCGGCCTCGTGGTCTACGCGACCAGCATGCGCCGCAACGGCTGGGGAGGCAACGACGGCCCGCTCCAGATCGGGCGTCAGGTGTACCCCAACGAGTTGCTCGTCGTACTCCCGGATACCAGCGAGATGGTCGCCTCGGTGCAGGTGCATGAGAGCCTCGCGGGTGACGTGAGGCCGGGCATGGTGGCGACCGTCAAGGTTGATGCCGCCAACGGCAAGGTTTTCCAGGGCGTGGTCGATTCGATCGGCGTGCTCGCGGAATCCGGCGGCTGGCGCGATCCGGACCGGCGTGAATACACCGTCAAGGTCAAGATCGACGGCGAGGACGACATCTCGCTTTTGAAGCCCTCGATGCGCTGCGAAGCCCGGCTCACAATGGGCCGCATCGACAACGCGATCGCGATCCCGGTGCAGGGCGTCTTCACCGACGGCCCCGTGCGCTTCGTGTACGCCCAGAAATCCGGCCGCTATGAGCGTGTGCCGATCAAGCTCGGTAAGCGCTCGGACACGTTTGCCGAGATTCTCGCCGGCGCCAATACCGGCAGAACGATTCTGCTGCGCGATCCGACGCCGTCAGAAGTTCTCGCCGGGAGCTGGGAAAAGCCCACGCTTGAACTTGCCGGATACACGCTCGACGAAAAGGGCAACCCGATCGTCAAAGAGACCGCTGTTCCCAAGACTGCGATCGCAAACGCCAAGAAGTCGGACGCGAAGTCAGCGACCGAGGCCGCGGCGACGCCACCCGATGGCGCCAAGCCCGCACAGCCTGCCGTCGCGATGAAGCCAACCGAAGCCAAGGTCGAGACCAAGCAGGCCGACGCGTCGCTTCCGGCAAAGTAAGCGGCACCGAGTTTGTTACGAGGCCTTGCGTTGTTTCAGCAATTCCGCCGCGCGGTTTTCCATACCCGGCGAGCCGTGCAATAGGTCGTACGCATGTGGCGTCGGCGCTGAAAAATTGTCGTCCGCCACCGCGAAGCCTTCGGCGCGCACGATCGAAATATCCGGCCGGATTTTGAGGTCAAAGACCTCGGGCTCGCCCTCGCGTCCGTGGGGCAAAAGCGTTTCCACCACCGGCCTGCAAGGCATGTCGTGCGTCCACTGAGTCACCACGCACTCGTGCCCGGTTGAGAGCGTTATGATGGTGCCCGGCGCGTACGCGGGAACCACGTTGAGTATTGACTTGAGCACGATCGGATCGAGCTTGCGGGCGTATTCAGGCCTCTGAATCAACTTCAGAGCGCGAACAGTCGGGATTGCTCCGCCGCTGGGTCCGCCGTGCTGGTGAAGGCGCGTGAACAGATCGGCTCCGGCGACGATGCGTGCAAAGACGTGAATTTCCTGTCCCTTCGGAGCGGTCTCTTCGCGCCGCACCGGAAACCCGGTTCCTTCGAATGTTTGATGATGATGAAGCACCACTGCCGCGGCAGACGGCTCGACCTGATCACGAACGAGGTCGTAACCAATCTGAACATGCTCGCGGAACCCCGTATCCGAGTCGTCGCCGGTCTTCTCCCAATGTTCGCGCACTTCGGGCGCGAGCCGCAGCATGCCGATGTCGTGGAGCATCGCGCCAACGCCAAGATTCGAAACGTCTTTCGCGCTGTGTGCCGTGAGACGGATGCGCTCGTGGATGAGATAAAAATCGAGCTTGATGCCCATCAGCACGCTGAGCATGCAGACGCTGCTGGCGTGACGAAGCGCCGGAGATGAGCCTTCGCCGAGTTCGTGGACAAACATCGCGGCCTTGGGCCGCTCACAGAACTTCTCGAGCAGCCCTGAAACCGCCCGCCGGTATGAAACGTAATCGAGTCGCGCATGCGCGTCGGCGATTACACTGTCGAGTGCTGTCCGAATCTGACCCGTCACGGCCGCACATGCCTGCATGACTCCGGCCGAGAAATACTCGTTGAGACGGTCGAGTCTCGGATACTTGACCCAGACCTCGTGCAGCCCGATCTCGCGCATCTTGGCGATCGTGTGGGGGTCGAGCACCGCTCCTGGGCGAAGCAAGACCACCTCGGGCCGACGCGGGTGGAGAACCGGCATCGCCACGATCATCCCGTCCCCGGCCTGGTAGATCGTTACTCTGAGCATTGAAAGACCCCCATCCCCCCATCGGCCGGTTGGGCGGGTCGGTCCAGCCCACCCCGGCAACCACGTCTTTCGATTCTCTCCCTCATTCCGATAAGCAGCGTTTCCTACACTCGCAGCCCATGTCGATCCACGTTTCCAAGCTCCGCTGCGGCATGGCGCTGCTCGTCGAGCCCAACCCCGCCGTCCGCTCGCTCGCACTCTCGTGGCTTGTGCCGGGGGGCTCGGCCGAAGACCCGATGCCGCGCCTCGGACGCGCCGCGATGTGGACCGAGATGCTGATGCGCGGCACGCAGTCACTCGACTCGCGGCAACACGCCGATGCCGTTGATCGCCTCGGCGCGTCGCGCCACGTTGACAATGGGACGTACTTCCTCCGGGTGAGTTCGATCCTTCTGGGCGAGCGCTTGCGTCCGACGCTGCCGCTTCTCACCGACATGGTGCTCCGCCCGAGGATCGATCAGGATGGAATCGAGCCCGCACGCGATCTTGCGCTGCAGGCAATTGCCTCGCTCGCCGACGATCCGCAGGAGCGCGCCGTGCTCGCGGCACGCGAGCGCCACTTCCGCTCGCCCCTGAACCGATCGGGAATGGGAACCGAAGCTGGTCTCACCTCGATCACGCACGAAGAACTCGTCAAAGGCTGGAGCGACGCGCAGAATCCGTCGCGCTCGATCTTTTGCGCCGCCGGCGCCGTCGATCCTGCCGAGCTTGCCCAGCAGCTCGACGAGCAATTTGCCGAATGGAGCGGAACGAATCCGGAGCCGGCGGTCGAAGGGACAGCGCCGCGCGGCTACGCGCACGAAGTAGACGAAACGAATCAGATGCAGATCGTCCTCGTCTACGACGCGCCGCCCGAATCGTCGAAGGACGCTTTGCTCGAAAAGATCGCCGTCGGCGTGCTGTCAGGCGGCATGTCGGGCCGCCTGTTCAGCGAAGTACGCGAGAAGCGTGGGCTCTGCTACAGCGTGAGTGCTGGGTATCGGGGCGATCGCGACACGGGCGGCGTGGTTGCGTATGTCGGAACCAAGCCGGAGCGCGCGCAAGAAAGCCTCGATGTTCTGATCGCCGAACTGCGCCGGATTTTGACGCCCGCGGGCGCGATCACGTCGGATGAATTCGAGCGGGCCAGAATCGGAATGAAGAGCCGCCTAGTTTTCTCCGGCGAATCATCCGCGGCACGCGCCGCGGCCCTCGGGTCGGACTATTTCCGCCTGGGCAAGTGCCGCACGCTGGCGGAGCTGTCGCGCGAAGTGGACGAAGTCACGCTCGATCAGGTGAACGCATATTTGTCGCGGCGCCAGCTGGGGCAGATGACGATTCAGACAGTTGGCCCGGCACCTCTCAACGCGCCGAACGCTTGAGTTCAGGCGCGATCGACGCGCGAGAATTCACCACAGAGGGCACCGAGGGCACAAAGCGCACAAAGAAGAAACAAGGAAATCGGAAGAGTGGCTGCGCATTTGTATTTGTTCTCTCCTGCTGATAGCTGAGAGCTGACAGCTACATTCCTCGCGTCTTCCTCAAATCTTCCGCCCTGATTCCCTCAGCGACATCGCGATTCCGACCTCCTGAAGCCGCATACTGGCGCGATCCAGCTGTTCCTTGGCGCGATGGAACTCGTCGGCGTCCACGGAATTCCAATCGGCTTCTGACCTTCGTACGAAATCCCGCAGCGTCTCCATGTGACGCTGCAGCTCCACGCGGTTTTCGGCTTCAAGGATGTCCTTGAATCGCTCGAAGCGCTCGCCGATCCATTTCAGATCCAGCCTTGAATTTGCGATCAAGTCGACGATGCGATGACGCTTCATGTCTTCACGGGCGTGGGTGTAGCTCTCTCGCTCCATGCGATCGACTTCTTCGCGCGTGAGACCATGATTCGGAATGACCTGGAGTGCCGCACGCTTGCCGCTGCGCCGTTCCTGCGCCGAGACATTCAGCACGCCGCTCGAATCCACCAGAAACTGAACCTCGAGCTGCGGAATGCCCGCGGGCATCGGCGGAATCCCGCGCAATTGAAACTCCCCCAGCTTGCGGCAGTCTGCGGCCATTTCACGTTCGCCCTGATACACCGCCAGGCGAATCGAAGTCTGATTGTCCACACTCGTCGAGAAAAACTCACTTGCCTTCGCCGGCACAGTGCTATTGCGCACGATGAGCTTGGCGACTGCCCCCCCGACCGTCTCGATTCCCAGCGAAAGCGGAATTACGTCGAGAAGCAAAGCGCCTTTCGTTTGCCCCGCGAGGATCGACGCTTGCACCGCCGCGCCGAGGGCAACGACCTGATCCGGATCGACCGCGATATATGGATCAAGACCGAAAAACTCCCCCACTGCTCGACGGACAAGAGGCGTACGCGTCATGCCGCCGACCATGATGACGCGTTCAATCACCGGAGATTCGGATTGTTTGAGCGTGCGAGCGGCGTCAGCGAGAGCACGGCGGCAATGCTCGATCGTCCGTTGTACCAGCGGCAAAAGCACCGCTTCGTAATCGCTTCGCGCCACGACGACCTTGATCGCACGCTCAGACAGCCCGAACTCCGCAGACACTTGCTCAACCTCGCTCAGCCGTATCTTCACCCGCTCGGCTTCCTGCTGAAGAACGCGCCGATCGGGCGGCGGCAGCGATTGCGGATCCGCGCCGAGCAAGAGCTTCATCAGTTCGTGGTCGGCATCATCGCCGCCCAGATGTGTATCGCCCGCCGTGGCAAGGACCTCGAAGAAACTGGTCTCGCCCGGTGCGTGTGCGGGGGTAATGCGCAGGATCGAAACGTCAAATGTCCCGCCTCCAAGGTCGTAAACCGCGACAACGCGCTCACCGGCATTTTCTCCAGACAACCCGGCTCCAAGTCCGTACGCCAATGCCGCGGCAGTCGGCTCGTTCACAATCCGGACGACATCGAGCCCGGCAAGCCGCCCGGCGTCCTTGGTCGCCTGGCGCTGCGCATCGTCGAAGTAGGCGGGGACGGTAATGACCGCCCGTTCGACTTCGCCTCCCAGTGCAGCACTTGCCTGAGCCTTGAGCGCACGAAGGATGTACGCGGAGATTTCCTGCGGCGAAAGGATGCGCGAGGCGTGTTTCGTTGAAGGAATGAGAACGCGCGCCGTATCGCCCTCGCCCGCGATCACCGTGTACGGCAAGTACGGCAAATCCGACTGCGCATCCTTGAGCGAACGGCCCATCAACCGTTTCACGCTCGAAATCGTGCGTTCAGAGTGCTCGCTCGCATAATCACGGGCAGTCCGCCCGACAACGATCTGCTCGTCCTCGATCCGCACCACGCTCGGAACCAGGGCATTTCCCGCGGCATCGGGCAGAATGCGCGGCCCGCGCACATCGCAATATGCGACCAAACTGTTGGTCGTGCCAAGGTCGATACCAACCGTAAGAGACTTGGAAGACTTCTCTGCCACGTGCAACGATAGTGAACACTTGCGCGCTTTGTGTCAATATTCGCGCACAACGGCCATTCTGAAACCGCAAACCAGAGAATCGGAAGAAGCGCCCGAGGAGATCGCGCACATCGCTTACGATTGTGCGTTGAAAGGGGGTGCAAAGTGCTCGAGCTTTTCTTCGGAGACAACGCGGGATACTTCGCACTGCCGGCAGCGCTCGGCACGGCGTTCTTCCTTTTCAGGCTTGCGTTTCTGATGCTCGGCCATGCCCACGGCATGGACCTGCATGTGGATGCGCACGATGGCTCACACCCTGACCCGGGTGAGGCCTTCAAGGTTCTCAGCCTGCAAAGCGTCAGCACGTTTTCGATGGGCTTCGGCTGGGGCGGGCTTGGGGCGTACCGGGGCGCCGCTTGGTCGTGGCAGACCAGCGTGCTGGTGGGCGTCATCGCCGGAATCGCGATGGTCTGGCTGCTCGCGCTCATGCTCAAAGCAATTTTCGACTTGCAGCAGAGTGGCAATATCTCGCTCGATTCGGCGCTCGGGGGCGAGGGCGATGTTTACGTAAATATTCCTCCCGCCGGGCAGGGTTCAGGACAAATCCGCCTCATCCTGCAGGATCGAATGCGCATCATCAACGCGAAGTCCGAAGGCGACGCGATCGCCTCGGCGCGCAGAATCCGGGTTGTGCGAGTGCATCAGGACAACACGGTGGGCGTCGTCGCGGTGGAGTAGATTCCGCAGCGCGAGCCAGGGTGGAATTCGGCAAACGCGGCAAACATGCCGGATCGGTCTTCGAGACCAGCAAGAGGGAACCATGAACCAGATCACGTTGCTTGGACAATCGAGTACTCAGAGTGCGCAGCCTCTCATGTGGCTCGGCCTCGTCGGAGCCGGGCTGCTGCTGATGCTGTTCTTCGTCGTGTTCGTAGTGAAGCAGTACAAGCGCTGCCCCTCGAACCGGATTCTCGTGATCTTCGGCCGCGTGGGTGGCAATCGTGCCTCCAAGTGCATGCACGGCGGCGGCGCGTTCGTCATCCCGTTGATTCAGGACTATTCGTACCTGTCGCTCGAGCCGGTGTGCATCGACATTCCTCTCGAAGGCGCACTCTCGCAGAACAACATCCGTGTGAACGTGCCCGCGACGTTTACAGTCGGCGTCTCGACCGATCCGGTCCTGATGAACAACGCGGCGGAACGCCTGCTCAACCTGCCGATTCAGGCCGTCCGTGAACAGACCCAGGACATCATCCTCGGCCAGCTCCGCCTCGTCATCGCAACGCTCTCGATCGAAGAGATCAACAAGGACCGCGAGAAGTTCATGACCCTGGTGAACGAGAACGTCGCCAAGGAGGTGAACAAGATCGGTCTCGAACTGATCAACGTCAACGTCCGCGACATCACCGACGAATCGGGCTACATCCAGGCCATCGGCAAGCGTGCTGCGGCAGAAGCCATCAACCGCGCCAAGGTCGAAGTCGCCCAGCAGGAACGCGACGGCGCGATCGGTGAAGCGCTCGCCATCCGCGAGCGGAACGTCCAGGTGGCGAACGAAAGCGCGATGGCCGCGAAAGGCCAGAAGGACGCGGAACAGAACAAGCGTGTCGCGGTGGCTGCGCTTGAAGCTCAGGCCATCGCCGGCGAAGCTCAGTCCAACCGCGACATGGAAGTCTCGCGTGCACAGCGTGACTCCGAATCCATGTCCGCAAAGAAAAAGGCCGAGCAGGAACAGCGAATCTCAGTCGCTCAGGCCGAAACGCTCGCGACCACGGGCGAAAACACCGCCCGCGCGACTATGGCAGAGAGCAACGCCAAACTCGCCGAGATCCAGGCCGAATCGCGCAAGCGTTCGGAAGTTGCCTCGGCAAAGGCACAGGAAGCCATCCTGATCGCCCAGCGCGAGCAGGAACTCGCCCGCCTCAGCAAGGAAACCCTCGCCTCACAGGAAATCGAACGCAAGCGGATCGAGATCGCCGCCGGCGCAGAGGCTGAGCGGATGCGCATCGAGGCACAGGGTGCCGCCGACGCGATCCTCGCAAAGTACGAGGCTGAAGCCATGGGTACGCAAAAGGTGCTGGAAGCCAAAGCCGAGGGCTATCGCAAGCTCATCGAGGCCTGCGGCAGCAACCCCCAAGTCGGTCCGACACTCCTGCTCATCGAACAACTGCCCAAGCTCGTCGCCGAACAGGTCAAGGCGGTGCAGAACCTCAAGATTGACAAGATCACTGTCTGGGACAGCGGCTCGCAGAACGGCAGCGGACGCAACACCACGGCCGACTGGGTCTCGGGCATGGTCGGCGCCCTTCCGAAGTTGCACGAACTAGCCAGCCAGGCGGGAATCGAATTGCCCGCCGCGCTCGGCCGTGTCGCGGCGAACAACCGGACTGGTCCCCATACCGACAGTCATTCCAACGGTGACATCGAGGCGGCCACCGATATCAAGCCCCGCAAGTAGTCAGAAGCAAATTCAGCGGCTTTCAAACTTCAAGAGGCGGGTCCTTCGAGACTCGTCTCTTCCTATTCTTTCGCCCTATGCATATCGCGGCCAACTGGCTGAATTCATACCTCGAACCCGGCGACCTGACCGCGGAACAGATCGAAGCTGCGCTCATCGACGCCGGATTCGAAATCGAATCGCAGGAAAAACTTCCGGACGGCGACACTCGCTTTGACGTCGCTATCACATCGAATCGAGGCGACGCCCTCAGCATCGTCGGCCTCGCCCGCGAAGCCGCAGCAAAGACCAGCCGCAAGCTCAAATCACCCGGACCCGGCGGCAAGCAGCAGCCCGAGCCGGCGCCAGCCTCCGAAGATGTTTCGTCCGCGATCAAGCTCGACAATCGCGTGCCGCAAGCGTGCCCGATGTTCACGCTCCGCGTCATCAAGGGCGTCGAGATCGGCCCGAGTCCGGCCTGGCTCGTCAAAGCGCTCGAATCGGTCGGCCAGCGGTCGATCAACAACGTCGTCGACATCACCAACTTCATCAACTTCGAACTCGGCAATCCTTGCCACGTTTTCGATCTCAAGAAGCTGAACGGTGGAGCGATCGTCGTCCGCGAAGCGACCGAGGGCGAAAAGCTGATCACGCTCGACGGCAAGCAGCGCGTGCTCAAGGCGGGCGAGATTGTCGTCGCCGATGCACAGCGGGCCCAGGGCCTCGCGGGCATCATGGGCGGCGGCGAATCCGAAGTTTCAGACGCCACCACCGATGTCGCACTCGAAGTGGCCACGTGGGATCCGGTTCGCGTGCGTGCGGCGGCGCGTCGCCTCCAGCTCCGCACCGACGCGAGCCATCGCTACGAGCGTTTCGTCGATGCACGCACACTCGAACTCGCATCGCGTCGCGCCGCGAGTTTGATCTGCGAGGTCGCAGGCGGTCAGCTTCTCAAGGGTGTGCTCGCCGCCGGCGCACCGGCGTCGGCGCCGACCGTTGTTTCGCTCCGCCCCGAGCGCTGCGCGAAGATTCTCGGCATCACCGTGCCGCAGGATCGCATCGTCTCGATTCTGAAGAGCATTGAAATTGGAGTTCAGCAGCAGGGCAATGCACTGCAGTGCACGATTCCGCCCTTCCGTCCCGATCTCACCCGCGAGATCGACCTCATCGAAGAAGTCGCACGTCAACACGGTCTTGAGCAGATTCCGCTCGCGCCACGCCTCTCGGTTTCGGTAAAGCGTCCACAGGAACGCGTTCGCGCCCGGCGCGAATTGAGCGCAGTGCTCGGCGGACTCGGCTTCTTTGAGACCGTCACGTTCTCGTTCACCCGCCCGGAACGCGCAGCGGCGTTTGTTTCGAACGGCCTTTCGACCATCGGCGTCGATGACGATCGGCGTGGCGAAGAACCCACGCTCCGCCCGAGTTTGCTCACCGGCCTGCTCGCCTGCCGCAAGGCGAATCTCGATGGCCAGGTAACGAATCCCGGCGGCGTGCGCCTGTACGAGACCGCATCCGTTTTCGCCAAGGGATCTGACGGCGCAGCCGCAGAATACCGAAGCCTCGGCTTGCTCATGGACGTCCATGTCGGGGGCAAGTCGATCTCGCTGGTTGAGAAGCAGGACGGAATCCGCTCGCTTCGAGGCGTGATCGAAACGATCGTGTCTTCACTCGGCGGCTCAAAGGCCGTCTCGCGGCTTCGCTTCGAGTCGGCCGACGCCATCTCCGCCGCCTATGAACCCGGTGCGTTTGCCGTTGTTTTCCTTGGCGATACCAAGCTCGGACACTTTGGCTTGCTGACCGGCTCGGCAGTCAAGAGCTTTGGGATTGAATTGCCTCTCGTCGGAGGCGAACTGCGTGTCGACGATCTGCTTGCGCTCTATCCGCCCAAGGGCACAATCGGGACGCTCCCCGCGTTCCCATCCGTCGAGCGCGATCTCTCCCCGGTCGTGGCCGAAGCGATCACTTGGGCACAGGTCAACAAGCTCGTCGAAGGTGTCGGCTCATCCTCCGAAGGCAAACGCATCGAGTCGTGCCGGTTCATCGGCACCTATCGAGGCAAGCAGCTCGGCGAAGGCAAGAAGAGCGTGACCCTCCGTGTCGTCTTCCGCGACCCGGCGAAAACGCTGCGCCACGAAGAAGTAGACCCCGAAGTGAACGTGCTCATGGACCGTATGAAGCACGATCTGCAGGCCGAATTCCGAGGCGTGTGAATCGCTCTATCGGCCCGCCGGATGCAGGACCCCCGATCGCAGGATCGATCGCACGGCTTCCGGTGCGAGGCCGAATCGACCTCGGAATTCCGTGGCAAACTGCACGGGATCTTCGTACCCGAAGTTTGCGGCGACGGGCGCGATCGGCCCCCGCACTGCCGCGAGTTGATCTACGGCTGATCGCAGCCGCAGGCACGCGCGGAATTCCTGCGTCGTCATTCCCACCCGGCGCTTGAACGCCTGGCACAAGTGCGAGCACGACACGCCGACGCGCTTGGCGATTTCCTCAATCCCGACCTGCTCGCCGATGCTGAGTGAAATCAATTCCTGAGCCCATCGAACATAGTCGTCGTCGTTCACACCGTGACGCGAAGGGGCTCGCTTCGTGCGCTCCGCGTACGCGCCATCGATCAATTGCCCAACCGCCTCGCGAAGCACTTCGTCCGCATCACCCACGCTCGGAATTTCCGTCGCGAGTCGGCTCAATGCGAAATATGTTGCATCGCTCAACGGCCCATCAACAAACGTCAAAGGCTGATCGCCTCGAGCATCGACCCGCGGATCGTGTGACCGGATCGCATCGGCAAGCACGCCGGTACGAACCCGGATGAACAGCGTCGTTTCTCGGAGCGAACAAACGCTCCGCGCCGTGTAGGGGCAACCTTTGTTGTAAAACACCGCGCGAACCGGCGTCGTGATCCGCTCGCGCCTGCCCGCCTGCGTGACCGCGATCACGCTCCGCGGAATGGCAATGAGGTGCGTCTGCGCCACGGAATGGCGCAACTCTCCGGGCAGCCGGCTGATCGACCGGAAGACGCCCGCCTCAAAGTGGTGTGTTTTCACCAAGACCGTCGTTTGCGAACGCATCCGAACTTCCTCGACCCCACACGAGCACCCCGCTTATTCGGTGTCCGCCCCGACAGGTTGCACGGATGGCCGACAAGAGCATTTCCGTACAAATCAAGCCGGAGCAGCCACGAAACGCGGTTGCCAGCTTCGTCAGATGCGCAGGCCGGGCGTGTCGCCCGTATTCAAGAGCAGAATTTTACAAAAAACTCGGCCGACGCTCCGTGAAACAGTGCTCGGCCTCAGCGACACCGCCTGCGCAGCGCCAGCAGTCCGGCCAGAGCCATCGAAACGGTCGTCGGGGCCGGCACAATATCAGGCGTCACCAAAATGTCATTGCACTGCGCAAACCCCGATGCAAAGACTCCAAGAAAAGCACCGGTGCCTTCGTTGTATTTGTTGATCACGCCCGCATTCCACTCGGTCACCAGCAGCGTTCCATCCGGCAGAATCGTCTGACCAACCGGGCCGTTCATCTGGCTCGAATACGTAGCGATGACTTTGTTTTGGGAAAGGCTGTATTTCGAAACCGCGTTGCGACCGTATTCACTGACATACAGACTGTTGCCAAGACCGGGCCGGACATAGAGAGGCGAGCTGAAGGTGGCATTCAAGACCCCTTGAGTCGCGCCGGTCGTCGCATCAAACTTGTAAACCTTTGCGCTCTGGAAGCCGCTGACATACATCGTGTTTCCCACCCACGCAAGACCGGCCGGATACAACATTCCCGTCACCTGCGCGAAGACGCCGAGCGCAGCGCCCGTCGTCGGATCAAATCGATGCACCGCGTTGTCGCCGTTGCTGCAGACATAAAGCTTGCCATCGGGACCAAATGCGCTGTAACCGGCGCGCTGAATCGCCCCGGTTGCGAACGTCCCCATCAGCGCCCCGGTCGAGCCGTTGAATCGAAGCACGCGCGCGTTGTTCGCATCCGAAACGTAGAGATTCCCGTCCGCCCCGTACGCCATGCCGTCGGGAAAGGTCATCCCGCCCGTGCCCGCGTGCACAAACTCACCGACCAGCGTTCCATCGAGGCGATAGCGCTGGATCGATCCGCCCCAGCTCCCCACCAGCACAAATCGCTCCGCATGTGCCGCGGCACAAACAATAAACGCAGAGACAGCAGCGACAAAAGCGCGGATTCTCATTCCGATCTCCTTCATTCCCACGAAGGCGACGAATCGGGCCGCCGAATGGCGACCCCGATCGGAATTTAACTCGAGTCCGCTTCCAGTTCTTCCGGAATCTTGCAGTCAGATGGCATGTCGAAGCATGCCAGACCGCAGCAATGCCCGCCCTTTCGCGGGGGGCATGCCGAATCGTCCGCGAAAAGCGTCCGTGAAATGACTCTGGCTCGAATACCCGGCCCGGACCGCGATCAACGCAAGGTCATCGCGTGTCTCCGCCATTTCTTCGAGCGCGGCACGCAGGCGCAACCGGTCGCGGAACTCGTGGATCGTCATCCCTGCGACCCGTTTGAACACGCGGCAGAGATAAAACGGGGAAACGCCAACCCTTGCCGCCAGATATTCGAGCCCGTGAGCGGATCGAAACTGCCGCGAAAGAATCTCTTGCGTCCATCGCACATAGTCCGTGTCGCGTGCCCCGAGCTTCTCGACACGTTTGACCGTGCGCTGCGCATACGCCCATCCAACTGTCTCGTGCACAAGATTCGAAAGTGCTTCGTCGGCAGCAAGGTTGTCAATCGCGTGCGCAGCCGCGGCCCGCGCGATCGCCGCATGGAAGAAGTAAGCGCGATCAGATAGCGGACCGCCGGCGAGTGTGAACGGCTGCTCCTCGCGCTCGGCGACGGCGGGATCAAACGGCCGAATCGCGTCACGCAGCACCGGTGATGCAATCCGAAGAAAGTGTGTGATTTCCGTCTCCGTACCCACCGCCGTCGCCGCGTATTCGCAGCCGTGGTTGTAGAAAACCGCCCCAACTGGCGTCGCGAGCTGAACCGGTTCTCCTGCTCGTCGAAGCAGCGAGGCCGTCCTTGGGAAGGCGACCAGGTGCGAAAGCGCGATGGATTGGCGCACTTCGCCGGAGCGAGCCGCCACCGAGCGAAAAACGCCAAGCTCAAAGAGCGCCGTCCTAAGCAGAATTCGCTTCGACTCCCGCATCGGCCCTCCGGAACAATCAGGCTTTTCGGGCCGGATTTCGGCCGGTTTCGTTTGCGCGTCCCAACTGCCTCAAACCGAGCGGAAAGGGCAATTGAAACAAGTTCCATAGGTCTCTTTTTCCTGCTGACATCCGTATCATGCAGTGGTCGCCGGCTTCATCGTGCCGCGGGTGTTTCGCGAACGAGCTTCGAGCCGGCGTTACCAGACGTTGGGAGTTTTTGAATGGCCCCCACCATCGCCCCGAATCCGATCAACAACGCCGCGGCAGCTCTGCCCGGCCCCAACGTCTTCCACGTTCCGAGCGCGCAGGAAGAGCGTCCGTTCATCTACGTCAACGGGCAGATGCTCCCCAAAAGCAAGGCGATGGTCAGCGTCTACGACCACGGCCTGCTCTACGGCGACGGCGTCTTCGAAGGCATCCGCATTTACGGCGGCAAGATCTTCAAGTCCAAGCAGCACATGGACCGGCTCTACAAGTGCGCCGAGGCGATCCGGCTGCAGATCCCGATTACCCGCGACGAGATGGTCGCCGTGCAGCGCCGCTGCATCGAGATGAACAACATCAAGGAAGGCTACATCCGCCTGGTCGTCAGCCGCGGCTACGGCACGCTCGGCCTCGACCCGCGCAAGTGCCCGGTTCCCGGTGTCATCTGCATCGCCGATCAGATCCATCTCTTCCCGAAGGAGATGTACGAAGAGGGCATGCGCGTCATCGTCGCCAACCGGCCCAAAACGCCGATCCCCTGCCTCGACCCGCGCATCAAGAGCCTGAACTACCTGAACAACATCCTCGCCAAGTGCGAAGCGATCGACTTCGGCTGCCACGAAGTCATCATGCTCAACACCGACGGCGATGTCACCGAGGGCTCCGGCGACAACGTGTTCATCATCAAGGACGGCGTGGTCTACACAACGCCCAGCGACGCCGGCATTCTCGAGGGAATCACCCGCGAGTTCGTACAGACAGTGCTCTGCCCCGCGCTCGGGCTCAAATGTTCTGAGAAGAACATGAAGCTCGAAGAGCTGTTCACGGCCGACGAAGTTTTCCTCACGGGTTCTGCCGCGGAAATCATCGCGATCTCGCAGATCGATCAGCACGACGGCGCGAAAATCACCAAGGCGCACAAGATCGGCAAGAGCAACGGCGAAGGCCCGATCACGAAGAAGTTGCGAGGCAAGTTCCGCGAGATCGTGACGAGCAACGCGGTGCCCGAGGAATAGCTTTCACCGAATTGCATGAAGCAAACTTGGATCACACCAGTCACGCTTCGCGGACAACGAGTTCGGCTTGAGCCGCTCGACGCCACGCACGCCCCCGGCCTGTTAAAGGCCGCCGATCCGGAATTGTTCCGCTTCACGGCCCAGCAGCCGCCCGAGTGGAGTGTTCGCGGGTTTGAGCAGGAAATTGCCTCGGTCAATGCGATCGCAGACTCAGTCGCGCTCGCGGTTGTTCTTGAGTCGACCGGCGAAGCAATCGGGCGCTCGACGTTCATGGACATCAAGGCCGAACATCGGGGCGTCGAGATCGGACGCACCTGGATCGGCCGCGCGTATCACGGAACCGCGATCAATCCGGAAATGAAATTCCTGATGTTGCGTCATGCGTTTGAGACCCTTGCGCCAAGCGCCATCCGCGTCCAGTTTGTCACTGGAGGTACCAATCTGCACAGCCAAGCCGCAATTGCGAAACTCGGGGCGATCCGCGAGGGTGTGCTTCGCCACTCGCGCATCGCGACCAGCCGCGGCGGCCCGGAAATCCGCGATGCGGTTTACTTCAGCATCCTCGCTGCTGAATGGCCCGGCGTAAAGACGAAGCTCGAAGAACGCATCAACGCTCCCCAATGAAAAAACAGCCCCTGTGCGGGGCTGTTCGTGCGCGCGTTCGGAGGGGAGTCGCGGCGCGGGAGAGGAAAATCTGGAAAGTCCGCGAGTTCAGCGCCGGCGCCGACGGCTGCCGACGAGTCCGGCCATCCCGGCAAGGCCGAGCGTTCCGACACCCGGAATTGCCGTGCCTTCGATGACCGTGCCCGGAGTGCTTCCGTAGGTCACGCCCGTCTGCCAATCCGGACTCGACGCGAAGTCGATATTGCCTGAGAGCGCGCCGTCCCAGTAGTTTGCCCAAACCCAGACCGGGTCATAGCCAGCCGGCTCGCTGCTCTCGGCAACGATCCAGTAGGTTTGACCGGCCGTGAGAATCGGGTGCAGCGAGGACTCGGCAATGTCGAGCACCGGATTCCAGCCTGTCGCGCCGGTTTGAATGTTCCACGACTCGAGCGCCGAACCGCTCGGGTGCGTTGCACCGCCGTTTGCATCGGCGCGGATCGAAAGCGTGTACGAGCGGCCAGCGTTGTCCCAGTCGTTGCTCATCATCCAGACGCCCACGCGATCAAGCGAGTACGACTGGGAGACAGTGAATGCAACGGCGACCGACTGGCCGACGAAGACGTCGTAGCCGGTGTATCCGAAGAATCCGCCATCCGGCGAACCTGTGTCCCAAATGGTCGCGGCATTCGCCGAACCGGCGATCGAGCCGGCTGCAGCGATCGCGGCGGCGACAAACATTGAACAATTGCGGGCCATGTCTTGCTCTCCTCTGTGCGTGCGGAAAACGCGGGGTACCGCCGCGTGCGACCAGACTCCAAGAGCCCGGTCCCGCGGCACTTGCGTTGGTATATCAGACCCCAGAACTACGTTCAAGGAAGTTTCAAGGAAACTTCCAAGATTTATTGCAAATAGATCGTGATGTGTGTTATGATATGGAAATCAGGCTGTTTACGATCTGTTTGGACACATGACGCCCGCCGCACCTCCCATTGCCGTTCCTCCGTCCAGCGACGCGCTGGACGTTCGCATTATGCGAACGGGGGACGAACTTATGGCCGGCCTGACGCGCGTTTTGAAGTTCGTCCCGGGCAACGACGCTGGACCTCAGCGACTCGCATCGGAACTGGGCGTCGACACCGTGCTCGCTTCCCGCCTGCTCAAAGCGGTTCGCTCGCCCGACTCCATGAGCCTCATCCACCGGGCTCCCGGCCCAGAGCCGCTGCGGCGTGTGCTCAAGGCGAGCGCCAAGCACGGAGTACCGGCCGACATCCTTGCGGCAGCCCACGAAGCCGTGGACGCATTTGAACATCTGATCGACAGTGCTGCGGGAGACCGAAGCTCGCTCGAGGCGATCTTGAGCGCGTGGGTGCCCGAAGCCCGTCGCGAGTTTGAACTGCGCCGAAAGCAGGCGGCCTTCCGGGCGATCAGCCAACTCAAAGGCGTTCAGGCCAACGTCTTCGCCGAGACCGCGATCTTCACCCCGAGTGCCGACGGGCAACACTGCGACGTCGTCTGGATTAAGGCAGTTTCCGGCCTCTCACGCCTTCGACCCGCTGCAGTCGTGAAGTTCACATCCAAGCGAGGCGTCGAATCGCCCAACACCCGCGTACCCGTGACGCTTTCCGGCGAGCCGGTCGACTCGGTCCAAAATGCGGTGGTGGCTGAGTTCTGCACCAGCCCCACGCCCGCGCTGACCGCACAGATCGTCGGTGAGCAAACGCACTATCTGCTCGAGGGCGTCAAGCTCGGCGAGTCTGTTCAGCTCATGACGTGCGAGGTGAATCACTCGGAAATCGCTCGCTATGTTCCAACGTCGCGAGGGAGACGGGCCTGGTCTTCGAGCGACATTGCCATCCCCGCGCAGCGTTTTCAGTTCGACACCATCATCCATCAGGATCTCTTCCCGGGCGAGCACCCCGATCTGCGCGTGTACGACACCGCGATCCGCGGCACCGCCGACCGCAACGATCCCGGGCGCGATATCGATCAGTTCGATCTCCTCGAATCACTGGAGCATCTGGGCACGGGCCTCGCCCGCTTTGCATCGAGTGATGTCCCCCGCTATCGCCAGATGCTCGAATCCATCTGCACGCAGCTCGGCTACGACCCGATGAAACTACGCGGCTATCGCGTCGCTTCGGATTACCCGATTTACGGGTCGCAATACGCGATGAGTTTTCGCACGACCGATCCGCCCGCGCGGTGATTCAAAGTGTTTACAAAGAAACCAGCACGCTCGCAACGGTTACGTCGTCGGCAAGATTCACGACGGGTGCCGCGGCAAATGGGCCTTGCGCAGCCTGCGCGATCAGTTGCGGCGCTGCGTGCGCCTTCACAGATTGCACCAGATTGACGACGTCCTCTTCCGGATTAGAACTGCTCGAAAGCGACGCAATCGTGCGCTGCAGACCGAACTCGTCACCCGCGGGGGATGGCTGCTCGTGCACGCCGTCGCTGTACAGAATGATCCGGGACCCGGGAACAACCTGCACCGTCTCGGCCGTGTAGCAGTAATCGCCATCGACGCCGATCGGCACGCCGCCGACAGTCTCGATGCGCTGAGGCTCGCCACCCGGCGGCATCATCAGCCAGTAGCCGTGCCCAGCATCGACGATTGTGAGCGTGCCGCCGCCTTCGCTGGCCGGGCGCGGATCGAAGATCCCGAACCAGATCGAGATGAACTGCCCGGCATCGCAGCGCGCCGAGAGGTGCTTATTGGTCGCGTTCATCACCTTTGCAGGGTCGGAGGTGTTCGTCAGCATCGCGTTGATGAACGCCTGCGCCGTTGCCATTCGGAGCGCAGCGCCGACGCCCTTGCCAGCAACGTCTCCGAGCAGAACCGCCACCTTGCCATGCGGATTGCCGGGATCAAGCGCGATAACGTCGAACAGATCGCCGGCGACAATTCGGCCCGGTTCACTGTGCATTGCGTACGTAATCGCGCCGACCTGCGCCGTGGGCACGGGCATGATCAGGCTCTGGGCATCACGTGCGGCCTGCAGATCCGCCTCGAGCTTCTTCTGGCGATCGGCGAGCGCCATCGCGCTGATCTTGGCCATGGCGAGGCCGCAGATCTTGGAAAGCGCCTGGCAAAACGCGGCCGAGTCGGGGGCAACTGCGTCTTCGCCCCCTCGGCTATCCAGATAGAGATATGCCGCGGCATTGGGTCCCACCATGATCGGTGCGCAGATCGCGCTGTGGATGCCCATGTCGATGATCGACTGGCCGTAGTTCGCGCTGCTGCCCGCATCGATGCGCACCACCTGACCTTCGCTCGCGGCACGAATGAGCGAGCGACTTGGAGAGAACGCTTTCGCGGCAGCGGTGCGCGAGAAGGTGTTTGGAAATCCGCCTTCGGTTGATTTAACGTTCGAAGCGCCGGGCGCGCCGGGTATCGGCGTGGACGCACCGGCCTCGGCGCCTTTGTAGCCGACGAGTTCGACGGCATCCGAATCGCCTACGCGCTTGATGAAGGCTGCGCGCGGGAAGCTCGTAGCCTTCACGAGGACATCGAGCACGGTGTCGGCGAGGGAGACTTCAGAGTCGGCGCCCGCGATACCTGCCGCGGCATCGATGAGGAGGTCGAGTCGCTCCTGCGCACGGAGCGAAAGTTCGCTCTCGGGAACTTTCTGAACGCGGCTGATACTGCCACCCGCGTCATCGGTGGTCGCGACGATGCTGGTCGTCGGTCCGCCCCCCTGAAGGAGTACGCGAAAGATCCACGGACCAATCCGGATCATGTCGCCGTGTTGGAGGGGCGCGGGGGCGTTCGGAGCAAGCTGGACGCTGTTGAGCGTCGTGCCATGGCGGCTTTCGAGATCGGTGATCAACCAGGTATCGGCGCGCAGTGCAAGTTGCGCATGGCGCCGCGAAACGGTCTCGTCGAGCAGGCGGATATCGGCGATCCCGGCGCGCCCGAGGACGGTCGGCTTGTCCGGGGCGATCTCCAGGTTGTCCATAGCCGGACCGGCGACGACCGACAGACGAAGGGGCTTTGTACTTATCGCTGTCGTGGCCACAGATTCGCTCCGCGGCCGGGGCCCACCCCGCCCGCAAGTGATGAGGGCAAGTGTACGTTGCCAGGATGCTCGGGTTCTCGTGCCGCGACTCGCGCGAGACCGAATGCGAACACGGTCACCGCTTCCCATCTGGTTTCGTAGCGTGAAACGGAAAGCGAGCCGGTTCAGACGGAAGGTTGCAGACGAGAACGTTGCGACCAGACCAGTTCATAACAGCGCGATCTACAGCACAGTGAAAAAGCTCGCGACGAGTTTGTCGCGACAACTCGCGCTCCCGCGCGAAGTTGATCGCGTTCACTCGCCAGCGGTTCAGCACGCGATCGAAGAGAAACACCGGCGCGCGAAAACATTCGCGCCGCGCGCCGAGAATTACCCGCCAAAAAGTCGTGGAGAAAAAGAAGCCCGCGATCTGCCTTTTGGGCCAATCGCGGGCTTTGGGGTGGGGGCTGGTTGAAAACCAATCCGAAGTGAACGCTTATGTTGTAGGCGAAAACACAGGGTCTGTCTAGTGGCAAATGGCAATTATTTGTGTTTCTCGCACAATAGATGGGGTCGGCGCGCCTAGCTATTTGCACACGATTCAACGCGGGTCGCCGCTGAACCTGCCCCAAATTCGGCCCGGATTTTGCTCCCCAATTCGTGGGCACGTTTCGGAAACGTTGACGGCTCCATCACTTGCCGCAGCGACTCAGCAAGATTGCCGACAGCGTTTCGGGAGACGAGGCGCGACGCCGGAAAACTCGCCGCGACGCCCAGTTTCTGCATGCGATACGCGATGTCGAATTCGTCGTTGACGAAGGGAATTGCAACGCTCGGACGCCCGCTTCGAAGCGCTTGCGACGACGAGCCGGCGCCGGCATGATGCACGGACGCAGCGGCCCGCGGCATCAAAAGCGAGTGCGGCGCGTAGGAGCAGATGCAAACATCGGGAGCCTTGCCGATGGCCGGACCCGACTCACCCTTACCGACCAGCAGCACAGCCGGGCGTCCGATTTCCCGGCAGGCTCGCACGGCGGTATCGAAGAAATTACGGGCGTGGTGAACGATTGTGGTACCGAGCGTGAAGGCGACCGGGAGGTTGCCAGCGTCCTCGCATCTGTGAAGGAATCCTTCCAGTTCGGGATCCAGGGCCTTATCGGCATCGCCTCCGGCGCGATCGAAAAAGCAGTAACCGCAGACTTCTGACTCGCCGGGATCGCCGGAAAGTGGCGGACGGAAGTACCGCGACCAAAGGCCAAGAACACTGAGGCCGCCTCGCGTCTCTCGAAAGAAGACATCCCGCATCGGGGGCAACCCCATGGCGGCGCGAGCCTTGTTGACCGGCCGATCGATGTACCAGCGGAGCGCGAGGCGACCGCCTTCGCGAAAGACCCGCCCCATCATCTTCTGTACCCAGTAGGGCAGATACGAACGAAGCACCATCGGTTCATCGGGATGGAACCACATCGCCGGAGTGAGAACACCGGTCACGACCGGAATGCGGTGTTCCTCTGCCGCCCATCGCGCGGCGAACAGGATGTGATGGCGGAGAATCACATCGGGACGAAAAGAGGCGATCGCTTCCTGCACGGCGCGGTATGCCGGCTCGACCGATTTGTTGAACAGCGCCTGGATGACGAGGTGCGGGCTTTGGCCCTGATTCGCCAGACGCGGATCGTGGAGCACGCTGAGAAAATCCTTCTCTTCGCCCAGAGGCAGGAACTCCATGCCGACCGACCGGATGCGCTGCTCGAAATGAGGGTTTGCGAGCATCGCGACGACATGGCCGCGGCGGATCAATTCCTCGCCGATCGCCACATACGGGTGCGTGTCCCCCGCGGAGCCAAGGGTGCCGATCAGGACTCTCACGACGCAACGATACACGATCGACTGCGAGAGAAACCGCGACCGCGTGCAAATGCTGTCTAACAATCGATTCGATGCCCTTGCTCGGAGTCAATGTCGATCACGTGGCGACTATCCGCCAGGCCCGCTATCGAAGCGGCCCGGGGGGCAGCGTTGGCTACGGCGAGCCGGATGTCGTTCCGGCGGCTGCTGCGGCAGTACGCGGAGGGGCCGACTGCATCACCGTGCACCTCCGAGAAGATCGACGTCACGTCATTGATCGGGATGTCGAGCTGGTGCGGGCCTCATGCCACGTCAAATTCAACCTTGAGATGGCGGGCACCCCGGAAATGCAGGCGATCGCGCTTCGCCAGCGCGTCGATCAGGTCACGCTGGTGCCCGAGGGGCGCCAGGAGGTGACCACCGAGGGCGGGCTTGCGGTCGCCGGGCGCGTCGAACATTGGAAGAAATACCTCGCGCCGCTTCGCGACGCGGGGATCGTCACGAGCGCGTTTATCACCCCAGAATTGGAGCAGGTCGCTGCGGCGACTGAAGCGGGATTCGACGCCGTTGAGCTGCACACGGGTGCTTTCGCACACGCTTGGGTCGATCGGGCGGGGGCGGGTGGCGGGGCCTATCAGCACGCGCGCGAAGCGATCGTTCGGTGCGTTCGCGACTTCTCGCACGTGCTTCGGATGCACGCCGGGCACGCCCTCAACTACGAAAACGCACTCGACCTACTCGCTCTTCCGGGAGCCCGGTCCGACATCCGCGAGTTGCATATTGGTCACTCGATCATCGCACGAGCAGTTTTCGTCGGCATGGAACAGGCGGTACGGGAGATGAAACGCCTTGTCGGATAACGGATTGTGGAGCACGGGCGACCGGAAACCGCGCGCCGCCCGGGTGCTTTTACGGATTTGTGACAGAGGCGATCCACAATAGTGTGGGCGCGCACAACGCACGAACGCGTGCACAAATGAATATTTTCTTGGCCGGGCCTAAGCGTGGCGTTACGATCGGCCCAGCCGCTCATGCCCCCAGCCAAAAAGACAAACACTCGACGCGAGATCAAGAAACCGGTCCGGCCTGCGAAAAAACGTAGGCGCCATTCGCAACTCCGCGTCATCAAGAAAGACACCTCCAAGCCCACCCCGGCGATCGGGCCGGGATTCAAGAGCTTTGCCGACGCGGACGAAGCGACTCGCTATTTGTACAGCCGCACCAATGTGGAAGCCCTGAGCCCCAAAAAGATCCCGGCGCAGGTCTGGAAACTCGACCGGATGGAAGCGCTGATGGAGGCGCTGGGAAACCCGCACCGCACATTCAGGAGCGTGCACGTGGCGGGCAGCAAGGGCAAGGGCAGCGTGTGCGCGATGACGAGCGCCGCGCTCATCGGCTGCGGCCTGACCACTGGCCTGTACACCAGCCCGCACATTGCTGACATCCGCGAACGAATCTGCTTGAACGGGCAGATGGTTTCGGAACGCGACTTTGTGTCCTTGATTTCGGAGGTCGCGATTGCGGCGGATTCAATCCGGCGCAAGATGGGAATGGCGACCTTCTTTGAGTTGATGACGGCCGCGGCGTTCGTGCATTTCGCGCGGGAAGCCGTGGATGTCGCCGTTATCGAGGTCGGGCTGGGCGGCCGGCTGGATTCCACAAATGTGATCACTCCCGAAGTGTGCGCGATCACGGCGATCCAACTCGAACACACGCACATCCTGGGCGACACGCTCGACAAGATCGCACGCGAGAAGGCGGGCATCATCAAGCCCGGCGTGCCGATCATCACGATTCCGCAGCAAAAGCCCATGGTGCTCGACGCGATCAAAGAGATCGCGACGCGCGAGGGCGCGCCGATCGCCGTGGTCGGCCAGACCATTGATTTCTCGAGTCGTTTCGAAACGACGACGCAGCTCGGGGCTCACATGCGCGTTTCGCTTGCGACGTCCCGCGTGCAATTCGAACATGTGGCGGTGCCCCTCAAGGGCGAGCATCAGGCGATGAACTGCGGGCTGGCGCTCGCGATTCTCGATCGGCTCAAGGAGCGCGGCGTTGCGATCACCGAGCGCGGCGCGGCAGCGGGCCTCGCAAAGACACCGAACCCGGCTCGGATGGAATTGATTTATTCGCAGCCTCGGATTGTCGTCGATGGCGCGCACAACCCCGAGTCGATTCACGCCCTGATGAAGTCGCTCGGGGCGCACATCAAGTATGACTCACTGATCGTGATTTTCGGATGTGCCGCGGACAAGGACGTTGCGGGCATGTTGACGCGTCTGGGCACCGGCGCGGACAAGATCATCTTCACGCGCGCCGAAGGCAACGCTCGGGCCGCGGATCCGCGCGAGTTGCATCGCCGCTTCGCCGAGACGCCCGGAAAGATGTCACAGGTCGCGCCGTCGCTGAAGGAAGCGATCAATATGGCGGCGAAGGCGGCGCAGAAGGAAGACCTCATCTGCGTGACCGGCTCGTTCTATCTCGCCGGTGAAGCGAAGAAGCTGATGGAAGCCAAGAAGGCGTCCGATACCGCCGTTCGCTTGGCGGGAAAATCGTCTTCGCTCGCTGGCCGGAAGTGAAGCATTCTCTGAGCGACGGTTTGTGAGCGCCGGAGGCCGTGTTGGCCTGCGGGTTGGCGTGCCGATTGGCTCGTGTCGCCCGCTACCCTTGTCGTTCGTATGAGCCAGAACGAACCGACCAATCGAACAGCCGAAACCGAAGTGCCGCATCGCTACACCGCCCAGTTCGCGGATCAGCTCGAAGGGCGCTGGCAGAACTTCTGGGAAGACAAGCAGACATTTCGCCAGCCCAATCCGGGCGAGGCGGGCTTTGACGCGGCCAAGCCGAAGTTTTACTGCCTTGACATGTTTCCGTATCCGTCGGGCGCCGGGCTGCATGTCGGTCACCCGGAAGGATATACGGCGACGGACATCGTCTGCCGCTACAAGAAGCTGAAGGGTTTTAATGTGCTGCACCCGATGGGCTGGGACGCCTTTGGTCTTCCGGCGGAGCAGTACGCGATCCAGACCGGCGTGCACCCGGCGCAGACGACAAAGAAGGCGATCGACAACTTTCGGCGCCAGTTGAAGCGGTTTGGATTCTGCTACGACTGGTCGCGCGAGTTCGGCACGATCGACGAAAACTATTACAAGTGGACGCAGTGGATCTTTCTGCAGATCTACAACTCGTGGTTTGATGACGAGGCCGAGTCTCCGAGCGGACTCTCGAAGGGGCGCGCGCGTCCGATTTCGGAATTGATCGCGGAACTCGAATCGGGCGTCTTGCGCGTCGGACCAAGCGGCGAGATTGTGCGCGCCGGCCTGTCTGGCTTTGCGGCACCGCTCGAAGGAGGGATGGGCCTCGGCCGCGCCTGGCACGAACTGACGCAGGAAGCGCGCCGTCTGTTCATCGATAACCAGAGACTCGCGTATCTGGGCGAGCAGACAGTGAACTGGTGCCCGAAACTCGGCACTGTGCTCGCGAACGACGAAGTGATCGATGGACGTTCGGAGCGCGGCGGGTATCCGGTGTTGCGCAAGCCGCTGAGGCAGTGGATGTTCCGCATCACGGCGTACGCGGATCGGCTGCTCGAGCAATTGGGTAAGCTGGATTGGCCATCGTCGACGCGGATTCAGCAGGCGGAATGGATCGGCAAATCAACCGGCGCCGCGGTTGATTTTGATATCGATGCGCATTCGCTCTCGCTGCAGGCGCTGAGCGAACTCAAGAGCGCCAAGGCGGACATGCCGCTGACGCTGACGGTCTACACCACGCGGCCGGACACGATTTTCGGCGCGACCTTTATGGTGATCGCCCCCGAGCACCCGCTCATCGATCACGTACTTCGCCATCCGAGCCCGAGCACCGACAGTGCGGCACTCGCGGCGTACGTCAAGAAGGCCCGCAACACCTCCGACGTCGATCGCATGGAGGGCAAGGACAAGACCGGCGTCTTCAGCGGCGTCTACGCCATCAATCCGCTCACCGACGAGAAGATCCCCGTCTGGGTCGCGGACTACGTGCTGATGGGTTACGGCACCGGCGCGATCATGGCCGTGCCGGCGCACGATGAACGCGACTTCGAATTCGCGAAGAAATTCGATTTGCCGATCGTGGACGCGCTCTACCCGCGCACCACGCTCGCGATGAAATACTTCTGCGACCACGCCACCGAAGCCGAAACACATGAGAGTTCTTGGCAGCAGATTTTCGCCGACTTCCTCGGAGTCGTGACGGGCGAAACGGTCGACTTCGCCAAGGCGCTGGAAATCGTCCGGACGCGGCGCGACGCTTCCGGCACACCCGAGAAAGATGCGCACCTCGATGCCGACAGCCTCGACGCGATGGGAATGAAATCGCGCGGCGCGATCCGCATTACTTGGATCGAGGCGTTTGAGTCGATGGGAATCGCATCGCTCGCGCAGTTCAAGCACATCTTCGACCGGCACGGCTTCCAGGCCTGGCGGGGCGAAGCGGGCGTTGCTGGCGGCGTCGCGGTGTATTCCTCACGCCCGGCAAAGAACGATTTGCCTGCCGTTTCGCTGGATGGAAAGACGACGGACGAGGCGATTCGCGCGATCATCGAGTGGTTGGAAGAGGCTGGGGTGGGGACAGCGGAGACACGTTTCAAGCTGCGCGATTGGACGTTCAGCCGCCAGCGCTATTGGGGCGAGCCGTTCCCGATCGTCTTCGATGAGGCGGGCAATCACTATCCGGTGAGCGAGAAATCGCTGCCCGTCATTCTGCCTCCGCTCAACGACTATCAGCCCGAAGAGTCGGATGATCCGCAGCCGCTGCTGGCCAAGGCGCGCCAGTGGACCAACATCAGCGCATTCGCGGCGGGCGTTGATCCAAACATCCTCGCGCCGGAAACGGCGGTGCGTCGCGAGACCAACACGATGCCCGGCAGTGCGGGTTCGAGCTGGTACTGCATCCGCTATGCCGACCCGAAGAACAACGAACAGTTCATCGGCAAAGAAGCCGAGCGCTACTGGATGGGCGGGATCGACAAGCGGCTCACCGGCGATTCGGATGGCGAAAAAAACAATAACCAATTGGGCGGCGTCGATCTCTACATCGGCGGCAACGAGCACGCCGTGGGCCACCTGCTCTATTCACGCTTCTGGCACAACGTGCTCTTTGATCTTGGGCATCTCAGCACGCCTGAGCCGTTCCAGAAGCTCTTCCATCAGGGCTTGATCACCAGCTTTGCGTATCAGCGTGCGGATAAGACGATCATCGCGATCGATGAAGTGAAAGAAGTCTCGGATGGCAAGTTCGTGGAAATTGTAAACAACGCGCCCGTCACGCCCATCGTGACGAAGATGAGCAAGCGATACAAGAACGTCACGAATCCGGATGACGTCATTGCCGAATACGGCGCCGATACGTTTCGCCTTTACGAGATGTATATGGGCCCGCTCGAAGCGACCAAGCCCTGGAACACCAAGGACATTCCGGGCCTATTCCGCTTCCTGCAGCGCGCGTGGCGCGTGCTGGTCGATGAGCAAACGGGACAACCGCGCATCGCGACGCAGGAAAACGCGGCTCTTGAGAAGAGTCTGCAGCGCACGATTCACAAGGCGGCGCAGGATTTCGAGCGGCTTTCGTTCAATACCGCGATCGCCTCGATGATTCAGCTTGTCAACGAGGCGATGTCTGCCGCGGGAGAGAAGGGTGTCGGCGCGTTCACAAAAAACCAGGCCGAACGCTTCTGCATCATGCTCTCGCCTCTCGCGCCGCACATCGCAGAAGAAATCTGGTCGCGCCTCGGCCTCACGCAAAGCGCCGGATGCGTCAGCACGCAGTCGTGGCCGAAGGTGGACGAGCGCATGCTCGTTGACGACTCGGTCGAGATCCCCGTGCAGGTTCAGGGCAAGATCCGCGCCAGGCTCATCGTCCCAACCGGCTCTGAAGCCAAAGCCATCGAAGCGATGGCACTCGCCGATGAAGGCGTTCAGAAAGCCATCGGCGGCAAGCCGGTGAAGAAGATCATCGTCGTGCCGGGCAAGATGGTGAACGTGGTGGTCTGAGTCTCACGGGCAGAGAAGCTGGTCGTACGCGCCCGCAAATATGACAAAGTCGGCGTCGTCGGTGAGTAGATCGGCGTTCAGATCGCCATCGCGATCGGTGAGGTTGTTGTATGCCGACGCGAACGAGACGAAGTCGGCATCGTCCACGATGCCATCCTTGTTCAAGTCGCCAGCACAGGTCCTTTCGATGAACTCGTATGCGCCCATGTCGGTCACGCTCTGGAGAATGCGCGGATTCGTGTCGTAGTCGGTGGCCAATCCCTCGAGAGCGGCATTGGAGCCGACATTGATCCCGGGGGATCCAGATGCCAGGCGAAAATTTGCCGCGGGAGCATTCACAAAGGTCGCTGCAGTCGCGACATTGCCGGCGCCGGCGAGGCCGCCGGGAACAATGCTGTAGCGGACGATCACCGGCACGGCGAAGTACGCGCTCGCGCCGCCTGATCCGTTGAACACGCAGTTGCTGAAAGTCGCGCTCGCGGGCGCGCCTGCGAGAACGCTTCCGACCGGCGCGGAGTTGTTGTAGAAGGTGGACGAAATGACGTTGACAAGTGCACCGCCGTTCGCATAGATCGCGCCGCCGCCGGCCGCGGCAAGCGTGAAGTTTTGGGCGAAGACGCAGTTTGCCACAGTGAGATCGACACCCGCAATCGAACCAAGACCGATGGCCCCTCCGACCCCGGACGATCCGCTGATGCGATTGCCAAAGAAGAAGCAGCGTTCGAGTGAGAGGCTGCCGCCGGAGCAGTACAACGCCCCGCCGCTCGCGAGGGCGGCGTTGTTTGAAAAGGTCAGGCCCCGAAGCGTCGGCGAAAGACCAAGCGTCGCGTCAACGTACAGACCACCTCCATAGCCGGAAGCAAATCCCGCGCCGCCGAGTGCCTGGCCCGACGTGATCAGGAATCCATCGAGAAGCGCGGAAGCGCTCACGTTGGATGCGTGAACGACGTGATACGAGTTGTCGCTGGAACCCCCCGCATTGATTTCGCCCGAGAGCGTGCTGGTGTTGGCCGGGCTGCGCTGAAGCAGCGAATCTTCGACACCCGTGAATCCACCGTAGATTGCAACGCCGGATTTCAATTCAAAGCTCACGGCGCGATCGGTCGGATGAGGCTTGTAGACGCCCTGCGCAACCCAGACTTCGTCGCCGGACTGTGCCGCCGAAAGCGCTGCCTGTAGATCGTTTCGCGCAGTCGCCCATGACGAACCGTTGCCGCCGGGCGCAGCACCCGCATTCACGTAGATCACGGCAGCAGAGGCAGAGCCAGTTGAGAGAAACACCGCGGCGCCACAAAGGCACACGCTCCGGAAATGCGTGGTCGACATCGGACTCTCTCCTCGCCGCGGCAGGCCGCGAAAAGCCAGTCCCCTCCGAACGCAGCTTACCACGGCGCTGGCCAACGGCGGCACACGATTTGATTCACGGAATGTGAAAATTCGCGCGATTCGTGAACTGAAACACTTTCAGTCGCACGTGCGGCCGCTAGCCGACGCCCAGATACGCCTTTCGTACCTCGTCGCTGGCCGCGAGCTGCTGGGCCGGGCCCTCCATCGCGATCTCCCCCACTTCGAGCACGTATGCGCGGTGGGCGACCTTGAGCGCCATGTGGGCGTTCTGTTCGACGAGCAGGATCGTGGTTCCCGCGGCATTGATCTCGCGGATGATCTGGAAGATCGTCGTCACCACTTGCGGGGCAAGGCCCAGCGAGGGTTCATCGAGCAGGAGCAAACGCGGCCGCGCCATGAGGGCACGGGCCATCGCGAGCATCTGCTGTTCACCGCCGGAGAGAGTGCCCGAAAGTTGCTTCAATCGCTCGCGAAGTCGGGGGAAGAGCGAAAGCCCCTTCTCCTTGTCCTGGGCAATCGCGGCGTAGTCGTTGCGGGCGTATGCGCCGAGCTCGAGATTCTCTTCCACCGTCAGGTTCGCAAAGACGCCCCGGCCTTCGGGTGAATGTGCGATGCCCATGCGAACAAGTTCGTGCGGGCGAACGCGGGTGATATCACGGCCTTCGTAATTCACGGTCCCGCTGGCGGAGCGAACGAGGCCGGAGATCGCGCGGAGCGTGGTCGTCTTACCCGCGCCGTTGCAGCCGATGAGCGTGACGATCTCGCCCTGTTTGACCTGGAGCGAGACACCGTGCAGAGCGCGGATGGCGCCGTAGCTGACCTGGAGATTGGAAACGCTGAGCATGGCTCTTCCTCACTCCTTTCCGAGGTACGCCTCGATGACCTTGGGGTTCTTCTGGATCTCCGCCGGCGCTCCTTCGGCGATCACGATGCCGTAGTCAAGCACAGTGATCCGCTCGCAGAGATCCATCACCACACCCATGTCGTGCTCGATGAGCAGGATCGAGACGCCGAAGACATCGCGGACTTCGCGGATAAGCTTGCGGAGATCTTTCTTTTCCTGCGGGTTCATGCCTGCCGCGGGTTCGTCAAGAAGAAGAACCTTTGGACCGGTCGCGAGCGCACGAGCAATTTCGAGGCGGCGCTGATCGCCGTACGGGAGATTGCGCGCCGATTCGTCCTGGCGATCGAGCAGCTTGAAGACTTGGAGCAGCGCGAGTGACCGTTCACGAATCGCGGCCTCTTCCGCACGCTGCCAGCCCGAACGAAGAATCGCACCCGCCATCGAGTGGGTCGTCCGCAGATGGCAGGCGAGCTTCACGTTCTCAAGAACCGAGAGTTCCCCGAAAAGGCGGATGTTTTGGAACGTGCGAGCGAGCCCGGCCGCAGCGATCTGATTCGGGCGAAGACCAACGAGCGACCGTCCGCCGATCGTCACGTCGCCCTGATCGGGCTGATAGACACCGGTGAGCAGGTTGAAGCACGTCGTCTTGCCCGCGCCGTTCGGTCCGATCAATCCGTACAAGCCGCGTGGCGGCAGACTCAATTGGAAATTCTGAACCGCCTTCAGGCCGCCGAACGACTTGCAGACGTCTCGCACTTCGAGTGCATCGCCTCCCGCGCCCGCGCCCGCGAGTACGTCGGCCGTATCCATCATCGAGACTGCGGGCACGGAACTCACGCGCCCCTCCCGCTGCCCGTACGCGATGCGAAGAAATCGCGCAGGGGGCGATACAGCGCGCCATCCCAAAGCTCGCGCACGCCGAGCAGGCCCTGCGGACGTGTGATCATCATCACGATCAACGCGAGAGCGTAAATGATCAAGCGATACTCGCTGAGATTGATGCTGAGCTTCTTGGCGACAAAGGCCAGCGCGCTCAAGCCGACGATCACGATACCGACGCCGATGATGACCCGAGGCAGAGCGCGCCGATCGCGTCCGCTCTTCATCTCCGCCTCGCCCTTGCTGCGGCCACCGGCCATTCCGAGCATTGCGAAGCCGATGATCAACATCGGCACGCCGACGACCGCAAACTTCTGCAGCGTGTCGGGCGTGCGAAGAAGCTCTGGCAAGTATGTCACGATTGCCGCGGCGATCGCAGCGCCCGAGATCGAACCAAGCCCACCCAGTACCACCATGATGATGATGTCGAAGCTCTTCTGGAAACCGGCGTCAACTGGGCTGAGCGAGATACCGAGCGTGTGCGCATAAAGGCCGCCTGCGATCCCCGCGAAGAATGCCGCGATCACGAAGCCCCAGACTTTGTAGTACGTTGTTCGAATTCCCATCGCTTCGGCGGCGATCTCATCTTCACGGATCGAGAGCAGCGCACGGCCCGTCGAGCTCTGTTTGAGCCGGTAGGCGAAAATGAGGGTGATCACGACTGCTGCGTAGACCCAGAACAGACTGGTGTACTTCGGGACATTGCCAAACCCGAGCGATCCGCCGACGCTCAGGGGTACCTTCCACGCCGGCGATTCCGCAATCGCGTCCTTGGTCATCAGCACCTGCGGAGTCTGCTGGATGAGCACGCGGACGATCTCGCCAAAGCCGAGCGTCACGATTGCGAGATAGTCGCCTCGCAAACGCAGGCTCGGCAGGCCGACCGCGACACCAAGCAAAGCAGAGACCAACCCGCCCGCGAGCAGCGACCCGAAGAAGAGAACCTCGCCACCGGTGATGAGCGGCGCACCCGCGGGCGCTCCGTACAACCCGCTCAGCATGCCGAGCTTGGCCGCGCCGGATCCGAAGACCGCGAACGAACCGTAAAACGCGAGCGAGCCGGCGACGTAGCCGCCGACCGCAAGGAAGCCCGCATGGCCGATCGAGAACTGGCCTGTGAAGCCGTTCACAATCGTGAGCGACACGGCCAAGATGATCGCGATTCCGATATTGAGAATCTGCGTCGAGGAATACGCGTCGATGCCCGGGCGCACAAACAACTGCATAACGACGCCGAACCCGATCGCAAGCACCAGCGGCCAGAGTGCACGCCACACCCCACCCGCGGGCGAGGTCTTGAAGCGAACAGCTCTGTCCTGAAGCGATGCCATGTAGCGAAGTTTCCTGGTGTCCCGGGTCCTGTGTTTCGAGTTCGTTGGTTTCTGGCTGAAAGCTGAGAGCTGAAGGCTGTCAGCTTCCTCCTCACACCTTCTCCACCGTCGCCTTCCCCAAAATCCCACCCGGCTTGACGAGCAACACGATGATCAACGCCGCGAAGACATAGACGTCTTTGAGCGCGGGGTTGATGTACTGCTGACCAAACACCTCGAGCATGCCGATCGCTAGCCCGCCGAACATCGCGCCCCGCACGTTGCCAATCCCGCCCACCACTGCCGCGACGAAAGCTTTCAGCCCGAGCAGCACCCAGCTTGTATCCGCGGGCTGCTTAATCGATTCGTAGGTCACGGCCCACAGGAACCCGCCTGCCGCGGCAAGGCTCGAACCGATCACAAAAGTGATGCTGATCACCCGATCAACCGGGATACCCATCAGCCCGGCCGTGCGGACATCGAAACTGACGGCGCGCATCGCGCGTCCGAGCTTTGTATGAAAAACCAGCCATTCCAGAACGACCATCAGGCCGACCGCCGTCCCGATTACGACGAGGTCGAGCAGTCGCACCTGCATGTTGCCGACAGCGAATAAAACCTTGTCGGTGAGAAGCAGCGGAATGCGCTGCGGGCGGGTGCCGAAAACGAACTGCAACTGCCCGGTGTTCTGCAGGAAGAGCGAAACGCCGATCGCCGTGATCAGGACATTCAGCTTCGGCGCTCGCCTCAACGGCTTGTACGCCAGTCTTTCAATAGTGAAACCGATCAGCCCACAGACCGCCATCGCGCACACGAGCACAATCGGTCCCATCCACCACGGCGCTGTCTGGCCCGCTTCGATCCCAAACAGCTTGAACAGTGTCGTCGCGATCACCAAGCTGAGCCAGGCACCGAGCACCACGATGTCGGAGTGGGCGAAGTTAATGAACTTCAGGATGCCGTAGACCATCGTGTAGCCGAGCGCGATAAGCGCGTAGAGGCTCCCGATGGTCAGGCCGTCCTTGAGAGTCTGGAGGAGTGTGTCCACGCCGAAAACGATCGTCCAAAGTGCCTGGTGGCGGAGTTTCGGAAAGGGAAGAAAGTGGGCTGGAAGCTGGAGAATGCGGAGAACCGGCCCTCCCGACTTGGGATGGGCGGACAGTTTAGCCGACTTTCGGCAGCCGCCTCAATCGGTCAGCCGCGCGGCGGGGTCAGCGTCACCGTGCAGACCGCCAGCCCGCGCGGACGCCGGTCGTTGTCCGTCGGCTCGGGCGTGGTCCGGGTAACCCGAAACTGAATCGACAAGGGACGTCCGGGTTCGCCATCCTGCTCGATCTCGGCGCGGATGACCCGCACAATCTCGGCCCGCGGCACAATCGTAAACGGTGTGGCGCGTCCGTTGATCTCCAGGGTGAGCCCGTCCAGCCGCGAAGGCGAGGCACCCGCCAGGACGGCAATCGTCACCACCGTGCCCCGCGCCACCACCACCGGAAATCGCAAGGTCGAAACCGTGCTCGGGCCCGACCAGCGGAAAGAGCCAAAGCGCTCCGACTGTTCGAGCCCGTACCACTCCAGCGACCCGGGCTGATCATCAAGTGAATACGTTCGCGGCACAGAGAACGTCGCCGGCTGCTGGACGGCGCGGGCCGCGACACCTTTGAACTCGCGCGTTCGGAGCATCGCCTCGCGAGTTCCCGCATTGGCGAGCGGCATGCGCACTTCAAAGTGCCGCCCGCTCAAGATCGCTCGCACGACGCCGACGAGTTCGTCCTTTCGGAAGTCCACGCCGCTCTCGATTCGGGCCAGCATCGCGCGCTGCTCGTGCGTCGCCCGCCTTCCGTATGCGTCGCGCCGCCATGCCGCGTTGAACTTGAAGACCGTGAGTTCGTCGGTCGCGGCAAACTTTGCTACCGCCCGCACCGCCCGCAGCACGAGATCGCAGTCCGTCGGAATCATCAGCGTGCTGGGGTCGCGCCATGGCCCGATCCGTTCTGTCAGGACCCGTCGATGCAACATTGACGATGGCACGACAAACTGCCGCTCATCCATCACCCCGTCCGTAAAAACCCCGGAGATCGCCCGTACGCCCGTCTCTTCCGGTCCGTACATCACCGCGATCGCGCACGCGATGTCGGCGCGCTGCGCATCGGCGACACGAACCAGTGATTCGAGATGCGTTGAATACCACAGGTCATCGTGGCCGAGGTACGCGATGTATTCGGCGCTGCTTTGCGCGATGCCGTCATTGTTCGGGGCCCATTGGCTCCCGGCGTTTTTCTCTCGGTTGAACCAACGGAATCGCGGATCGTTCATCGCCTTCACGACCGATTCCGACTCATCGGTGCACGCATCGCCGACAACCAGAACTTCGTAATCCTGAAAGGTCTGCAGCGCAACCGACCGCAGCGCGCACGCCAGCGCCTCGCTCCAGTTGTACGTGGCAATGACAATGCTTACCCGGGGCACAGTTGCACTCCGTTACCATCCGATCCGATTGTCAAAGCGATACGGAATCTCCGGAGAATCATGAGCCACGCGGAACTTGTCCGGCTTGGCGTGGTTGTAAGGCCTTGAAGGCAGATTCACAAAGGTTGCCTCGGTCGTGCCGACATTGTGCACCGCGTGCAGCACCTGCTTGGGAATCACGACCAGACCCCGATTCCGCTCGCCGAGCGTGAATTCGTTGATCATGCCGTGCGTGGGCGATTCTTTCCGCCGATCGAACAGCACGATTTTGAGCGCGCCCGTCGCCACGAAGAGCCGGTCGATCTGGTCTTCGTGATAGACCCAGCCCTTCACCTTGCCGGCACGCACCACCGTCAGGTAGCAGTACACCATCGCTTCGGGCGTAATGCCCCAGGCCGGGTTGTAGATCTCGCAGAGCTCTCCCCGCTCGTCGGCGTGGGTTGGCGCAAAGCGCACGACCACACCGTCGATCAGCTTCGAGATCCGCTTGCCTTCGGATGTAACGGTCGCGCCGTCTCGTGTACCTTCGATCATGCGATCCAATTCCTCTCCTCGCGCGCATGCGCAGCGGAAACATTACGCACGAAAGAGCGGGTTTCGACGGTCTTCGTCGCGATTCGTGCCCGTGCGACCAGGCCAACAGGTTGCCGCCGGACCCGAACATCCGCAAAATGAAACAAGCTCGCAGATTCCTGCGAGCATGCACTGTTGGGCGGGTTCATGAGTTCAAATTATTACGGTTCAACGCGGGCCCGGAACACCGGCTTGCCGCCCTTCATCTCGACGATGACCGCAGGCTTCACGGCATCTCGCTTGTCGTTGATCGAGATTGTTCCCGTCACACCCTTGAAGTCCTTGGTGCTTGCGATGGCATCACGCAGCTTCGCGCCGTCGGTCGTACCCGCACGCTGCATCGCATCAAACAGCACGCGTGCCGCGTCGTAGCCGAGTGCCGCGAGGCCGTCGGGCGTTTCGCCGCCAAACTTCGCCTGATAGGTCTTCACGAACTTCTGAATCTCCGGCGTCGGCTGATCGGATGCGTAGTGATTCGAGTAGAAGCTGCCTTCGATCGCGGCGCCGCCGTTCTTGGCAAGGTCGGACGAATCCCACCCGTCGCCTCCCAGCATCGGCATGGTCATTCCCAGCTTGCGCGCCTGGAGCGCGATATTCGCGACGTCGGTGTAGTAACCCGGGATAAAGAGCAATTGCGCGCCCTTCTCACGGATCTTTGTCAGCAGCGGATTGAAGTTGCTCTCGCCTTTGGTATATGCCTCAACCGCGACGATCTCGCCGCCCATCTTCTTGAAGTTCTTCTCGAACTCATCCTTCAGTCCGACTGAGTACGCCGCGGCCTGATCGAAGAGGATCGCCGCCTTCGTCACCTTCAGATCGCTCGTCGCGAACTTCGCGCACGCGTAACCCTGGAACGGATCGATAAAGCAAACACGGAAGATCATGTCGCCGACTGCGGTCACCTGCGGGTTGGTGCTGCTCGGTGAGATCATCGGCACCCCGAACTGCTGCGAAACCGGCGCACCCGCGAGCGTCACGCTTGATGCAACCTCGCCGAGCACAGCCGCGACTTTGTCGGCGGTGATCAACTTCGTCACCACCGTGCCCGCCTTCTCCGGCTTGCCTTCGGTATCTTCGGACTTCAGCACGACCTTGTGGCTCTTGCCCGCAAGATTTACACCGCCCGCGGCATTGATCTCTTCAACCGCGAGTTTGATCCCGTTGTCGGTCGAAAGGCCGAACGTCGCCTCCGCGCCCGTCAATGAGCCGTAGTGCCCGATCACGATGTCGCCGACAGTGACCGTCGCCGCGGGCGCTGCACCGCTGGCAGGCGCCGGGCTTGAGGATGCGGTCTTCCCCGTGTTGTTCGGCGTATTTCCACTATCGCAGCCCGTCAGAGAGGCAAGCGCGACTCCCGCGGCGAGCAAAACCGAACGGGTAAGCGAGAAGACCGACGGAGCATTGGCGAGTGCGTGCATGGTGACTTTTTCCGTAAAGTGAAATGGCTGGCGGCCTCCCGCCAGCGCCAAGGGATAAGTCTATCGGACTTTCCCCGGGTCGATGGTGCGAACGGCCAGCCTGCAGCCCTGCGAACTCCGTTTCCGAAGCCTTTCGATGCGAGGAGCCGCTTTTTCGTTGACCGCCGCGCTCCCTTCCGCGATAGTAGTTTTGGCCCTTTCCCGGGTACCCCTCTCTTCTCGGAGTTGTTCTGATGCATTTGCTCAAATTCGCGGCCGTGGCTGCCGCGGCATTCGTCTCCGCCCTTGCCTTCGCCCAACCCGCCAGCGTCGAGCACACGCCGGCTTCCCAGACCTTTGGCGAAGTCAGTGGTATCACCCAGCGCGAGCCCGATGTGCCACGCGAGGACGACGCGGTTGATCTTTTCTTCCGTGTGAGCTTCCAGTTCACGTACGACAAGGTCTGTATCTATTACACGACGGACGGGACCGATCCATCGGGCGTTTTCGGGGCGCCGACCGGAAGCACGCTCGTTCTCTCAAACGATGCTTCGACGATTACATTCCTGCGCAACGAGTCCAGCGGCGGCACACGCGACTGGTGGAAGGCCTCGCTGCCCTCCCCCACTCGTACCTACGCCAAGAACATCAAATACAAGATCAGCGCGTGGAAGCCATTTGTGGGCGGCGAGGTTTTCGCCAACGGCGGCGCGGCGTACTCATTCACCAACAAACTCGCGTGGCCCGGGCGCGGCGCGGGCAATGCCAGCCCGAACGAGGGATACCCGCCGGTTTCTTTCTATAAAGAAGAAGCCGTCATCGGTAACACCTTCTGCGCGAGCCAGCTCGACCAGAACGGCACGTACTACGACTTCCATTTCCCGACTCCGGGCGGCGTGTACGGCGTCGGCACGCGCAATGAGGGTTACTCGGATGGCGCCGACACGTTCCCGGCGGGCTTGCCAATCGGCTGGCGCGGACAGATGCATCTGAATCAGGCGATGATGGGCGTGCGCGTCGATGGGCTCACGCACTGGGTCAGCAATCCGAGCGGCGTCTCGTACGACAACATTCAGCAGTCGTACTCGACTGACAACACCAATTCAGTGACCACCAGCCAGCATCTCTATGCGGGTGGCAACAACATCACGATCACGCAGCACGACTTTGCGCCGTACGGGCTCGCCTATCCGACCGATCTCAATGGCAACGCGCAGCGGCACATTGCGCTCAAGCGCGTCCTGCTTCGCAACAACGGCGCGAGCGCCAAGACCGTCAACGTCTATTTCTACATGGATCCGGCGCTCAATGGCGGCGACAACTACGACTTCATGTTCTTCGATGCGGCACACGGAACCATGTGCGCCTTTGACAAGACGTATCGCATCGTCACGGGGACAGGCACGGGATTCTCCGACCCCAACGAATACAACCCCACTACCTCGGGCGGCTACGAGAAGAACAACGCCCTCTATCTCGCGGCATCCATGAAGTCGGTTGCCACCCCCGGCGCTTCCGGCGGCACACTCGCGACCGAATCCTGGCGCGACACCTCTGCCGACAACGGCCAAGGCTGGATGGGCATGCAGATCACGCTCAATCCGGGCGTGACGACGGAAGTTGACGTCACGCTCGCCGGAGCGCACGAACGCCCGATCCCGAGCACCGATCAGATTTACGATCGCCAGCTTGTGCCCGTGCTCGACTGGTTCAAGAACACGTCGGCTGCAGCGCGCGAAGCGGACACGGACAACGCGTGGCAGGCCTGGCTCGACCTTGGCACCACCGTTTCAACTCCCGATGCTGGCTACAACAAACTTCTGAAGCGCGGCCTTCTCGCGACCGCTCTTCACTGCGACGGTTTCAATGGGGGCGTGATCGCGGGATTTCACAACGGCGCGTATCCGTATGTCTGGCCGCGCGATGCGGTGTATGCCGCGATCACGATGGCGCGCACGGGCCACTTGGCCGAATCATTTAACGTTTACAAGTGGATGCGTGATACCTGCTTCCGCGACTTTGAAACCTGGAACGCGGAGAACACGCCGGCCGGCAACTACATCGGCGGCACGCCGTTCTACGGAACGCGCAAGGGATATTGGAAGCAGAAATACAGCACCGATGGCTACGTGATTTGGGGCGCCCCGCAGATTGATGAGACCTCGGTCCTGCCGTGGGGCCTGAACTTCCACTATCAGATGAACGCCGATGCCGGTTTGCTTGGCACGTTCGTCGATCAGATCCGCGACACGGTCTATGCCTCGACGCAAACCTCGACCATCGACAGCACCCGTCTGCACGTTGCGTTCGGGCTGATGTATTCGAACAACGTCTGGGAAGATTCGTACGACACGTTCATCTACAGCAACGCCAACGTGATCCGCGGCCTGCAGGATGCCGCGAAGTCGTTCAATGTGCTCGGGCTCGGCAGCGAAGCGGCCAACGCGCTCGACAAAGCCAACGCGATGAAGCCCGCGCTCGACTCGCGACTCGACTGGAACGGCGAGAACACCGACATCAGCCAGCTGGGCATGGTGTATCCGTTTAATGTTTACTCGCCGACCGAAGCACGCACCAATCTGGTTGTCGATCGTATCAACGGAGTCGCCCTCGACACCTTCGGCAACAACCATCCCCTCATCAATTTCAGCGGCCAGCACCAGGACACGATCAACCGCTATTGGGGCGACGGCTACTGGAACGGTGGCCCGTGGTTCCTCTCAACTCTGTGGTACGGCCTTTTCTATGCGGAGCGCGCCGACTTCACACCTGGCAAAGGCGACATCGACAACCACAAGCACCGCGTCGACCTCATGATCGATCGGCTCGGCCCCGCCGGCTTCGGCGCGGAACAGATCGCGTACAACAATTCGATCTCGTATCCGAACTTTGTCCTTCAAACCGCGTGGCCAAACGCTTGGGAGAGCATGAGCACGCTGGTCGACAGCGTGATGGCCTTCCTCGATTACGCGCCAGACGCACCAAATCAGAAAATGAACTTCAAGCCCAAGCTCCCGACAGCTTGGAGCATCATGACCTTCAACAACATCATCCTCGAGCACCAGCCCAGTGGCAAGCGCCATCAGGTCGATTTGACGGTGACCGAGAACACCGCGCCGATCAGCTCCGATATCTACACCCACTCGTTCCGAAACGACAGCGGCTTTGCGCTCAATATCGGCACGACCGTACGCGTGCCCGCGAACAGCACGGTCGTTGGCGTCTATCGCAACGGCGCGCCGGTCGCCTTCGCCTACAACGTCCCGCTCGGCGCTGTCGTTGTGAATTCAACGCTTGACACGGGTCCCGGATCGCTCACCAATATTGTCGTCGCCGTGGGCTGCCCCGCCGATCTCAACGGCGATGGAGTCGTGGACGATTCCGATTTTGTCGTCTTCGCAAACTCGTACAACATCCTCGATTGCACCGACCCGTCCATGCCCGCCGGCTGCCCAGCGGACTTGAACTTTGACGGTTTCGTCGACGATTCCGACTTTGTGATCTTCGCCGCAGCGTATGACCAGCTTCTCTGTCCCTGATCGTCAGCTTCTGCTCGGTTTTTTTCCTTGCGTGAGCACGGCCCGCCGTTAGACTTTTGCCGGGGCCCAGCGTGGCTCCCGCGGGAGAGAAACTCATGCAAACTCGACTGATCTGCCGTCGTGGCGGCGCGGCGATCGCGTTCGCGTGCTTCGCAATCGCCGCGTTCGGCCAGCACTATTCGCTCCGGATGCTCGTTCCGCTCGCATCGCGCTCGCACGATGCGTCCTCGGCCAACAGCATCGACACGGCCGGTGATGTCGTCGGAACCTCGTTCTCATCCTCCGCTGCCCGCGTGCCAGCAGGTATCACGCGACTGGCTGACGGCACGCACTTCGACATGGGCACGCTCGCCGACTGTTTTCCCTTCGGCGGCAGCGGCCTCAGCGACGTCAGCCCCGGAGGCAAAATCGCCGGCGCGACGTCCTCGATCTGCGGCGGGTTTTCCCTCGCGGTCACGGGCTCTGTCTCGAACCCCGGTGCCTACATCACCTTTCCACCTCTCCCCGGAGGCGGCGATTCTGCCGCGTACGGCGCTAACGAGAATTCTGTCGTCGGATGGAGCAACACCACGACGGGGTGCGGGGGCTTTCTCTGCACGCAGACCGCCGCCCGTCCCATGAAGTGGTATGGCCCCACTACTGCGGTCGAACTCTCGCGCGGTCCATTCCTCGTCGCGATCGCCAGCGGCGTCAACGCAAATGGAGTCGTTGTCGGACGCGCCTATCCGGTAGCGGACGCGAACAGCCAGGTCGCCGTCCGATGGGACTTTGACTCTGCCAACCCGATCCCGCTTCCCGCCGTCAACGGCGCATACAGCGACGGCGAGAAGATTTCCGAGAATGGCGTCGTTGTCGGGCAGTCGGCTGTCGGCACCGAGCGTCACGCCACGCGATGGATCGGACTCTCGCCAACCGATCTCGGCGCGATCGCCGGACATACGTACAGCATCGCCTACGACATCAACGACTCGCAAGGCATCGTCGGTCAATCTAAGGCGAGCGCCGACGCAACAACCGGCATTGCTGTTCTTTGGCGCGACGGCCAGATAATCGATCTCAACACGCTCGTCGCCAATTCCGGCGGCGCCGTGCTCTCCACCGCAAACGGGATCAACTCGCGGGGCTGGATCGCCGCGACGGGGGTCTTCGAGGGCAAAGTGCGCGGCTTTGTCCTCGTTCCCTGCCAGGGCGATCTTAACGACGACGGTCTGGTTGACGACGCCGACTTTGTCATCTTTGTCGCCGCGTACAACATCCTGGATTGTGCAGATGCAGCGATGCCCGAGCACTGCCCAAGCGATCTCAATCGCGATGGTCAGGTCGACGATGCCGACTTTGTCTTGTTTGTAAAGGCGTACAACGACCTCGTCTGTCCCTGAACGGCAATACAAAGCGGATTCTCGTTCAACAAGTCTGCAACGTGAAATCTGTTTCACGGCGTGCGCCCGATAACAGCTTCGCGGTCACGAGATGCGCTTGCCCGCATCGCATGAATTCTCCTTGACGAACCCGCGCTCTCAGCGACAATGGTACCGGAGGGTCGTGATGAATTCCAAGAGTCTTCTCGCTATTGCCGTTATCGCCATTTCCGCGCGCGGCGAATTCGCTATGGCGCAGTCCCTTGTCGGCGCATCGGCACCGGATGCGACCGGTACCGATTTGATCGTGATCGATCCGACCACCGGAACCCACGCGTTCTACATGCGCATTTCGCATGACACGGCGCAGAATCGTGAATTCCACCAGATGACGTCGCTGCCCGGGTGCAAACTCGCCGCCACGCTTTATCGCGACAACGGTCAGGCGCTCGGTTCACAATATGTTGCGATTGACCCGCTCAATTCCTCCTACTCGATCATGAACTTCGGCGCTCCTGTCGGCACGCTCTACGCCGAGGGCATGGAGTATTCGCCGCGCCACGGCGCCATTCTGATGGCGTTCGGCGCGTTGAACAACTTCGGCACCAACCGGCTCGCGCTCATCAATCCCGCCGACGCCACGGTGATTTCATCCACGAGCACGCTCGCCGGTGTCTCGGATATGGATTACATAGTCAGTACCGCGACCGATGATGTTGTCATCGATTTCAATGCGACGAGCGCCGCCGGACGCGTCAAGCATCTCACGACGCTGATGCCGACTCCGACACTCGCAACGTTTGCTTCGCCCCCCAGTCTGACGAATTACTGGGATGCCGCCCGTCATCCCGCCACCAACGAGATCATCTTCACGGACACAAACGGCACGCGTCTTGTCCGTCTTGTCGGAAATGCGTACGTGAACGGAGCGACGCTCGCGGATGGAGTTTCCATCCGCGGCATTGCCTGGGGCTTCTTGCCGCCGAAATCAAACTCGCCCGCATACGCCGGCGTCTGCCCCGGCGGCGCCGCCACGATCGAGGCCCGTGCCGTAGGTACGCCTCCCTTCACGTACAAATGGCGCAAAGGCGGGGTCGATATCGACTCAGTCGCGAATCCGTCCGCGCTCGCCGCGACGCTTTCGCTGGGTGCCGCGAGCCCACAAACTGAAGGCGATTACTCCTGCGTCATCTCCAACGACTGCGGCCAGCACACCACGCCGGTCGTCCCGTTCATCCTCTGCCGCGCCGACTTCAATTGCGACGGGGGCGTCGACGACACCGATTTCATCGATTTCGTTATTGCCTACAACATTCTCGACTGCGCCGATCCGACCATGACGGCCGGATGTCCAGCCGATCTCAATACCGATGCGCTCGTCGACGACGGAGATTTCACCGTATTTGTTCAGGCGTACAACCGCCTTCTCTGCGGGGCGTAGACCCGAAATCCGCTCTAACAGGCAACTCGACCGTATGTTCTAACTGGAAAGGCACCGAATGCAATTCGTTCCTCGCACGCTCGCCGTCCTCGTCGCGTTCGCCAGCGCATCGGCTCAGGCTCAGACGATGATTGCCTCCAGCCCCACCAACGGCACAAGTGTCGATCTCTTCATCGTTGATCCCGGCAGCGGTGCGCATCTTCCGTACATGTCCGTGACCGTTCCCGCCGGCCGCGAGATGCGATTCCTCACCGCGCTCCCTGACCACACGCTGGCGGCCTCGCTCTATGTGGACCAGAACGCCAACAGTTCCTCGCTCTACATGAAGATCGACCCGTTCACTGGAACCACAGCGACCATGGCGTATGGCGCGCCGCTCGACACTCTTTACGAAGAAGGATTCGAATACTCCCCCCGCCATAACGCACTGCTTGTCAGCTTCGGCGCGAAGGGCACGTTCGGAACCAACCGGCTCGCGCTGGTCAACCCGCTCAATGGCGCCGTCATCTCATCCACGGGAGTGCTCTCGGGCAGCGGCGACCTCGACTACATCGCCAGTTCCGCAACCGAAGATGTTTTCTTCGATCTCAACGCTGCGTCCAACCCGCGCGTGAAGCATCTGACCGCGCTCATGCCAAATCCCGCGTTCGGCGCGTTCTCGTCACCTCCGAGCAAGACCTCCTGGTACGACGCCGCAATCAATCCTGCAAACGACGACGTGTGGTTTGTCGATGGTGACGGCGCCCGTCTTGTAAAGCTCGTCGGCGATACATACGTCAACGGCCCAATCCTTGCCGATGGCGCAAAGGCGCGCGGGCTTGCTTTTGCGTACCTGCCGCCGCGGGCTCTTTCGCAGCAGTTCGCAGGTATTTGCCCCGGGAGTTCCACGACCATCAGCGTCGCGGGCGTCGGCACGGCCCCGTTCACCTATCAGTGGTACAAGGGCACAAACGCCATCGACCCCAATCTCAACCCGACGGCCGCGACGTTTTCGCTCTTCATCGCAAATGCCGGCCCGAACGACGAGGCCAACTACCACTGCGTCATTACCAACGACTACGGCGTCTACACCAGCCCCGACATCCCGTTCATGCTCTGCCGCGCCGATCTCAATTGCGACGGCGTGGTCGACGACACCGACTTCACGTCCTTTGTGTCCGCGTATAATATCCTCGACTGCGCCGATCCGACCATGCCCGCGGGCTGCCCGGCGGACTTAAATGTCGATGGAGTCGTGGACGACGGCGACTTCACGCTCTTTGTGCAGGCGTACAACCGGCTGCTCTGCAACTTCTGAAATCCGCATCAGGTTCAGAATTTTCTGAGGGTGTCCGCCGACCAATCCCGCAATTCATCAGGAGAGCTTTCGCTCATCCAAGGAGCACCGATGAATACGCGCACGAACCAGATCATCCTCGCATCCGTCGTACTCGCACTCGCCGCAATTCCAGCGGGCGCCGACACAACCATGTCCTTCGACGCATCCGTTCAGGGCATCTTTACAAGCTACGGCCAGAACAACAAAGGCTATAACGCGGGCCCGGGCAACATTCTTGTCGGCACCGATGGTTCGACCGGCTTCCGCAACTATTTTGTCTTCAATTTTCCCCCAAACTTGCTCCCCGCGGGCATGCAGGTCACCTCCGCAACGCTGACGGGCAAAATGCCGTACCGGGGCGTGCTCAGCGTCGACCCGACCGAAACCTGGGGCCTCTTCGACGTCTCACTTTCCAGCTACGCGGTTCTTATCGATGAGAACACTCCGGTCGTCTGGAAAACGGGGATCTACGACGACCTGGGCACCGGCAATCAGTACGGGAGCCGCGTCGTAGATGAGAGCGAGTGTCCCTATCCCGGCCCGACTCCGATCATTGTCAACCTCGGCACATCATTTCTCACCGATATCAACGCTCGACTCTCCGCTCCAGGCGCGCAGCCATTCATTGTCGGCGGTGCACTCACCTCGATCGTCGGAAACGGTGCGCAGCGCCTCTTCGGTTTCTCCGGCTACGACCCGGTCTACTCGGGTCGTTCCACTCTGTCGCTCACCATCGGTACGCTCGCCGCGGCATGCCCGGGCGACCTCAACGCCGACGGACAGGTCGATGATCTGGACTTCGTGTTCTTCGCCTCGGCGTACAACATCCTCGACTGCGCAGATACATCGATGCCCGCGGGGTGTCCTTCCGATCTCAACGCCGATTCGTTCGTCGATGATTCGGATTTCGTTGTCTTCGCCGCTGCGTACGACGCGCTTGTGTGCCCATAGTCGGTGCCAACCGTCCGCTTGACACGTCTTGTACTCTTAGATCGTGACGCGGCACATATGCGCGGCACACTTTGGAGTGCGGTTTGTGCCAAACAAAACTCTGTTCGCAGTCGCATCGTTGTTCGTCATGTCGTGCACTGCGCGCGCCCAGAACATGCTCGTCAATCCGAGCTTCGAGAGCGGCCCCGCAATCGTCGGTTCATTCCTTCCTCTCAACGTCGGCTCGACCGCCATGCCGGGATGGGTCGTGACGCGAGGCCAGATCGACATCGTCGCCACAGGCTGGCAACAGATCGATGGCCTGCGAAGCCTCGATCTCAACGGCTCGCCCGGCTCGGGAGGCGTCGCGCAGACTTTCGCCACCACGCCCGATCGCGACTACACCGTCTCGTTTTTACTCGCGGGCAACGCCGGTGCCGCGCCTGCGATCAAGGTCTTAAAAATCGCCGTCGTCGGCCAGAACCCCAGCGTCCAGTTCGACAACACCGGCACAAGCAATTCCGACATGCAGTGGAAGAAGTACATCTACGGCTTCAGAGCGGTCAGCACGCTGACCACCCTCGAGTTCTACAGCGGCAATCCGAGCAGCTTCGGGGGCCCGGCGCTCGACTATGTCGTCGTTCGGCCCGCAAGCTGCGTCGCAGATCTGAACTACGACGCATATGTTGACGACGCCGATTTCGTCGCGTTTGTCGGCTACTACGAACAGGTTTTCTGCCCGGGATTCCCGGGTTGCCTTGGCGATTTTAACAACGATGGCTTTATCAACGACGCGGACTTTGTGATATTCGCGCAGGCGTACAACGACCTGCTCTGCTCGTAATCCGCGTTCGAAAGGCTCGGCAAAACCCGCAGGTTATCAGACGATCGCGATTGCGGTCCGCGCGATAAACTCATCTCGCATTGCGGGTCGCGGCAATTGGCCGCTCAAGGGAGAGATTTCATATGTTCCGATTCGTTGTCGCGGCATCACTTGCCGCTCTTGGCGTCACTCACGTTCTCGCTCAACAGTGCACCGGACAGGTTGGTCACTGGCGTTTCGACGGCGACACGCTCGATTCGTCCGGGCTTGCGAATCACGGCGTCTTCTTCGGTTCGACACCGACATACGTCGCCGGGATTTCGGGAGAAGCGCTCGAACTGAACGGCACGACCGATTTCGTTCGCGTCGCCAACGCTTCCTCTCTGAATCCGATAAGCGCGATGTCGCTGGTCGCCTGGTTGAAGCCCCGCGCCTTTTCAGGCAGCGGGAGCGACCCGATCATCGACAAGGGTTACTTTGGGCACTCGTTTCCGTACTACCAATACCAATTGAACGTCACGGGGAATCTATACGGCAGCAGCCCCGCCTCGCTCGGGTTCTACTGCGGCGCGAGCGGCACTCCGTTCGGCGCGGGCACCGCCGCGCACTTCTGGAATCCCAATCAGTGGTACTTTGTCGTCGGAACATACGACGGCGCAGCAGTCCGCTTCTACGCCAACGGCGAGCTCATCGACCAACACGCCGCCTCGGGATCGCTGGCCGACTACGGCAAGCCCGTCCAGTTCGGCAAGTTCAACAACCTTGAGTACTACCTGCCAGCGACGATCGACGAGATTCGAATCTTCGATCGTGCACTCTCCGCAGACGAAATCCACGCCCTCTATTCCAATCCCGCGGATGCCGCAGCGGTTTGGCCCCCCGCCTCCGGCGTTTGCGCCGGTGGAAGCGCGTCGTTTCAGGCGCTTCATCTGGCGAGCGCGAACCCTTCGTACTCCTGGACGATAGACGGCGTGCCCGCCCTCGATGGCGCGCTCCCGAACGGCATCATCGTCTCGGGCAGCACAGCACAAACGCTCACGTTGAGCAACGTCGTCGGCGCCGGCACGCACGCGATCGGCTGCAGCATCACATCCTGCAGCGGCACCAGCGCCGCAACCGTCGCCACAATCAAAGTCTGCGCCGCCGACTTCAACTGCGATGCGCAGGTGGATGATTCTGATTTCGTGCTCTTTGTGACGGCGTACAACGAACTCGTCATTCCGCCCGCCAATCCTCTCTGCGACATCAACGGCGACTCGTTCGTAGATGATGCTGATTTTGTTCTCTTTGCCGCGGCCTACGACACGCTCGTCTGCGGCGTATAAAGCCGCAGTTTTCCGCGATACCGCCCCCAACTGCGAGTTTTGTCTGGACCTTTTCGGTTCGGTCTTGCACGAGCAAGCGTCATCGGTGACAATGTCGCCCGGAGTGGAAACCATGCTCAATCGTGCCGCAGCCGTTCTCCTGTTTTCGACAATCGCCCTGGGCGCTCGAGCCGACGTCACCAGTCGCTTTGATTCCGGCAGCGATGGCTGGAATTATGCCAACTGCGGATTCAGCGGCAGCCCCTGCGCCAATAGCCGCGATGCGGCCGCACCTTGGGAGGCCGCGACCCAGTCCATTCGAATCATCGATCTGGAGGGCGAAACCTGCATTGACGCGCCGGCGCAATATCTCGGCGATAAGTCCGCAAGCTACGGAAAGTTTCTCCGCTTCGATACCCTGTATCGAACACGCGATGAAACGGATTATTCAATCGTGGTTCTCTGTAGCGGCGAGCTCACGCTCTATCGACCATGGCCGCGCCCGACGCTTAACGTCTGGATTCACAACGACGTCCTGCTGACCGAAGCCGGCTGGCACGTCGGTGGTGACACTGGCCCGGCAGCGACCGCCGCGCAGATGCACTCGGTCCTTTCAAATCTCGGACGTCTCTTCATCCGAACCGAATGGACGACCGGGCCGGACGACACCAACGTCGACAACGTGCTGCTCGAGGGCGCCGGCACGACGTGCGTCGGCGATTTGAACTCGGACGGGTTTGTCGACGACACCGATTTCGTGCTTTTCCTCAGCGCGTACAACATCCTCGATTGTGCCGATCCCGGCATGGCACCGGCTTGCCCCGCAGATTTCAATCACGATCAGGTTGTCGATGATTCGGACTTCGTGCTCTTCGTCGGCGCCTACAACGAATTGATCTGCCCGTGATCTCCTCGGAAAGGTCGCCCATGCGCTCTCTTTGGATTTTGTTCGCCGCGGCCGCCTGCATCCGTTGTCTCGCGGCGGACAGCATTTTTCTGAGTGACTACCTGGGCGCATCGCCGGGCACCGCTGCTGAAGCCCCGAACCCTCCGTATACCTCGATCCCGACGAGCGCGACGCCGTACGGCTTTGGCGTCGATTGCCCCGGGAATTTCGCTTCGACAAGCATCAATTTTCAGGATGTGGGTGCGTTTGCAAAGGGCATTGGCCAGCATCCCTTCAACTTTGGCGAGAAACGAATCGACTTCAGCCTCGCCGCGATCCGCGTGAACACAACGCGCGACGTCGCCGTTTTCAGCGCCCGGGTCGGAGTCGATTTTCCTACAAGCAACCTTAACAACGGCGGAGTCTTTCGCGTTCTCGTCGACGATGTTGTGCGTGCCGAACAGGAGATCGGTGGCCGCTTCTCGCCGAGCGTGCCGCTAGTAGTCAGTGTTGTGGGGGCTTCCAAGCTGTCGCTCGTGACAATCCGCTCCGGCAACTTCAATTCAAATCACATGTGCTGGGGCGGCGCGACGATTACGCTGGTCGGCGGGCCGTGTCCCGCCGATCTCAACGGTGATCGCCTCGTGGACGATGCCGACTTCACGCTCTTTGTTTCCGCATACAACATTCTCGACTGTGCCGATCCCGCGATGCCCGTCGATTGCCCCGCCGATCTGAATCGAGACGGCCTCGTGGACGACGTTGACTTCACACTGTTTGTTGTTCCGTATAACGATTTGATCTGCTCGTGACCGGATGAACTCGGCCTTATTCGTATCAACGCGCGCCCATGTAACACCGGTATTAGCAATGAAACTGCACGACTTGAAGCAAAAGCCTCAGTGAGGACTGGCGGTAATGCTCCCGCCGTGCAACCTTGATGTGATGAGTTCGTCGCCCGGTGCGTGACTTCGCAGTGGTCGAAGAACAAAAAGTTCCATTCACTCACGCCGACGTTCGCACCCGCGGCCGTCGGCGTTTTTCTTTTCGGTTTGAGTTTCTGAACGCTTTTCCCGCGATCTGATCGCGGGTTTGGTCCCAAGGATTCCACACAATGCGCATCCGCCTTCTTCCGCTCGCCGGCCTTGTCCTTTCCACGATTGCACTAGCGCAGCCATCCGTGCCCACCGGCGCAGGCAGCTACTACAACGGCGTTCCCATGGGATTCCTCGTTCCGACCAACGCGGACAACGGCCCGGTCCTGCCTCGTCTGGCGCCGGGATTCTCCGGGCCCGTTCCAACCAACGAGTGGTGGTCGAGCCTTGTCTACCCGCGTTATGCCGGAGACAACTGGGGCCAGAACATGCACGCTCATCCTCTCTCCGCGCGTCCGGGCGCGGACGGCATGAGCATCGGATACGTCCCCTCCGCATCAGTCGGCAGCACGTACTACTCGTTTGATTTCAACAACTCGCGCGTCGCGCTCGGGCTTTCGGTCGAGGGACTCAACTCGCCCGACTGCCGGCTCGCC
>JBOHNL010000008.1:0-84823 GCA_050730655.1 Phycisphaerales bacterium
CATGCAGAGGCCCTTGCGACTGTTCGGGCAACACCAGAAAAACGCCGACGGGATCGAGCTCCGTGACGGTCATTGAGACCCAGAACCACCGGATCACGCGTCGGTGCTGAAACATACAAGAACCACGGAGGGCCACGGAGAGGAGACACGGAGAAAGGCCGATTTCAGATTTGAGATTTCGGATTGAAGAGGGAGGAGGAGTTCGGAGTTCGGAATGCGGAATGCGGAATGCGGAATGGGGAATGGGGAATGGGGAATGGGGAATGCGGGAGAATGTGAGCGAGGGTTCACGCGCGGAGCGGGGGGTTTTTCACTTTTTGCGACGAAGGTTTAACAGGGGATGCTGCCGACATGAAGGGAGTGCGTTATGCCGCGACCGGTTTGGAAGGGACATATCAGTTTCGGGCTTGTGAATGTGCCGGTGAATCTCTATCCGGCGGAGCAGCGGACGGACTTGCAGCTTCACATGATCGACAGCCGCGACAATTCGCGGGTGCGGTATGAGCGCGTGAATGAAGAGACCGGCGAGGAAGTTCCGTGGGATTCAGTCGTGCGCGGGTTTGAGTACAGCGACGGGAACTACGTGATCCTGAGCGATGATGAGTTGAAGCGGGCGGCGCCGGAGGCGACGAAAACGGTGGAGATTCAATCGTTCGTGAAAGCTGGAGAGATCGATCCGATTTATTTTGATACGCCGTACTACCTGGAGCCGGGAAAAGCGGGCGAGAAAGGGTATGTGTTGTTGCGCGAGGCGATGAAGGAATCGGGACGAGTGGGGATCGCGAAGGTGGTGATCCGGACGCGGCAGTACATCGCGGCACTCTCGGCGCGGGGGGATGTCTTGATGCTCGAACTGCTGCGCTATCCGCAGGAAATCCGAAGCACGAAGGAATTGAACGTACCGACCGGGACGGCCAAGTCGCATGACGTGAGTGCGCCCGAACTCAAAGTGGCGCGAACGCTGATCGACGCAATGGCGGCGGAGTGGAAGCCGAGCGAGTATCACGACTCGTATCGCGAGCAATTGATGAAATGGATCGAGAAGAAGGTCGCTTCGGGACACATGAAGAAGCCGCTCGAGGTGAAGGAAGAAGAGGAAGAGGCTCCGACGGGGCCGATTAATTTCATGGATGTCTTGAAGAAGAGCCTGGAAAAGAGCTCGGCGAAGCCGGGACGGAAGGCGGCGCCGAAGACGGCGAAGAAGACGGTCAGGCGGAAGGCGGGGTGAGAAAGGCGTTCAACACGGAGAAAGGCATTCACCACGGAGACACAGAGGCACGGAGAAGAGAAGGCGGATTGAAGAGTTGAAATTTCAGATTGAAGAAGGGGGAGAACGCGGAGTTGCGGAGGGGGCGGAGTAGGGGGAGCGAGAATTTCGGAATGCGGAATGCGGAATGCGGAATGCGGAATGCGGAATGCGGAATGCGGAATGGTGATTGGGGTGTGTGATGTCGCTGAAGCGGTATGTGCAGAAGCGCAACTTTTCGAAGACGCCGGAACCGAGTGGGGTGAAGGGTGTGGGTGCGCGCGGGAAGGGGGCGACGAAGGGGAAGGGTTCGAAAGGGCTGGCGTTTGTTGTGCAGAAGCATGATGCGACGCGGCTGCATTATGACTTTCGGCTTGAACTTGATGGAGTTTTGAAGTCGTGGGCGGTGCCGAAGGGGCCTTCGCTTGATCCGAGTGAGAAGCGGCTGGCGGTCGAGGTGGAAGATCATCCGATTGATTACGGCGGATTTGAAGGAGTGATTCCGTACGGGCAGTATGGGGGCGGGACGGTGATGCTCTGGGATCGCGGGACGTGGGAGCCGCTCGATGCGGATCCGGCGGCGGCGCTCAAAAAAGGAACTCTGAAGTTTCGGCTGCACGGTGAACGGCTGAAGGGCGAATGGGCGCTGGCGCGGATGGGCGGGCGCGCGGGGGGCGATAAGAAGAACAACTGGCTGCTCATCAAACACAACGATGCGGAAGCGGTGCGGGGCGGCGAGGAACTGGTTGCGAGGGAGCGGACCAGCATCAAGTCCAAGCGGAACCTTGATGAGATCGCGTCGGCGGGCGGACAGAAGCGAAAGCGCGTGAGCGAGGGCAAGATTGCGGATCCGCCATTGAAGCTGTCGCCTCAGCTGTGCACGCTGGCGGATGCGGTGCCGCGGGGCACAAACTGGGTTCACGAGATCAAATTTGATGGATATCGGCTGCTGGCGCACGTGCGGGATGGCGCGGTGCGGCTGATCACGCGGGCGGGGAACGACTGGACGAAGAAGTTCCGGCCGATTGAGCACGCGATTTCGGAGCTCTCGTGCGCGAATGCGGTGGTGGACGGCGAAGCGGTGATCGTCGATGAAGCGGGAAAGACACACTTTCAGGCGCTGCAGCAGGCGATCAAAGAACGCAAGTACGCGGCGCTGGCGTTCTTTGTGTTCGACCTGCTTTTCCTAGATGGTGAAGACCTGCGCGGCTTGGCGCTGCTCGAGCGGAAGGAAAGGCTGCAGAAACTGCTGGCCAAAGGCAAGAGTTCCAACAAGAGTTCCAAGGTGCTGCGGTACAGCGATCACGTTGCAGGATCGGGGGAGGACGTGCAGCAGCAGGCCTGCCGCCTCGGGCTGGAGGGCGTGGTCTCAAAGCAGGTGGATGCGCCGTATGTGAGCGGGCGGTCGAGGTCGTGGCTCAAAATCAAGTGCGGGATGCGGCAGGAGTTTGTGATTGTGGGGTATACCGCGCCGGACGGTGCGCGGAAGCACTTTGGGTCGCTGCTGCTTGGTGCGCACGATGCGAAGGGGAAGCTGGTTTACACGGGCAAAGTTGGCACGGGTTTTTCGGAAGCGATGCTGCGGGATCTTGGCGGGAAGCTCCGTTTGCTTCGCGTCGAGAAATCGGCGTTGAACGGGAGTGTGCCGCGGGAGGCGCGCGGGGCGATGTGGGTGAAGCCGGAACTTGTGGGCGAGGTTGCGTTCACGCAGTGGACGGAAGATAAGCGGCTGCGGCATCCAGCGTTTGAAGGACTGCGCGAGGACAAGCCTGCAAAGAGCGTGAAGATTGAAGTGCCGCAGGTGGGGCTTGCGGAAGCGGTTGCGGAGGCGAAGACGGCTTCGGCACAAAGCGAACCCGCTGTCACGCACAGAGGAGCACAGGCGAAGACGCGGCGTGGACGATCAGCGCAAACAAGTGATGGCGGCAACGTCGTCGCGGGAGTGGCCATTTCGCATCCGGAGCGGGTGGTGTTTCCGGATTGCGGGGTCACGAAGCTGGATCTGGCGCGGTACTACGAGAAGGTGTCGGAGCGGATTCTGCCGTTCATTGCGGATCGGCCCTTGAGCGTGGTGCGGTGTGTGCGCGGCACGGGGCAGCAGTGTTTTTTCCAGAAGCATCTGCACGAGACGTTCTCGGCGCCGGTGAAGTCGATCCGGGTGAAGGAGAAGAACGGAACAGGCGACTACATCGCAGTGGATTCGGTAGCAGGATTGATCACGCTGGTGCAGATGGGCGTGATCGAGATTCATCCGTGGGGATCGAAGGGGAAGGATCTCGAGCATCCGGACGTTTTGACGTTCGATCTCGATCCGGGCGAGGGCGTGACGTTTGCACGGATCAAAGAGGGCGTGCTGAAAATTCGCGAGCTTCTCAAGAAAGACGGGATGGAAACGTTCCTGAAGACGTCGGGGGGAAAGGGGCTGCATGTGCAGGTGCCCATAAAGCCGCGGGCGACGTGGGAGGAAGCGAAGGAATATGCGGGCGATGTCGCGCGAAGGCTGGCGGCGGAGGAGCCTGAGAAATACGTCGCGATCATGACCAAGGCGCGGCGGGGGGGCAAGATCTTCGTTGACTACCTGCGGAACGGGAGAGGGGCGACGTCGGTCGCGCCGTATTCGGTGCGGGCGCGGAAGGGCGCGCCGATCTCGATGCCGCTCGCGTGGAGCAAACTCGACGCTCTTGAGAGCGCATCGGAATTTGCGGTTGCCGGCTTCGATGGCAAGGAGCGAGATGTGTGGGAGGGCTTCTTTGATCGCGCACGGCCGCTGAAGGCGACGTGAATGCGTGGCGTGAGCAAGCGGCGAATTGAGCGCACATGAATTCTGCATCACGCGTCGCGTTTTCTGCTGTATTGGGCGCATTTTGATATGCGCACTCAGATCACCTTCACGGTGCGCTCACGGAGGCGACGCATTCTCTGGTAGTGACCAAGTGACTCAAGCACGTCTGTTGAGAGTACGAAAGGATTTTCAAATGAACAGCCATTTTCGCCGCAGCGCGTTGTTTGCCCTGACCCCGGCGGCTCTGCTTGCCGCGTGCAGTTCTTCGGACAGTTGGCATTCGTCGAGGGCCGAGACCGACAGCCGCGCCGACTACGCCTACAACGGCAAGACCCGCAGCGACGGGTATTCGAGCGCTGATCGTAGCTCTGCGGATCGCACGTATACCGCCGCGAACGGACGAAGGTACTACTACTCGAACGATCCGTACGGTGATGGCGTGTCTGGTGGTGTGGGGACACGAGCTGCCATTATGAAGGACGGCACGGAGGTGGCGTATTCGACGCGCACCAGCGACCGGAACAATCCGAACTGGCGCGACGGACCGACTCGCTTCGACAATGACAACCCCAGCCAGGACAACAGTTCAAGCCAATACAACACGGGCGTCACGAGGAATCAGAGCCCCGGCGATGGAGCGGTGAACAACCAGAACATCGCCAAGGGGACGGTGCGGCCTGAAGGGCAATATCAGGGCCAATATCGCGATCAGGCGGGCGTGACGCATATCGACGACGCCGATGCACGCTGGCAGAACGATGATCGCAACGCTCTGCTCGACAAGGCTCAGCGCGATCGCGAGCGCAGCGCGCAATTGAACAGGCAGGATCAGGCCAACGGCCAGTTGGACAATCAGAACCCGAGCAAGGACAACAGTTCGAGCCAGTACAACACGGGTATCGCGCGGAATTCGAGTCCCAACGAAGGCACGGTGAACAACCAGAACATGGCTAAGGGAACGGCGGGCTATCGCACGGCGGACGGTCGCTGGGTGAGCGCTCCGCAGGCGAACAACCAGGGCTGGTATTCGCGTGATGAGGCGGCTCGGCGTTCGAGCGATGCTTCGACGAATCCGTCGAACTCCAATGTGCAGCAGGGTCAGCAGAATTGGAGCAGCGACCAGCAGCAGAACTGGGCAAGTCGCAATCAGAACTGGAATCAGAACAACCAGCAATTGCCGCCCCGTGAACAGGTACGCGATCAGAACGGCAACTGGATCGAGCGCAACTTCAATACGACCAACATGACGACGCCGGATCAGCAGGCGGCGGCGCGGCAGATCAGCGATCCGCAGAGCAACCCGACCAACTCGAATGCGCAGTTCAATCAACCGGGCGGCGTGCAGTACGCCAACGCTCAGAACAGCCAGGATTACACGCAGCGAACGTATCCGGTGGAGTCATCGCCGAATAATGGCGTCGCGCCGCTGGGCCCGCAGAACAACTGGGGCGCGAATCGAGCGCGGACTCCGAACACGACCTATTCATCGAATGATCCTGCGTCCCGCAACACGATGTGGACGGAAACGTCCAAGCAGGCGGCGGCGCGCGAGATCTCTGATCCGGCGACCAATCCGACCAATTCGAACGCTCAGATCGGCCAGCAGAATGTGGCCGGTCTCAATCAGTCGAATCAGGTGGACAACAAGGCGTACTCCAGCCGCCCGGCGGACATGAACGCGGCGGGCCAGTCGCAGGTGTATGCCTCGAGCGCGACCGCGGATCAGAAGATCCTCTCGCTCCTGCACTTCAAGAACCAGAAGGAAATTGAACTGGGCCGCTTGGCGGCGACGAATGGTTCGTCGGAAGCGGTGAAGGACTACGGCAACATGCTGGTGCGCGAGCACACTTCGGCGGATGCCAAGGTCATGGCGGTTGCGTCACGGACCGGAACGTCGCTGATGAGCGATACGGAGACGCAGAACATGATGCGCGCCGAGAAGGCGGCGAAGGACGACTCGAACCGCGAGAAGATGGCGGACGATTCGCAGGTCATGAAGGACCCGGTCGAAGAACTGCGCGGATTGAACGGCGCCGACTTTGATCGAGCATTCGCGCAGAAGATGGTGAAGGGTCACGAAAAGCTTGCGGCTGCGATCGAGAAGGCCAAGCCGCAGGTCCGCAATGAGCAGACTCGTCAGTTGCTCAACGAGCTGCTGCCGACGGTGCGTCATCACGAGCAGATGGCTCGCGAATTGCCTGGTTATACCGAAACCGCCAGTGCGCGGTAACGGTTGATGTTTGCATGTGTGCGGTGAGCGCCGCGCCTGCGGTCGACTTCGGTCGGCGGTTGGGCGCGGCGTTCGCCCTTTTGGAACGGGGGAGCGAGGATTTGGAGCGGGGCGCAAATAGGCGCGAAGGAGATAGATATGTTAAAGGCAGCGATCATTTTGGATACGGTGGTCTTGTGTATCGTGCTGATCGGGGTGATTGAGGGGATCGCGTACGGGAAGACGATTACGTACAACGATTTCGCGCTGCCGCTGTTGAGCGTGGCGGTGTTGCTAGGGCTGCTCCGTGGGCTGCGGCGGCGGGGCGGGTCGTGAGAACACGCATGCAGACTTCAGGAAGAGAAGACACACCGGCCGGAAGGCCGGTGCCACGTTAATCCTTGCGGGCGTCCTGCCAGTTGGTGAACTCTCTGCCGCGCCAGGTCATGCGGGCGGGGTCGTAGTTGGCGAACGTGCCCGCGTGGATGTCCATAAAGAGCAGGTTGGTTTTTCCGTTCTGCGATTCGGGGCGCTTGATGCCGTGGGCCAGACGCTGGCCATCGAAGAAGACGACGGGCTGATTCGCATCGTCGGGGTCGCAATCGGGCTTGAGATCGGAATTGCCGTAGGGCTTGGCGTAAAGATTCATCTGGTTACTGTCGCCGACGAAGACGAACGCGGAGGTGAACTGCACCTGCGATTCATTGAGGCTCGTGTACATCGCCTTGTTGTAGATCGCGGAGGTGTAGCGCGACTGGAGGAAGTAGCAAAAGGGCGCGAGGTCCTTCGGGCGCGCAGGGTCGGAATAGACGTCGTTGGTGCCGGCATAGTGCGCGAGCTGCTCCGTCCAGCCGGGGCCGATGTCGTCGCCGCTCTTGCCGTCGTCGGGCGTGCCGTACGCGCCCCAGAAGTGCCAGCCGGACCAGTAGGGGAACGTGCCCTTGTTGTTGTCGGCGTAGAGCGAGAGCGAGGTGCCGATGCTGCGCTGATTGGCCATGCACTTGGTGGTGCGGGCTGATTCGCGTGCGGCGCCAAGCGCGGGGAGGAGAATGCCGATCAGGGTCGCGATGATCGCGATGACGATGAGGAGCTCGATGAGGGTGAAGGCGGGGGAGGCCGGACGGGTTGGGCGGGTGTCACGCATGGGGGTTCACCACAAAGGGCACAAAGAAAAGGCGAGAGAGAACGCGGAGTGGCGGAGTTGCGCGGAGAGAAAGGGAGTGGGAAATCTGAAATTTCAGATTGAAGATTTGATGGATCGAAGACTCGATGGACTGAATCGAGATGGGTGACGCGTCGGGCCAAGTCGGTTCGCGCTTCCGCGAGAGGCTCTATCGGAGCGTACCGGGGAGAACGTGCAATCGAGGCGAGAGATCACGAACTCTGATGCGAATTGTGTTTCATGGAAGTCGAATTCATGAAACACTCGAGTGAATGGAAGTGTTTCACTCGTTGCAGGGGTGTTTCACTGCCCGCATGTCACCATGAAAAATCCGCGCAATTCGGCTTGCGGTGACTCTTCGTGTGGGAGAGGCGGACAGAAATCACCCACTCAGTACGGCGCCCGCGCATTGGTCCAGTCGGTAAATTCGCGGCCGCGCCACGTCATGCGGGCGGAATCAAAGCCTGAGAACGTCGCGGCGTGGATGTCCAGGAAGAGGACGTTGCTCATGCCGCGGGGAGTATCGGGGCGCTTGACACCGTGGGCGAAGATTTCGCCGTCGAAGAAAACGCCTTCCATGTTCTCGTCGTCGGGGTCGCAATCGGGCTCGCGTGTGGTTGTGCCATACGGCGCGGCATAGAGGCGGGGCTGATTGCAGTCGGCGGTCAGGACAAACTGCTGAGCGAACAGAACGGACGACTCGTTGAGACTCGTGTACATCACGCGTTTATTGAGCGACGAGGTGTAGCGCGATTGGAGGAAGTAGCAGAACGGCGCAAGATCCTTCGGGCGCGCGGGATCGGTGTAGGCGTCCTTGGTGCCGACATAGCTCAACAGGAGCTCGGTCCAGCCAGGGCCGGGCGCATCTTCGCCGGTGCCGTCGCCTCCCCAAAGTTGCCAGCCCGACCAGTGGGGGAGATTGCCCTTGTTCGCGTCGGCGTAGAGCGAGAGCGATGAACCGATCGTGCGGATGTTGGCGAGACACTTGGTTGTGCGGGCGCTGTTGCGTGCGGAGCCGAGGGCGGGCAGGAGAATGCCGATGAGCGTCGCGATGATGGCGATGACGATCAGCAGCTCGATGAGCGTGAACGCGCGGGTTCTTCGCATGGGGTCCTCCGGTGAAAGCGTACTGGAATATCGGGCGGAGGAGAAGCGGAAGTTTGATTGTGGTTTGTTCGTGGGCCGGAAGAGGGGAGGGTTGAGGGTTTATCACAAAGGACACAGAGAACACAAAGAACACAAAGAAAGGCGAGAGAAGGAAATTGCGCAGAGACAAACAGGCCGCTCGAAACACGAGGACGCGCGGTCGCATTTCCCCATTCTCTACGTTTTTCTTTATGTTCTTTGTGTTCTCGGTGCTCTCAGTGATGATGACCCCATCTGGCTTCTCGAGCAGGGAACCACTCACTCTTTCGAGAAGATCCCGTGGGCTCGCGACTTCGCCGGGTCCTTTTCGTCGATCGCACCTGTGCGGAGAAAGCCGGTGCGACCCGTACTGAAGAAGTCGCTCGTTCCCCCGACATCTGAAAAGAGCGAGAACGAAAACATGCGGTGGGCGTCGTAGTGGTACTCGTTTGTGCCTGAGCGTCCCTGCACGCTCGCGCCGAGGCCGGGTGTGGGATCGACTCCGCCCGCGGCTTGATAACGGTCGTTGCCGCCGAGGTCGAAGAAAAGTGAAATAGCCTGCTGTGCCGCGGCACCTTGGCAGAGATCATCGGCGGTGTATGTGTCGTCGCCGGCGCGATCGATGAGAAGCGTGATTGATTGATCCCACGCGCCCGACTGGCACGCGGCGGTCTTGGCGGTGTAGTGGTCGTTGCCGGAATCGTCGATCAGAACGCCCGCCGCCTGGTGTGCCGCGGCAGCCTGGCTGTAGCGATTGCCGTCGTAGAGGTCGTCGCCATCTGAATCGTGGAGAATCCCGAGCGCGTAGGAATAGCCGCAGCCCTGGCTGAATTCTCCGGCGATGTAGTGGTCGTTGCCTTGGAAGTCGTAGATTGCGCCGATACCGCCGGAGGCGTAGCCACGGATGCCCATGGAAAAACCCTGCGACATCGAGAGGTAGGTGTTGGGCGTGTTGTACGCGGAAGGAAAGGACGGACCGTTGGCGGTGTATGTGTCGTTGCCCGCGGCATCGATGATCGCGCCGATCGCAAATGGACCGGTGGCGCCCTCGCTCAATTTCTCCGCGGAATACGTGTCGTCTCCCGCGAGATCGATGAGTAGCCCCGCGCCGTAGATCGCGGCGCCGATCGCCCAGCCGGAATTCGGGCCGCAGTTTTCGTATCGGTCGTTGCCCGCGCGATCGAGAATCACGCCGACACCAAAGAGTCCCGCGGCGATGCCGAACTGCGAGGTCGAGCGATACACGTCGTCACCGGAGCGATCGTCGATGAACGAAAAGCCGTTGATCGCAACGCCAGGCCCGTGGAAGTCGGATTCGGAGATGTATTCGTCGTTGCCGGAGAGATCGACGATGATGTGGTTGCAGGGTTTGTCCTGCTCGCCTGTGGGATGGGTGGCGCCAAAGTAATACGTGTCGTTCCCGCCGATGTCGTAGACGATCTCGATTACGTCCATGTTGTAGCTGTTGGCCCCATCCGCGCCTGCGACGGCGTAACGGCCATCTTCGAGGCGTTCGAAATAGAGAATGTCGCCGGTGAAGGAATCGCGGAGGTCCTGCGGGAAATCGGTGCGGGGCGTTGTTGCCGCGCCGAGCCGGAGGCGCTCGGTCCATTCTTCAACAGATCGCCAGTGTTTGTCGCTCAGTACAAACTCGCGAACGCCGGTGGGCGCGGCGTTGATGGTGGCGATGAGAGCTTTGGCGTCGGGATTTTCGATTGTGACCGAATCGCGAAGGCGGCGGGCAAGCTGCTCTGCCGCGAGAGCGGTGGGAGCTTCGCGTGGAAGCAATTTGCCCGGAGAAATGAGAAGCGATGCAACGAATGCGCGGATGTGTTCCTGATCCGGCTTTGTCGCGAGTTCGTGGACGGCGCGAGAGACGCTCGCTTCGACGGCGTCGATGCTGAGCGGGCGATCGAGCGCGTCGAAGACTGCCGGCAGCACGAACATGTCTCGAGAGCGGAGCGGGCCGAGAAGGCGCGAGAGTCTTTGAAGTTTCGATGGCTCGTGCGATGTGCCCCATTCGTTGGCGCGTTTCGCAATATTTTCTACGCGTCGTTCAAGTTCGCTTGGTTCGGCTTGCGACGCCTCGGGGGATTCGTTCGGGCGACGAGGTGCATCGACATACTCATCCGCGCGACCAAGCGTCCCAACATAGTCGTCCGCGCATTCAAGCTTGACGGTGATGTGCAGCTCTTCGCCCCGCGTATCGCCCACGGGCAGCGCGGCGAGCGCGTCGGCATTTGCGCTGCGCCGAATGACGAGCGTGAGTTCATCCCCCGGCTTGTGTCTGGAGAGCATGCCCTCAAACTGCGAGGCATTGAACTGCTGCTCGTTTGCCGAGAGAATCAGATCATTCCGACGAAGCAACGCGTGCTCGGCATCGGTCGGCATGAACGGACCCGGGTGAACGCGCGAGACGACGGTGCCTTCGACATTGTCGCGGAGATCGACTCCGGCATACGCCCGCAGAAAGATCGGATTCGCCTGCGCGAAAACGGCGATCGCAGATGCAAGAACGCAGGCAGCCTTGAGCATGCGGCCAGCGTACCCGACAGAGTTAGATTGTGATTCGCCGGCAGCGTCAGGGAGTCGATTTCGGAACGAGCGCCGAAGGCTCAACATGCCCCGGAGTGAATCCGCCATCGATCGCGGGACGCTCATAGAAGATGCCGCGGATCGAGACTGCGACCAGCAGCACCGAAAGAGCAAGCGGGCCGATGACGGCAAGCCGCCCCGGTTTGGGAGCGCTCCCTCCCCACACCGCGAGCGACGCGGCGAGGATCGTCCACATCAGCACAAACGGTTCGTGATAGCGCTGCCAGAGCTGTGGGTTCACGCTGTTGGCGATCGAGAAGCCGGCAAACGCGCCGAGCATGACCCATCGCGCACGCGGATTCATGGCGCGAAGCCACGCCAGCAGGATCACCGCGCCTAGTGCCGCGAGTGGCGGAATCAGGATCGATGTGCGCCCGGCGATCACCGCAAGAACTTTGATCGCATGAAAGATCCCCGACACGCGGCCTGCAGCGGGGTCTTCGGTGGTGCTCGGAACGATCGCGAGCACGAAGCCCGCCGCGGCAGCCCCGATCACAAGCAGCAATTGCTGGCTTGCGAGCTTCTTGAGTGACGATCGCCAGAACTCAAAGTAGAAAATGCCCGCAATCGCGAGGAGCGAGAGATCGAAGGCCGGCGCCGCGAACTGGATTCGCGCGCCGTGCATGGGCTTGAACGTTGGTGGCGTGAGTCCGCCCCAGAGCTTGTAGAACCAGTAGAGGACGACGAACGCCGGGATCGTGAAGAGAAACGCCAGCGCCGTGCGCATCAGCCGCGGCAGAACTCTTCCGCCGATGTCGTGTCTGCTAAAGAGTGGAGATTCAGACCGGGCCGCGCCCGCGCCGAGCCAAGCCCCGAGCCAGATGACACCAGCGGCCCAGATGTGAATCTGCCGCGTGAAGACCAGAACAACCATCAGCGTCCCGGCGGCAACCCACGTGCCGAAGTTCTGACTCCGGCGGAGCGCCAACAGCAGCACGCCCAGCAGCGCCAGCCACGCCGCGTTGTCGGGAAGCAGCCAGACGCCGGAGCTGAGCACATAGATAGAACAGATGAAGGGCAGGCAGACCGCCAGCACGCCGAACGAGTTCATCGCGCGCCGCATGCGCCACGCGCACGCCGACGCCAGCACGCCGATCAGCACCGCGCTCAAAACCGCCGACGCAATTTGCAGGTACTGCTGCTCCCCACTCACATATCGCGCAAATGCAGCGAGGACGAGGTGATACCCCGGAGTCGTGGCGGAGAGGTAATCAGTTAGATTCGGGTGGGGAAGTTGCGACGCGAAGGTGCGGATCGCCTTCTCGTGATAGTTGAGCGAGTCCGACGCTCCACGTCCCCGATTGATCCCCAGAAAAATCAGCGGTAGGGCCAGAGCCAGAAACGCGACGGGCGCGAGCAGTGTCGCGGCGAAAATGCTCCGCCGGTATCGTCCTGTCGAAAATCCGGTCGCCTGATCCATGGGCTGATGTGGACTGCTTTGGCTGATTGGGGCAAATGTGAGTAGATGTGGGCAGACGCGTAATTCCGGCCGAATTGCCGCCCCGATGCTATCGAACCAATCCGATCATCGGCAGTCTGAACGCGCAAGAACCGCATGTGACCGACCCCAAGAGCCGATATCGTCGTACCAGCGTAAACGGTCGTGTTTTCCCGCAATGAATCCCACGCAAGCCATTTCATCCGATCCGACCCAGGACCGCGCCACCAGTGTGAGCGACTACGTGCGCCTGCTCCGCCCCGTGCAGTGGGCTAAGAGCGTCTTTCTGCTCATCGGCCCCGCGTACGGATTCGCCAACCAGGATTGGGACCCGTGGGCCGCAAAGTCCGGCTGGCCGACGCTGCTGCTCGCCGTCATCGCCTTCTCGCTCGCCAGCAGCGCGTGCTACATCGTCAACGACATTCTGGATGCGCCGGCCGATCGCCACCATCCGCGAAAGAAGAACCGGCCGATCGCATCGGGTCGCGTAAGTGTCGGCGCCGCGATCGGTGTTGCCGCGTGCCTTGTCCTTGCGACCGCCGGAGCGATCCTGCTCATGGGCGGAACCGCTGCGATCTGGACAACCGCGATCGTCGGCGTCTACGTCTTGAATGTCATCGCCTACTCGGCAATCCTCAAGCACATCGTGATCGCCGACGTGATCAGTCTTTCAATGGGCTTCGTGCTCCGCGTGCTCGCGGGCTGTGCCGCGGTCTCGGTCACGCCGACGACCTGGCTCCTCAACACAACCTTCTTCCTCGCAATGTTCCTCGCATTCGGCAAGCGACTCGGCGAGCGCCGCTCACTCGGCAGCGAAGCCGCCGCCGCCGCTCGTGGCGTGCAGGCCGGATACACCGATGAATTGCTTCGACAGTCGGTTGTCGTGACGGCCGTCGTCACGCTGATGACATACGCGATTTACGTTCAAAGCCAGGATGCAAAGTACATCCTCGGTTTCAATCTGATGTGGCTCACGATTTTGCCCGCGACCTACGCAATGCTCCGCGCGATCGTCCTCCTCGAGCGCGGCACATACGACGATCCAACGCAGCTCGCGTCCAAGGATCGCCCGTTTCAGTTGGCGGCGTTGACGTTTGGATTGTTCACGCTCGCGCTCATGGCCGCACGCCATTGGCAGTGGATCGGGATAACGACTTAAGCAACACGCGGTTGGCATGTGCGACCAGATCGCGCCCACGCAATCACATCACTGAATAAGAAGCGGCGCCGACCGCCGGCCTCTCCTCTGGGGTCGGCGGCACGACGGCCGTTCTATTTTCAGATCTGCGCATGTCCTCGCATCCACCAGATCCACGCCGTAAGAAGAATCAATCCGGCGGTGCCACCGACGATCAGCAAAACCTGATCAGTAGCAAACCCCCAAGTCATGCGGCGGGTGCTTTCAGCAGGTGCGCGGCGAAGCTCGTTCAAAAGAGGCATAAGTTGTTTCTTCGGCATGCGTGAACGTTAAACCGGGCATTGTGAGGTGTCGCGGCCGAGGCGCACCCGCGAAGCGCCGATCGATAATTGACGCCCTGGTCGATCGGTACGGGCGTTTCCGATCGAAAACATATCAAGAGAATCTGCCGGATTGTGACCGGAATGGCGGAAGCGCTGCGCCGCCGCGCTATCTCACGATTTCATCCAAAGGCCAATTCGACAGCGGGCGAGTGAGGTGAGTGTTCGAAATCCAGAATCGCCGGTTCAAAAGGTGTCGGCGCAGCGCATCGCAAATCGCCCGCGGCATGTCAATTTGGTATTGTTCCTCCTCGTTCATCGACAAATCCGGGGAGTAAGTATGTCTGAACCACCAATTGACACAGGTACAAGAAGCGATCCGACAGCGGTTCGTAGCGAGCCCTTTCGCCTGAACGCATTTTCGATTGGCCTTGCGATTCTTGTTGTGCTTGGCGGGTTGTATATCGCGATTCGCGGAGCCACCGTGAACGGGCTTGATTCGTACAACACCGGGGGCGCGGTCGGCGGAGCCATCGGAACTCTGATCGTGCCGCTCGCGGTGGCGTGGTGCGGGTATCGCGGGGTCCGACGATCAAACTTTGTAGGCAACTCGTTGTTTATCGCGATGCTCGTGATCGGGCTGATGGGCCAGGGTGGAATCGCGTTTCGGCGCGCCCAGGCGCAGAAGTCGCTCGGCGAGATCGACGCGCTCGCGAAAGAGACAAACGCAGCGAATGCCGCGGGAGACACCGCGCGAGCGCACCAACTCGCCGCACAGACCGCGGAGAAAACCCGCGAGGCCGCGGCCAACGCCGGCGGCGTCGAGAAGCAGGTTCTTGAGTACAGCGCGTCGTTCATCAAGCGAAGCAACGATGCCTCGAAGGCCTATCACGATGAGCTGAACACGTTCACGAAGGCCGGAGGCGAAACCTGCGCCGGCCTCGTCGACGAAGCCGCATTTGAGAAGCGGTTCGATCTGCTCGACAAGGCGATCAACGCGCAGGAGAATTTGCAGAAGTTCTTCACCGGACTCGATGAGCGCGTCGCGACGGAAATGAAAGCCCAGGGATTGACCGAGAAAGCAATCGCCGGTTACGTCCGCGGCCTGACCCAGGGCGGCAGGCTCGAAACGGTTGTGCGAACTCAGGAACTCGAAGGCGACATGCTGAACATGATGGGTGCCCGTCTCGAGATCCTCTACAACAACCTCGGCAACTGGACCTGCGGCGACGACGGGGTGGTGACTTTCGGAGCAGACTGTCCGCCCGAAGCTCTTCAAAAATTCAACGAGCTGGCGAAAGCGATCGCTGCCGCGACGGCGGAGCAGGCAGAACTCCAGTCAAGAATCATCCAGAAGAAATGACGAACAAAAAAGTCCGCTCGCTGTGCCGCAATCGCGCGACGTGTTGCCGCATGTCATGAAACGGCTTTTATCGCGGTTTCAGCGCCGTATCCCTTCGCGCCCGCATGCTCTATCAGAAGGAGCACGAGATGTCCTGGCGCTGGAAGATTGCATTTTCGATTGCAGCATTGGTCATCCGGCGCTTTGTCGTCTCGCGCAAGCCTCCTCAACGCAATGCCGCCAACCGTGTCGCTCGCAGAAGGCGACCGCACCCGTCGTAGATCGCCGCCATTTGCGCGCTACCACCGGGGCGGCACATCGGGTGCCGCCCCGCACGTGGGCAGGAACTACAACCGTTGATCGTGGAGGGAGGGAGTATCACGCGCGCGGTGGGACGCGTGATCCCCTCGCGCTTCGGCGCGAGGGTTCTTCGGCGACATAACGAAGTCAACGATCGCTGCTTCGGTTGCCAAGTTCATCAAAATTCCAGCTTGAATCGCTGCAAATCAGTAGCCGTTGGTTGAGCAAGTCGCCTGGGTCACACTGACCCGGGGGCGTAGCTTCGGAGGTGCGCTACGTGAACCATCTAAACGAAGTCGCGTGCGGGCAATGGTCAATGAAGTTATAACTGCCGGACAAGTCAAAGCGAAGATTGGAGGACCAGCTGGTCCGTGCGCGTGTAGGAATGCAAGTGGAATTGGCGGGATCACACAGTGGGAGATGAAGAGGCGACAAAAAAGAGTGCGTGAGATGGGGATTTAGTTTATGGGGGAGCGCCGGCCTAAGCACTCCAATCTGCCGCATTGAGAACTCGGTGTCAATCAACGATGAGTGACGAAGCTGACATCCACATCAACAGCCGAGTACGCCGTGTTCGAGTAGATAGGTGCCTTTTGATTATATTTGCCAAAAATTATTTCGTGCATGGAAAGCGTGAAATCAGGTAACGCTCTATCTACCGACGGTTTATGCGCAATTCCACAGATCTGTGGATTGGACACGTTTCACATTAGTGCTGGTAGAGTGCGTTATCGCGGGGCAAGGAGTATCCAAGTGAGAAACCCATGGAAAGTGTCTCGAACAAGCGGAACAGTCCTTTCGGTGTTTGCGTTCGGAGCATGTGCACAGATTGCAGCGGCATCAACGCCGCCAACCGTCATGGTGCTCGGACCGTCTGATGTAAACGCGTTGTACGCCGGGAGCGCCGACGGTGAACGAACGCCGGGAATTTACCTTGCGAAGCAAAATGCAAACAGGGTCGCCTGGGGCCATCAGGGCGCTAGTCCGAACGACGATCTATCAATCAGGGTTTGGACACGATCGAATCAGACGATTGAAACTGTCGCAATGGATCTGTCGCTGAATGCAGGGTACAAATTGCAACTGGCAGGTATGTCCGGCGACGGCGAGGTCATTGTCGGGACATCATGGTCGCCGGATCCTCCGTACAACGACACGGTAAAGCCGTTTACATGGCAATTTGGCAATGATGGCGACGATCTCAATACCGACTTCGATGCCAATATGACGTTTGTGCCCGTTCGCGGCGGAGGTGCAAATGCGGACGGTTCCATTATTGGCATTCAGGCGTCTACAAGCGTGTTCCCGCTTGCTTCCCCCACGGCGCACCTCTACGAAGTCGGTAGTTCCATCGCGTCTCTTACGGACTCTTTTACGGCATTTTCGGGTCCCTACGCGCTCAATGCGGACAACAGCATCGTTGTAGGATTTCGACAGTGTTCGAATGAGCTACGGCCGGGGTTTGCGCGGAATGAGTGCAGAACATGCCAAGGCGGGGGCGGTGCGCCTTTTATTTGGGACGAGGCAAATGGCGCTGGATATGTTTCCGATTCCGGAACCGTGCCCGAGGGTGTGGCGACGGGTGTCTCGTGGGTGACAGGCCGCGCAGTCGGACGTATTGACCATCTATTTGGGATAAGTGACGCTCTTGTTTGGTCAAGAGGATTTCGAACGACAGGCGAGAGAAACGCATGCAACGATTTTGAGTGCGAGCCTTTGTGGCCGCTGTATCTCGATATCACCGATGGCGCAGTTTGGAGCGAAGCGAATGATATTGGAACACACTTCGCAGTGGGGAGCACGTCAAACGGTTTTTTTCCGGATGCCCCTGCAATCTCCGGAGGTAATCAGCACGCCGTATGGTGGGATGAGAACGCGGTTGGCTACGACCTGAACGAAGTATTCAACTGCTTCATGCCCAACACGAGTAACTACGAATTGAGACTTGTGAGCGCGACATCGATTACGAACGACGATCGCGCGATTGCCGGCAAGGCGGTCGAACGATCGCGCGAGGACGAATTCCATTCATGGTCTTCATGGAAACCTGTGGCGTGGCTTGCGCAACTGGAGTCGTGCCCAGGCGATCTTGATTACGACGGCGATGTCGACGGAGACGATTTCGAGATATTTGCCGATTCGTACAATAACGTTGTTTGCGGTCTCGCTGGTTGCTGTTTGCCGGGAGATCTGGATTGGAACAGGCAGGTTGATACTGCCGATTTTGCGTTGTTTGTCTCGGCATATAACGACGTGTTGTGTCCCTAAGCCGAACTGACGCTAAGGTTTAGCGTCTCATTCAATTGCCATTCGCCCTTGCCCGCGGCACGCTCCCGCGGGCAATTTTGTTTTCGACCTGCGCGACGTATGTCTCCATGCAGATCCATCCAACACCGTCAAACCGCGTGCCAGTACCGAGCCGACGTGATCGAATGCTCCCCCGACAACCAGCGGCGTAAATCGGGCCGGACGAAACTCCCGGAAAACCATTCCCTGGCAGCCAGTCCCCATGGCACTGCGCACGCGTTGCCGACGCAATCGCTAGAGCAACGAAGATGGCCATCAGAATCTGAACGCGGCGAAACTGTCTCATGTCGCTTCCCAGAGTGCGAGCGGTCAGTGTAATCGACAACATGGTCGACACGCGCAATGAACAAATAAACGTGCCCCACTTCATGGCGTTTACTTAAACGACTCAGTTTTTGGACCAGCAGAAGCGATGCAAGTTCACATCTGCTCCAGCGTCTTCCCCTTCGTTTCCTGCACCGCGTACAGCACGAAGAAGCCGCTGATCAGTGCCGCGCCACCATACAGCGCATACGCCGGCGCAAGCCCAGCGCCCGCGAGCAAGGGCGGGAACGTCACCGTCACCGCAAAGTTCGCGAGCCAATTTGCCGCGCCGGAAACGGCAAGTGCCGCCCCGCGGAGCCGATTCGGGAACATCTCACCCAGCAGCACCCACATCACCGGACCCCATGATGTGCCAAACGAAACGATGTAGAGAAGTGCCGCAACTATCGCGGCGACGGCTGCGTTATGTGACAGGACTGGCTTGCCCGATGCATCCAAACTCGCGCTCCCGAAGATGAACGCCATCACGCCCAGCGTGAGCACCATGCCAACCGAACCAAACAAGAGCAGCGGCTTGCGGCCGATCTTGTCGATCAGTGCGATCGCGACGAACGTGCTGAGGATGTTTACGCCGCCCGTCAGCAGATTGATCTTGAGTGCACCTTCCGAGGTTGCGCCCGCCGCCTTCCACAGCACTTCCCCGTAGTAGAAGATCACGTTGATCCCGACAAACTGCTGAAACACCGCGAGCCCGATGCCCACCCACAGCACATGCGCGATATTCCCGCTCGGCTGGTCGATCAGGTCCGACATCCGAGGCTTGTGGTCTTCCTTCAAACTCGCGCGCACCTCGCGCACCAGTTCGTCCGCGTCGCCCCCGATCTTCGCGAACACCTCGCGTGCTTCACCCGTCTTCCCGCGCGCCACCAGAAATCGGGGCGACTCCGGAATGAACAACAAACCAACCAGGAACGCGGCCGAGGGCACCGCCTCCATCCAGAACATCCACCGCCACGCCGGCGCGCCAAACCAGAAATCCTTTGAAGCCCCGCCCGCCGCCGAAGCGATCCGATCGTTGCTTAAGAACGCAAAGAAAAGTCCGAGCACGATCGCAAGCTGCTGCAGCGAGGAAAGCCGCCCGCGCAGCGCCGCGGGCGCGACCTCCGAGATGTACATTGGCGCCAAAATACTCGCCGCACCGATCGCCAGGCCTCCGATCGCGCGCGCCGCGATAAACGAATAGACCTCCGCCGCCGCGCCGGTCCAAATCGCGCTGAGCAGAAACACAACGCCGGTCATCAGCATCGCCGGCCTTCGCCCCATCTTCTCCGCCAGGCTTCCCGCCAAAAACGCGCCGATCGCGCACCCGATCAACACCGACCCGACCGCAAACCCGGTCCCCGCCGCATCCGTATGAAACGCCCCCTTCAAAGCATCAACCGCGCCGTTGATCACGCCGCTGTCGAAGCCGAACAAAAAACCTCCGATCGCGGCGACGGAGGCGAGCAGAAGAACATGAAGTGCGGAAGAGTGTTTGGGTTCAGCCATGGATGGGCGCCGTGGAGATTTCAGATTTCAGATTTTGAATTCTCAATTTCAAATCTCAAATCGCGGATTTCGGAATGCGAGTCAACTAGAAATTGATCCCGATCTGGCAACCGAGCACCAGCGCGTTGCCAAATTGCCCCGTGGCACCCGGCCGGATGATGTACTGCAGGTCGGGCTGAATGAACGTCGATTTGCCGGGGAGATAGATCCGGTACGTCGCTTCGATCACCGACTCGTACGTTTGTACGCCCACCGCGGGGTTCAAGAGCTGCGCATTGCTCTGCTGATTCTGCAGATCGTTGCTGAAATTGCCGTAGATGAAGCCGAGCCCCGCAACATCGTCGGGACGCGATTCGAATATTCCTCGCGCCGCCACGCCCGCAGTAAAGAAGTACGGCATCGTGCTGACGGATTGCTTAGGCGAGAAGAGCGCCGAGCCGGTGATACCCAGCCCGCGGCTCTCTTCGCGCGCGCCAAACGGAATCAGAAGCTGATCAAAGAGCCCATAGATTCCCCAGTTGCCGCGGCTGGTTGAGTTGTTCTCGAAATTGGAATACTCGCTGTTGTCATACCAGCCGCCGAGCTTGTAATTCCCGACCGGGCCCGTGTCCTCTTTCAAGCCGTTCAACTGATACTGCAACTCGGCCATCACGAACACCGGCCCGTTCAGCGAAAAGTTCACGCCGTTGTAATGGTTCTGCCGGATGTTCGGATCGCCGTTGTAGATTCCCGCCATGATCGAAAATCGCTGCGTCGCCTTCCACGTCGCGACGCCGCCCCATGTCGCATTCGGATACGCCGTCATCCCCGGCGAGTTGAAAAAGATGCCGACCGGGTTTCCGCAGAAAGCATTCTGCATGAACAAGTAATTATATTCAGATACTAAGAAGTCGTCGCCAGCTGCAATTCTACCTATCCTTAGTTCGATGCGGTCGTCGAAGAGTTGCTGTTGATACGCGGCGTCGATGAGATGGAAGGTGGTGCCGCCGAAGACTTGCTGGACGGTGAAGACGTTTCCGATATAGACACTGGATACGCTGGAGCCGGAGCGCTGCGACATGTTCAGGAGGAACGATGCGCCGTCGATGCCGAGGATTTTTTCGAGGTCGAAGTGGAGATCGAGGCCGAGGTTGTCGGCGTGGGTGAAACCCTGGTCGCGACCGCCGCTCACGTTGCCGGCGAGGTTGGTGACGAATGAAAGTGTTGGGGTGATGCCTTTCTCTTCGAGGTAGGTTCGCGCGCCGAACCAATCGCCGAAGAGGTTTCCGCTTGTCGGGATCAAATGGAATGGCTGGAAGTCGCTCTCGGCGGAAGTGGGCGGCTGGGGCGGATGAACGGACGAGGTTGATTTTCTGCCGCCGAGCGCGCGGTTGAGATCGTGGAAGAAATTGCCGAAGGGGTGCATCCGAAATTCGGACTTTGAGTCGATCGTGCCGGGAGCGGTCGAGGCGCTGTCTGAACTCGGCGCGGCGGAATCGGATGCCGGCGCCGCGTGCTCGATCGGCTGCTTGTCTGGGGAGGCGGGCGGGTCGTCTTGTCGTTGAACTTCACCCCGCGTAGCCGGCAAGCCGCCGAGCGCGGCAAGGACGAGCGGAACGGCGAGTACTCGTTGTTGCATGTGAAGACTCCGGATCAGCGCTGCACGACGCGCGGTCCTTCTGTATCAGGATACCCGATTTTGGAATGCGAGGCGGCGCGGTGCGTTACGATGATCGGCATGCCTGAGGGAGTTCAATCTGCAACGGAATCCGTCGACATCGGCGCTCTTTCGCCCGAAGGTACGGCGAAGTTTGCGCGCTGGAAGCACTTGCCGCGGCAGCTCATGCGCAAAAGTCCGTTTCGCGGGTCGATCACTCCTGCGCGGGTCGGATTGATCCGGCCGTTTGCCGGGCGACCGACCGTGCCATTCCCGCATCCGCTGAACTTTCGCAAGCCGCTTGCGATCTTGGATTCGTTCTTTCACGGCGCTGATAGCGAAAAGGATCACGGCCGGCGGCACAATCGGTACATCGAGTTTCCGGGTTTCGCTCCGGTTCTGGTGACGCGTGATCCGGCCGTCATCCGCGCGATTTCGATGGCGACGGGCGACAAGCCGGGTCAGTTTGATCGCGATTCGTTGCCGACAGGCGGGATTTCGCGAGCGACGGGCAGCCGCACGCTGCTTTATGCGAACGGCGCGGTCTGGCGGGCGCAGAAGCAGATGGCCGCGCCGCCCTTTTCGCGCTCCACGCTCTATCAGCCGGAGGTCTTCGACGGGTTCGCCACCACGTTCCGCAATGTCGCGGTTCAACGGCTCGAACTCGTGCGCACGCAGATCCGCGAGAGCGGGGCCGACTCTCTCTCCGTCCAACTCGAACCCGAGATCAAAGCCGTCATGCTCGAGATGCTGATCAACAGCTTCTTCGGCGCGGAGATCAGCCAGGAAGACCTCCGCAATCGCGATGTCCCCGCGCTCGATCAATTCATCGACAACATCGTCCGCGACACCGTCATGACGAAAGTCGGCTGCCCGCTGCACAAGCTGCCCCGCTGGCTGGGGCGCGTGGGCGGCGCGGCGAAGGCGCGGGATGCCGCGGAAACGTTCGAGAATCTGACCTCGAGCGCCATCGAACCCCGCAAACGCGGCGGCGGCATGTGGAAGCAGTTCAAGTCGGATGTCGCCGATGATTCACTCCGCGGCAACATCCGCGTCTTTCTCGCGGGCGCGCTCGAAGCCACAACGTCGTACGCGTGCTGGGCGCTCGCGCACCTCGCCCGCGACTCCGTTGCGCAGGAACGCCTCTATCAGGAAGTGCGCGACATCGAGGATTACAACCCTGAGACGCTTGCCAAGCTCGAATATCTCGGCTGCGTGCTCAACGAAACGCTCCGCCTCACCCCCGCGCTCTACTTCCATCCGCGCCAGGCGACCGTTGACACGCTCGTCCGGACCGATAGTGGCGGCGAACTGCACATCCCCGCCGGCACGCACATCCTTCTTGATGTCTGGCACGCCAATCGCCACGAAGATCACTGGGGCGTGGGCGTCACCGGCCACGCGGCGGAGAAGTTTGCGCCGGAAAGATGGCTCGGCAAACAGGCCGGCGATCAGGGCACGCGCGAGTGGCTGCACTTTGGTTTCGGCCACGGCCCGCGGTTTTGCCCGGGGAAGAATTTGGGCCAGATGGAAGTCGCGCTTGTGGTCGGCGCGGTGATCAAGCTGTTTGAACTTCGCGCAAGCAAGCCTGAGAATCCGGCTCGTGCGGGTGTCTCGACGAAGCCGGCGGATGGCGTGACGGTGGATTTGAAGGTGCGGAGCTAGCTTGGGCTTTGGCGGATCGCGTTTCGCGCGAGTACGAGTGGGGCGGGGCGTGGTGGCGGTTTGTTCGCAACTGTGCCGCTCACTGCGTTCGGGCTCGTACGGCAAGCGTCGGGCTGATCGGGAGGCTTTCGCATCGACCGCGCCACGTTGGGAAGCCGGGTACGCTCTTCCTCGTATAGATAGAACGGAGATCTCGCGGCAGTCGCCGCCGGGTCGTTGCAGTTTGAGGAGAGATTCACTTGGGCCAATTCCGCTACCAGCTCGAAAAAGTCACCCCCCGCACCGGCAACGGTGGCATCACTCGCGGCGCGTCGGTCAAAGAGTTTCCGGCGTCGGTCGGGATCGCTGGCGTTTCGATGCGTCTTGCAGCCGGCGCGATGCGCGAGTTGCACTGGCACGCGAATGCGGCGGAGTGGGCGTATGTGGTGAGTGGCAACTGCCGCACGACGATTGTGCATCCGGATGGCACATCCGCGATCGACACCTTCGAAGCCGGCGACGTCTGGTATTTCCCGCGTGGCTATGGCCACTCCATCCAGGGCCTCGGCCCGGGCGAGTGTCACTTCATCCTGATCTTTGACAACGGCGATTTTTCCGAAGACCACACCTTCAGCATCACCGATTTTCTTTCGCGCTGTCCGAAGCCCGTGGTTGCCCAAAATCTCGGCGTGAGCGAGGCCGATCTCGCGCCGCTCCCCAAGAACGAAGCCTACTTCGTGCAAGGGCCGGTGCCGGGCGACGACTCGCGCATCAGTCAGGCCCGCACCCGCGCCGAACTCGTCGCGAAACACCGCTACCCCCTCATGGCCCAGGAACCCCGGCGCGTCCCCGGTGGCGGCACACAGCGCATCGTCACCGTCGATGATTTCCCCATCTCGCACACCATGGCCGGCTCGGTCATCGAACTCGAACCCGGCGCGATGCGCGAGCTCCACTGGCACCCCAACGCCGACGAATGGCAGTACTACATCAGCGGCACGGCCGAGATGGGTGTGTTTTTGGCGGAGGGGAAGATCGTGATGGAGCAGTTCGAAGCCGGCGACGTCGGGTATGCGCCGATGGGCTCGGGGCACTACATCAAGAACACGAGTAAGACGGAGGTCTGCCGCGTGCTGCTTGGGTTCAACAACGGGAAGTATCAGGCGATCGATATGAGCCAGTGGCTCGCGGCAACGCCGGGGGATGTTTTGCAGACGACGTTTGGGGTGAAGAGGGATGCGGTGGAGAAGATAAAGGGGAAAGGCGGCTTTATTTTGCCGGGGTGACTTCGCTGCGCGATGAAGAGGAAAGGCAGCGGAATTCACCACGGAGACCACGGAGAAGAGAGGGAGTTGGAGAGGTGGAGCGTTGGGCTGCGCGTAGTCGCCTCCTCCAAACTACGCGGGTCGGGTAGCGACGCTTGGAGACCGCAGCGCGGGATTGTTGTATGAAGCGTGATCCAATCGCGTGAGCAGATAAGATGTCAGGCTAAGCACGTTCAAGCAATCCACTTCAGAAAAAACTGCAGGCACAACCGTGTCAATTGGGCTATGCGTGACCGGGTTTCTGAAACCGGTCACGACGCCACGCGATAAATGTCCTTGCCCCTCCTGAATATTTTTGTATGACTCGGTCGAGAGATCGTTCAACTGCAGTTCGATGGGCGGCGTAAAAGGAGCCGAGCCAAACACTCCATCCACAAGCGAGCGACCGTCAGTGGTTCTTCCAGTCAAGCTGCGAATCGTCTCGCAATATATTTTCACCCCTTCGCTCGCAGCAATCCCGTACTGCTTGTGCTCATAAAAAGATCGCACTCGCCTTTGTAAAGCATCATGCAAATGTCGCCAGTGAAGAAGCGGGTAATTTGGAACAATCTCATGAAGTGCCTTAATTACAGGCGTGAAATTCTCGAACGCATCCTCGCCGCCCAAAGCATCGATGATTCTCTGCGTGTTCTGGCCGACTTCCGGCGGCATCGTGCCGATCCACGCTTTTGTATCAATCCCGGTCATGCTCTGCAGATCCGCATCTTTCTTTTCTTTTCGCTTTCTTCTCCAATCTCCATTAACTTGCGAAACTATCCCCGCAAGAAACTTCCTGAAATTGATCATTTGCGGATGTTCCCAATCCAAAGACTGGCGATTGGTTGAGATAACATCGTCGTCTAACTTGTCAATAAAATCAACCGTTATCCAGCCGGTAAGATATTGATAAAAATGGCTCGAGGCACTGCTTGAAAAAAATTCCGGTGCGTTGACGAGCTTTCCACGCGAATACAAGGTGATTCCGCGCAGGCCGGAAGCGGGCGCGATCGGCTTGATAGCAGTCAAAAGCTTCCCTTTCAACTCTCCCCGGTATTCAGACGCTTCTGGAACAAGCAGCGTCGATTCGATGTCCCAGGTGAATTCAGTTTCGATTGTCTCGTATTTTCGAGTGTTATCTATTGCAATCCTATCGCCCTTGGGCGATTTGACTGTAATTCGAAACGTATCATCGACGACAAATATGCGGGACAGACTGTCAGCTAAACCCGCAGGGTCAAATGCAGTTTTACGCTTCAGGCCCGTCAGCACGATCGTCGTACCGTCAGCCGACGAGGTCTGCTCGTTTACTCGTATTGATTTCGGAAGATAGGTTCCTTTTGCGGAATTGAGCTCGTCCCAGTCGAGGACAAATTCGTTAAGCTTGCCCGCTTTTTGTGTTATAAAAGTAATCGTTGAAGCGAGTCCAAACAGCGCCAATTTACCTAGGCCCTTTTTTCCCGTCGACAAACGTTTGTGCTTCGGGGAAGGGTCATCTCCATCTTCACGTCGATTTCGACCGATGACTAGCAGCTTGTCCCGAATGTCTTCGTAGGCCAATCCCGACCCATCATCGGTCACCGTAATTCGCGCCGGGACTCCCTCTTCCTCTTCGAGCGTGATGCTCACATTGGAAGCGTCGGCGTCGTATGAATTAGAGATGATCTCGGCCAGTGCGGGCGCTAGCGAAGAATACATGCGTAACCCGAGGTGTCGAATCGTTTGCGGGTCAAACCGCATTGCTAACGGATGAACTGGCTCTTCCATCGATCCCCCTTTAGTTCGTACCGCCTTTCAACATCCTTGCATGCGCTCGAATAAATCGCGGCGGAAGCGCATTGCCGATCATTGTCGCTACTTTCACTTTACCCAGTGACGCCGGAAATTTATAGCACTTTCGGAATGACTGGAGCAAGGCAGCTTCACGCATTGTAATTGCCCGATGCTCCTCTGGATGCAGAAATCGGCCCTTTGAGGGATTGAAGCATCCAGTGGTTATGGTCGGAGAAGGTTCATTCCAGGCCATTCGACCGTAAACATCCTTAAAACCATCTGATGTCTTATGGCATTTCAATTTCAGGTGACTAGGCAAAGATGCACGACTGCCGCCGTTTGCAGGCACCTCCCGGATACGCGCAGCGACAGTCAGTGAACGGTTTTCCGGAAGGTCATGCAGTTTGTCGCCGCTTGCGCCAGCTTTTGGCATCCCTCCGATTGCTTGCCGAACAGTTCTGCCTGTCTTTTGTTTCTTTGCGAATGCAACGCTCGAAACGCGACTGGCGAGCAGTACCATGCGCCGCCGACGCTGCGGCACGCCGAAGTCGCCAACGTCCAGCACCTTGGCTTCCACCGTATATCCCGCATTTGCCAGAGCCGCTTTGAACTTTCTAAGGCGACGATTGGCAAAAAGTCCCGGAACATTTTCCATCATTACGCGCTTTGGCTTGAGTCCCAACACCAGGCGCTGAAACTCGAAAATCAGATCATTCTGCTCATCACGAATGCGGCGATTGCCATTGAGAGTTCGGAGTGTCGAGAATCCTTGACAAGGAGGACAGCCGCCTAGGAGATCGAGATCGCCCTTCTTGAGCCGAAGCTTCTTCAGGATAGATTTCGCGGATACACCCGTGATGTCCTCCGTCCATACGGTGACGTCGCGATGATTCAATTTGTAAACGTCGGCTGCGTCTTTGTCGATCTCCACAGCTCCGATCACGCGGTACCCGGCCAGCCGAAAGCCCTCCGACATTCCGCCGCAACCCGCAAAGCAGTCGAAGGCAGTCGGTTTCTTAGAGACTTTTTTGCGAGACTTGGGCGCCATTGTCGAAATGATAACGCATCCCTGTAGTAGATATACCACACAATCTGGATTCGCGTCATCGGGGTAGGACCTCTTGGTACTGCCGCAGCGGAGGCATTCTCGCCGTCCGAAATGACTGAAAATCAGAGCAGATCTTGGGGTTCGCGGTCTTCACGTGCTTCCGGCCTAAGTAGCGCTATTGCGCAAAGAGCGAGCCTGTCGTTTGTATTTTCTTAAGGCCCATGCCGCCCAGTGTTTGAGTACCATCTCCCGTGCGAGCAACCACGCGTCAACTTTGGGCCCCCGAGAAGAAGGTGAGACGCGGCTCGCTTGAGTTCGCCGAGTTCTTTGCCGGCATCGGGTTGGTTCGCATGGGTCTTGAAGCGGCGGGTTGGTCGGTCGCCTTTGCAAACGACATCGACCCGGTGAAGCGCGACATGTATGACGCGCACTTTGGCGATGCCGAGGATCACTTTCATCTTGGCGACATTCACAAGATCGCCGCGGCGGATATGCCGCAGGTCTCGCTGGCGACTGCTTCGTTCCCGTGCACGGATCTATCGATTGCGGGCGGGCGCGCGGGCATTCGCGCGGGTGAGTCGTCGGCGTTTTGGGGATTTGTGGACATCCTGCGGAAGCTGGACGCTCGCCGACCTCCGGTCATCTTGCTTGAGAACGTCGTCGGCTTCTTGTCTTCGAACGGCGGCAAAGACTTCATCGCGGCGATGTCGGCGCTGAACGAGCTCGGATACTCGGTCGATCCGTTCTTGCTTGATGCAAAATGGTTCGTGCCTCAAAGCCGCGCTCGGATGTTTGTGGTCGCGACAACGGCCGCGCCCGTGCCGGTCGTCGGTCTTCTGCCGACGAGAACGCGTCCATCGGCGCTTGTGCGAGCGATTTTGGATTCTCCGCAAGTTCAGTGGCGTCTTTCAGACCACCCAGAGCCGCCCTCGGCTTCGGCAAAGTCTCTCCCGGACATTTTGGAAGACTTGCCGGACTTTGCTCCGGAGTGGTGGTCGCGCGAGAGAGCCGAGTACTTGTTTAGGCAGCTGAGTCCGAAGCATCTCGCCATTGCGAACGCGATGATGAAGGGAAAGACTTGGAACTACGGCACGGTGTTTCGCCGCGTGCGCATGCAGCCCAACGGCAAGAAGCGATCCATGGCGGAACTCCGCACCGATGGAATCGCGGGATGCCTGAGAACTCCGAAGGGCGGAAGCGGGCGACAGATTCTGTTCCGTGCTGGCAAGGGTCGTTATGACGTTCGGCTTCTCACGCCGCGGGAGTGCGCCCGGCTGATGGGCGCTGACGAGTTCCAGGTGTCGGGCTCGCTGAATGATGCGCTGTTCGGCTTCGGCGATGCAGTTTGCGTGCCTGCGATTACATGGATCGCAGAGAATGTGATTCCGATCAAGGCGGGCGGAGCGTCCAATTTCCGTGCAAGGGTTGCAACATGACCGAAGGCGAGTTCGATCAGTTCTGCGACGAGTACATGATGAAAGCGGACCTCCTGGTTCCCGCCCGACTTCAGACTGCATTGGCTCTGCTGGAGAGGCTTCGCGACAATCCGGCACTCGATTTGACAAAGCACACAGTTAAAGGTGGCGCGGGACTTCAGTCACACGAATCGTGGGCGAAGAAAGCGCTCGATCGATATTCGCTCGCGGCCGTGAACAAGAACAGCGGACGTCGTTCATCCAACTTGCCCGAGTGGGGACAGCCGCTGCTGAAGAAATTGGAGAAAGCAGGATTCTCAAAGTCGAATTCAAAGCCGTTGGAGGCAGTTCAAGTCCTGTTCGCGAACAAGCTTCGTGCCGTGCTCGAATCGGATCCGCTTTCGGTTCGAATTGAGGGGCGTACGGCAGAATCGGTGATAGGCGATCTAATTGAACAAGCAGACGATCGCGACAAGGCGGGTGCGGTCGCGCAGTATCTGGTCGCGGCCAAGCTAAAGCTCCGATTCCCGAACGAGAAGATTCCGGTTCGTCAGTTCAATCAGCGAGACACCGAAGAACGTCGCGCGGACTTCCAGATAGGCGCGGCTGCGATCGAGGTTGCATTGGGCACTGCTGATGACAAGCACATCGAGCAGGTGCGGGCGATTCTCGAGGAGACGCAGTCGGACGTCTGGTTGCTGGTTCGAACTCATCGCCTGAACGGGTGGCGAGACGAATTGGCAGATGCACTGGAGAAGAGTCTTCTTCAGCGTCTCGTTCTCACGTCAATCGAGTCTTTTGTCGGCCAGAACGTCACCGAGTTAGGCGGGTTCTCGCTTGAGGGAAAAGCGGAACAACTGCGAGCTCTATTCAAGATCTACAACGAGCAGTGGATAGACGTCTTGGGCCCAAAGAGCATTCGAATTCTCACTCGGTGATCCGATGATTAGCCGCAGCGAAATCATGCGGCGAGTGCGCTCCTCAAACACCGGGCCGGAACGGCGGGTGCGGGCAGCAATGAAGCGTCTCAACATCCGAATTTCCAAACTGCATCTTTTCGGCACGCCCGACTTCGTGTTGCCGACGCGGGGGGCAGTTCTTTTTGTTCACGGTTGCTTTTGGCATCGGCACAGTTGCGTTCGAGGCCGGAGTCATCCCACGGAGAATCGGAACTTCTGGGCGGAGAAGTTTCGCCGCAACATCAGGCGTGATCGACGGGTGACGCGCCGATTACGAGCCGATGGATGGAGAGTGTTGACGGTGTGGGAGTGCGATACTCACGATGAGCAGGCTCTAGATCGTCTGCTCCTGCGGAAGTTGCGTTCCAAAAGGCGAGGTTTGATGACGGGCCGCGGCAGCACCCAGGCGTCATTGCGAGAAGGATCGCGACAGCGCCGGAAGTGAACGAGAGGAAAATAATAAAAAGGCGCCAATTGCTAGACAATGGCGCCAAGTCTTGGTATAAGACAGTTAGATCGGGGGCACACATGAGCGAGCGCACTGCACGGAAGATTGCGGCTGAACTTTCCGGCGAAATCTGGAACAGCGGCGGCGGGATTCATCTGGTTGTGCTTCGCCGTGCTGATGGACGGGTGGTTGCGATCAGCGATGATGTCGCGTGCGAATACGAGAGCGAAGAGGCGATGATGACGGGTGAGCCTGTCAGTTCGCTTGCGCTGCGTTGATCGCGGTCTTGATCTCGGCATCGACCAAGAGATAGCGGCCTCGGTCACACCAGCGTCCGTCGGCGATCTTTTGTTAGATCTGAACGATCTCCGGGTCGGCGCCCGCCTGCGCATCTGCCGCGGCCTGAAAGAACTTGCCGTTGTCGGTGGGCTTTCTGCTGGGCAGGAATTGGGCTTGATCGATCTCCTTGGGGTCCGACCGAAGCGCGACGTTCTTCGGTGCGTCGTGTCCCTCGTATTCGAGCATGCCCGCGTGCGGACCACCCCCACCTGTGTCGTGCCATTGATCCTGGTACGGAGCCCCTTTGCGCACGCTCATTAAGAGGATGGAGTAGCCGGCCTTCCCGCCCCGGACGCGGAAGTTCATGCCGCGCTGCAGAGACATCTGCTCCGTGTTGCACATGGATTGGTACGAGAGGATCTCGTGGAAGCGGGGCATGGGAGGAGAATAACCGGATGTCGGATGTCGGATGTCGGATGTCGGATGTCGGATGTCGGATGTCGGATGTCGGAATGCGGGATTGGCAGGCGCTTGGTTTGTGTCGCTGGCGCGACAGGGATGGAGGAAGGGGAGAGGGGCGAAAGGGCCAAAGTTCCAAAGGGCCAAAGGAAGGTGGTGCGCGAAGGCGGGTTACGGAGGTCGGTGGAGTGGCCTCGCGCAAACGGACTATTCACTTATCAAAGAAAGGGGAGAACGAATTCGGAGTGCGGATTGAAAGGCGGCGCTTGGTTTGTGTCGCTGGCGCGACAGGGATGGAGGAAGGGGAGAGGTGTGAGGGCTTTGGACCAGACGTTGCACGTCTGGCAACGGGCGGGCGCCCCTGTTAGGGGCGGGGGAAGAGGAGAATTCGAAATTCGAAATTCGAAATTCGAAATTCGAAATTTCGGAATGCGGAATGCGGAATGCGGAATGCGGAATGGGGGATGCAAAGGCGGGCCCACCCCTGGCCCCTCCCTCGGGGCGGGGGAGGGGTGGGCAGTGGAGGCTTGATCGCGTTGGTGGAAGTTGCGGCCTGCTACTTCGTGCTTGCGGTGGCGGCGGCTCGGTCGGCGATCAAGGCGGTCTCGAGCGTTTTTTGGCGGGCTTGGGTTGCGGCGGCGAGATCATTTTTCTCGGGGCTGGGGGCGATTGCGTTCCACTTGGTGTAGAGGCGGGCGAGTGTTCGCTCGATGTCGATGAGCAGGAGATTTCTTGCGGGGAATGCGCCGAGGGTTGGACGTGTGGTCAGTGTGTCGCGGGTGGTTTCCAATTCCTTCGCGGCGGAAGCAAATGCGGCGGCGTCGGATTTGGCGCAGGCTGCCGCGGCGTGGGCGCAGGCGAGGCGGGCTTTGGCCATGTGGACGTTGAAATGATCTTCGCCCATGCTGGCGGCGAAATTCGCGCGGGAATCGTCGGCAAGTTTGGCGGCTTCGTCGGCGCGGGCGATCTGCTCGGCACCTTGTGCGGCGAAGGAAAGTTCGACAAGGCATGCCGCGAGACGGAGGGCGGCGTTGCCGATCTGTGGGTGTTTTGCGGGGAGTGTTTTGGCGCCCATCTCGTAGGAGCGCCGGGCGAGCTGTTCGGATGCGGGGTAGTCCTTCTCGCCCCACTTCACGTTGGCGAGACCCAGAAGCGCGAAGGGGACGCGCACGTTTTCTTCGCCGCCTTGGACGCGGTAGATGCGCATCGCCTCATCAAATTCTTTTTGTGCGGCGGCGAAATCGCCCGCATCGACCAGCACGGTGCCGACGTTGTTGTGCAGCACGCCGACATTCAGATGATCGGACCCGAGCGCCTTTTCCATGGGGGCGATCTGTGCTTTATAGATGACGATCGCTTCGCCGAGTTTGCCCTGGCGATGCAAGCTCTGTGCGAGCGCTGCCCATGCGAGTGAGACGGTTGCGTGGGTCGGGGGCAACAATTTCGTCACCGACTCGGCATACTCGCGGCAGAACGGTTCGGCTTCGGCGTAGCGCTGCTGCGACAGGTACGCATCGCCCAACAGCCCTGCGACGTTCGTCGTATCCATGTCATCGGGGCCGAGCAATTCGCGGCGAATCTCGTGGGTCCGCTTGAACGAGGCTTCTGCTTCGGGGCCCATTCCTGCTTCGAGCTGGGCTTGGCCGAGGTGCTCGAGCGTCCGCGCGACGTCGATCGAGTTTGGCCCGGAAATCTTCTCGTACATCTGTGTGGCTGATTTCAGATTCGCGATCGCTTCCTTTGAATCGGTGAAGACCAGCGCGGCGCCGAGATTCGCCGTGGCATCTGCTACCTGCTCGCTCCCCTCGCGAAAAACCTTCTGCTCGATCGCCAGAGCTTTCTTCGCGAGCTCCACAGCCTCGTCGTGGCGTCCGACCGACGTCAACACGCTTGTCAGCTTGATCATCGCACCGGCGACTTCATCCGTCTCCGGGCCCATCGACGCGCTGAACTTTGCGATTGCCGCGCGGTGTTGTTCCTCGGCCGGCGCAAACTCGCCGATGCTGTAATACACCTCGCCGAGAGTCTTGCGAAGATCGGCTTCGACCTGTGGCTGGCCCTTCAACTTCGTTCCGATATCGTGAACGCCTTTATCGACGATGTCTTTGAGCAGCGTCGTGTCGCGCGCTTGTGCGATTTTTGGATTGATGCCGCCGATCATGCCCTTGAGGAGCGATGCGACTTGTTCTGACCGGGCCGCGGCACGGGTTGCTCGCGCGTATTGCACGGTGCTGACAACCAGGCCCGCGACGAGGGCGATGACTGCGATCGAGGCGCCGGTGACGAGAGCCTTGTTTCTTCGGGCGAATTTGCCGACTTGATAGACCGCGCTTGGGGGGCGTGCCGCGATCGGGCGATCGGTGAGGAAGCGCTCAATATCCGCGCCGAGCTCCGCGGCAGACTGATAGCGGCGAGCTTTGTCCTTTTCGAGCGCCTTTGCGGCGATCGTGTCGAGATCGCCCCGCCAGGACGAGTTCACGCTGCTCAAGTGCCGGGGCTCTTCATCCCGGATCACGCGGATCGCGTCGGGGAGCGAGCGGCTCGTGATGTCGTGCGGCGATTTGCCGGCGACGAGCTCGTACAAGATGACGCCGAGCGCGTAGACGTCGCTGCGGAAATCAACTTCCGCCGGCATGCCACTGACTTGCTCGGGGCTCATGTACGCGAGCGTGCCGATCAATTGGCGCTCGCCGGAGTGGAGCATTGTGAGCTGCTGTTCGCCTTCGCGCGTTCCCGCGGCTCGCGCGACGCCGAAGTCGAGCACCTTTGGCTGACCGGCTTCGTCGACGAGAATGTTGGCCGGTTTCAAATCGCGGTGAATGACGCCGCGGCGGTGGGCGTGCTCGACTGCATCGCACACGAGCTGGACTAGCTTGAGGCGTTCCGCCGTGCCGAGTTTCTTGAGCGCGCAGTAGACGTCGAGCGTTTGGCCCTTTACGAGTTCCATCGCGAAGAACGGCTGCACGCCGTAGCCGGCGTCGCCCGTGCCCGCTTCGATCACCTGCGCGATGCCTGGATGCTGCAGCTTGCCGAGTACTTCGGCTTCGTATTCGAGGCGGCGAAGAACCGAGGGCGATGCGAGACCGGGTCGAATGACTTTGAGCGCGACGGTGCGCTGCGGGCGTTTTTGTTCCGCGACGTAGACCACGCCCATGCCGCCGACGCCGAGCACGGACAGAATTTTGTACTGCCCGATCGTCCCGCCCGGAGGCAGGAGGGCTGCCGCGGCATCTGCTTCTGTGACTCCATCGAGCAGAGGTGGGGGCCGATCGAGCACGCCGGACGAATCTTCATTCCAGGAAAGCAGCGACCGCACTTCTTCCTGGAGCGCGGCGTCGGAACCGCATTTGTCGGTGATAAATTGATTGCGCTCCGGCACCGGCAGCCCGCGTGCTTCCTTGAACAGGCCTTCGGCAATGCGCTGGCGGTCGTGATTCATGACGCTCGATTCAATAAGTCATTGTTCGCGCACTGTGCATTCAACACAAAGAACACCGAGAACACAAAGTAAATCAGAAGGAAGAGAGCGGGCAGAAAAAAGCAACCCGTGACTTCGTGGAATAGAAGAACTCACACGAAAGCTACCCCTCGCCGCGCGCTCTATGTCAGTGGAACCCACCGGCTTTGTTTTCCCTTTCCGCTCTTCTCTTTGTGGCCTTTGTGCTCTGGGTGTTCTTTTTGCGGAATGTTGTCATTCAGCAGCCTTTGCCAGTTCACGATGCAGCCACGTGCGGGCGTATGCCCACTCTTCCTTGATCCAGGTCACCGATTTTCCCATGGCCTGCGCGGTCTGCTCGTTCGTAAGTCCGGTGAAAAATCGCAGCATCACGATCTGCCCCTTGACGGGGTCGTATGCCTCGAGCTTCTTGAGAGCTTCATCGAGCGCGAGCATCGTTTCTGCTTCGGGCTCGGTCGCGAGCAACGCATCGTCCATTTCGATCCGCTTTTGGCCGCCGCCGCGCTTGAGGCGGCCGCGGTGCCGCGCCCGCTCGACCAGAATGCGGCGCATTGCCTGAGCTGCCGCGCCAAAGAAGTGGGCGCGGCTGTTCCACGAAATATCGCCGCTACCGACCAGACGCAGATATGCCTCGTGGACCAACACCGTCGGCTGAAGTGTCACGGCCAACGCGTCGCCCGCCAACTGGGCCCGCGCCATGCGGCGAAGTTCTTCGTACACCAGGGGCAGCAACTCATCGGTCGCGCGCGAGTCTCCCTCACCCGCCATCTGCAGCAATTGCGTCACGTTGGCCCGGCTCGCGATGGGGTCGTTCACGTCTGCAAGTCTCGCATGCATGGCTCTCCGCCGCAAGCCCGATCCAAAAGCCGCTTCCACGCGCACCCAGACCCCGGTGTTATCGCTCCCTTTTGCGTAATTCGAACCGCGCACCCTCACATCTCACATTCTTGCAGATTCCCCGGCCTGCTCACTTCTCTACATCGCATGCCCCTCCGAGGGCACCTCCGCCCGACCCAGATTTCAACCGAATCCAAAGAGAATCCCCATGAACACCAAAGCCTTCCTCCTCGCCGCCGCCACTCTCGCCGGATCCGCCAGCGCCGCAGACCTCACCTGGACTGGTGCTGCCGGCGATCACGATTGGAACAACAAGAACAACTGGAATCTTAATTTCGTGCCGACCAGCGCCGATGATGTTTACATCTTCTCCAACGGGCCCGTCGCGGTCTACTCTGGCCATGCCGCGGTCGCCAAGAGCCTTTATTCCGCCGAAGGATTCGAGATCTACGGCTCGTTCCAGTGCACCAAAACATTCGTACCGGACGGGGGCTGCATCATGGTCGGCTCGCTGTCGATTGACCGAATCGACATCAAGAACACGTTCGATGTCTATGGCGGTGTAATCAACCCGCTCACCGAAAACTCCGTCATCAACCTCACATACACAGGGACGATGAACGTCCACGGCGGCGCCGACGCCACCATCAACACCAGGTTCTTTGTCGGTGGCGACCTTCAAATCCACAGCGCCACGCTCAGGGTCCTGGGTTCCGCAGCAATTCCTGTCTCGATGAGCGTCTCGGGCTTGGGCGTCTGCTCTCTCATCGGCGAAAGCCGACTCCGCGGCAACGACTATTCCTACCTCGCGAACGACGCCGTCATCTTCATGAGAGGCCTGGACGCATCACCCACGATCGCCGCCGAGATGAAGTTTTATAACGGTGCGCATGCCTGGGTCGTCGTTGAAGGAGGCACGCACGCCCTGATCGGCAACCCCACGCAAATCGCCTACCCGGCCGGCAAGATCGACAGCGGCTACTGGTCGGTCCGGGACAACAGCACCCTCTCCTTCCCCGACGGCCGCCAGGTCACCAGCATCGAAGGTACCGGCGTTGTCATTCTCGACGGCCCGCAGTCGCAAATCCAGAACCTCCACAGCCTCAAACACGTCACGTCCAAGCTCTCGCTCGACAACAAGGCATTCCTCCCCATCACCCCAGCCGGAGGCGTCTTCACCCACGAAGGAACGATCGAACTTTCCGCCGGTTCACGCGTTTCCATCGAAGGCGGCCTGATCTGCACGACTTCCAGCGTGATTTCCACACGGCTGAGCGGCCTTTCGACCGAGCAGGCCGGCACCATCTACGCCCGTGATTTCGCGCACCTCGACGGCTTCCTCCTAGCCGAGTTCAACGCTCCCTTCAATCGCAGCCCAAATCAACCGGTCGCTCTCATCCAAACCGGCACGTCCGGCGACGGAGTCGACAGCGAGTTTGTGGCTGTCACCCTGAACACCCTTTCCGGCCAGTCCAATTTCTCCTACCTGCCCTACAGCGCCACGCTGAACTTCTCGTGCGCCGCCGACCTCAACAGCGACGGCCTCGTGGACGATGCCGATTTTGTCTGGTTCGCCCAGCAGTACGACACCCTCGCCTGCAACAGCGTCTTCATGCCGCACGCCTGCACCGCCGACCTCACCGGTGACGGTTTCGTCGAAGACGCGGATTTCGTGCTCTTTGCCGCCGCGTACAACACGCTGCTCTGCGACTGAGCTCGGGCGGGAAACAGCGGGCGCGTTGCAACGCCCCGAGCAACTTTGAGCCAGTTCAACACACTGCAGGCAGGAACGAGCCGCGCGGCCACTGGCCGCGCGGCTCGGTCTGTTTCCCCACCTCCCCGCTGCAGGCTCGCCCGTCCGCAATCCCCGGATCCCGGCCAACTTTTTTTAAGATTCCGCGCCCTGCTTGGGCTCAGACGTCGCAGGCCCTTATGAGCCCGGGCATCACCGCCCCAAACCGGCTCGGGTGCCGCAACTTCGCGTCTCCCATCTGTTCCCCGAGCCAAGGAGCTTTTCAATGAACACTCGCACCATCCTCTCACTCACCGCCGGATCCATCTTCGCTGCCGCCGCCAACGCGCAGGTCACCGCATCGCCCGCCCCGTACACCGTCAACTACGGCACAGGCGACGTTCAGCTACTCGGCGACACGAACTCAACCGGCACCGCAACCAACACCCTCGGCAAGTTCACCGGCCACTTCGGTGGCGATCTCATCACCCAGATCGGCGGCGGCAACGTCAACGGCCAGTTCTACTCCGGTACCGCCCACGCCATCGCCATCACCCCCTTCACCATCGGCGCTCTCCCCGTCCGCATCAATTCGTCTTCGATGAAATTCAATCTCAAACTCGTCGCCTCCGGCGGCACCGGCTTCCCCGGTCAGCAGGATCCCGCCGTCGCGCTCACAGTCGCCACCGAATTCCATCAGCAACTCGGCTCTTCGCCCGACATCTTCACCGATGCCGACATCGGCGTCCTCGGCTTCCGCTATGGCACCTTTCAGGACGGCAACGGCCTCCGCGTCATCGATACCGACTTGGGCACCGTCGCGAGCAGCGTCATCCTCACGCCCGGAACCTACTACCTCTATCAGTTCATCACCATCGACGCTTCGTACTACGGCAAGGGCTTCGCGCTCCCCACCCGTGGCGCAACCGTTGAATTCGGTGGTGATCTCAGCAGCGCCTACCGAGGCATCGACTACTCCTTCGAATGGGAAACCGTCCCCGCTCCCGGCGCCGCTTCGCTCGTGAGCGCCGGTCTCCTGCTCGTCTCTCGTCGTCGGCGCTGATCTCAGCTCCAAGTCAAGTTCATCCATTCAACTCAGATTTGTTCCCGTGCCGGCCGATGCCGCCGCGGCATCACTCGCCCTCAAGTAAGGACCCTCCAATGAACTCCAAGCACCTCAAACTCGCCTCCCTCGCCCTCGTCGCCTTCGCCGGCAACGCACTCGCCGTCAACACCTTCTGGACCGGCAACGCCGGGGACAGCCGCTGGAACAACGCCGCCAACTGGAGCCCCGCCCACATCCCCAACAACGGCGATGCCGTCTACATCGGATCCAACGGCCCCGTGATCATCGGCCAGGGTGAAATCGGAGTCGCGGCCAGCGTTTCCTGCACCATCGAGATGAGCATCATCGGCGGCCTGTACGTCAACGGCACCGCATTGCTCGCCGGCCACACGTTCATGTACGGGTCAAACCCCGGCATTTACACCAAAGCCCTGGAGATCACCGGCCAATTCGAGTACTTCAACGGCACGATCAATAACTACCTCACCGCCTCCACAGCCCACATCGCCGCCGGCGCGACCATGACCATCCGCACCAGTGCCGCCGTGACCGTCAACACCTACCTCACCGTCGATGGCCGCCTTGATGTCAACGACGCATCGCTTTCGGTTCTGGGCGATGCCAACTTTCCCGTCGGCCTGATCGCCGGCGCCGGCGGCACAATCTCCATCAACGGAAACAGCACGGTCCACGGCAACACGTTCTCGTATCTCGCCAGCGACGGCACGGTCGTCCTCACCGGCTTCGAAAAATTCCCCAAGATCGATTCCGATATGAAGTTCTTCAACGGCAACTACGCCGTTCTCCGCGTCGATGGCGGCTGCTACGCCCAGATCGGCAACCCCGCTCAGATTCCCTTCCCCGGCGGTCCCCTCAGCAGCGGCTACTGGTACCTCAAAGACAACAGCACCCTGCTCTTCCCCGACGGGCGCGACGTGACCAGCATCGAAGCCAACGGCCGCGTGATCATCGAAGGCCCCGGCTCCGTCTTCCACAGCCTGAGTCACGTCAGCAAAATCAGTTCCTCTCTCTCCCTGCGCAACGGCGCCGATCTTTATGTCAACCCGACCGGCGGCTTCCTCACCCAGCAGGGCTTCATCGACATCTCGTCCGGCTCGCGCCTCTCGGTCGAAGGCTCGTTCACCTGCACGCCCGCAAGCTCGATCACGACCTTTCTCACCGGCATGACGACCGCCAAGGCCGGCACGATTTACGCACGTGATATGGCGCACCTCGACGGCTACTGCCTCGCAGTTTTCGACACCGGTTTCGCCGCATCGGGCGAAGATCAGGCCGTCGCAATCCTCGAGGCCGGCCCGAGCGGCGCGGGTGTCGACTCGACATTCGCCGACTTCCAGTCATCGAGCGCCCCCGGCCACGCCAACGCGCTCTACAAGCCCTACACCGCAAACGTCGCGCTCACCTGCCGCGCCGACCTGAACAATGACGGATACGTCGATGACTCTGACTTCGTCATCTTCGTCTACTCCTACAACATCCTCGACTGCACCGACTTCGCCATGCCCTACGGGTGCCCCGCCGACCTGAACAGCGACACAGTCGTGGACGACGCGGATTTCGTCTTCTTCGTCACCGCGTACAACACCCTGATCTGCGAGTAAAACACGCTCGCAAAAACTCGACAAAAAAACCGCGGGGCCCGAAGCCCCGCGGCCTTTGTTTTTGGAACAACCAATTAAGCGCGAACCAACCGTTCGCCCATATCTGCCGCAAACTTTTTCATCGCGTTGCGGGTATCAACGACAAGCTTCGAGTTCTTCGCCACCGCGCCGTAATCAAACCCCGTGTGGTTCGTCGAGATCAGCACGCAGTCAAACTTCGCCAGGTTTTCAGCAGTCAGATCCACGCTGTGCATGTCGAGGTTGTACTTGCGCACGGGTTTGGTGTACTTCACGAACGGATCGCTGTACTCAACCTTTGCGCCCATGTCGAGCAGGAGCTCGATGAGTTCGTAGGTGGGGCTCTCGCGGGTGTCGGCGATGTCGGGCTTGTAGGCAAGGCCGAGCACGAGCACCTTGGCGCCCTTGGTTGCTTTGCCCTGGTTGTTCAGTGCCGCGGCAACCTTGTGAACCACATAGTGCGGCATCGAGTTATTCACTTCGCCCGCGATTTCGATGAACCGCGCGGGAACCTTGAATTCCTTCGCCTTCCACGTGAGGTAGAACGGATCGATCGGGATGCAGTGTCCACCAAGGCCCGGGCCCGGATAGAACGGCATGAAACCGAACGGCTTGGTGCTGGCGGCTTCGATGACTTCCCAGACGTTGATGCCCATCGCATCCATGATGGTCTTGAGTTCGTTGACCAGCGCGATGTTCACGCAGCGGAACACGTTCTCGAAGACCTTGCTCGCCTCGGCGACTTCGGCCGTGGAGACCGGCACCACCGTCTTGATCGGGCCGGTGTAGAGCTTGGTTGCGAGTTCGCCTGAAACCTTGTCGATGCCGCCGACCAGCTTCGGAATTGTGGTGGTCGAGTGGCTCTTGCGACCCGGGTCTTCGCGTTCCGGGCTGAACGCGACGAACAGATTGTCGCCGAGCGTCAGCTTGACACCCTTCTTCGCGGCTTCCTTGATGATCGCGGGCATCATGTCGTCGCGCGTGGTTCCCGGGTACGAGGTCGACTCGAGCACAACGAGCTGGACTTTGCTCGAGTTGCAATTTGCGCCAATCATCACGCCCGTGTTGATCACGTACGAAAGGTCGGGCTCGCCGTGCTGACCGAGCGGCGTCGGGACGCAGACGATGATCGCGTCGGCTTCGCCGAGGCGCTTTGCGTCGGTCGTCGCATCAAACTTCGCGCTGCCGACAAACTGCTTGCAGAGGTCGGAGCCGAGGTGGGGGAGATAGTTCTCGCCCTTCTTGAGCAGAACCGGCTTCTCCGGGTCGATGTCGAACCCGAGGACCGGGTAGCCGGCTTCATGGAATGCGGCGAGCAGCGGCAGGCCGACATAGCCCAATCCGATCACCGCGACCTTGGCCTGACGACTCTCGATTTTCGAACGAAGTTGCTCAGCGTGCGACATGCCGCGTGATCTCCCAGAAACCTGTTTTTCAGCGACTAAACCGGTCATTTCCATCCCCCAAAAAGATGGGTCCGACTATAGCTTCGGACCCCGGTGTTTATCTGAGAACTCGCTACGACCTGGCGTCCTGCAATCCCGTGTGGTGCGGCGAAAGCCGATGCTCCCGCACAGAACGGCGACCCCCACTAACCTCCCACCCATGCCCGAGACGTCTGCGCCAATCCGCACGATCATCTGCGAGCCCGCGCTCGCTCGATATCGACTACCCGCGTGGCGCGAATTGGCGTCGCGCCCTGCAATTTCGCTGCATCTTGAGTACGCATCCGACGGCCACGTCCCCAATGTCGATCCAATCGGAATTGACGGACATTTCACACCAGCCCGCAAAGTTTTCCAACGTCCGGAATTGTTCTGGCACCCGGGTTATCTGGCCGCGCTCGACCGGACGCCCACTGCGGATGTCGTGGTATTGAACTGGAACGTTCGCTTTCTCGACAATCCGCCCGCGATTCTCAAAGCCCGCCGAAAGAAGATGGGAATCGTCTTCTTCGGACACGGCGTCTCGAAGAACGAAACGAGTGCCCGCAAGAACATCCGCAACGCGCTCGGGCGCCGGGCGGACTGCATCCTGGTTTACTCCGCTTCGGCGCGTGAAGGCCTCATCAAGGAAGGTTTTTCACCAGAGCGCGTGTTTGTCGCGCCCAACAGCGTGGATCAGACTGATATTCAGGCGGCGCGGCGCGATTGGGCGGCATGCCCGCGCGATCTGGAGGCTTTTCAGCAAACCAACGACCTGGGACAGAGCTCGCCATCGCTTCCGTTTCCGGCACCGGTTCTGATTTTTTGTGCGCGGCTTGATCCGCTGCGCCGGCTGGAACTTTTGTTCGAGGCGATGCCGACGATTGCGGAGTCGCATCACGGCGCGCAACTGCTCATCATCGGCGGAGGTGAGGACGAGCAGCGCCTGCGCGAGATTGCGAGCAAGCTGAATCTGCTCAACCCCGCCAACGCCCAGTCCGCCCGCGTGCGTTTTCTTGGGCCGATCTACGAAGAGAAAAACCTTGCGCCATGGTTCCTCTCGTCGGATCTGATGGTGTTCCCATCGCACATGGGCCTGAGCGTGCTGCATTCGATGGGGTACGGCGTCCCGGTCATCACGTGCAACGATGCGAGCAAGCACGGGCCCGAGTACGACGTCATCAGGCCGAACATCAACGGCGATGTGTATCGGGACGGCAGCGTTCAGGATCTCGCGGCAAAGGTTGTTGCGCATCTCAATGACCGGCCGCACCTGCGCGCGATGTCGGCGGAAGCGCTGCTGACGGCGACGCGTGATTACAGCATTGAGAAGATGATTGACGGGTTTGAGGCGGCGATTCGGTTTGCGAATGCTCGCAGGGGGAAGTGACTTTCGCCGCGCCGCGATGCGCGCTTCACGAAAGAATTCCACTGCTTCGCGCACAGGCAACTCATCTCGAATCGCAACGTTATCAGACGAACACTTTTTCAGCCGCGTTGGCGCGTGTCACAACGCGGTTTAGGCCACGGCGATGTCTGCGATTGCCAACGTTTCGCTCGGGAAGCGCGGCACCGGGGCTCCGCGGTCGAGTATGCTGGACCCCCTATGAATTTGCCGCGAAAACAAACAGGCCGCTCGGAATCAGTGGCCCGCGTGACTCGCCTGGTGTGCTTGCTTGCGTTCAGCGTCTGTTGTGTTCGCGCAGTGGCGGCGCAGCGCTTGCCCTCGGTTCTCTTCCTTTATTCGTTCAGCTATTCGGATGTTGTCGACAAACTTCGCAGCACCGGCACATTCAAGACTGTGGATGTTTTTGACGTTCAGCACGGCACGCCCACGCTCGCCACGCTGCTGCCGTACGACGCGGTGCTCTTGAATGACGGCGGATACAAAGACGGAGCGGCTGTCGGCAATGTGCTCGCCGATTACGTTGATGCCGGGGGCGGCGTCGTGGTCATGAGCTTTGCCTGCGGCGGGCCGATCACCGAAAATGGCACGCCAAAGGGGCGATGGAACCCCGATTACCGCGTGATGAATCCAGTCGGTGGTTACTACTCGGACGGCCACCACTACCTCGACTTCTCGACGGTCACGCAGCCGAATCATTCCATCTTCATCGGCGTGCAGTCATTTGACGGCGGGGCCGACAGCCGCCGATGCGTGAATGCCACCGCGGCCCCCGGCGCATCGGTTCTCGCGTACTGGACGGACGGCAATATTTTCGTCGCCGAAGGTCCTCTTCCCGGGCGTGTTGACCTGAACTTCTTTCCGTTGTCGCAGGATTCCCTGTCAACCTATTGGCAGACGAGAACCGACGGAATCAAGCTGATGGCCAATTCGCTGCTGCGGGTCATGCGCCCGCGCGTTCTGCTGGTTGCCGCGGACCAGGCACCTGCGAGCGCCGACGTCCGCACCAAGTTGCGGGCCACCAGCCGCTTTGGTTTCGTTGACATCTTCGACGCGGGCTCCGCGTCGCCGACGCTTGCTGCGCTTCAGCAGTACGACGCGGTTCTGGTCTGGGGCAGCCTCGCTTTTCAAAGCCCGGGCATTCTCGGAAATACGCTCGCGGATTTCGCCGATTCGGGCGGCGGAGTTGTACTCTCGACGGGGTTCGATCCCGATCCAGCCAAGCATCTCGGCGGGCGCTGGGCGAGCGGCGCATTCGGAATCATCCCGGCCGGAAACGCGGCCGGCCCATCCTCTCTCGGCACGCTCGCCTATCCGCATCACCCGATCCTTGCCGGTGTTTCGAGCTTCGACGGAGGTGTTGACAGCTTCCGCCCTGGCGCGAATCCGCTCAATGCGCGGGGCCTGGCCGTTGCCAAGTGGGCCGACGGTTCGCCGCTTGCCGCGATTTCGACGGTGCGTCCCAATCGCGTGGACCTTGGGTTCTATCCACCATCCAGCGATGCAGTCCCAAACTCGTGGGTTTCGAGCGGCGACGGCGGACGTCTTCTTGCGAATGCGATCGAGTATTCCGTGAAACCGTACATCGCATGCGTAGCCGCGGACCCGGCCAACATGGCCGACGTCGTTGACAAACTCGCCGCCTCGCGCCGTTTCAGTGGCGTCGCCGCGTTCGATGTCTCGATGTTGACGCCTACCCATGACGACCTCGCTCCGTTCGGTGCTGTGCTCACATGGAGTTTCGTGCCGTACCACGACCCGGTCGCGTTCGGTGAGGCTCTCGCGGGCTTCGTCGATTCCGGCGGGGGCGTCGTGACCGGGATGATGGCCAATATCGGCGGGTTGTTCGATGCCCGGTACCACCCCGGCGGCCGGTGGATCTCCGAAGGGTTCGAGATCGTTCCTTCCGATTTGCTCTCAGCGCCCAAATCGGGCACTCCGGCGTTCATGAGCGCCGCGTCGGGCACGTCGGCCGCGCTCAAGTATTATGTTCGCAAGTTCTTTGGCGGGTCTGCGAGTCTTCGCCCTGATCAGATCGGGCCGATGCGCGGGCGAAGCGCTCTCACGTGGAGCGACGGCCGAATGCTGGCGGCGATACACAACACGCTGAAGCGGGTCGACCTGGGCATGTATCCCCCTTCCGATTCGACCACCGTTTCCGGATGGAGTCACGGAACCGATGGAACGGTTCTTCTCGCCAACGCGATTGAGCACGCGGCACGCCTCACTCCCTGTCCCGGCGATTTCAACGGGGATGGCCTGGTCGACGACTCCGATTTCGTGATCTTCATCCCCGCGTACGAACAACTGATCAATCCGCGTGCGGATCTGACGGGCGACGGCCTGTCGGACGATGCCGACTTTCAGTCTTTTGTGGCGGCGTACAACGCACTCGAGTGTCCCTGATCCGTATCCGACAGACACACATCTCACGATCGATCCATGATGCACTTCTCCAAAATACTTTCCGGCCTGTTTGTCGCGATGCTCTCTTCTGCGGCCTGCGCGCAAACTCTCACATGGACGGGGGCCGCAAACGGAACCACCTTCGGCATCGCCGGGAACTGGTCGCCCGCCGGGATACCCGGTCCAAACTCCGACTGCGTGATCCCCGCCGGCGCGGGCACTGTCGTCATCGGCAACAACACCTCGGTCCGATCGCTCACGACCGCGCGCAACTTGTTTATCGAGGGCTGCGTCAACATCGTCATTACGGGTGGCCTGCATCTCGACGCTGGAGTTGTGGCGCAAATCGACAACACCGGCGGCCGCACGGCATTCTCCTTCAGTGGCGGTTCGCAGTCGATCTCCGGTTCGGGGACGATTTTCATCTCCAGTGAAGGAGGCAACGGGAAGGCGATCTCCGCTCAGAGCAACGCCACGCTCACGATTGATGGCTCAATCTCCATTGGCTACGGCCCTGGCGCAACCGGCACGAGCGCGCAGATCTACGTCGAAGCCGGCTCTGCCATCATCAACAACGGCGGCATCGCGAGCGGTCAGTCCGGCGCAACGCTGTCCATCGCGGGCGCCGGCAATTTCGTCAATAACGGTACGCTCAGTTCGAATGCCGGAACGCTCACGCTCCAGACCGCTTCGTGGACAAATAACGGCGCGATCCATCTTGCATCTTCCGCGATCGCTCGCCTCTCGGGCTCGTTCTCGTCGCTCGGAACTATCCTGAACTCCGGCGGATCAGTCAGCGTCTTCGGCCCTGTCAGTTCCGCTATTCTGACGGCGTCTTCTGATACCGGCGCCATCACTCTCTCTGCCGCGACGCTCACGTCGTGCACGCTGCAATCAACCGATACCACTGGTTTTCTTGTCGACGGAGTGGGCGCGTTGAACGCGTGCGCGATCGGCGCCGACGTCGTCATGGGTTCGTGCGCGAAAGTCGTCGTCACCAACTCCCTTACGTTCGTCAATGGCGGGTCGTTCACCAATGGTCCTGATTGCGTCGGCACGCCGCTTCTCTTCAGCGGCACGCAATCGATCCATGGCGACGGAACTATCTATCTGCGCCGCGACAGCACCGCAAGCGAGCGCTCGCTCACTGTCACCGGTAACGCGTCGCTCACGATCGATCCGGGCATCTCCATCGTCGCGACAAGTGGTACGGGGAGTCCGAAGCTGCTCGTTGATGCCAATTGCTCTCTCACGAACAACGGCACGATCGCCGCCGATTCCGGCACGTTCACGATCGATGCGACTGCGCCAAATTCGAGTTTTCTCAATGCCGGGGCAATCAACATTGGCGCCGCCGCCGTCGCCGAGATCAAGGCCACCAACTGGATCAACTCGGGCGCGCTCGTAATCGACTCGGCCAAACTCACGATTTCTGATTCATGGACCAATTCCGGAACAATCTTGGCGACCGGCTCGACCGTGATCGTCAATGGCGTGAATTGGATCAACAGTGGAAGCGCGACGTTCATCAGTTCCGCCGCGTCATTCTGGTCCACAAACTGGACCAATGCCGCGCAGCTCACCTCCGCCTACGGCACGCTCGAATTCCGGGGAACCTGGTCCAATCCGGGCGTCGTGACGACGATTGATTCCGCCGTCATGCTCGCCGGTACGACCTCCGTTCTTGGCACGATCGATCGCTCCGGCGGCACGATCACCCTGGCACAGGCGAACTTTCAGGGGCCCACTTTGGTCGCGAACGCGCAAACAGGCGACCTCATCCTTTCGTCGGTGACGATCACGGGGGCCACACTCAGCGCGACGCAGGGCGCGCAATTCATCGTGCATTCGCCCCGATTTGCGAACTGCACGCTGGCCTGCGATCTCGCCATCCCTGGAAGTTACAGACTCGCGATCACCGGCGACCTCACACTCGCCAACAACGTCACTATCACGCTCGGCTCGCCCATCGCCGGCGGCAATGCCGGCGGCCTGGCGTTCGATGGCGGTAGTCAGTCAATCACCGGCGCGGGAACGATCCTCGCTCGCTACTCCCCAACATTGCTCTCGTATACAAACGCCGCGAGCGTCACACTCGGTCCTGCCGTCACGCTCGCCCTCGGATCCAACGCCCAGGCCAACACGCTTGCTCAAATCAACGTTCCGACGGGCAGTTCATTCACCAATCAAGGCACCATCGCGGTCCGCCAGTCGGGCTGCACGATGCAGTTCTATGGCGGTGGTCTTTTCAAGAATGAGGGAATTCTCGACGCTGCTGCCGGCACGCTCGATATCGACAACTTCTCCGGTTCGGTCGGCGTCGCGCTCATCGCCGCCGGAGGTTCGCTCCAGCTCCAGGGCAACTTCACAATCGATCAGCCGATCGACTCCCACGGCGCGCTCTCGCTCGCAGGAACTTGGAGAAACAACTCCACGGTAACCGTCACTGGCGGTTCCCTCAATTTCAGCGGCACATGGACCAACGCCGGCACATTCGCTCTGACGTCCAGCCCCTGGACCATCTCCGGCATCTATTCGTCGCTCGGAAACATCACAACTGTTTCCAGCCCGCAGACCTATTTTGGAAGGCTCCCAACGGGCACGGTCATCACCGCCGACGCATCCACCGGCGATATCTTTCTGAATCAGGTGACTCTTGCGAACTCCACCCTCCGCGCCTCCGACGGCGCTGTCTTCCGCATCGCAGCTGGCGGCCTCTTCCTGAACTTGAACGGCTGCACGCTTGTAGGCTCGCTCCTCGCCGGCACGTGCTGCAATATCACACTCTCAAACGGCTTCACGCTCGCCAACGGTGCGTCGCTTTCTCTCGAAAGCGGCGCGTCCTGCGGGCCCGCCATCCTGTACGTCTCTTCCGGCTCTCAGACCATCGGCGGCTGCGGCGAGATCGACTTTCGAAACCTGAACGTCGCCACTTCCGGAATTCAAATCCAGAACAACGCAAGTCTCACCATCGCCAGCGGCGTCTCGCTCGTTTGCCCTTCCAACAGCCGTCAGGGTGGCTCTGTCTCGATCGGTCCCCTCGCTTCGCTCACGAACTTCGGCCGCTTTTCCATGCAAATGCCCGCCACCAGTCTCGTGGTCGGCGGCACCGGCGCCTTCCGCAACTCAGGCACGATCGAATCTCTTGCGGGCTCCACCGTCATCAATCCCACCACACTCCAGAACTACGACGGCGCCACCTTCACGCTCTCGGGCGGCAAGTGGCTCGCTCAAGGCGGCTCCCTCACGCTCGGCTCTCGGACGATCCGCACCATCGCGGCCGACACCGAACTCGCAATCACCGGATTATCAAATTCGATCCCGACCATTTCCACGCTCTTGTTCAACGACGGCACTCTCCGGCTCGCCAGCCGCACGCTGACGCTCGCGCCGCCAAACCACCTCTTTACGAATACCGGCCTGATCGATCTTGCGCCGGATGCTGTCCTCGCGATCACCGGCGAACTCAAGCTCACTCCCACCGCGACTGTCCGCACAGCAATCAAGGGCGGCGGAACCGCGCAGTTCGGCCGCATCAAGCCCTCCACCGCCGCGACCGTCGCCGGCCATCTCCGCGGCGCGTTCGTCGCTCCCTACGCGCCCGCCGCGGGCACGATCTTCACGCCGGTGATTTTCGGCTCTCCGATCGGCGGCGCATTCTCCGACGTCTGTTTCGATGACAACCCGCAACGCATGGGCGTCACGCAGGATCTCATCCCATTCCAGATGCGTCTCATCGCCTCGACCGCTTCCGGTATCTCGCCCGCAATTACGCAGCAGCCGCAGAATGCCAGCGCACAACCGGATGCGGTCTTCTCCGTCCTCGCCGCGCCGAACGATGCGCAATATCAATGGCGAAAAGGCGGCATCCCGCTCAGCGATGGGCCCACTCCCTCCGGCTCCACTATTGCCGGAAGCCAGACCGGCATACTCACTATCCATGTCCCTCATAAGGAAGACGTCGGCTCCTACGACGTGATCGCCGCGAACTCCTGCGGCAGCACAACAAGCACATCCGCATCACTCACGATCTGTTCGGGCGATCTGAACTACGACGGCTTGGTGGACGACGCGGACTTCCAACTCTTCGTCGGCGCGTACAACCTGCTTGATTGTGCCGATAGTTCAATGCCAGCGGGTTGTCCGTCGGATCTCAATGCGGACGGGGTCGTGGATGATGCCGACTTCCAAGCTTTCGTACCCGCGTACAACGAGCTGCTCTGTCCGTAATCGGGGCAGTTCAAAGAAAAAGCGAGTGCTCTCGCTCGGTCAGCGCAGGAAGTCGGAGCGCGTCGCCACACTCACGCCGGCAAGAACACGATGTTGGTGTACGGATACGTCTCGAGCGGCGTGTGCGGGACGCGCTGGCCGTGCACATACTCGAAGCCCTTGTAGCCCCGTGCGAGAATGTGATCGACGACGGGGCGGCTTGAGCGGGTTCCCTTCGCGGCGCCGACGTCTCCCATCTCGAGTGTGACGATGGGTTTGATCTCGGTGAGCGTGCGCTCCATGCCCTTGAGGATTTCGAGTTCGGCGCCCTCGGCGTCGATCTTCAGCAGATCGGGCTTGGCGCCGGTGCGCTCGATGTAGCTGTCGATCGTGAATGCCTCGACTTCGAAGTGCCTGGGGGTCGGCTGGGGCCTGGACTTGTCGAACGCGATCTTGCCGCTGGAGAGCGAGTTGTACGCGCTGTATTCGACCCCGAAGTCGGTGAAATCGAGCTTGGTATTGCGGCTGAAGCCGGCGGCATTCACGAGCGTCACGTTTTTGAGATGGCCGACGTTCTTGCGCAGCATCTCGAATGTGCTGGGAGTCGGGTCGAAGGCGTGAATGCTGCCGCTGGGGCCGACGAGGTCGGCGGCGAGGAGCGAAAAATATCCGAAGTGCGATCCGACATCGAAGAAGGTCATGCCGGGCTTGAGCAGATCGATAAAGGCGCGGGTGAGTTCTTCTTCGAAGAAGCCATAGCGATAGATGATCGTGGAGACGCCTTCGGGGATGATCGAGTGAAAAGGTGCGCCCCAGAATGTGCGGCCGACAACCGGGAAGATGCCGCCTTTGGAGTGGGCGCGCCTTTCGAGGATCTTGGAGCCGAGCATGCGGAACGGGCGCTTGGCGACCTTGACGGCGCCGGTGGAGTACATGAGCGTGACGGACGACTCGAGCTCGCGCAATGCTTCTGCGTTCATGTTCTTTTCCCCTCTTGCCCGATCATCTCACAATGTCCGGAAATAGCGAGTGTCTTTCGCGTAAGAACGGGTTCATGCGCGGGGTCTTCAAATTGCGAACATCGCCCGATAATGAGGCGGGAATTGCGCCACCAGAGGCGATGCGGAGTGGAGAGGATTGCCAAATGCGGATTGGCGCGTGGCCAGAGCGGTATCTCATAACGGGATGATGTGACTCTCCGGCACGTCGCCGGCTGTTCGAGCGGCCTCGACGAGGTGCGAGCCGTGCGACTTCGAAGTGAACTAGCGAGCCTGAATTTCGATGAACTGGGCCCAGTGTGTGCCGGCGCCGAGATTCATGACGCGGTAGCGCGTGGCGTGCAGACTCGGCGCGATGAAAGCTTGATCGATGTGGAAAAACGGAACATCGCCCGGGATGAAAAAGCGGACGGCGGAGAAGAGGCCAGGGCCGTCGAGCTGCGAGAACGGGACTTTGCGCGGGTACGACGCGGTGTAGCCGCTGCCGGCCTGGTCGTAGGCGTTGGCCATGTTGCCGGTGAGATTTGTGAGGCTGCGGCTGCCGCGCGGAATGTTGAAGTCGCCCATCATCACATCGGGGAGCGGAAAGCCCTTGCGTCCGAGTTGTTCAGCGGGAACGTTGATCCACTGAGGCTCACCCTTTGAATTGGGTTCGGCGGCGAGCACTGTGGCTGTGCCGCGCCAGGCGTCGATGGCATCGATGGCTTGCTTGGTGATGATCTGGCGGCTGATCGAAGGGTCGCTCGGAAGATCCATGAGCCAGACGACGAAGGGTTCGCCGGTTCCCTGCTTGACGGTCCCTTCGGGATCGAAGATGAGGTACATGGAGTAACCGGGGTCGTTCTGTTCGTAGCGGCCGTCTTTCTTGCGGATGTCGAAACCAACACCGGGCTGAATGTTGAGCGTGGTGAAACCCCACTCGCGGAGTTTGAGGCGAGTGTGAACGAGGAAAATGCCGGCGAGGAACGTGGTGTAGCGGTTCTTGGTGCCGGCTTGTGCATCCGCTTCGGTGCCGAGGGTCTTGAATTCGTTGACGACGCTCCAGTTGGGCTGATTGGAGACGACGATCAGGTCGGCATCGACGAGCCGGAGCTGGTCCATCCAGCCGTCGCGGACGCGTCCGCCGATGTTCCAGAAGAGCATGGTGTTGGCGATCTTGCCTCGCTGGCGGTCGGTGTCCTGCAGGCCCCATTCGCGGAGCATGTTGTGCTCATAGATCGCGGACCAGCCGGCGCACACGAACCACACGAGGCAGAGGAGCGTGTACGGGTCTTTGGCGTGGCGCTTGAAAAAGGGCGGGCGATTATCGAGCGGGCCACCGGACTTGAGTTGCTCGTAGCCTTTGATGAAGAACTGAACGGAGAGCGCAAGGGCGCAGGCGAGGCCCGCCATGAGGATGGTGAAGACGTTGGGAATCCAGAAGATGAACTGCGACCATCGGAAGGAGTCGTTGAAGACGCGTCCGATCAGCCAGGTGAGCAGCAGGATCGAAGCGAGCGTCCAGAGCGCTGCGCTGAAGACGCGGCAGGATGTAAGAACGACGCGGGCCATCGGAGGGGAGAGTTTGGGAGCCGAGGGGGTGGGTGTTGGGCAGGCGCGGACTGGTGGGGCACGTGGGGGGCGGGAGGTTGCGTGGAGTGTACCGGTGCGCGCGGAGATAGCACGCGAGGGAAAGAAGGCGTTTGTTCTAGCGGGATTGGTCGGCGGGCGGCGTAGCGCTGGTAGCGAACCGAAAGAGCGATTGGGCGGTAGCGCGGAAGCGGGCGGGAAACATCTGGATCGTTTCGGCGAGCGCCTCGGGCACGACGACGCGGACGAGAATCATGTAGAGGAGCGAGAAGAGCATGCCGCTGCCGATGAAGAGCAGCAATTCAGCCGCGAAGACCCCGGCGCGCCCGCCCACCAGATGGGTGAAAAACTCCTGGACCACATCGTCCGCCGTGGTGTCGAGGGAGATGGTGAGAGCGCCGGCGAGCAGACCGACGGACCAGACGGTGAGGGCGTTCTTGACGACCTCGCGTCGGCCGACGCCCAGGGGCTTGAGCGCGACGCAGAGGTGGATGAGACTCGAAGTGACGCCGAAACCGGCGGAGGCGAGGGCGATGTACACGCCCGACCACCAGACGCGCTCGGTGACGTAAGGCCAGAACGACGGCATCTGCATGGCGAGGAAGAGTGCGCGATCAAGGGCGGGCTTGCCGACGAGTGTGCCGAAATAGGCCGAGGCCATGGTGCCGATGGCGAGCAGCAGCAAGCCGACGCCCCATGCACGGAACTGGCCCCGCGCCTGCTGCACGGCAAGGCTGATGCAGAGGAGGACGTTGATGGCGTAACCCGCGCCGATGATCTGGACCGGGAGGATGCTGGCGGCCCAGCGCTCGCGCCAGACGAGCGACTCAAACGGCCGGTAGGTGGCCGCGAGCCCGAGGGACATGAAGGTCGCGAGGAGGCTGACCTGCCTGAGTGTGCGGAGAACGGCGGCGCGTTTGCGATCTTCCTCTTCGGCGAGGCGCGTGAAGACAGGGACAAGAACCTGGTTGATGTTGGTGGAGAGCAGGCTGCCGACCTGGACGACGATCAGGAACGTAAACGTGTAGATGCCGACGACTTCGAGCGGAGCCTTGAGGCCGATCATGGCGCTCGAGCCCTGATTCATGCCAGCGATGCCGAGCGCCGCGACGAGTGCCCAGCGCGAGCGGAGGAAGAGCGCCCACCACTCGCTCGATTGCGGAGCGAGCTGCCAGGGACGGTGGCGGCAGTAATGGAGCGCGAGCACGTTTTCGACGAGTGCGCAGAGAATGTTGGGCAGGATGAACGAGAGCGGGCCGAATCCGGCGTACGCGAAGGCGACCGAGGAGACGTAGCGGGTCATCGCGCTCGATGTCATGACCGATGCGTTCTCGCGGTAACGCATGTCGGCGATGAGCTTGGTGAGCAGGATGCCGCCGACGGTTCCGAGTGGGATGCTCCATCCGATGATGGCGAGCATGACGATGAGGCGTTTGTCGTTGTAGAGAAGGGCAAACGGGAATGAGAGCGACGTCAGCACGATTGCGAGGACGGTGTTGAAGGCGAGCGCCATCCAAAAGCAGGGGCCGAGCAGCTTGTCGTGCTCGTCGTGATGCTTCAGGAGGATTTGGCGCACGCCGCCGTCGCGGAGCACGGAGGCGATGCCGCTGATGGCAAGGGCGATACCGACGATTCCAAAGTCGGCTTTGGTGAGCCACCAGGCGAGGAAGATCTGGGAGACGAAGCTGCCGATGCGCGTGGCAACGGTGTTGGCGATCATCCAGACTGATCCGCGCAGCACCTTGCCGGCGTAACCGGTGTCGGACTTGGCAGGGGGCAGGACGGCATCGGGGCGGACGACGACGTCGGGATGGGAATTGGACCGGGTCAACGAGGGGTGCAGCGTAAGGAAGGAACGGGCGGAGTCTGGGGGATCGCGGATGAATCGCAAAACTCGGGTGAGTTCCGCAGCGTGATTCGGGGGGGGCGTGGAACGGTAGATTTTGAGCGAACCGGAGTCGAGACAGCGGTCTCAGCGGCGGAGCGCATGATCGCGCTTGAGGAAGAAGACATCCATCTGCCAGAGCGTGTCATCGGTGGGACGACGCGAGAGACCCATAACGTCATGCCAGACGTAATCGCGTTCGGCCATGAACTTCATGACGTGCTCGATCAGAGGCATGTGCGGTAAGAAATCAATAAAACTGACTTCGAGCAGCAGAGCGGGCCCGGATTTGAGCGCGTTCTCGGCGCCCTTGAGCACCTCGAGCTCGAAACCCTGGACGTCGAGCTTCAGAAAATCGGGCTTGGCGATTTCGCCGGAGGCGATGAGTTCATCGAGAACGTACATCTCGGCGGTGGCCGTGCCTTTGGACTTGGCGTCGCTCAGGAGCGAGGTCTGTGTGTTCTCGTCGGAGTAGGTGACCTTGTCGCGCTTGGGGCCGAGGAAGCCGAGCTTGTAGTTGAAGTTGGGGATCTCGCGCTTGACGGTTTCGAGCGCGGGCTGCTCGCGCGCGTTGGGCTCGAACGAGAAGATGCGGGCGCTGGGAAAGATCTCGTGCGCCATGCGGGCCCATTCGCCCCGCGCGGCGCCAATATCGAAGATGACTCCGGGGTTGAAGCCCAGCGTTGTCAGGTGGCGCAGGCGCGTGGGCATGTCGAGATGGCGCATCGTCGGGATGAACTGGAGCGCGGCATCTCGGAGCGCGGCTTTGCCCGACTTGGGCAGGACTTTGTTGAGGATGTTGTGGGCGGGCATAGGGAACTCCGATCCAAAGAGATAACGAACGCCCGATGCAGGGCGATGATCCACTTTATCGGTCCGGGAGAGGGGGAGGGTTTGGGGAGATGTGGAGAGAACGCTCGCCCTAGGGCGGCGGTTCGCCTCCCGGCAGGGGCAATGCGGTTTCGAGCACCCATTCCCAGGTTTTGGCCGGGGTGGGCGCGGGAATATTGAGGCGCTGGCGAACGCGCTGAGCCCAGAAAGCATGAGAGTTTTCGACACTGTGAAATTCGACAAAGCGTGCCGCGGCGGGATGCGGAGTGAATGAGGTGGACGATTCGAGCGCTTCGCGAAGGCAGCGAGTGACCGTGTCGAAGTCGCGAATGGCGCAGGCGGTGCCGAGCGCGAAGCGTTGGCAGGTTTCGCCGGGCCAGCCGAGGTCGGAACTGAGGATGGGGCGGCCCTGTGCCGCGGCGCGAATGAGGATGCTGGCGGAACCGAGATGACGCCGGTAGGTGACGCCGACGAGATCGGCAGCGGCGATTCCAAGGACCAGCTGTTCGTCGGTGACGTAGCCGTCGCGCGAGATGATTCGTCCGGCGCGGACAAGATCAGCCGATTCGCCCTGAAGAATCGCATTGATCTCGGGCATGTGCGTGCCGACGAGCAGCAGGCGATCGTCGCTGCGGAGCGAGGCGGCCTTGAACGCGCGGATGAGGATGTCGACGCCCTTGCGTTCGTCGAGCCGGCCGACACAGCAGATCAGACGTCCGGATTCTTCGATGCCCAGGCGTTTGCGTGCTTCGATCTTGCTCACGGAGGGGGCGGCTTCAACCGGGTCGGGCGCGAGCACCGTGCGGGCGGCGATGCGGGGAGTGAAAGCGCGGAACGCACGCATCAAGAGCGGATCGATCGTCTGGAGACTGCGGATCCCGCTTGCGCCGACGACTGCCGCCCAGGCGCGGCGCTTGCACCAACGCCGGAACGTTCCGTGAGGGAGATAGACCCACGAGGCCGCGAGCAACATGACCTCGAGTTCGGTGTGAGAGAAGGCGCGAGCCTGAAGACCGAGGCGCTGCAGACCGAACATTTCGAGAGCGCCATCACCGGAGGGGACGATGATGTGATCGGGGCGCAGGTCGGCCGCGACACGATTCAGCGATTTGGCGGTCTCCCACCCGTAGCCGAATTTTCCGAGGGGACTTGCCTCGGGATATGCCTCGACCATTTGAAATCTTGAGGCAAGCGGCTCGAGTTGCTCGGGATACGTTTCGCAGGCCGAGGCGCCCGGGCTGGTCGCGATCGTGATCCTGACCGGGAGGGGCGCGAGCGCGCTCACCACGCGTTTGACGTAGGTGAAGCGATGTCCTCTAGGGCAGGGCTCGAAGATGACGACGTGCATGAGGCTCCTGATGCGAAGTTCGGGAGCCAGAGTATCGGCGTGATCGGGCCGACAAACTAGGGCTTGCGTCGAGTGGCGAAGGCGTATCGGATCGCAGCTTCCATCCCGTCCACCATTTTGTGCAGGCTGTATTCCGAGGTGGCGGTGCGGAAGGCACTCGCCTTCATCCGCGCGAGCCGCTCGCGATCCGAGAGCACGGCGCCGACGATGTGCGCGAGCGCGTCGACCGAACCGTCCTGATAGGTCATGCCGTTGATCCAGGGCTGCAGCGCATCCACCTCGGGCGCCCACGAGGGCTCGTAGTCCGTTGTGATCACCGGCAATCCGTATCCCATCCCGTGGAGCAGGCTCAGGCCGATGTTGCGGGGATAGACAAAGAGATCCGAACTCATGAACCAGGGCGCCAGGTCCGGCTCGTCGTAGATCGCGCCGGTGAACGTGGTCATGTCGTCTACGTCGTTCTCTTTCGCAACGGCGCGCAGCTTTGCCTCTTCGATGCCTGCGCCGACGATCACGATTTTCAGGTGGGGGAACGATTTGCGAAGAATCGCTCCCGCACGCAGCAGCAGGTCGGTCCGGTTTTCGGGCGAGAGCCGCGAAACGAACAGCAGGACCGGCCCGGGCAGCAGACCGTGTGTTTGTTTGAACTGCTGGAGCCTTTCGGGGTCATCGAGCCAGGGCTGGCGCGCCGCCTGAATTTCGCTCTGATCGAGCGAATTGGCGGCGACGAATGCGCGCTCGCTTCTTCCGTTGCGTTCGACGAAGCGGCTGCACGCGGTGGCGCCGTAGAAAAGAATCGCGGTCGCGAGATTCCCCAGGCGATCGCGGAGAAAGCGGCGCGAGAAGGTTTCGCTTTTGGAATAGCCGTGTCCCCAGAGCACACTGGGGATGCCGCGTTTGCGGGCGAGCAGCAGCGAAGGCACAAGGCTGAGGTAACGGGTGTTCCAGCCGGAGACGACGACATCGAACTTTTTGGGATCGAGCAGATCGATTTGCCCTTGTCGCCAGAGCAGGCGCGGGTGTTTGAGGAGGACCCTTGAAGTGATTGCGGTGCCGCGGAAACCGTTGGGTTCGACGTTTTTCACGGGCTCGTCGGCGGTGTAGAAAAGGTGGAGATCGATGCCGGGCCGCGTCGCGAGTTCGCGGAAGATTGGGATGCGATACTTGGGGAGAGCCGGCTGAAAGAAGAGAACGCGGATGGGGGCCGCTGGTGCCTGCGCAGAGTCGACCGGGTTGAGCTGTTCAGGGTCGATGTTCATGCCCGGGCTCGAGGGGGATGTTTTCTGCCGACGCTGTAGTAAGCGAAATCGAGAGCACGCATCGCGTCGGGGCGATAAAGATTTCTGCCATCAAAAATTGTGCGGGACCGCATGAGTGACGCGAGACGATCAAAGTCGGGGCTCTTGAAGTCGTCCCAATCGGTGCAGATCACGAGCGCGTCGGCGCCGGTTGCTGCTTCGTACATGTCGTTCACGATTTGCGGCACGGGGCCGAGCTCGGCCCGGGCGGTGTCGTGGGCGACGGGATCGAACGCGCGGACGGTTGCGCCGGCGGCGACCGCCTTCGCGATGAGCGTGAGCGCGGGCGCCTCGCGCACGTCGTCGGTGCGGGGCTTGAACGCCAGGCCCCAGAAGGCGAGCGTCTTGCCTTTCAGATTGCCGCCCCCCTCGCCAACCGAGCCGAAGTGCGATTCGATGCGTGCGAAGAAGCGATCGCGCTGGCGCTGGTTGGTTTCGTGGACGGCCTTGCTGATGGGGACGGGAACGCCGGCGGAATCGCCCATCGCGACGCAGGCGAGGGTGTCCTTTGGGAAACAGGAGCCGCCGTAGCCGAGGCCGGGATAAAGGAAGTGGCCGCCGATGCGTTTGTCGGCGCACATGCCCTCGCGGACCTTGCCGATGTCCGCCCCGTACGCCTCGCAGAGATTCGCCATTTCGTTGATGAAGGAGATTTTCGTTGCGAGGAAGTTATTGCTGGCGTACTTCACCATCTCGGACGAAAGAATGTCCATGATGTAGATGGGGTGGCCGTTCCGCACAAAGGGGTCGTAGAGGCGGCGGAAGAGCGCACCGGTTTCTTCGTCTTCCACGCCGATGACTACGCGGTCGGGCTTGTTGAAATCGATGATCGCGTCGCCTTCTTTGAGGAACTCGGGGTTGTTGGCGATGTGAAATTTCGCCCCCGGCGCGGCGGCGCGGATGCGGTCCTTGACCTTGAGGGTTGTCCCGACGGGAACGGTGGACTTCACGACCACAGTGCGCGTTTTGCCGGGGAAGCGGACAAAGGAAGCGGCGATATCGTCGGCGGCGGCGAGCACGTATTTCAGATCGGCGTGGCCGGCGTTATCGCTCGGAGTCCCAACGCAGATGAAAATGACTTCGGCGTCCTTGTACGCATCGGTGGCGTCGGTCGTAAAGCCGAGCCGGCCGTTCTTGATGTTGCGTTCGAGGAGCTCTTCGAGGCCGGGCTCGTAAATCGGACAGCGGCCCTGACGGAGCGCCTCAATCTTGTGGACGTCAACATCGAGGCATGTCACGTCGTTGCCGGTGCCGGCGAAGCAAACGCCGGTCACGAGGCCCACGTAACCAGTTCCCACCATCGTTAGTCGCACGGGGGGTTGGCTCCAAAGACTGTGCTGGGTAGGAATGGCCTGACGGGCTGCCAGGCTCCCCTTTTCCGGATAAGGAGAGCCAGAGAATAGCCGACTAACTACCAACCAACGCCATGTTGAGGGGACTATTGCCGGTCCACAGATGGCGGAAACCCCGGGAAGGGGCTGCAGTCGTTCAAATCACTTTTTGACGTCCCAGACGCATAAACTCCCGACCCTATGGCGAACGCCCCATCCGTACAGACGACCTCGACCCAGCCAATTGACTGGCCCAATGCCCGTGTGGTGATTACGGGGGGTGCGGGTTTCCTTGGAAAGGCCGTTCAGGAGCGGCTGAAGGTCCGCGGGGTGAAGCCCGCCAACGTGTTTATTCCGCGCCGGAAGGATTTCGATCTGACGGATCGGGCGGACTGCGCCCGGCTTTACCGGTCGGCCTTTGGCCAGCAGAAGGTGGATGTGATGATCCACTTGGCGGCCGAGGTGGGCGGCATCGGGGCGAATCAGGCCAATCCGGGCCGGTACTTCTTCGCGAATATGGCGATGGCGCTCCACCTGATCGAAGAGGCGCGTCAGGACGCACTGAGCGAACGCGGCGGCAAGTTCATCCAGGTCGGAACGATCTGCGCCTATCCCAAGTTTGCGCCCATCCCGTTCAAAGAAGAGGATCTCTGGAACGGCTATCCGGAAGAGACCAATGCGCCATACGGCGTCGCAAAGAAGGCGGCGTGGCAGATGCTCGACGCGTACCGGTTGCAGTATGGATTCCGCGGCGCGTTTGTGCTGCCGGTGAATCTGTACGGCCCGCACGACAACTTTGATCTCAAGAGCAGCCACGTGATTCCGGCGCTGATCCGCAAGTGTGTCGAAGCGCAGCAGCGGGGCGACAAGGAAATCGTGTGCTGGGGAACGGGCAGCGCGAGCCGCGAGTTTTTGTATGTGGACGATGCGGCGGAGGGGATCTGCCGCGCTGCGGACGTGATGAACGATCCCGACCCGATCAACCTGGGCGCGTGCTTTGAGATCACGATCAAGGATTTGGTGGAATTAATCGTGAAGCTGACGGGCTTCAAGGGCGGGGTGGTCTGGGATTCGACAAAGCCGGATGGGCAGCCGCGGCGGAAACTCTCGGTTGAAAAAGCCGAGAGGCTTCTCGGCTGGAAGAGTCTGGTAACCTTTGAAGAAGGTTTGAGGCGGACGATCGAGTGGTATCGCGCAAATCCGAGCAAGTGAAACGCCGCGGAAAGCTGATTGGCATAATTGGCTCGGAACCGATCGAGGGGTGTATCCGAAAACAAGCGCGGAATCCTGCGCTGCGGGTAGATTCGGCCAAAACCGGAGCGACTTGGTTGCGAACTCCAGATGCGCGGTGCTAGATTGAAATACGCGGCCCGGTCGCGGTTGCGGATTCTCAAAACGGAGCGACTGCGGAATGGCAACTGGGCCCACTGAAAAGCGGACGATCGAAGCTGATCCGGTGACCGCCGGCTGGATTAAACCTCCGCCCGAGTGGCGCTTCGATGACCTGACGCAGACCTACAACTTTCCGCATGACCGATCCGATCGGGTAAGCCTTTTTTGCTCGTTCATACGCAACGAAGCGGAGCGATACGGTGAGGCAGCACGGGGCCTCGATATCGGTTGCGGGGTGGGCATTGGGATGAGGCCGAGCGCGACGACGTCGGTTGCGAAATGCTTCGGAGAACTGTGGGGCGTCGAACCCGACGCGACGATCCAGCAGGCTCCGGTTTTCGCCCGGGTTCAGCACGCGGTATTCGAGCAGGCGGAGCTTCCCGACAACTATTTTAATCTTGCGTACTCCTTCATGGTGATGGAGCACGTCGCCGATCCGGCGGGCTTCATGTCCAAACTTTTTCGGGCGCTTGCGCCCGGTGGCACGTATTTGTTTCTGACCGTGAACGGCATTCACTACTTCTCGCGCATCGCCAACGCGCTGCGCGCAACACGTGTGGATGAAGCGGCACTCCGGATGCTCTTTGGGAAGCAAAACGCCGAGGCGTACCACTACCCGACGCAGTATCGATTCAATCGGCCGGCGCAGATTGATCCCGTGTGCACGTCGCTCGGCTTCGAGAAGCCGGAGTACGTGTACGTCGAACGCTCCGGACGAATTCCGTATATGAAGGGTCCGCTGGGTCCGCTGGGAGATCACTTCGAGCGATCGCGGCTGACGAACAAAAGGCCCGAGCGGCTGCTGGATCTTTTCTGCCGCGTCCGCAAGCCCGCATAACCGGTTGGAGTTCGAGTTGGGGCTCGGGGGGTTGGTCTGGATCTCAATTCCTGGGATTTATCGGCATTTCCTGCCGGCCTGGTTGCATGCCGAGCTGCGGCTTTGCGTGCAAGAACTTGCGGGGCATGGCATACTTTCACTGACGCCGCGGATTGTCGCGACGGGAGGCTTATGTCCAGCACAACACTTCAAGACCGGCTTCAGAAGGCGTACAACATCAAGTATCCGGGCGAGCAATTGCCCCCTCCTCCGATCTTGAGGCCTGATGCGGTGACGACCGGTCGCAACGACGACGTCGCGCGGCTTCTCCGGGGGGCAACGGGGCGTGTGCTCGAGATCGGTTGCAACACGGGCGGGTTGAGCGTCGCGCTCTCGGGACAGTTCGATCACATCTCGGGCATCGATATTTCGAGCACGGCGGTCGATGCGGCCCGACGGCGAGTCGAGAGCGACCCGGTATTGCGAGACAAATTGGACTTCCAGGTGGCGAGCGCGGATCAGCGGTTGCCGTTTCCGGACAAGTCGTTTGACGTTGTCCTGGGGATCGCGGTGCTTGAGCATCTGGTGTTCATCTACGAAGCGCTCGATGAGTGGCATCGCGTCTGCAAGCCGGGGGGAAGCCTGATCTTGTGCGTGCCGAACATGGCGTATGTGAAGCACGTGATGGACCTGGTGCGCGGGCGTCAGCCGTTGACGGGGAGCCCGACGCGCGATCCGAAGTACTGCCGCGAACACGGGTGGGATGGACATCACCTGCATTACTTCACAAAGTCGTCGATGACGTCGCTTCTGCGGCACGTCGGGTTTGAGCCGGTGGCGTGGACGGGCGACGGGAAGTATGCGAAATACCGCCGCTGGTACATCAATTTCGTGGGCAGTCTGACGCTGAAGGCGCAAAGGCTGCCCGATCGGTAGCGAAAGGTGCCCCTCAGCGAAGCGGGCCACCAGAGCGCGCCGATAATGGGAGCGATGAATCAGGCGGCGACCGACAATGCGGTGGCGGGGCAGTCTGCACAAAGCGGCGCGGTGCCGATGGGCAGTACGTGGGGTCTGGCGGGCAATCTGGTGCGCGTGCTCTGGATGCTGGTTGGTCGGATGCTCATCCGACTGAGCACCGAAGGCGCGCATGGATATCGCGCGTGGCTGTTCCGCCGGTTTGGAGCGCGAATCGGAAAGAACGTTGAGATCGCGCGCAGTTGCCGCGTAGATATTCCGTGGACTTTGGACATCCGCGACGGCGCGCGGATCGGCGATCGCGTGATTTTGTATTCGCTCGGGAAGATCACGATCGGTGAAGGCACGGTGGTGAGCCACTTTGCGCATCTGTGCGCGGGCTCGCACGACTACACCAAGCGGACGTTTGATCTCACGAGGCCACCGATCACGATCGGGAAGCACTGCTGGATCGGGCCGGACGCATTCGTCGGGCCGGGCGTGACTGTGGCGGATGAGTGCGTGGTGGAAGCGCGGGCGTGTGTGTTCAAAGACACGGCCCCGGGGAAGACGTATTTGGGGAATCCGGCGAAGGCGGTTTGAAAAGGCCTTCACCACAGAGGCACAAAGGCACGTAGAAGAGAAAGAATCTGAGAAGCGTGTTGAGCGATTGCGAGCGTACATGAGCGAATCGACGACGAGAGCCTGGCTGTGGAACTGCGTGGGGAGGCATCTCTTTGCGTGGACGTTTCACAACTGGTACGGCCTGCGACGCTCGCTTCTCAAGGCATTCGGAACCAAGCTTGCGCCGACGAGCCTGGTGCGACCGAGCTGCGTGATCACCCATCCGTGGAATCTGGAGATGGGCCGATCGAGCGCGGTCGGCGATCATGCGTACATCGATTCGACCGAGCGGGTCGTCATTGGCGACTACTGCACAGTCAGTCAGTATTCGAAGGTGCTGACTTCGATTGCGAGCACACCTCCGGGTACGCTGTCGCACGCTGTGCGAGGACCCATTCGAATTGAAGACGACGGATGGGTGGCGACCGAGTCGATGGTGCTGCCCGGGGTGACGGTTGGCGAGGGCGCGATACTCGGAGCCAGAGGAACGGCGCGTGCGTCGCTTGCGCCGTGGACCGCGTTTGGGGGAGAGCCGCTCCGAGCTATTGGACGTCGCGCCAGGCCGGCGACGGGAAACGAAAAAGGCTGAAATTGCCGCGAATTGCGAGAACAGCCGCGGGACGTCGGTCGTTGGATCAACGTTGGGCGGCGCCCAGCCGATGCTATAGTTTCGTCCACGCGGCCTCCGACGCAGCGTGGGGGTTGTCCTAGGTGGGTTTGGGGTGGGGCTTGAACGGGTTGGCGGGAGTCTGGAGACGGAGACGTGCGGATCTGCATCCCCGGCGGTTCGGGCTTCATCGGCCGCTATTTTCATGAACTGCTGACGCCTAAGGGCCACGAAGTGGTCATCCTTGACCTCGTAAAGCCGGAGTGGGATATCGGACGTTCGCCGTTTTTCCACGGCGACATCCGCGATCCGCAGATTGTGCAGCGTGCGATTCGCGGGTGCGATCGGGTTTTGAACCTCGCCGCGGCACACCATGACTTTGGGATCAATGAGGCGACGTTCTTTGATGTGAACGAGACCGGCGCGAAGGTGCTTTGCGACGCGATGGATAAAGAAGGCGTGCGCGAGGTCGGGTTCTACTCGACGGTCGCGGTCTTTGGCAGCGCTCCCGAACCTCACACGGAAGAAGCGCCCAAGCAGCCCGAATCAAATTACGGCAAGAGCAAACTCGCGGCAGAGCGCGTGTATGAACCTTGGACCAAGAAGGGCGAGGGCCGGCGTGCTCTCATCATCCGTCCGACGGTGACGTTTGGCCCGCGCAACTACGCGAACATGTACTCGCTGATCCGCCAGGTGAACAGCGGGAAGTTTGTGCTGGTGGGCGACGGCGAAAACATCAAGAGCCTGTCGTACGTCGAGAACATCGTCGATGCGACGGTGTATCTCTGGATGCGCGAGCAGCGCGAGGCTTGGGGTGTGTATCACTTCGTGGATAAGCCCGACCTCAAGAGCCGCGAGATTAGCGAGCAGGTGTATCGATCGCTCGGCAAGAACCCGCCGAAGTTCCGCATCCCGCTCGGGCTTGCGTGCTTCCTGGCGCTGCCGTTTGATATCGTGATCAAGTTGACGGGGAAGAATTTGCCGGTGAGCAGCGCACGCATCAAGAAGTTGTTTGCGATGCAGACGAAGTTCGAAGCACAGAAAATTCTCGATGCGGGCTATCGCCCGAGGATTCCACTCGCCGGCCCCGATGGCGCGATCGACCGGATGGTGAAGTGGTATCTGGCGGAAGGTCAGCACAAGCAGGCTGTGTGGCACTTGCCTCCGGAGAAGGTGCAGAAGTTCAACGACGCGGAGCCGGATGCGAAGACGGCGCCGGCGCGTGGTGCGGTCAGCGCGGCGTAGGTGTGGATTGAATTCAGTGGGGTTGGGGAATGACTGCAGCGTGCGGCGTTTTGTGCCGTGGCCACTTCGCTTCGCTCGGGCTCGTACGGCAAGGTCTCGGCCAATTTGAGTGACCGCTTTGTCATTTGGACGCGCGAGGTCGATCGGCAATCGCTGGGCAGCCAGGAATAAGTGGGTGCGATAGTTGCAACGTGGGGTAGACTGCGCGAATGCCAATCGCCTCATTGACTCCAATTCTGAACGTTCGCGACATCAACGCAAGCATCGCGTGGTTTGAGAAGTGGGGCTGGAACAAGTGCTGGGCGTGGTACGACTCTCCGATGATGATGGAGGGCGATCCACGATTTGCTGAAGTGAAGAAGGCGGGGAAAGGGGGCGAGCCGAGTTTCGGAGCGGTAGGGGCGCACGAGTCGGAGATTTTTCTCTGCCGCGGCGGGCAGGGTGGGCGCGGGGTGCCGACGAGCGCTGACTATGAGGCGTCGTCGGTGGGCATGTGGATGTCGATCTTCGTGCACGGCGTGGACGAGATGTACGCGCAGTGCGTGAAGGAAGGGTTGACGATTCTGATGCCTCCGACAAATGAGCCTTGGGGGATGCGCGAGTTTCATCTGCAGCATCCGGACGGGCATGTTTTTCGAGTAAGCCAAGGTGTGGGGACGCTGTGAGCGCGACGATCGCGTGATTGAAGCGATTGGAGTTCCGAACCCCCTCCGTCATCGCTCCGCAAAGCCTGCGCGATGCCACCTCCCCCTTTGGGAAAGGGGAGGACGAACACAAGAGGCACCAAGCCGCGGCGCGAATCAGTACAGGCTCTCGCTACGCTCCGTCATGCTACGAAACGTGTTTGTCTTCTGCGGCAATCCGGTTGCTGACAGTTTTTGTTCGGAGATTACGCGCGGGTATGTCGCAAGCGCAAAGGCGGCGGGGCATGACTGCCGCGTGATGTCGGTAGGGGAGATGAAGTTCGATCCGAATCTGCGGTACGGGCATCACCAGCGGATGGAGATGGAGCCGGATTTGCTCGCGGCGCAGGAAGCGATGCGCTGGGCGGAGCACTTTGTGTTTATCTATCCGACGTGGTGGGGATCGATGCCGGCGCTGATGAAGGGGTTTATCGACCGAACGTTTCTGCCCGATTTCGCGTTTCGGTATCGCAAGAACTCGGTCTTCTGGGACAAGCTGCTGGCTGGGCGCAGCGCGCGGCTGATCGTCACGATGGATGCACCGTGGTGGTGGGACACGATCGTGAACGGATCGACCTCGCGTCACACGATGGCGGCGCCGATTCTGAAATTCAGCGGCGTGCGGCCGGTGAAGCAAACGGTGTTCGATCAGGTGCGGAAATCAACGCCGCAGAAGCGGACGAAGTGGATGGAGTTTGTGAAGCGGTTGGGCGAGCGGGCCGTATAAGGGCACGCATCACTGTTCCGTCGCGAGCGCCACGAACATTTCCACGCCCGTCGCGATCGCATCGTCGTTGAAATCAAACTCGGGCTGGTGGAGCGTCGCGGGCTTGTCGTCGCCGGGGCGCTGGAGGCCGAGGGTGAAGAAGACGGACGGGACTTTCTGCGCGTAGTAGGAAAAATCCTCGCCTCCCATGGTTGGGTCGGGGACGAGTTGCACTCGGTTCTCGCCGACGGTGCGTTTGGCGGTCTCGAACCAGCGATTGGTGAGGTCGGGATCGTTGAAGGTGACGGGGTAGCCCTCATGCCAGTCGATGTGGGCTTTGCAGTCGTGTGCCGCGGCGACGCCGTTGATGATCTCGAAGAAACGCCTCTTGGCGAGCGCACGTGTTTCGATCGTGAGTGTGCGGATCGTGCCCTGGAACTGGGCGTCACGCGGGATGATGTTGTTTGCGGTGCCGCCTTTGATCATCGTCATGGAGCAGACGATGTTGTCGAAGGGACTGGAGTTTCGCGCGACGAGCTGCTGCAGGCTGAGGATGCACTGTGCGACGCAGAGAATCGAATCTTTTGAATAGTGCGGATAGGCGGCGTGCGATTGCTCGCCGGTGATGGTGACGACGACGTCATCAGTTGCCGCGAGAAGAGGCCCGGGGCGCGAACCGACGACGTTGAGCGCGAGTGTCGGCCAGCCGTGCAGGCCGTACATGCGTTCGACCTTGGGGCCGAGTACTTTGCCGTTGAGGACGCCGTCCTTGCACATCGCGTCGCCACCGGCGCCGGATTCTTCCGCGGGCTGGAAAACGAAGTGAACGCCACGCGAGCGATGGGGGAGTTTGCTGAGGACGCGGGCGGCGCCGAGGAGAATTGTCACATGACCGTCGTGGCCGCAGGCGTGCATGATGCCGGGGGTCGTGCTCGCATACTTCTTGCCGGTTTTTTCGGAGATGAGGAGCGCATCCATGTCAGCGCGCAGGGCGATCGAAGGCTTTGACTCGCCCGCCTTGTCCGTCGGCGGCAGATACGCCAAGACGCCCGTGCCCTTCGCGAGGCCGGCCTTGAACTTCAAACCCGACGGAGCCAGCTTGGTCAACTCGCGCTGCACCAGTTCACTCGTGCGCTTTTCCTGATAGTTGAGTTCTGGGTGCGCGTGGAGGTCGTGCCGGATCGCGATAAGCGAAGCCAATTCCGCGCCAACGAGGGCCTTTACATTGTCGCTCGCGGTCATTTTTACTTCCGTCAGGCTGGTCGGTTCTGCGGCGGCGATAGACATGGAGAAGGGTAGGAAGTACCCGCTTCTCGTCGGGAATGCACCTTGTCTGCGAATGTCTTGCGGCGTGTGCAACGAGGAGGGTTTGGCCCGTCGGCGAGCTTGATTGCTGAGGCCCCGCACTTCGTTTGGGCTCGTACGGCAAGTCGCCGGGCTGTTCGGGAGTGCTCGTTGTGAATGAGAACGGGGCGCGCCGGCGACGCGTCAGTGCCCCGATTTCGGCGGCGCGCCGTGGCCGGAATTCGACTTCTTCTCGGCTCCGTGGCCGCCTCCGCCGTGCCCACCGGCCTCGGCCTTCTTCGCCACGTTCAGCTTTTCGGCCATTGCGTCGGAAAGCGCGTACGTCGGCTTCTTCTTGTGCAGGGGGCTTACACCCGTGATCGGTTCTTCGGAGTCATGTTCGGTGCTCGCGAGCTCTGTCGCGTGTGCATCACCGGCATGCTCCGCGCTCGCGTGGGCGTCGCCAGGCGCGGCGTGCTCGCCGGCGGGTGCGTGCGTGTCTGCATGATCATCCGAAGCAACGAGCGAAACTGGCGAGTGTTCAGCGACCGACTTCTCCGGTTTCTGGAACCAGAGGTGATAGCTCCATACGACGCCGGCGAGAAACATGCTGTTGAAACCGAGCCAGCTGACCGTGTCGCGAATGAGGCGAGGCTTGCCCGCGAGCGGCTTGGCAAAGGTGCGGACGATTTTGCTCGGGCCGGCGGGCTGTGCGGCAACTATCGGCGCGGGCTTTGGCGCTGGTGGCGGTGCATCGGGCACGACCGAATCCGGCGCGAATGCCGCGACCGATGCGGGGATCGGTGTGGGCTCGGGCGTCGGGTTCGCGCTTTGCTGGACCGGAGAAGCGGCCGGTGCCTTCGGCGTCGCAGCCGGCGCTTCGGTTGCGGGCGACATCATCAATTGGTCGGTGAGCCGCGCGAGCTGGTCATCGAGCGCGCCGATCGTCTCGGGAACAGCGGGAGCGCCTGGTTCAGCAGCCGCGGCGGCAGGGTGTGCGACTTCCGCGGGGGGCGAATCTGCAGGGGCGGGCTGCTCTACAAATTGCTCTACCAGCGATTCGACTTGCTTCTCGATCGAGGCGACGGCGGCTTCCGCGTCTGCCGCGGCAGAAGACGAGGTCGGGGCCGTCGGAATTGGCGCTGGTGGGGTAGCGGCGTTGCCGGGAGCGGCATCCGAAAGGAGCGCGTCAATCTGCGAGTCCAGGTTCGCCTCTGCGGGCGCGGTGCTTCCCGGGGCGGTAACGCCTGAGTGGGGGCCGGGTTGTGTGCCGGTCGGTGTCATGCAACTGCAAACTGTCAGAGTTCAAATCGACGGGTTTTCGATGCTGGTCCAGCCCCCCGACTCTATCGGACTCGGAGGGGGCCTGTTTCCCTTCGCTTTGGCCGATTTGAAGGAGGTTCTCGGACCTTGAGGGAGTGGCTCCCGCCGTGGACCCCGGTTCGCGACCGGGGGATCGGAGCGGGCGAAAGTCGCTACGCTCGCGCTGTGTCCATTCATCGCATCATTCTTTCGGGCAACGCGCCGCACGCTCCCGGTACGGTCATTCCGATCGGGGGCGACGAGGCCCATCATGCCGTTCGCGTGAAGCGGGTGGTCGCGGGCGATGAGGTGCAATTGCTCGATGGGCGCGGGATGCGGGCGCGGGCCAAGGTTCGAGCGACGACCAAGTACGGGAAATCGGATTGGCAGCTCGAGGTGGAGATTGTGGAATCGCGGGTGGAGGCGCGCTCGGCGGTGCGGCTGGATGTGTTCGCGGCTGCCGCGAAGGGCGACCGGCTCGATGAGATGCTCGAGAGTTTGTCGCAGTTGGGGGTTGACTGGTTCTATCCATTGCTGTCCGATCACGCGATCGTTGATCCGCGCGAGGCGAAATTGGAGAGACTCCGGCGTGCGGCACTCGAGAGCATGAAGCAGTGCGGACGCGCGTGGCCCATCGAAATCGGGGAGCCGATTGAACTTCGCGAGGCGATGAAGGAACTGGCTGGGGCGTTCGCGTGCGTGGCGGATGTGACGGGGACGAGTGCGCCCGCGATTCCAGTTTCGGCGACGAGGGTTGCCGTGTTCGTCGGGCCGGAGGGCGGATGGAGTCTGCGCGAGCTTGAGGGGTTTCGTGCAAGCGGCTGGCCGTTCATGCGTTGTGCTCCGCACGTGCTGCGGGTGGAGACAGCGTCGGTTGCGGCGGCGACGCTGCTGGTGAATCACTCTTCTTTGCGTCGGTACACTGCTGGTTGAGATTGGCGGGCTATTCCGGGATCAAGGAGTTTTTATGGGTCTGCATATGACACTGCGCATTTCATCGCTTGTGCTCGCGCTCGGGCTTGCCGTTTCGGTGCTTCCGGATTCGCAGGCGTGGGCGAGCGTTGCCGATGCGCCGGCCGTTCCAAATGCGAAGCCGCTGTCAAAGGAAGTTCGCGCGCTTGGCGAGCAAGTGGCGAAGAAGGCCGCGGCGTATCTTCGCAGTCAGCAGGACAAACCCACGGGTGGATGGTCGATTCCGGAGAAGGGGCCGGCGTTTCCGGCCATCACGAGTCTGGTCGTGAGCGGATTGCTGATGGAGCCCGGCGTGAGCCCGAGCGATGATGCGATCGCGAAGGGCGTCGCCTTTGTTCTCAGCAAGCAGCAAAAGGACGGCGGCATTTACGACCAGATTCTGCCGAGCTACAACACGGCGATCAGCCTTTCGATGTTGAGCAGGATCGATACGCCTGCAGCAAAAGCAGCGATCAAGCCGGCGCAGGATTTTCTGAAGACGCTGCAGTTCGGCGAGAAGGCGGTGAAGTCGGATGCGCACAAGGACTCGGCCGATGTCGTCGGCAAGGACAATCCGTTTTATGGGGGCTGGGGCTACGGCAGCAAGGGCCGCCCCGATGTCTCGAACGTGTCGTTCGTACTGCAGAGTCTGCGCGACAGCGGAGTGCCGGCGGATGACGAGGCGTTTCAACGGGCGCTGATCTTTTTGCAGCGCACGCAGATGGTCGAAGAGTTCAAAGGGATGAAGATCAACGATCAGCCGTACGCGAAGGGCTCGACGCAGGGCGGGTTTGTCTATTCTGCTGGCGCAGGAAAAGAGAAGGCCGGCGAGGGCGAGACGATGGCGGGCGAGATCGAAGAGACGATGGATGACGGCACGAAAGTGAGCAGACTTCGCGCATACGGCAGCATGACTTACGCCGGCTTTAAGAGCTACCTCTACGCCGACCTCAAGCACGATGATCCGCGTGTGCTTGCGGCGATGGGTTGGATCAAGGATCACTACACGCTCGCGGAAAATCCCGGTATGGGCATGAGCGGGTATTACTACTACCTGATCACGTTCTCGAAAGCGATGCGTGCGTACGGCGATACCAATCTCGAAGTGCAGGAAGAGTCGGGACGTATGAAGCGGACCGATTGGCGCGAAGACCTGATCAAGGCGCTCGCAGCGAAGCAGAAGCCCGACGGAAGTTTCGAGATTCTCGACAAGCGTTGGATGGAAACTAATCCGGTTTTGATCGCGGCGTACAGCTTGAATGCGCTGGGCGATGCCCTGAAGTGATTCGGCTCGCCGGATCGAAATGAGCTATTTTCGTCGAATGACCAGCATGGTCTGGTCGTCGCTCGGCTTTGCTTCGCCGATGTAGGCCTTGAGGTCGACATTGAGTTGATCGATTGTCTGCTGCGCGCCGGCGGGCGCTGCGAGCAGTGCGGCGCGGATTCGTTCGACGCCGAAGAGCTTGTGATCGATCGACATCGCTTCGCTGATGCCGTCGGTGTAGAGAAGCATGGTGTCGCCGGGTTTCAGTACGACGCTGCCGCGTGCCGAATCCACTCGATCGAGAATTCCGAGCGGCGGGCCGCCTTCGAATTCAAGCTCGCGAACTGTGCCGCCGGAGCGAAGCATGGGAGGTGGGTGGCCTGCGCCGGCGAAGAGGAGGGTGCTGGTTGCGGGGTCATAGACGGCGGCGAGCGCGGTGACGAAGGAATTGCCGATTCGCCGCGCGAAGAGCCGGCGGTTGATTTCTTCGAGCAGCTCTTCGGGCGCCGGGAGTTTTGAGAGGTTCGCTTCGACCGCGTGGAGCATCGCGACGACGACTGCCGCGGAGGGGCCGTGGCCCGACGCGTCGGCGATGAGGAATCCGAAGCGGCCGCTGCCGGTCGGATCGGCGAAGATGTCGTAGTAGTCGCCGCCCGCGCGATCGAACGTCGCGTAGCACGCGGCGAGTTCGATGCCTTGAATCTCCGGGAACGACTGGGGAAGCAGACTGCGCTGAATCTCGGCGATCTGATCGATCTCGTTCTGGATGTACGAGGTCGCTTCTTTGAGGCGGCGCGCGATGTTCAGGTTTCGGATCACAACGCCGACGAGATTCGCCTGGAGCACAACGGTCTCGAGCAATTCCATCGACCAGCGATCCTGAGGAGTGTCGAGCAGGATGAGCCAGTCGGAGGGCTGCGATTTTTCAGGGAGGGGTGTTGAGACGAGCGAGTGGTAGCCGCGCGTCCATTCGCCGAATTCGCTGTCGGGCTCGCCGCTCAGTTTCGCCATCTGCGGCATTTCTTCGCCGACGATCAGCCCGATCAATCCGCCGCTATGGAGCGGAGCTTCTTTGACCTGGCCATCGTGCATCACCGGCGGGACGAGCTCTTGCCCTTCGGCCGTTCGCCAGCGAGTGATGCGATATTGGCCCTTGGGGCAATCGCGCGTTCGAACCATCACCATGCACGAGGGCCCGCGAATACGTCCCATCGCTTCGGCGAACTCGTTGATGATGCCGTGGTCTTGGGTCTGATCGAAGAGCTTGTGCGTGAGTTTGAGCAGTAGGGGCAGGCGCTCGTTGGCCGCGAGATCTGCGAGCAATATGCCGGGTAAGCCCGAATTGCGGTAGATCGGTGTTGGGATGCTGGGTGCGGGCATGGTGAGATGGTCTGAATGGTCAGGAGCGGTGTCGGGGTCGAACGCTCCCGTAAGAACGCTGCTCGGCGTGCGGGTTTCAAGTCTCGTAGACTGGCTCCCACTGTATTCGATCCTGGACCTGCAACCAGATTCTTCTGTGTTTGAAGGATGATCATGCCAACGACCTCTCCTGTTCCAACTCCTGCATACCAAGAACTTTGCAACCTCGCTCGGCGCTCGACTGCGCTCAGTTCGATCGGGCAGCTTTTGAACTGGGATCAGGAGACGTACATGCCTCCGGCGGGCGGAGCGTTTCGCGCCGAGCAGTCGTCGCTGATCGCGGAATTGCACCACAAGGCCGCGACAGACAAGCGCGTCGGCGATCTGATCTCGGCGTGTGAGCAGGACACGGCATTGAACGCGAACGGGGCTGCCGCGGCGAACATGCGCGAGTTTCGACGTGACTACGACCGGCTGACCAAGCTGCCGTCGGAGCTTGTGGCTGAACTTGCGAAAGTGGGAAGCCAAGCGCAAGAGGTCTGGAAAGAAGCCCGCACGAAGAACGATTTCGCGATGTTCGCGCCGTGGCTCGAGCGGATGTACAACCTGTCGCGGCAGAAGGCGGATTGCTACGGCATTCCAGCCGGAGGCGAAAAGTACGACGCGCTGCTCGATGAGTATGAGCCGGGGATGACGGCAAAGCAGGTTGAGGCGATCTTCACGCCGCTGCGCACGAGGCTGACGGATCTTGTGCAGCGGGTGGCGAAGGTTGGCAAGCACCCGGACACGTCGATGCTGAAACGTCCGGTTGCCGCGGACAAGCAGCACGCGTTTGGATTGATGGTGCTTCAGGCGATCAAGTTTGATCTTGAGGCGGGGCGGCTCGATGTCACGACACATCCGTTCTGCTCGGGCCTCGCGCCGGGCGACACGCGATTGACGACGCGATACCGCGACGAGGCGTTCACCGATGCGCTCTATGGCACGATGCATGAGGCCGGGCACGGTCTTTACGAGCAGGGATTGCCCAAGGTGAGCACAACGCAGGGACTGTACGGGCAGCCGCTGGCCGAATCGATTTCGCTGGGAATCCACGAGAGCCAGAGCCGCATGTGGGAGAACCTTGTTGGCCGGAGCAAGGAATTCTGGATGTGGGCGCTGCCGCTCGCGAAGCAGCAATACGGCGCAGCACTCGATGGCGTCGATCTCGAAACGATCTACAAAGCCGTGAACACCGTGAAGCCGAGCCTGATCCGCGTTGAGGCGGATGAAGGCACGTACAACATGCACGTGATGGTCCGCTTCGAAATGGAGCGAGCGCTGCTCTCGGGCGCGATGAAGGTGAAGGATGTCCCGGGCGAGTGGAATAAACGGTACAAGGACTATCTCGGAATCGATGTGCCCGACGATCGGCGCGGCTGCCTGCAGGATGTGCACTGGTCGTTCGGCCTGATCGGATACTTTCCGACGTACACCCTCGGCAACCTGTACGCGGCACAATTCTGGGAGACGATCGTCGTCGAGATCCCGGATCTGAAGACACAGATTTCCAAGGGCGAATTTGGAACGCTGCGCGAGTGGCTGCGTGAAAAGGTGCACAAGCACGGCAAGCACTATCGCGCCGATGAACTCTGCCGGAAGATCACGGGCAAGGCTCTCAGCGCCGATCCGCTGCTTCGGTATCTCGAAGGCAAGGTCAAAGCTGTCTACGGCGTTTGACGGCTACTTCGGCCGCTGAACGATCAGGCCCCACGAGGTGCATCGATAGCCCGAAAGCGCGATCCGCAGATGGAGCACGTCCGGACCGTGCGATCCATACGGCGGCAGGTCGGTGATGCCATCGAACATGCCTTCTCCGAGCGTGAAGTCGGGTTCCGCGACGATGAATCCCTTGCGCCGAATCCGCTCGATCACATCCATGAGGTGTTTCTTCTGGAAGAGCACGGTCTGGGCGTTGTCAACGGTCTTGCCCTCGTCGTTCATGTTCCATTCTGTCGTGTGCACCGCGACGCCACCGGGCTTGAGCGTTTTGAGCGATTGCTCGATGAAGCGCAGGCCGTTTTCGATGCTGCCGAGGTGTTCGAGCGAGCAGGTGGACCAGCAGAAATCGAACTTGCCGTCGAGATCGGCCGGGATGTTGTTCATGTCCACGTAGCGCAGATCAATGTTCTTGCGCAGCTCCGGATCGGGGCAGATTTTCGGCATGCGCAGACGCTCGACCGAAGTGGTGTGCTGTCCGGTTTCGATCCACTCTGAACTGCCGGAATTGGATGGGTCGAGGTCGGTCGCCAGAATTTTGGCGCCGTATTTGGCGAAAAGGCTCGGAAGGGGCTCTTCGCCGCAGCCGAAGACCAGGCCGTCATTGCCCGGCGCGAGCTTGCCGTGCGTGAAGAGCGCCTGCGAGACGTAGCAGAGTTCCCAAACCTTGCGGTGATAGATCGCGCCGCACGCGAGCTCCGAACACCAGAACGTCGCCCAATCGGATTCCACGTCGCGCTGCGTGCATCCCTTGGATTTGAGTTCGACCTTCCGGGGCGATCCGGGAACGACGCGAGTCGCGCGATCGCGCTGGATGCTCGCGAGGTAATAGCCCATGTTCTTCAAGTTCATCCGCTCGATGTGCTGCTCGCGCCGAGGAATGGTGACGTACTTGGAGATGGCGCGCCGGAACAATCGAAGCATGAGCGGAGAATCCTTTCACTCCCGCCCGACCGGGTTACCCCCACGGTCAAGCCGGACAGACGTCAAGATAGCAGGGCACTCCGGCGTGGTGGATGGATCTGCTTGCCGGTGGCATTCCAAACTCTCAATGAACCAATGTCGCCGTTTGCACGCTCTAATTCATGAGGACTTCGGAGGTGCAACCGTGCGAGGCAAATTAGTCGCGTCTATCGCAGTCGTTTTGTGCTCTGTTTTGCAGGGGTGTTCGTCGTCGCCCGCTGTCGAGCAAAGTTCCCGGTCGGTCCTGATCGAACCGGAAGTTCTTGCGCAGGCGCTCGGCTCGCCATCCGGCAACGTTCGGCCAGTCCTGCTCGATGCCCGCAAGCTCGAGGAATACGGGCCGGCGCACGCGATCGGCGCTCAGTGGCTCGATATGCATGATTGGACCGAGGCCAGCCGTGCGGGAGATGGACCGGGCCAAGGCCTGAACGATCAACAGAGTTGGTCAATTCGGATCGGCGCATTGGGCATCGACAAACACACTCCGGTCATTGTCTACGACGAAGGCGGCATGACCTCTGCCGCCCGGGCGTGGTTCATCCTCCGCCAATGTGGCGTTGCCGATGTCCGCGTCGTCAATGGCGGGTGGAGCATTCTCTGCCCGGTGCTTGAATCGAGCCCGCTTGAGCCGAGTCTCGTTCAGGCTGGAAATCCGGGAGACTTTGCACCAACCGGGTTTGCCGCGGCCCATCCCGGGCGAGTCACCACGCGCGATGAACTCAAACAGATCGCACTCGAACATTCGCAGCCGATCATCGATGTGCGCACGGCCGATGAATTCAATGGAAACGTGAAAGCGCAAGAGGGCCGGCGCGTGGGGCACGTGCCGAGCGCGGCGAATCTACCTCACAAGCAGATGCTAGATGAGAAGGGCAGGCTGCGAAGTCCGGAAGAACTCCGCACGCTCTTCGCAAGCACCGGAGCTGAGAGTGATCAGCCTGCCGTTTTGTATTGCCAATCAGGAGGCCGAGCGGCACTTGCGGCGCTTGCCGCCGAATATGCGGGTCTCACGCAGGTGTCGGTGTACTACATGTCGATGGGCGAGTGGCTGGGGGATTCAAGTTGCCCCGTCGAACCTGCCACCAAATAAAGTTCAGCCGGCCTTGCGCTGCGGACTTCCAGAGAGTGACCCTTCCGCTCGCAGTTCCTTTACCAGAGCGTCGGCCAGCGTCTCGTACTGATCAAGCGTGTTGTAGGCCTGCGCGCTGATTCGCACGATGCGCCGGTCATCGCCGCCCACGCGCCAGATCGGAGCAACCACGCCGTGGTTGTGGATGAGGGCATCCTGCATCGGGTCGTCATAGAGGCTTGGGCGGCCCTTCATGTTCTGGGCGGGCTCGGGGAGGATGATCGAGGCCATCGTGCCGAGCATGCTGTCCGGGCATGGAAGCTCGGCGCCGATTGCGCGGCAGACGATTTCGCGGCCTTTCACGATCAGATCGTGATTGCGACGCATCAATTCCGACCAGCCACCCGGGAGCAGGCGGCCGAGGTATGCAATCGACTCGGGAACGACCAAAAAGCCCGAGTAATCCAGCGTGCCGTGGTAATCGAAGTCTCGGAGGAAGAGCTTGCGATCGTGGCGCACCTTGTTGGCGCGGCTGGAGAGATAGACCGGGCGGAAGCTCTTCTGCTTTTCGGCGCAGACCTGCAGGAAGGCCGTCCCCTTGGGGGCGCTCATCCACTTGTGCAGGCTGCCGACGTAATAGGTCGGGTTCAGTTCTTTGAGGTCGACCGGAATCTGGCCGGGGCCGTGGGCGCCATCGACGATTACCTCGATGCCTTTTTCCTTCAGGGCGGGGACGATGCGGCCGACGGGGAAGATCAGCGAGCTGCCGCTGGTGATCTGGCTGACCATCGCGAGCTTGGTCTTGGGGGTGACGGCCTTCATCACGGCGTCGAAGACCTGGTCCGGGCTCGTGATCGGGAACGGGATCTTGGCGTAAACGACCTTGACGCCCGCAAGCTTGGCGAGGCGGTCGAGTTCGTTGATGCCCGACTGGTACTCGTGGTCGGTGAGGAGGATTTCGTCGCCGGGCTTGAAATCGGTGCTGCTGAAGATCGAGGCGATGCCCATCGTCGCGTTGGGGACCGGGGCGATCGACGACGGGTCGCAGTTGATGAACGCGCCGAGCACCTCGCGGACACCGTCGGTCAGGCGTTCGAGGTCGACCTTGTAGAACCGCACCGGCTCGCGCTCCATGCGGGCACGCATCCGGTTCTGGGCTTCGAGCACGGCCCGGGGGACCGCGCCGTAGCTGCCGTGGTTCAGGAAGGTGATTGCGGGATCAAGATCCCAGTGAGAAGTCTGAAAGCGGATTCGAGAAACGCGATCAACCGGCGCGGGAGAGGGCGCGGGAAGCATTTTCTCGTCGATCAGTTGCGAAGCGGAGTTCATGTTGAGTTTCACGAATGCGGTATCGGCAAGCCGGGGCGTCTGGCTCGAACCGCGGAGGCACTTTATAGACGCTGATTCTCGTCGTCGAAGAAAACGCGGCAAACAGCAGCGAATTGCGGATTCAGCAGTGCTGCTCGCCCGCGTGCGGGTCGGTGTCGGCCCCCGGCGAGCACGCGAATTGGTACGTGTTCATGTTTTTGATTGGCGGGCTGTAGATGTGCAGGGTGATCAGGTCAGTCCCCGGGGCCTGCATGTTCAGCACCTGATGGATGTCAGCGTCCTGGGCGGCGCACACATAGCCCGGAGCCATCTGGTTTGTCGCGGCCGGACAAACGAGCCCAGAGGGTGTGAGCGTGTAGCGAACTTCGGTGCCCGTTCCCTCAATGACACGGAACGCACACGAACTTCCCTTGTGATCGTGGATCGGGGTGCAGTGCCCGCTCCGCCAAGTCAGGGCGAGCAGTTCGTACCACTCGCTGCAGCTGATCCGGTTGCGGCGGTAGCCGTGGGTACCGAATACCAGCACGCTTTCGAGGTCGTGACGCGTAACCGTCACCTTGTTGAGCAGCCTCGCCAGTACATCCAATTTCGCCCGCTCGCCGTGCGTATCCAAGTAGTCGATGACCTCGGCCAACTTGGGAAAGCGTTGAGCGGGCGGGGTACAGAGTTCGGTTGTCGAAGTTTGTGGCGTCACGGTCCCCCCAGTCTATCTCGGTTCGCAGTCTTTCCAAGAAGGAGTACGAACCTGCGTCGGGCATCGTGCCCCGAACCACTGAAATTACTGACAAATCACGAGGTTGTAGGCTTGGACAAAGAGCACAAAGTCGTCGTCCAGCACCACTCCGTCGAGGTTCAGGTCAGCCGGACAGGGATCGGGCTGGAGCGGGTAGATCGGCGAATCCGGGGTCGGGCACATCAGTTCGTCGTATGCGAAAACGAAGTACTGGAAGTCCAGGTCGTTGACAAAACCGTCGCCGTTAAAGTCCGCGGCACAGGTCAGCCGGAGCGTGACATCTTCGGGCAAGTAGTTCAGGCGCCAGGCACGGCGCAGTGGCGTCGCCGGGGGCGGCGGCAGGGTAAAGGTGTCGAATCCGCCGGTGCGGGTTGCACCCGGAGCGCCGTCCACGATTCTGAAAAGGTGAATCGAGCTGGGGTTGTACCCGCCCGTCAGGGCGACAAGGAGCTTCCCCCCGAGCGTATACGGCTTCTGAATCGCGATGGAGTCGTACGCAGCCTGCCCGGCAAGGTTGAAGTCGAGCGTCGTGGTCGGGAGCACTACCAGCGGCTCTTCAAAGATGATCTGGCCGGTTCCGGTCGGGGCGGTGCCTGGCGCGATTGTGCCCTCGATGCGGACGTTGCCGCCGATGGCGCCGCTGCCGCGCAGGGTCTGGCCCTGGCCTAGGGTGGCGAGGTCGGGCGAGGCCGGACCGTCGAGGCGTGCCTGGACGGTTGCATTGGAAAGCGGGTTCAGGACGATCGAACCTGTTCCTAGAAGTGTCTGGGTTCCGGCCATCGAGATTCGCGTGATTGCGGAGTCGACTGTCGGACTGACCGCGATCTCGTTGTCGTTCTGAAATGCCGAAAGCCCAAAGTTGGAGCCCGCGGCGACGTCGATGGGCGTCGTGGTGCGGACAGAGGTTGCAGAGACCGCGCCGTCCACCGTCAATCTGCCGCTGCCGGTGCGATCGAACTGGCCGCCGTTCACCGACGCGCCAGACCGAAGCGCCAAACGCCCAGCAGCGGCGCGGATGCGTCCGCCCGGGGATTGCGTGATAGGGCTGACGATCTCGAGCGACTGGCCCACGGCGCCCGCGCTCACGACTCCCGAGTTTGCGAGTGGCGCGTAAATGCGGCCTTGGCCGGTGATGGTGTGGCCGGCGTTCTGGGTGATCACAAAGGAAGGCGCGTCGATCATCGCGGAATCGAGATTGTTCGAATTGGCGTTAAGAACGACCGAGCCAGTTCCCGAGAGCGTCGTGCTTGCGCCACCCCGGAGGCGACTGAGCTGCAAATCGCCGGCGGGATTGACGACGATCTGTCCGTTGTTGATCAAGCCGCCGGTAAAGAGCAGGGTGGCGCCGCCGAGGATGTGTGCAACGCCACCGGCATTGATCTGGAATGCGTTGAGGGTTGCCGTCTCACCCTGCGGCACGGCGAGGCGACCGGTCCCGAAGCTCGAGAAGGAACCGGCGTTCATGGTCATCGCGTTCGACAACTGCAGATTCGCGTTGCTTGCTGCAGCGGCGCCGGCGCCGGAGTTGGTGACATTTGCCGTGAACTGGAGCGGTCCGCTCGGGTTGTTCGCGGACAGAGCGCCCTGGTTCGTGATCGGCAGCGTGACTCGACCGGTGCCGCGGATCGTGTGGCCTGCGCTGTTGGTCAGCGTCACGCCCGGCGCGCCGCCGATGAGCGCGGTCGTGAGATCGAGGCTGTTGGCGTTGAGGGTGATATTGCCCACGCCGGTCACGGCGGCATTCTGCGTAAACATCAAACTCGTCGCGACGTTCTCGCCGGTGGAATTCACGATCAGTGAGCCGGCGTTGGAAAGACCAAGGCCATCCACGCGAAGGACCGCGCCGGGGCGCATTTCGATGTTGCCGGAGAGCGCTGTGCCGCGCAGCAGAGGCGAGGCGGAGTTCTTGATCCGGCCGAACGAACCGGCGGACGCGGCGAATGTGCCCCCGGTGACGGTGATTCCGTTTCCAAGGGAGAGAATTGAGCCTGCCCCGGTCGATTTCATCCCGCCACCACCGGACATATCGACATCGCCGAGCACTTCGAGTTCGCGGGAGGCGACGTTGGCATTGATCGTGGGAACGCCGTTGAGCGCGGCGTAGATACGTCCGGTACCTCGGATGGTGTGGCCCGATCCGATCGCGAGAATTCCGGCCTCGGAAGCGAGCTGAGCCGAATCGAGATCGGCGGAGTTGGCGTTGAGGGAGGTGGTTGACGTGCCGCCCCCACCGAGTGTGGCAAGTCCGGTCGTCGCAGCCTGCGTGACGGCGTTGGCGCCCGTGTCGTTTACTTTGAGATCGAATGCGCCGGTCAGCGATCCCGCGCCGATTTCGAGCCGCGCGCCGGACAATATATTGACCAGTCCGTTCAGAGTCATGGAGGCAAGGCCGGCTTGATCGACGACGCGTACGAGAGCGCCGACGTTGGAAGTGAGCGAGCCGCCGCCAAGGCGTGCGCCCTGCGCGAGTTCGAGGATTCCCGCCGAGGCGCCGATTGACCCGCCGGTGTTTTGGACATCGCCGGCGATCTGCAGGATTTTTCCGGCCTGATCCGCGGCGATCGTTCCCTGGTTGACGATCGGGCCGTAGAGCCGGCCCGAACCTGAGACGGTGTGGCCGGAGCCGTTGGTCCAACTGAATCCCGTGTCCGAACTGATGAACGCGCTATCCAGCGTGCTCGCATCGGCATTGAGTTGAATGCGACCCGTTCCCGAGATCGCGATCCCGGCGGGAAAGCGCAGCTGCGTGAGGGACGCGACGCCGATGCTGTTGACTTGGATGGTGCCGTTGTTCGTGAGCCCGGTGTTCAACCCGGCCGTGCCGAGCGCGAGGACGAGACCCGGGCTGATCGAAAGAATCGCCGATGGATTTGTGACGCTCGCGCCCACCAGAAGCGCGGGGATATCGAGCGTTGCCGTGAGCCCGCCCGCGCCCGCGATGATCGCGGTTTCGGGTGGTGAATTCGGAACGTCGTTGGGCGACCAGTTGAGCGGGTTGCTCCAGACGCCGGTGCCGGCGGTCCAGGTGCGGGGAGTTTGGGCGTGTGCGACCGAAGCGATGGCCAGCGCCGAAAGCGCAGACAGCCATACCCGCCTCGACCTTGAAGCCGCGGCAGAATGACCACTTTGCGTATTCCGGAAGGTCCCCTTCATCACTCTCCTCAAGATCGGACACTAGCCAGTACCAGTGTGCCACACCCTTGTAGAAAGCGAAAGCCCGGAACGAAAACGGCGGCACCGAAAGGCGCCGCCGCTTGAACATTGGACTTCGAAGAGGAATCGGATGTCCGAGAACCGGTTATTCGGACGCCACGCTTGGCGCCCGCTTCGTGGTTACGGGCACATGCCATTGTCATATGCGATTGCAAAGATCGAGAAGTCGGCGTCGTTTACGAACCCATCGTGGTTGAAATCGGCGTTGGGATTCGCGGGAGGCGAAATGACTTCGCCGTATGCCTTGGCGAAGACAACAAAATCGTCGTCATTCACAATTGGGTCCATGTAGTACGCGTGAAAAAGACTCTCGCGGCACGGTGAAACGTTGTAGAAGTAGCAACCGGAATCCTGCTTTTTGCCGATCGGCTCAAACGCTTTCAGATTTCCGTCCAGATCGTTCGACTCGTTGAAACTCGCACCGATATCGCTTGCGGAAGAACCTGTCTTGAGCCTGTAATTCACGTGGTCAAGCGATTGTCGTGGATCGGAGAACTGCCCCGGCCGAATGAACAGCGGATCGCTCGACTGGAGAATCCCGGACCGATACAGCATGCCCGGATCGACAGTCACTCCGCTCAAGCCGCCCTCGATGACAGAGGAGGAAACGGAACAAAGCACAAATGATGGCGACAGGTCGATCACCGGGCCGGAACTACCCAGGCCTCCCCACACGATTGAATTAGAAATATCGGCGCCGCCGAATCGGACGACGATCGCGGAGCCATCCGATGCTCCGTTTGCGGAGAACGTGCACTGGCTGAAACTGGCATGGGAGGTACCAGGCATAAAGATCGCACCTCCCTCATTGTCCGAGCGGTTTTGGGCGAACAGGCAAAGAGTGAAGCGGACGCTGTCGTCGGCAAATACCGCGCCGCCGTAGGCAGCGTGATTCATGAAAAACGTCGATGTGCTGACGTAGAGCTCTCCCGACGTCGCGATGGCGCCGCCGAGCGTGCCTCGATTTTCATAAAAATTCGAAAATGAAATGGTCGCACCAGAAGCACCAAGCGTGAATATCTGTAACGCGCCGGGTCCGGAAGCAGAGTTGTTGCGGTCGAATCGGCATCGTTCGACCACGGGACGAAATCCAATTGCAAACAACGCGCTATCGACTTTCGACTGATTCTCAACGAACGAACAACCGGAAACGATGAGGTTTGTGCCGGTTGGAGGGGGGAGATTCGTCGCGCCGGCCGAAAGGTAGACTGGCGACAATCCGTACTGGTCATCTTGATTTGCTCCGCGGAATTCGATGTTTCTGACCGTGATGAATCCCCGGGGGTTTCCGCCGGCAAATATGCGTCGAGCATTTTCCGCGTGATTGACAAAGCCCGGCAAGTCGTCGCCGCTCAAGTCGGCGCTCAGAACCGTGCGATCCGAACCGGCTCCCGGCGTCTGGCCCGGCGTGGGTGGTGACAATCCGAGCTCTCCCTCCAGTGTAATTGTCAGCCCTGAAGCGGCGCCGTACGTGTTGAGCACGAACAAGCTATCGCGATTCAGGCTGCCGCGGCCTGGCGTGTAAATCCCCTTTGCGATCTTCACGGTGATGGGATCCTGCTGACCCTGTGAAATTCTGTTTTGAACATCGTCGAGTGCATCCTGTAGATCGCGGAATGCTCCGGCCGAAGTCTCGCCGTTGCCGCCAGCGAGAGCTGATTTATCGACGTACACGGTGACAGGCATATTCGCACGCGCAGAGGCGGACGCGAGCAAACTCGCGGCAAGCGCGAGGCGGGAAAAGGATGCCGGCGCGGAAGCAACGCTTGTTCGTGATTGGCGCAAAGCAGATTCTCCGGGTTGAGTGCCCCAGAGCATCGGCAAAGTAGCGGCGGAAGCCCGAATGTCGAGCGAGCTCGCGGCCAAGCAATTCTTGCGCAGCGATCGCGCGGCAATTACGCGCAGAGCAGCGCGTTGTACGCCGCGACGAACTCCACGAAGTCGGAGTCGTCGACAAATAAGTCTGAGTTCAGATCTGCGGGACAGCCCGCAGGCATGCTCGGATCCGCGCAATCAAGAATGTTGTACGACGACGCGAAAAACACAAAGTCGGCGTCGTCGACCAGTCCGTCCTTGTTGAAATCGCCGGGACAGATGCCGCAGGTGCCGGGGGCGTCGCCGGTCTTGCCGACGGCGGTCGTGCCGGCGGGGACGCAGAGTACGAAGCCGTCGCTGAAGTGAACGCCGAGGGTTGATGGGCCGGGGTTCCACGCGACGTAGCGACGAATGCCGCCCTTTTCAAAGACTGCGTAGTGGGGGGTATCCGCGGTGATCGACGAGTCGACTGTTCCGAAGATGTTCAGCGTCTGGATCCACTGATACGCGCGAGCGCGTGAGTCGCCGTCTTCCACGTCGAAGTTCGGGTTCGCATTCGCGAGGCTTGCGGCCTGAGTCGGGTTTGCAGTCGCGAGCGCGGACCAAAGAATGCTCCGCCATGAGGACGGGTTGTTATTGGTCTGCGCCATCAGCAGGCTCCAGTTGTCGAGCATTGCCTGGCGGTTGTGCCCGAGGTAGAGCGAGCCGGGTGTGACCGGAAGGAAGTTGATGCCGTGAATCTGCGCGGGGTCGCCGGTCCACCATGTTCCGTACGCGACGCCATCGCCCCAGACGATTCCGGCGATCGGCTTGGTGAAGCTGGGCGGCATGACCGCATCATCCGAGTTGAACCAATACTGCTGAATCGCACACTCTTCGCTTGCGCTCAGGTACATGCCAAGATCACGAAGGGTGTTGTTGCCCGTCGCGGCGCCCCAGAGCGCGACGCCGTTTGCGAAGTTCATCGCTTCGGATGAAGACTCCTGGTTGTTGCCCGCGGCGAACGCGGCGTGGCCCGAGGCCCATGAGTTACCCGCGTACGGATCAAAGTTCCGCATGAATGGGAATCGCGTGTCCGAGCGATCCCAGTTGTCCGCATCGCGGATGAGCATTTCGACCATCGGGCCGTAGCTCGCGGCCCACGCCGGATCGAACTGTGCGATCGCTGCCGCGGCCTGAACGAAATAGCCGTAGTGGAAGTTGTGATCGTTCATCTCGGTCGCGAGTCCGAATGAGCCGGGGTTTCCGAGGAGTGTGGACCACGCGGATTGGTAGTAGAAGACGCGATCGAGGCTGCTACTTCCGACCAGATTGAACTTGATCCAGTCGATGCGGCAAAGTTCGCCCGGGTACGGCGTGTTGCAGGAGAAGTAGAGATCGTGCACGCGGTTGTTGGTCGTCAGAGCGTTCACGCCCGCCGCGTTCACGTTCACGGTGACCTGCGTCCAGCTGTTGGTGCCGCCGGTGTTGCCAAGGCCGGCTTCGGCGAGGATCGGGCCGTTGATTGAATCAACGCGAACCTGGAAGTTGCCGCTGCCGGGGATGTTGGACGCCATGCGCATCGTCATCCCGTTGGGCACGCCCGGGCCGAAATTACAGGCGGAGAGCTTAAACCAGTCGGTGCCGCTCATCTCGGTGAGCGCTTGCCCGCCGTCGATATTGCCGACTTCGACACCGGAACCTTCGCTGAAGCTTTCCGCCTGCATCGGGCTGAACGCCCCGCCCGGACCGCCGGTGCTAGGCGAGCCGACGGTGAACCATTCGGCGAGTTCGTCTTTGAGGAAATTCAGGAAGCGCGTCTTCGCGGCGGTATGGCCGACCTGGTCGGCGAGGAACAGCAGCTGCGCGACACGACCGTAGTTCTTTCCCGCGCCGTAGGTGTCGTCCGAGCCGTTGAGGCTGGACTGCTGATATGCCTGGTTCACCAGGTTGTAGAGCTGGGCCTGATTCAGACCTTCTGCTGCCGGAAGGCGGGGCAGGACGCCACGGTACGGAAAGTTCACCGTGAACTGCGATGCTTCGGCCTGCTTCATCGTGCCGCGGGAAGTTGCGAAGGTGCCACCGGTCGTGGGCTGCGTGCTGTTGATCCACTGATGGCGATAGAGCGCGATGAGCGGATTGGTTTCGCTGCCTTCCTTTACAGCGGTCTGGAACGTAAACGTTGCGTCCATCGTCGAGTTGGCCGCGTTGTAGTTCCACGCGACCTGTCCGCCGGTGACGAACACAAAGGCGTGTGCCTGCGCGAGATCAAGCGAAGCACTCGTCGCGTCCGGGAGCACTGCGACGGAGTAGTAGTCCTTGCCTGCGAGCGACGAGGTCGCACTCGAAGATGTGACGGTCCACGTCGCGCCGGCAGGGGCGCACAGGGCGTAAGCGACTCCACCAATAGTGACGCCGATGATGTTGCCGCGGTTCGCGAAGACCGTTGCGGTTCCCGCTGCGGAGCGGAAGAAGATCTTGGCGTTGCCGCCGGACACTTTGCAGTAGGCAAACGGCATTCCGTGGCCCATCGTGACTTCGAGCGCTCGAGTCGCATCCGCGAAGCGCGCCGTGACGGTCCAGTCGCTCGCCGCGGCGAGCC
>JBOHNL010000009.1:0-199253 GCA_050730655.1 Phycisphaerales bacterium
CCCCGTTTTCAGCTCAAAACAGGGCCTTTTTTGGCTCAAAACAGGGCCTTTTCTAGCGTTCTGTGAGGGGTCGCCTTTCGTTCACCGCGTTTCCATCTGCGCCGCCGCTTGCCACTCAGCGTGCCACACTGGCCCGTGACGCGATCCACTTGCCGACGTGACACCGTGCGCTAGTCTGCCTCAAGCCCTCAAGGAGCAGCGTAATGGCCAATGTTTCCCCAACCGTTCCAACGTTCACAGGTGTGGCACCGGTCTCGACAGCGCCGACTGTCACGGTCGGAGACTTCTTCGACAACCCGCGCGGCGATCTGATGGTGCGAGTGAACAACGCCAGTGGTGGCAGCGTCAACGCGACGGTCGTTGCGCAGATCACCGGAAGACCAGGCGATGGCACGTTCGCTCCATCGACCATCGCAAACAACGTGGTTGCAGTTCCCGCCGGCACAGCCAGAGTGATCGGCCCGATTCCCACAGCGTTCAACGATGTGAACTTCCGAACGAACCTCATCATCTCTTCGGTGGCCAGCGTGACGATCGAGGCTTATCGCGTCGCGACATAAGGACTCGTAGTCCAACATGCCGCCTGTTCTCCCAATAGCTCGCTCTGCGCCCGGGCCTGGTAACCCGACGCTTTATCTGTTCAACACGCCGGACTGGACGCACCCGATCATGCGGGAGCCCAGCGTGCAGCTGCAACAGTGCGTTGACCAGACGTACACGGTGCAGACTGCTCCAGGTGGTATCGGCAATCCCAACTCCCTCGGGTACAACGTCCCGACCTACGTGGGTCTGCCCTCAAATCCCACCGAGGCGGACATCCAAGAGCACGCCGAGATGGCCGCCGTCGCCACCGCGATCGCCTGGCATTGGCTCGGCCGGCATCGAGGGTCGGGAGAGTTTGCCGGCGGACAGCGCTCGGGTGCCCTCTACATCAAGAACTTCGGGATCCAGAAGACATCGCCCCTCATCAGCGCCACGCCGATGCAGTTTCACCCGAGCGATGCGATCAGCGCCACCCAGCCGGCATTGATCGAGACCCTCGCGACAACCAACGAGTCTCTGACCGAGCTCGCAAACGTGGGCTGGAATCGGTTCTCGCCCTACAACGCGCACGGTGTGGGTGATTCGTTCACATGGTCTTCGTATTACTACAGCAAGCTCTTCGACCTCTGCGAGAATTTCACCCTTCATCCGGCCAGCGGGCCCACCCAGATCTGTCACGCCGAGTACTACGTCGACGACAACGAGAACTGGCTTCGCGATCGCCACTTCAGCCTGGTTTCGTTCGTGCACGATCAGAACAAAGCCGGCTTCTACGACTACAACGCCGGCGATCCGACACATCTGCTGGGATACACGATCCCGGCATATCCGGGCGGCGTGTACGTATACCGCGCGAACATCAAGAACCACATTCTTGCCGCGGACGGAGTGTCCGAGCTGTCGCGATTCGGAACGGAGAAGATCTGGAGCGAGATGGTGGGCGGCACGCGTGTTACTCGCACGCTCAAAGACCGGTGGCAGCGGATGATCGACGCCGGCATTGTCAACGGGACCACGCCTCTGCCGACGAGCATGTCCGCAGCGCTAAGCAATGAACTCAACTCGCTCGGACGCGAGATCCAGTACGAGGCCATCCGCCGATGCAATCTCGACGTTGCGGAGAACTTCCTCGGGTACCGGATGAAGGCGAGCCAGTTCTCAACCATCAAGGGCGCTGCCAAGTTCGACGAAGATGGTCTGTATCGCCACTCGAACTTTGGTTGGGATGAACAAACGCTCGACCTTCGCCTCAGTCAGAACGGTGGAACGAGCCGCGACGACTTCGACATCGCAGCTGGCCTGGTCGAGGTCCAGCGTCGTATCGATCTCTGTGATACGAGCATGCCAATTCGCGCATGGTTCCGCGTGGGTTCCGCGAGCTCGAATATCGCCGGCTTCGGTGGATGGGAATGGATGAAAGCGGCGTGGGCTCTCTGCCACAGCCGCGGCATCTACAACCTTCACTTCTTTCTCGAGCGATCGCAAGACACAACGCCGCTGCAGAACGCCTGGCTCGAGTTCCGAGCCACGTTGGTTTCGACGACGTCGATCGTCGCCACCGCGCCCACATTCGCCGGCGGCGCGCCGGTGCAGATCCTCCCGATCGCGACGGGCAATCCGTTTGCCAACAGCGCCGGCGATCTGATGGTGCGAGTGACGAACAGCTCGGGCATTACCGTGACTGCGAGCGCGCTGGCCCAGCTGAAGATTCGTCCCGGCGATCGCTTCTATCCCTCGGAAGCGGTGCTCGATATGTCCGTCACAGTGGATCCCGGCCAAACGAAGTCGATCGGGCCGATCCCGAAGGCGTTCAACGATGTCACGGGCAACGTTCGAATCGTTTGCTCATCGACAACCAACGTGAAGATCGAACCGTACCGCCTGGGCTAGCGCCGAGCCTCCGCAGATTCATGTGACGTCTTGTCGGCGTGACACCGCTTGCAGATCCCCTGCAGATTCTCTTCTGTATCTTCGCCGCCTTGCGCCTTCGGTCGTATGTGATCGACCTCGCTGGACGGTTCGCGATCGCACACCACGCAAATGGGATCTCGCCGAAGCACCATCAACCGGAGTTTGCGCCACGTCGCGCCGTAGCCCCGCCTGTGCGCCGATTCTTTTGTCGACGCCCAGGCCTTCGGCTTGTTTGCCGCGGTGTGTTCGTCGCAGAATCCGGACGCTGTGAGCTTGGGACATCCTGGTTGCCGACACGGTCGCTTTGGGGCATAAGGCATTCACCATCCAAGCGGACGCCGCGCTGTTTGGCAACTTGCGCCCACGTCGATCGGCTGCCTTCGAGAATGGCCTTCTTGCCAGTGAGCTTCTGCCATCGACAAATGGCCACGTCGACATACCGCGGCTCGAGCTCGATCGCGAAGCATCGCCGGCCCAGCTGCTCGGCCGCGATGAGCTGGCTGCCGGATCCGCTGAACGGCTCATAGCAAACGTCACCGCGGGCGGTGTGCTGCTCCATCGGTATCGAGAAGATCTCGATCGGCTTCGGTGTCGGATGGTCGGGGCGCTCGCATGTATTCGAAAGTGTGTCGATCGTCCAGATCGATGCGAGCTTCGAGGCGCCGGCGGCCATCTCGAGATTCGCACCCTTGCGCCAACCCATCAAGCAAGGCTCGTGCTGCCACATGTACCAGGAGCGGCCGAACGTCGGTTTGTTCTTCACCCAGATGATCTGGCAGTGCGGGATCGCACCGAGCCTGCGCCATGCCGCATGCAACATCGCCTGGTGAACGCTGGCGTGCCAGCAATACCAGGCGGCCGACTTCGCGAGGTGAGGCAGCGCCGCCGTCATGAATCGCACGTAGAGATTTCGGTTCGCTCGCGATGCGCGATCCCACTCCATGCCGTCATATCCGACCAGGTAAGGCGGATCGGTCGCGAAGAGCGTCGCCCGTTTCCCGTTCATCACATGCGAAACGTCATCCGCCTTCGTGGAATTGCCGCAGAGCAACCGATGCTCCCCGAGCAACCACAGATCCTCCGATCTGGTCACTGCATGGGCCGCCGGCTTCGGGATCTCGTCTTGTTGCACGAAGGCCTCGTCGACATCCCGCATCAGGTCATCGAGTTCGTCTTGCGTGTAGCCCGCGGCGGCCGCCAGGTCCGCCGGCATCGATCCCACGAGATCTCGCAGCGCCGCTTGGTCCCACGTCGACAGTTCGGGTATGTGGTTGTCGGCGATCGCGAACGCGATTCGTTCTGTGCCAGTGAGTTGGCTTTGCACCGCGGCGAGATGCGTCCACTTGATTTGCTTTGCGGCGAGGAGAACGCCAGCGCCCGCGACGGTCACGCCGGCGGCGTCGCAAACAATCGGCTTCTGTTGACCGAACCTCTTGAGGCTCGCCGCGATCGCATCGATCGACCGCTGATCATGGAGCCTTGCGTTTGCGGGATCCACGGACAGCTTTTCGATTGGAACGAGGTGCCGCTCGAGCGGCTTTGACACGTGGGCGACTCTTTTCATTGGCGCGGCTCCGGAGAACGTCCAGCTCGCAGCCCAACGCGCCGAGCACTCGGCACAGTTGTTCGAGCCTGATTCCGCGCCTGCCGTTCAGCCAACGACTGAGGCCTGTGTAATGAACTCCGGATCCCGCCTCGAGGTCATACAGAGTCTTCCTCTGGGCGTTGAGTTCCCGATTCACAAACCGTGCAATCTCTTCTGGCTTCACGACAAGCCAAGATCGCCTGCTTCGACCCGAAGAACTTGCCAGACTGGCAAGATCCAAAACCGAGGTGTCGTCAATTGCGCGTCACAACGCCACTTGTAACGCCAGTGCTGAGAAAAAGTTAAGGCGGCGCGAACCAGAACTGGGGTGCAGCGAACTTAATGCCCGGAGTGGCGGTCAGGAAACGAGAGAGATGCGACCAGGACGGTCGGAGTTCCGGCAATGGGTCCGTATCCGTTTCCGTCCGAAAATACGTTGAAGCTTGTCGTGCTGGATGGTGCGGGGCACGTTCTGGCACAATTTAATTTTGCGAGCAGAGGATCGCCCGCTAGCTTTTCTCCCATGCCCACCCTTGCACCGACGAGCAGGGGGACGCAGGATGCGCCTACCTCGGATCCGTTCGTCGCTGGCCGCATTGATGCCGCCGGCGACTCCATTCGCCCACTCATCCTCGAGTACGAGCAAACGCTCATTGGCTTTGGTCGCAAGGCGGCCACGGCGTATGTCTACCGGATGGTGCTGCTCAGCTGTGCCGAGGATTGCTCCTGGTCGAGCCACCGCGATATAACGCTCGATTCCGTCGAGAATTTGATTCGTATAAAGCGATCCACGAACGCATGGATTGGCGACACGGTCAACCGAAACGTGTGCATCGTCCGCGGTTTTCTGAAGTTCCTCGATCGCCGCGGGCTTGCTGATCGGCACATGCTCGAAGATCTTCCGACCTCCAAATCGGACGGCGGACCTGGCGTGCGAGCTGCTACGCGAGAGGAAGCTCGCCGACACATGCTCGCTTCGTGCGCCCGATCGATGACGTGCGGGTATCGCCAGGCGAATCGGCCGCTGCAACACCTGATCATGTTCCTCAACGGCCTTCGCCCAGGCGAGGCATCGAAGCTCGAGTGGAAGCGGCACATCATGCTCGATTGCGATATCCCCCACATCCACTGGACGCGAGACATCCAGAAAAACAACCGCGAACAGGACGTCGTGCTGCATGCCGAGCTTGTGACATTACTGAAGATGCACCGCGAAGACATGCGGAAGATGGCGAAGCACACACCAGTTGTCGTGGTGAAGAACAAACGGGATAAGAAAAAACCCGACAAATCAAGGCCCGTTTCGCCAGACGTAGAAGGCTCGTTTGTGTTCCCGATCGTGAGCGGCTGCTTCAACAAAGACGCCGAGCGTGCGGGCATCAAGAAGAAAGATCACCGCGGCCGCTCATACGCCCCGCGGTCGGCCCGCAAGTTTTTCTCGACCGACATGACGCGATCTGGCGTCGCACAGATGCTCGTGAAGTACATCATGCGGCACAAAGGGGGTGTCGAAATGCGGTATTTCGACCCGACGATGGAAGACCAACTCTTGGCCATTACGAAGCTTGCGCCACTAGCGCCGGAAGTTATGCACAATCCGCGCGTAGGCAAAAAATCCAGCTTGACAAACCGGGAGGACGATGGCCATGATGTTCCCGACGAAGATGCCAAGCACGATTACAACTTTTCGGCCAACCCTGCGGGATCAGAACCGCGGGCATCTTCGTCGGTTTCCAAACGTTCTGGTGACGCAGGGTTGACCGATCCGTTGCAGTCTGGCAGTGCTCAGAAAAGTCCCGTCGAGTTTGATTCCTCCTCGTTTTCTGAATCCTTAAAAGCCGCTGACAGGAGTTGAACCTGCGACCCGCGCTTTACAAAAGCGCTGCTCTACCGGGCTGAGCTACAGCGGCGTAACCGCAAATAGTACGCGCCGACCGCGCCGCTCTCACGCAAAGAAAACGCCCGGGGTTTCGAAAACCCCGGGCGTTGAAATTCAATGCACGATTGCCTTACCGCTCGTTCGGCGGGATTCCCATGCCCGAGCGATGCGGGCTGGGCGGACGCTTGGGCGTGACGTATGCCTTGGTCTCGAGTTCCTTCAGCAATTCCGAGATCGCCACATCAAGCTGCGGATCGCCTTCGCCGTTGACCATCTTCGACGGGTCATCCATCACCTCGATGTCCGGGTCGGTGCCATGACCCTCGATCGACCACTTGCCCTGTCCCGGGTTCTGCGGGTCACGCTCGTAGAAGCCAAAGCTCGGTGCGGTGACGCCGCCGCCGTCCATGAGCGGGCGGTAGCCCTCGATGCCCACCAAGCCGCCCCAGGTACGCCGTCCGATGACCTTGCCGATACCCAGCCGCTTGAAGTAACCCGGGAACGCATCGCCGCCCGAGCCGGCGAGACCGTTCGCGAGCATGACCTTCGGTCCAAAGTGCGCATCCGGCGGCCACGGCCAGTCCTTGCCGTCCTTGCGCGCCCAGTAGTTGGTGTTGGGCCGGTTGAGCAATTCGATGAACCGCGTCGGGATCTGGCCGCCGCCGTTCCAACGCTCGTCGATGATCAACGCATCCATCGCGCGTTGCCCGGTGAACTGACGGACCAGATCGCTCTGTCCATCGCCTCCCGTGTTCGGCACATAGATGTAGCCAATGCGTCCCTTGGACTTTTCGAACACGTACTGGCGGTTCTTCTCGATCCACGCGCGATAGCGGAGTGCGACGTCATTCGAAACCGGCTTCACCAGCACATCGCGCGTTTCCGTATCCATCGATGCCGTCTTGCCGAGCGTGACGGTGATCGTCCGATCGGCCATGCCCTGGAACGAGGCCCAGATGTCCTTGGTGGCATCAACCGAAACACCGTTCACCGCGAGCACAAACTCGCCTTCCTTGGCATCAATTCCCGGCTGGCTGAGAGGCGAACGCGCGTCGGTGTCCCAGACGCCTCCGTTGTAGATCCGGGTGATCTTGAACGCCGTTCCCTTGTCGGTCTTCTCAAGCGAGAAATCCGCGCCGAGCAGGCCAACGTTCGCCTGCAGCGGCGTTTCGTACGACACCGGGGCGTTGTACGCGTGGCCGATGTTCAGTTCGCTCACCATCTCACCGATGATGTAGTTGATGTCCTCGCGACTGACGGCATCATCCACCATCTTGCTGTAGTGCTCGTGCACCTTGGCCCAGTCGACGCCGTGCATCGTCGGTTCGTAGAAGTAATCGCGCTCGTAGCGGTAGACGTCCTTCAGGACCTGCTTCCATTCGTTGCGTAGATTCACCGTGACGTTCATGCCGGTCGTCGGCACGTTGGTCGAATTCGCGCCGCCTGCCGCGGCATCCATCACGCTGAGAGACGGGCCACGCCGAACCAGGATCTTCTTCCCATCGGCTGACAACAGGAAGCCGTTCGCAGCAGTGACGGCCTTCTCTTCCTTCTTGTCGTCCTTGATATCGAAAATCTTGATGCCCTGATTGCCTTCACCGGTGCCGGCGCGAACATAAATGAGCTTGTCGTCGCTGGTGACGTGGAGATTCCCGAACCGACCCGGCGCGATCGGGAGCCGCATGGCGCGTGCTTCCATATCCGCCAGATCGATCTTCACTTCCTTGACGTCGTCCTTCTTCGCTTCGTCCTTCTTGCCGTCGAACTTTGACTCACTCTTGGAATCGCCCGAGGATGAGCGCGAAGCGGTCATCGGACCTGACATCGGGCCCATGCTCCACGTTCCTTCGAACGAGTTGTTGGAGATCTTGCCGGTGATCGTGCAGGCCCCGCCTGGTGTGGCGATCGTCACCGTCAGTTCGCCGCTGCTCTTGTCATACTTGCCGGCCTGGATGGGAAGAGTGCCCATCTGGCCCGTCACCGAACCGGTGACGGAACCATCGGCGGCAAGCTTGAGCGCCATCGAGATCGGCATTCCACCGGGCGGAATCGGCGAGCCTTCTGGTCCCTTTGCAGTTCCGGACCACGAACCAGAAACTCCGTCGTCGCCCGCTGCCGCGGCGTCGGGCTTCTTGTCGCCGTTTTCTTTCTTGTCGTCCTTTTTCTCGTCTTTTTTCTCGGCCTTGGCGGTGTCTTCCTTGAACGTTTCTTCGTCGCTCACAGCGAGCCAAGGGCTCTTCACGTCCTTGCGCAGCGGCAGAATGTGCAGGACGCCCGTGTTGGTGTAGATCCAGCTCTGATCGTTTGGAACCTGGCTGTACTCAGGTCCGGTGATGTTGCGGGCGGAGTTGAAGTAAAGGAAGTCGCCCTTGCGATCGAAGGAAGGGTCGTTGCTGTCGAACATCGGATTGGTGACGCGGGTCTTCTCGCCGGTCTTGATGTTGTAGAGCCAGATGCTCTGATTCGGCTGACTCTCATCGGTGCGGTCGTATGCGATCCATCGCGAATCGCTGCTGAATGAGACGCCGGGCGCGCCGGCCGCCCACGGATCGCGATCGATCACGACGAGGCGCCCGTTCTCGACTTCGAGCAGATAGAGCTTGCCGGTCTGCTCGTAGAACGTGATGAACTTGGAGTCGGGCGACCAGCGGATCGCACTGCGCTGTCCCTCGCCGAGGGACGTCAGCTTGCGGGGCTTGGCGTGCTCGACCTTCTTGGGCTCTTCCTTCTTCGTGTCATCCTTCTTGGTTTCTTCGGACTTGGCGTCGGCATCAGACTTTTCGTCCTTGTGCTCGGCCGCCTTGTCGTCGCCCGGCTTTGCGTCGGACTTCTTGTCGTCTTTCTTCTCATCCTTCTTTTCCGGCGCTTTCGCATCGGACGGGCGCAGCCAGAGTTCATATTCACCGGATTCGTCGGTGAAATACGCCAGCCACTTGCCATCCGGAGACCACTCGGCCTCGCGCTCGTTAATCGCCTCGGTGCGGGTCAGATTTCGGACAACGCCGTCTTTCGCGGGCGCGGTCCAGATGTCGCCCCTCGCGATCACCGCCACGCGCTTGCCCGTCGGCGAGATCGAGGCATCGGTCAGGTTTTTCGCGGCATCAAACGTTCGGGGCCGGATGCTCGGCCGATCGCCCGGAATCGTCACGCTGATCGCACGCGACTTGCCTGTGCCCAGATCGAGCACCTGCAGACCCGAACCAAGCTGGAAGATGATTTCGCCCTTGCCGTTCGGGCCCGGTCCGATCGAGGGGAATCGAACATCGTCATCCGTGAAGTTCGTGAGTTGCGTGCGCTTCCCCGAGGCGATGTCGTACGACCAGACGTTGAGCCGGTGCTCGGCGCCCTGATCGGACGTGTAATAGACGATGTCACCCTTACCCGCCGGATTGAACATTGGGAAGGTGTCGGTGCCCTCCCAATCGGTGATCATCTTCGCGCTGTTGTCCTTCAAGTTGAACAGCCAGATGTCGGTCGCCATGCCGCCGCGATAGCGCTTCCACGTGCGGAAGTCGGTCGTGTGCGGTATGTACGCGATCTGCGACCCATCCGGACTTACCGACGCGAACGTGCCATACGGCATCGGGAACTGCGTCGGCATTCCGCCCTGAGGCGAAACGTGATAGAGCTTGTTCTGGCGCCCCATGCCGGTGATATTGCCCGAGTAAAAAACGATCTCATTCTGATTGGTCCAGCCAACCGGCATGGGCGGGCTGGCGAAATTGGTCACGCGTGTTGCGCCGCCTCCCGCAACCGGAATCGTGTAGAGGCTCTGCACGCCGTCGTAATTGGCGCTGTACACGATCTGCGATCCATCCGGGTTGAATCGCGGGAACATCTCGATGCCGGCCGGTGTCGAGAGAGGCGTCGCGGCCCCACCATCGCGCGGCGCGGTCCACACGTCGTTGGCGTACACAAAGGCGATTCGGTCCTTGCTGATCGCGGGGAAGCGCATCATCACGCCGCTCGGTGTGACGTCGGCAAATGCCGATGTTGCAACACCGGCGCAGGCCGTGAGCATTGCGATCGTGTGAAGTGCGACGGTTCGATATGCGGGCAGATTCAAGAGACTGACCTCCGGAGTTGGAAAGTTCGCCAAGGGCCGTGGGGACGCGGAGTCTAATTGGAAACAGGCTCAGCGTTCTTGCGGCGACAAGTCTTCCGTGCCGCTTCTTTACCGATGAGGTGCGCCGGCGTCGCATTTCCAGCAAAAACCGCGAACAACTTCGCCCGGGACCACCGTTATTTGGGAAAAGGACCCGCGCGGGGCCACAGCTCAAAACGAACACGACCCCGGCAATGCCGGGGTCGCTCGAAAGTGAGCGATACTGGGCTCGAACCAGTGACCTCATCCGTGTCATGGATGCGCGCTAGCCAACTGCGCCAATCGCCCGAAACGGTCAGGGCGGATAGTAGGCATCGGGGCGTGTCAAGGCAGGATGCCGGGGATTCACGCCGCGGCGAACGCGAGCGGTGTATCCCTCCCAACGTCTGAAAACCCCGATCCGAAACTTTCGTGTCGGACCGGAGCGTTGCTGCGCAATGAACAGCAATCGGAAGAGTTTGCACTCCACCCCTTACAACCTCCAGGTCGGCGCTTTCGCGCCGACCGGAGTTCCCCTCGTACCTGATCCGTTCGATGAGCCGACTCGCCGAGCAGAGCGTCACGTGAGAGCTGTATTGATTGCTCGGAAAACGCGTGCGTCGGTCCGCGATAGGTGCCGACGAAGCAGAACCCACGCAGCGGCGCGAGCGTGGGTGGCGCGGCTGCCGACGAGATAGTCGCTCGTCTATTGATGTGTCTGAATCGCGCCGCCTCCGTTGTACACCGGCTGCCAGATCAGGCAGGAATAGCGTTCGGCCACCTGGGCGCTTTCGGCCAACAGGCGGACAGCCGGCGCGAGCTGGCCGTAGATGCTCGAATTGCGTTCCAGAGCGACGTTCGGGGATGTCATCCTGCTCTGTGTGTCGCTGGTGGCGTTTGTGTGGACAACACCTGCATTGGATGATGCGGTCGATCCGGTGAAGCGAAGATTGCGGGTGACCTTGTTGGCAGAACTACCACTACTTGCTGCCGAGCTGCCTCCCTTGAGATTCGTGAGTGACCGCCCCTGCAGCGCAGCGGTCATCGCGATCAGGCTGGCACCATACGAAATCAGAGAAACAGCGAGCGAAGAAACAACGAATGCGAGAGAATTGCGGTTCATATAACGAAGCTACAGAATGAACGCCGACGAAGACGCGACGAACGGAGACCTGCGGTCGCGACCAGGTTGGAGAGAAAAAGCCGCAAGGAATCTCTCACCGGTCCTTCGACTTTGGCGAGAGCGAGAGGAATATGCGATCGAACCAAGTCCTTGATTTTCGATTCAGCGCGGTTTTCGCAATTCGCCGCGAACCCAGCTCACTGCCGCGCACGACGACGCGATGTCATGAGACCGACCACCCGTTCCCTATCGATCCAGGCGAGAACGAATTCGTCCCCGCGCCCGGTTCGATTGCCCTGCTTGTCCTTGCTTCCGGACTCCTCCTGCGCAGGCGCAGAGAGGTCCACGACTGATGGCTCGCGTTTGACTTTTACGACTTCTCTCTCTCGTCAATCCCGCCGCAGGTTCACCGACCTGCGGCAGGTTTCCTCTCCGGTTTCACCCACTTGTGTAATTGGGAAGTGCCGGGTCTGTTTGGCGCATCTCGCGCCGTGATCAGGGGTGTGTGTCCATGAAGAATTCCTCTCTCGCTCTTGTGGTGCTCGGACTGGCGGCGGCAGCGCCTTCGGTGTCGCTGGCGGACAATTTCAATTTCACGTACAACGGATCTGGCGGGATTTCGGCCTTTGGAACTCTGGATCCCGCTCCCGTGTAAGCATGTCCCCGGAACTCCCCTCAACCCCATGTGCGTAATCCCGAGCTTGTTCCAACATCGCCGTCGATGCCAAACGTCCCCTGTGGCTCGGTCGAGGATCACTATATAAGATTTCCGCTCATGCACGTGGATTTACACGACTCGAGTGGAGATTTTTTGTCGCTCAATTGAATATTCGCAACTCGTGCGGCAATTACGAATGAAGCATATTCCCTACAAAGTGGCAACTTTGACCAAGGTATCTGCGCTGATCGCTCGCTGGAGGCGAAGCAATCACGGTCCCGGCGGAGCGGCAACTACAACGCGCCGCTTCATATCAGATACCCACGTGCCCCCGGGCTTTTCAACCGTCACCGCAAACAGCGCGGGCGGACCAACGTGAATGCGCGGCGCGATTTCCACGATCAAATCGTTTCCAACTCGTTCGGTAGGGACTTCACCCTGCCAGCCGCTGGATTCACCCGTGCCATTGAAGATGCCGCCACTGACTCGCTGTTCAAGGCCGCGCGCATCCACAATCCAGAGCTGATACTGCTCCTTATTTGGATCGTTTTCAGGCAGACCTTTAAAGGTCATGTAGCCCTTCTGGCCATCTTCGCTCCAAACGACTTCGCCTTTGACTCCCTTGATCTCGGGATTGTCCCAATCGCCCCACGCAAGACGCCTCGTGTCCGGCGCTTTCGTCATTGCATCTCGCAGCGATGTGAGCGAAACCTGCGCGGGTGCCGAGTTCTGGCGATTCGCGAAGATCTGGATCCAGCCGATTGCCGCAAACGCCAGACACGCGGCTGCCGCCATCCATCCGAGCCATGCACTGCTGATCCGGCGTGGGCTGGGCAGGGCGTATTCCGGCTCGGAAATCTGCAGGGCGGGCGCGCCCATCACGTTGCGGCTGTTTTCCATCTCGCGTCCAAACGCCTCGGCGGCCTGCGCCACGCGCGTGTAGACCGACGCCGGCGGACGCTCGACCGAGTCGACGATCGCGAGCATCGCGGCTGCCGCGGCAAGGTCGAACGACTCGTCGTTCTCGAGCCCCGCCTTCTGTAGGAGCCCGGCGAGCTTCACTTGGTCGGCATCATCGAGGCCGTTCAGTGCGCGTTCGGCCAGGAGATCGTTCAAGAGTTCACGATCCTCGGGTGGCAGCGGAGGCAGATTGGGGTGAGAACCTGAATTCATAGATTCACCCCCTTCCCGCTCGTTTTGTTGCCGCCGAGCATCTCCCGGATGCGCAAGAGCCCGCGTCGAGCGTGCGTTTTCACTGTACCAAGAGGCAATCCCGTCGCCGTCGCGATTTTTTCGTGCGAGAGCCCCTGCATGAGCGACAACCGCAGCACTCGCTGCTGATCGGCGCCGAGTTCGTCCATCGCCCGAGAAGCAATCTGCGCCTCTTCTCCCAGTTCGGCCTTTGGAGCGTCCGGCCTCGTCGGCGATGCATCATCGAGCGGGGCGCGATCGCGCTGACGCGACAATTTCCGGCGACGATCGATGAGCCGTCGTCGTGCGATCATCGCGATGAACGTCGTCTCCGATGCGATGTTCGGATCAAACCGATACGCGTTTCGCCAGATCTCGACAAAGATTTCCTGCACTGCGTCCTCGGCGTCCGCGCTGTTCATGCACATGCGACGGGCAAGCGACCAGACCAAACCGGCGTACCGATCGATGCAGATCTGCACCGCCGCCTTGTCTCCCGATGCGATGCGTTGGAGAGTCGGTTGATCCAAGTCGCGGGCGATCTCCGGAGCCGTCACGGCGAACCGTCGCGATCGAACGATCGAGCGGCGAGATCGATCATACCGACGCTCGAGCGGGCACTTCGTGTTACTGCGACAAGAAACGTCGTCTCCGGCGCTTTGGCGTACCACAGGGCATTCCGGACTGCGAGGTATTCCAGAGCGCATGAATTCCTCAGCTGAGGAAGTCGCTTGCCAATGGGGATTCGCTCATCGCGCGCGACCGGATGTTTACGCTGGTCGCAATGTGCTGGTGATTCCTCGGCTTAAAGCAGCGCTCGCCCTCGCGGGCCGAGCGCCGCGTCCCCTGACCGCCTCGTATCGGGAAGCCCTGTCCCGATTACTTCGCCAAGGCCGCGACGCGGAACCAGCCGCTCGACGTTTCCCTTCCGGCCGAGAGCGCGCATTGCCACACCGCGGCATCGCGACGTGTGCTTTGTTCGCCGCCCCCATGTAGCTGCGTGCCACGACATTGACTCCGATCACGAAGCCCGGCCGGATTCACCCGAAGCAAAAAAGAAGCGGCCCGTCCGAGAGGGACGGGCCGCGAAAAAGACGGAGTATTCTGAACTCAGATCAGCGATCGAGAATGATGATCTCGACGCGGCGGCTCTCCGCCTTGCTCTTCTTCGGGTTCGCAGCGCCGCGGCCGACCGCGCTCAAACGCGACGAGCTCACGCCCTTCGACTCGAGGTACTTCTCAACCGAGCGAGCGCGAGCTTCGGAAAGGGCCTCGTTCGAGCCCCACTTGCTCCGCTTGATCGGATCGCTGTCGGTGTAGCCGTCCACACGCACGCTGAACTTGGTGTAACGGCTTTGCTTGAGTTCCGCCGCAACCTTGTCGAGTGTCTTCTTGGAGGTCGACTTGAGGTCGGCCGAGCCCGAACCAAAGAGCACATCGCCCGCGATCGTGAGACGTGTTCCCTCGGCGATCGTGTCGCGTGTGAAACCCTGGTCGCCCGAATTGCCGTTGCGGTTCGCACCGCCCTGCGTCATTGAACTCGCGTCCAGCGGCGGCTGCTGCACAGTCTGCTGTTGCTGCTGATTCTTCTGCAGTTCCGCGATCGTCGTATCGCGTTCACGCAGCGACTGTTCGAGCTGCGCGTTCTTGGTGCGCAGTTCGTTCGACTCGTTCGCAGCGTCGGCCTCGGCTTGCTTGTTGTTCTGGCAGCCACCCATTCCAAGGCCGAGTGCAAGAGCGCCAGCCAACAGTCCCGTCGTCAATGCCCGCTTCAACATGCCTTCCATTCCTTTGCTCCCTGAATCGTTGTTTCGCAACCCGTGATTGACCGAATCGACGCGACCGGCGACGAACGCCGGGCCGCCGCTCTTAACGCTCTCGCCCGCTGCGAGCGCGTCCCGCTTGTATGGGGCGCAAGATTATCGGAGTTCGCGCACCTTTTCCCGCACTTTCAGGGGTTTCAGGGCACATTCTGCCGCAGTCGACAGAAATCGACACCCTCCATGCGCAGGTGGACAACCTGTCGGTTACGGCAATTGAACCGGTGTTCGCAGCAATCGGCTGAGCCCGAGTTCAACCAGCGGCCGCAGCAAAACCACGAGCACCGACGCAACCGCGAGGTGTGGCCCATACGGCAATTGCCGCCGGAGCCCACCGAAGACGGCGCCCATCAACGCCCAGGCAACGCCAACAAATGCCGCCAGGAAGAAGGCGAGCACTGCATCGATCCAGCCAAGGCACGCCCCCACTGCGGCCATCAGGTGAACGTCGCCCAATCCCATCGCTTCCTTGCCAAAGCCGAGCGAACCGAAGATCCGGATGAACCAGGCGACGCCGCCACCGACCAAGTAACCCAGCAAAACGCCGGTCAGGGCTGCCAGCCAGAGCGGGACCGGGAATTTGGTGACAAAGCTGCTTGTGAGCGGGTCAAATGTCCACCCCGCCGTGGCCGCGATAAGCCGATCGGCGCCCCAGCCACAGATGATCGCCCCGAGCGCTGGCGGGGCGAGGAAAGCGAGTTCCTTGATCATCTCGCGACGGGCGTGCGGATAGCGGATCCAGAGTTCCTGCTGATCGGGCTGTTCGCCTTCGGGTGGAAGAGCTTGCTTTGCCTCTGCTTCCCACGCCTCGTAGTCGGCGAAGCTCCGCGTGATCATTCCGGTTGCCAGCAGCACAAGCGAGACGGTGAGCCCGATCGCGCCGCCGATGCCAAACCCCACCCAGTACCAGCCGTTCGGACCGGGTGTCGGGATCATCCAATCCCAGCCGGGTGCGGTGCGCCAGAGATGGCCTTTGGTCAGTTCGACATAGAGGGCGTTGAGCGGATGAATGACGAGCGCGGCCCCCGCCGGAATCCACGTGAGAATCAACGGGATCGTAAACGTCTTCGCGTCGATCAGGGTCATCGCGACGAGGCAGCCGAGCAAAATGAGAAAGAGCAGGAAGAATGGCCAAGTCTGCGCGAGCGGGAATTGAAACCCCGTTGAAGGACCAGCCCACGGCGGCGCGACGTGACCGACCGAAACTCCGATCCACCGCGTATCGGGAGAGACCACGTACCAAAGCACGTACGCACCTGCGAAGAGAGCGCCCACGATGAACTCGACGATCGGATACTCAGCCGAAATTTTCGAGCGGCAGAAGCGACACCTACCCCCGAGAAAAATCCATCCAAAGACCGGGATGTTTTCACGCCAGGTGAGGCGCGTGCCGCAGGAAGGGCACCGACTGGGAGGCGAGACGACGCTCAAGCCCAGGGGCAGGCGATAGACCAGCACGTTGATGAGCGACCCGGCGCTGGCCCCGAGCGCGAAGAACCAGATCACCTGTACCATGGTGAACGAGGCGATCATCATGTCAGGAACGGTCGGCAGGGCGAAATCTCCTCCCGCGTTCTATCGGGCGGGAAGGGGGGAGCGGTCTAGTCGGGTCGGTTACTCGGCATCGCCTCGGCCGGCGGGTTTCAGGTCCTTGGTCAGCATCTCGATCCGCTGTTCGGCGTTCGCCAGCACCTCGCGGCAGCGCTTGATCAGGCGCACCCCCCGCTCGTATTCGGTCAGTGATTTTTCGAGGCCAATCTCACCGGCTTCGATCGCCTCGATAACCGCCTCCACCTGCGTGAGCGCATCCTCGAAGGAGAGCTCTGCATCGGCTTTTTCGGAATGGTCGGGCCGCTTTGCCATGGGTCAGATTATGCCCCTTCCTTTGAAAAGAGGTCGGGCTGTCCGGCGTCGTGCTTGGACTTTGAAGGCTTTCTTTGTGGAGTGGCGCCGCCAACGGTGCTGTCGATCGAACCATCGGAGACGCGGGTGCGGAGGCGGTCGCCGGCGCGGACGTCGCCGATCTTGCGGACGAGCTTGCCGCTTGAATCGAGCGTGATCGAGAAGCCACGCTCGAGGACGCGGACGGGGGCGACGGCGGTCAGATGCTTTTCGGCCGCTTCTAGTTCCGTGGCGCGATTCCGGACTGCGAGCTTGAGTGATGCTGCAAGCCTGGTTGCGGCATCGGGGAGATCGACATCGACCGCTGCTCCGATCGCGCGCTGCAAGCGCTCGGAAGCGCCATCGAGTCGCGCGATCATGCGTGCGTGAACGGATTGCGGACGGAGGCGTTCGATCCGCAATTCGAAATCGGTGACGGCGCGATGCGCCGAACGCGTGCGAGCGAGAACGCCCGCACTCAGTTTGTGCGCGAGCACGCTGCAATTGCGTTCAGAGATTTGAGCGCTGCGGGAAAGCGAACTGCCGAGCCTTCGCATCGTCGAATCGAGTTGGCGCGTGAGTTCGGTTTTGTCGGGAATGAGCCGCATCGCGGCCTGTGTCGGCGTGGCGCAGCGCTCGTCGGCGACGAGCTCTGCGATCGTGACATCGGTTTCGTGACCGATCGCAGCGACGAGGGGAATCTCGCAGCGGAAGATCGCGTCGGCGACAATGCGCTCGTTGAAGCACCACAAGTCTTCTTTGCTGCCGCCGCCACGCGTGAGGATTGCCGCATCGATTCCGAGCCGATCTCGGTTCTTGGAAACGAGTTCAATCGCGCGGGCGATAATCGGCGCGGCATCCGCACCCTGCACCGGCACATCGATCCCGACAAGTCCGACCGCGGGGCAGCGCCGGTCGCGGGTGTTGATGACGTCCTGCAGTGCCGCCGCGGACCGACTGGTGATCACCGCGATGCGGCGCGGAAACCGGGGGAGCGATTTCTTGCGGTCGACGTCGAAGTAGCCTTGGGCCTTGAGCGCGGCACTCAACTCGCGGAACGCGCGATCGAGGGGGCCTTCTCCAGCTCGTTCAATCGAATCGAGAATGAACGAGACCTTGCCGCCTTTGGAATAGAACTCGACGCGGCCCTTCACGATGACCTGCTCGCCATCGCGAATCGGCGGATTGACCTTGCGTGCGGCGGACGCGAACATGACGCAGTTGACGACTGCGCCCTCGTCCTTCAGATCAAAGTACCAGTGTGTGCGATCGCGAAAACCGCTCACTTCACCGACGACACGAACCGCGCCGGCGATTCCGCGGCGCAGAGCGCCGTCGATTTCGCCCGCCAGATGCGAGACTGTCCAAGGAGTATCGCCGACCGGGGCGGGAGTGAGTACACGCTTGGGCGCAGCCATCTTGGATGGATCGAATGGAAGCCGCTCGGTCAACGAGACGAGTGTACTCGTCGCCGATGCCGAGCGGTCCCACTCGTCTCCTTGCCGGGATTGCCGGCGCGGGCGGAACGGAAGTGCTTTCGGGCGCTAGCGAGCTGCGACTTTCTTCGCCTGGGCATCGCGCGCCTCCTTGTTTGCGTCGGTGGACACATCAGTCGACTTGGGCGCGGCAGAGGCGATCCTGGCGTTGTCCCCGTGGGCCCGGGCGATTGCCTGCGCGATCGCGGCCCTGTCCATCGTCGGGGGCATGGAAACGCGGGCATTCCCCTTCGCGATTTCCTTCGCGATGGCCGAGATCTCCGCATCGTGCGGCGACGGCTTCACGGTGCGAACCTGCATCTTCTGCTTGAACTTGGGCTGATCGGTCGGACGCTCCATCACGGTGACCGGTTTGATCTGGCTGCCACCGGCGTTCGCCTGGTCTTCGGGATAACCGTATCCGGAGAATGTGCGCACGCTGTAGGTGTATCCGCGCTCGCGGAGCCAGGCCTGGCGGCCCGCCTCGAGTTCGGCCCAGATGTACTGATTGGTCGAGCCGTATTCGCGGATCCAGTCGCGCGTCGCCGCGTTCAACTGGTCCATCGGCATCTCGGCCGGATCGATGCGCTGCCAGGGCGAGATCGCCGCAATGAAGCCGGACGAAAGACGCACGTAGCACACGCTGTCGTCGCTCTCGGACGCGCCATACTCGTTCTGTCCAGGGCTGAACGCCGAGCGCGTCGCGAGGGGGTAGTCGCCACCGACCTGCGTGAACTCGTTCCATTCCTTGCCACCAAAGCCGGGGCGGCGCACATCGTCGACGCCGAGCGGGAACGGATTCGGTGAAGCGAGGAACGGGCTGCTCGTGTCCGGGCAGATCGCGGTCGGGCTGGGATTGATATCAAGCGTGGGCTGGTAGGGCACCGGCTGGGCGCCCATTCCGGCGGAAAGTGCAATGGCTGCGGCGGTAAGCATGGTTCACGTCTCCGGTTGTCGGGCCTGCGCTGGCTGCGCGTACCCACAACTCAAGCATGATCCAGATTGAGCCATCGGCCACAGAACCGGTGCGGTCGGCACATCTTCACGCCGCACAGGCGGCATGAACCGCGCACACCGAACACGCTATCGGACGAACGTCGAATTACGGGACCGAGGAGCGCGCCGGCTGGTCCTGACGGAGCCACGAGTACGCCTCAAGCACGGAGCGAACGTGATCGCTGGCGCGGCGTTGCTTGGCGACGAACTCGCGCGCCGATTCACCGATGCGCCTCGCGCCGGCAGGATCGTCGAGCAGCGCACCGAGCGCCGTTGCCCACGCGTTCGCCGTTGGAGGACGCACGATTCGCGCCGTCACGTTGTCGCGCAGGTAGTCGCAGTTCCTGTCTTCGACGCTGAGCACGATCATCGAGTGCGCCATCGCTTCGAGCACGATTGTGCGTTGTTCGCCGTTGCCTTCGCACAGAAGCAGCACATCCCCCTGTACGAGCAGATCGCGGCGGGATTCGATTTCTTCAATGAGCGAAAGATTCGAAAGAATCCCGCGCTGCGTGGCCACCGAGTAGAGATCGGCGCGCCGCGCGGCAAGCGCATCGGCGAAGATGAGCATGTCGGGGTGAGCACGCACGCAGTTGGCAACGCCCTCGAGCGCTGCACGCATCGCCCGTTGATCATTTCCGGCGCCGATGAGCATGACGGTCGGTGCTCGACCGGCAACAAGCTTCGGCGCGGGCGGATCGCCCGCGTGAACACCCCAGACGGCCGAGCGCGTCGGCGCCCCGCGTTGACGGAGCGCTCGTTCGATTTCGGGATCCGGTGCGATGAACAGGAGGTCTTTCGGACTTGCAGAGATAAAACTGCTGGTGCGATCGATCAGGCCCGCACGCCAAACCTCGAGGGCGAGACCCGCGCCACAGGCGTCGGCAAGCGCCGCACCAAACGGCCAGAGCGAGCCACCGAAAACATGAACGATGTCGACCGGCGAATCATCCGCGCCGCTATCGACTTCTTCGAGGCGCTGAGCCAGGCGCCTGGCGCGAATGCCCGTCGTAAACGGAAGTCCGGTCGCCGGGAAGGTCAGGCTGGCCGTGTAAACGCCGCTGGCTGGCCCGCCCGGTGCCGCGGTGACACCTTCCTCAGGCAACGCCTGGAGCACGCGGACGCCCTCGTCGGCGAGACCGATTTCGAGGCGGCTAAGAAGCTCCCGCTCACGCGACGCGAACAACCGATCTGCTACGACGACCACTCGCACAGTCTTATTGTATTGCCTGTGGTGGCCCGCTTCTCCGAAGCGGGTCGCGAGAGTCTTGTCTACTCACACCAGAGCGGGCGTCAGCGAGGCGATTCACACCAGCCAATCACGCCTCGGAGAGGCGTGCCACCAGAGGCCGTCGATACTCAAGATCCGGGGATGGGAAAGTCTGCGGAACGTCGCCCAGCGGCCAGCCGCAGATCCAGTGACTGGGCGAAACTTCGACAAGCGAGCACGCAGTCGAATCAGCCGCTTCGGGAGGCACGCGCCCGGGAAACCATGGAACGACGGCCGTATTCATCGCGGCAGATCGGATTGGCACGGGCGCGAACTCGGCCTCGTTTTCAACCACTTCGCGAACGGTGATCAATCGCTCGCGCGGCTGGCCGAGACGCGGAATGCTTGCGAGGAGTCCGCGCGTGTACGGGTGGAGCGGGCGTGCGAAGAGCTCGTCAACCGTTGCGTACTCGACCACGCGTCCGGCAAACATCACACAGACAACATCGGCATTTTCCGCGACGACTCCCATGTCGTGCGTGATGAGCAGCACGCTCATCGAGCGAGTGTCCTTGAGGCTGCGCAGCAGTTCGAGGATCTGGGCCTGAATCGTGACGTCGAGCGCGGTGGTTGGTTCGTCGGCGATCAGGAGCGAAGGCTGGCATGAAAGGGCCATCGCGATCATCACGCGCTGGCGCATGCCGCCGGAGAACTGATGCGGATATTGCGACAATCGCGACTCGGGTTCACGGATACCGACGCTCGCCATCGCCTCGATCGCGATCTCTCTCGCGCGGGCGGCGCCCGTGTTTTGATGGATACGAACCGCCTCGATGATTTGCTCCCCCACGGTGAAGACCGGATTCAAGCTGCTCATCGGCTCCTGAAAGATCATCGCGATCTCGGCGCCCCGAACACGGCGCATCGACGCAATGTCTAGCGACACCAGATCGATCGGGCCGTACTTGGATGCAAACTTGGCTGTGCCGCCCTCGATTCGGGACGAAGGAATCAGGCGCAGCATCGTCATTGCCGTGACCGATTTCCCGCTGCCCGATTCGCCGACGATTGCAACCGTCTGCTTTGGATAAATTGTGAACGACACGCCGTCGGCGGCACGAAATCGTTGCCCGCCCGGTTCGCGGGGCGGGAAGCTCACCGCAAGATCGCGTACTGCGAGAACCGGCGTGCTCATCGCTTCTCTCTCTTCGGGTCGAGCGCTTCACGCAAACCTTCGCCCACAAAGTTGAGCGCGAGGAGCGTGAGCCCGAGCAGCAAGCATGGGAAAAGCAGCAGCCACCAATTCGATTGATACGGATTGAGTTCCGGCAAGCCTTCTGCCGCGAGGTTGCCCCAACTCGGCAATGGTGGTTTCACGCCGATGCCGAGGAAGCTCAAAAAGCTCTCCTGCAATATCGCCTGCGGCACAGTCAGCGTCGCGTAGACGATGATCGGCCCTACAAGGTTTGGCAGCAGATGAACGGTCAAGATCCGCCGGCGTGACGCCCCCACTGCCCGCGCCGCTTCGACGAATGGCTGGTTTTTGAGGCTCATCACCTGCCCTCGAATCACCCGCGCCATCGTGAGCCAGCTGAATCCGCCGATCGCGATCAGCAGCACGACCAGATCGAGCACGGTGCGCCCGGTTTGCGAGATTTCTCGTGGCGGCACAGCCTTGATCGCATCGGTCTCGAGCAACCGCTTCAGCAGTTCATCGCTTTCGAGCAGTTGGCGCACGGCGTTGTTGTCCGACGGCTTTCCATCAGCCCGCAATTTTTCTGCGGCGTGCTGATTCACCCACGCCATGCGAGTTCCCTCGCGACTGACATATTCGCCTACGACAGCATCCGCAGCGATCGCGAGCAGCACAACCAACAGAACATACGGGAGGCCGTACAGAACATCGACAGTGCGCATAAGCAGCGCATCGAGCCGGCCCCCGGCGTAACCGCTGATCGCGCCGTAAATCGTTCCAATGACGACCGACAGCAACGCCGCCGCGATCCCAATGGTCAGTGAGACGCCGCCTCCGGCGAGAACACGAACAAACAAACTTCGCCCGAGTGCATCGGATCCGAGAAAGTAGCGAGGCTGCGTTGAGGCCGCATCGCGCGGCGCGCCGGGTACCCAAAATGGCGGAAGTCTCGCGTCATTCAGCGAACCCGCGTTGTAGCGCGGAACCATCGCGCCATCATCGAGCGTGCCCCCGAGCGTCCACGGCAGCGTCAGCACGCACGCCGCGAACATGAGCACAAGAAATCCGGCACCGATCAGGCCGGCGAAGGAACGTGTCAGCGGATTGTCGCGGCGGACGCGTGCCGCCCCGGAACCGGTCATGGGTTCAGCACGATAGCGAGTAATGGGGCGGCTTCGCCTCCGAACAGTGCGAATACACGGTCACTGCGGATTGCCGCGCTTCCACTCGTCGCCTTCGTCGTCCGGCTCTTCGCCATCCGCAAGGCCCCATTCGGCATCGAATTCCGAGAGGTCGTCGTCTTCTTCCGAGACTTCGTACATGCCGACCGGATCCGGGGCCCGCGGCAACAATTTGTCGCGGTCGAATGGCAGCGGCTCGTGCGGCGGAATGACCATATCCGGGAAGTCTTTCGCCCATCGCTCGCGAGATTCCTCGCTGTCGTAGTAGCGAAGCCCGATGTCGATCGTCTCGTCGCTGCCTGAATCGATGAGATCGATGCAATGGACCCAGCCCATGCCTTTGGGCATCTTCGGATTCTGCTCTTGTAGAACGTCATCCCGAAGGCAGATATAGAGATCGCGATCGCTGAGGTGATCGGTGTGGTAGAGGTAGGTTTCGTCCGCCGCGAGCGCGTTGATGGCCTCCCACAGCTTGGCGTGGAGCTGCTCGTCGTTCAGCGATGCAGCGTCGGGAAGCGTGACGCCCCGGGACGCCAGCGTTTCGATGCCGGACGTCAGCGGAGCCGACTCGTAGGCGACGATGTTGCTGAGGAAGGCCTCTTCAACTTCGGGCGGGCAGTCTTCGTTTGTCTGAAGCGACGAGAGGCCGAGCTCCTTGGCCTTTTCTGTGAGCTCGTTGATGCGGATCGCGCGGTCGATATCGGGAAGGTCCTCCTCGGGGAGGTCTTCGTCGCCGCGGCTTGATTCTGGATTGCGGTTCATGCTCTGCTCTCACGTGGCTCGCGGCACGGATTCGGAGAACCTCGATCGCGGAAAAGCTCGAGAATCAGGGTGACAGGATTCGAACCTGCGACATCGTGGACCCAAACCACGTGCTCTACCAAACTGAGCTACACCCTGAAAGTGTGGGCAACTGTAGCGGCGAAGCGGGAAGAGGGCAGAGCAGCAGAGCGGCAGAAAGCTCTCGCGATGCCCTCAAAAAACAAAGCGCCGGCCACGAGCGCCGGCGCGGAGGGGTCGAGGTTGTCGATCGCCGATCAGAGAGGCAGTTCAACAAACGCCAGCACGCGGGGCTTCTGGCCGACCTTGGTGACGTTTGAACGATCGATGATCATGAGGAACCGGCGTTCGATGCTCGGCACCATCGGTTGACCTGCGGGCAATCCTTCGACATCGGACCGCTGATAGCCGCGGGCGACGAACCAGACGGCGTACATGTCGCTGCGGACGGAGATGCTGCCGAGCATGCCGGAGAGGACTTTGAGTTTGTCCTGGTAGGTGTGAGGGAATTGGAGGGGCTTGAGGTCGGTGGTCTTGGGCTTGGTGGGATCGGTCACATCCAACACACGCTCGACGATGCTGTCGGTGCCAAGCATGTTGGTGGCCTTAGTCAAGTATGCCAGCGAGTCGATGTTGCTCGTTCGAAGCGCCAGGTTGGCCGGAGAGGTATTTACGACATTTGTGGCGGGATCGAAGTCGACCTGCCGAACCGCAAGCAGTTCGCCAATCGACTGGAATCCTGCGCCCTCGCGAATTCCCCTGAGGCCGGTCGACCAGTATCGCCCGCCGTTGTAGGTCCCTGCAGTCGCCGGAGTCGCCGGATAGTCACCGATCGTGTTGACGTTCGGCGCGACAACTTGAGTGCTAGCGTCGTTGAACTTCTCCGAAGAACGATCGAAGAAACCGGCGAACCAGGTTGGCGCTTTGGCGTCGCCCCCGCCCAAGTTTTTCGCCTTGGGACGCAGTTCCACTCCGATCTTGTCGCGGTACGACTCAATCATCGCGGCAATATCGGTCTGAAGCGCTGCGGTCGCGCGAGTCGCTTCAACATCGCCCGCCCAGAACGTGCTCGGAGCGCGGCCGGATTGCTTGGCTTCGGGGGCGAAGTCGATGTACTCATTCGTTGATGGAAATGTAAACGGCAACACACGAAGCACCGCCTGCGGCGCGGTGTTGACATTGACAACACCCGGCGTCGCGATGTTCAGGCTCGCAAACGCATCTGGGTGGACGCGGAACATTGAGAGAATGTTTCCGGCGATGGGAGCGCCGGTACCTGCGGTATAGGGCTTGTCGTTGGTGTCGTAGCGAACGGCGACGAAGTCGTCGAGACGGAGGTATCCGGAATCGAACAACGGCTTCACCTTTGTATCATCTTGCGTCGCGAGGTCGAAGTAGTAATAGTCCAAGGGGCCGTAGTCTTTCTTGCCACCGACATAGTCGAAATTCTTGCGATCTCCATATCCCATGGCGATCGCGAGCGCTTCCGCGGTTGTCGTCCACTGCTTGGTCAAATCCGGTTCGGTCCCGTTGACCAACTCCACACCGCTGACGTCCACGGGCACATGCGACGATCCGACAGCTAAGACATTTAACAAATCCGTCGGCCGGATCTGAGTAGTGCCGCTTGGAGTGTAATCAGTCTTGTAGCCCTGATATTTGTTTGCGTTAAACGACAACTCGCGGCGAAGATCTTTGAACGCCGTGCCCGCCTTGTTCGGGTCGACCTTGTCGCTCCACGAACCGACAGGCTGCTTCAATGTCGGAAAAGTCGGATTCGTCAGCAGACGCCATTCTTTGGGATTGCGTCCGCTATACAACGCTCCGTTCCCGAGATTCAAATCTGCGGAAACCATAGTGAGTTTCAACTGGTACGGCGCAGTACTGGCGTCGACTGGATAGGTCTTGTGGACATACCAGTTGTCGGGATTTGAGTCCTTTGGATCGATTGCCCACGCAGGGAGCTGCCCGGCAACAAGCGTTGCGCCTTCTTCGTCTCCCTTTCGGCGCACATCGGCAGCAAGCGTCACGGTGAATCGCGTGTTGTAATTCGGCGTTCCATCGGAAAGCGTTGGACGCGTCGCATTGGGATCCTGCTTTGTGTCGCTTGGATCCACATACATGCCAAGCACGTTTCCGCCGCCACCTCCCTTGGGTTTGAGCTGCTGATCGAGCACCAACTGCGTTGCCGCGCTCGGATTTTGCTTGAGCCTCAGCCTATCGCAGAGCTGATCATTCCAAATGGTGTTAAAACTGCCCGCCGCCGAATCGTTGCCAAGGGTGGTGTCTGAATCCAGGCGTACCGAACGCATGAGCATGACCGTCTGGTCTGAGTCGTACTTTGGAATCAGAGTATCAAACTGAAACGACGCCTTGCTGGCTGCCGGAGCTTTATCATCAAAAACACCATCCACGCGCAGCATTTTTATACGACGGAAGTTCTTATCCGATTCCTTTCCGAGCTGAAGTTCCAGCCAATTTTCAAGAAGCGTCGCGCTCTTTGGATCGCCGTTCGCATCCTTATCTGTCGCATTGAATCGATCTTCCACAATGCCCTTTGCATCCTGGTTCAACGCGTAGAACAGGATTGTCTCATTCGGCAAGATCGTAACGGGATCGACGTGGTACTTACCTGAATACTCGGTACCCGTCTTTTCTTCTGTCACATTTGCGAGTACAAAGTACTTCGCAAATGTGCCGAGGCCGGCTTGGATATACGAGAAATTCGTGACGGCGTTCGCGGTAAATTGACTGCCGGATGTCGTATCGAAGGCAGTTCCGAACTCCGCACTTCCCGAACTCAGCACGATCGGGATGGTGTACGGGTTATGCAACTTCACGGCGAACACCCGGAACATAAGATCCGGATTTCCCTTGATGATATTTCCGTCGATGGTCACTTCCGGAAACGGCGCTGGCGCCGACGGAGTCAACTCGAAGTCGGCACCGGGAAAATTACGCCCGCCAGCGACCAACGGAGTATCTCGATAAACGGTGAAGCTGGCGACCTCAACCAAGAACGGATGCGGGTTGCCCATTCCATAAATGTTGACTGCGGGAGCGGGGATCGGCGGCGCCTTATCGACTGACAGCTTTGCTCCATTTTTATTTGTCTGATCCAACCTCGCAATGTTCAGACGATGATCACCATTTGACCACCATGATGGGAAGTACTTCTTCCAATCGGTATAGAGAGCCGTATCCGAAGGCAGGCTGACGCCCGCATCTTTGTAGGTTGGCTCCGCAAGCACGAGCACGTACGGCGCGTTCGAAACCGTCGTGTCGTCCTGGGATTGAGCCCCCGACGCGAAGTTCGCCGCCATGTGGCCTGCGGCAAGCAACGCGGTCATCGGTCCTTGGCCGCCGTAGAACATGCCGCGGAGTTCTTTTGAATTCTGGTCGGACTTGATGTCCTTCCAGATTTCGACAGGAGTTCCCGCTCCGCCCGAAGGCACATAAAACGGCAGCCCCGGCAAGAGCGCCGTCACATATGTACTAAACAAGCTCGCCGCAGTTGGATTCTCAGGCACATACGTCGAGATATCCGTGCTGCTGAGCGCCGGCGGATTATCCACGTTTGTCACGGAGGTGTTCGCCGCGATGATCGGGCGGGCTCCGCTCAGCGTGGTCAGGTACTGGCGGACGTCGATGTAACTACGGAGCATCGCGGCTTCGGTGGGCTGGCCGATGTTCGCACCGGTCGTGTAGGCCAAGTTCTCGCGTTCAAGCTCGAGCGAGCGGTTCTCGCGCAGTGGGCCAAAGGTCGGAGCCGGATCCGTCACATCTGTGGCCTTTGCATGGATCTCAAAATTGCTCTGCTTTCTTCCGCCAAGGGCCGACTCGAGCGAGGAACTCACGTTTGGATCGTTTACGGATCGAAAGGTGAGCAGCTCGATCAGATTGTTCAGGCGGAAGCCGAGGCCAAAATCGGTCGCGCCGGTGATGGGGATAACGAACCCTCCACTGCCGGACATTTTGGTATCGGTCAGATCGCCGCGGGTCGCGTCGAGCGCGCGATAGGCGGGGCGAGCGACGGACGGAGCCGCACGCTTGTAAAAATCCTGGCGTGCACCGATCGTCTCGAAGCTCTTACGAGCGACAAGGAGCGGCGCGGCATAAAACCGGGCGAATCTGCCGGGTGGCCGGCCGAGGTTGACCGAAGCGCGGAGCGACTCGTACGCGCCCCAGCCGAGGTCCTGAGTAATGCCGTAGGGGCGCTTCGGCGTCAGGGCAGCAAGAGGCTTGTCGTCGTAGAGCGTGTAGTCCTGCGAAACCGGATTGCCGCCGATCGGCGCCACAAGCGATGAATATCCGCCCGCATATGGCTTCGAGTCAATCATGACGTTATCAACAACGGTCGAGCCGTCAAACACCGACTCGGTCGAATCGCGCAGCGTGAGCAGACGGCGCAGATCGATATCCGTCGGCGTCTGCCCCATCACCGATCCCTTGACGCCCGGCTGCGCGGCAGGATTCGTACTCCAGCCCGTGGTGTTGTTCGGATCAGCGTTTCCGTCGCCCGCGGTATTGACGTTCACGAGCGCGGAGAGATCGATCACGCGCGTCGCGAAGAACCAGCGGTAGTTCGGATCGGTTGGGAGCAGATTGCGGAAGAACTGCGGGGAGTCAACGTTCGTGCTATTTCCTGTGTCGCGTGCATCCACCATCTCGAACCAGCGTGAATCCAAGAACCCGTCGCCGTCGGCATCTGCCCACTGATAAGGCGGATAATACTTTGCTGTGAGCGGCTTCGTCAAAATATCCTGGCCACCATCGAGGAATGGGCCCCGCGCGGGACGGAAAGCACCGACCTGCCATGAATCGAATGTTGACGGATTCTGATAATCCGATGTTGAAGACGTCGCAGTCCCGACAGGTGTGCCCCAGGGAGGGCTTACGTTCAACACGGCGCCATTCTGGTCGGTCAAAGATAGATTGCCGTTCATGTGCTCGTCACCGCTAGTCTCAAGCGTGCCGGGTCGAGCATCAAAGTTGTTGTAGAGGTTGTACAGGTTGACAAAGCGGCCATCGGGCGCGACATTCGAGATGTGCAGCCAGTCGCGGCGCTTCGCGAAATTCTTTTTGTCGCCATCCTTGCCCGAGTAGGTCGGCGCGCTGGACGCGGGGTTGTAGTTGATCCACGTCGGCGTTGTGCTCGCGAGCCACGGGTCGTCGCCTACGCCAACCGTGCGGAAAACCTTCGCGGGCTCGAGCGTTGTACCGGGTACGACGCTGCTGCTGACCCGCCAGTTGGTCGAAGGAATATCCCAAGCTTCGCGAATATAAAGATTGCCGCCGGTTAAACCGGACGGCGTGCCGTCAGCTTTGGAGTTACTCGGATCGGGCGCAACGGCAACGGCGTCATCGGCGATGATCTGCGCAACGTAATCCGAAAAGAGGCTGATTACCTCGTCCGAGCGGTTGCGCCGTTCGAGGGAGCGACTGGCGCGCTTGTCGGAATTGCCGACAGTGACGTACACGATCATGATGATCGAGAGCATCGCCAGCGTGCCCACCACGAGCACGAGGAACGAGCCGCGGCGACGAGAACGCAGGAGCGTCCGCGACGCCTCGCGCATTCTCTTAAGCAGGTTGCTTGCTGTACTGTTCATTTCCGACTCCTTCCGAAACACAAATCCATCCTGGCCCGCTCTCGCGCCGTCCCGATCAATCCGGCTGCTTGTCTTCACGGCTTTGGATCCGGCGGCAGATCAAACACATACTGAAACGTCTGCTCGATCGACGGGTCCGACGCGTCTGCGAGCGTGAATGTCACGCGGATCATCTTCGGCCACGCCCACGGCATGCTCGGGGGCTGCGTCGTGAGGTCGGTCGGCTTGTACGTCGGGTCGAAGTAACCGAAATACGACACGAGCGAAGACTGATCGAATCCGTTAAGACTCCACTTCACTACACCGTGCGTGAGCCAATGCGGCACGACGTAGTCGTCGATGATGGAGATCCCAGCAAACTCGGGGCTTCCCTTGAATGGCTTGTATTCCGGAGAGGGTGTCGGAGCGACGATCCTTCTGCCAAGGTCGTTGAACTTGCCGTTGATCGCCGAGTAATTCGCGCCCGGATCGTATCGATAGACCTGTGGATTCGCAGCGCCAGGCGAATTTGAGATCTGATACTGCGTCTTCGTGTCGGTCTCGTATCCGCCCAAAGTCCGCCCGTACCAGATTGTCTGGCCTCGAACATCGTTACCGAACTCGTCCTTCGCGACGGCGTTCATCGGGAACGTTTGGCCGAAGGACCATTCGACTACGAATTCGGAGCAATGCGGCGCGATCTTGGCAAGCCCGACTGCCAACAAGTTGTTACGCATGGTCTGAACGGAACGATTATCTGGAGTATCCATCGTGCCCCGAATGTCGGGCAGGTCGTCTTCGCAGCGAACGCGGAATCCAAGCCTGTTCGCAGTACCGTCGACGACGCCGACGCCAAACCGGGTTGAATCCTGATTCCACACCGTCGGGGCGTATCCGCTGGGAACCGGCATCGCATTCAGCATCCAAGCCTGCATGCGCGCGGCGGTCGTGTTGAGCGAATCCTTGGTGTCGAATTTGGGCGCAACCACGAACGAAGAGGCATAGAAGGGGATGGCAAACTTGCCAGTGTTCGGCATCTTCTCATCCTGCACAAGTAGCTTCGTCGTAAAATCTGGATCGACAAATGACTTGTCCGTCGCAGGATCGATGAGCCAAGGGCCGTTGGTGAGTGGCAGCGGCGCTTCAACCATGGCGTATGGGCCGTAACGGCCGACGAAACTATCGACGCCGCCTTTTTCGCCGGGTGAATAGACGCTTCCATTCACAATCAGCGCAATCTCATCCAGATCGGTCGCGGCAATATCAACAACGCCAGAACTATTGCGGACGGTGGTCACCCCACCTTGGGCGATTGGCCAGAACATTGTGAAAGCGCTTGACTGCTTGGCGTGCGTGAGGTTGTCGGCTAGCGGAAACATTTCGTTTATGGTGCGGAAGATGCTGCTGACGGCAGGCTGGCCGGCAATCTGAAATGTACTATCCGAAGTTAAGGTGTTTAACGCGCTGGCATTATTTGCAACTTCTGAAGGTGCGCTATACCAATACGGGCGGGGACGATCCGCAGGCCAACCTCCATCGGATACGGTCGTGGGTCGCGCGAGCACCATGGCCTGGCGAATCAGATTCCAACTGCTTGCATATCGATTGGGATTGAGTGGCGCCGGATCACCCAGGCGCGTATTCGTGTTTGGGTTAGTTTGAAGAAAAAAATCCATAAAGGTCGGATTCAGATACTTCATGTCTGTTCCGAAGGCCTGCTGCTGCTGAGGGGTCTGGACAAAGGCCTTTTGTCCGTGTCCGTAGTAGATCCGCGCTGCGCGTCCCTTGGCCGTGCGGCCGGGGATCAGATCTTCACGCGCGGTCTGATAGTCGCCATTCGCGAAAAAGAGAAGTTCATCCACGCGCCGTGGACGCGCTGTGAGCGGATCGCCAGCGTATCTCGACGCCGAAATTGGCTGGGCGTTGTTGATCAAGCCCCCCAGTGTGAATTGATTGCGGATGACAAGAAACCCTTCGCGCGACATGTGCTTGAAGTCTTCACGCATCTGTGATTCAAGGATCGCGGCCTGCTGTGTGAGCGCGCTGACGCGTTTGCCCGTCGTCACCGTGCGGCCAACGGTCTGGAAAACTGCCGCGAGACCGACCGAGACGAGTGCGACGGCGCCGACCGCGACCAGCATCTCGACCAGCGTGAACGCTCGCGACGCAGTGCCCGCCCGAGCGGCGAGCGAGTTGCTTGCCGGAAGATTTTGATGATTCGTATTCATGCCTTCCACGGGATACCTCTGTTCGTCATGGCGCCGGGTGCGGCGGACGGTCAATCTGGCTTCATCACGGACGGACCAGGAACGTCGAAACGTTTGCGGGAATGTGGGGCGAGCACAGCAACTCGAGCGTGCGGCCGCCTCTTACCGCACTCTGGTTTTCGTTCTTCGAAGTGGTCGAGTTCAGATAGCCGGTCGGAAGACCCGGTGAAATCACCACACACCGGTCGAGAACGTTCTGGTACGGAACATCGGTACCGGTTTCATCCGGCAGCGCGGTCACGGTGTAGATGTTGCCTTCGTTGTCAAGAAGTTGCTGGCCGACCTGTCGGGCGGGGATCGGGCTTCCGTATCCCGTCGCCTGCGTGAACTCAATGACGTTGAAAGGGCCCGAGTCAGAGCCGAAGCGCCGGTATGCCTTCGCGACTTTGGGATAGAAAAACCGCGGATAGGTACCTTTGCCGTTGAGCGTCGGCAAGCCGTCGGCATCGACGCCGAGCGGAAGAACGACATTGTTCGCGATTGCCTCAGCAAGAGGCATGATCAACTTGGTATTCGGGTCGTTGGGCAGACGGATACCCGGATCGATCCGGCGCACAAACACGGCGACTCGCAGCGGGAGCGCGGTCTGCGTCGTGATCAGAGCGGTGGTATCAATCGGAGTCGCGAGCATCGGCACGACATCCCACACAAAGAGCGGGTTGGTCGTGGTCGTTGTCGTCGGCATCGGGAGCAGGCGGTCGTAGGGCTTGATCGAGAGCCCCTGGTTCGGCACGATGACGTTGCTTTGATACCGCGGAAAGTACAGCGCGCCCGGGATGTTGCCGGCGGCCTGTTCTGCGCCGCTCCCTGAAATCGCCGTCTTGTACTGGTTGCTGTCGTCGAACACCCTGCTCCAACGGATCAACCCGAAGTCATCGACCTTGTTGGCCCAGGCCGTCTGATACATCGCCCACGAAAGCGCGCCCCAGCCGCTCTTGCCCGATGGCGCGTTCAGTCCGACATAGTCGTTCAATGTGGCATCGAAATATCCGTGCTGCTGGGTGAGGTACGACTCGGCCGCCTTTGCCGCGGAAACCCCCACCACGGTGTCCTGTGCTTCGCGCTGCTGCTTGACAACCAGCGGAAAAACCGCCGCAAGCCCGAGCAACCCGATCGCGAGGATGATGATGCCCAGCAGAACCTCGACGAGTGTGAATGCACGGCCGACCTTGACGAACTTAAGCAAACGAATATTCATCAGCGGGCCTCCACGACAGAGCCGAAATAGCTATCCATGCGGAATAGACGCGCGTCGGAATCCATCGTTGTGGTCGCGCCGCCCGCATCCACATCGGAGAACTTGAGCGCGTTCAGCATGTAGTTGTTGATCAGAATCTGAACATACTCGGCGTCGCTCGCGGCCTTGGAGCCGGTGCGCCAGAGCGACAGATCAATGTTGGGGGCCATTGGCGGTTCGGCCACGGTGTTCAGCGCGCCGACCGCGCCGCCGTAGATTGTGCCCGTGACCTTATTGACGCCCTTCGCGCCGATTGCCTGCGCCATCTTCGTCTCGTCGTAGAGCGAGAGGAGGTTGACACTGCAAGCGAGCGCGACGTCCACGCTGCGGCAGCCGATCAGTTTGGCGACATCTCCGTAATTAGAAATCCTCGCAACCGACCGAGCCCAGTTGGGAAGATTGTCCGCAAAGTCGATCCGGCGCCAATCGCTCTTGGTGAGAATCGTCGACAGCGACGGCACCGCCTGCGGCACGGTCATATCGATCTGATTGCGGGGAAGAATCACAATCGCCGGAATGACGCTCGCGCCGACGATGCGTCCGCTGCCGCCCTCGAACCGGATCATGAACGTGTTGCGGCGGTTTTCGCCGGTGTTGGTTTGCTTGGGATCAAAGAAACCCGTTTCGGGAAAGACCCAGTTTCCCTTGTTGAGTTTGGACGCGATCGTGTCGTTCCCGAGATTGATCTTGCGATTTCCGACGATCGTATTTTCGAAGTACCAGCCGTTCGACTTCACCGGTTGACCTTGGTTGTTTACTCCTGACGAGTCGAAAATCGCTCCGGGCGGGGCAAACCCCCGCACCATCCAGCCAGCCGGAAGTTGCAGCGGCTCGGCAAGTGCGCTTGGTGCGAACACGTCGCGATAGGCCGTCGGCGGATTACCCACGCCGACTGCCTTTTGCGGATCGGTCGTGTCCACGATCTGTCCGACATAGACCATCGGGACGATGGTGATTCGGCCGCCTGGCTCAAATGTGAATACGGCGGCGGTATCGCCACCTTCATTGCGGATCGCAAGATCGCGGGCGGCACTGAGACCGAAACGGAGCTGGCTCTCGGCCATCGACCCCGTCGAGGTGTAGATCATGTTGCGGATCGCGGGGATGCCTGCCGCGGCAAGGACTGCGAGGATCGCGATGACCACCAGAAGTTCGACGAGCGAAAAACCGGGCGAACGCCTGCGAAGATGGAGAGCCGATCGGATCATCGCCCCACCTCCACAATGTTGTCGGCGCGGGCGGCCTTTCGCACGAGTTCGGCGCTCTTGTCGATAGCGGCGGCGTCGATCGTGATCCGGTAGCGATAGGCCATATTTGCGAGCGCCGGCGCGTCGATCGCCTCGCCATTCATGTCGCCGAAGTAGCTGTCGGGACCACCCGAGACGATCGCGTACTCCGCGTTGCGAAGATCGGCATCAGCGCGTGGGTCTCCCAGGAGCGACGGGATATCGAGCCGGTCGATTCCGTCTTCGACGCGATCAAACGCGCCGGTCGCCGGGTTGTAGTAGGGCGAGACTGACTGCACAACCTGACGTGGAGCCCAGCGGTAGTATCGGTACGGTTTGCCGGTCGGCGAGACCAGCTTGATCCGGGCGTTCAGTTCGGTCGTCTTGATCCCTGTCTCGTTGTTGGACCACGAAATCTGGTCCGTCTTCGCAGTATCGAGATCGAGTTCGAGTTTCGGCGATCGACGCGAGGTGTCGACAAACGCTCCATAGCTCTTGCCGGAATTGTCCTTCACGCGACCGCTCATCGACAACGAAGAAAACTCGAACGTGCCGTCGGTCTTGGGCTTGAACATGCCCGGGCCATCGACGCCGTCGATTCCCTTATCCAGTGCGCCCACGAGGTAGTACGCGAGTGAATATTCGCTGTAACGAACATCGGGAGCGGTGAGCCCGGCGCCGCTCGTGCCGGCCGCCCAATCGGCGCTCATGATCTTGGTGCCGCTGGAACCCGGGCCTGCTGCACTCTGGAAACCTTCGAGAAAACCGGTATTCCCGTTGTACGAAAGGCTCGGGTCGGCGGCGACCTTGCCGCCGTAAGTATTTATGGCGGCGATAGTCGGGTTGCCAGGAATCAGTTGCACGGGTTTCACCGTGGCGCTGTGGGTGACCAGTGGCGGCAAGAACCCGAATTCCTGCTTGAACGCCTGGACGGCCTGATTCATATTGACCACGGTCAGACGCTCGGACGCACCGGCCGCCGCTGATTTCGCATGGCCGATACCGACAACCAGGATTGAGATCAACAGCGCGATGATCGCGATCGAGACAAGCAGCTCGATGAGCGTGAAGGCGGGGCGGGATTTTCCGGGATTCATTCGCACTGCATCGCTCCGCAAACATTCCAACTTTGAACATCAACGTCTGAACACAAACCTCGAACACACTTCAAAGCGCCGGACCCGGATGAGCGGGCCCCGGCACGAGACTTTGCTGTTTATCCGCCGCCGCCCTGGAGCGACTGGATCATGCTGACCAGCGGGAGGAACATCGCGACGACGATCGTGCCGACGATGCCGCCCAGGACGACGACCATGAGGGGCTCGAGCAGCGAGACGAGCGAAGCGACGGCGACGTCTACTTCTTCGTCGTAGTTGTCCGCGATTTTGAGGAGCATCTTGTCCATTTCGCCGGTCTCTTCGCCGACGTCGATCATGTTGACGACCAGCGCGTCACAGGTCTTGCTCTCGCGCAAAGGTGTCGCGAAACTCTCACCCTCGCGGATGGAGTCGTGCACCTTGAGAAGAGCCTTTTCGTAGACGTAGTTGCCGCTGGTCTCGCCGGTGATCTTGATCGCTTCGAGAATCGGCACGCCGGCGCCGATGAGGGTGCCGAGCGTTCGGGTGAAGCGGGCGATGGCGGTCTTGCGAAGCATGCTGCCGAAGATCGGAATGCGAAGGAGCATCCAGTCGGTGATCGCCTTGCCGGGGCCGCTTGCGCGGATGAGTTTCCAGCCGATGAAGATGAAGATCGGCGAAGGAAGCACGATGAAGGCGCCCGGGATCGACTGACCCGGATTGGTTCCCGCGATCCAGCGGCTGCCTTCCATCAGAATGGTCGTGAGCATGGGGAGCTTCACGCCGAAGTCTTTGAAGATTTCTTCGAACTTCGGGATAATGAACCACATGATGAAGGTCAGGATGAGCACCGCGATGATGATGACCGCCAGCGGGTACACCATCGCGCCCTTGATCTTGCGCTTGAGCTTCTCGGCCTTTTCCATGAACTCGGCGAGACGCTGCAGGATCAGATCGAGCACGCCGCCGATTTCGCCGGCGTTCACCATCTTGGTGTAGAGCTTGTCGAAGCACTTGGGGAACTTGCTCATCGCTTCGGAGAGCGAAGCGCCGCCTTCGACTTCTTCGCAGACGCCGACGAGCACGTTCTTCATCGCGCCGGGCTTTTGCTGCTGCTCGAGAATCTGGAGCGAGCGGAGCAGAGGCAGACCTGCGTCCTGCAGCGTCGAGAGCTGGCGGGTGAACATCGTGAGCTGCTTCTGCTTCACGCGTCCGAAGCTGAAGCCGCCGCTCTTTTTCTTCGGCTTGGCCTTGCCCTTGCCGGCCGCGGCCTTGGCCTCTTTCTTCGAGACCTTCTGCTCGGCGACGTTGGTCGGGAAGAGCCGCTGGCTCTTGATCCGCGCAATCGCCTCTTCTTTGCTGCCGGCCTCGACCGTGCCTTTGGTCGGTTTGCCTGCGTCGTTCATCGCCTCGTACGTAAAGGTCGCCATAGTCGCCTCCGGCCCACAAACTGTTCCGCCTCAGAACTTCCGCTGCTCATTCGTCCGCGAGCGTTTCGCGAACGACTTCGTCGATGGTGGTCACGCCGTCGTAAATGGACATCAACCCGGACTCTCGGAGCACACGCATGCCGCGCTTGCGGGCGTGATGCCGCAGGAGCGAGGTGCTCGCGCTCTTCATGATCATCTCGCGAGCTTCGTCGTCGAGCGTCATGATCTCGTACAGAGCTTGGCGGCCCTTGTAACCCGAACCGTTGCAGCGATCGCAGCCCTTGCCGCGGGCGAAGCGCCGGCCACGCACCGCGTCGGGCGTGAGGCTCAATTCCATAAGCTCCTCTTCAGTGGGCTGATAGAACTCCTTGCAGTTTGAGCAGACCTTTCGAACTAGGCGCTGCGCCACCACGCCTTCCAGCGTTGCGGTGAGCAAGAACCCTTCAAGCCCGAGATCGAGCAGACGCACCACCGAGCTCGGCGCGTCGTTGGTGTGCAGCGTGCTCAAGACCAAGTGGCCGGTGAGCGATGCCTGCACGGCGATCTGCGCCGTTTCAAGGTCGCGAATTTCGCCGACCAGGATGATGTCTGGGTCCTGACGCAGGAACGAGCGGAGCAACTTCGCAAACGTCGTTCCGGTTTCGGTGTTCACCTGACACTGGCAAAGGCCGTCGATGTCGTATTCGACCGGATCTTCCGCCGTAAGGATCTTGGTATCGACGTCGTTCAGTTCCGATAGCGCGGCGTAGAGCGTCGTGGTCTTGCCCGAGCCGGTGGGGCCGGTCACCACCACGATGCCGTTGGGCTTGCGGATCAGGCGACGGAAAGTTTCCATGTCGTCGTCGCGCAGTCCCACGCGATCGAGCGAAAGCTCAACGTTGCTTCGATCGAGCACGCGCATAACGACCGATTCGCCCCACATCGTCGGGAGCACCGCGACGCGAAGATCGACGGGGTTGCCGCCGATGGTCAGTTCGATACGACCGTCCTGCGGCAGACGCCGCTCTGCGATGTCGAGGTTGGACATGACCTTCACGCGGCTGGTGATCGCCGGCCCGAGCTGCTTGGGAGGCGGCACCATTTCATAGAGAACACCGTCGATGCGGTATCGCATCTTGAATTCGTTCTCGAAGGGCTCGAAGTGAATGTCGGACGCGCGGTCCTTGATCGCCTGAAGCAGCACGAGGTTGAGCAGCTTGATGACCTGGTTGTCGCCAGCCATCTCGACCATGGCGTCGATGTCGATCGACTCGCCGCCACGCCCGCCCGCACCCATGTTCTTGATGCGTTCGTCGCTCGCGAGTTCGCTGACGACGTCGGTGATCGACTCTTCTTTGGAAAAGTGCTTTTTGATCAGCGCGTCGATCGCGGCGGGGTCGCCCACCACGGCTTCGACATTGCCACCGAGCAAAAGTCGCAGATCGTCGACCGCCCGAAAGTTGTCGGGGGTCTTCATCGCGATCTTGAGGCGGCGGCTCGTCTTGTTGTACTCGAGCGGGACGACCTCATAGCTCCGGACGCTCTCGGCCGGGATGACCTCTTTGGCCTCGTCCGGCACTTCAAAGCCGGTGAGATCCATGAAGGCCATGCCCGCCTGTCCGGCGAGGGCTTCAAGGACATCGCTCTGGGTGCAGTAATTCAACTCGACCAGCAATTGCCCTAACGGAGCCTTGCGGGTCTGCTGAATCGCCAAGGCCTCGTGGACCTGATCGCGCGTGACCTTTCCGAGCTTGGTCAATACCCGACCGAGTTTCCGACCCTTCATTTCAGATGGATCAATCGCTGGCATGGCATCTCCGCCCCCACCACACCCTCGAACAACACCCGCACCTCCAACCACACGCTCGCAGGTCTACGTCGGATGGTGCGATGGACCGTTCTCGGACCATCCCAGCCTTCCGATCCCAGGTTCCCCAGAACCCAAGACGCCTGCGATTCCCCCCACCACCCCCATACACCCCGAAGCCCCCACTACCACGAGCCCTCACGAGACCCGGCGCCGACTGAGAATTGGATCACAACTCCAGTCGACGCGGTAGATTCGCACGCGGACTCACACTTTAGCGACAAATTCCAACAAACACCGCGAAATTCGCGATGCGTCACCGAGTTAATTGACTATGGGAGGCCGAGATTTATCCCTTGCCGATATCGTCGTCTTCATCGAGATCGGTACGGCCAATCGTGCGGCCAAGCTTGTGCACCTTGTCCCGCAGATCAGCCGGATTCTTGGACTTGTCGATCATCTCCTCCGCGGAGACCTTGCCCGACATGTACAGGCTCCACAAGTGATCGTCCAATAACTGCATGCCGAACTTCTTGCCGGTCTGGATGGCAGAGTCGATTCGGAAGGTCTTGGCTTCGCGAATCAGGTTGGAGATGGCGGGAGTGACGACGAGGAACTCGTAGGCTGCCACCATGCCTGGCTGGTCCACACGGCTCAGGAGCTGCTGGCTCAGAACGCAGATAAGGGCCGTCGAGAGCTGAACTCTGATCTGGTTCTGTTGGGTGACCGGGAAGGCGTCCACGAGGCGGTCGATCGTCTTGGCGGCACCCGTGGTGTGCAGGGTTCCGAAGACCAAGTGGCCCGTTTCTGCGGCGCGGACGGCGGCTTCGATCGTTTCAAGGTCTCGCATTTCGCCGACCAGGATCACGTCCGGGTCCTGACGAAGCACGCGGCGGAGGGCCTCCGAGAAGCTCGGCACGTCGTTGCCGACCTCGCGCTGGTTGACGATCGATTTCTTGTGCTTGTGGTAATACTCGATCGGATCTTCCATCGTGACCAAGTGGCGGTCCATGGTCTGGTTGATGAAGTCGATCATCGTCGCCAGAGAAGTGGTCTTACCCGAGCCGGTCGGGCCGGTGACGAGGAACATGCCTCGGGGGCGACGGATGAGTTCCTGGCAGATGGCGGGCAGGCCGATCTGCTCGAAGGTGAGCAGGCGGTTGGGGATCTGGCGAAGGACGATGGCCAGATCTCCGCGCTGACGGAAGACCGAGACGCGGAAGCGGGCCGCCTCGCCGTAGGCAAAGCCGTAGTCGGTGCCGCCTTCTTCCTGGAGTTCCTGCTGGTTGCGTTCGGGCGTAATCGACTTCATCAGCGACACCATGTCGTCGGAGTCGAGCACCTTGGTCGCTAGGTTGCGCAGGTGGCCGTGGAGGCGGACTGTGGGCGGCCGGCCGACGGTCAGGTGAAGATCGCTGGCGCCCTGCTTGACGACGGTGTCGAGGAGGCGGTCGATTTGCATCGTGGACATGCGGAATTCCTAGGCAGGGGCTACTTGTTATCCAGATCCGCCTGAGCGACGCTGGCGACTTCGTCCGGAGTGGTCATTCCATTCATGCACTTGATCTTGCCGTCCATGACAAGAGGACGCATTCCGTTCGCGAGGGCGGCTTTGCGGAGTTCAGAAACGGATGCGAGGTTGAACGCGAGTTCGCGGATGGCGGAATTCATCGACATCATCTCGTAGATGCCGCGGCGGCCTCGGTAGCCGGTGTTGACGCAGTTGTCGCAGCCGGTGCCCTTCATCAGCTTGCCACTCTTGGCTTCTTCTTCCGAGATTCCGACGAGCTTCATGTACTTGGGGTCAAGCTGATCGAACGGGTACGGGGAGTTGCAGTTCTTGCAGTTAATACGGATGAGGCGCTGGCCCATGACCGCCTGGATCGAACTGGCGACCAGGAACGGCTTCACGCCCATGTCGATCAAGCGGGTGATCGCGCTCGGAGCGTCGTTGGTGTGCAGCGTGCTGAAGACCAAGTGGCCGGTGAGCGCGGCCTGAATGGCGATTTCTGCCACTTCCTTATCGCGGATTTCACCGACCAGAATGATGTTCGGGGCCTGACGCAGCATCGATCGAAGAATCGCGCTGAACGTCAGTCCAATGCCGTCCTTCACCTGACACTGGTTGATGCCGTCGAAGTTGTATTCGACGGGGTCCTCGGCCGTGATGATCTTTTTGTCCGGGCGATTGAGGATGTCGAGCGCGGTGTAGAGCGTCGTCGTCTTGCCCGAACCGGTCGGACCGGTGACGAGGAAGATGCCATTAGGACGACGGATGACCTTGTTAAACGCTGTGAGATTGTCGACCTCAAAACCCAGATTCGCGAGGCCGATTCGCACGCTGTCGGGACGCAGAATACGAAGCACCACGCTCTCGCCGTGGTAAGCCGGGCACGCTGAAACGCGGAAGTCGACGAAGACGTCATCCACCGGAATCTTGATGCGCCCGTCCTGAGGTACGCGTTTTTCAGCGATATTCATGCCCGACATGAGCTTGAAACGGCTCAGCATCGCATTTTGCATGCGCTTGGGCAGATTGTCGCGCTCGATGCAGACACCGTCGATGCGATAGCGGAGGCGAACGCGATCGCCCATCGGCTCGATGTGAATATCGCTGGCCCGCATCTTGACGGCTTCGACGAGGATGCGGTTACAAAGCTTGACGATCGGAGCGTCTTCGCTCGCGACGTCGATCGATTTATCGACCGACTTGTCGACCGATTTATCGATCGAGTTGGTGACAAGCGACTTGCCCGGATCGGGCTTGGCAGATGCCGCGGCGGCGCCGTTGCCGCCACCTTCGAGGAATTTCTTGATCGCAGAGCGGGGGGCAAGAAGCGGCTCGATTTCAAGGTTGAGCCGAAAGCGGAGCATGTCCACCAACTCGAGATCGAGCGGATCGTGAACGACCAGCTTCAGGCGGCCGCCAGCTTTGCCGATCGGCAGAATCTGGTGCTTCTTGACGAGGTCTTCGGGGATCAGCTTAAGATCGATCTTCGCGGCATTTCCAGCCGCGGCGGGATCGAAGAACTCGTAACCGAACTGCGTGGCGAGGGCCTTCGCAACCTGTTCTTCTTTGGCGAATCCCTGCTCGATGAGCACGTCGCCGATACGTTTGCCGGAGCCTTTGGCGGTTGCGGCGGCCTTTTCGATCTGGTCGCGCGTGGCGAAGCCCCACTCCACCAGAATTTCGCCGAGTTTCTTGCGGGATCTTGCCATGGTCTTGGTCGCTGCTGCCGGACGGAACGATGCGAACGGACGGGACGAATTGCCGCGGATGCGGCGAACGGAAGGAACCCGAAGAGTAGCATTCCACAGGCCTGACGCGGACGATTGCCTGGCCCATGAAAATGAACACGAGCGGCACGTCAACCAATCCGAAAGTCGCACGACCGTTACGCATGCTGATCACGGCAGGGCCGACGCAGGAGCCGATCGACGACGTGCGGTTTATCGGAAACCGCTCGTCGGGAAGACTCGGCATCGCGCTCGCGTTGGAAGCGTGCGCGAGGGGTCACAACGTCACACTCTTGCTCGGACCAGTCCCCGCAATGGAGCCCGACGAATTCGGGAGGTCTTTGACAGGCATCCGTACGCACGGAAAGGTGGTTCGGTTCCGAACGGCAAAGGACCTTGAGGGGGCGCTCGCGGCGCATGCGCCGAACGCGGAAGTGATCATCATGAGCGCGGCAGTCGCGGACTACCGCCCGAAAACGGGACCAGCACAAGGCAAAATCAGGCGGACGGGCGCGTCGTTGACGATCGAACTCGAGTCGACACCCGATCTGCTTGCGGGTTTGGGGCGAAATCGACGGGATGGACAATTGCTGGTTGGGTTTGCCCTCGGGCCCCAGGAGCGGCTGCTTGCGTCGGCCCGCGAGAAACTGGAACGCAAGGCGATCGACCTGATTGTTGCGAATCCACTTGAGACGATGGAATCGGCAGAGATCGAGGCACGGGTACTCGGACGGCGCGGAGAAGACTTTGCGACGACGGGAAGGATCAGCAAAGCAGAGTTTGCGCCGTGGCTGCTTGAAATCATTGAACGATCGGCGTCCAACGCATCGTGAGATGGCTGACGGCGCCTCTCGGTTCGGAGAAGCGGACCAGTCAAATACCTTGTCCACCTGAGCCCACGAACAATCGCCCATGCCGGACCGCAAACCAAGACGCCACGAAGACCGGGGAAACCAATCGCGCCCGGGGCGGGACGAAGCGGACCGGGGACGCGGGATTGCACGCGGCGTTCGCATCGTGCTAGAAGACGACGACCTGCTGGTGGTCGACAAACCGTGCGGGATGTTGTCGGCGTACGTCGGCGGGCCTCGGGGCGAGGGGTACGAAGGCGACGACCTTTTCTCGCTGGTGAAGAAGTATGTGCGGAGCCGGGCGCGATCGCGTGCGCGGCTTCCTGTGTACGTTGTCCATCGGCTCGATCGCGAAGTTTCAGGATTGATGATCTTTGCAAAGAGTGAGCGGGCCCTGCACTGGCTGAAAGAAGATTTACGGGCACGGCGCCTGAGCCGACTCTACTTTGCGGTAGTCGAAGGCGAGATTCCGACGACCGGTCCCGGTTCTTCGGGAACGATTCAAAGTTACCTGCGCGAGAACTCGAAAGGCGTTGTGGAGAGCTCATCTACGCCTCCGCCCGCAACCGCGTCACGCGGCAACGACGGGCCCGATGAGGCGAAATTGGCCGTCACACACTGGCGCAGCGTGAACTCGGGGCGCGGTCACTCGCTCCTGCAGATCCGGCTTGAGACCGGACGCAAGAACCAGATCCGCGTTCACATGAAGGAACTGGGTCACTCGATCGCGGGCGACCGGAGATACGGCGCGACGACCGATCCGATCAAGCGGGTCTGTCTGCATGCGGGCGAACTCGGGTTCGTGCACGCGTTTGCGGGGCGCCCGATGAAGCTCAAAAGCCCGATTCCACGCGAGTTCTTTAAGCTCGTCGGCGCGGGAAGGGATGAAGCGGTCGCGATCGAGCAGGGCGGCGCTGATGCGCCGGCTGAATCGCAGGCAGTTTCGGCGGCAGAGTCCAAAAGCAACTCGAAGGCGATTTCGGATGCGGGTTGGGACCATGTCGCGGGGTGGTACGACAAGTTGATCGAGGAAGGACGGAGCGATCACTTCGAGAAGGTGATCATTCCGGGGACGCTCCGGCTGCTCGAACCGTCGAAGGGGCAACGGATTTTGGACGTCGCGTGCGGACAGGGCGCGTTCTGCCGCACAATTGCGAGGCTTGGCGCGCAGGTGACCGGGGTTGATGCGGCGCCAAAGTTGATCGAAGCGGCGAAGCGCGCGGCACGCGACCTTCGGCCTGCGCCGAATTTTGAAGTCGGCGATGCGCGAAACATCGGCGATGCGCGGTTCGAGGGCGAACCGTTCGACAGCGCGACGTGTCTGATGGCGCTGATGAATATTGAGCCGCTGTCGCCTCTCTTCGCGGGGCTGGCGAAAAAGCTGCGCGCGGGCGGGCGCTTTGTCTCGGTCATCCTGCATCCTGCGTTTCGTTCGCCGGGACAGACAAGCTGGGTGTGGGATGCCGCGCCCGCCCGTGAGTCCGGCCCGCGGCCGCGCTTTGAGAGCAGAAGCAAACCCGGTCGACCTGCGCCAAGTCCGACGCGCAGCGCGGATCGGCAGTTTCGGCGGGTTGATGGGTATCTCTCGTCCGGCCATCGTGAAATCGTGATGAACCCCGGCGCGGTTTCGGGAGGTTCCGAACGCGTCGTGACGCTCACGCATCATCGGCCTGTGCAGACGTACATTCGGCTGCTGAGGGAAGCGGGTTTCATGATTGACGCGTTGGAAGAATGGCCGAGTGCACGCGAGAGCGAGCCCGGCCCTCGGGCTGCGGAAGAAAACCGGGCGCGGCGGGAGATCCCGATGTTCTTGGCGCTCCGTGCTGTGCGGATATGAACGCGCCTCGCCTCAGGGGCAGATCAACTGGTCGTAGGCGCTTGCGAAGATGACGAAGTCGGAATCGTCGGTTACGCCATCACCATTGAAATCCGCGGCCATCGTGATCAGCGTGTTGTACGCGTCCGCGAAGATCACAAAGTCCGCATCATCGACGGTCGTGTCATTGTTGAGGTCGCACGGGCAGGAACCCGGCGTGACGGTGATCTGCAGAATCATTGAGCCGGCTAGCGTGGTCCCCGCGACCCCATCGCCGGTCGGATAGCTGCCCGCGTCCGTCGCCGCGAACACGTCGCCGTCGAGCGCCTGGCCGGTGCCCACCGAGATCGGATCTGAGAGCAGCTTGAGCGTGTAGGTGCTCGGGCTGAGCTTCGACTCAAACGACAATGTCGCGGTCTGCGTCGCCGACGTGTACGAAAATGAGAATGGAACAGGCGAGCCGCCAGAACGCGTCAATTCATACTGGGCCAGATTCGTCGAGACATTCTCGCTGAATTCAAGCGTGAACGTGGTGGGTGCACTCGCAAAAACGGGAGATGAACCGGCGACGGGCGTCGTTTGAAGTACGACCGGCGGCCCTTGCAGCGGCTCTTCTCCGGCGATGCCGTAGTTCAGGACCCAATTGTTCGAGTCAAAGAAGAGATCGGATGCGGGCGTCGGCCCTGACGAACGAACGAAGAAACTCGTGCGTGCGATGGGCTTGACCGTGTGACAGACGGAACCGGACGGAGTCGCAAAGGTCACAAGCAGCGGATTGGTAAAAATCGGCCAGGCCTCACTTTGTGTCTGGCGCACGTGAAAGCGAACCCACCATTTGCCGTTCACCAGGATTGAGCGAAGACCCTTGCCGTACGAAGGCGCGCCGATTCCAAAGACCCATTGATCGAAGAACCATTCAAGCGATTGGCCACTGACTTGTTCGCAAACATCTCTGAAATTGTCGGTCGTTGCCGCGGAACCCTGGTACATGGCGCGCCACGTCGCGAGAATCTGGAAGAACTTCTCGTCGCCCACGACGCCGCGAATCATGTGGAGAGCCCACCCACCCTTGAGATAAGTCAAGTCGCGGTCGAAGAGCCTGTTCTCGTCGCTCGTATCGAAGCAATACACCGTGCCCCCGACCTTAGCGGCCGCGGGCTTGCTGTTGACCATCCAGAGCTGCAGATCGCTTGAGCCCGTCGATCCGGGCTTGTGCTCGGCCCACAGCGCTTCGGTATAGGTCGCGAAACCTTCGTTGAGCCAGATGTCGCTCCACGTGCGGCAAGTGAGGTTGTCGCCCCACCACTGGTGGCCGAGCTCGTGGACGGTGACCGATTCGGCGAAGTTTCCCTGCCCGGTCATGGTCTGATGTTCCATGCCGCCGGCAAACGGAAACTGGTAGATCCCGTAGCCCTCGGCGGGAAATGGATATTCACCATAGAGCGGACGCAGCGCGTCCAACATCGGCACAATCTTTTCCCACGCGGCTCGACGCGCCGGAGTATCAAACCCGGACCAAATGTAAAACCGGAGGGGGAAGGTAATCGGGTCCGAATTCGGCAATGCCGCACCCTGGTAGGTGAGATTCCAATTGTTGTATTTGGCGAGGCTGAAGCAGGTGAGGTACGTCGATGCGAGATAGGAACTCGCCCAGTGGCTGACTGTCTTATTGCCGGCAATGGGCGTCGTGCTGATCAGCGAGCCGTTTGAAACTGCGGTCAACGCGGAATCGTGCGTGATCGTCAATTCCCAGGTTGCCTTGTCGGAGTTGTCGCCGAGCAACCCGTAGTCTCCGTCTTTACAGGCCCACCAGGTGCCCGCGTCGAACGGCTCGCTCAAGCTGCTCACGACCGACTGGCTGTCCTGACTTGACCAGAGAACTCCGCTCTGGTTTTGCGGCGCCGGTCCGCTATAGGGAATCGTGACGACGATTTGTTCGCCAATCGAGTATGGGCGATCGAGCGTGAGTGTGCGCGTACGCGCACCCGCTGCGACCGGCGGCAAGACCGCGTTCCCGTTCACCAGAATCTGCCCGGGCGTCAACGCCGGCGCGAGAGCGAAAGTGAATTGCGTGAGGCCGTCCACTTGACTCTGCAGCGTGATGACCGAGGTGCCGGTCACCGTCTGCGTTACCGGAAATACCTCGAGCGTGACGCTGTTGTGAATGACATCGGTGTCGCCAGTCGCGTCGCGATCATGAAATGGATTGAAGACGGGTGAGAGTCCGGCACGGTGCAACGCATGGATCCGCGAAGCCTTCCCGCACGCTTCGTCCGAAGCACAGTCATCCGGCTGGTGCGCGCGCAGCCAAGTCGGCGCGACGGATAGTCCCACGCACGCTCCCAAAGCGGCGAAAGCAGTGACAAATCTTGGAATCAAGCCAGCTTCACCCCCCAATACACAGCGCGCAATCCTCACACTGCGCGGCGTGATCCAGATCCCAGCGTACTTTGATCATTCGGGGCGAGTAGGCGTTTCGATGCAGGCAGGTCATGAAAACCCACCACTTTGGCCCGATAGCACCATGCCGTGAGGAATGACCACGGCGGAACAGGTGCCGACTGCCCGAACACGGGGTGAACAGCCGCGACGAGCGGGTTACAATGGCCCACACACGCGGGTGTAGCTCAGTGGTAGAGCGTCAGCCTTCCAAGCTGAATGTCGGGGGTTCAAATCCCCTCGCCCGCTTTGTTGGAAGTGCTTTGCCGATCGCGTTCAACGCGAACCTGCTCGTGGCGAGCAGTGCGGCTCAGAAGGTCGTTGAAAGTGGTAGTTACCACTTTCGACCTTGGAGCCGCGCATGTTGCCCCGCCCCACCGCTCGTATTCCCAAATACCGCTTGCACAAGCCCACCGGACTTGGTGTCGTCCGTCTTCGCGGCAAGGACATTTATCTCGGCAGGCACGGCACGGCCGAAAGCCAAGCTGAGTATCGCCGCGTCATTGCCGAATGGTTGTCTGCCGGGCAAAGCGTGACAGAGACGTTGCCTGGCCGTGGCGTCGCGACAAGCAGCCTCACGATCAACGAACTGGTGCTGGCCTATTTGCAGTTCGCAAAGACGTACTACGTCAAGAACGGGCGTTCAACTGGCGAGTTGCACAACCTCAAGGACGCCGTCAAGCCGCTCGTGCTGACCCATGGTCATGTGCCAGTCTGTGAGTTCGGCCCGGTCGGGCTTAAGGCGGTGCGGCAGGCCATGATCGACGCTGATCTTTCTCGCGGCGTCGTCAATCACCGCATCAACCGGATTCGTCGCGTCGTCAAGTGGGGAGTCGAGAATCAGCTCGTTGCCGCTTCTGTCTTGCACGGCCTCCAAGCGGTCACGGCGCTGAAACGCGGCCGCTGCGACGTTCGAGAAACCGAGCCGGTAACGCCAGTGCCGGATGAGTTTGTAGACAAGGTCATCGGTGTTGCTCCCAAACAGATCGGCGCCATGATCCAACTGCAACGGCTAACGGGAATGCGGCCGGGCGAGGTCGTTCTAATGCGAACCGGCGACATCAATACGTCCGAACCGATTTGGAAATTCGTGCCCGCTGAACACAAGACCGAGCATCACGGAAAACGGCGAGTAATTCACTTGGGGCCACAAGCGCAGGCGGTCTTAAAACCGTTGCTCAAAAAGGATCTCGAAGCGTTCATCTTCGATCCGCGCGAGGTGATGGCCGATCGAAGAATTGCGCAAACCTCAGCCCGACAATCTCGACGCACGCCAAGCGAAACCAATCGCTGCCGAAAGTCACCCTGCAGGCGATCACCGGGACTCCGCTATACGACGATGAGCTACGCAAGAGCGATCTCCTACGCCTGCGACGCGGCGTTTCCACATCCGACAATTGAACCATCGCACAATCCCAAACTCACCGCGGATCGCAAGACTGAATTGGACAGCTGGCGAAAAGATCACCGCTGGTCGCCGAATCGACTTCGCCACAATGCGGCAACTGCGTTGCGAAAGCAATTCGGCATCGAAGCTGCCCGTGTAGTGCTCGGCCATAGCTCGGTTGGCGTCACTGAAATCTACGCGGAGCTGGACCTGTCCAAGGCGGCGGAGGTGATGGCGCGAGTTGGCTAATGAGCAAGCGCCTATTGACCGGCGTCAGGTATCCCGCTTCTTGAAACGATTGTTCGGCGGAGCCTCTGACGCGGCGTGCTTTGCAACAAGTTCGGTGTAAATCTCACTTGTCTCTGTTTCAGTACCAAACAGCACGGAAACGGTCGGAGGGTTTCCTTCAATCGCACCTACTACCCATGCTGACCCGTAACCAGTCGTGCCGCTACTGCCTGCAAAGTTTACCATACTGCGCGTAAGGCGTTTGCCCATCTTGGCGGCTTCTAGAAGCTGCTTCACGATACCCCGGACATTTGCGGTAAAATCTCCAATGGACATGTCGCCTTTGTACTCCTTGGGACCCATGATGTCTAGACGACCCAAGTTCATGGTTTCCATAACAGCTTGGGCCACCAATTGTTTTTCTTCTGGCGTGGCATCGCGAAATGGATTTTGTAGTGCGTCTGGTGTAGTCATCTGAGATAATTGCCTCACTCACCAATAGCCGATATCACAATTCTCAATTTTTAGGAAGGTTTGCCGGACTCGAATTAGTCCCCCTACCGCGAGGCTAACGTCGGCGTCTCTTAACCCACGCACCTGCAACCACACTGAGACCGGCCAGAATTCCGACTCCGATTGCCGGATGCGCAAGGTACAAATCGACAAGAGCCTTAATCATGTTTCTTTCCCCAATAGTGCGACAACTTTCCCCAAACACTACCGATGAATCAACCCGTACAAGCGTAGAGGTTGTACATCGATTCTTTTTCAACTTTCATTCGTTGTGCTACTGCATCGGCACGGCGTGGTTTCCAGGCTGTCGGGGCCTCGAACCATCGCACCACCAGCTTTCCGCGGGGTGGGTCCCAAAGGCTGGACGGAAGGAGCGTTTGACGATCCCCTGCTGCCAAGTGTGCCAACAAACGATTTCTAAGGTTGAGGGTGGCACTTACGAAAAGCGTGCGGCTTCCCGCATCGATGCGATAAACTCCCGGCGTGATCGGCGCATCGTCCGGATCAAGATGGCTAAAGGAGGCATCGTCGACGTCCCAGCCCGGAACAGAACTCTGGCCTAGACGAAGCGTTGAAGCACGCCCCGACTTGCGGTAAGAAAACGCTGCCAGTCGGTACTCGTAGGCGGAGTAACCGGGGGCGACCGTTTGGACGGCATCATCGAACAGATCTCGAAGCATCGGATCGCACAAAATTCTGTCCACGGTCGGATGATCCGCCCCTGCTTCGATCGCACGCATCTGCACCAGTCGTGCTGCCATTTCGGCCGCGTATCCGACTTTATCGAGAGCCTGCCGATCCAAGCTCGGAGCACTACTGCGTTCGAGCCCGCGATGCAAATTCCCTGCCTTGCGCACGTTGAGTAGCGCCTTGTTGAGGACGAATTCGGAAACATTCGCTCCTAGCAGGCGGCATCGGCTCACAAACTCCTGATTTGCCGTCGGCTCGATTACAACGTGGTCTTCCGGCATCGCGCGAATCATCGCCAAGTACGCTTGGCTGACGATCTGGCTGAGCGATACAGCGGCACCTCGCCGCTTTGGCTGCGAATTGGGAACCGGAATGTCGGTGAACAGCAACTTCTGCGGTGAACCGGTCGCATCTTTGCCGGAATCCGCGTGGCGACGTCGTACAACCTCTTGCACGATTGCATCAATGCGACGCTGCAAATCAGCTTCGTCAGGAAACCAACGGCGCGTTGCCGCTTGGCCCGATGTCATTGCCTTCGCCTCGCGATGTTCCCCACGCGCGCTCGAAACATTCGCTGTGGTAGTCATCGTGCGTCCTTCCGTTCTTGCTCTTCCAGTCTCTTCTTCAACCGAGTCTTCGCTCTCTGATAACGCATCTGAGCGATACCCGGTTTAAGACCGATCTCTGCCGCGAGATTCGCGGCGTGCCGACTCGGCCCACCTCTAACGTACGCTGCAAGCGCTTGCTGATCGTCTGGCGACAGTTGAGCGAGCTTGCCCTCCACCAGCACTTTGTTTTCCGCGGCGATGAGCCTTGTTCCGACCGTCTCCGCTCCGGCTGCCTGTCGGAAACGCTCGAATTGAGCAGTGCCTTCGCGCGCTGCTCGCCTCCGTCCACGTTTCGCCAAGTCCCTAGCTTCGTTGAAAACCATCGTGAGCAACAGCGGCTTGATCTGCCGCGACGGATCCAGCTCTGGCGGCTTCGTCAGGAATTTCACAAACACTTCCTGCGCAGCGTCCCTCCATTCCGACTCGGCAAGCCCGTGACGGCGTTTCGTCTTTTGCAGGAAATTCAGGAGATCTCCGAAGTACTCATAACACAGGATGCCAACGGCCTCTTGGTCGCACCGCTGAAGACGGGCGAAGAACGCAGGCGTGTTGATGGCGTCCGTACCCGTAGATTGCTCCATGAGATCTCCGATCTCGAACCTCATCCTAAGTACGACGCGCACTTCCGCTCTCCAACAGGGGTCTCGCAAATTTTCTTTTTTGACCGGGCCGAGGTTGGAGGCGCCTCGCAGTCGTCGTACTTCTTGCGAGGGCCGAACTTCGTCGGCCTGCTTTGCAGGGCAGTGTCGACCTGCGTCAGGTCGAACGGCTCCGCGTTCAATAGGAGATCGCAAATGGCGACCGCTACACAAATCGGGACCCGCTTCCGGACGGGCGAGACCTGCCCGGAGTCGGGTCGGTATCAATTCGATGGCTACACGGACGGCACCTGGCAGCCAGAACCCCACCAGTCTGAGAAAGAAATTCCGCTCAGCCGGGGTGAGAGATTCCCGCCAATTCGTTCCAGCGGCAAGGCGTGCTACTGGAAGCTCATGCAGCGAATCTGACCGGTGCCTCGATCTCGACACCAACGACCGCACGCCTGTGACAAACGGCGTGTTGTCGTTTTAGGATGAAGTACACTGTCAATGTCGCCCTCACCGTTTCCCATAAGGCTCGGAAGGACCATTCAATAGGAGGTTTCTAAATGGCAAAGTCTCGTAACGAACAAACGTCCGCAGGTGTCGCAAGACAAGCCTCAAAAATTCTGCGAAGCTCAAGCTCGACAAAGGCGCAGAAAAGCGTCGCCGCTTCGGCTTTGACCCAAGCTCGAAATAAGAAAAGGTAACTGGAATATCGCTGGCGAGCGGTTACGCGCTACGTCAGCGTGGTTGTCATTCCGAAGTCGCTTACGCGATACGTTCCCTGTAGCGATCGCAGCAGCAACGCCTTCAGATCAAACCGAGCACCGGCGGATACGATGAACTGAACAACAAACTGCGCGTTGTAATAATCGCCGCCACCTGCATCGTACTTCCAGCAAAGAGCATGCGCAACGGGGCGCTGGTCGTGAAAAACAACGTACAGTTCGTCAAGTGCGAGCGAGCCGGGACACTGATAAGGCACGAGACCGCCATCCATTCGGCATACGTCGTCAAGAACAAAAACCACGCGTTCATTTTGGAATGATCTTTGCAGCGCCTCAATCAGATGGGTGTTTACAAAGAAGCCGCCTTCGACACTCGGGTAGAATGTCGGAAAGCAGATGCTCACGAAAGCTCCGCCCGGGCTGATCTTCCTTAATTGTCGAATGACCTGGTCCGGTTCGCTTCCATCGATGCCTGCTCGTACTTTCGCCGCATCCTCCGGCAGGCTCGAAGTAAGTTTAATTTGGGGCATCATTTCATTCCCTCCTCACCACCGCAAATTTCCGCGATTTTCCATTCCTCTTGTTCCGTCTTGAAAAAATAGTAATCCACGACTTTTTGCGTTGCCGTTTGTCCGAGCCAAAATCCCGCAATACCTCCTCCGATCGCTCCCGATACCGCGCCGATAGCGGTGCCCGCCCCAGGGCTAAAGAAAGTCCCTCCCACTGCTCCGATTTTTGCTCCGCCCCATGCCCCCGCTGCCGCACCGGCCCATCCAGCCGCTTCGATTATGATTGTCCTTGTCCGATTTTCGGAATAATAGATTTCAACGGCGGATTGTGCCGCACCGAGTACAAACAGAGCGCGGCCGCCATATTTTACCAGTTTTATGGCGCGCCCCGCATTTGACGCCCAGCGGCCCGCCGGCTGATGATTCTGAACCGTTAGCTTCAAGATCTTGGCGACGCCTTCCTGATTGTGCTCCCATCCTAATTGACCTGCATTGGGACCCATTTTGATCTTGTCATAATCGAGCCGATACAGCTTCTTCGGGTTGTCGGTTTTGTAAATAAATAGCACAGAAGTTGACCCGGTTTTCGGTTTCCACATTCCTTTTTGCGGCGTCCCAGTTATTACCATATTTTCGCCGGCAATCATAACTCCTGTTTTGCCATTTATGAACTGAATCGATCCGACGCCGGTTCCTGCTGTGGCGGCCTTAAGCTCGTCTTGCGTCATGACCTGGACAAGCGCTGGATCTTCTTCCAGCCCTAAGGCGTCAAACGAGTTCTGCGGATGATTGCCGGTAAACGCAAACAGATTTGCACATGAGCGTTCTTCCAGCGGATCTCTGCTCATCCACTTTCCTGTGCCCGCGTTGTAGTATCGATAGCCAAAGTAACTCAAACCCGACTCAGAATCAAAGTACTTGCTGCTGTACTGCAGCTTGAACTCCTCCGTCGTCCCTGCGCTCATTAGCGTTTCGCCAAACGGTCCGTACTCGGTCCACGCCCAACGGCTGTTGTTCGTCACGCTTCGAAGCGCCGTCACGTTTCCCTGGGGATCATGGCTCGCCCAACGCGTGTTGGTCGTAGTCGGCGTGCTGCCATTGATCTGGAAGAGCAAACCGCCAATTCCTCCCGCGCCCTGTAGTGAGCCCGAGATATCCAGCCCCCAAACATAGCTCCGATCCACGGCCTTCGACGAAGTGAGTTCTTCGGTCAAGAGCCAGCCGTCGTACATGAACAGCGAGACGTCAGAGATGATGCCCATCTCATCCCCGCTTCGCGCGGCGGCACGCCTGGGCCTCGGCTTCGTATTCGCTGGCGTGCCAGCTCGCATCTCTTCTCCACCCGAAAAACTGTTCTCGTCGATTGTGATGCGGTACTTCCTCACACGTCTCCCGAGATAGTCGTAGTCATACACCCACGAACCCTGGAATCCCACGCTGGCAAACCCCGCAAGCGCCGGCTGCAGGTCTACCTGAATCAGGCGGTTCTCCGCGTCCCACGTGTAAAGACAGCGCCCGTCTCCGGTGAGATTGCCGTCCTCGTCGTACGTGTACTCCTCGGGTGTCGCCGGAGCAAACACGGGCACGCTCGTGGAAGTGTTCACGGTTGCGGCATCGTCGATCGCCCCGCTGTTTCCGGTGTAGTCCAATACATGCCGAAAGTACGGACCCACCGAAGAAGTTGATGGCTGGCGCGACGAAGCGTTTTCGTACCCGGGAGAACCCGGCGAGTTCGCGTACGCGATGTGCACCGAGCTTGCGCTCGAATACCCCATCAGATCCACTTTCCGCGGCACGCTCCGTTCCGTGTACTTATTCGTAAAGTCCGTCGTATAGGCCCACGACGCATAGGGGCTTCCAGCACTCGGCTCGCTCTTGCCCGCGCTCGTGCGATTGCCGATCGCGTCGAAGGTGTAGCCGAACTGCTGTCCCGTCGCTTGCTCGGGAACGGAGACCCAGACCTTGCTCGCACCGGTCAATTGTCCGTAGGTGTCGTAGCTGAAATCCCAGCGGTAGCTTGGACGGTCGCCGCTGCCGCCTGCGGTCATAGTCATCGCCGTTCGCTGATTCGCTTTGTTCAGCGTATATGCATATGTCTCGGGCAACGTCGTCGTACTGATTCCAGAAGCAGACTGCCAGTCGAGCGCGGTCAGCCTGCCCAATCCGTCATACGTGCGAGCCGCATGTGCGATCTCCGATCCCGCGTTCGTCGCTGGCGTCGAGGACGGCGCCGAGCCTAGGTTCCGGAGCGTGTGCGACTGCACACGCGTCCCGTGCGGTTCGTAGTCATACACCCCCATGAACTGCCCGCGCCAGACCCGGTCAAGCTGTGAGTTTGTGTTGTACGCAAAGTTGTACGTCGCGAGGGGCGTCGTTGCGTGGTGGAACGCCATGCTCTGGCGACGCCCGTAATCGTCAAAGGCCTGTTCCTGCCACAGATTCTGGAGCGTTCCGTCGGTAATTTCTTCCTTCGTCACTCGGTCGAGCGCGTCGTACGTCAGTTCGCGCTCTGCGGCGCCGTCGGTGACATAGGTCTTTCTTCCCCGCCGATCGAACCCGAAGTACACGCCGGGAGTCGCATCGTCGTACTCGATCGACGTCAAGTCGCCAGCCTCGTTATACGAATAGGTCGTGCTGACCGGTCGTGCCCACGTGCGCGTGGCAGTCCTACCGGCCTTTGTATAGGTGTATGTCGGACCATTGGTGGTGGAAGTCGGCGGGATTCCGGTATCGGAAGCCGGGTACCGTTTTTCCGTCAGCCAGCCGCGTGCCCCGTCATAGATCCACTTCGTCGTCGCCTTTGTGCTGCTGTTGCCTTCGGTGCGATACGTGGAAAGCGCCTCGAGATTGCCCCGGTAGTCGTAGGAGTAGTCGACCGGATAGGTGCGAGCGCCGCGGACCGTCTTCACACGTCCGGCTTCGTCGTATGTTGTGGCCACAGTGTGTGATCCGCTCACTGAATCCGGCAGCGTCGCGACCGAGACTCTTCCAAACGGATCGTACTCGTACGTCGTCGTTTGCGACGTTCCTGTTCCGGCCGCGAGCGGCGTCGTTACCGTCGCGACCAGATCGCGCACCGTTGCCGGACTGGAAGGAATGGTGAGATAGGTGTATGTCGTTGTAAGATTGTTCGTTCCGCTCTGCGGATCGTTGTCCGTCACCGAAGCAACGCGCCCGTGCACGTCGTACGCCGTCACGCGCTTGGTGATTTCGGTGGAGCCGCTGAGTGATCGATCGGAGACGAGCATGCCGAACTTGTAAACCGTCTCTCGGCTTATTCCGTCCGGGCTCGTGGTCGTCACCGTGCGTGTGTGGTTGGTGGTATTTAGCGCCGTCGTCGTCACCGACTTAAGCAAACTCGAAGAGCTCCCGAGATACGAAACCGAGCGTGCGTCCCCCGCAAAGGTGTCCGCTGTTGCAATCGTGGTCCACGACGAGTCGCTGCTAGCCGTGTCCAGTTGACGCGTGGTCGCGCGCGTGCCGTACGGAAAGTCTTGTGTGACATCTAGATCCGCGACTGCCTTTCGGTCGATGCGCGTCACGCGGTCGACTCCGTTCAAATCGATTAGGCCGTTCCGGTCATCGGTCCTGTTTGTCAAATCAGAGTCCATATCGATCGCGGAAATTTCGAATTCCGAGTGAGTAGAGGTATCCCAGCCGCTTCGATAGAGCGTGCGCACCCCGTCCGGGTCTTCCTGCTTTACCAGTAAACCCTTCGGGCCGTAGAACGACTTCGAGGCGACTGTTCCGCTCCCCGGATATCGGATGCGGTCGGTGCGACCCAGGTAGTCTTGATCAGTTTTGGTCCACTGACTCGTCGCGGTTCCCGAGGCGTCGAGCACCGTCTCTGTCGTCACCAACCGGTAGATGTTGGGCGAGCCAGAAGCGACAAGTTCGACGGCATAGTCGCATTCGGTGCGCAGGCCGGTATTCCCGGTTGCCCGCAACTTGCGCCCGTCCGGATACACCGCTTGTGTTTGCGTCGGGGTGAGCGAAGACGTACCCGTCCCCGCCTGCGTTGATGTCACCGACGACCACATCACCCGCGATGAGCCGCTGCTGTAGAACTCGCGGTGATAGTCGTTCGTCGTCGTGATGCCGTTCGCCACGCTCTCGATGACGCGACCCGCCGCGTCGTACGTCGTTTTCTCAACAATGGCATTGTCGCCCGCCGGATACGGCTCGCGCGTCACTTTGGTTACGCGGCCTTCGCTGTCATACTCATAGGCAAGCGTCACCGATCCACCCTGCGGCAGATCCCGTGTTTCGCTCAGCGTGCGCCCGCTACCAGGATCGAGCGTGTAGCGTGTCTCGCTGCCGTCGCGCCCGATACGCTTGGTCACGCCGCAGCAGCCATATTCCACCTGCTCAACAGAGTTGTCGAGATACATCGTCTTTGTCGGGCGACCCAGGGAATCGGGATACTGCTCTTCCGTGTATGACAGCAACAGATCGTCGCTGGTTGTCGATGTCGCCTGAATGTCATAAGTCTCGACAGACTTCATGCCGAACGTGTTTGTCACGGTGACAGTGCGCGTACCGCCGACAAGCACATTCAGGAAGTCGGTGCCGGATGGGTTCTCGTCCGGGTAGCCGCTAAGTTCGGTTTCGACACGATCCCCGCTCACAATCGCATCGGTAGAAATTCTCAATTTGCCGTCTGATGAAAGTGAACGGGTATCCTGCCAGACGTCGTTTTCACCCTTCGCGCGCTCCGAAATTTCCACGAGGTTGTCTGTTGCATACGGCAACTTGGTCGGCGTGCCTGCAACGAGGCCGTTCACAATGTTTGCGATGAACGTGGAGAGAGTGCCCGGGGCGCTCGCTTCCGCGCAGCGGATGACCCAACGTACTTCGCGATCTGATCCGTCGGATTTCCAGCGTATGTCGTATGTGCGTTCCATCGGAACGGAACTGCTGTCGTAGGGATACGAGACGACCGAGCACGAAATCTCGTCCGCCACCATCGTGGAGCCGCCGGTCGCGATCGGCGTCCCCCACCATGTCTTGGCGGGTGTGAAGCTCACCGGACTTGTTGCAAGATTGAGCCATTCATGCGTCGTCGTCACGTTCGCCGCTTCTGATGCCGCTCTTGTCGTCGAATTCGTCTCGTCGTAGACCCCGTTCTTGAAGTTGTGGACGCTCTTCACGACCCGGCCGTAGGTGCCGTATTCCGTCCGCTCCCAGCTCCCATCCGGATTGGTGACCTGCTTCAGCTTCCCGTGGGAGTTCGGATCGCTCGGGGTGTTGTAATACGTCCAGCTTGTGGTAAGAACCCTTTGCTTGTCGGCAGAATTGGATGGATCGGCGGTGACATCCGCAAGCACGTGCTCGGTTTTCTGCCGCCAACCCTTCGGGCCGAGTTCCTCGATCTTGATTGTCTTTGAAATCAGTGAAGTGCGGACGTTGCCGCTGACGCACTCGGTTGTGGTGCGCTCGGTATTGGACGAGTTGTAAGTCGTAGTGCTCCACAGACGTCGTTGAGCGATGCCGCTGCTGTTGATCCCCGTGGCATGTTCAAGGCGATCCGGAAAACGAAGATATTCCTCCAACTTTGGATCGGCACTGCCGGTTTGTTCTGTGACGCGCAGGCGCCGAACGGGCGTCGTAGCATTTTCATGCAGAGGATCGGCCACCAATTGTTCGTCATAGGCCACTTGAACAGTCCGAATCGGCGTGCCCGTGGCGTTGAACGGAAAACCCGAAGTAGATGCTCGGTTGAACTGAGATTCCGAATAAAACCGTGCGGTATACGCGCGTCCCGAACTCGGAGTGTCATATTGCACGTCCAAGAGTCCGCGGCCGGGTGGCAGCGTCACCTGTCGTCTTGTCCCGGTTGTTTCCTCAGTATCTGGTTCTGCCCAGGATTCCCATGCTTCGGATGCCTGGACGGATAAAGCATCAATATCCGACGCTTCCCAAGACACCGCGCTCGCGCTTATGCTAACTGCGCCTGAGGCAACGCCGAGTTCATCCTGACCAAGAGAAATTCTAACAGCCACTTGACTGTCCGACGTCGAGCTCGTACCGGCAGTCTTCTTATCCGCACACGCAACGCACTCGTCTTCGGCATTTTGAATAAAATCAAAATCAGGGCTCGCAACTGATCGAAAAGAAGCGCTCCATCGAGCATGATACTCAGAATTTACGGGACACGGAACGTCCGAAACTAATTCGGCGAAATCATCTTCGCCGGGCCCCCATTTGGTTTCGGATTCAACGACACCTGTCCCACTCCAGTTCTGTTCCGCCGTCAAGGGGTAGGCGGCTTCAACACCGATTTCATTGATATAGCTGGTGTTCCCAAAAGGAAACCCGGGCGAAACCACGACCGTATAATCCTCGTCTACGTTCGTGCTGTCCTTTTGGCAGGCGACGTACATGTAAAATTCATGGGGAATATCTCCGGCATCAATGTAATATCCGGCTTTAGTGGCAATGACCCACCCTAATGCATAATATCCACCGGCGTATCCCGTGTACCAATCTATATAAGAATACGGTTCCTCCGTCCATGAACCATTCTGTAGCAAATATTCAGTCTCGATCTCCGCAAGAGTGCCCGCGCAGGTGTTGGTGCTCGCGTAGCCTTGGCGTTGTTCTGCAACCAATCCCCAGGATGGGTATGGACGCGCAGGCCGCGAAATGCCCGCTGTTCCCCATGAGGCCGTTGCCAGTGTGGTGTAGGTAACTCGTATCGAGTCCACATGTTGAAGGTTCGCAAGAGACAGGTTTAGTGCCTCTGCTTCCTCGAAGCCGGTTCCGATCATGTTTTCGATGTTCACAGAGAGCGCGGGCAACAATTGCGAATCCGTGCCTGAACCGTCAAAATAGGTTGGAAATTGGTTATTGTTTACCCGAGCGGCAAAATCTGGTCGAACGAAGTACTGCCAGAGTGAAGTAGAATTGACCCACCAAAAATAGGTATCCGTAACAATATTATCCGGAAGAGGAACCGCGGATGATTTTATATAAAACACGTCGTAAAGCAGTGTGACGAGGCTTCTTGACTCTTCGGCCGAAAGCTTTTCCCCGTAGAAGCAATCGCGCGGATAGTGCGGCGCGGTTTCTCCCTTGCTGTTTGCCGGCCATTCGAAGTATTCGCCGTAGACGTACCAGTGTCGCGCCTGCAATTCACGCATCAACCGCTCGATGTCCGGACGTCTCTGCGCTTCATCAGCCTGAGCTGGGGCGAGAAACACCAAGGAATGAATGAAGATCGAGGTCAATATGAGCAGCAGCCGCATGGTGAACTCCCGGAAAACTGCGAATTCACGGAGTATACCGACTCGACGATCCGTCGAGGTCGCGCTGAATAACTGTGGATAAGTTCTTGCGCAGCCGCTGTGCGCGCCCGTCGTAAGGCAGTCAGACTTGAGATATGCGCTACCTTCGCATGTCGTCCGTTCAATCAGATTGTCGTTGAGGGCATCGAATAAAGAACGCCACCCTCTACTTAATACCCGAGGGAACACCCGCGCGCCGATCAAAGTCCGCAGCGAAACGAGCGAACGACACCCCCATCGCGTGGCACCTGTCGCGCACCTGGACCATGTCCAGCCGTACTTCTCCCCGCTCGCTTTTGCTGAATGCCGATTGGGTGGTGGACAGGCGTTTGGCCATTTCTTCTTGCGTAAACCCCCGCCGCTGCCGGACTTCCCGGAGCATTTCAAGAAGCAGTTCGTATTCGCGCGAATAGATTGTTCGTTTGGTCATCAGCGGGCCTTTCAGCCCGCCAGCCTCTAGTCGGTCATTGGTTAGTCAAAGTCCGACTGGCGTTTGCGCGTATGTGCAGATGTTTTTTCGTTTTTTCGTCGTCATTTTCTGGCCTCATCGGAAAACCGCTGTACATTCAAGTGTTCCCGGACTCGATTCGGAGCGCCTTCGACACCGGCAGCGTGTCGAAGTCGTCGCAAGGCGACGCGGCGGTGACATCGCTGCACTTACGGAAAACGCCTTCCCTGTCAATTCTGCGAAGGAAATCAGCCACTATGACGCACTCAAATCGTTCACTCCTCGTGACAATTGCCGGTGCCGCTGGCCTCATTGCCTTTCTCGCTCCGGCGAACGGCGGAATCGTCACTTTCGGGGGATCTGTCGTAGTTGCCGATCCTCCCGCCAACATTGGGTTGGGGAAGTGGTCGAGCGATACGAACGCCAATCTCTGGTTTGAGCGTCAGACGACGCTTGCGAGCGCTCTGCACGTCGATGCGCTAAACACTGGCACAGTGATTCAGGGTGCGATACTCGGAACACCGGGCAATATCGCGGCATCGTCGCAAGTCGCAAGCTACATGCTCCGCACCGACACCGCCAGCACCGGCGGCGTGCTGTTTGCCGGCTTCATCACGTTCGACCGGCCGATCCTCGGCGTGATTTTTCTCAAAAGCACAATGGAAGACTCTGACGCGCCGCTCTCGCGGGCCGGAGTTTCGTACAACCACAACAGCGATCGCGGCCTGGAGGTGCACCAAAATCCGCTCTATGACGCACTTTCTGTATCGGCGGATCGGATGCGCATCGATTTTTCCTTCGACACATTCAGCGGTTCCGACGACGTGAGAATCATCACCGCCGTGCCGGTTCCGGCAACGGGGCTCGTGATGGCGATCGGGGCTCCTCTCGCTGCTCGGCGTCGTAGGAGCTAAGCATTTCAATTGGTGCGGGCGGCCGGAATTGAACCGGCATTCCAGTTGTGGAGCGGCATTTTAAGTGCCGTGCGTCTACCAGTTTCGCCACGCCCGCGCGAAAGTTGGTATAACGCGGCGCGGCGGTCTCGCCAAGCACAATTCTGCGTTTCCCTACCGCTTCTTTGACCTGGCTCTTGCCGGGGGCTTTGGACGACGGACATTGATAGCCGCAGCATCCAGCGTCGTCTTGATGTGTGAGGCGTAGTAGGTCTCAATCATCTCAACGCTGGTGCGGCAGTTCTTCGCGATCTGGTAAATGTCAGCGCCTTCCATCAATCGCAAACAGATGTAGGTGTGGCGCAAGCTGTAAGCCGTCCGACGATTACCATCGCGATCGACTTTCAGCCCTTCCTCCTCAAGAATGGCGTTGAAAAGCTCTCGGTGGCGATTCGGAAAGATCAGATCTGTCGGCTGCGAGTTGTTGCGTTTTCGAAGTCGTTCAAGCGGCAGCACTGCCCCGGGCATGCTCTTGCAATAGCCAATCCCGCGTTTGCCGCGAACTTCGATTTCGACAATCCGCTCGCCCGTTGCCTCGTCCTCGACGATGACGGCATCGCGATCCTGCAAGTTCCACGCTTCGTCCGGTCGTAGTCCGGTATTGACCATGAAGAGAACGAAGTCGTGAAGGTCTTCGCCGTTCTGTTTCCAGCATCTGCGATTCGGGTTCTTTGCACGTTTGCGTGTTGCCTTGTAAAGTTGTTCGTACTCCTTGGGGGAAAACCACGCCCTGTGCGTGATCTTTCCGGAAGTTTTGTACGGCGGTGTCAAATCAGGCATGTGCTGTAGCCAGCCATGCCGGTGCGCTGTCCTCAACACTTGTCGCAACGTGACGATCTCTTTGTGCATCGTACTTCGGGAAGGCACCCGCGGCATCTTCCAGTCCGGCAGTTTTCCGGCTTTCACCGATGGCTGCGCTCGTACGACGCGATATTCCTGTACCAGCCCTGGAGTGATTTCCGAAAGCACTTTGTCGCCAAAGAACGGGATGAGGTAGAGATCGAGTCGTCGCCAGTGGCTTTCGACATGGTCAGCGTTTCGCTGCCCCAGCGTGATCGCCTGATACTCGCGCCTGAACGTCTCCGCTACTTCACGAAACGTCTTTCCTTCTTTTTTCTTTTCCGCTTGCGGGATCGCGAGAAGATCGAAATACCACTTTTCCGCGAACGCACAAGCGTGCGTCAAGCTCTCTTGCTTCGTGCTCTCGCGTTCTTTCTTTCCCAGGTACGTGCCGCACTGCCAGAAGCGGCTACGCGGCCTCTTAAAGACGTACACACGTCCTCCGAGCAGGTCGTGGCGTTCCATGTTCCCTCATGCTGTCGTTGCTGGCAAAGTGCGCCAGAAGTGCGCCACCATACTGGCGCATTGTGGGTATGTCAAGAATCACGTAACTGGCTGATATTTAGCGATTTTTCGGAGTATCAGGTTTGGACTCGTTTGCTTTTAAATCCCTTGCGTCTACCAATTCCGCATTGAACAACAAAGAGAATCGTGAGTCTCCGACGCAGGTGCGCCACAAAGTGCGCCATAGGCACGCCACTGATAGCAACGTCGCGTGTCAACGGAGCTGTAAAGCAGTACCTCATGTAGGAGACTGGTAGGCATACGAATCGAGCAGTGCAACTCTCGCCTTCCAAAGATTTATCATGCGTGAATTCGTTGGTTCTGGGGAGCGATACCAATTCGTTGAATAGATCATTTCTAATCCCGTTCTGTAGCCGCTCCACTCCCCCAACTTGGATTTCGATACCCCGAATAGAGAGGCAAGGCTCGTCCTGCTGGCGGCGTTGCACGAATAGAAGCGGTCAGGTCGAGCAATTGTGAGGATGCGGGTGATGAATGCTGGACCCAGTCCATCCACCTCTGCGAGCTTTATAAATACGCTCTCGGCAGCTCCTATGCAATCGCTTTCGACGTCCGTCTCCCAGAGCGGCCGGATGTAATCATCAACGAGTTGTCGGAGCGGTTGGTCGTTGTATATCTGAGCGCCGCGTCCGCGCATGAGACGCTCAGTCCCGAGCCAGCCACAATCGAATTGCCCCAAGATTCTTGCGATTGCACGCCGGTCGGCATTCACAAGTCCGGCTCGCAGAGCTGGAGAAGTCATGGAAAGAACTTGGAGATATGAGTCCGTTTTTCCATCGAGGTAGTCGCGCGGCATATCTGAGCGCTGGGAAAGCAGCTGCACGTAACCGCCCCAATCCGACTGCATCAGGCCTTGAAGGTCGGAGGTTCGTGCGGAAGTTTGCGCTGACGGCTGCGGACCCGATCGACGACCTTGGGTCTGGGCGAAGCTCGGTGCACGGGTAGCGAGGGCCAATTTATATCGTTTTGTATATTCCTCAAACCACAGGTCATCGATGGGGTGAGTACCACGAGCGGTCCAGTATTCAGTAAAATATGCGATTAGCGGTAAGGCAGCGGTTCTAGGCAACGACAAACGCACCAATGCCTCAGCATTTCGCGTAAAGGCGGCATCCGTTAGATTCGCGCTGCCGAGTATCACCGTGAAGTCACCATCCCTCTGCTCGAAAAGATAGAGCTTTGGGTGAAAGGTTGCGCAGTTGGGCAGTTGATCTATGGCTCTCACGTCGAATCCCATTCTGATGAGACTGTGAAACGCTTCTGGCTCCGTTCCCGCAAATGCGGTTCCGATGATCGCCTGTTTGTGCGCTGCATCACAGTGCCTTAGGCATTCAAGCCCCGCACCGCAGGTTGCCCAAGCAGCCAGGATGCGTACCGAGTGGGCGGTTTGTGCAGCTTCAGAAAGCGCAGAACGCATGGCTCCATGGTCTAGCAAGTACTCCGGCGGGTGATGCATGAGATTCCTTCGAACAGCGAACGGCGATAGATCGACTTGACTCGGCGCGGCATGCGCGTCCTGCCTCCTTGCTGCGCTTTGTGCTGTTTCAGCGGCGAAACACACGCAATGCGTCCATAGGGCCCTCTTGGAATCGGATGGAGATCCACAGCGAGGCGTCAAGGCGGCAACCCGGCCAAGTGTAACCGATCGATCTTGCTTTTAGGTTCCAGCACTCACCATCGCGTGTTTCAGAAAGTGCGTATGCGTCGTGGCGTAGTTCGGCCAATTTCGCCTGCATTAACGCTCGAACAATCCCGCGCGCACGTTTCGATACCCTTTGGGTGCTGCTACTGACAAAGGGTCGCAGCCGAAGGGATGCCCCAAGACAGAAGCGAGGATGAACCTTCCCGTGTTGAAAAAGATTCCTTGGGGATTGGGTGTCGTTTCGTTGGTGTTGCTGGTAATCGCAGCCTGGGCGATCTTTCAGATGGAGCGAGCTACAACACCGCAGACCCTTGGCGTGGTCGCCGCAATCGCAATTGGCGGATACAACGCTTGGGTGGCGTGGTACAAGGAGGCAAAGGCCAAGGCGGCTGGCGTTGTTATTACTCCCAAGCTGTGGCGTACGGAAAGTCCAGGTCGGCCGCCCAGCCCAAGCGATGTGATCTTGGCATGCCAGATCGCCAACAAAGGGAAGGACAAAATATTCGTGCAAACCATTACCCCGCTCCTAATGGCAAAGTTGCGACCGGGGCATCAGTTCAAACACCTTCGCTGTTCGCTAAATCGGGCCGCTCCGGCGTTCGGTGTAGTCGCTATCCCGCTCGAGCCGAATGAGGGAGTGTTGGCGTTTTGGAGCAGAGTCACGCTTGATCACTTGTGGCGCTATGGCTTCTATGGCATTGAGGTGAAGCTCGGCAGCGGAGAGAGCGTCAGAGCGACATGCAGGGAACTAGCGGAAGCCATTAAGCGGTACCACAAGTCGGAGCATGACGAGCTCGGAAGAGTCAAGGACGACCCGGCTATCTACTCGGGTGACGACAGTGTTACGTGCCCGTAGCGCTTCGCAGGAACAAGAATCCTCGCTTTATGTGAGGAAAGCCGGAGCAACTTACGGCGAGATAGGAGGTGTTGATGAGCTCTACCAATCCCTCCGGAGAAATTCGATCGTTTCTCCGGCGCCACTTCCGGCATTTTAACGCCGCTGAACTCGTGGAATCTGCCGAGGGCTACTCCGCGCTCATCGACCGTGGCGGCTCGATGCTGATCACGCTCGCGGGCGCACTCAGCACGGCCGAAATCGGCATCGGTCTCGCGGAAATGATTCGGCGGCGGAAGGTGCACGCCATTTGTTGCACGGGAGCCAATCTTGAGGAAGACGTGTTCAACCTCTTTTCCCACGAGAAGTATTTGCGGGTTCCGCGGTACCGCGAACTCAGCTCCGCCGACGAACGATTGCTGTTAGAGCAGGGCTTAAATCGCGTAACAGACACCTGCATACCGGAAGATGGGATACGTCAGGTCGAACGATGGTTGGCGGAGCAATGGCATGCTGCATCGATAGACGGCACACGAGCGCTACCGCACGAGTATTTCTATCAATTGGTGCTCAACTCGGACATGCGACCAAACTTTCAGATCGATCCTCGTGATTCATGGGTTTACGCGGCTGCCGAGGCAAGACTGCCGATGTTCGTTCCGGGCTGGGAAGACTCAACATTGGGCAACGTTTTCGCATCGCACGTGATCAACGGGACCATTCCTGGGGGAGCGGTGATTCGTTCCGGGTTGGAATATCTGTCCGAGCTTGTTGCCTGGTATTGCAGGCACTCTTGCGAAGTCGAGATTGGACTCTTTCAGATTGGTGGGGGAATCGCTGGGGACTTCGCGACGAGTGTCGTGCCGCTAATACGTCAAGACATGGGACAGACAGTTCCTTTGTGGAGCTATTACTGCCAAGTCGGCGACAGCACGACCAGCTACGGGTCTTACAGCGGGGCCGTTCCCAATGAAAAAATTTCGTGGGGAAAGCTCGGTCCCGATACGCCTCGTTTTATGATCGAATCTGACGCGACGATCGTGATGCCGCTCGTCTTTGCTTGCGTTCTGGGCTATTGACCCTGTGCCCGACGCATTTCTCATGGATCGGGCAATACGGCATGTCGGGGCGCCCACGAGCGACAAACCTGCAACTGCCGGGCAACTTCGGCGGCTTGCTCCTGTGTGCGCGGCCGACCGGTACTCGTGCTTCGATGGGTCCAATCTTCCGGGCGCCCAATCTCCGCGTACACCTGATCGTCGGTAAACGGCTTTCCGATCGCGAACCGCTCGAAGTCCGATTGGTTGTGGTCATAAAGGTAGGTGAAGTCCATTAGGTACGGCTTCGATGCAGTGGGAGCCGCTTCACGATCCTGGAAGAACTCCTCGCGGACGGCGTGGTCGGTGTGGAGTACACCTTCGTATCTTGTCCAGTCTTTCCCTTCCAACATCGCCGGTACTTTGCTGAGCGGACATGCGAGGCGCTCAACCAAGGGTTGCCCTTTTGCACTCAAGGGGAGCAGCCATGTGGCACGCCCTTCGGTCGCGGCATCGCCCGCAGTTCCCGGCTTCGTGGGCTCGGCATTGCGAATGGTTGCCATGGCCTGCTTGAGAGCCCATTCCTCACTATCGATCTTGCCGTCGTACCACTCCCGGAACCGCATCATGTGCCCCGCGCTATTGGCGGTGAAGGCAATGCCACCTGGGAACCGGTGGTCGCGCCACCATCGCCCATCACCGGCGCACGCGAAGAAATCCACATTAAAAAGGAAGCCGTAGAAAGCTTGATCCGCGGGCTTACGCAGATAGAGATAGTCGCTAGTGATCGTGTTGTGCTTGCGCACACCGCGACGATCGGACTCCCATCCCGCAAGCGCAAGCAAGCGATCGCCAAACGCACGAAGATGTTGATCGGGAGCAGCCAGCGCCACCCGTGGCGATGCAACGACAATCACAAAGCTGTGCGCGGCACGCTTTGCGTCGCAAGCCGCGCGCTGCTTCCAGAGCCGCTTTTCCTCATTGATTTTCTGCTGGATCTCATCGTCCGACCACGAGGACACCGCGTCTTCTGGGAGAATGCAGAAATGCAGCCGCCCCTGGCTCGCCGCAGCCCTGCCGAACTGGCACGACTGGTGCTTCAGAGACCACGCGTTCAGACACTCCACCATCTCATCTTCGGTCGCCGCGGTGTTGTGCAGTAGCGCGTTGGCCTGCAGCATTTCAATCGTAAATGCGTTCTTCACGCGCCAAGCGTCGCCGCTCAGCTGCCTGAAGAGTTCTGCGACGGTACTCATGATCCATGTCCTCCCTGAACGATGGGCGCGGCTTCGTCAATGCCTGAACGGAAACTAAGTTGCGGCTTGACGTCCCTTGTGAGGGTTGCCGCAGCGAGCCCAACCGCTTGTCCGATTCCGAGCCCATCTCCGAGATATGCGTATAGCGCCCCACTGAAAGCAATGGCGGTTGAGTCAGCAACCTTTCCCGACCATCCGATGGCAGCATCGACTGTGTTGGTCTGGGTAAGATGCTCGGCGATTGCGGACGAGTTGCATGTGTTCAACACGCATAGTCGCACGCGGTGAGAGAACTCGCGGAGAATCTCTCCAAGTTGCTGGGCGCTGGCTGGCGCGGCGCTAACCAGAATATTTTCGTCTGCAATGAAGGACAGGCTTCGATCATCACCGTGGCCAGCAAAATGCATGATGCTTGGTTTGTCACGGTTGGCATCAGCTACTGTTCGAGCGTTTGCCGCCAGGATTGGATTGGCAAAAGCGATTGAATCCCTGAACTTGCATGCTCTCAATGCTTCTTGGATAGCCTTAACCTCCCGTGGAATCTGGGCTTGGTTGAACTGCACGCCTCCGCGATCTCCGGCCACAAACACCACCGTCACCGATTCGGCTGAGGCAACCTGCTTACCAGCCACTTCGGATGGTCTCACGACGCCACCTGCAACGTGCGCGCCGAGAGGATAGATATCTGCCTCGGCTACGTGGGGGACCTGTGCTTCGCCGTTCAGCACGCGGACGGCGAAGTGGCACTCGAATCGCTTCGGATCAACTCCGCTGGCAAACACGGCGTGGTAGTTGCGCAGCGATTCTCGCCTATCTACAAATGCCCTTCCAGCGCCTAGCACCCCGCGTGTGTGAATCCCGTTGACTAACACGACGGCGGTGTTCTCATTGAGTGGATTAGGAAACCTGGCGAAGCACCCGCGATCACTGCTTAATCCGAATCGGGACCGATTGGCAGTCCCTTCTGCCGTCGGATGTAGAGTCGCTTCGTATTCTTCCGTCGCGCCGTTGGGACGCTTAATCAACATCTTCTGGCAGTCATCGGAATAAGACACGCATGATCCAACTTCACGCATCATGTCCTGGCACGTATGGTTTCCGATCTCAGCGACCTCTCCAGGGCCACCAATTATCACCAAATTTCCGCTCGTATGGCCGCATGGCAAGTCGCTCGCGCTGAAATGTCCGATTGTCGCGCTTGGGTAGTGCCGAGAAAGAAAGACCTTAAGCTCAAGGAGCGTGTCTGTGTCGCCAAGATTGTCCAAGTATGTGTAGTCTGAGCTCGACCGATCGGCAAATTCACCCGGCTGATGGATCTGTGGACAAACTACCCAGATGGTGTTGGTAGATCGCGGGAACCATAACGCGTACACCATCTCGCTGAGGATTTTGCTGGTCGAAACTGACTCTCGAACTTCCCGCTGCAAGCCCTCATTTCCAGGCAAGTCTTTACGCGACTCTTCATACCGAAACACGCGCGACATATCGAGCCCAAGTCGCGCGATCGAGTCGTCCATCCCTTTGCGACAAAGAAAGATACAGGGAACTCCGAGTCCCACCAACCGACCGACGAGGGATGCGAATATGTCATCCAGCGTGCTGACATCAAGCAATGCCAATGCGGGCGTGTGATCAGTCACTCCGCGACTTTCCGCGCTTGCCGTTACGCAAGGGGCCAATCTCAACGACGGATGTTCTCTTCTGAGCACCTGTTCTACGGCCGCCAGCAGCTTGGAAATGCCTTCGACGAAGGCTTGCTGTTGGTCAACACTCCACTTCGGCCCGTGCACGGCCAGCACGTCGAGCGAAAGTGTCCCTCGAGGGTCGCTCACGTTCCGCGCACCTTGATTATTCCCTTATATGACGACAGCGGTTTGAGTTGGCCTCGCATCAACACCATTTCTGGCGCGACATCGGTCCGGACTATCTCGCCCGCGGCGACATAGGAACGGGGCCCAACGGTAACACCGCCGATTAATATCGCGCCGATGCCGACGACGCTTCCCCTTAGAACCTTTGGCGAGGGTTCTTCCGTTTTGTCCCAATCCCCATTTGGGTCGGCGTGGGTGTGTGCCGTATTGCCTTGGAAAGTCACTTCGTCCTCGATGACAGCTCGGTCCACCAAGTCGCCGGCCACGATGCAATTCTGACCAATAACTACTTCGTCGAACACCTGCGCCCCATACAGAATGCGTGAATTCGCACCGATTCGCACACCACCCCCGATCCGGCAATAGTGGTCGATTTCCACGCCCGGGCCGATGTGCGCGCCGTTCTCAATAATGCAGAACGCCCCGATCCGGACCCCGTCTCCGATGCGGGTTCCCTCCTCATCCACTTGACCGTGTCCGACACAGCTCTGGTATCCGATATGGGCGGTGCCCTCGAACACGACAGCCTCGTGGTGCCAAGCGCCTTGTTCAAGCGTAACTTGCGTCACGTGTCCACCTTCGTGAGAAACTCGGAAACCGCATTGAATACTTGCTCGTGCTTCTCTTTGGTTTCTGGGGACGTCAGATCCTCGTCGCCTTCCACTCCAAACCCATGATCAGTGTCGGGGATGTTCACGAGTTGGCACTTGGGATTCTCTTTCGTGACACGCTCGGACGAAGCGAATGGCACGATCGAATCGGCATCGCCATGCACAATGAGGCACGGGCACGTCAGTCGCGATACCGCGTTCAAGCCGGAAAAATACGGGAGCTCATTGAGCAGGGCGCCGCCATAGCGAATCCCACCCGCCTTTAGCGAACCCGAGCGTTTCAGTTCACGCGCGGCCTTGAGCGTCAACATGCCGTCCGAAAGAAGGTCGTATTGACCGAGGGTGTCTTCTTCGTAGTCAAGTACCGGCGCAAACATCACCACGGAGAACACTGCACGGCGCGTCGTTGCCGCCCAGTAAGCCGATAGTCCGCCGCCGAAGCTCATTCCCACGATGTGGACGCGCGACGCATGGGTAGCGTCTATGGCCGCTCGGGCCGCCGCCTCGATGTCGTTGACAACTCCCGAAAGTGTAAGAAATTGTGTGGGCCGCTTATTCACGCCGTGGCAGCGATAGTCGAAGCGGAAGGATGGAATGCCCGAGCCAGCCAGGTGTTGTGCGAGCCCCGAAAAAAGACCAAGCTCATCCCGTGACGATGTAATTCCATGCACCATCAGCACAACACATTCGGCGGATGAGGCTCCAGATTGCAGAGTGCCATCAAGAGGCGTACCGTCGTAACTTCGGAAGCGATGCCGTGATGTTGCCACTAGGGTCTTCCTTCCTTCCAGATTGAACGCAGGTGAGCCAATACTCCCACGTCCAGCATTGCGGTCTGGTGAGATCGCAGCTTACTTGTTGCGTCCCGGCTCCATGCTGCCACGATCGACCCCCAGTCCCCGCTCAATTTTCCTGAATCCCGCAACTGAATCAAACTCGCAAGGCCGTGTTCCCGCAGCATAGTCCGTCCTTCTGCATCGATGGCTGCCGCCGCCAATCTGTCACAGAGTTCTCGTACCCGCGTTTCCGGAAAAAGATCGTTTCCAGGCTTCATTTTTGAGAGTCGCTCCAATCGTTGTGCCGGAGTCAGAACGTTCTCGCACCGGAGCTCCTCTAGGCAATCCAGCACAAGGTCTCCCACGAGCTCGAACAAGCAATCATCAGCGCTCGGTCGCCGAACCCACGGCGGATCATGCGTCACCGGCGACGCCGACCACGCGGTGCGCACGTCTTGCCTCTGTCCCAACAGGCACCAGAGCCAATCCTCGTTGTACCCCGGTGGAAATGCCGTCATCTGCTGCGGAGTGAGCGAAAACGCCAGGCAGCCTCCGCTGGCGTAGTGGCCGCTGCAATCAGTCTGACGGATGGCTCCCGTTGTCGCTCGAAATACCTCCCTTGGTCCTCTGGAAACCGCGTCGCTTCGGCGTTCGGCAAGAAAATCGATGGCGTTCCAGAGTCTTGTAACGACGTCCAGCTCAGAAAGTCCTCCGATCTCGGCTCCCACAATCGCTCCGCTTCCAGTACTGCGCAATGCGGCCACCTCCGCGTGCATAGATAGAAGATTCATGCCGATGATGTCGTCGTCGATCAGAACCACCGTCTCCGAGCTGACGGTTGCAGCGAGCAGCAGAGACAGGTTGCGAAGTGGTGCGATGTCGCGTTCAAATGTCCGCTCAAGCCATGTCGCATCTTGACAAGTTGGCATTTTTCCCAAGGCTGCGCATGTTGATTCCCAGACCAACTGGTTAAGCAGAATGTTTGCTGGATTCGATGCAGAAAGAAGCGCGCGGGAATTGGCGATGCGCGCGTTCGGACCCGAATCGTCAATCACCGTTAGTACGTCACTCCCCCCCAGCGTGCAAAGGACGCTAGAGACACATCGCGCCAGCGTATCGGGACGATCGCGCGTCAGGATGATCGCGTGGATCCTGAACCGGTCACCGCTTGCCACGTCCTTCCCCTCGTATCCGCTCGTAGAACTCGACGATCGCTTTCATCGACTTGTATTTCTCTACATCCGTGTCCTCAATCACGATACCGTACGCGCTTTCCATGGCCATGATCACATTGAGATGCCCGAAACTATCCCATCCATGATCACGATACATGGCAGAATCCAGCGTGATTTCCTGCTGCGGATGTCCGAGGGCCGTAGCGACTAAGACGTAGGGATCGGCGAGTTCGGTGGACTTGGTCACGTCACCACCAGCTTTTTAATCGCAGTCCGGTCGAGTTTCCCGTTAGCGTTACGAGGGAGGTTTGTCATCCCGATGATTCGCTTCGGAACGGCATGGAACGGCAGCTTCTTGGTCAGAATAGCCCGCACACGTTCCTGATCGACATCTAACGGTGTCTCGACAAACGAATGAAGGTCGCTTCCATCGAACACAGTAAATGACTCGGCGAATCCCATTTCGCGAAGTGCATGGTCGACTTCATCGAGTTCGATTCGCTCGCCGCGCACTTTCACTTGGCGGTCATGCCGACATTTGAAGTAGAGCTGGCCGTCCTTACGCTCACCACGATCGCCAGTGAAATACGCTCGTTGCATTTCGCCACTTGGGCTTTTTACATCTCGAAACACGAGACGCGTCCGTTCTTCATCTGCCCAGTATCCGAGCGCGAGCCAGTCGCTCGACACGACGATTTCACCTTCGTCTGGTACGTCTTCCCCGTGCAGTTGGACATTCCAGCCGGGCACATTGGTCCCTAACGCCACGAACGCGCTCGCGCATGATTCGCGGAAGTTCTTGGCATCCAGACGATTGAGTGTATTGAACCCTGTTGTCTCGGTAGCTCCGTAGGTATTGAACACTTCGAGATCGGGTCGCGCCGCAAATAGCGTCTCAAGATGTCGGGGAAGCAACGGCTCCCCGCAGAAACTCATTACCCGTAGCGAGCCGAGCATATCCGAAGTCACGTGTTTGCCACGGGTCATCATCTCAAGGACGCTCGGCACCGACTGCCAAATATTGACGCCATGCTTCTTGATCGCCAATGCTGGCATCAGCCGATCTTTCGACCCCGATAGTGGAATCAGCACTCGTCCTTGGGTAAGTGCCATGAACACGTCCATGACGGCAAGGTCGTAACCAAGGTTGGAAAACTGGCCCCACCGGCTTCCGTGCGCCGGAACGAAATATTGCTGCGATACCTTCAGAAAGTGTGAAAATGCTTGGCGACCGATCTTCACCCCCTTCGGCTGACCCGTAGACCCCGATGTGAAGACCACGTACGCGATATCGCTGTACTCGATAGCGGGAATATCGAGCAAAGGACCGTCCTTGCTGGCGGCGTCCACCCTAGGTGTTGTTGCCGGGCAAGCGTCAAGAAACTCTGGCGGTTTGCCTGTATACAGGATGACATGAGGGGAAAAAAGTTTGGCGATGGTCGCGTTGCGCTCGGCCGGACCCTCAATATCGATCGGGCAAAATGTTCCACCTGCCAATAGAGTTCCGAGCATTCCCGTGTACGCCGATACGGAGCGGGGAATTGCTATAAGCACGCGTGGACAGGGGGCCGAGACGGCCTTCCGCACCGCTCCAGCGGCTTGAAAAGCTGCTCTACAAAACTCTCCGTAAGTGGTAACAACTCCGTCGTGCTCTACCGCCGGCAAGTCAACATCCGAGTTGGCTCGACTGAGCACCGCATCAACCAAGTCGGTCACATCTGCTTTGGAACTAGAACCTGTCGTACCCGGAACAACAGAAGACATTTTTAACCCTCCACCCCGTGTCTTATGCAGCGTCCACCCAAATCAAGTGTACTACGAATGCGGTGAGATGTCTGATTGGGCCGCTCTCTGGAGTGGCCAGCGCCCCCAAGTCCTAAGCACCGCTTAGGGGAGACGTCTGTGGCAAAAACTTCTGTTTCAGTTCTGAATCGGGGCGGCCTCAGTCCGACGCCTGACTGAGGCGATTTCACGGTGAAAGTCGTGGGAGTGACTGCCTTAGTTCGGATCGGAAGCCAGTCGCGCCGCCAGAGCCTGCGGATCGCGAGCCGCGGCGATGACGGCGATTACGCGGATGCGGTCGGGCAGAATGCGGTAGACCACGAGATATCCAAAATGATGCATCACCGCTCGCCGATACGGCTGCTCCAGCACTTCGCATCCCTCGGGCCATAGCTGGATAATCCCTATGGTCCGATCGACCTCCAGGCGAAACAGCTCACCGATTCGTGCGACCTCGTTGTAGTAGTCGATAGCGGCCGCCATATCCAGCCGAGCTTCCGGCGTGATGACGACCGAGAGGGTCATCCGCGAGGTTTAAGCTGCTCGCGAACCTCTTCCCAAGGCTCACAGGAATTGGGATCGGAATCTGCTTTAGCGTCGCGGCGGCGAATTTCTGCCATTTGGTCGGGCGATAGCGGCCGTAGGTGCGTATGCGCCATATCGAGTAGCTCGCCCGCCAGTAAGAGGCGCTCGGCAGCAGAAAGTTGAGCTACGTCAAAGACGCGCCGGTCGGTCATAAGTGACTTTCGAATGTCATATCTTGAGGATGCCGAAAACAACCGTGATCGTCAAGGAGAATCGGTGTCCAGGTTCGTCGGCGGTGGAAGAAAACGTCCACCGCCTTCACCGCAAGAAAATTACGATTCGATCTGGAAAGGGAATACTTCGTCGTGATCGGGTTCCCATCCGTGACGGGCTTCGAGTTGCTCGAACGGAATACTGCGATCCCAGTGCTGGCAGTGGGGACGAGCGGTCTTATCGCGAAGTGCGTCGATCATGTGGTAAGCCGTAGACGCGGCTGCGATGAGATCCATGAGCTCATTTTGTCCGAGTGACATCGAAAACGTGCCTGCGAGGCAAAGATCGCCGACATCGCGGCTGAAGACGACGCCGTATCGGTGACCGCCGGCGGCAAATCGTGTTTCGCTGATTGCGGCTCCGATGACGCCGAAGCAAGCACGGTCTCGTTCGATCGTCTTTGCGACGGGCTGGTCCGGGGATTGGGTCAAGGTTTCGGTATTGCTCATGGTTTTTTCTCCTTCGTTTGGGCCACGACCATCGCGGCCTATGCACGTCCTGCAAAGCCGACGAACCGAAGCGACCATTTGGGAGCGCTCGCGTCAAGCGAAAAACCGAAGGCTTCCGCTTGCGGAAAGCGGTTTTGGCAGCTTGACGAGATCGGTGTCGGCTTTAGCGTGCAATTAAGGTCGCAGAGGTTGTGGCCTCGAGCAAGGAGATCCGGCTATAGGCGGGACTGCAACGCTCATGCATTGGCTGGTCGGCAGTGATAACGGTTGCCTCATGGTCTTGCGCTGCGATGACATAGAGGCAGTCGGGGACGGTGTGTTTGACGCGAAGGGCAAGATCGACGGCCCGCGGATAAACGTCGTCGATGGGAACCAAGTCGAGAATTCCCCGTCTCAGCATGTCGTCCCAGGTGTCGCAAGCGGCGCGGGCCGCGTCGTAAGAAATGCGTCCGTCGCGGAAACGCCAGAGAATCGCTCCGGCTACTTCGAGGCGGACGATGGAGGGCGCGATCAACCGGTTTGATTGGTCAAGAAGCGAAAGGGCCGACTCGCTGTTTGTTTCATCAAACAGCCACTTCACGGCGACGCTGGCATCGACGACGATCATTCAAGGCCGTCGCGCTGAGCACGGATGATCGGTGCGGAATCGGAGAGAATTCCGGCCTCCGCGCGGATTGTCGCTTGCAGTTTGCGGAGCTCCTTCACCATCTGCCGGCGTGGCCGCCAAGCGGCGTCGGTTAGAAGCTGACGCAATTCGGACTCAAGGCTGTTGCCGTGACGCTGGGCTTGTGCTTTGAGCGCTTGAACCACTTCTTCCGCGAGATTGCGGATACGTACATCACCCATTGTCTAACCCATCATGTTGTTGCCACTGAATCTCACCGTGCCACAACCGGGGATGTATGTCAAGAACATTCAGTGGGCACAAGACACACTTCGAGTGCAATCACGGTTGATGACCTCAACCAACACAATTGGAAGCGGGTATACTGAATTCGTTGGGCAACAGGGGAGAAAGAGGAATCTAGCTTGGCGAAACGTGGACGCAAATCGGCATCGACTATCTGGGCGGCGTTTGAGGCGGCGGAAAACGAGATCCATGAATTAGAGGCCCGCCTTGCGAAAGCTCGCAAAAGCGCCCGCTCTCTGCTGGTATCGATTAACGCGAGGATGTCGCGACTTGCAAGCAATCTATCCGGTGGCCAATCTTCAACGCAAGGGTCTGAAGTTGGCAACTTCCGCGGCAAGGGCAAGCCCAGCCGGAAAGGGAAAGTCTCGGAGTCGATTGTGGCTGCGTTGAAATCCTCGAAAAAGCCGCTCAGCGCCGATGAAATCTTCGCGGCCACCGGATCGAAGTCGAAGCCTTCGGTCTCACAAACGCTCATGAAGATGGTTCATAGCGGCCAAGTCCAGCGGCACAACGCCGAAGGCAAGCCGATCTCAAAGAATGACAAGAGCCAGCGGGCCAAAGGCTACAGCTTGGCATAACCGAAGCGAGAAATCGCTTCGATTCGGGGCCGCTCGTGGGGAGCGGCCCTTTTTTATTCACGGCGAGAATGAGGATCCCTTACGCCGTGCAAGAGGCTCTGAGGATTGAGTGGGGTAAATACCCTGCTGAAGCGGATTACTTCGCATCGAAGTCAATCTAAGCTGTTTCGCCAACCCCTAGCTGCGTTGGCATGAACGACGTTCACGTGGTACCTTGAAAGGTACAGGCGGGTTGCAATCGGCATTCGCCAAGGGGGCTTAGGTGAAAAAGCATGGGGCAGCAATCTTGTGGTTGTTGTGCACGGCGAACGCACAGGCCGGGCTGATCAACGGAACGTTTACGAACAACTTGAATCCGTGGGTGCTTGGCCCCGTTCCAGGCGCCAACGTGAAATGGATTCAAACGCCGGGAGCTGTAATAGGCGACGGATCGGCGGTAATCAGTTCGACGGCGGCGGGCGCCTCGAGCAGCATCTCGCAACCCTTTGATTGTGGACCGGGCGAAGACGGCATGCGCTGCCTTATTACGTACCGGTGGAAGACAAATCTTCCGGCAACGGACCCAAATGGCGTACCCACTGACGGTGGTCGCGTCACCATCTCGCAAGGGGCTGCCTCGACGCAGGATGATTTGGCAAACACCGGCGGGCAATGGTTTACCGGGAGCTTCCTTGCGGGCAACTGCGGGAAGTTCACCATTAAGTTTGAGAACATAAATGGTGCCGTCTTCACGTTGGACACGGTAACGGACACGTGCGTGGCGGTTCCCGGTCCGTCCACTGCGGTCGCCGCACTCGGGTTTGTCGGGATGCTGGACTCTCGGCGGGCTCGCCGAGAGTCGTCAGCAAATGCCCGGAGTGAAGTAATCCGGATGTAGACGCCGCTGCTCAAACGTCAACGCCGCGTTCGGAAGAACGCGGCATTTTTTTCAACTTGCACATTCCATTGCCAGGATTCGTTCAGCATGCGGTTACCCAGCCATGATCCGAGCCGACTTGAGGAATGGATCCAAACAGCGGGTCTGCTATTGCGCAAGGAACTTCTAGCTACCGGAACAGTCCGCCGGCGGGCATGCGACTCGGGCACCAACAAAGCCGCCCTCGACAGAGGGCGGCTTTGTTAAAACTCCATCGTTTTACTGGAATGTTTTTCAAACACCATGCACACATCGTGCAGCCCGGGAATGAAGGATGAGCGGTAGGTCTTTCTAGCACTCGAAGCTCCGTGGCCGAAACGGATGATGTCGGTGCAGCACTGACGCAACCCGCACTCGAAAGCGAGTCGTTTAGTGTGGTACGTCAGTGGGACAAAACCGGCGTCGCGGTCGGAGTAGTCGCCCATGAGGACGGCGAGTTTTCCGCCGGGCTTGAGGACATAGGCTGAGTGTGCAAGAGCTAAGACGTATCGCCCAAGGAATGCATCGAGCGTCGGTGTACGTGAGAGATCGCGCGAGTCAGCGGCGTAGAGCTTTTGTCGCCAATATGGCGGGTGCAGCCACACGAAGTCGAACGCGTGCCGTGAGAATTGGGCACGCTCGCCGAAGAACTCGGACGGTTCGCAAAGGTCAAAGCCGCCGTGAATGTCCTGCGAAACGCACTCTATGCCAAGTTCGCGACATACATCGCGACAGGTGCCGCTGCCGGACATCGGATCGAAGACATGTGACGATCCGAAATATCGGAGCAGGTCGCGGATGAGGTAGCCGCTGCAATTGCCCGGATAGCGGCGATCGCCGTAAGGGCCGCGAGGCTCGTGGTGATAAAGACTGGTGAGTGAGGGGACGGGGCTGGTAGTAATCGGAGCCCGGGGCAGTCTCGCAAAGCGAGGTAACTCGAAGCTTGGAAGCGGTGCTGCAAAGCGTGCGGCGTAAAACGGATTGACGATCGTGTTCATGGTGTCTCCTAGTTGCGAAAGCGGTGCATTGCGATGATGGCGTGATAAAGGGTGAGTGCTTGTTCGAGCGCTTCTTTGGTTGGCATGATGCCGCCGATAGCGACGTTCTGCTCGTTCTTGTCGATGTGTTCGAGGGCAACAGACACGTCGGTGACGGCTACGGTGAGCATTTCGTACATTGCATTGAGTGCGGCTTCGATGCCATCGCGCATGGCGGTGTTGTCATTCATGGTGAATCTCCTGTGAGGGCAATCAGGCGGGCCTTGCGGCCCGCCCGGCCCCGTTGCCGTTAGTCGCGCTTTTCGGTGATGACGCGAAGCGTCAGGCGTCCATCGAGTGGCACAAGTCCTTCAAGTTGGACGTTGAATCCGTTGCCGTCTTTGTGCGGCCAAGCAGCACCGATGCGGGTGAAGAAGCCTTTCTTGTCCTTGCCCTCACGGACGTGATAAGCGGCGTGCGTCGGCGCCTTGGAAGAAACGGTGTTGTTGGTAGTCATAACGGTCTCCTTTTCGTTTGCCCAAGCTCACCGAATTTGGATGAGCGATTGGGGCTTGGTTTGAGGGCCGCGCCCATCGCGGCCTGACGAGCACGACAAACAGCCGCCCAAGTCCGAGCCGCCACCTCGCTTAGTTCGAGGCGTGCCGGTCACAATGGAAAATTGGGGGAAACCGAAGCGTCAGCGCACGGGGGAACCGATTTTCTATTTGACGGGACGGACGGGTGGCTGAAAGTGCCGGAAGACAGAGCCGTGATGGGTGTGCCCGCTGCCCCACCGCTGCTTCGATGTTTCAGGCGAACGGAAACGAAAAAAAGAGACGCACTGGCCACCAGCATCGCCGCCAACACAGCCACAGAAACTTGCGGCATTCACTATCGCGACATCTGGCTCGCTATTGCTACGGGCATTCGATCGCGTTGTATGCAGCGACGAAGACGACGAAGTCGGCGTCATCCACCTGATCGTCCGCATTGAGGTCTGCGGGGCATCCGCAAGCCATCGATGAATCGAAACAGAGCAGCAGGTTGTAGGCGGCAGCGAATATCTCGAAGTCCGAGTCGTTCACAATTCCGTCGTGATTGAGGTCCGCCGGGCAAGCTGGAACGAGAACGAACGCGTGCGTGTCTCCATTGGCGAGAATGCCCGCGCCGGTAATCCAACCAGAGTTGTTGATGGCGGTCGCGACAACGAGATACTGCCAGCCGCCGCGATTAACGAGACGGTCGTTGAGATCGACAACTCCGCCCTCGGCCGGCCAAAGCACGGCGTGCTGAACACCCCCGATATCACGGCTGGCGCCCACAATGGTATTGCAATCGTTGATCCCGACCGCATCGCCAAAGACGATGGCGGCATTCAGAACGCCGAGGTCCCGAACTGTCTTGCTCGTTGGGTCCCAGATGAAAGGCCGCGTATTGCTAGAGCTGTTGGGAACAACGGTGCATCTTCCGACGGCGAACCCAGTTGCGTTGAGGGATTCAGCGAAAGCCGACACAAATCCGGGCAAAGGTGGAATGGTGACGAAACCAGCAACCGCATCCCACTGAAAAGCCCAACCTTCGGCCTCCGGTGTGTTGCCGCCGCAAATCTGATTCCCGTTGTTAATGCGGATGCCCGCTGGATGCGGCACATGCTCCGAACTCCCGATATTCATGCGCATTCCGACGGGACTTCTTAGAAACGTGCCACCGCCTTGGCGATCGAACAACATGATGTATCCGTCGTCATTGATGCCGGCGGCGGTGCCGACAAAGTCGAGATCCATTCCACCGCCAATCGAATTCCACTTGTATGCCCGAAAAATTAGGTCAATTTCGCAACGATCGCCGACAACAGTGCCGCTGTTGTTGATGTCGAGACCTTCCACAGTGCGCTGATTCTGGAAGAAGCCGATATCCGTCATGCCGCCCGGACCATTGCCGGGAACCCAGATGAAACCGTGCCATCCGTGATCAAAGGGGTCGGTATGAGAAGTTGCATCCGAAGTGCCGACCACTTCACCTTTGGCATTGATGCGATGCGCGTACGAATAGTTGTCGCCGCCGGCAAGATCGCCAAGATCGGTGATGAAGTAGCGCGGCGGCGAAGCCGTTGCGACCCCTGCAACAACCGCAAGAGATAGCATCCCCGTTGCGACGTAATGTCGAATACCACCCATGTCATTCACCCCCATGTAGAAGACCGGCACGATGGTATCCTTTAACCGGGGAGCGTACTGTGCGGTACCTATAAGGGGCAGCAGCCACGGACGGCAAGAACCGGACACGACCGCCGCTGGAGGTACTTCGTGCACTTCGCACGGAAGTCGGTTTTCTTTGTCCAGTTCCGGGATGCGGAAGTCCGTTCCTGACCTGGCATCACTTTGACCCACCGTGGTGTGAGGGGCACTCACATGATCCGGATGGCATGATCGCCCTATGCGGTCCGCATCATGACCAGGCGGATCTGAATAAATGGTCAATCGGCGAACTTCGAAAAATGAAAGGCCAGAAGGCAAACGCTTCTGAATATCGCGCGAAGCTGCCGTGGACTGCGCGGCCGTTCCTTCTTCGGGCTGGCGGTATCTACTCCGTCGAATCACCGAACCTGATTCGGATGGCTAATCGCACCATCCTGGGGGTTAACCGCGATTCGCAGTCAGCGTTGAACTTAGGACTGACATTGCCGTCAACGAGCGGCAGAATTGCTTTTCAGGTGGTAGACAACATGATTTTGACGCCCGAGTCACCATATGACCTGGCGTTGACACCAGGCGGTCAGGACCTCAAACTGTATGCAGGACGACGCGACATCGCGCTGCATATGCACTTCTCGCGCATCGCACAGTCCGCTCTCGTCGATCATTTGAGGAAAGATTCCGAAGAGTCACAAGTAGCCGCCCACAAAACACTTTTGACCCACCTGACGCGCGAACGACAGCCGGTGCCATCGCTTGCGATCCAACCCAACACCAACGTAATTGACCAAATCGTTGCGATGGTGGACACTCAGATTGGGTTCGACGACGAAGATGCCGTGATGCTTGCCGATGTCCGGCGTTTTTCTGCCAGCTGTTTGGGGTCACAACTTGAAATCGGAATCGGAATCAGTAACGGCGGAACGAGCGTCTATTTTGGTGTTTGCGACAAGGGGCCGGGCGCGCTGGCGTACGGCCGTGATTTCGCGGTGTGCAAGCCCCATCTGCGCGCTGGACTGAACGCCCATGACGGAGCCAACGTTGCGCGAGCGACGTCGATTCTTGAAGCTCCGCCCCGAGTTCCATTCCGTTGTCGGGATCGGGCGTCGTTGGCCGTTTGATGACACGTGTCTTTTCTTGTCCCAGTTACTGTAGATTACGACCGCAAGCAACTCTCGCTCAACGTTCACCCAATTTCGTTCGTGTGCGATGAGTTGCAGCGATCGCGCGTAACGGCCTGCCGATTTCTTCAAGATGAGCAACGTTGCTCGGCAGGAAACGCGAAGCGTTTGGAAGTATTCGGCTCTTCCGAAACAAAACGCCGTTCCGCGAGGAACGGCGTTTTTTCTTGGTTGATAGGGCGACGTAGAACGTCGCCGAGTTGGTCAAGCGGCTATCGCTTGCATCGATTCCCTTCGGAGAGCAAAGATGATGTCTGCCGCGACTTGCTGGATGCGGCCGAGTGATAGGGCAAGCGTTTCCGCATTGCCCTCGTAAAGCTGGATGTAGTCGCTCGCGGAAGAGCCCGTGTTGAGGCCGATCGCCTGAGAAACGACAAACGCAACGGCTTCCGCTTCGGTTTTGCGGACAGTTTTGCTCGCCGGACGATTCGCGCCGTGGTGCAACAGTTCATGGGCGAACTCGTGAGCTAGAACGGAAAACTCCGCCGCAGGGCTTAAGCTGGCGCGAATGCTGATTCGGCCGCCGCGAGAAACCCCGTCGGCACCGGGAGGCACATCATCGTGATCAAGAGCGATGCCGCGTTCGGCGACGACTTGCCGAAGGATGCCCAAGTGGTGTTGAGGATCGCCCTCGACGCGAGACGGCTCCGGAAGCGGTTCGCCTTCGGTCTGCGTCACGTCGAAGACATAGACGGCACGAAACCGGAGAATGGCTTTTGCTTCGGAAGTCGCATCCGGGCGATTGTTCTCGCTTGTCTCATTAGTACGAATCGCCATTGGGGCGATGATCGCGATGCCTTTTTCGCCTTTCTTAACGAATCGGCCCATCTGTTTCCATGCGTGGAATCCGGCGACATTTGTCGCGGATGACATCTGCGAGAAGATCAGCAGGACGTTTCCGTAGCTGTAGCGATGAAACTTCGCGAGCATGGAAAGGTATTGGGTGAGATGCTGGCTCTTGCCGGCTTTGAGTGCCTCAGAGAGTTGTGTGAGTGCTTGATCGGCGATCTTCTTGACTGCTTCGGCTTTCATGGTCTTTGCTCCTTTGCGGGCCCCGCGACGTGCGGTCCCTTCGCCAAGCAAGGGACTCACTCGTGGGTGCAAAGGAGCGAGCGGAGCGCAGCCGTCAGAAGGCGTGAGAGCCCTGCAACGCAGGCGCGACGAATGACAGACCGCTTTCGCCGAAGGCGGGTCTGGCGTGAGGCGTGCAAGGCTCGATCGCCGGAAGCGAAGCGGTGACGGCGGAGCGCAGCGTCGAAAGCCGAAAGGGCAGAGTGTCTCGCCGTGAAACACCGTGAAAGAAACAACTTTGGCGTGCGCTCGGTAACGAATTTTCAACCATTGCTCGGTAGAGTCCGGCGCCATGTTGCGCATAGTTCAAAATTCTTCGTCATTCGGAGCAAGTCGTTATTTCTCGACGGCTGACTACTACTCCGAAGGCCAAGAACTCGTCGGCTTGTGGCGCGGCGAGGCTGCGAAACGGCTCGGGCTTGCTGGCACAATCAAGAAGGCCGATTGGGATGCGCTCTGTTACAACAGGCACCCAGAGAATGGCGGGACGTTAACGGCTAGGCAGAAATCGAATCGCAGAGTCGGGTATGACTTCAACTTCCACGTTCCCAAGAGCGTTTCGGTTCTTTTCGCCGACACTCAAGATCCGCGGCTGCTAGATGCGTTTCGCCAATCGGTCAACGAAACAATGACTGACATCGAGCGCGACATGCAAACGCGCCTGCGTACGCGCGGGCAAGATCAAGATCGCGTTACGGGAAATATGATTTGGGGGGAATACACGCACCTGACCGCCCGTCCTATTGGTGGCGTCCCCGATCCCCACTTGCACGCACACTGTTTTGCTTTCAATGCCACCTGGGACCCAACCGAATCGCGTTGGAAAGCAGGGCAATTTTGTGGAATCAAGCGCGACGGGCCATTTTACGAGGCGGTGTTCCATGCTCGGCTGGCACGTCGGCTGGAAGAACTCGGCCTTCCGATTGTTCGGGGCAAACGCGGATGGGAAGTAGAAGGCATCCCCTCCACCGTCATTCAGACATTCTCGCGGCGGACGGAGCAAGTCGAACGGCTCGCGCGAGACAACAACATCACCGATGCCAAGGAAAAATCCAACATTGGAGCGAAGAGCCGCGAGCGCAAAGCCAAGAACCTCGCCATGCCGGAATTGCAACGCCTATGGCGGGAGCGGATGACGCCCGACGAATTGGCAGCCGTTCAATCCACCTCGCAGCGGATCGGAAGTGTCTCGTTACCCGCGAATGATCGAATTGCAGAAGAAGCGATCCAGTATGCGATCGGCCATTGCTTCGAAAGGAATTCCGTAGTCCCCGAACGCCGATTCCTGGCTGAAGCGATCAAGCGAGGGATCGGTGCAACCAATCCTGAAACCGTCATAGCGGCGGCCCAACGCGCGGGCTTGATCTCAGCTGAGTACGAAGGACGCAGGTACGTGACCATCCGTGAAGTGATTCACGACGAACGCCGCATGATCGCTTATGCACGCGAAGGTCGCGGCACCTGTCGCCGGCTCGGGAAAGGCGAGCATGTCTTCAAACGCGAAAAACTTAATACCGACCAACGGCATGCAGTTGAGCATGTGTTGAAATCGCCGGATCGCGTCATCATCGTGCGCGGCGCCGCGGGGGTAGGCAAGACTTCGATGATGCAGGAGGCGGTTGAGGCTATTGAAGCGAATGGCAAGAAGGTTTTCACTTTTGCACCAACTGCCGTCGCTTCACGCGGAGTGCTTCGTGACGAAGGTTTCGCTGATAGTGACACCGTTGCCCGGTTGGTCCGAGACGAAAAGCAGCAAGCGGCGCTTCTACACCAAGTGATGTGGATCGACGAAGCGGGTTTGCTCGGCACGCCAACGCTGGTGAAGCTGTTCGATATTGCCAAAAAACAAGATGCCCGCGTTATTTTGTCCGGCGATACGCGTCAACTCGGGTCGGTTGAGCGCGGGGCAGCGCTCAAACTTCTCGAAACACAAGCGGGTATTTTGCCCGCTGAGATTTTGGAGATTAAGCGACAGCAGGGCCGGTACATGGAGGCTGTCAAATTGCTTAGCGCCGGCGATTTGGAACGAGGTCTAGAGCAATTGGACAAACTTGGGTGGGTCCGTGCCCTAGAGGATTGCGAGCGCTACACCGAGCTTGCCGACGACTACATTCGCGCGCTCAACGCGAAGAAATCAGTCTTGGTGGTCTCCCCCACTTATGCCGAAGGAAATCGCATCTCGGCCGAGATTCGTGCCCGCCTTAAAGACAATGGCTATCTCGGCACCGATGAGAAGACCTTCTCTGTCCTCACCAACTCCCAACTGACCGAAGCGGAGCGCACCGATCCGGCGAATTTCGAGCCGCGGGATGTTCTGGTATTTCACCAGAATGCCAAAGGTATTATTCGCGGCGCGCGCATCTCAATAGGCGACGGCCCCCTACCACTCGATCAAGCGGCGCGGTTTCAGGTTTACCGCGAAGGCGAACTCCGGCTCGCGCCTGGCGACATGATCCGGATTACCAAGAACGGCTTCACCCCCGACCGCAAGCACGCACTCCATAACGGCGCTCGCTACGCGATCAAAGGCTTTTCGCGCTCTGGCGACATCGTTCTAACCAATGGCTGGACGATCGATAAAGATTTCGGATTTCTTACGCATGGGTACATTTCCACAAGCCAAGCCGCTCAGGGCACCACCGTCGATCGTGTGCTGGTTTCGATCTCCGCAGAATCAATACCCGCTGCCTCTCAGAACGGCTTTTACGTGGCCGCATCCCGCGGGCGACACCGTGCGACCATTTACACCGATGACAAATCGGCGCTCCTAGAAGCCGTCCGGCGCCCGGAAGAGAAAATGACCGCAACGGAACTGATCGCCCGTGACATCCGTTCGCGCGAAGTCGTACGTCATCAAGCACACAATGCCGTCCAACACTCAGCCCGTGTTTCAGAGCGGGAGGAGTTGGTCTATGAGTGACAACTCCATCCTCGACCGCTTCATCACGCGCGATGGCAATCGGGCCGATCTGTTGCTGCCCTCGGAAGCGGAATCGCCGTCTGACGACTATCTCTCCTTCGGATGGGCCCGCGGCACGAAAGATCGACCCGTTATGCTCGAGCTTCGCAAACGCACTGGCGAAATTCTGGCGCTGGGCTATTCCTGGCTTGAGCGTGCCCATTACGACCCCTCCATCGGTGTCACCCTCAACTTCGTCGGTCACAAGATCGAAATCAAGGGCCGGAACCTCAACGAGGAAATCCGGCCTTCTGTCCGGCTATTTGAGGGTCTAACAAGGCACCGCGTAACCTGGATCAGAGAGTGCGACGAGCCCGATCGCATGGAAGCCAGCGAAAAAGCCACCGTCATCGACAGCATCGAGTGGTGACAATTCACGCTGGCAGGGAGCCTAGCGTTGGCCGTCACGGCTAAAAAGGAGATTGGGGATGGCTAATTTTACGGTTAGAGTGGAACTTCACGGAGCTGACGACTCCGACTACGAAAGTCTGCACGAAGAAATGGAATCAGCGGGCTTCAGTCGAACGATCAAATCCGATGACGGCTTGTGGTACCGTCTTCCGCCGGCGGAATATGTTTGCTCAGGCAATTACACAAGAGCGGATGTTTTGGCGGCCGCAGAAACCGCTGCGAAAACGACCGGCAAGAAATCTGCCATTCTCGTAACCGAATCGGCTGGAAGAAGGTGGAGTGGTCTTGAAAGAGCTGATTAGCGTGGCGCATCGTTAGATCGATGTGGGCGGACGCTGGCAGGGCAAACCCCGCGCAGCTCGTAACTCGAACTGCCCGAGCAAAACCGGCGGTTTCCGTGGCCCCACATCGCACAATTGAGAGCGCTGGGTGCGGCAAGCGAATCGCTTGGCACCTCTGCTTGGATTCGATGACATCGAGTTTGGGCGAAGCAAGACTGTCCGGGTTCCGATCCCAGGCGCGCCAAGAACTGTGAGAGGCAAGTTACCGACAAAGGTCGTCCGCATCTGCACGGGCAACGTGCCCTTTACCGTCGGTGCTGGTTTTCCAATGTCTCTCCGCAGATTTCTTGGCAGCGCTAATAGCCACTATTCGGAGAATCGGTTACCGACGAGCGCACCGCGACTCCGACAAGCTCGCGAAAGTTGAGCTGACAAGCAAATCACCGTCGAGATGTGAGGAATATGCGGGTACAGGGATCGATCCACAATGGCGTGTCGTTTTCAAGGCGTGAGACCATCCCGAATGCATCGGGCGCACGACTCTGCGCGTCGTCTAAATAGAGCTGTTTCTCGAAGAATTGAATCGCGATGCCTCTTATCCGAGCCGTCTCTTCGGCGCACGATCAATCGCTCGTACAAGCACTGAATATATCTCTTGTTCTGAACCGGCAACCTTGTGATTATCGTGAGACAGACCTAATGCGCCGAGCATTCGAAAGAACTTCCTGTTTAATGAACTGGTGCTTGGTGGTGTTTCAATTACGAGGCACGCCTTTTCCGACGGTCCGTCCTGTACCGTTGCCACAATTTCACAGGGAGGTATTCCGAATCGCTCGCACAGGTCGTTAAATTTGCCTAAGAGTGCAACTACATTGCTGTCTATCATACCACCTAATGCATCTTCGGACATTTATCAACAATATATCTTTTATTTCTACCCGTGTCAATCATTGTCTTGCCGTTGAGCACGTCTCGTCGGCTTGCTCTGCGGCGTAGGCCTCAAGCATTCTTTGCATTTGCTCCGCGCTGGAGCCGTACATATCTGCGACTTTTGTGGTTACTGCTAGAGGAGGCAGTTTTTCATTCCCAGAGACAATTATTTCGCCCCAAACAGCGAAATTATGAATATCGAGAGTTCCTTCTGCTTGAGCCCGCAGAAATGTGTCGTACATACTTGGCCGCACTGCGGCGTAAATCCAGCAGTGCTTTCCACTGTCCAGCACCCCATGAATACATACCAATGTGCGCGTCAACTCGTCCGCGCGCGTCTCGACGGACAAGCGAGCATCGGATGCCGCAATGTGAATGCCGATACGCGCTAGATCGGCAACGATTGATGATGGCAGTTCTGCCAACGCTCGGGCCTTCTCAGCTGAGTCGATTGTGCCAGAAATCGTCATCTGCAGATTAAACACTGCTCGTTGTGTTAGAACAGGTGGCCCTGTATTGTCTTGTCCCCGCATTAGTGTTTTCGGCGGAACATCCAAAGCGGTGCCAATGGCGGCAATATTGTCGAAAAACGCCGGCTTGCCAGAAAGCCACCGCTTCAGTGTGCGAACTGTGACACCAGCTTTCGCCGCAAGTCGCTCGAGACTCAGGCCTTTTTCTTGACGGAGACGTTCGATTTCGTCCGCTCGGCAAATATGCGTTCGTCTGGCTGAATCGGGCATGGGGCGCCAACTCCAGATTTCACCGAGATTTCCAAAGTCGCGCCTTGGAGCTTTCCACGGCGCGAATGTAACTTTCGATTGAATCGTATGGGCGGCTTCACCGACAGCAAGCGTCCCGAGTCAATGGAAGTTCCCCATTCTTCGAGCCGTTGTGGGCGAGGAGAACCCCGGAGGGTATCCAACCGACAAGGCAGCGACTCTTGGAGGACTGACTCAAGGAGACCGGTCATGGGCGAATTCTTTTCCTTTCTCAGGTGTTTGATGTTTTGCGGCACTGTGTTCTTCCTGGCCATGCTGGTGTTGCTGGCTCTCCCCAAATCCCGGCTTCGCTCCGTCGGCGTGGAAATAAGTAGATGGGTGGTCGCCGGGTTTCTGTTGCTCATGGTGCCAAGCCCTGTCGATTTGATTCCGGACGTCATTCCCGGAATTGGCTGGCTCGACGACATCGGCTACTTGGCTGGTTCAGTGTGCGCAGTTCGGTCCGCGCTCAATCTGCGTCGTCGCCGATTGGAGCTCGAAGAAGATGAGGCGTCGCAGCTTCCTAGCCGTCGGTCGGGAGGTGAGGTATGAACATACGGGCTATTCAGGATGTTCCCATCGATCAAATTGTCTGCGATAGCCGCCAGGCGGCAAAGCTGAACATCGCTCTACTCGCCGTGCGAGCGGCGGCGATCAAGGAACACGGGGTAATCCAAGCGTTTCATGGTCACCGGGAAGGCGACAAAGTTGTGCTGCACGGCGGCACGCTGGAATTTCACGCCGCGAAGCTAGCCGAGCTAACGGCAATTCCCGTCGCCATCATCGATTCTGAGACGGGGATCAACGAGTCGATTCCGAAACAGCTTGTCGAGAACTGCAAGAGCGCCAAGTGTCCGATGGATCGCGCTCGCGCTCTCGATCGCCTCCTGAAAACTACGAACTGGACGCTGGATGAAGCTTCGCTCCGGTTAGCGACTTCTCCGGCCACGATCTCCCGAAGTTTGGCGTTGCTGGTTCTGCCCGCCGATATCCAAGCCCATTGTGAATTGGGACGACTCAGCGCCGACGCCGCTTACCACCTCGCAACGGTGACTGACGATGCACAGCGGCGCAGGCTGGTCCAAGAAGCGATCGAACTGAAGTTGACGCGCGATCACATCGCGGCGCGTTGCCGTGCGGCGAAACCACACTCGAAGTCTCGCCAGCGCGAGAAACCGGAACAGGTGCGGATACCGCTTCCGCTTCAAGGCTGCCCGCCATTCGAGGTGATCGGCCCCGACATGAAGGCACGAACGTTTGTGCTGGGGCTGGAGCAGCTTGTGCTCGAAATCAAGAGCGTCGTTTCGCCCGAGATGCAGCTTGCAGATTTGGCGGCGGTTCTCAGCTAATCGGATTTCACAGAGAGGAATTCACATGGTTTCGACCATCGACACCGCACGAAATGCAAAGCAGCTTCCGCTCGGTTGGCGGACGAGCACCCCACTGCTTCTATGGACACTGCACGATGCGTGGACCGTCGGCCAGTCATTCGAGAATTGCTTGATCCTCGGCGCAACGGGCTCCGGCAAGACCAGCGGTAGCGGAGATATGTTAGCAGATGCTTACATTCGTGCCGGATACGGTGGTTGTATTTGCTGCTCAAAAATCAGTGAAATGGTGGAGTGGATCAAGCGGTGCGAATGCGCCGGTCGCGGCGACGATGTGATCTTGATCGAACCGGGCGGCAAATGGAAATTCAATCCGCTTGCTTATGAGATGAACCGCAAAGGCGCCGGTGCCGGCCAGGGCGCGAATGTTGCAGCGCTTTTCGACACGCTCATGGAGCTTGCCGACCGCGGCGGTTCTTCGTCTTCCGGCCGGGAGGCTGAGCCGTACTGGCGGCGCGCGGTTAATCAGGCAGTTCGAAATGCAATCGCGCTTTTGATCGCCGCCGATCATGACATCTCGTTCGAGGCTATGTATCGCGTCTTCAGTTCGGCGCCGCAATCGATAGAGGAAGTGCGTTCTCCTGCTTGGCAGAAAGCATCGTTCTGCTACCAACTCTTTCGCAAGGCATTTGTGCGCGAGCATGACGCCATCCAGCGACATGACTTTGAGCTTGCGTCTGACTTTTGGTTTTTGGAGTTCGCTAATCTTGCCTCCCGCACAAGATCGGTCGTGGTATCGACCTTCACTTCCCAGGTCGATTTGTGGCAGCGAGGGATTTTGAAGGAGATATTTGGCGGCGAAACCACTTTTACGCCCAACGACGCCGAACACGGCAAGATCATTATCGTCGGATTGCCGGTCAAGGAATATCATGAGCTCGGGCGCGCCGCCAATATCGTGATGCGGTACGTGTTTCAGAGGGCCCTCGAATCACGCGACATTACCGCCAGTCCTCGGCCGGTATTTCTGTGGGCCGATGAATTTCAAACTCTTATAACGTCGCACGATGCGCAGTTCTTGGCGACCTGCCGATCGGCTCGCGTTTCAACGGTGCTTCTCACGCAGAATCTTCCCGGTGTTTATGCGGCGCTTGGTGGCGGCGACAAAGGCAAGCACGAAGCCGACGCCATCTTTGGGAACTGCAATACGAAGATATTTCACAGTAACTCAGATCCCGTCACTTGCGAGTGGATGTCGAACATCCTCGGCAAATCGCTGCAAGCGATGGCGAGCGGAAGCGTGACAAATTCGAACGAGGGGCAATGGTCCTCGGCGCTTGGGCTCGACTTCTCTGGGCAAAGAGGAAACACGAGCGCCGGGTTCAGTGAGTCTTACCAGTTTGAAGTTCAACCTGCCGAGTTCGCTCAGCTTCGCACGGGAGGAAAGGAACACGGCAGACACGTGGATGCGATTCTTTTTCAGAACGGTCGGGTGTTCAGGCAAAATGGAAAAACGTGGCTTCGGGTCACGTTTCGTCAGAAGTCTTGATTGACGGACAAGCTCGGTAACGAAAGGCGATTGAAATTGCCGGCGCTGTAAGTGCGCGCCGGAAGAAAGGACGCAAGGAGCATGAGACAGCAACCTCCTCCCTCGAACGATTCAGGCGGCGGCTTTCAGGCCTCGGCGGGCTGGGCGTACCTGCTTTGTCGCGCGCTTTCGATCACCATCGAAGTATTCGCGCACGAAAGCGGCTCGTTCGGCGAGCGCTATCTGGGCATACCAGCGGCATTCGCCGCGCTCGTCATCGTCTTGTGGACAGGCTTCTGCGTCAACGTGAAGGACGCCGACGCGATGATCGGCTTCTTGCTCGTGTATCTCTTCATGGTCGCGGTCTGCCGGGCTCGCGTGCAGCTGCGCCTGCGCAAGGGTGGCCCGGTGGAACATTCGTTTTATACGGGGCGCCCGTGGATCATGCGTTTTCTTGGTCGCTTGGACGAAATGCGCGTCAAGAGTGTCATCGAACCGCTCCTTGCGTTCGCCGCGGCCGCGCTCGCCACGAAATACGTCAGCGTTGCTCTTGGCGGCTACCTGACCCTTGCGAGTTTCGCGTTGCTCATTTCCATGCGGCTTTCGATGCAGATCGAGCGAACGCAAGCGCTCGACTACCAGGATGCCCTTATCGATTCACGCCGCCGCGCGGAGCGGCTTCGTCATCCGCGCCATCACTAACCCCGAAGGAGCTTTGTATGAAGGACAATCACATTCCCATTGGATCGGGTCACGCTTCCGCCATGTTTCGGCAAGGTTTGGCCGAACTGAGGGGTGCGCTCTATCCCGATTCCAATGTGGCCCAGCCCACTCTCTATGGCATTGTCGGTACACGCACGCCGGGAGAAGTTGCAGAGTCGCGCCGCGCGGCTGAGCTCGATCAGGAACCACACACGAAAGACCCGGAACTCGAAGCGGCCAAAGACCGTGACGACCGCGATCTGGAGCGCGATTGATCGTCAATCTATTCGGTTTTCACCGTTCATCTGGAGAGATCAAATGAGTAACCAGGAATTCGGCCACCTCGTTCGCCACGCATTCAAAGAGTCGAAGAACATGAACCCGGTTGGTGCTGGAAAGAACGCTTTCGTTGCGTTCTTCGCCGGCTTTCTGTTTGGGCCGATCGGGGTCGGCATCTACCTCGGCAGCTTCGTCGATTTCATCCTGTCGCTTGGAATGGTAATCGCTGGCTCGATCATGACCGCCGGCATTGGGGCTCCGGTGTTCTGGGCGCTTTGCGGCGCCTGGGCTGCTGCGCGGGTTCGCAACTCTAACGCCTGATGCGAGCGGAACGCCAGCTCGCTCCGCTCGCCTTTGCATCCACACGAATTAGCCGAACTCCAGTCAGGAGCATGCCCATGATTGCGCTCGCCAAAGAGCAATTGATTCCGTTGCGTGACGCTCCGAAATACCTGCCGCCGCGACCAAACGGCAAACGGCTGCACATCAGCGCGATCTACCGCTGGGTCAAGTGCGGCGTACGTGGGCGTGTATTGGAATCGGTCACGCTTGGCGGGACGACATACACCTCCCTTGAAGCACTGCAACGGTTCGCGGAGCCGATCAACTCAACGTGGCGTCAACCCGCACCGTCACACTTCGGCGAACGATCGAAGGCAGAACGAACCCGCCGTGTGACTGGCGAATTGGAAAGGGAACTCGGAGTATTGATTGGGTAAGTCGCACGGCTGAACGAGGGTGTGTCGCCATTCCGTTTGCCATGCCGTAACCTCTCCACAAAGGGGATGGATCATGGGAAGCACCCGGCTCCGATTTGTCACGGCTCCCGATTCGGCGATCAACCCTCGCTCGCAATTGGAAGCGGGAACCATGTTCGCTCTAGACCTTTTGAAAAAGGCGGACGCCGGCAACGGGTTGCTGCTGACGTTTTCATTCAAGGCAAATCTTGAAACGGCTTCTCCGCGTCTCGCATCAATCTTGGGCCGACAGGTGGTGAGTGGGCTTTGGAGCACGCGCGATACGGATAGCCGCATTCGGGTGACGGTTGATCAGGATTCGACGCCGTATGCGTGGAACGGGCCCGTATTGATGGTCTGGCCCACCGCGAAAATGCTGAACCGCGTCGGGGAGATCCGCGATGTGACCGCGGAAGTTGTGGTGCCGTGGATGGCGGGCACTGAGGGCATTGCGGAGTGGATCAACGCCTGGGCACCCACGCCTATCGGCGCCGCAACCGCAACTAGCAAGTCGTCGACACTTTCTCCACAGGTTCTGGTCGCGCTCCAACGGCTTACCGACTTCATCAATTTTGGCAACGGATTGGTCACAAAATCAGATCGGGAGGAGGCCATTCAGGTGTTTGAAACCCTGATAGCGTTCGAGCCCGCGTTGAACATTGGGGACGTGCGAGCTTGGCTCGTGTCAGAGGGAAAGTGGCCTGGAGATGTCGCCGACGAAGCAAAGAGCATTTTGGATGATCTGGAGGCAGGTAAGAAACTGCGCGGGCGGCGGGGCCCCGATAGGGCGCGCTACGACCGGTGGATCGAGGCGGCCAAAACCGACGTATCGTGAGTTTTGTACGATGGAATAGCCGCGGGGAATAACCCCTGTTCGTACTTAGATCCCAAAGGAGCAAGTAGTGCCGACGCCAACAATTGAGTGGGTTGATCGCTATCCGCTTCACGGTGTTACGGGAAAGTTCGCCGTTTTCACGAGCAAGCACAGTGACGGTTCGTTTCACGGGGCTGTGTGGTACTACACCAAGTCGGGTTCGTGGACCAAAGACCAAGATGTAGAGCTAAATGCTGACGTTCATTTTGAGATTGGGGATAGTCTTGACGCCGTGCTGGATGCCTGCCTCGCGTGGAGCCGAACGAAGTTTGGGAAAGAAGTATCGCTTGGCGCTCGCGAGCGTCTTCGACCGAACCCCTGAGAATCCGCAAGGATAATCGGTGATGAATTGCGGTCGTGACAAAGCGACTACCACTTTTCTACCACGTCGGCGTGAGAAACAGTGCGAAAGGACGCCGAATGACCAGAATCCAAATTCTGGTATGCACTCGCTAAATCAACCTGTTTTACGGTTTTCCCTGGCACCGCGCTCGTACGCCAATACACCAGCCGATTGACATTCCGAGAGGCCTTAGGCGCACACTCCATTTCTATGAAGGGTTGTTATCCTGTTATTGAATTTCTGGAGCAATCGCCATGGCCCAACAGCCGGAAAACAATTCCACGCCCGAGATAATTCGGGATAAGGTGGACGCAATCGTCAATCGTGTCGAGACTTCGATTCGGCGGGCCATCGAGCTCATTGCAGATCCGAAGACTTCTATTGCCGATGCCGAATCACAACGCGACAAGGATCTCGACCAGCTCCCACGTGACGCAAAAGACTCCAGTGACCAAGCACGTCGCGAATTTGCGCGGAAGCTAGGCGCACCTGAGCCCATTGACCTCGTTGCTCAAAAAGGCTACCGCACAACGCTCGGCTACGCACAAACCGTGCGCAAGTGGTTCGGCGTTGCGGGACCGCTTGGCAAGGTGGTTCTCGTCGGACTTTTTTTCGGCGCGATCGTCTACGCGACGGGAGTTCTTGACACAAAGGAAGTTCCTTTACAAGCATCGGCTCTGGATAAGTCGCTCGAACAGTCGCCGATGCAGTCCCGTGAACGCTTTGAACGCCTGCAAGCAGAAAAACAGGCGCGACTCTATTTTCAGCAATTTCAACTTCAGCGCACGGAAAAACCGAAGCAGTCATCGACTAGGAGCTATGGAGCAGCGCCCGCACCGGGCCCACTGGCAACTGCCGAGCTTCCGAAGGCAGAGCCCTACGTGGAACCAGCAAAAGCTGAGCGGGCGGCACCACCATCGGAGCCGGTGCAAGGCTCATGCAAGACTTGTGACGGCTCGGGTTGGCGAGTGATTCAACAGCGCGGCCTCTGGTCGACCCAACGAATTCGGCAGCGTTGTCCGGCATGTAATGGCGGCGTCCGGTAGCGTGGAAATAGGCCCGCGACTTGATTGAGGGCTATAAGCGGTGGTGCGGACCACCCAGCGAAATCTATTGGGATGCGTGCTTATTGGCTCTACTGACGAAACCAAAGTCGGATTTGTACGACTAAGTTCGCATCGATTTGGCCGGAAGTGACTACCACCTTCTACCACTTCGCCCTGAAAAACCGGGCGAACGCACGCGAAATGACAAGAATCCGATTTCGGCTTGCAAATGCTGAATCTGCCTGTAAAATATGGGTATTCTGGCTTTCGTGAGCCTGTCCGGAAAGTGTCTTCCAAGCTGAATGTCGAGGGTTCAAATCCCTTCGCCCGCTTTTCGCAGATTCGATCTTCGAGCACCACGACAACCCAAAAAAGAACAAGGCCGCCGGATTGATCCGGCGGCCTTGTTTGTTGTTGGTTCACTCGTCTATCGGAAGCGTGCCCTCGGACGACGTCACGGAGCCGTCGCCGGACATGCCCTTTCAGTAGGTGTTGTACTTCACGCCGCGCCCGTCGGTTTCCGCGTCGGGACAGTTCGGGGTGACGTTGCCGGTCGCAGCGTCATAGACCCAGCCGAAGGCGCCGCCGAGGGTGCCGACGAACGTGTTCTTGCCTTTGTTGGCGCCGACCGAAAGCGGCGGGACGACGCGAACGTACGGGCCGTAGATGATGCCCGTGCCTGTGTTCTTGGTGGCGCTGAAGGTCGTACCACCGATATCGGAGTACTGCGTTAGCGCGTTGGTGACGTCGGTGAGAGCGGGGTAGCTGCCGCCGTGCTCGGTCTGGAAGAGATCGAGCGCGTTGCGGATGACAGCGAGGTCGGCCATGACCGCGTTGTCGGCAGCAGCAGTGGCGCTGCGGCTCATGCGCGGGACTGCGATCGCCGCGAGGATCCCGAGGATCACGACGACGATGACGAGTTCGAGAAGGCTGAATGCACGACGGGACTGTTGGGCAACGAATGACATCGTCGGTACTCCGTGGTAGGCGGTTGATCCGGCCCTCAAGGGGCTGGGATGACCGATCTATCGTGCGTTTGACGGACACGATTTAGCCCCGACACGTGTTCGTGGGATCGGAGTCAGGCCCACGTGACAGTTTGTGCGGGCTGGGGAAGATGGCGAAGGGCGAATTGAGGGCGGTTCAGCGCGTCTGGGGCAGATGCAGCTCGACGCTTCCGCCCGGGCCCGAGAACACCGCGCTGTCGCGCTTCACTTCGGTGAGCGTGTAACCGCCGATTTCCTCGCCGATTGAAACTGCGCGGCCGTTTACCAGTGCATTGGCGCCGCGGCCGTTGGCAGCGATCGCGCTCAAATGGTGGCCCGCAGTGAATGTCTGGCGGAGATCTTCGATGCGGGCCGGAGCGATCTTGGCCTCGGTCTCAATCGCGGCGGGCTGGCGCTGAAGCGTGGTCGCGAGGAGGTCGACATCGCGTGAAACATCCCCGAGTTGCTTGAGCCGCGACGCCAGCGTCGGAATCTGAGCAGAGGACTTTGTCGTCGAACTCGACGCCTGGGTCACCGGCAATTCAGCGGCATGCACCGGGCTCGCGCCCGAAACGCCGAGAAATCCACGGTCGAACGCCAGACCAGCGCCGACGACCAGCAACACCGCCCCATAGACCTTGCGCTCACGTGACATCGCCATGATCAAAACGTGCAAAACGCAGGACAGGAATGCCAGCGGATTGGCTATTTCTTTGGGGCCGGCTGTGCGGGTTGCGCGGATGGTGCGGCGTACCAGACCAGGTCAAAGCTGAACGATGCGATCTCGCCGGTCGCCGACTTGTCGCGGCCGATTTGGAATCCGGCAATCGCGACGTCCGGGAACTCGGCACGCAGATCGGCGATCCAATCGCGACCGGAGAGAAAGGCGCCGCGACCTTCGATGCGAATCGGAACGAGCGTCGCCTTTGGAGCCTTTTGCGGCGCGTCGGGTGCAACCCGATCGAGTTCGAGCTTGCGCTTGGCGGCGGATTCGGTCAGTCTCGACAATCGGGAATTCAGGCGTGCGACCGGCTCGACGTCCACGCGTGTTGCTTTGAGGTCCTCTTCGAGCCGGGCAAGATTGAACTCGAGATCGGCTCGTTGCTCGCGCAGGTGGCGCGTCGTCGTACGGCCGACATCGAGCTGTTCCTGGAGCTGGCGGTGCGCGGCGCGGGCGCTCACCACCGGCACGACAGCGCCGGCCGCGACAACTGCGGTCAGGATGAGAATGAATGCAACACCAGCAAGATCAACGCTGAGGCAGGCGCGGAAGCGGGCGAATGTATTGCTCATTTCGCTGCTCCTGAAGGCTCGTCGATCTGCGCCTCGATCTCGAATCCGACGAGGCCTTCGGGTTCGGAGCCGCTCTTGCGAGCATCGGAAAGGCCCACGCGTTCGAAAATGCTCGCACCTTCGAGCCGGAGCGCGAACTGCGCAATCGCCTGGTGATCCTTTCCAAGACCGCCCACGCGAACCCAGACGCCCTTGGTCGACTTGCCAGGGACAGGTTTGCCTTCGGCCTTGCGCGGTCCGAGTGCGATGCGATCGATTTCGATGTCGTTGCCACGCAGCGTTGCGATGAGACTCAGGAGCACGCTCCAATCCGGATGGTCGGCGATGGAGCGAGCCGTGGCGAGCGATGACTGCACGCGTGCGGCTTTTTCGCGGAGGCCGCTGATCGCGGACTCGACGCCGGACTTTTCCGCTTCGATCGCCGCGACGCGGCGATCAAGGCTCGATCGTCCGCCGGCAACATACTGGCGCGAGCCGAGCCAGAGGCAGGCGAGCGCGACCGCGTACAGCGCGATGACGATTGTCCATTTGGCAGTGCGATCCTGCTTTGCCAGCAGGTGGCGGCGCGGGGATGGGAGCAGATTTGCGATTACCACGACGCACCTCCGGCGTGATTGAGGCAGAGGCCTGCCGGGGCGAGAAGAGCGCGGCGAGCAGAGAGCTCGATTTCGTCGAGGCCCTCTACGAGCGGCCCGCAGATGGCGCAGACTCGGGCTTCGAGCGAGAGGCGCGTCGCGACTTCTTTGGCCAGATCCGGAGCTTCGTCGCCGTCGCAGACAACCAACAGCCGACTTGCCTTGCGCCCGGCGAAGCGTCGCGCGAGATAGGAGAGCGCTGTGAGCGCTTCGGTCGTGAGCGTTTCGGTGTAGTGGCGAACCTGTTCCTGCACCTCGCGGGCAACGTCGGGATCGGCGAGCAATTCGCGCTCGCCGCGGAGGACGTCTTTGAGTGCGACGGGCGCGAGATCGGTGTCGAGTCCGATTGTTCCGGCGACGACGCGGTGAAGCGTTTCAAGGTCGGCGTTTTCCACGATTCGTTCGAGCACCACAAGCCCGGAGCAGACGGCGTAGAAACGCGAGTGCGTCCAGCCAAGTGAAAGAATGATTTCGAGCGAGTCGGTCGCTGCCGCATCCGTCGCGCAGGCGCGAACGAGGGCGGTGCAGCGCGGCTCGATCACGCGGAGCCGCAGATCATGGCTCTCGAAAGCATCGATGAGCGGCTGGGCCGTCACGTGCGGGCAGGCGACAACCATGGTCGCGACGGCACCGGCCTGACGCGCGGTCATCGGAAGTTCCCAGTGTGACAGTTCAAGGGCCTCGGGTGCGTGCTTAAACATGCGGCCGATTTCTGCTCCGGCGATCGCGGAGACGGGTGCGCCGGATTTCGCGGGCGGCAGATCGATCACTGCGGAAAGAACGCTCTCATCGGGCAGACAGAACGCGACGTCACGTCCCACGAAGCCTCGCCGCTCAAAGACGGACGCAAGGCGCCCGGCTTCCTGCGCGATGTCGGACTTGCTGTCGAGGCGCGGAAAGACGGACCACGTGTGCAGGCGCGTTTGCGAACCGGTTTGCGCAAGCTGCAACATGCGGACGAATCGTCCGCTGATCTCGATGCCCACGGGGGTGTAGCGCACTCGCTTCATTTCGCCGGCCCCCCACCCGCGTTGGCGGCGAGATCGAACATCGGAAGAAACATGCTGATCGCGACGCCACCGACAAGCACGCCCATGATCGTGAGGACGATCGGCTCGATCAGCGCCGAGAGCATTTTCAGAAACTGGTCGTTGTCCTCATCGAGGAATTCGGCGACCTGGAGAAGCACCGGGCCGATCTGGCCCGCGCGCTCGCCGCTGGCGATGGCTTCCTTGACGGAGGGGCTGACGAGCGCGGGATCGCCGATCGAGTCCGCGAGCGGCAAGCCCTTTTCGACGGACGCCTCGCAGCGAAGCAACAAACTCACATACGCGGCACTTGTCAGGGATTCACGCGTGAGGCGAAGTGCTTCAAGCAGATTGACGCGGCTTTCGAGCAAAGTGCCGAGCAATCGCGTCATACTCGCCTGCGCAAAGCTGCGCCGGACGGGACCAAATCGGGGCGTGCGGAGCAAAAACGCATCGAGTGCGGCCCAGCCGGAATCCGACTTCAGCCAGAGAACGACGGCGAAGACCAGCGCGATGGCGCCCGGAGCGATCGCGAACCAGTAGCCTCGCAGGATCTCGGAGAGCATGATCAGAAACTTCGTGGTGGGCGGCAGCGGAGTCTGCAGCGAGTCAAACAGCTCTGAGAACTGCGGCAGGACCGTGACAAGAAGCACAACGATGACGCCGGACGAAACAGTAATCAGAATGCCCGGATACGTGAGCGCACCGATAATCGATCGTCGCACGTTCATGCGCTGGCGCGCAAGCGCGGCCAGCGACTTCAGCATCTGATCGAGCAATCCGGCGGATTCGCCCGCGGCGACCATGCTGCGGCAGATCGGATCGAACGCCTTTGGATGTGCACCAAGAGCGCTCGAGAATGTTTCGCCTTGCTCGACGCGGTGGCGAATATCCGTGAGGACGGTGCGGAGTCCGCCGGTGGGCGACTGTTTCTCGATCGCATCAAGGGCTTGCACCAGCGGGGTCTTCGTCGCAACGAGAATCGAAAGCTGGCGGAAGAACTGGCTCAATTCGCGCAGTGTGATCTTGCCGCCGGAGCGCGTCGCGCGCCGTGTCTTCGTCGCGGCAGCGGCATTTCCGGCTTCTTCCTGCACCTGCGTCGCGAAGATGCCGCGACGGCGGAGCGATTCAACCGCTTCGGAGTGTGCCGCGGCGTCGATCGCACCGCTCACCGCTTTGCCGGTGATGTCGAAGCCGGTATAGGTGAAACTCATGCGGCGGCCCTCGGCGCGACTGGCTTGGTTTCGGGTTGTGTCGGCTGCTCATCAATATGCGTAACGCGCAGGATTTCTTCGAGGTTGGTTTTTCCCTCTTTGGCGAGAAGGACACCTTCCTCGCGCAGCGAAAGGACCTTTTCGAGGCGCAGCTGTTCGCGGAGTTCATGCGTCGGCGCGCCGCCGTAGATCAGGCGCTTGAGGCCGGGCGAGACTTCCATAACTTCGTAGATGCCCAGGCGGCCCTTGTAGCCGGTGTCGTGACACTGCGGGCAGCCTTCGCCCTTGCGGAACGGGCGGCCGACATGATCGCTGAGGCCGGCATCGGCAAGGACGTGCTCTGCCGGGTAGTACTTCGTGGAGCACTGCTCGCAGATCGTTCGGGCAAGACGCTGCGCAACGACGCCGTTCAGCGCGCTCGAGATCAGGTAGTTCTCGATCGACATGTCGGTGAGGCGAGCAACAGTGCCCGGCGCGTCGTTGGTGTGGAGCGTTGCGAGAACCAGGTGACCCGTAAGCGCGGCCTGTACGGCGACGCGGGCGGTTTCCTGATCACGGATTTCGCCGACCATGATGATGTCGGGATCCTGGCGGAGGATGCTTCGGAGCGCGCGGGCGAAGTTGAACCCGATGGATTCCTGCACCTGGATCTGGTTGATGAGATCGAGCTGGTATTCGACGGGGTCTTCGACGGTCACGATGTTGACGTCGGGGCTGCGCAACAGATCGAGCGCGGAGTAGAGCGTGGTGGTCTTGCCGCTGCCGGTCGGGCCGGTGACAAGGACGAGCCCGTGCGGACGCTCGAGGATGCGCGTGAAGGCCTCGAGGGTTTGAGCCCGGAAGCCGAGATCGGAAAGACGCACACGGAGATTCGACTTGTCCAGGATGCGGACCACGATCTTTTCGCCCAGCAGCGTCGGCATCGACGAGACGCGGAGATCGATCTCGCGACCTTCGGCCACGATGCGAACGCGACCTTCCTGAGGAAGGCGCTTCTCGGCGATGTCCATCTTGCCGATGACCTTGATGCGCGACACGATCGAAGCGTGCATTCCGGGGGGCGGCTTCATCAGGTCGCGAAGCGTGCCGTCGACGCGATAACGGATGCGCGTTCCCTTTTTGTCCGGCTCGATGTGGATGTCGCTCGCCTTGTCGCGCACGGCGCTCAGCAGCGCAACGTTGACGAGGTTGATGATCGGGCTGCCGGCGACGAGCTTGTCGAGATCGGTCGCGGGGCCTTCATCCACCGACTCGCGCTCGACGACTTCGAGGTTTGATTCAGAGAGCGACGTCAAGAATGCGTCGATGTTGACGTCGCCATGGGCGTACTTCTTGACGAATTCGAGGATGTTCGCTTCAACCGCGAGAACCGGGCGAATGCGGCAACCCGTCAATGAACGAAGTCGATCGATCGTCGGAAGAGACTGGGGCTCGGCCATCGCCACCGTGAGCGAATCCCGCACCTTGAAGAGTGGAATCGCCTTGAGGCGTTCGGATTCTTCGGCGCCGAGCAGCTTGAAGACCTGCGGATCAATGAGGCCGTGGCGAAGCTGGCAGTAGCGGATGCCGAGGCACTTTGCGAGTGTCTGGACGAGAACCGTGCTGGTGATGACGCCTTGTTCGACGAGCAATTCGCCGAGCATGCGATTTGTTCGAGCCTGATCCACGAGCGCGCGGCTCAACTGCTGCTCCGTGATCAGCCCATCCTTGAGGAGTTGATCGCCGATACGGAGTTTGATCGCGTCGACGCTCACAGGAAGCTCCTGACGGCGGTCGTGATGTCGTCAAACTGTTCGAACGACGAGGCGAGGTCGGTCAATTCGAGGATCTCGCGAACGGTCTCGCAGACGCCGCAGAGTTTGAGGAACTGGCCGCTATCGCTCAGGGTTTCGCTGAGCGTGAGCAGACTTTCGAGGCCCTGGCTATCGAGATACGGAGTCGCGGAGAGATCGACCACGCAGCGGCCCATCGTGGCCGCGAGCATGCCGGACGCCACCTTCTGGAACTCGGCCGCGTCGGCCTGGCAGAGCGGTCCCTGCGGAGAGATCGCCTTGACTGCGCCGTGTTGCTGCTCGCGAATCTCCACGTCGTTCTCCGGTTACGCCGCCATCGACAACGGCGCCTTGAGCGGCATGCGGATTGAAAAAGTCGAACCCCGATCGGGGACACTCTGCACCGTGACATCGCCTCCGTGCAGGCGCATCACCTCGCGGGCGAGGGCAAGTCCCAGCCCCGTACCGACAATCTTCTCGACGCGCGGGTCTTTGGCGCGATAGAAACGATCGAAGATTCGGTCGACGTCTTCGGCCGCTATGCCAATGCCCGAATCGGCAACGTCGATTACAAGCGCGTCATCCGCGCGGACGCCGACTTTGACCGTGCCACCTTCGGGTGTGTATTTGATGGCGTTGCCGACAACGTTGGTCAGCGCGAGCACGAATTTGTCACGATCTCCGACAATGGTCGGAAGCTTCGGAGGAAGGTCAAAACGGAGGGTGATGTTCTTCGCGCGAGCGGGCGCGGCGAACTCGGCCTCGAGATCGGTGAACAACGCCGGCAGGCGAATGTCGTGAACCGCGAGTTTGAGGGTCCCCGCTTCGATCTCGGAGACCGAGAGCATGTCGCCGACAATTCGCTCAAGGCGGCGGACTTCCTGATTGATAATATTGAGATGCTGCGAACGCGTGCTGACGTCGGCATCTGGTTTCTCGACAAGTGCCTCAACGTAGAGACGAACGTTTGTGAGCGGCGTGCGGAGTTCGTGCGTTGCCTGTTCAACGAACGCATTGCGAGACCGGTCGGCGACGCGCTGCTGGGTGACGTCCTCGATGAGAAGCATCGCACCCCCACCGCCGGTCGTGGGCCGACCGCTGATGCGGAGGACCGCGCCGCCTTCACCCTCGCCCGCGCGCGTCTCAACAACAACTTTGCCGCGGCCCTTTGAGTGTGCGAGCTTGGCGAGCTTTTCCTGTGCCTGAGCTTCTTGAATGTGTTCGAGCAGCGGCGTGCCGAGCAACCCATCGCGTGTACCCGAAAGGAACACCGCTGCCGCACCGTTGCAATAGCGAATGCGCATCTCGTCGTCGACCGCGACCACGCCATGCCAGAGCGAGTCGACCATCTTGCCGACGGCTTCATCGCGCTCGCCCGGCTGCGAGCGGCGGGTGACAACCGAATCAAACCGCTCGCGGGCGCGATGCGTCGCAAGTTCACGGAGCATTCCGTTCCACGCGTTCGCGATTGCGCCGAAGGAATCGGTGAGTTCGAGTGCCGCGAGTTCCTTTTCGCCGGCCTGAACCGAGTTCAAGGCCGACTGCACAAGCGTGACCGGCATCGCGTGTTTTTGCGCACGAACCGAAACGACGCCAAGAAGAACAATCGCGCCGAGGCAGACGCCACCGAACCCATATTCGAGCCATTCCGAACGCGCGGTCGCGCCGCCTGCTTCGACAGTCAAGAGAACTTTCCCTTTGCCCCGAATGTCAATCGCAAAGGTGTGGTGTGAATCAGGAGCGATCGTCAGCGGCGGGAGTTCGGTCGGAATCGTCTTCGAGGTAACAGCCGACGCGTCGAGATCCGCGACGACCGCGCCGTCTCCGAGCGAGATGCGACAACCGGTCAATGCGCCCGCATGCGCCGCTTTCGCCAGCGCGAGGCGTGCCGACGCAACATCCTGATCTGCGAATGCCTTTTCAATGTCGGGCCGGACCATTTCCGCGACGACCGAAGCGGCGCGATCGCCGGCCCGGATCGCTTCATCCTGGCGGACCCAACCGACGACGATCCAGAGTGCGGCCATGGCGCAGGCGACGATCGCCGTGTTCATGACGAGCACGCCGCTGATCATCGACGAGTGACGAGGGAGGAATTGGCGAAGCATTCGGCGCACGTTGCAACTCTCCCGCAGCTGGGTGGGACACCAACCTCCAAACCCCGTGTGGATATCGGCCGACGGAGGGCCGCGCTGAACCCGACCTGCTCAGGCGGCGGCGCGAACTTGAGATGACTCGGCGGCAGCGGCCTGACGGGCCATGAGCCGGTCGTACTCGCCCAGGTCGATGCGCTGAAACGCCTCGACAACCGACGGATCAAATTGCGATCCGGCGCATCGCGCAATTTCCGCCAGCACCTTTTCGCGCGGCATCGCCGGGCGGTACGAGCGGCTCGAGCTCATCGCATCAAATGTGTCCGCGATACCGAGAATGCGTGCCTGCAGGGGAATCTGCTCACCGGAGAGGCAGTGCGGATAGCCGCGCCCATCAAACCGCTCGTGGTGATGGAGCACACCCGGAAGCGTGTGCTCGAGCAGCAAGACGCCCTTCAGAATGCGGTGCCCGATTTCGGGATGCATCTTGATCAGCGCGAACTCTTCATCGTCGAGTTTGCCCGGCTTGCAGAGCACACGCTCGGGCACGCCGATCTTGCCGACGTCGTGCACGACGCCCGAAGTGCGGATGCGCTCCGCTTCTGCCTCGTCGAGGCCGTATGCAAGGGCGATTTGCTTCGAGAGCGCGGCAACGCGCTCGGAGTGACCCCGTGTGTACGGATCCTTTGCATCGATTGCCGCGGTCAAGGCTTCGATCGTGCCGATGCTCATCGCGCGCTGCTCGAAGAACCGCGCCGCGTTTTCGTGGAACGTGCCGATAAACTCGGCGACGGCATCCAGGAACTGCATTTCAGGGCTTGCGATTTCGCCATTCTCAGTCTGCTTCGCGCCGGCCACAAGCAGGCCGACAACGTGTTCATCGAATGTGATGGGGTCGCAGACCACTTCAGAACCCGACAGGGTCGCAAGTTCGTGATGGCCGACTTCGAGCACTTTGGTCCATTCGTTGCCGCGCAGCGAATCGCAGGCGCGATGGAGCGCTTGCTCGAACACCGACTCATTGGCGACTTCGCCGGTCAGGACGACACGGCCACGCAGGTCGGGAACGACATTGGTGTCGTTGCGGAAGACTGCCGCGACCCATCCGAACGGGAGAACTTGCTGCACATTGGTGCAGACAAGGCGGATCTGCTGCATCGGATCGGGTGCGCATGCGAGCAATCGGAGAATACGGAAGAGCGAATAGGTCTCTTCGTACGACTGCATCAGGCGCTGGCTGAAGTGCTCGAGCAGTTGCTCGGCGCCTTCGATGTTTGTTTCCTTTGGCGGTCTCATGCCGCCTCCCGCGCTGGGCCGCACACTTCGACAATCATGGCCTGAAGTTCTCGCGCGCTGAATGGCTTGGGCATAACGTGCTGAATCCCGGTTTCCTGGAGTTCACGGGGCGACAGCCGATGGCCGCGGGCCGTGAGCATGATGACAGGCGTCGATTGGGTCCGCGGATCGGCGCGCAGTTCTCGAGCGAGCTGAAGGCCGTCTTTTCGGGGCATCTGAAAATCGCTGATGACGGCCGTCGGTACCTCCGCCAGTGATCGCACGATTGCCATCGCCTCTTCGCCGTTTCCGGCGGTGATCACCTCGTACCCAAGGTCGCGAAAGCGACTGGCGAGCATGTACGTAATGCATGCTTCGTCGTCCACGATGAGGAGTGTTTTGGTGCTCATAATCTGCGGCGAGCCGCGTCGGCACATCGGCCTCTTTAATGGTCCGCTTCACGCCTCCGCGCCCTTTCGGACCAAACCTCCCAAACTCACGGCCTGCGAATCCGTCAATCCGTCCTCTGCGGCTGAATTGCCGCCGTACGACGACCGAAAACAGAGGGGTCATGGTCCCGTCCCCGCCAATCTCCGCGGCGCGGATGCAACGTCGCGCCTTCACGCTCCTCGAGCTGATCGTTGTGCTATCGATCCTGACGATCATGGCCTCGGTCGCAGCACCGAAGTACGCCAGCGCGGTCGCTCGCTACAGATTAGATTCAGCGGCGACTCGAATTACGGCGGACATCGAGCAAACCCGCGCGATGGCGCGCGCGAGCGGCTCCACGCAGATTCTCAGCTTCGTCCCGAGCAGCAGTTCGTATTCAATCGTCGGCTACCGCGTCGGAACGAGCCGATCGTCGGACTACACCGTCAAGCTGAACCAGCCGCCGTATTCCGTCACGCTCGAGAGTGCGAGCTTTGCCGGGTCCAAGGACCTGCAGTTCGGCGGATTCGGTTTGCCCGCCGACGGGGGCGTGATCGTGGTGCGCTCCGGCTCCAACACTCGAACGATCACGATCGACTCGGCGTCGGGAGCGGCGGTGATTCAATGACAAAGCTCCTTCGCCGACGTTCTCGCCGGTCTGCGTTCTCGCTGGTCGAACTCGTCTTGGCGTGTGCGCTGCTTGCGATCCTGCTCGCCGCCGGCCGCGGAGCGATCGGCCTTGCGCAGAGCGCGGCGCGGAGTCGGACGGTCGATCAGAGCGTCTCGCTGTCGGGCTCGCTGAACGATCTGACCGGGGACATCGCGTGCGCCACACATGTCATAGGCGTGACTTCCACTTCAATCGGCGTTGTCGTGCCGGATCGCAACGGTGACGGCGAGGATGAAACGATTGAGTATTCCTGGTCCGGCACGGCCGGCGCGCCCCTGCTGCGGGTCGTGAATTCGGGCACCCCGGAAACGATCGTGTCGAGACTCCAATCGTTTTCGATCGTCTCGTCACAGCAGACGATCACGGTTCCGGACGTTGGCACGAAGAACACCGAGCGGCTTGTTGGCGGCAATTCGACGTCCTCCGGCCTGAAAACCACGGTGATCACCGCGTCCAACTTTCGGGCGGGCTCGTTTGTGCCCGCAAATCTTCCGGCAACAGCCACCTCGTGGAACCTCACACGCGTTCGGGTCATGGTTCGCCAGTACTCCCCGGTGGTGGGCTCGTTTGCGGTGCAGGTTCAAACGACCAACGGGCAGGTTCCAACCGGCGTGGTGCTCGGCGAGGTCAGCATCGCCGAATCGGATCTCTCGACTAGCTTCGGATGGAAGGATGTTGCGTTCACGAACATCTCGAATCTCAGCAAGATCAATCCGCTCGCCGTCATTGTGAAACGATTGAGCCCGGCGATCGAACCATGCGAACTCCAGGCGACAAATTCCGGAGGCGCAATGGTCGCGGGAAACATGTATTTCAGTTCCTCCACCAGCGGCGCTTCGTGGACCACCGTCCCTGCCGAGGACATGATTTATGCCGTCTACGGGATCCCCAATTCCCCCGCTCCGACGACAACCGGAACGGGCGTGAGTTCGGTTCGTATCACCGCCGAATCGAGTTCAGGCGTCTCGATGCAAGTCAATATCCCGCTCTCCAACATTCCGCAGATGTGATGAAAACAGGACGCCGCCCATCTCGTTTCGCACGTTCGGGAATTACGCTCATCGAGTGCGCCGGCGCGTCCATCATCCTCGGGCTCATGATCACCGCGGGGTTGCGGGCCGCGGCCGGTGCAGGGGCGGCTCAGGCACTCAGCGCTCGGGCGCTCACAGGATCGCTGCTCGCCGAAGGCCTCATGAATGAAGTGACTTCGCTCGCTTACGCCGAGCCCTCCGGGGCCGCAACGATGGGACTGGATGCGGGGGAAGTCGCGAGCAATAAATCGACCTTTGACGATGTGGACGATTTCGATAACTGGACCGAATCACCTCCGAAGGCGCCCGACAATGTAGCGATCGCCAACATGACAAAGTGGTCGCGCTCGGTTCGTGTCTACCGCGCCGCGACCGGCTCACCCCAATCAAACAGCGCGACAGAAACCGGACTCAAGAGAATTGAAATCACAGTCAGCTATTCCGGCAAGGTCGTTTGCAAGCTGAAGGCCCTGCGTGCCGCTGATCCGTAACGATGCGCGAACGACACTCACCATTCTCGCTTTCCCGGACACGCCGCGGCACGGCGTATGTCGTCGCCGTTGGAATCGGCTTGATGGTGGCCGCGATTTCACTTGGCGGCATGGCGTTCGCGCGAACCCGCGCGGCGTCAAACAAGCTTCGTCGCGATGAAGTGCAATCTCGGGTCGTGGCTCGTTCGGCGATTGAGCTTGCGCGCAGTCTGATCAAAGCAGATTCATCCTGGCGCAACAACCGCGTGAACGGCACGTGGGCCTCGGACGATTTGCTCGATGCCCATTACGAGGTGTCGGTGACCAATCCCTCCGGCGCACTGAACAACTCTGCTCTGGATTCGGTGATTGTCGTCGGAGACGCCACCGTTGGGCTGTCGCGCCAGAGGCTCTCGGTCCAACTGGATGCCAAGACGGTCCCGTTGAACTGCCTGGCGATTCCCCTCGTCGTCGGCGGTGCCGTCTCCGCCGCCACGTCGACGCTCAATCCCGCCGGCGCTACGGTCGCAACGAATCTCAGCTTTACGTCCATTCTGGCAACAATCAGACCCAACGTCGAAGCGAGTACAACCATCGTTGGAACGGGCTTTGCCGGCACGACGTCTGCGGGCGTGGCGGCACGCACCCTACCTAGCTCCACCGTCTTTGACAGCTACATCGCGTCCGGCACGTCGATCGCGATCGGGTCCCTTCCGGTCGTCTCGACAAAGCCGACATTGCAGAAGTGCGTTCTGAGCCCCGCGTCCAACCCATACGGCGCGACAAATGCAAACGGCATTTATGTCATTGACTGCCAAGGTCAGTCGCTGGTGGTCACCAATTGCCGCATTGTCGGGACGCTCGTCGTGCTCAATCCCGGCGCGTCGACTGCAGTGACGGGTGGCGTGCGCTGGATGCCGGCCGTCTCCAACTATCCCTGCCTTCTCGTCCGAGGGAACATGCTGCTTCAATTCTCGGGTGCGAATCTCAGCGAGAGCACCCAGGCGACCAACTTCAATCCGCCGGGAACTCCGTATATCTACCCGACCGGCACCACCGACACGGACACCAGCGACTCCTATCCGTCGTCCATCATGGGTCTGGTCTACGCGTCGGGAAACGTCACGACCAGCAACTCCCCGACCATTTCGATGCTGATCGCTGGAGGAAATCTCACCCTTGGCGGCACTGTGACGCTTGCGTACGACAGCACCTATTACAACTCGCCTCCTCCGGGCTTTTATACGGTTACGATGACGCCTTCACAGGGCTCTTGGCGTCGTGTCACGGATGATCCGCCGGTCTCGAGCACGTCGACGACCAAGGGTGCGGCAGTCGTTGGGAACTAGTATGATTCGGGCGTTCCGCTTCTGAACGTCGTCATCCGTTCCTTCGAATCCATCTACACACCCATGCAACGTCTCGAAGGCCTCTCCAAACTCTCTGGTGCCGAGCGCTACCTCGACGATGAGCCGCTCGAAGGATCGCTGAAGGGCTGCCTCTGGGGAATGACCGTTCGTTCGCCGGTTTCCCGGGGCAAGATCAAGAACATCTCGTACGGATCCGGCTTTGATTGGTCGAGGTTCGTCGTGGTCGAGTCGCGTGACATCCCCGGACCGAACGAAACGTACCTGATCGAAAACGACCAGCCGGTGCTTGCACCCGGTTACGTCCGCCACATGCACGAAGCCGTAGCGCTCGTCGCACACGAAGATCGAAATCTCGTCCGCCGCGCAGTGGCGTCCGTCAAGGTTGAGGTTGCGCTCGATCCTCCGGTTCTCGATTTTCGCGTCGCGCCCCGCCCCGACCAGATCCAGCGCGGCAGCGACAACCTGATTAAAAAACTGCAGATCAAAAAGGGCGACGTACAGGCCGCATTCGCGAACGCATACAAGATCGTCGAGGGCGAGTATGAGACTGGTGCCCAAGAACACGTCTACATCGAGAACAACGCGATGTCCGCGTGGATCGAAGACGGCCCCAACGGCGATGTCGTCGTCGTGCGCGGCTCGATGCAGTGTCCGTACTACGTGCTGAACGCGCTGAAACACGCGCTCAAACGCGACGAGACTCGTGTCCGCGTGATCCAGGCTCCAACTGGCGGCGGTTTCGGCGGCAAGGAAGACTACCCCTCCACTATTGCGTTGCACTGCGCATTACTGACGCTCAAAGCGCGCCGCCCGGTCAAAATCATCTATGACCGCTCCGAGGACATGGCCGCGACGCCCAAGCGCCATCCTTCATTGGTGCGTCACAAAACCGCCGTAGACCAAAGCGGCAAGCTCCTCGCCCAGCAGATCGAAGTGATCCTCGACGGCGGTGCATATGTGACTCTTTCGCCAGTTGTTCTCTCCCGTGGCATCATCCACGCCGCCGGCCCCTACAGCTGCGAAAACGTCCTCATTGAAGGCAAGGCCGTCCTCACGAACAGCGTGCCGTACGGCGCCTTCCGCGGCTTCGGCGCTCCGCAAACGATTTTCGCCTGCGAGCGCCACATGGACCGCATCGCGCACGCCCTCCGCCTCGATCCGATCGAAGTCCGTCGCATTAACCTGCTCAGGGATGGACAAACGACCTCAACGCAGCAGACCATCTCCGGCGGCACCGATCGCCACGCGTTGCTCAACGAAACACTCCGCGCATCCGGCTACGAAAAACACAAGCGCGAGTCCGAGGTCTTCAACAAGACCCACCCCTACCTCCGCCGCGGGATTGGCATTGCGACCGTGCTTCACGGCGCGGGCTTCACTGGTAATGGCGAGGTTTATCTCAATTCCAAGGTCGATGTCGGTGGATGCCGCGACGGCAAGATCGAAGTGCTCGCCGCGAGCACCGAGATGGGCCAGGGCACAAACACCGTCTTCACGAAGATCGCGTCGGACGCGTCCGGGCTCGCAATCTCCGACGTCATCGTCGGTGTACCCGACACGTTCCGCGTTCCAAACTCCGGCCCAACTGTCGCGTCGCGCACGGTGATGGTCGTCGGCAAGCTGATCGAACGCGCAATCGATGATCTCGCCGTTCAGCTTGGCCAAAACGGCACACCTCTGCGCGGCCAGGCGCTCAAGAAAGCCATCACCGACTGGCACGGCAAGAACCCCGGCGCGGAACTCAAGGGCCGCGCGACCTACACGCCGCCGCCGAACGTGAAGTTTGACGACAAGAACTACGTCGGCGATGCCTACGCAACCTTCGCATGGGGCGCATGCGTCGCGCATGTGGAAGTCGACCTGCGAACCGCGGCAGTGAAAGTCCTCGATTTCACGGCGATGCAGGACATCGGCAAGGTGATCAATCCCGTGCTCGCGAAGGGTCAGGTCCAAGGCGGCGTTGTCCAAGCCATCGGCTGGGCGCTCACAGAAGAGTTCAGGTTCAAAGATGGCGGCATGCTCAACAACACGCTGACCAACTACATCATTCCGACTTCCGACGACGTCCCCCCGATCCGGGTAATTTTCCACGAGAACCCGTATCCCTTCGGCGGTGGCGGCGCGAAAGGCGTCGGCGAACTCCCGATGGATGGCCCCGCGCCGGCAATCCTCAACGCCGTCGCACACGCAACGGCTGCAGACGCCAAGACAATTCCGCTGACTCCAGAACAACTGCTTCCACTTCTGCTCCAAACTAGCTGATGCAACAGCAACCGCCCGCATCCTCCGCGACCGCTCGCTCGGCATTCATGTCGATCCGGTTCAATCTGAACGGACGCGACACCGAGATCTCCATCGACCCGACCGAACGCCTTCTCGACACGCTCCGCTATCGCCTCGGATTGCCCGGCACCAAAGAAGGCTGCGGCGAGGGCGAATGCGGCGCATGCAGCGTCATCATCGATGACCTTCCCGCCAATTCCTGCCTTGTTCTGACCTTTCAGGTTCGGGGCTGCAACGTCCGCACGATCGAGTCGATTCCGCAATCTTCGCTCCAGCCGATGCTCGAGACCGGTGCGACGCAATGCGGTGCGTGCACTCCCGGCGTCGTCGTCACAGCGAATTGGATCAAGGAGCATTCCGGCGTCCTCGCTTCGCACACGATGCGTGCGTTGATGGCCGGCAATCTGTGCCGCTGCACGGGATACGACGGCATCATCGACGGCCTCGAGCGCTGGATCGGAGCATCGAAGGGAGGACGACCGTGAACGTCCTCGTGCCGAACACTCTTGCCGAAGCCTGCGATCTGTGCGCGAAGCAGCCCGATCTCATCCCGCTCGCCGGCGGAACGGATCTGCTCGTTCATTGGCCGCTTCGCCAGGCCGAACACGACAAGACCTATCTTGATCTTTCCAAACTCCGCGAACTCCGACGAATCACCTGGTCTAGTGACTCGCTCACACTCGGTGCGCTCACGACCTACTGGGATGTGTTGCAGGATCCTCGTGCGAAGTCGGACTTCCCACTTCTGCTCGATTCTGCTCGCCAAGTCGGCGCGATACAAATCCAATCTCGCGGCACGTGGGCCGGCAACATCGCGAACGGCTCTCCCGCCGCCGACGGCGTCCCCGTGCTCATGGCCTACGACGCGACCGTCACACTCACATCAAACGCCGGTACGCGCAACGTTCCACTTCACGAGTACTACACCGGCTACCGCAAATCCGTTCGGCGTCCCTGTGAACTGATCTCGTCGATCTCGCTCCCGATCCGTAAGTACGACTTCGCCGTCTTCCACAAAGTCGGCGCCCGCCGCGCACAGGCCATCACCAAGATCGGGCTCGCAATCACGCGTGAGCCGTCGAACGCGAGCCCGTGGCGCATCGTCGCCAACAGCGTCGCCGCCACAGTCAAGCGTTGCCCCGCAACTGAACAACTCCTGGCATCCAACGCACCGATCCGTTTGCCAAATGATTTCAGCAACGCATTGAGCGCCGACGTCACGCCGATCGATGACATCCGTTCGTCTGCCGACTACCGCCGCACCGTGCTCGCTCGCCTGCTCTACCACTCGCTCAAGGGCGTTCATGCGAGCCTGACCTAATCGCGTCTGCTCCGCACTCCGAGTTCCGCATTCCGTGCTCGAATACGCTTACACGCCGTGGACGAATCCCGCCTCATCCTCCGCACCGCAGCCGAGCTTGCCGACGCCGGCGAAGAATTCGTCCTCATCACCGTAATCCGAACGCAAGGCAGTACCCCGCGTCCCGCCGGCGCGAAGATGATCTGGCGTACGCTGCCGACCGGCATCCCTCCAATCGAATCCGACACTTACCCCAATGGTTCCGTCGGAACAGTCGGCGGCGGGCAATTCGAAGATCTCGTTCTAGACGCCGCGCGAAGCTGCTTGAAAAACCGCACCTCGACCACCGAGCGCTTCGTCCTCGGCGCCGAAGCCGAGCAATGCTGCGGCGGCGTGATGGAAGTCTTTCTTGAATACCACGGCCGCCCCGTTTCGGTCGTTATCTTCGGCGCGGGCCACGTCGCCCACTCGCTCTCGCAGCTCCTCGCACCGACCCCGCTTGCGCTCACGATCGTCGATGATCGACCCGAATGGAACTCCGCCGAGCGCTTCCCGCACGCCCGTCGCATTCTCGACTACAAGCAAGGTGCCGACGCCGCTGTCAAAGAGCCGGAAACTACGCTCGCGCTGGTGATGACCTGCTCGCACGACACCGACAGCGAGATCCTCGCGAACCTGCTCGCAAAGACGCCACCAGTTTTCACTGGTCTCATCGGCTCCAAGAGCAAACGCGCCTGCCTCTTCGGCCGGCTCGTATCGTCCGGCATCGATGAGTCCGTCGTCCAGAAGATTCGCTGCCCGATCGGCCTCGGTGACACGGGCAAAGAACCCCACGCCGTCGCGATTTCCGTCGCAGCTCAGATCCTGGTCGAAGCGAAGTTGCTGACGGAGCCGAAGCAAACCGCCGCGCGGTCGAGCACCACGAAGTCATGATCGCCCCCGCGCTGATCCTCGCCGCCGGCAGGGGGACGCGGATGGGTTCTCCCAAGGCCCTCATGGATTGCTATGGCACGCCTTGGTGGACGATCCAACTCGATCGACTGCACGCCGCATGTGTCGAATCGGTCTGGATCGTCTCGCCAGCGGTCGAAGCCGTCCTCTCAATCGGTTCGCTTGCCCCGGCTACTCGGGTTATCGCTGATTCGAGCAAACCGATGTTCGCAAGCATTCTCGCGGGCATCGATACGGTGCGGGACAGACGTCCAAGTGGCATCTACATCCTGCCCATCGATGTCCCAGCTTCTTCCGACCCCAAACTCTGGCAAGCCCTCCGTTCGACTCAGCTTCCGACCGCCCCCACTTTCCGCGGCAAGCGCGGCCACCCCGTCTTCCTCCCATGGAACTGGATCGTTTCCACGCTCGATCTCGCGGTCCACGCGAGCGACAAGCTCCGCCTCGACGAACTCATCCGCCCCACCCTCCTCGAAATCCCCGTGAACGACCCTGGAATCGCGTGTAATCTGAACACCCCGGAGGACCTTCGTCTATTCCTTGAGCCTCCGGATTCGGACACGCCCGCTTGATCGCATCTTCTCCAACACTCCCCGCCGGCCCGATCACCCCGGAACTTCTCGCCGTCGCACGAGGCGATGCGCCCGCGGATTTGCTGCTCACAAACACGAAGATCATCAACGTCTTTAACGGCCAGATCGAGTCCGGCAACATCGCGATCTACAAGGACCGCATTGCCGGTGTGGGCGACTATTCGAGCGCGAAGGAATCGATCGACCTTCATGGGTCGTTCGTCGCGCCGGGGTTCATCGACGCGCACATGCACGTCGAATCCACCAGCCTTCCGCCATCACAGTTTGTCCGCCTCGCGCTCCCGCACGGCACGACCGGCGTCGTCCTCGATCCCCACGAAATCGCCAACGTCCTCGGGCTCCCGGGCATCCGCTACATCATGGCCGATGCGGACGGCCTCCCAATCAACGCAATGTTCGCGCTTTCGTCGTGCGTGCCGTCTTCTCATCTCGAGACCTCCGGCGCGCGCCTCGAAGCCGCCGACCTCGCGCCGCTCTTCGATGACCCCCGCGTCGTTGCCCTCGCTGAGATGATGAACTTTCCCGGCGTCGTCCGCGCCGATCCAAATGTGTTAGCCAAGGTCAATCTTGGCCTTGCGCGCCGCATCGTCGATGGCCACTCGCCCGGCCTCCGCGGCAAGCCGCTTCAGGCATATCTCGCCGCCGGGATTTCGTCCGATCACGAATGCACCACCGCTGCCGAAGCGCTCGAAAAGCTTTCCCGCGGCATGCGCATCTACATCCGCGAAGGCAGTGCCGCCCGCAATTTAGAAGCCTTGCTCCCCGCGGTCACGCCCTCCACAGTCGGCCGCTTCTGCTTCTGCACCGACGATCGCCATCCCGGCGATCTCGCAGACGAAGGGCACATTGATCACATCGTCCGCAAAGCGATCAGACTCGGCCTTGATCCGATCGCCGCGATCACGATGGGCACACTGAACCCGGCTCAGCACTACCGCAAGCGCGACCTCGGTGCAGTCGCACCTGGCTATTTCGCTGATCTGATCGTGTTCGATGATTTGAAAGAACCCCGCCCGCGCGCCACCTACTTCCACGGCAAACTCGCTGCGCAGAATGGCACGTTTGTTGAGTCGTCCATGCCTGCCGCGAAAAGGCCGACACCCCCGTGCTCGCAGCTCCATTTGCCGCCGCTGACCGAGAACTCCTTCGCGATCCCCGCAGCCCCGGGCGCGAAGGAAATCCGCGTGATCGGGATGGACCCGCATCAGCTTCTGACCGCGAACCTCACTATGCCGCCAAAGGTTGTGGACGGCCGCTATGTCGCTGATACCTTACGCGACTTATTAAAACTCTGCGTGGTCGAGCGACATCGTGCCAGCGGCAACATCGGACGCGGATTTATTACGGGCTTCGGTCTCAAATCGGGCGCGATCGCTTCTACCGTCGGGCACGATTCGCACAACTTGGCAATCCTCGGCACTAACGACGCCGACATGCTCGTCGCCGCCCGCGCTCTGGAATCGTGCGGCGGGGGCCAGTGCGCGGTCAAAGACGGCAAAGTCCTCGCCCTTTTCCCGCTCCCGATCGCGGGCCTGATGTCCGATCAGCCCGCAAATGTCGTCATCCTGCAACAGCACGCTTTGATGGAAGCTTCGCACTCGCTCGGCTGTCCGCATCGCGACCCGTTCATGCCGCTGAGCTTCATGCCGCTGCCCGTCATCCCATCGCTCAAACTTTCCGACCTCGGTCTCGTCGACGTCAATCAGTTCAAAGTTGTTCCTCTCGAAGTCTGATCTGACTCATGAAAACCACGCTCACTCAAACTTCTCTCGCCCCCACGCTCGCGGCACTTTCAAACTCCAACGCCGCATACGCAAGCGTGTATCCCGGCGAACCGATCGACCGCCAGCCCGTCCACACGATCTACGGAGGCGGCCATCTCTTCAAGAAGGACACCGCTCGCCGCCTCGGCGATGTCGCGCTGGCATCCCTTCGCGACTACGCCCCCGACTTTGCAACCTTCGCGCGGGCAATCGGTCTGCGAGGAAACGAATCACTTCCCGAGACCGCTGCCGGCGCTGCCGCGATCGATGCAGAATTCGCCCGCGATCCGGTTGGCGCTGCGAAAGCCAACCCCGCCGCCGCGTTCGCTCGCACCATATACAACCGGGTCGTCGACAAACTCACAAAGGAACCTGCCGAAGACTTTCGCATCGATTTCGAAGACGGCTACGGCGTCCGAACCGATGCCGATGAAGATGCTCATGCTCATCAGGCTGCGCTCGAAACCGCCGCGGGAATGACGGAGAATTCTCTCCCTCCGTTCCTCGGCATCCGCATCAAGAACTTCGGCGACAGCACGCACGCCCGCGGCATTCGCACGCTCGACATCTTCCTCACGGCGCTTTCGGAAGCAACGGGCAAGAAACTCCCCGCCAATTTCGTCGTCATGCTCCCCAAACTCGTCTCGGCGCAGCAGGTCGCGACGATGGTCGAGATTCTGGAACACTTCGAGACCAATGGTCTCTTCCCCAAGAACTCCCTCAAGATGGAGTTCATGGTTGAAACGACGCAGTCGGTCATTGACTCGCGGGGGGTCTGCCCACTTCCTGATTTCGTCCGCGCTTCCAAGGGCAGGTGCATCGCCGCAGCTCTCGGCGTCTACGACTACACCGCTTCGGTCGGCGTCACGGCTCAGCAACAGAAGATCGACCACCGTGCCTGCGACTTCGCACGCCACGTCATGCAGGTCTCGCTCGGCGCTTCGGGTCTCTATCTCTCCGATGGCGCGACCAACATCATGCCATCGGCCCTCCATGTCGCACCGGAAGGTGGCGCCCTCTCGCCCCAGCAGACCACCGAGAATCGAAGCGCGGTGCATTCCGCCTGGAAACTCAATTTCACGCACGTCCGCCGCTCGCTCGCACACGGCTGGTATCAGGGCTGGGACCTGAACCCCGCCCAGCTTCCGATCCGCTACGCGGCGGTCTATTCGTATTTCCTCGAGTACCTCCCCGACGCAACTGCCCGGCTCCGCAATTTCGTAGAAAAGGCAGCTCGCGCGACGCTCGTCCGCGGCGCCGGCGGCTCGGGAGGCGGCGGCGTGTTTGATGATGCGGCAACCGCTCAGGGACTGCTCACGTTTTACATTCAGGGCGTTCGCCGCCGCGCCATCAGCGCCGAAGAACTCGCAGCAACCGGCCTCTCGCAAGATGAGATCCGCATGCGTTCCTTCATCGAGATCTTGAAACATCGCCAAAGCACCAAGGGGTGACCAACTTCGTCGCAGACCGCTGGTAAACTCTCCGCGATGTTTTCCTGGCTCAGACAATTCGGTTCGCGCAATCAGCCCATGACGTTCGCAGCGCAGGAGCGCTGGTGGGCGACGGACTTTCCCGATTGGGCCGAGCCGATGCAAACGCAGGATCGCTTCCAGGCGTTTATGGACGGTGTCGCGGGCTACTTTGCAAAGCGCAACATCTCGGCTCACGTCCACCAATCCGGGGTTGTCCACCCCGACCCAAATCAAGTCGAGAAAACATGGGGCCTCGGGAATCTGCTCCAGAGTTGCGCAACACGCAACCCCGACGAGTTTGCCGGCCTCATCGCCGCACACTTCGATCTGCTCGAACGCGCCGACACGCAGGGCCAGCAACTCGCGCTCAAACTCACCGACTGGGAATACGCCCGCCCGCGCCTGCGCATCCGGCTCTGGGATACCGAAGTTCGCGAGGCTCTTGCCAAGACCATCACGCGCGAATCCATCCCCGGCCTGCTGACGGCTCTCTCGATCGATTTGCCCGAGGCGATCCAGACAGTCTCGCACGATCTCGCCATGAAATGGGATAAGACTCCCGTTGAACTCTTCGATATCGCTCGCGAAAACACCTGGGATGCGGTCAACCCAACACCCAAGCTCCTCGACGCCGCCAACCTCGGCAATATTCAAGTCATCGAGGATGACTCGTACTACACCGCATCGATCGCGTTGCAGATTGACCGCCTACCCCAACTTCTCGGCCCGCACGGAGTTTTCATTTCCGTCCCCACGCGAGGCGGAATGCTCGCGCTTCCCTTTAATAGAACGGCCGATCTTCAATTCCTCGCCCACCTCGTGCGTTTCACGCGTCACTGCTTCGAGCAGGGGCCGGGATCGGTCTCATATCGCATCTGGTGGTATCGCACCGGCACGTGGTACGAGATCCCCTATGAGTCGGACCCGGAAAGGATTTCCATCCTTCCGCCGATTGAATTCGAGAAGTACGTTTCGACGATTTCACCCGAAGAGCCGGATCAGCCGGACGAACCCGAAGATTTGTAGCCGCCGGCATTTCGCGATTCATTTTCTCGAAATCGTCGCCTCGATCAGTCCGTGTGGCTCGTCCGTCGGCACGAAGATCTCGTTCGCGTTCTCCATCCCGAAGGGCTTGAGGTTGACCAGCAAGCAGTGAATGTTCGGAAGGCTCAGGCGAATGCTGTCGATCGCCGCGCACTGCGCCAGCGCCGCCTCTCCCATGGCGTAAAGCGTCTGCTGCACCGACTCGCTCTTGTGAGCGGCGAAGGTGTTGACAAGCGCCTTGCGAATTGCCTCACGCGCGGCACCGAACTCAGCCTTGCCTGATCCATAACTCCAATCCGCGGTCACGCTCGTCGCAAAGATCCGATCGCGCGTTTCAGGCAGCGTCGTGAACGGGTCCTTCATATATCCGGAAAACGCCGAGTCCGTCGATTTCAAGATGATGAGCGATTGGATTCCTCCGGCCGCCGAAACCGCGCCGGCCTTTTCCACCTTCACTTCACACGTCGGCCGCTCATCGCTTCCCTTGGTGAAAGTGTGCGAATGTTCCTTCCCCTCCACGCTGACACGCTCCCACGGCACCTGCGAGATCCGCACCCGCGCACTCGACACCGGTGCCGTCTTCTCAACAAAGTGCCGCGCAAGATGCAGCGCGAAGCTCTCGATCGTGTCAAGCGCATGGCTCTTCCCGAGTGCGTACACCGTGTTCTTCATCGTGTCGGTCGGCAGGCAATTCGCATTGTCGCCCGAGCAATGCATTGCCTCAAAGTCGCCTTCGAGTGCAATATCAACGTTGATTTCCTTCACGGTGTGCCGTGCCCCATCGCGCAGCACCTTTATCATCCGCACCCGGCTCTTGCCGTAATTGTTCTGCCCAAGCACTACGCCAGCCATGCACTTCTCACTTTCTTGCCCCGACCTCCGCGCTCCTCATGTCCCGCGATACGTGCTGTACCCAAACGGACTCACAAGCAGCGGCACATGATGATGCTTTCCTGCATCCATCACGCGAAAAACGACTGTAACACCCGGGAAAAAAGTCGAAACACCCGACTTGGCGAAGTACGGCTCAGTTTCAAACGTCAATCGATACGCCACCATCTCCAGCCCGCGACCGGCCGGCAGCAGGCTCTTGACGCGGCCATCCGCATCCGTGCGCGCCTCGCTCAACTTGTCCCACTTTCCCGGCGCCGCTTCGCGCTCCAGCACCACGCGCACATCCGCGCCCGGCGTCCCTTTCGACGTATCCAACACGTGTGTACTAATCCCGCTCATGTTTCCACCAGTTTTCCGAGCCGGATCCTCATGATCTGACTCTGCTGTTCGGCGGCATTCCTGAGTTCCGTCGCCGCATCGTTCTTCATCCGCTCCCGCAAACTACCCAACATGTGCTCTCCAGACTTTCCCGTCGCGCAGATCAGGAAGACGTGCCCGAACTTCTTCTCATACTCGGCATTCTCTGCGGCAAACGCCGACCGCACGTCTTCGCTCGCCCCCGCCATTCCGCTCTGCTCCTTCGAACTCTGCTGTGCCGTCGCCGCAAACTTCGCCTGCGCCAGATCCCGCTCTCCAATTCGCGGGTGATGCGAGAAGGCTTCGAGCCAATCTTCTTTCGCGAGCCTGAACCAAACCTCGTCGCACGCGCCGAGCAGATTGTCCGTGCTCCCAAACGGCCGGCGCTTCATCATCCTCTCAACCCACTTCATCGACCCGCACACCGTGGCCAGCTTGACCTTCGCGTCGCTGTCGTCCAGGGAATCGAAGCGTCCAATGCCGGCATTCTGTTGTTGCGAATCGTCCTTCATAACCCTTTCACACAGGCATGGCGGTTGCCGCACTTCCTTCCACTCTTCCGATTTCTTTGTGTCCTTTGTGTCCTCGGTGCTCTTTGTGATGTAGGTCCCCGCTCTATGACGCTGAACCAACCAGCCGCAACCGGCTCACGCCGCCATCCGGGAAAATCTTCAATCGCGCATGCGTCCAGGATTTTCCTGCGCCGGCCAGTTCTCTCTCGAAGAAGTGCTGCTCACTCGCCCGAAGCTTCGTCCGGGGCAACAGAGTCTCCCACCTCTGCTTGTCGGGATCGAACACGCCGCCCGCATCACACACTTCGATCTCGCAGCTCTCCGGAAAGTTCCCTTTGAAGTGGTTTGTATCCACTTCCACTTTCTGAATCGTCCCGCGATGCCCAAGCTGCACGATGCACCAGTCAAACTCGCCGCCCTTGAGCCCGCGCTTGCGCCGGGTCTCCCATCCATCACCCATATTGACACTTCGTCCCGGCATGATCAGATTGTGGCGCGAACCAAAGTGCATGTCGTTGCACGCGATCACCATCGCGCCATTCTCGGCCGCGGCAAGATCCACGACCTTTCCTTGCATTGCTTTCCAATCCGGCAGCACTTCACCGTGCACGCGAAATCGTGCCACGCCGCCATCCGGGAAGATATTTAGCCGCACGTGCGTGAATCGCCTACCCTCTGCCGCGGCATTCGCCGGAATCAGATGTTCGCTATCCGGATTCAGCGTTGTCCGCTCAGTAACCTGCGTCCAGTTCAGCGTTGGGGCGACGAGCTGCTCAGCACTCGGATTGCCATCAAGTTCGATCGCGTCGACCGTGCACGTCTCGGGCTGATTGCCTTTGAAGTGTCCAGTGTCAACATTGACCCCCTTGATGACTCCCGGCCGCCCGAGCGCGATGATGCACCAGTCGTGTCCGGGCACGCGCTTGCGCCGGCTTTCCCAGCCATCCATCCACTTGCCGAATTCCGTGAATCTGTCCGCGATCCAAATCGCGCGGCCCGGCTTGAGCAGGTTTTCCTTGCCCGCGAAGAACTCATCGCTCGCGAGCAGCGCTTTGCCGCCCATGCGCGCAGACGCCAAGTCGATCAGATCAGAAAAGTCCTTCACGCCCGCGATCGCTTGACCCATCTGCCGCTCGCCTCCGCGCTGAAACCGCCCTGCAACATCGCGATCGGCTCGACCGCCGCACCGCTCGAAAACACCTGTTTCCCACGCACAAATGTCGCGTGCACAATTCCCTGCACGCGCCGGCCATCATACGGCGTGGCCTTGTGGCGATGCTCCAGTGCGCTCCCTCGGATGGTCCATTCTGCATCGGGATCCATAATCAAAAGATCCGCATCGAATCCGGGCGCGATCTTGCCCTTCTGGTCCTGAATTCCCGCCAACTTTGCGGGCGCTTCGCACATCCATCGCGCGACATCCGTCAACGAGTTGCCGCGCTCTCGTGCACCGCGCCAGACCGCGCTCAGTTGAACCTCCAGCCCGGATATGCCTCCCCACGCCGTGGCGAAATTCCCGTCCTTCAAACCCTTGAGCTCTCCTGGCGCGGGCGAGTGATCTGAAGCAACCAGGTCCAGCATGCCGCTCTGCAGCCCGCTCCACAGCGCCTCACGGTGCTCGCGCTCTCGAATCGGCGGGGCGCACTTAAATCCCGTCGCGCCATCCGCAATCTCTTCCGCGGCAAATGTCAGATAATGCGGACAAGTCTCCGCCGTCAGCCTCGTCCCGGCACGCTTTGCTTCCGCAATCCGGGCAAGCGACGTCCCCGCTGAAACATGCACAATGTGCGAGCGACAACGCGTCATTGCGCACATCTCGATCATTGTCTGAATTGCAGCGCCCTCCGATTCGGGGGGCCGCGACTTCAAGTACTTTGCGTAGCTGCGTGGATCCGCATCCAGTCCACTCGCGCCGCGCGCCGCAGCAATCACCGCCGGGTCTTCCGCATGCGCCAGCAACACCGCGCCGTCCGTTCCGCCGCGCAGCGAAGCGATGATCGGCATCGCTTTTTCGAGATCCGTCCGCAACACATTCGGAAACTCATCTATCCCCGAATGCACCATGAAGCACTTGAACCCGAGCACGCCCGCATCCCACAACGCGTTCAACTCACCGACGTTCCCCGGAATGAGACCGCCCCAAAATCCAAAATCGCACGCACACGTGCCCTCTGCTGCTCTTACCTCGCCGAGCAAAGCATCGACGCCCGTTGCAACAGGCGAGCAGTTCAGGGGCATTACAACCATTGTCGTCACGCCGCCCGCGACCGCCGCGCGCCCAGCCGTTCGAAATCCTTCCCATTCAGTGCGGCCCGGCTCGTTCACATGCACATGGACATCAACAACTCCGGGCATGACAACCAAATCGCCCGCATCAATCGTGCGAGCGCCGTCGACGCTCACGCACCCGGGCCAAATCTCGGTGATTTTTTCGCCCCGCACCGCGACGGTTGCGGGTGCGATTCCGCCATCGTGAACCACTCGCGAACTCGAAATAGCTAGAACCTCGTCCATCAATCACACGATACCACGTCTGCCGGCAACGCCCTTTCACCTCGTGCATTCGCACCGATGTGTCAGTTGAACTCGCGCCGACCTCCATGAGCGACCGTTCACCTTTGCCGACTAAACTCCGGTTCATGTCGCGCGGCCACCCATTGCCACTCCTAGCGCTTTCTAGCGCACTGCCGCCGCCACCTCCTGCGCCGCTCCAAGGTCATTCCAACGTCCTGCGCGACTCACACGGGCGCACAATCCACGATCTCCGTCTCTCGATTACCGACCGCTGCAATTTTCGGTGCGTCTATTGCATGGAGCCCGACGTCCGTTTTTTCCTGCGAGAGCAATTGCTGTCGGTGGATGAACTCGTCCGCTTGGCCTGGATTGCGAAATCACTTGGCATCCAGCGCCTGCGCCTGACCGGGGGGGAGCCGACGCTGCGGCCCGAGCTCGATGAAATCATCGAGCGAATCGGTGACCTGAACTTTGATGACCTTTCGATGACGACGAACGGCTCGCTTATCGAGCCGGCGAGGCTTCGGCTTTGGAAGGCGTCGGGTCTCACGCGTTTGACATTCAGCCTTGACAGCGCAAGCGAAGAGACGTTTTCTGCGATGACGCGCTCACGATCGACTGCAAGCAATGTTCTTCGCGCGGTTGATGAAGCGAAGAACGCCGGGCTTGGTCCGATCAAAGTGAACGCTGTCGTCATTCGCAGGCACAATGAGGATCAGGTCCCGTTGCTGGCCGCTCTTGCCGCGGAACGCGGCTTTGAGATGCGATTCATCAAATTCATGCCGCTTGATTCCGGGCACGCGTGGAATCCCAAGTTGCTCGTGCCGGCGGCAGAAATCCTTGCCTCCCTTCGAGATGCAGGAGAAGTTACACCCGTCGATCGCGAGCGACCGAGCGATACGGCAGAAGTCTTCAACTTCACACCAGCGGCATCGCCAAATTCGGTCGCGCGTGTCGGCATCATCGCGCCCGTCACCCGTTCCTTCTGCGGCAGTTGTTCTCGGCTTCGCATCACCGCCGATGGCAAGGTTCGTCCGTGCCTTTTCAGTCTTCGCGAGTTCGATGTGCGTCCCTTGTTGCGAACTGGTGCGGACAATTCCATCATCGAACAGTTTCTGATCGATGCCACCTGGACGAAGCAACCGGGCCACGGTATCTCTTCGCCTACTTTCGAACAGCCGGCGCGGCCAATGTCGGCCATTGGTGGCTAGTTGCGAAGCTCGTGTGCAGAATTTGTGCGTGGCGCGATTCTCTATTTTTCGCTGCCCCGGGCCATATCCCACTTCGCCCAGAATTCCTTGCCCACCTTGGTTTCCTGGTCCGCCAGCAACCAGAGCATCCGTGCGATCGATGCCTGCTCGATCAGTTCCTTCGGTGGCGACGTCGGCCACTGCTTGATCGCGGCGTCGCCATTGCGTTTCGCTCGCGCCAAGAGCGTCGGCTCGCGCGTCACGCGATACAACTCGAGATCGGCTTCCACCATCAGGCGATTGAACTTTGGTGAGTCGCGGTACATCCCTGTCTTCTTGTTCATGAAGCCGTCGGCAGCAGTCCCGATCCGCTTCGCCGCGGCAAGGTAGCTCTTGTCGCCGGTCGCGCGATACATACCGAGATTTGCCCGCAACATCAACGCCGAGTTGTATGTGAACTTTGTGCGATTGATCTTGCCATTGTCGACGCGCTGGTTGTCGAGAAAGAGACCGTCGGTGTCCTGCAGATGCTCGGTCGTCCACTTGATGATCTTGCGCGCCCACGCCACGTTGTCGGCTTGTTCACGGTACCGTGCGAGGCGCAAGGCTCCAGCCGCCGCAGGACCGTTGGCGCACGTGTTTTTGCTGCCGTCTTTGTGCTGCTCGTGCCACCAAATGCCGCCGCCCAGACCGTCGTCCCAGCCACTCAGCGAAAACTTCAGCGTCTCCTGCGCACGATCGAGATACTTCACATCCCGCGTGAGGTCATGTGCTTCCATAAACGTGATGACCATCCACTGGTTGTCGTCGTAGTACTTGTCGTGGCCGTTGCCACTTGTTGGTGCAGGCTCGTAGCCCGGGATCTTGGCTTTGGCATCCCAGTAGCGGTCCATTGCGCCAAAGAACTGATCAAGAATCGGGCGATAAGTTTCCGGTTCGTAGCGTGCCGCCGCGACTACCGCGGAGAACATGACACGGTTCCCCCAGATGAATTCGGGATCGTGCTTCTCGGTGCTTTGCGCGTAAAAACCTGTCTTTTCGTCGAAGTAGGTTTTCTGAATCGATGCCATCACAGTCCTGGCGGCATCTTCGTACGACTTTGGAATGGGCGGCGATGCGCGAGGCTGTGCCGACGCGACTGACCCGCTCATCAGATACGTGAGAATCGAAAGCAAACAAAGCAGCGAACGCATCATTGATAGTAGTGGCTGGCGCAGTGCATGCACACATTGAATGCGCGTCGAAGGCTGCCTCCCAGCTGATTCGCCAATCACGAACGCACTCCGACATCGTGTGATCAGCCAACTTTCTGAACTGCCGGCGCCGCCCAAAGCCGCACGCCTTCGAGAACCAAAAACCCGCCCGCGATCACGAGCACCACGGCGAGCAGTCGCCTCAGCGTCTTGCCCTCAAATTTCCTTGCGCCAAAGTACGATCCTGCAAGTCCGCCAAATGCAACGGCGATACACCAGACCCAAATTCCCTCAGGCAGCGTCATTCCTTTTCTGAGCGCGCCGGTCAAACCAGAAAATGAGTTCACAAAAATAAACGCGACACTGACCGCCGCCGTTTCTTTTGGACCCGCCCATTTGCACAGCAGAAGCAACGGACTGAGAAAAATTCCACCACCCGTGCCTGTAAGGCCCGAAGCGAATCCAAGCGCCGCGCCGGAGCTGAGCGCAATCGACAACGATGGCAGCTGTGTTTTCGGTTCCTCACGCTGCAGGGAACCCGCCCAGAGCCGCCACGCACTAAAGAGCAGAATCGCGCCAATGAGCGGCTTGTAAATCTCCGGCGGCACATGGATTCCGCCCCCGACATACGCCATCGGGATCGACATCAGCGCGAATGGCCAGAAGAGCCGCCAGCGAAAGTGTCCGGCGCTGATGAACTGAATCATTCCGATGACCGCGACCACGATGTTCAGCGTCAGCGATGCCGGCTTCATTACCGCCGCCGACATTCCCCAAAGCCCCATCACTGCGAGATAGCCCGAGGCACCGGCGTGTCCAACTGACGAATACAAAAATCCGACGATCAGGAAAAGCGCTGCCAGAATCACAACATCCGCGCTCAACGCTTGCCCTTCTTTGCGGTCTTCTTCCTTGAAGGCGATTTGTTTTTCTTAGCCTCAGCAAACACCGGCTTCTTCCAGATCGGCACGTCGCGCTTCATCCGGTCGATGAACTCCCCCATCGCTTCGAGCGCCTCGGTTCGATGTGCGCCTTCGATCACGAGGCGGAACGACACCTGGCCGACTTTGACCCTGCCTCGGCTGTGCCAGACAGAAACATCGAGCAGTCCGAACTCTTTCACCATCGCGTTCGCGAGCAACTCGAGTTGTTGGCCTGCCATTGGGTCGTAGACCTGGTACTCAAGTGCCCGAATCCGCTTGCCTTGTTCGTCGGGGCGTACCACACCGTCGAACACAACGAAAGCCCCGGTCCCTTCGCCGATGGCGATTCGAGCAGGCTTGAGCGGACCCTTCACGATCTCAACGTACACACTCATCCGCCGTTCACCATCCCGATCAGGGCCAGTTCGTCTTTCACGCTGATCTTCTGATCGCTCGATGCAAAGGCGTGGTTCACCGCCAGGCGCGCCTGTTTCAATTCTGGCCAGCGCTCGGCGAGCGCTTGCAGCACATCACGCGCATGCGGAGCATCGGCAACCTCGACATCCACGCTCGAGCGACCCACACACTTTTCCTCGGCACCAAAGAGCAAGACCTTGACCTTCATTGCGCCAGTGTATTGTCTCCGAGGCCAAGGCTCCTCGGCCGGATTTCTCTACACTTTCCGCGATCACAATGCCCCCCTCCTCGACGCCCACCTTTGACTCTCCGGCCGCCGCCCTGAACGCGTTGCTCGCGAGGCTGCCGACTGTCTCTCACGAGACCATTGCGCTTGCGGATTGCCGGGGCAGAATCCTCGCCTCGGCCCTCAATTCCGATCGCCCTTCTCCGGCGATCGACGTCAGCGTCATGGACGGCTTTGCGATGCGCCGTTCCGACATTGCGAAGGGGCAACTTCCAATTTCTGGCGACGCGCTGATCGGCCTGCCGCCGATCACGCTCGCTGCAAATTCGGCTGCTCGAATAGTGACGGGTGCGCCGATACCGCTCGGCGCAGATCGCGTGCTCCGCATCGAGGACATCACGATCGCGGGAAATGAGATTTCGTTCAACCCGGCGCTCGAAACGAACTTGCCGCCAAAACTCTTCATCCGGCGCAAGGGTGAAAACGCCGAAGCGGGCACGGAGGTTGTCCCCAGCGGGACGACGATCACACCCGCAGTCGCATCCGCGCTCGCGTCCTGTGGCGTCCCCAATCCGTCGGTTTTTCGCCGACTGCGGGTAGGAATCCTGAGTACGGGCGATGAAGTGCTCGGCGCGGACGCGACGCCCCAGCCGTGGCAATTGCGCGACGGCAATTCTGCCGCGCTCCATTCGCTGTTCTCGTCGCTCTCGATTGTGGAGTCCGTCGAAATTCGCCACGCGCCGGACGACCAGCGGCGCATTCTCGCGGCGGCGTCAGAATTGCTCTCGCGATCGGACGCGCTATTTCTGTCGGGCGGCGTGTCGATGGGCCATCGCGATCTCGTGCCTGCCGCGCTCGCTCAACTTGGTGCAACGACGATCTTTCACAAAGTCCCGCAGCGTCCGGGCAAGCCGATTCTCGCGGCGATGGGGCCGCGGCAGCAACTGATCCTTGGTCTGCCGGGCAATCCGGTTTCCGTGCTTGTTACTGCTCATCGATTCGGAGTTCCGGCGCTTGAACACCTCGCGGGCTCGACCGCCCCGCGCCACCAGCCCGCAATCTCCATTGCAAATCTCGACAAGCAGGCCATTCCGCTCTGGTGGCACCGGATTGTGCGATTGACGGCGGACGGCCGCGCCGAACTCGTCGACAACAACGGCAGCGGCGATCTGATCGCAAGCGCCCGTTCCACCGGCTTCGTCGAAATTCCACCGAGTACTTCGGCGCCCGGCCCATGGCCGTATTACGCCTGGCATTTCTAATCTCTTCTGTTCTTCTCCGTGTCTCTGCGTCTCTGTGGTGAATGCCTTTCCGTACAATCTCCCGTGACCGACAAGCAGAACAAACTCTCGCACATCGACGACGCGGGCCACGCGAAGATGGTCGACGTCGGCGCGAAGCCTGTCACACAGCGAACAGCAGTCGCTGAAGCAGTTGTGAATATTTCACCCGAACTCGCTGCCGCCATCCGCGAAAACAGGATCGCAAAGGGCAACATTCTCGACACCGCCCGGCTTGCGGGCATTCAAGCCGCGAAGCGGACCGACGAACTCATTCCGCTTTGCCATTCGCTGCCGCTGGATTCGATCGACGTCGAGGCGAAACTCGTCGACAACGTCGTTTGCATCACGACCACCGCACGTGCAACTTCCCGGACTGGCGTCGAAATGGAAGCTCTGACAGCCGCCTCAGTCGCGGCGCTCACGATCTACGACATGGGCAAGGCAATCGATCGATCGATGACGATTGCAGGCATCCGCCTGCTCTCAAAAACCGGTGGCAGCCGGGGCGACTACTCGGCACCCAAATAAGAAAGCGACGGCCTTCCCCGTCGCTTGCAACATCGAATTCAACCGAGTCTTATGCAGCCACCCGGCGCTTTCCCGCCTTGGGTCGCACCGAACGCACCATTCCCAAAGCCCGCTTCTCAAGCACGCGCTCGATCTCGTCGCGGCCATCGCGACCGGACAGAATCGCCAGCAGCAGGAGATTTTCTCCGGATGCCGAACCCAGGATCGAGCGAGCCGAGTTGTTTTCATTGCGAGTCTTCATGCAAGGTCTTGCGCCAACCGCCTCGAACCTTGCAGCACCTCCGCGAAATCGTCCGGCAATTTGCTTTTCCCGACTCGATGCCTTGATTCCTTAGTACCTTCTTGCCCCTCGCCCCGAGCTTTCCCATATTCTCGCGGCATGCCCATCCGTGCCGCCGTCCTCACGATTTCCGACCGCTGCTCCCGTGCCGAGCGGGAAGACCTCTCCGGCCCCGCCCTGCGAGCCATACTGACCACCAAGCTTGCAGCTCAGGTCACCGCGTTCGACGTCGTCTCGGACGACCCGGACGCGATCGCGGCTCAGCTTGTTGCTTGGTCGCACCCCGATCTGGGCGTTGATTTGATCCTGACCACTGGCGGCACAGGTCTCGCTCCGCGCGACAACACGCCGGAAGCTGCAAAACGCGTCATCGAGCGCGAACATCCGGGACTCCTGGAGTTGGCGCGGCGGAGGTGTTACGACAAGACGCCGAAAACCTATCTCTCGAGAGGGATTTCAGGAACGCGGAATCGAACATTGATCATCACGTTGCCCGGCTCACCTCGCGGCGCGGCGGAAATGCTCGAGGCACTGCTCGACATTTTGCCGCACGCGATTGACACCGTGCGCGGCGAAGTGGCCGACGGATAACGCGGTAAGGTTGCTCAGTGCTGACTGGGGATTGCATCGCCTGCCGCTTGATCGGTGCCGTTCAGAACGTCACGAAGTGATCCCATTTCCGCGAAGGCAATTCGGTTGGAATTCGCAACACGATGAACCGGTGTCCCGGCGTGCCGGGCGGCGCCGATTCATCCGTCAATCCCATGTTGCTTGTAAAGAATGCCGCGGCTTTCTGCACAGACGGCATCCATCGATCATCAAGGGCAATCAAGGACCCGGGCTGCGCCAATCGAATGGCGTAGAACGTATCGACGAACACGTTGTCAAACAGATGCCCGCCGTCGATGAAGATGAAACCGAATTTCGCGCCCGCTTCGGCCAGATGCGGCAATACGTATTCCGAATACTGTTTCTCAAATCGCACAGAGTTTGAGAGCCCCGCCCGGCGGACCGTCTCCAGTCCGACGGAGTCCCAGCCGCTCTCCTGAAAAGGGTCGAGCGTAAGCGCATCGAATTTCTGGCGATTCTGCAGGACTCCGATGCTCAGAAAAACCGTAGAGAGGCCGAGCCCCAAACCGATTTCCAGAAAATTGGGGGAATTCTCTTTCGCGATGAGCTGCGTCAAGTAATCGCCCGAAGCGCGGGTCATGCCCGTCGGGAAGATGTCGATTGATGCGCCGGACAGTCCCACCAGCTTTTGAGTTTCGAACGCGTCCGCGAGGACGCTGGCACAACGAACTGCGAGAGGGGGCGACAGCGTGTCAATCATCCTCCATCGATCGGAGGAACCCTCGATTCGACTTCAATCTCGTCCCGGAAATTCGATTTCGGCGAGAAAGGCGACGACCGCCCAACCGAGTTGCGTAAGAAAAATGCCGGAGGAGGGAGTTGAACCCACACGCCTGTTAAGGGCGGCGGATTTTGAATCCGCTGCGTCTGCCAGTTCCGCCACTCCGGCTAAAGAGTGCTCCAAACAATAGCCCGAAACACGCGAGGCTTCCGCGCTGGTAGGCTCCGCACGGAGAACTTCTTATGCCTTCGCTCGTGATTACCTACGGCAAAGCCATCGGCGACCACTTTCATCTTGTCGAGCCGATTATCTCGATCGGGCGTGACGACGACTGCACCATCCAGGTGCTCGACGAAAAGGTCTCGCGCAAACACCTGCAGATTCGCTTTGACGCAGCCACCAATGTTCACTACGCGGGAGACTACCGCAGCGCCAACGGCGTGTTCGTGAACGGCAAGCAGATTCTGATCGATGTCGCGCTGAACGACGCCGACCGCATTCGGATCGGGGACACCATCCTGATCTACTTTGCCGCGGATTTCCCCGACAAAGCTGCGGCACATGCCGCCGTCAAAAAGGCCGGCGAGTGGGCGAAGGACACGCTGAGCTCGTAAGAACCCGCCTCGGAGAGGCGTGCCTCGCGGGTTTCTACAGTCCCGGAGCATGCTCAAGCACATTGGCATCGTCGGAGTCAGTCCGGAGGGCGCGTCGCTCTTCTATCGCCAGCTCTCTCGCGCGGCATCGCACTTTCTTCCGCCCGATGAACAGCCGGTCTTGACGCTGCACAACGAGCCGCTCGCTCAGTACATCGATGCAATCCGCAAGGACGATTGGCACGCGGTTGGCAGCCTGCTCCGGCGCTCCGCCGACATGCTGGCACGTTGCGGCGCGCGCGTCTGCATGACCCCGGACAACATCGTGCAGCACGGTGTCTATCTCGCCGAGGCGGGTTCGCCCATTCCGTGGATCACGATGACGGATCTTGTCGCGTCGGCGATCGAATCGGACAATCGCAAGAAGGTCGGCATTATCGGAACCAAATTGGTCACGATGGCTTCGACGTATCAAACAAAGCTCGGGCTCAAAGGCATTCAGGTCATCGCGCCGGAGGAGCAGGAAGTCGAACTGCTCGACGAGATCATCTTTGGCGAGTTGATCTACGGCAACGCACGCCCCGAAAGCCGCGCCGCGATTCACTCGATTATCAACAATCTACACAAGCGAGGCTGCGAGGGTGTTGTCATCGCGTGCAGCGAGGTGCCGCTGGTGGTGACGCAGGATTCATCGCCGGTGCGCTTGTACGACGCGGTGGACATTCTCGCGGAAGGTGCGATGAAGTTTGCCGCGGGGCGAACCTGAGTCTCGGCGTCGATCATGCCTCCTCCAAACCCGTTTCAACTTCTTGGCCTGCCCGCGCGGTTTGAAGTGGACGAAGCATCCCTTCGTCGCGCCTACCTCGCGAAGGTTTCCGCGATTCATCCCGATCTGGCGGATGCCGATGACTCACAGGGGGCTTCGGCGGATCTGAACCGGGCTCGCGAGGCACTCGCGAATCCGGAATCGCGAGCAAACATCCTGCTCTCGCTTCTCGGAGGACCGGCAAAGGAGGCGGACAAGTCGCTACCACCCGCGTTCCTGATGGAAATGATGGAGACGCGTGAAGCGATCGAAGCCGCGCTCGCCTCCGGACAAGCAAATGAGCGTGCAAAATGGACCGCCTGGGGGATCGAACAGCGAGCCTCGTATATCGCGCAAGTTGGCGCGCAGTTTCGCGCACTCGACCCCGTCGCCCCCACCGCGGCGAATTTCAAGACGATCCGAACCACGCTCAACGCCTGGCGCTACATCGAACGCCTGATCGAACAACTCGACCCGGCGTACGACCCGGATCGCGCCGACTTCAAGAGTTGAACAGCAGCAAACGCATCACGCCGCGAGATTCCAAATGAAATTCCTCCGCCCCATCTCGCTCGTTCTGATCTTCGTCGTCACGGTCATCATCATCCACAAACTCACCGGAGCCGGTACCGCTCCGATCCCCGAGGTCTTTTCACAGCGCCTGTCGCTCGATGCCGCGATCGAGCGCGCCCGCATCGAGAAGAAGCCAGTCTTCGTCTTCGCGACTGCTTCGTGGTGCATGCCGTGCCAGGAGATGAAACGCACCATTCTCTCGGAACCGTCGGTTGAAACTCAGATCGCGAGGGACTTCATCCCCGCGTACGTCGATCTCGACGAGCAAAAGGATGCTGCGCAGCGCCTCCAGGTCTTTTCGATTCCGGCGACGCTCATCCTCTGGGACGGCAAACTTGTCGCCCGCATGGAAGGTCTCATCCCGCACGATTCCTATCTGAAGTGGCTCGACGCGGCTCACGCGCTCGCGACGAGCGACACTCCGTTCATTGAGCGCGCAAGCGATGAATTCGGGAAGAATCCGAATTCCGAAGGCTCGCCGAAGTCGGCCGCTCCCGCCCCGAATTCCCAGCCGCCTGGCGCGAAAACCGAGCCAGTGCCGCCCGCTTCGATTCCGTCGCCACCCCGCTGAGGTCCGCCGCACCCCCCTATTCGATGGTCCGTCCGTAGTTCTCGGCATCCTCGAACGACTTTCTTTTGTCAGGTTGCATTCTCATCCTGTCCTTATCCGGACCGTTGAGGTATGTTTGATCTGAATTCGGAGACCCCCTTTATGACGCTTCGTTCCGCCAAATTGATTGCCCGGCTGTCACTATCTTGCGGCCTCGCCTGGCCTCTCGCTTTTGCGAGCGCCCAAGCCCATGATCCGAACGATCACGCTCCGGCGGTGCGCACTGATGATGACGACTGCCTGGCGCCGCTCGTCGACGGGTGCGGCAAGGCACAGATGCTGCGCCGGCGGTTCGCCGCGGGATTGGGGCCGGTCGATCTGGCGGATCCGAACACCAACCCATTTTCCGATCGAGAAGCGTTTTCCGACACCGATGTCCTGAACAACTCTCTCGACATCGCGGTCGATCCGACGGCGCAAACCATCGCCGGCAGCAACACGATCACCGTAAAGAGCCTTGTGCCGAATCTCACGCAGTTCACATTCGCGCTCCGCAGCAATTTCACCGTTTCGGCGATCGAAATCAACGGCGCCTCTTCCGCGCTCCCGACGACGCCAGTAGGTTCGTCCTACCTGCGCACGATCACGCTCAATCGCCCGTACTTGCTTAATGAAGTCTTCACGATCAAGATCACGTACAACGGCGTTCCGGTCTCCGCCGGTTTCGGCTCGATCGAATTCACGACACAGGCCGGTATTCCGGTCGTCTCGTCGTTGAGCGAGCCGTATTACGCAGGCACATGGTGGCCCGCGAAGGACGGCGACTTTGCGCTCCCCGGCGACAACTCAGACAAAGCGACCTGGAACCTCGCGCTCACGACGCCGTCGAGTCTCACCGGCGTTTCCAACGGAACGCTCGTCGGCACCGACACGCTCACCGACGGCCGCAAGCGCTGGCGCTGGCAATCGAACTATCAGACGTCCACGTATCTCGCATGCTTCAGCATGACGAACTACAGCGCCCACTCGCTCTCGTACACCTACAACCCGCCCGGCGGCGGCCCTTCGGTCACCTTCCCGTTCCGCTACTACCTCTACCCGCAGAGCGACACCGCCGCGAATCGCGCGGCGTGGGAAAAAGTTCCGTCCATGATGGATGCGCTCCAGCCGTTTTATGGCGTCTATCCCTTTGCCAACGAGGGATACGGCATGTACGAATTTCCCTTTGGTGGCGGCATGGAACACCAGACCATGACCGGCCAGGAAGGCTACGGCGAATCGTTAACTGTGCACGAAATGGGCCACCAGTGGTTTGGCGACAACGTCACCTGCCGCACGTGGAGCGATATCTGGTTTAACGAAGGCCTCGCAGATTACACCGAGTGTGTCTGGGCCGAGAAGAAGATCGGATCGACCGGCCAGACCGCCCTCATCAGCGCGCTCAACGCGCGCAAGCCCAGCAGTTCTGCGGTTGCCGGTACGGTGTACGTCTACAACACGACGAACGACAACAACATCTTCAGCACATCGCTCGTCTACTACAAAGCCGGCTGGGTCTGGCACATGCTCCGCGGCGCGATGGGCGATACGACGTTCTGGAATTTCCTCGGTCAGATTCGCGCGCAGTACACCGGCTCTGCCGTAACCACCGAAGATATCCGCGCCGTCGCCGATGCGGTCACCGGCAGGGACTACGCGCCGTTCTTCAATCAGTGGGTCTATCTCGGAGGCGCTCCGACCTACGTCAAGGGGTATGCGCCGCTCACCGTGAACGGAAAAACGTACGCCAAGTTCCACATCCGCCAGTCACAATCCGCGACGTACCCCATCTTCACGACGCCGATTGATTCCCAGTTCACAACGGGATCTGGAAGCGTCACGTACAAGGTGTCACCGATCGCCCGCACAAGTTGGTTCATGCGGAAGACTCCGTCGATCCCAACCGCCTTCACCCTCGATCCGAATACCTGGGTGCTCAACTACGGCAAGACGACGGAAAACTACGTCACGACTGGCGCGCCGCCCGTGCTGCTTGATGCAACTCCGCTCCCTGGAGCAACCCCCGAGTTCCGCACGTCACCCACCAGGGTGCAGCTCACGTTCAGCGAGAACATGAGCCTTTCCGCGGCGAACTTCCAGGTGCTCCGTACCGGTGGCGGATCGCCTGTTCCGTTCACGTATTCCTGGAATCTCGCGACGCTCACCGCGACTCTGACATTCGAGTCGCGCCTGAGCCCGGCGACCTATTCCGTGCAAGTCGTCGGAAACCCGACCTCCGTCGCCACGTCTGTCGCCCTCGACGGCGATATCGCAGACGTGAATCTCGCATCGAGCCTGCCCAGCGGCAATGGCGCGCCGGGCGGCAGCGCCAGCTACAACATCAATGTCGTCGCCGGACCGTGCCCGGCAGACCTCAACAACGACGGCGTTGTGGATGATTCCGACTTCGTGCTTTTCGCCTCCGCATACGACGAATTGGACACGATGGCAGGCGACATCAGCGGCGATGCACAAACCGATGACGCCGACTTTGTGCTGTTTGCGGTGGCGTACGACGCCTACTCCTGCCCAAGTTGAACACCGACAGCTTCGTTCCTACTCCAGCGGGTTCACAAAGAGTCCCGTTGCGAGCTTGGGATAGAAGAACGTGCTCTTCTGCGGCATGAGTTCGTTGGCTTTGCTGACTGCGCGGACCGCCTCGAGGGGCGTCGGTCGCACGATGACGGCCATTTGCGCCACGAATCCTTTGCCGCCGCCCGCGCCGGTCTCGGCACCCCTGCCGATCTCGGCAACCTCCGCGACGGAATGCGGGAATGCCCATTTGACGGGCTGGCCCCCGTTCAATTTCGGCTGGCAAATTTCTTCAACGATGAGGTGCTGGATCAATGCGACGTCAAGCGTGCGCCATTCGCGCGGCTTGCTTGCGAATCGTGCCGCGAGTGGGTCTGCTTTTGTCGGATTGATCATGAATGCCTGCTTGCTCGCAAAGTCGTACAGGCCGACGCTGTTTTCCTTCGTCGCAGCCTTCACCGCAGTGCCGAGTTTGTCGAGATCGCCTGCGACCGGTTCGAAGTTGAGCAGGCCGGTGGCAGCACCCTTAAAAGCTTCGATCGAGTAATCCTTCATACCGCCGAGCACGCGATGCGTCGGTCCGATGACCAGGCCGGGATCGGACATGCCGATCAGCACCATCATGCACTTGCGGATCGGATCATCGGACGGCACAGGCCCGTACGACTCCTGCTGCTTGATGTAATTAAGCTGCGTGTTGTAGCGATGATGGCCGTCGGCGATGAAGACATCTTCGCCCGCGAGCGCCTTGCGATACGCCGCGATGGTCGCCTCGTCTTCGATCACCCAGACTTCGTGGAGTACCTTGTCGTAGTCCATCGTGGCGGTGATGTCGGGCTTGCGCGAATCCATGACCGATCGCACGAGCTTGGTCGCGGCGCCCGAATCGTCAGCGTGCAGACCGAAGATCGGCGAGAGCTGCGCCTGGGTCGCATTCATCAACGCGAGACGATCTTCCTTCGGCCCCGAGAAAGTCTCTTCGTGTGGGAGAACTCCGCCTCCGCTGCGCGTGCCGAAAGCAACCGCGTTGACCGTCGCAAACATGCCGCAGCGCTGGTGCGTGGCGCCTTCGAACGTAAAAGTTTGGCGATACGCAAAAAGAGCAGGCTTTTCGCGCCGCGCCAGCGTCTTGCTTGCAAGCATTTGCCTGTACCTTGCCCCAGCCGCGTCATAGCTCGCTGCGGGTCCCAATTCCTTCGGCGGCACATGGGGCAGATCCACCCCCACGATGTTGCTCGGACTGCGAGCAAGTAACGCTTCCTTCGCTTTCACATCCAGCACGTCGTACGGCGGCGCGACGACAGCGGATAATTCGGATCCCAGCGTGTACTGGACGGCACGAAACGGAAACACCTGCGGCATTGCTCACTCCCCAAAGTTCGAGCGGCACTATACGAACCTCACACGCCGCATCGCACGCTTCAAGAAGTTTTGCGCGGTTGATACACACCCGGCGTCGCCCGAAATCCGATTGCGACCCGATTCCACGCGTTGATGTTCGCAATCGCCCAGCTCAGCTCGGCTATCTGCTTCTCGTCGAAATGCTTGCGCAATTCTTCAAACGCGGCATCGGGCGCGTGCGTTTCCGAGATGAGCGTCAACGCCTCGGTCCATTCGAGCGCGGCACGTTCCTTGTCAGAATAAAACGGGGACTCTCGCCACGCATTCAGCGAATAGAGCCGGATCTCGGTCTCGCCCACAGCCCGCGCGTCCTTCCAATGCATGTCGATGCAGAACGCACAGCCGTTGACCTGCGATGCGCGAAGCTTGACCATGTGAAGCAGCCCAATTTCAATGGTCGTGGTGTGTAGAGCCGTTTCAACCGCGAGCATCGCCTTATAAATATCAGGCGCCGCCTTCGGATAGTTCATTCGCATGGTCATAATCGCTCCTTGAACAGAGACTCAGTGTCGGAATCGCGCATATTAAGACCAGCAATTCGCCTCGCGTCGAGCCCGGTCTGTTTGGCACACGCCACGGCCTCGCTCTACGCTTTGGCATGCTCAAGGCCTTGGTCATCCGCGCACCTGGAACCAATTGTGATCAGGAAATGTGCCGCGCTTTTCAGATGGCGGGTGCGGCGCCCGAGTTACTCCATCTCGACGCGCTTGTAAAAGATCCGGCGCAGTTCGAACGATTCCAGCTCATCGGATTTCCCGGTGGGTTTTCGTATGGAGATGACATCGCATCCGGCCGAATCTTCGCGATGCGCTGCCGCGAGAGGTTGTATCCGGCTCTCCGCGCCGCGGTCGAGCGGGGCGTGCCGATGATCGGCGCCTGCAACGGGTTTCAGGTGCTTGTGCAGATCGGGCTTCTCCCCGGGCCCGCGGCCGGCCAGCGGTGGCCGATCGATCGCGCGCCCGAACAATCTGTGGCGCTCACGGACAACATCAGCGGGCGCTTCTGCGACCGCTGGGTCGGCATGGTCGCAGAGCCGTCGAGCAACTGCGTCTGGACGAAGGGAATCGAAAAAGCAATCGATCCGCGCGATGTCGACGATGTCTGGATGTTCCCGGTGGCACACGGCGAGGGTCGATTCATCTGCAACGACGAATCCGTGCTGCGCGATCTCGAATCGAGCGGCCGAGTGGCACTTCGCTACGCCGACAACTACAACGGATCCCAAAATGCAATCGCGGGCATCTGCGACGATTCAGGACTGATTTTCGGTTTGATGCCCCATCCCGAACGATTCCTCGAATGGACGCGACACCCATACTGGACACGGCTGGAGCAGCGTGTCACTCAGGCCACGACGCCCGGGCTTCGCGTTTTCCAGAACGCTGTTCGCCATGTGCAGGCGACTCCCGTTCGCGTCTAAGCGAATCTGCCGAGCGATTGAGCGATTTCCTACAATCGCCCGTGATCGCCCGCCAAACCAAAGGCAAGGTCCTCGTCGCCATGTCCGGCGGCGTCGATTCGTCCGTCGCCGCCGCACTTCTCCAGCAGGAGGGGTACGAAGTCGTCGGATGCTTCATGCGCCTTGGTTCGCCGGGCGAATCGCTCGACGCGATGATCCCGTACGAAGAAGCCGCGGCGTGCCCAACGCCCAACGCGAACGAAAAAGGCCGCACGATCCGCATCGGCCACCAAGGCTGCTGCTCGATCAACGATGCCGCCGACGCCCGCGCCGTCGCGGCACAGCTCGGCGTCGGCTTTTATGTCTGCAACTTCAAGAAAGACTTCGGTCGCATCATCGAATATTTCGCGGGTGAATACGCCAACGGCCGCACTCCAAACCCGTGCGTGCGCTGCAACGACTGGCTGAAGTTCGGCAAACTGCACGACTACGCCAGGCAGATCGGCGCCGATTTCGTCGCCAGCGGCCACTACGCGCGGATCGGCCGCGACACACACGGCCACGCGACGCTCCTCCGCGGCATCGATGAAGACAAAGACCAGTCATACGTGCTCTTCGGCGCCTCGCGCGATCGGCTCGAACACATGATGTTGCCGATCGGCGGCATGGAAAAACCGCGAGTGCGCGAACTCGCGAAGTCGTTCGGGCTTCCGGTGTTTGATAAGCCCGACAGCCAGGAAATCTGCTTCGTTCCAGACAACGACTACGCCGGCCTGCTCGAAAAGCGCGAGCCATCGCTGGCACGCGAGGGCGCCTTCGTAGATACCTCGGGCCGCGCCGTCGGATCACACAAAGGTCAGCACCAGTTCACAATCGGCCAGCGTCGCGGGCTGAACTTGGCGCTGGGCTATCCGGTCTACGTCGTGAACAAGAACTCCGCCACCAACACCGTCACCGTCGGCCCAAAGGAAGCGCTGGCGTGTGCATCGTGCACCTGCGCGGAAGCGAATTGGCTGGTGGAAACCACGGCAAAGTTGAGCGGCACATCCTGGTTCCCCGTGCTCGCAAAATACCGATACAACACGCCCGCAGCGCACGCTCGAGTTCGGCTCCTTCCCGACGACACTGTGACCCCTTCGCCTTCCGGACGAATTGGCGCGTTTGAAGTGGAGTTCGACTCCGCTCAAGAAGCCGTCGCGCCGGGACAGGCAGTCGTTCTGTATTCACCCGAGCGCCCGGAACTCGTACTCGGCGGCGGATGGATTTCCGGTGTGACGTCCGCGACCTGATTCCTTCGCGCCCTACCTCACATCAGGCTGACTGGATCAACATCAACCGCTGTCTTCGCGTCGCTCTTGACGAGGCCCTCGTTTCGTGCCGCACGAAGTGCTTCCTGCACAAGCCCAGCCCGCGGCGCGACCAGCTCGATACCGAGGCGAAACTGATCCGCGATTCGCGTCACCGGTGGTTCGGCCGGACCACGCACGCGCACCCCCGCGTTGTGTCGACTCGACCAGGCTCGGAGCCACTCCGCAAGCCCAACCGCGCGCGTTCGAAGCGCCGCCTGCTTGGAATCGCGGCAGACGACACGGGCCATCCGCGAAGCCGGTGGCAGCGCGAATTTCCGTCTCGCGGCGATCTCCTCCGCAGCAAACCGTTCAAACGCGTGCTCTGCCGCAAGCACGATCGCAGGATTCTGGGGTTCCATCGTCTGAATGATCACAACGCCCCGCGCATCGGCGCGCCCCGCCCGACCCGAAACCTGACTGATCAGTTGAAAGGTCCGCTCCCCCGCACGGAAGTCGGGCAAGTTGAGCCCCGTATCCGCACTCACCACGCCGACAAGTCGCACGCCCGGAAAATCCAGCCCCTTGGCGATCATCTGCGTACCCAGCATCAAGCGTGCGCGCCCACTCGCAAAGGTCGCGAGCGCGCCGAAATAATCCTGTGCTGTGCGCATTGTGTCGCGATCAACGCGAATGAGCGCCTCAGACCCGAGCGAAAGTTCTTCAAGTAACGGCCGAAGCTCTTCTTCAACACGCTGCGTCCCAGCCCCAAGCCGCACAAGGCCCCGTGAACAATTCGGACACGCCCGCGGCACGATGCATTCAGACAAACAATGGTGACATCGAAGAAGTTCGCCGCTCTTGAGGGCGAGATCGCGATGCAAGATCATCCGCGCATCGCACCGCTCGCAGCCCATCACCCAGCCGCAGGTCGCGCCCGTGGCGCAGCCGACATACGTCGCGTATCCACGCCGATTCAGAAGCAAAATCGCCTGCGACCCTTCCTTCAGCGTCGCAAGCAATGCTCGCCGCAGCGTCGGCAACACGCTCGGATCGCGTAGCCCGAGCCTTCGCGCCTCCTGCCTCTCCTGATACATATCAACGATGCGAATCTTCGGCAATTCGCCGCCACCAACCCGCTGCGTCAACTTCCACATCCGATACCGGCTCTTCTCCTCTCCCGCCTTCCTCCGTGCCTCCTCTCCGTGGCCCTCCGTGGTCCTCCGTGTTGAATTGTTCTTCTCGCCCCCCGCATTTGCCCAACTCTCAAGCGACGGCGTCGCGCTCCCGAGCACAACTGCACATCCCTCAATCTGCGCCCGCTTGATCGCCACATCCCGCGCGTGATACCGAGGCAACTGATCCTGCTTGTACGACGTGTCATGCTCTTCATCCACGACGACGAGCCCAAGCCTCGGCACCGGCGCAAACACCGCGCTCCGCGCTCCCACAACTACCCGCGCCTCGCCGGTCGCAACCTTCGCCCACTCGCTGTTCCGGCGCGACGCGCTCAAACCCGAGTGCAGCACGGCCACGCCCAGATCTGCAAACCGCTGTGAAAACCGCTCTGACGTCTGCGGCGTCAACGCAATCTCCGGCACCAGCACAATCGCGCTCGCATCCGGCCGCTGCGCGAGCATCGACCGGATCAGCCGCAGGTAAACCTCGGTCTTTCCTGACCCGGTCACGCCATACAGCAGGTGCACGCCAAACTTTCCGGTCGGACCCAGATCCGGCGTAATCCCTTCCACGGCTTGGTTCTGCTCATCCGAAAGCGTCACCGCCCGATCACCACCAAACGCCTGCTCTGTCGGACTATGGCTCCGTGAACGAATCACTTCGCGTGTTTCCTCGCGCAGCAATCCGAGTTTCAACAGTTTGTGCATTCCGCGGAACGTTGACTCAGCTAGAGCGGTCTTCATTGCTGCCGCAGTCATCGGAAACGACTCCGCCGGCAACGCGAGCACCTTCTCCCAAATCCCGCGCATAGTCGCCGTCATCTTGTCGGGTGGCTTGACATCCCCTCGATGCAGCACCACTTCCTCGCGCCGCCCCACATCACGCTTCACCGCGCTCGGCACCATCGTGCCCAGCACCATTCCCAGCGGGCAGACGTAGTACCCAGCGATCCACTTCGCAAGCTCGACAAGCGGGCCCGGCAACATCGCGCCCGAGCGCTTTACCACCAGGCGGATCTTCACCGGATCGATTTCGCCAAGCAGTTCCGAACCGCCCACCCCGACGACCACGCCGCCCACCTTCTTCTTCCCTAGCGGCACCTCAACCCGCTCGCCGACCTGCACCGCCCCATCGACTTCCATCGTCGCGGGAATCTCGTAGAGCAACTCCGCTCCGTCTTCCCCAACCCGCTCGATGCCGCGCTCGACAGCCACCATCGCGTACCGGCGCGAAGCATCCCCGCTTCCCGAAAAGAGTGACATGCGTCCCACAGGCCGACTGTACCCAAACTCACTCGTGCCGCGTGGACGCGAATCGAGCGATGCCTCCTCCGCCCGTGCGTTCGTTTCATTCTGCTTCAGCCGGCAGCGTCGCGATTCTCTTCGGTTTTTCTCGCCCAAGGCCGAAATTCCCGCGCACCCGCGCTAAACTCAGCTTTGATGCCAACGCCCCCACTCCCCCGCTCTTCACCCGACATTCTGGCCCGCCTCGCACTCGCCGATGGCACGGTTTTCCGTGGCCGCGGCTTCGGAGCTGCAGGCAAAGGCGTCTCCGCCCGCGCCGAGGTTGTCTTCAATACCGCCGTCTGCGGCTATCAAGAGTCGCTTACCGATCCCTCATACACCGGCCAAATTCTCGTTCAGACTTTCCCGCTCATCGGTAACACCGGTGTCAATCCGGAAGATGTCGAATCGGGCAAGGTCCAGGTCTCAGGCTTCGTCGTGCGCGAGCTTGCCCGCTTGCATTCCAACTACCGCGCGAACGAAGACCTCTCGACCTACCTCGCCCGCCACAACGTCATCGGCATCGAAGGAATCGACACCCGCGCCCTCACCAAAAAGCTCCGCACCACCGGTTCGATCCAAGGTGTGCTCACCGACGCGCCACTCAGCGGCACCGGCGCAATGACCGATCCGCAGCTCGTCGAGATGGCAAAGTCCAATCCCTCGATGGCCGGGCAAAATCTCGTCCCGCTCGTCGGCTGTGCATCGAAGTCGTCCTGGAGCGAAGATCTCGGCGACTGGAGTCCGTCACACGCCGACGCGCCGCGCCGCTTCAAAGTGCTTGCTCTGGATTGCGGCGCGAAGCGCAACATCCTGCGCAACCTCACCGACCGAGGCTGCGACGTGACACTCGTCCCGCACGACATCAGCGCCGATGAGATCAAGCAGCAATATCGCGACAAGAAGATCGACGGCCTGTTTATCTCCAACGGCCCCGGCGACCCGGCCGCCGTCGAGAAGACCATCGCCACTCTCCGGGGAGTCGTCACCGATCCTGCCGTCTCCATCCCCACCTTCGGCATCTGCCTCGGTCACCAACTCCTCGCGCTGGCCGTCGGTGCAACCACCTACAAGCTCAAATTCGGCCACCGTGGTATCAACCAGCCCATTCTGAACACGACCAACGGCAAGGTCGAGATCACCAGCCAAAACCACGGCTTCGCGGTCGATCGAGCCTCGCTCGAAAAAGCGGGTGCCGAGCCCACGCACACACACCTGAACGACCAGACGCTCGCCGGCTTCCGCATGAAGTCCAAGCCCGTCTTCAGCGTCCAGTACCACCCGGAAGCATCTCCGGGCCCGCACGACGCGAGTTACCTCTTCGATCAGTTCGTCGACGCTATGGCCAAGAGCCAGCGCTAGCCGTTTTCGCTCCTCGCGCGTTATCGGGCTTGCGATCGCCCGGTTTCGGTTTCCCCTATCAAGGCCCCCCGTGGCTTCGAGCGGCATGGGCCGATATGGAATTAGCGCTTCCGGCTCGCGGAAGTCCCAACGATTCTCTCGATTCGGCCCCCATCGGGCAACCAGATCAGGCACACGTTCGTAGTTTCCTGCAGGCCTATTCGGAGCATGACAGCATGAATTCTCGTGGATTGATCTCTGCCGCAATCGCGGTTGCCGCTTGTTCCATCTCCGCGTTCGCGCAGCTCAAGGCGCCGAATTCTTCGACCGCAATGCCCATGGGCCGAGCCGGCGCACGCGCAGCAGCCGACGCGATCGCAAGCGGGCAATCGCGCGTCTTATGGATTCGAAACGACATGACCGGACAGGTCATCCAGCCGGGCGCGACCCTCGGCCGCAAGGCAGCGGATGACCCTGCGCCGATCTACATCTACAACAACTTCGACAACCCAAACGGCGTCGCCGGAATCAACCTCAACTGGAATTACAAAGAGGCGTACACGATCTCCGACTTCTCACCGCCTATCGAAAGTGATCCGCTCAACTTTGGATTCATCAACATCTCTTCCGATCCGACAGACCCCGACGATCAGTTTTTGCTGGTAGGCGGCGAAAAGCTCGCTCTGCTCTTTGAACCCTACCACGCGCTCACCTGGCCCGATCCCGACTTGAATACGCGTCAAACGATCACCGAATACACCAGCGTGGTTTCGTCCTACTCGCAGCAATTCGAGATCCGCGTCTGTCGCATCTACTTCTTCTCGCTGAACGACGTCACGCAACCGTTTGATTCGGCCCTCAATCCCTACAAGCTCGAATTGCAGCTTTCCTTCGCCTTCGTGAGTTTCGCATTTCAGGCCGTACAGTCGGCGTTCTCATTCGATCTTTCCGGATTTGATCCACCCCTCACCATCAAGGGCGACGGTCTGGTTCTGACTCACTGGAAAAAGATCTCGCAGCCGCCGCCCTGCTACGCCGATCTGAACGAAGACGGCCTCGTCGAAGACGCCGACTTCGTGTTGTTCCTGGCCCAATACAACATCCTTGATTGCGCCGACGAGACCATGCCGAACTTCTGCTCGGCCGACCTCAACTTTGACGGTTTCGTTGATGATTCCGACTTCCAGATTTTCGTTCAGGCGTACAACGACCTGCTCTGCCCGGCGCCATTTGTGATTCGCGGCGCGTATGCCCCGCTCGCCGGCGGCCGCTTCCGCTGGGACAACGACGACAATCTCCCGTCGTACGACCCGCTTTCCTTTGCAATCGCGAATCCGACCGGTTGGCCATTCCCCAGCCCACTTGTCACCGTTCCCAATCTTGGAACCGGCCCCTACCCCGATCCCTTCGCCGTTGGTTGCTCAGCTCTCGGCTGCGAGCCCAGCTTCCTCGCTTACTTCAGCACGCTCACCGGCTTCCATTTCGTGAACGAACTCAATATGGACGCCACCGACCTCAAGACAGAATACGAGCGCTTCATGAATGAGATCGCCGTCAATCAGAGCTCCACCGGCTCGATGCGTTCGTATTCCATCTTCGACGTGAAATCGTTTATTGACGGCGGCCTTGCGAACACCGATTGGGTTCCCTCGTCCACTCCCAAGCGCTTCTCGATCACCCCGCCCAAGCCGACGAAGTAATCGTCACCTCGGCATCGCACCCGCTGCCCAAACTTTCGCGCCCTGCCGCTCATAGCGCGGCACGGTCGTGTCCGCGCCCAGCGACCACGATTCCATTCCTCCCGCGATCGACTTGACGTTGGGCACACCCTGGTCGCGCAGGAATGCCGCCGCCTTGAGCGAGCGAATGCCGTGGTGGCACATCGTCAAGACCTGACATCCGGGATTTTCTTCCACCATTGAGCAGATCTCGCCGGCGCGTGCCTCAAGCTCATCCAGCGGCACAAACACGCTTCCCTTGATGTGCGCAAAGTCCCACTCGGGCTTCAAACGCACGTCGATCACCAGCACATTCGCGCCCTCCTCCAGCATCTTCTTGGTCTCGCGGGGCGTCACTTCCCAATCGGGCTTGAAGTGGTACGAGGCGGGAAGGCCTTTGTCGCTCAAGTGTGTGCCCGACATCCGTGAACTCCTTCGTGTTCCAATATGACGCGACGGACCCATCGCTAATCCAACTCATCCAGCGCCGCCTGCAATTCGCCGATCGCCTTCGAATCGCGCGAACGTTTCCCCGCCTCAAGACCCGCCTTCAGCGCCGCAACCTGTTCTTCGGTTCGGCCAATCGCCCCAAGCGCTTTCGCCTTGTGGAAGTAGGTGTATCCGTCATCCGGCGCGATGGCGATCGCCCGGTCGTAATACTCGACGGCGCGATTCTGGTCGCCCGACTTCGCGTGTTCCTGCGCAATCGCGTACAACACGAACGCGTCCGCAGGGTCGATTTCGAGCAGTTTCTGGAGTTGGAGGAGGCTCGGCACAATCCAAGTAAAGGCCGGCGGAAACCCCGGCGAAACCGACCATGAAAAGGCTTTCGAGGCGGCACGTTTCCAGCCTGCCCTTTCCCGCGTTTCCAAACCAAGGTATGCTCACGTCATGGCAACCACCCAAACGATCCACACCATCGCGATCATCGGCGCCGGTCAAATGGGAGGCGGCATCGCCCAGGTCGCCGCGGTCTCCGGTTTCAAGACGCTGGTGTGCGACGCCTCTTCGTCCGCGCTCGGCCGCTGCCGCGATGCTCACACCAAGCGTCTCGCACGCGAAGTGGAAAAGGGCCGGATGAAGGACACCGAGATGCAGACCGCCCTCGGTCGCCTGCACTACGTCGAGAACCTTGAAATGCTCAAGGGCGCGGACATCGTGATCGAAGCGATTGTCGAGGACGCCAAGGTGAAGCGCGAGCTCTTTCAGAAACTCGCCGGCCTCTTTCCGACGCAAATCCTCGCCAGCAACACCAGTTCGATCAGCATCACCGAAATCTGCGCCAGCGTCGGCCCGCAGGGTCACCCCGAGCGCGTCATAGGAATGCACTTCTTCAATCCGGTACCGGTCATGAAGCTCGTCGAGGTCATCCGCGGGCTTCAAACCTCAAACGAAACCGTTCAGCGCGTCACCAACCTCGCGACACAACTCGCCAAGACCCCGATCCCCGCGAACGATCGCGCCGGCTTCGTTTCGAACCGCGTCCTCATGCCCCTCCTGAACGAAGCGTTTTACGCGTGGATGGAAGGCGTGGCCGAGCCTCAGCACATTGACGAGATCATGAAGCTCGGCTGCAACTTCCCGATGGGCCCTCTGCGCCTCGCAGACTTCATTGGCCTCGACACCTGCGTCCACATCATGAACGTGCTCGCCGAGGGTTTGGGCAGCGAGCGCTATCGCCCGTGTCCGCTGCTGCGCCAATTGGTCGCGGCGGGCCGGCTCGGTGACAAGACCGGCAAGGGTGTGTACGACTACACGCCTCAACCCTCACCGGGCGCAAGTGTTGCCGGCGGCGCAAGCCAAACCGGGCACTCAAGTATGACCTCGAGCAAAGCGGCGATAGGCGTCTGACCCGCTTCTGGCCGCGTTTCGCTGACGTGCACCAGCCTGCGTGCTGCTAGCGCACCAGAACCAGTCGTGGCCTCGGGCTTTCAACCTGGGGCGTCTCCACTTCATCCAGCGCCTTGATGTCCTGGAGGATCTGATCGAGCACGCGAGCCTCGCGCGTCGCTTCCGCATCCGCCACACGCTCTCCCAAAGGAGCGTTTTTCATTTCCGATTTCATCTTTTTCCCCGTAACAAATCCGCACGCGCGTCGCGCGAAAACAGAATCGCACGCCGCACACTCATTCATACGCCCGCGTCTCTTCGCAGTTCGAGTTTCGTGATGGCGCTTCAGTTGTTATACCTACGCGACAAATCGAACTTGCGCGTTTGCCCCATCCAGGGAGGACAAAGTGGATCGCGAAACGCAAGTTGCGGAGAATCCGGCATCTGCGCCGTTGCGCCGCGAACGCAAAGCGGCGCGATAACTTTGTGGTGCGCGCGGTAAGTCCAACCGAAAAAATATTTGACTTCCGCTCGCGTGAGCGCGTTTTCATCGGACTTCACAGCGCGTTGCTTGCGCGTGTATCCTCAGAACATCGATCGCACCGGAAAAAGGAACCCTCATGGCCTCGAAGAGCACCTCGTCGGAAAACACCCGCCAGCGCATACGCAACATGGCCGTTCGCGCCATGCGCGATCGCGATCTCTCCGCAGCCGAGATCCGCAAACTCGTCAACGACTCCCTGAGCGGTGCCGCCAAGACAATCAACCACCAGGTTCCCGCGGCAAGGCGCAGGGCCATGCGCGAAGCCTTCGAAGGCCTCCGCGATGCCTTCAGCTCCGTCGCATCCGCCGGAACCAGCACCGGCAAGAGCGCCAAACGCCGGGGCAAGGACATCGCCGATCACGCCCTGCCCACCGCCAAGCGCAAAATTCTCGCGGCCAACGAGGAGTTCCTCGGTGCCGTCAGCTCGTTCGCCAAGAAGACGTCAACCGAGCTCGGCGAGGAATTGGACGCACTCGTCCGCCGCGCCCGCAAGGCCGGCAGGAACGTCGCAGCGTCCGCTTCCAAGGCCGGCCAGGTCGCAGCCAAGAACGCCGGCCCGATGGCCAGCGACGCCGGCAAGGCAAGCTGGTCCCTTGCCCGCAAGGCCGCCGAACAAGTCGCGCTTGCCGCCAGCGGAATCCTCGAAGGCATCGGTCAGCTGCTGGCCCCGGAAAAGATGAACGAGCAAGCCTCCGCGAAATCTTCCTCGCGCCGGCCGTCCACCCGATCGTCTGCAAAGCCCTCGTCGCGTGCGATCAAGTCTGCCAAGAAAACTGCCCGCAAGTCCGCCAAATCCGCCGCCCGCACCGTGAAGAACGCTGCCGCACGAGCCGAACGCAAACTCACCCCCAAGAAGCGCAAAGCCGCAAAGTAATCCGCCCCGCGCTCCAATGCCTCTTCCTCCTAGTCGTCCCTGAGCTTCCGGTTGGTGATGATCATCAGCACTACCAGCACCCCCGCCGCGAGAAATCCCGCGACGCCGATGGTTGTTAATACGCCCATCCCGGCGTTTCGCGCCGCGAGAATCAGAATCGATGACCCGACAAGCATCGACGCGATGATCAGCGCAAACGAAATGTTCCGGCTCGCATGCTCGATCGTGTGCGTCAGCCTCGTCAGCCCTCGATGCTCGATGTTGACTGCAAACTTGTTCCGCCGAAACTGGTTCAGCAGCGACCGCAGCTCCACCGGCAGATCTTCCGCCAATTCAACGTAGTGGAGCAGGCTCCGCTGTGCCCGCGTGCGCAGCGCCGAAAAGCTGTATCGCTTCTCCACCAGCTTCTCAACGAACGGACGCACAAATTCGGCAAGCGGGAAGGACGGATCAATCGTGCGTCCCACCGATTCGATCGTCGTCAGCGCCTTGATCAGAAAAACCAGATCCGCCGGGCAACTGATCTTGTTGGCGCGAAGCGCTCCGAAGAAGTCATTCAGCAGAATCCCCAAATCGAGCTGATCAAGCGACGTGTTCTGAAACTGCGAAACAATCGTGTTCACGTCGTTGCGAAGGGCCCGATCGTCCAATTGCTCCGGTGGCACGTCGCCCAGCGCGGCAACAACGCCCATCACCCGATCCAAGTCACCCCCCACCACGCCCGAAACCAGATCCGCAAGCTGCCGCGCCGTCCGTGAATCGATCTCGCCCGTCATCCCGCAATCGATGAACGCAATCCGCCCCTTCGGCAGCGCAATCAGATTTCCCGGATGCGGATCGGCGTGGAAAAAGCCAAACTCCAAACACTGCCGAAAGACCGCGCGTGTCCCGTTCTCGACGAGTCTCCGCCGTGTTTCCGGCTCCATCGCGTCCGGCTCAAGCTGAGTAAACACCTTACCCCGAATCTCCTGGAGCGCGAGCACGTTGATCGTCGTCGCTTCCCAGTAAACCTTGGGAAACACCACCTCGGGATCGTCTTCAAAGTAACCCCGAAGCCGATCGGTCGAACGCCCCTCGTGCGCAAGATCGAGTTCCTTCGCGATCTCGCGTGCAAACTCGTCCACCACCGCCGTCGGGCTGTACCCGATGTTCTTGAAATACCCCTCCGCGATCTCGGCGAGCTGGCGGAGGATTTCCATATCCGCCTCGACGACATCGCGTATTCCGGGCCGGATCACCTTCAGAACAATGCGCGCCCCATCGTGCAGCACCGCCTTATGCACCTGCGCAATCGACGCCGCCGCCAGCGGCTTCTTCTGAATCGAACGAAACAGCGTGTGCAGCCGCGGCCCGTACTCCTCTTCCAGAATCTTTTCGATCTGCTCGTATTCGACCCCGGGCACGCTGTTCTGCAGCGACTTGAATTCGTCCGCCCACTCCTGCGGAATCAGATCCGGCCTCGTGCTCAGCACCTGCCCCAGCTTGACATACGTCGGCCCAAGTTCCTCCAGCACCGTCCGCACCCGCACCTGCCGCGGCAGATCATGGTTCTTCGCGGGCGACGCGCCCAAAATCTCGCGCCCTTTGTCGATCAGCCCGACAAGCCCGATCTGCTCCGCCACATCCGCAAACCCATGCCGCGCGAGCACCTCCACCACGCGGACATACCGCTGAGCATTCCGAAGCCGACGGGCGACAGGTGAGAAAGTTGCCATTCGCCCATAGCGTAGCGAACGCTACTCAGAAGCCCTCACGCCCAGACCATTTCTGCATCGACACAACCTGCCCCCTCACCCACCAAGACTGCGGATGCGGCGCATCGCGCCTTTCAGCCTGCGAAGGCTGAGAGATTCGAGCCGAGGGTGGAGCGAGTTCTTCGAGTGACACCCTCGGTGGGCGTCCGCGCCCTTTCCGCGCGCTGACCGCGTGCCACATCGTCCTCCGATTCGGAACACTCATTCCATCGGGTGCACGATCCACGAGCAACGAGCGTTCGGAGGTCGTCTCGTCAGCACCCCACCGCGCTTCCGTTCCCTTGCTGAAAACCCGTTAAGGCTCGCACGCGCTCTCCCACTCCGCCGAAGTCGCATTTAACAGAAAGTCGATCGCCATTCCCGATCCGCTTCCGCCACTTCCCTGCTGCGGATAGAACACATCGACCAACGCCGTGCCCCCGAAATCGTCCACGCCGTCGTTGCCCACCGTGTACAGCAGAAGCAGAAATATCGTCGCGAGCATGAACGATGTGCCCATCGCCACACCAAGCCCGGCTCGAATGCTCTTTCTCCATCCCCACGGACTTGCACGATTCACAAACCTGCGGCACTGCTCATCCGAAAACTCATCCAGTTCTCGAAACGCTCGCCAGATTTTCCGTCCCGGAATCCTCATCGCATTCCGCCACACCCTTCTACCTGCCACGCCCGCCCGCACCACTCTACCACTCCCACGCCGAAGCAACGACGATGCTTCCCTTCACACAATCCGAGCCCGCAAAGAACCCTCAGATTCATCCTAAATCTAACGAAGTAAACGACTTAAAAACCATTTTTAAGAAATACCAAACAAATACCAATTCTAAAGATCGGTGTGTGGTAGCATCGCCCTCATGGTCGCCGTCGCTTCCATCTCCGCCCCTCCCGATCCGCCTGATTCGCTCACGCGCTTCCAACCCTCAGAATCGCTCGCCGCCGAAATCCTCACCCAGCTCGCCGATCCCGCACAATCTCTCCTCTCCGTCGCTCGCTCGAACAACATCTCCGTCGAATCTCTCTGCCTCTGGCTCTCCCGCCCCGAAATCACCGAGCGAATCTCCGCCATGCGCTCCGCCGCGGCACTCCGCACCCGCTGGCTCGCCGCCGACCATCTCCCCGCCTGCGCCGAACTCGCCTCGCGCATCGTCCGCGCCTCCCTCGCATCCCCCGACCTCACTGCTCCCGAGCCCGCCCTGCGCGCCGCTCGCCTCCTGCTCCGCCTCGCCTCCTTTGACCCAAACGCCCGCCCGCGTTCCGCGCCAGTCCCGACGCCGCAGCCGCCCCCGAATCCCAGACACCAAGTCGAGTCAATCCCTCCCATCGCGGAGGCTCCCGACGAGACCTCCTCGCAATCTGATTCGTCCGACATCTCCGACTCTTCAGAAACTCCTTCGCTCCAGCTTCCACCCGGGTTGCTCACTTCCCTCCTTCCTTCGTTCAAAGATTCCGATCGCAATCCCTTCCTCCCCGAACCCGGTCTTCTCAAAACCGCGCCAAATCAGCGTGCGCTTGTCAAGATGCGATTGAAGCTGCAGCAAAAGCAGATCCTCGACGAAGCATTCAAGTTCCTGCTCGATCACCATTGCTGCGTCGAAGCAGACTTACCCCTCGTCCGCCGCGAGATCGAGTCCTTCTATCTCCGAGCCGAAAAAGAGCCCCGCGCCACTACTTCTCGGGCCGCCCGTTCTCCCCCACCGCCACCTCCGACGTCCGTGCAAACCAGATCTGAACGAAGGCATCTTCTCTCAAAAACCGCAGCGGGCGCGTAGTTTGACATCAAGCAAGCCGTGCGAATCAACACACTGCTTCGTTCGTCGTGTCGCGTTCATACTTCGCGCCGAAATGGTGCACATCACCGCTTGTATTAATTTTGCCTCTTTGTTAGACTCCCCCCTTCGGGTGTTATTAAAAGCAAATTCCGGGAGACCGACTCAATGGTAAAGGGAATCATCGGTGGCTTGATCGGCGGCGCAATCGGCGCGGCAATCTGGGCGGCAATCGCTTACTTCGCTCATGTACAGAGCGGCCTGGTCGCGATCGGCGTCGGCGCACTTGTCGGCTGCGGCACATTCATGTTCGCCGGAAACGACGTCTCGCCAGTCACCGGTGCTGCCGCGGCACTCATCGCCCTTGCTTCGATTGCTGCTGGCAAATACCTTGCCGTCCACGCCTATTTTGCCAACGTATCCGGCGTCGCGCACAAGGCACTCACGGTCGATGAGAACATGGCACTGATCCACATTTCCCGGCAAGTCGCGGAGGAATGGGAAAAGGGCGGCAAGAAACTTGAATGGCCCAAAGGCTCCGATATCGACGACGCGACCGAGGAAGCCGAGTTTCCCAAAGGCGTTTGGGCCGACGCGAAGGGTCGCTGGAACGCGATGTCCGAAACACAGAAAGATGGCTACAAGCGAGACCTGCAGGAAAACCTGCACGCCGAGATCGACGGCGTCGTCGCCGGAGTCGAATCGGATGCCTTTGCGAAGAGTTTCACATTCTTCGACATCCTCTGGGCGTTCCTCGCGATCGGCAGCGCGTACAAGCTGGGATCCGGAGAAGCCGAAGGCAGATGAACGCGCCATTGCTCGCTCACGGCATACCGCGCCCAACTCAAACGCATCTTTTATCAAGGCAGTTCGATCGCGCATCCATAAAGGTCTTTCCTCGGTATTCAGCCCGAACGGGCTGAAAGATTCGAGCCGAGGGTGGAAGCGAGTCTTCGAGCGACACCCTCGGTCCGACGCGCAATGAATCCGCACCCCGAAGGGCGTGCAACAAAACTGGTTCGACAAGAAAGCACGGACGCAACTTCAACAGCTTCGCGCGATGGGTCAAAGCGCCAGATACACCGCTGTCGCCAACCCCGCGACGATCGGTATCAGCAGAATCAATCCAAGATGCTTCGCCAGCGTCGCCCCGCCAAGCGACCACGCGATGCCAACTTTGACGATCGTGTTCACAACCGCCGCCAGCACAATCGCCGCGGCCCCGGCCGTCCCCGTGATCTGCTCGCCAAGCACCATCCCTGCAGTAGAAAGCGTGATCGCGCCCATATCCGTCAAACCGCTGATCGCGGCCACGGCGAACAACCCCGAATTCCCAAAGTACTTGTTCCCCGCAATCACCAGCACCTGCACAACCGCAAAAATCCCCGCGAAAAAGAGCGCGGCCTTCAGCTCCGTCGGATTCTTCTGATTCGAAAGCTGAGCCTGCGCTTCCGCACCGCTCGGTTTCTCACGCCAGGACACCGCAATCGCAATCGCCGCCGCGACCACTGAGGCTCCAGTGAACACGCCAATCCAAATCAACAAGTCCGCCGACCGCTCCCGTGCCGCGGCATACGCAAACACCATCGTCCGCGCCGCCATCACCCCGCTCGCGATCGCAATCGCCGCCGTTGAAGCCGCACACCTCCCGCCCTTTTGCTTCGCGACGCGCGAGAAACTCACGGTCGTTGCCGTGCTCGACGCCAAACCGCCGAGCAACCCCGCCAGCAGCGTCCCCGCACCCGAACCAAAAATCCGAATCGCCACATACCCGGCAAGACTGATCCCCGTCACCAGCACCACCATCAGCCACAGGTTGTACGGATTGATCGCATCAAACGGCCCCATCACCCGATTCGGCACCACAGGCAGAATCACCAGCGAGATCGCCGCGAACTGCATGATCGCGCGCACATCCACATCCGAAAGCGCCGCCGTGAACTTGTGCAGGGAAGGCTTGAGGTGCAGCAGCACCGCCGTCGCCGCCGCGATCGAAACGCCCAGCCCCGGCATCTTGAGCACGATCAGGAGCCCGCACCCAAACACCACGAACACCGCCATCTCCGTCACGATCCCGCGTCCCGCTTTCGCTTCAGATTCCTGCGACTTCGCCGAGACGCGCCCCAGGTTCCGGTTCGCATGGATCACAAGCCCGAGCGCGACAAAGGCGGATGCGACAACCCACACTCCCATCGGCTCGAACAGCCGCGCGAGCACGCCGCACATCGCGCCGAACAACGCAATCAACGGAAACGTGCGGATTCCCGCAAGATCCGAGTTAGCACGCTGGCGCTGCAGCCCCACCAGAAGCCCGGCGCCGATCGCCATTCCCAGATTGAAAATGACATCGCCTGCCTGCGCCGCCGGATCGATCGTTGTACTGGGGTCTTGCACGTACACAGGCTACCCGTTCTGTCAGCGCCGGGGCTCCAACTTCACCACTCCAGCTTGGACGCTTCGCACGCCGTCCGAATTCGCCGGCTCGTTCAAAATGAGATACCCAATGACTAGCGCACCGACCGCCAGGGGCAGCAACAGAATCGCGCCAAGCCGTCGGGCCAACCCCATCCCGCCGAGGCCGCCTGCAATCGCCAGTTTCACCAGCGTGTTCATGATCGCGGCAATGACGATCGCGATCGCCGCCGTCGCGCCGTCCACCTCACCCGAGCGCGCCATCCCGCCCGTCGAGAGCGTGATCGCGTCCATATCCGTCAGCCCGCTCAGTGCCGCGATCCCAAAGAGCCCGGCTCGCCCCAGGTTTTCCTTCCCCGCGATCACCAGCACCTGCACAACGGCAAACAGCAGCGCGAAGATCAGCGCCGACTTCAATTCCGTCGGATTTTTCTGGTTTTCCGCCGCGAACGCTTCGGCCTTTTCGCCCCGCTTTCCGGCGATCAGCGCCGCAATACCCGCGCCAACGACGGATGCAACCAGCAGCGCGCCCAGCGCAATCAAGATCATCGTCGCGCTGCCCCGCGCCGAAACAAACGCCAGCACCATCACGCGCCCGAGCATCACCGAGTTCGCGATCGCGATCGCCGGTGCCGCGGAGGACGCCGATGCTCCCCCGCTCTTCACCAGCCTCGACAGACTCACCGTCGTCGCCGTGCTCGAGACAAGTCCGCCCAGGAATGCCGCCAGAAATGTTCCCGCCTTCGATCCGAACACGCGCAGCGCCACATACCCGCTCAGACTGATCCCGGTCACCAGCACCACCATCAGCCAGAGCTTGTACGGATTGATCGCGTCGTACGGCCCCATTGCCCGGTTCGGGATCACCGGAAAGATGATCAGCGCGATCACCGCAAACTGCATCACCGCGCGAACATCATTATCGCTCAGCGAACTCGTGAATCGATGCAGCGAGGTCTTGAGATGCAAAAGCACCGCCGTGGCCGCCGCAACCGCCACGCCTGGTGCGTGCAACTCGAGCCCGACCAGCACGCCGCACGAAAAGATCACCAGGATCGCGAGCTCGGTCGTCAAGCCCGGCGGTTCGCCGTCCTTCCCTTTGGAGCCGAGTCGAAACAAGTTTCCGGTCAGCACCACGATCGCGATCGCGACCAGCCCGCCCGCGAGCATGACCACGCCCGGCAACCCGACTGCCGCGGCATCCTTCGGAAATCCCACGACCGCTCGCGCGAGGATCGCACAAATCGCTCCGAAGATCGCAATCAGAGGAAACGTGCGGACCCCGGCCAAGTCGCTGTGCGTCCGCTCCCGCTGCATGCCGACGAGCAGCCCCAAAGCGAGCGCAACCGCCAGGTCCAGAAATATCTCACCAAGATCCACGGTCGCAGGATACCGATTCATGTCCCCATTTGGCGCGGGAGATTCGTGGGGAATGCCTGTAGAATTGAACTGGAATCAAGTGGAGTTTCGCCTATGACGACCGCGCCGAGACCTGCCGTTGCCCCCTCGACCGTTCAGAATCCGGTGGATCCCAACGCCGTCACGATCTCCGGGATCGTGCTTGACCCTGTCTACATACCCGAAGCACCGCCCGAAAGTCTGAAGCATCAAGCGCGCGACATCGCAGCGCCCGGCCAGTATCCCTACACCCGTGGCCTCTTCCCACAAGGCTACCGCACCCGCGTCTGGACCATGCGTCAGTTTGCCGGCTTCGGCAGCGCCGACGACACCAACAAGCGCTTCAAATATCTTCTTGCTGCCGCGAAAGGCGGCGCGTCCAACACCGGGCTCAGCACCGCGTTCGATCTTCCCACGCTGATGGGCCGCGACAGCGACGACGAACTCTCGATCGGCGAAGTCGGCCGCTGCGGCGTCGCCATCGACACCATCGAAGACATGCACCGCCTCTACGCCGACATTCCAGTCGGGGATGTGACCGTCAGCCAGACCATCAACGGCCCGGCCTGCGTCATCTGGGCGATGTACCTCGCGATGGCCGTCCAGCGCAACATCCCGTGGAACACACTCGGCGGCACGCTCCAGAACGACATCCTTAAAGAGTTCCACAGCCAGAACGAATTTATCTATCCGCCCGAGGCAAGCGTCAAGCTCGTGGTGGACACCATCGAATTCCAGTCTCGCTACGTCCCCAAGTGGAACAGCGTCAGCATCAGCGGCTACCACATCCGCGAAGCCGGCAGCACCGCCACGCAGGAACTCGCGTTCACCCTGCGCGACGGCATGGAATACGTCGAAGCCTGCGTTGAGCGCGGCCTCGACATCGACAGCTTCGCCCCGCGCCTCTCCTTCTTCTTCAACAGCCACAACGAGTTCTTCGAAGAAATCTGCAAGCTCCGCGCTGCCCGGCGCATCTGGGCCCGCGCGATGAAGCACCGCTACGGCGCGAAAAACGAGCGCTCGTGGTACATGAAGACCCACGTCCAGACCGCCGGCTGCTCACTCACCGAGCAGCAACCCCTGAACAACATCGTCCGCGTCGGCTATCAGGCGATGGCCGCCGTTCTTGGCGGTTGCCAGAGCCTTCACACCGACAGCATGGACGAGACCCTCGGCCTTCCAACCGAACAGGCCGTCACCGTCGCGCTCCGCACGCAGCAGATTCTCGCCCACGAAACCGGCGTCACCCGCGTCACCGACCCGCTCGGCGGCTCGTGGTACGTCGAACAACTCACCGACACGATGGAACGCGAAGCCCTTCGCTACATCAACGACGTCGACGTCATGGGCACATACAAAGATGGCGGCCGCAAGAAGGACACTGGTGCCGAACAGCCCGATCTCACCAAGCATCCCGCGTACGACCGTCTCGTTGGCTACGGCCGAGGCGTCATCAACGGCATCAACCGCGGCTACTTCCGCCGCCAGATCGCCGAAGCTTCCTACCGCTACAGCGAAGAGTGCGAAGCCGGCGACCGCCTCATCGTCGGCGTCAACGCGTACACCGAAGATGCCGGCGAGCGCCCGATCGACATCCTCCAAATCGGCCACGATGTCGAAGTGAACCAGTGCGATCGACTGGCGAAGTTCAAGAAGGCTCGCGACGCCGCGAAGGTCAAACAAGCCCTCGACAACATCCGCGCCTCCTGCCAGGGCAAGTCGTTCACGCTTCAGAACCCACTCCCCAGCGCCCCCGGCAAAGCCGGCAACCTCCACGAAACCAACGTCATGCCCGCCCTCATCGACGGCGCACTCTGCGGCTGCACGATGGGCGAAATGGTCCAAGCGATGGCGGATGTCTACGGGCGTTACTCCGGCGGGCCCGAGTGGTAAGCAACGTGTGCCTCTACGAGCCCGACGCGCAAGCGAGGGCGCCGTTGCGCACGAACAATCCACGCATCCAATCTCGACGAGAGAACCCATGTCCATTCCGCCGCTCGGCTATCTCTTGACATGGACGTGTTACGGCACACGACTGCACGGCGACGAGCGAGGCACCGTCGACAAGTCGCACAATCTCATTGATACACCGACGCTGGCGCACGATGATCGCCGCCGGACAATTATGTTCAAAGCCCTCTCCGATGAGCCCTATTTGCTTTCCGATCGATCGCGTCAAGTCATCGACGAGACGATCCGCATGCACTGCACAATACGAATGTGGTCGCTTCACGCGCTCAATGTTCGGACAACCCACGTACATGTTGTGGTATCGTGCCCGGAGAACATCCCTCCCGAGAAAGCAATGGATCAGTTCAAAGCCTGGGGCACACGCCGTTTGCGGGAAGAAGGACTCGCTGGTTCTGAAGCTCGAGTTTGGACCGAACACGGAAGTACGCGCTGGCTTAACAACGAGGAGGGATTCCGAGGAGCGATTAACTATGTTCTCAACCGACAATGAAAGCATCGGCCGGCACGCACACAACCGTGCCCTCGCTTGCGCGTCGGGCTCGTAAATGCAAAGCACCTCCCTCTCCATCCTCGGATTCGGCGCGTTCGGTCGCTTCATGACTTCGCACCTGCGCTCGCACTTCGACGTGCGCGTGTGCGACTCAGTTGATCGAGACTCCGACGCTCGCGTAGCCGGCGTGCTGTCAACCACGCTTGCCGATGCCGCGATTGCCGATGTAATCGTGCTTGCTGTCCCTGTACAGCAATTGCAAGGCCTGCTCCAGCAACTCGCCCCACTCCTCGCAGCGCGACCATCTCCCGCGCTCGTCGTCGACGTCGCCTCCGTCAAAGTCAAACCCATCGCCTTCATGCGCGATCTGCTTCCGCCCGAAACCGAAATCATCGGAACCCACCCACTCTTCGGCCCGCAAAGCGGCAAGCACGGCATCGAAGGCTTACCCATCGCCTTCTGTCCAGTTCGCGCGAGCGACGAGCGCATCGCGTGTGTTCGATCGTTCCTGAGTCAAACACTCAAGCTCAAAGTCCTCGATGTCACGCCGGAAGAGCACGATCGTCAGATGGCGTACGTGCAGGGATTGACGCATCTCGTTTCGCGAGCCGCCGCGGCACTCGATTTGCCTCGCACGGAACTCGAAACCGTGGCGTATAAACGCTTCGCAGAGATGAGCGAATCACTCGCCGGCGATTCGTGGGAGCTCTTCAAAACAATCGAAAACGAAAACCCTTTCGCTGCAGAAGTCCGCAGCCAATTCGCCAGACACCTTGCTGAACTCGAACTCAAATTGCGGGAGTGAGGTATGCAACCGCGCCCTCGCTTGCGCGTCGGGCTCGTAAAGTCGCGGTCGTAGAGGCTCAAAGCCGGCGAATGACTACGGCCGTCATGTCGTCGCCCTGAATCGCACCGCCCGCGAACGCCACGACTTCGGAATACAGGTTCTTAATCAGGTCCGCAGACGAGAGCTGTGCCGAACGCATCAGGAAATCCCGCAGTCGATCAAGCCCGAATTGCTCACCGTCTTTCGTTCGCATCTGTTCAAAGAAGCCGTCGGTGATGAGCAAGAGCGCATCACCCTGGTTGAGCTTCCAGTGCACCGGTTTTCCGTACGTCTCATCCGCCATGATGCCCAGCGGCAGCCCGGTTCCGTCCGCCTCGGCAATCGCGACTTTGCCTTCTTTGTTGAAGCGCAGCAGGATCGGTCCGTGGCCCGCGCTCAGCACGTCGACCGTTCCCAGCGCGGGATCAACGAGCGCGACCGCAAAGGTGATGAACCGACCTTCGTCCATGTCGTCGTTCAAAAGCTGGTTGAGCCGCTCCATCGCGGTCTCCAGTTCTTCTTCAGCCGGAAATGTCGCCCGTGCATACGCGCGGCAAACCGCCATTAGCAGCGCGGGGCCGATGCCGTGGCCTGTCACATCGCCGAGCATGAGCGCGAGCCGCCCACCTTCGAACGGCAGCCAGTCGTAGTAGTCGCCCCCGGTTTCGTCCGCCGGCTTGCTCCAGCCCGCAACGTCGTAACCCGCGACTTCAGGCGGCGACTTCGGAAAAAGCCCTTGCTGAATATGACGCGCAATCCCCAGATCGTTCTGAACGCGCGCCAGCTTTGCGGCGACTTCCGCCTCGGCCAGCGCGCTTCGAACATATCCGCGCACTTCACGGGTCACCATCGCAGTCGCGACACCGATCAGGAACAACTGAATCGCGTAGCCAAGATAGAACGCCGGCCCCAGCGCACCCATCTCGTCTTCCCACATGATGCTGGCAAAGAACAAACCCACGTGCAGGGCTGCTGCGGTGCCGCCGGCAAGAAAACAAAGCCAGACGCGCAGCCGCAGGACCGAAAGAACGATCAGTACTGCGTATGTCAGGACGACCGGAGCCCCGAGCGCTTCAAAGCCGTTGATCTGCGGATCGATGATGAGAATGAAAATTCCCGCGGTGGGAACCAGCAGCTCAACGACGAGATTCGCAATCCAGAACCACATCGGCAACAGCCGATTTTTCCGGTTGGCACGGATGACGATGGCGCGAGCTCCGAGCGCAGCTCCGACGCCGACCGCAATACACGGGATGATGGCGTAGACCGATTCGCCGAAGAGCGACTTCACGCCGATGAGTGCTCGTAGCACGGCCAGCGAACCGAAGATGCCGAACACAAAGGAGACAAGCAGGAGCCGACGCGCTTCGCTCCGCTGTGCCGCAAATTCGAGCGATTCGATCAGGTGCTGGGAGTACTTGGCGTCCACGTGGCGTGCAGAGTACCAATTGGAACCAAGCGCTTCGGCCGATAGAAAAGTCGGCGCGATGGAAAGTCTTCCAGCGTCTTCGTTATGCTCGTTGGGCACAAAGGAGGCTCGTCATGGAACTGCTTGCTGCTTGCTGGCTCCCGATCGTCGCAACTGCCGTCGCGGTTTGGTTCTACGGGGCCATCGCCTGGATGGCGCTGCCCCATCACCGCAAAGACTTCAAGCAACTGCCCGACGACACCAAGGTGATGGACTTTGTGCGTGGCCTCGCGATCGAGCCGGGGGTCTACGGCTATCCGAACATGCATTGCGAAGGTGAAAACCGGGAGAAGATGAAGCAGATCTGGGAGACAGGCCCGATGGGCATGCTGTCACTCTGGAAAAAGCCCAACATGGGAATGAACATGGGGCTGACTTTCCTCGTCAATCTCGCGGCGTCGTTCCTGATTGCCTATGTCGGTGTCGCGGCGGACTTTCATCGAGGCGAAGCGTTTGCCAAAGTCTTCCAGGTTCTCGCGACGGTCGGCATCCTGACCTACACGGTCGCGAGCTTGCCCAATGCGATCTGGTTCCAGGCGAACAAGCGCGCGGTGCTCAGCTGTGCGTTCGATGGAGTCGTGATGGGGCTGATCACGGGGGCGATGATGGGTTGGTTGTGGCCGAAGTGATGACCGGGCGTGATGGCGCTTGCATGCAACTGTGCCCTCGCTTGCGCGTCGGGCTCATAAAGGCTTCTACTTCTTGCGCTTCTTGAACTTTGCCTTGGGGCTGGCGCTGAAGCTGCTGCCCTTTGAACCAAAGCCCGGAAGACCCTTCAGGCCGGGCATCATGCCGCCCATGCCGCCGGAGCCGAGTTCGCGTGCCGCGGCAGATTTCTGTGCCGCGCTCATGCCCGCCATTCCTTTGCTGAGCTTGCTCACAAGCCCAAACTGCTTCACCATCTGGCCGACATCGTTCTGATCGACGCCCGCACCGCTGGCGATGCGCTTGCGCCGGCTGTTGTCGATCAAGTCGGGCTTCTTGCGCTCAGCCTTATTCATCGAGCCGATCATTGCCTCGACCTTGTCGAGTTGTTTGTCCTCGATCTGCACATCCTTCAGCATCGATCCCACGCCTGGGAGCAATGAGAAGAGCTGTTTGAGCGGGCCCATTCGGCGCAGCATCTTGAGTTGCGAGAGAAAATCATCCATCGTCAGCTCGCCCTTGGCGAGTTTCTCTTCGAGCTTCTTGGCATCTTCCTCATTCACCTGCTCCTGCGCCTTTTCGACGAGCGCGACGACGTCGCCCATGCCCAGGATGCGGCCGGCGAAACGGGTCGGGTGGAAGTCTTCGAGCGCGTCGAGCTTTTCACCGACGCCGACGAACTTGATCGGTGCACCGGTGACGTGCTTGACCGACATTGCAGCGCCGCCGCGGGTATCGGAATCAAACTTGGTGAGAATGACGCCGTCGATATCGAGCTTTTCGTGGAAGCTCTTGGCGGAGTTGAGAGCGTCTTGGCCCGTCATCGCATCGACGACGAGGAAGATGTGATGAGGCTGAAGCAGGCGCTTCACCTGCAGAAGTTCGCCCATCAATTCGTCGTTGACGTGCAGGCGTCCGGCGGTGTCGAGAATGAGAACATCAACGCCCTTGGCGCGTGCCGCGGCAAGCGCACGTTGGCAGACTTGCACCGCGACGCCGACGGCTTTGCCGTATTCAGCGACCTTGTCCGGTTCGCCGTAGAAGTGGACCTGCGAACCGCCGGGGAAATCTTTTTCGACTTGATCGGCAACGGTGTGAAGCTGATCGACTGCGGCGGGCCGTTGAAGGTCGGCCGCGGCGAGCATGACGGAGCGGCCGCGCTTTTTGAGCATCGCGGCGAGCTTGCCACAGGTTGTGGTCTTTCCGGAGCCCTGCAGGCCGCACATCATGATGATGGTCGGGCCGGGGCTGACCTTCATGATGGTCTGGTCGGCAGTTGATTGCAGTGCGGCGCGTGGATCGGCCTGTTCGGGCGTGCCGCCGAGGAACTGGACGAGGCGGGCGTGGACGATGCCGATCATCTCTTCGCCGGGCTTGAGCGACTTGGTCACGTCGCGGCCGAGCGCATCTTTCAGAACGGCGGCGGTGAAGGCGTTGACGACATCGAGATGAACGTCGGCCTCGAGCAGGCTGATGCGCACTTCGTCGATGGCATCGCGGACGTTCTTTTCGGTGAGGGTGGCGTTGCCGCTGAGCTTGCGGAAGAGGCCGGAGAAGGATTCGGTAAGGCGGTCGAGCATGATCACCCTTTGCGGGAGGGCGCGCGAACGCGCCGGACTCCGGTGGAGTCAGGGCTTGACCGGGGGGAGGGTACGCGGGAGGAAAGACATTTCAACACGGAGTACCACGGAGAACCACGGAGGGGAAAGGCCGAGAAAGGCAGGGCAAAATCACGGATTGAGCGGTACGGGCTGGTGCAGAACATGCTGAGGCATGTTGAAGATTTGATTCTCGCTTCTAGAATCGCGGCTTGCCAGTACTCACAGCCACCAACCTCAAACACGCCTTTGGCCTCCGAATCATCTTGGACGGGGTGTCATTCTCCATCGAGCCCGGAGAGCATGTTGGCGTCGTTGGACGAAACGGCGTCGGAAAGAGCACCTTCCTCAAGATGCTTGCCGGCCTGATGCAGGCGGATTCGGGTGACGTCGCGCTTCAGCGCGGTGCGCGGGCTGGCTACCTCCATCAGGATCCGAAGCTCAACCCGGATGAGACTCTGTGGGGCGAAGCCGAGAGCGCGTTTGCGCGGCTGCACGAGCTGCACCAGAAGCTGGATCATCTCTATGAGGAGATGGCGACGGCCGAGGGCGCGAAGCTCGAAAAGCTGATGGACGAGCAGCAGCGACTGACCGAGGCGATGGAAGCCGCGGGCGGCTATTCGATCGATCACAAGATCGCCGAGATCCTGCATGGCCTCGGATTTACCGACGCGCAGTTTACGGTGAAGGTGAGCGGGCTTTCGGGCGGGCAGAAGGGCCGGCTTGCGCTCGCGAAGCTGCTCCTTGAGAACCCCGACGTTCTGCTGCTCGACGAACCCACCAACCACCTCGACATCGAGGGGCGACTCTGGCTCGAGAACTTCCTCAAGAACGAGTTCACTGGTGCGGTCCTGCTCATCAGCCACGATCGCTATCTACTCGACAACGTCGTCAATCGCATTGTCGAGACCGAAGACGGTCGTCTGATCGACTACCCGGGCAACTACGAAACCTTCCGCGAACTCCGCGCTGAGCGGCGCATGGCGATGCTCCGCGCGTATGAGAATCAGCAGGGGCGCTTCCGGCAGGAAGAGGCGTACATCCGCAAGTACAAGGCCGGGCGGCGCGCGGCACAGGCGAAGGGACGCGAAACCAAGCTTGAGCGTGCGAAGGAACAGGATCAACTCGAGAAACCGCCCGAGGCGCATGCGTTCGAGGTTCGTCTTCCCAACGCTCCGCGCAGCGGGGACATGGTTTTCTCGGCGCGCGAAGTCTCGAAGGCGTACCCGCTCGAAGGCGGCGGCGAGAAATCGCTCTTCAAGAACCTCGACATCCTGGTTTCGCGTGGCGAGCGCTGGGGAATCATCGGCCCGAACGGTGCCGGCAAAACCACGCTGGTTCGCACGCTGCTGGGCGAGATCAAGCCGGACACGGGCATGGTCCGTCTGGGTTCAAACGTCCATCCCGGCTACTACCGGCAGACGCACGAGCATCTTCCCGCCGACAAGCCGGTGTATCAGTACCTGCAGGACACGATCAAGAAAGAAGTTCAGGGCGTCCAGATGAGCGAACAGGCCGCACGCGATCTCGCGGGCGCGTTCCTGTTTTCGGGCACGGATCAGGATCGGCCGCTCGGGCAGCTTTCGGGCGGCGAGCGCAGCCGCGCGGCGATCGCGGCTCTGCTTTGCTCCGCCAAAAACCTGCTGGTGCTTGACGAGCCGACGAACCACCTTGATCTCATGAGCGCCGAGCGCCTCGAAGAAGCGCTTTGCGATGAGGGGGGCTATGAGGGCACGATGCTCCTTATCAGCCACGATCGCGCGCTGATCGACGGCACCTGCGAACATCTGCTCGTGCTCGATGGGCTGGGCAACGTCGAAGTCTTCCACGGTTCGTACACCGAGTGGCACGAAAAAGACGTGCAGCGGAGGCGTGAACGCGATCGGGCCGAGTCGGATGAGAAGAACCGGAGGGACGAGGCGGAGAAGCACCGCAAGAACTCGGAAGAGAAGAAGAAGGCAGAGAAAGCTCCGCCAAAGTCTGCCGCACCTTCGGTGAATGCACTCTCGCGCATGCGCACCGAGCAGATCGAAGAGAAGATCGAGAAGCTCCAGATCCGGATCAAAGAGATCGACGGCCAGATGGGCGATCCGAATGTCTGGAAGGATCACGCCAAGGCGACGCGCCTGACGACAGAACGCACTTCGGCGGTCGAACAGCTCGAACCACTCGAATTCGAGTGGACACGGCGCATTGAAACCGAGGCGTAATCACGTCGATATGAGTAGCGATTCGCCGTCAGCCATGGACGCATACGTGCACGCATCAACCGTCTCGCTGCTCCGAATGGTCCTATTTGATGAGCCAGAAGACCATCCAGTAGCACCCGATCGCCGCGAGACCGACGCTGGCGCCGAAGTACATCCAGATGCTTGTGCTGGTCGTGGTCGGGGTGGAATCGGCCGGGCGGATGAGCGACAGCGGGCCCTTGGCATCTTCGGAGGGCACGGGAATCGCAGTGCCATACAGCCGCGCATCGTCCTGCACGATTGCGATGACCAGGTTCGCATCGAAATTGCGCAGGCCCAGGCGATTGGCGAGTTTGAGAAGCCGCCTGCGAGATTCGGGGGCGATGATCGCGGCCTTGCCGCCCTGAATCTCGCGCTTGACGCGGACTGCGAAGACCCAGCGGGCATCATCTGAAAGCAGTGCGGGCGTCGCACGCCGGGTTTCTTCGAGCGAATCGAAGAAGCGCGGGCCAAGCCCGATCCGGCTCGCCTCACGGTTCGCCTCGGCGATCGCGGCCCTGGCCTGTTCGACGGTGTCGGCGAGCGACGGCGTTGCCGCAGGCTTGGAAGGAGCAACACTCAGCACCGTCGGCCGCCGTGCGGGTTGTACTGACTGTGACGTCTGTACCTCCGTGCGGCGTGGCGCCGACGCCTGACGGTGGCTCAATTCCACCACGTCAACGTACCGAAGTCGGGGGGGTGGCCCTTGTGATGCCGCGCCGGGGGCGTTATCGCCCGTGTGTTTGCTGCTCTTCATATGCGTTGGCCTGTGGCACGTCGCGTGCCAACCGATGAGAAGATGCAGAGCCGAGAACCAGCCCCCACTCCTGATATCTTGTTCTCCACGACTCCGCGTGGCCGAAGCATGCTTTGAAGGAAACGAGCCTGACTCCATCAAGCCCACAATCCGAGACCCCGCCTCACGCGGGAGAGAGCACTCCGCAAGCGGCTCAAGGTGCTGAGCGACCGGTGGAACGGACGTCCATTCTTACGCCGCTCGCGGCGGGGAAGATCTCGGAAAAGCTCCTGCAGATGTCGCAACGGGGAAAACTACCCGGATTCGCAGCAACACCCGGCGGATTTGGCGCACTGGCCTACGGCTGGGTGTACGACTTTGACCTCACCGGGACGTTCGGCGGCACCGATGGGGCGACCCGCATCGGATTTGCGCTCAAAGTCAAACCGAAAATGCCGTGGATTATCGCGGTGACGCTCGCGCTCTCGGTTTTCCCCGGAGTCTGGATCACCGACTCGATGCTCTCGATCTACTTCGATTGGTATCCGAAGGAATTCTGGAAGACGTGCGTCTGGTATCTGCCCATGTCGATCATTCCCATTCCGTGGGTTTGGAAGTCGGCGATGAACCGGTCGCGGGCCGCGGCGGAAGAATCGGGGCGCGAGTTGATCGGGAGGATTGCGGCCGAACTCGGCGGACAGATCGTTGACGCCGGTGCGTAAAGTCGCGCGGCATGTGGCACGGCCTGGATATTGCGAGAATTGTTCTGGACGGGCTCGCTCGCGACGAGGAAGCGTTGCGGGCTGAGCAGGCTGTCGCCGGGCTTGATGCGCTCGATGAAGTCAGCCTGCATGAGCTGATCGCGCGGGCGCTCGAAGCGACGGCGTTCGGGGTGGTGCGCGAGGTGCCGTTTCCTTCATTGACGCCGGAGCAGAAACGCGACCCGCAGCGACAACGATGCGATCTTGTGCTGACGCCCCGTGTCGGCGAACACGTAAAGGATGTGATTCGCTCGAAGCGGGCGAAGAAGAAAGCGGAGAGTCTGCTGTTTGCCCCGGCAGAGGATGAAGGTGCTGCGCCGGAAGAATGTCTCTGGATTGAAGTGAAGTGTGTGGGCCAATTCACCTACACACACGGCGTGCCGGGGCCGAATCGGTCGTACACGTCGGAGCTCACGGGCGCGGTGCGCAGAGATGTTGCCAAGCTTGGAAGTGATCCCCTGATTCAGCACGGCGCAGCGGTTGTGGTTTTGTTCTCGGCATCACGTGAGGTGGCGGAGCATGATTTGGGGATTGCCGCGAATCGAGCGCTTGATCGGGGCGTGCCGCTGAAGTCGATGCGGATGGAACATGCGCCGATAGCGGATCGCGTGGGAAATCGGTTGATGACGGCGACGGTGTTTGCGGTGGGGAGATGAGACACGCTGGATGCTGCGCGCCGGTGACCGAACACAGATGATTGCAACGGTGCCCTCGCTTGTGCTTCGGGCTCGTAGAGGCGACGATGACCGAACACAATTTGTTTGCAACGGTGCCCTCGCTTGCGCGTCGGGCTCGTAGAGGCAATCAACCCGGCATCAAGGTGGGCATGCCGGTTCTTGTGCGGGGGACGTCGTTTGCGCGGGTGCCTTTGGGAAGTCCCGCGATGCGCTCGATCTGATCGGCGGCGAGCGGGCCGGCGTGAAGACCTTCAAAGCGCTCGAGAACGCTGCGGAGTTCGTGCTGCTGGGCCGCCATGACTTTCGGATCGCGAAGGATCGCGCCCGCGGCTTTGGCGATCGGGGCCGCGCCGCCAAAGTGCGGCACGAATTCGGGGATGACTTCTTCGCCTGAGATGAGATTGGGGAGCGTAAAGAACTTGGTCGTGAGCAGCCACCGCGCGAAACCGTGATAGAGAATCGGATTCGATTTGTACATCACGACCATCGGCTTGACCTGGCGGGAGATTTGCAGCGTGACCGTGCCGGACACGACGAGCGCGAGGTCGCACCAGCGGACGACGGCGTCGGTTTGTCCGTGAACGGTGATGAGATTTTCGGGCCAGGGGCCGAGGCGGCGGCGATTGCGAGCGGCGATCTCGTGGAGACGTGATTCAACGCTGGGCTTGGTCGCGGCGACGACACCCCGCAGGCCGGGGAATTCGGCGGAGAGCCGCACGAATGCTTCGAGAAGGATCGCGAAGTTGCTGTTGATTTCGCCGGGACGCGAACCGGGCATGAGCGCGACACGCGGGCTGCCTTCGCCGAAGCCCGAGCCGATGACATCGAGGCGCTCGGTGTCGAGACGCACATCAAAGAGAGGATGGCCGATGAAGCGTGCCGCGACGCCTCGCTTGGTGAAATACTCCTCCTCGAAGGGGAGGATGCAGAGCACCTGATCGGTGAGGCGGCGGAGCTTGCGGATACGCCACGGGCCCCACGCCCACAACTGCGGCGCGACCATGTGGACGACTTTCATCCCCCGCTTCTTCGCGATCGCGCAGATGGGAAAGTTCGCGGCGGGCGAATCAACGGGGATGTGGACGGTTGGTTTGTGGGGTGAGGATTCGTTTGTGCCGCCGGGTTCGAAGGAGTCGAGCCATGCGGCGATGCGGGCATTGATCTTCTGATGCTCTCGGATCTTGCTCAGGCCCGGCATGCCCATCACGGCGTCGTCGCCGGTGCGCTCGACGATGGTCGCGCCGGCGGCCGCCATGTGTGGGCCGCCCCAGGCGTAGATTGGAAGATTCGGATGGCGGCGGCGGAGCTCGTCGATCACGATGGCGGCGTGGTCATCGCCGCTGGGCTCGAAAGCGGTGAAGAGGAGAGCGGGGAGTTTTTCGGGTTCGGCAGACATCGCGAGAGGGAAGAGTAGAAGGGAAACGCGGTCGATCGAGGCCGGATGAGCGGCTCAATATCTGCGGGCAATTGGTGTATCACTCCGGTTGGCGATCGTGCGCATCTGGAGTGGTGCTTTCTCGCAAAGAATGCACTTCGGGGGAGAATCGTGCCAAGCGATCTGCTTCAGCCTGATGACCGTGGACTTTCATGCTCGCGCGGCGGGTTTCACATCGATCCGTGGGCGGGAGTGCCGGTCGCGATTGTGACCCACGCACATGGAGATCACGCCCGACCCGGGAGCGGCGTGTATTACTGCGCTCGGGAGGGGGAGTCGGTCTTGCGCCGGCGGCTTGGGGCGGATGTACGGATCGTGGCACTTGAGTATGGTGAGCGGAAGGAGTTTGGAAGCACAGTTGTCTCGCTTCATCCGGCCGGGCATGTGCGCGGGTCGGCGCAGGTGCGGGTTGAAGATGCAACGGGGACGTGGGTTGCGGCGGGTGATTACAAACGCAATTCGGATCCGACGTGTTCGCCCTTTGAGGTTGTTCCCTGTGATGTGTTCATCACCGAAACGACATTTGCGATGCCGATCTATCGCTGGGAGCCGACCGAAACGGTGATCGCTGATCTTGCGGCGTGGTGGGAGCGGAATGCGATCGAGGAAAATGTGAGCGTGGTCTTCTGCTACTCGCTCGGGAAGGCACATCGCGTGCTTGCGGAAGTACGCAGGCACTTTGAACGCCGCGGGACTTCGGCACCGGGAGAAGTCTTCGTGCACGGTGGAGTGCAGCCCCTGATCGATTGCTATCGAGCGGATGGAGTTGCGCTGCCGCTGACGACTCCGGTGATTGAAGAAGAGGGAACGCGCGGGAAGCGGCGCGAATCCTTTGCGGGGCAGCTTGTTGTTGCTCCACCTTCGGCGGCGGGGACGCGCTGGATGAAGAGATTCGGAGCGTCGAATCGCATCAGCACGGCGTTTGTCTCGGGCTGGATGCAGATTCGCGGGATTCGACGCCGGCGCGGGTATGACCGGGGGTTTGTGCTTTCGGATCACGCCGACTGGCCGGACTTGATTCGCACAGTGAAAGAGACCGCTGCAAAGCGGGTGCTGTGTACGCATGGATACACGGAGGTGATGTCGCGTTATCTCAATGAGATCGGCTTGCGTGCCGAGACGCTGCGCACGCAGTATGGCGGCGACGAAGCGGAGGATTGATTTGCGGCGATTTGCGGCGCTCTATCTCGCGCTTGATTCGACGACTTCGACCTTGGAAAAGGTCGGGGCAATGCGCGATTATTTTCGAGCGGTTGAGCCGCGGGATGGAGCTTGGGCGGTGTTTCTCTTGACGGGACGCCGGCTGAAGCGGCTGATCGGGGGATCTCGCTTGTATCGCTGGGCTTCGGAAGAGTCGGGATTGCCGGAGTGGCTGCTGCGCGAGTCGTATTCGGTGGTCGGAGATCTTGCGGAAACGATTTCGCTTTTGTTCGCGTCGCCGGAGGGCAAGCCGTCGGAGAGAAGTTTGGCGGATTGGATTGAAGGCGAACTGCTTCCATTGCGGGATCAGGATGAAGAGGCGGTTCGCGATGCAATTGTCAATTGGTGGAGAACTCTGCCACGGGATGAAGTTTTTGTGTTGACGAAGCTGCTCACGGGGGAACTGCGCGTCGGGGTTTCACAGACGTTGGTGGAGCGGGCGATTGCGGAAGTGGCGGGCGTCGAGCCGCCGGCGGTCGCGCATGGGTTGATGGGTGAGTGGCGGCCGACCGAGGCATTTTTCCGAAGTTTGCTGTCGGCGGATGGCGCGGCGGCGAACGTGTCGCGGCCGTATCCGTTTTATCTGGCTTCGCCACTTGCGATTCCCGCCGACACGGCGGCGCCGGCTTTTCTGCAAGCTGAGCTTGGAAATCGCGACGAGTGGCTTGCCGAATGGAAGTGGGATGGATTCCGCGCGCAACTGATTCGGCGGCAGGGAGAGGTGTTCATTTGGTCGCGCGGCGATGAGAACGTGACGGCGCGGCTGCCGGAGATCGCGCAGGCGGGATTGCGGCTGGCATCAAGCGCGACGAGCCTGGTGCTGGATGGAGAGGTATTGGCGTGGCAGAATGGGAAGCCCCTTCCGTTTGCGCGATTGCAGACGCGCATCGGGCGGACAAATCTGAGCGTGGCATCGGTGCGTGGATCGCCGATCGCGTTTGTGGTGTATGACCTGCTTGAACGAGATGGTGTGGATCTTCGTACGAGGCCGCTTTCCGAACGGCGGAAATTGCTTGAGGATGTGGTTAAAGGAAATGATGGACGGATTCTAATTTCGCCGCTGGTGGAGGGCGCGACATGGGATGAGCTCGCGGCGCTCCGAGAAAGTTCGCGCGGGCGCGGCGTTGAGGGGCTAATGCTCAAAAAGATCGACTCGCCGTATCGCGCGGGGCGCGTGAAGGGCGATGAACGCGGCGAATGGTGGAAGTGGAAGATTGACCCCTACGTGCTCGATTGTGTGCTGATTTACGCGCAATCGGGCCATGGCAAGCGCGCGAATCTGCTGACGGATTACACGTTTGCGGTGTGGGATGGGAAGGAGCTTGTCCCGATCGCCAAGGCTTACTCGGGCCTCGACAACGTGGAGATCGATGAGCTTGATCGGTGGATCCGGCAGAACTCTTCGGAGCGATTCGGGACGGTCCGGGTCGTCGAGCCGACGTTGGTTTTTGAAATCGCCTTTGAAGGGATTGCCGCGAGCGGGCGGCATCGGAGCGGGATTGCGCTGCGGTTCCCGCGGATATCGCGTTGGAGGCGCGACAAGAAGGCCGAGGATGCGAACACGATTGAGGATGCGCGGACGTTGCTTGGGGGGCCGGAGAGCGAGCCCACTTTGTTTGATGGGGGCGGATAGACAAACGGAATGTCGGCGACAGAGTGTTCCGTCGGCGCGGCGCACGCCTGCAGCGTGCGGGATCGTGTGGATGCGGACCGAGGGTGTCGCTCGATGAACTCGCTCCACCCTCGGCTCGAATCTGGCAGCCCGTTGGGCTGAAATGTAGGACCTTCGTGCTTTTTGCCCCGCGCCGCGGTGTTGGATGCTTCAAGAGGAGGGCAAGAGAACGCAAGCGCAATGGCGGATTCGTTGGAGCGCGACTGCCCTACTTCTTCGCGATGAGTTGAAACTCCACGCGGCCGGCGATTTCGATGATGCCGTAGCGGTCGCCCGTGGATTGCAGGAGCGTGAGGGCTTCGTCGGTGGTGATGTACTGCACCTGTACGAGCGACGGCGAGCGGATGGCGAAGTGTTCGAGGATGTCGGCAGGGTTGCCGATGATTTCGACGTGGGTGGGTTGTGATTCCGGCGGCAAAGCCGAATCTCGCGCGGGCGACTTTGCAATCCACGACGTGGACGAAGTCGGGAGCGACGGACGGAGCAGCGCGAGAGCGAGAATGCCCGAAACCAATGCGAGCGCTGCCGCGGCTGATGCGACACGCGTGACGGTCCGGCGACGACGGACTCGGCGCACTTCGGCGAGGAGACCGGGAAGCATCGCGTCGCGGCGAGCGCGGGCTTCGGTGGTGAGTTCGTCGGAACGATCGAGATGAGAGGGATCACGCATCCGACGCCTCCTCGGAGAGGAGCTGCTTCAGACGGGCGAGTGCGCGGCGGGCGCGGCCGTAGAGGGAATCGGGGGTGCCGCCGAGGGCAGAGGTGAGTTGATCGAAAGATGCGGAGGAATCGGCGCGGAGGCGGAGGAGGAGTTGATCGTCGGGGGAGAGGGTTGAGAGCGCGGCAGCGAGGGCGGCGGTGTCTGCGTTCGCAACTTCACGAGAGTTTGAGTCAACGACTTCGGCTTTCGCGGCGGCACGATCTCGCGCTTGCGAGGAAAGGCGGCGACGCAGGAGGTCGATTACCGCGGAACGGTTTGCGGCGCGGAGCCAAGCGACAAATGCTTCGTGCGAATCGAGGGCGGGGAGTGAACGGATGACGCGGATCATGGTTTCCTGGACGATGTCGAGGGCGAGGTGCTCGTCGGAAGCCACGAAGTCACGAGACCACGACTCGATGGTGCTGGCCCATTCCTCGAAAAAATCGCGAAACGCCGGCTCATCCCCACGGCGGATGGCAGTACTCAGTTGCTTCGCGCGAGAATCGGAAAGCGCGTTTGGCACGATGCTGGGCGACTCTCCGTTTTACCGCGCCGATTTCGCCATCTCTTCGGCCTTATCTACTAATGCCGCAGGCCCGGTGAGCACAAGCGTCCCTCCCTCGGCCTGGACCTGAAGCTGACCAGACTTGCCATATTCACGCATTAGAACGTCGACAATGCCCGGAATCTGATCTTCGCGAAGGACGACCGGCACGCGACGAGTAACAACCGGATTGGCGTCCTTTGTCGTTTTGGATCGGACTCCTCGCTCGACATCGTCCTGGAGTCGCGCGATGACTTCCTTTGCTGCCCGCTGCTGCACCAGGTCTCCTTTTACAAAGAGCAATCCAGAGGCTTCGTGAAACTGCAATTTCGGTGGCGGAGTGTTGGGGGCCGAAACGAGCGAGACGGCAAGCTCAATCGCGGAAAGCACCGATTTCGCCTGGAGATTCGAACGGTCGTTCTCCTTTGAACTGCCTGGAAGACCGATGATCGGATTCAGCGAGAGCACAATGACCTCTTGCCGCCGGTTCTCCATCGGCGGCAACCGCGATACGTCGCTCACGATTGAATACGTTGGAACGCCGCCGGCTGGAATTGGAGTAGGCCGACCCAAACGAACTTGTAAAGTTTGCCCCTCTTCGTTTTGTGTGGTGCGTTCAGCCGCGCCAAGTGCGCTCCATAGGCTCGCGTTGGTTAATCGAACGGCGGACATCGGAAGTGCAGCAGTCTCGTCGTTGTAGAGCACATTGACTGGCTTGGAGCCTGCGGCAGCGCGAATGGCGTTGATGTAATCGCCAATCGTACCTCCCTTGAAATCCAGTGTGACAAGCGTGTCATCTGTAGGAGCGGTCGAATATTGTCGGAAAGCTTGGCCTTCAGGAACCGGCACGGGGGTTGTCGGAGAAGACACTTGCGGAGGAGACTTTGGGGGGGAATTCTGCGCGACGCCGAGGGACGACAAGCAAAACGTCAGGGCAATTGCAATTAGGTGCTTCACGGCTGATCTCCTTATCCAAAGCGAATGGGGCATGTTCTATCACAAGACGCGGCTGATAGCCGAATGCGGCGCGCCCGTTGCGATTTTCTTCGCGACCGTGGTCCCCTAAACTCTCCGCCCGCAAATCGCGGCACGAGAAAAGCATGCACTACGACGCCCACCAACCCATCATCAACGACCTTGAGGCGCGGATCACAACCATCCGCGACTCGCTTTAACTTCCCGGCGAAGGCGGCACAACTCCGCGAACTTGAAGCGCAGATGAACGAGGCGGCGTTCTGGGATAATCAGATCGCGGCGAAGAAAGTCGTCGGCCAGGTCAAAATGCTCAAGGCGCAGGTCGATCCGCTGGCAAGCGCGATCAAGGACTTTGAAGACGCCAAGATCGGCTACGAGATGTCCAAGGAAGCGGGCGACAAGGACCTGCTCGCCGAGGCGGATGAGCAGCTCTTTGGGCTCATCAAGCGGATGGAGAAGATCGAGCTTCAGTCGCTTCTCAGCGGCAAGCACGATCATCGCAACTGCTTCCTCACCATCAGCGCGGGCGTCGGCGGGACCGAGGCAAACGACTGGTGCGAGATGCTTTTTCGCATGTATCTCTTCTACTGCGAGAAGATGGGCTGGTCGCTCGAAGAGACGGACAAGGGTTTTGGCACAGAAGTCGGCATCGATTCGGTGACGCTGCATGTGAAGGGGCCGTACGCATTCGGCTATCTGGGCTGCGAGCGCGGGTCGCACCGGCTGGCACGTGTCTCGCCGTTCAATGCGCAGGGCAAGCGGCAGACGTCGTTTGCGACGGTCGAAGTCGCGCCGGAGTTTGAGGAAGTTGATCTGGTGATTCCGGAGAAAGACCTTGAGATCACGCCGTTTGTGCGGGCGAGCGGGCCGGGCGGGCAGAACGTGAACAAGGTCGCGTCGGCGGTGCGCGTCGTGCACATTCCGACCGGAATGCAGGTCGTCGCGAGCACGTATCGAGATCAGGGTCAGAACAAGAGCCAGGCGCTGGCGGTGATGCGGGCCAAGCTCGAACTTCTTGCGGATGAGAAACGCGAGAAGGAGATTGCCGCGGCACAGGGCGGGGTGCTCGATCGGGGCTGGGGCACGCAGATTCGAAGCTACGTGTTCTACGACAACCGAGTGAAGGACCATCGCACGGGGATGGAAAGCACGAATTACGAAGCGGTGCTGCGGGGCGACATCTCGGACTTCATCGACGCCGAACTGAAGCGGCGCCGGGCGGAGAAGGAAGCGTCGCGGACTCGCTAGTCACGGAAGGCTTTCGGAAGGATCGAACGATGAACCCGCCGTTTTCGCTGATCGAGATGCTCGGCGACCTTGTGCCGCACATGCACTTTGTGGATGTCGGGGCGATGTTCCTCGGGCCGGAGCACATCCCGTATCGGACGCTGCTGCGGCCGGGGCGGTCGACGGTGACGGGCTTTGAACCGCTGAAAAAAGAGTGCGATCTACTCAATGCCGGCGCACCAGCGGGCCAGCGTTATCTTCCGTATTGCGTCGCCGATGGAACGACGCGCACGTTTCACATCACCAACACCGGGTTCACGTCCTCGCTCTACGAGCCAAACATGGAGCTGTTGAAGGCTTTCAACAACCTAAGCGAGTTGCTGGTTGTTGAGCGGACCGAGACGGTTCAAACCGTGCGGCTGGATGACGTGCCGGAAATTCAGGATGTTCACTTTCTCAAGCTGGACGTGCAGGGCGCAGAACTCGATGTGCTCCGGAATTCGCAGAGGTTGCTGAAGTCGACGATGCTGATCCACTGCGAGGTGGAGTTTCTCGAGTTGTACAAGGGCCAGCCTCTGTTCGGCGAGATCGACGCATTCCTGCGATCGCAGGGATTCATGCTGCATTTCCTGAACAGCTTTTCCGGTCGCGCGTATTCGCCGGTGACTGCGAACAACAACATCAACGCGGCGGTCCGCCAACTTCTGTGGTCGGACGCGATCTTCGTTCCGGATTTTCGCAGACTGCACCTTTACGCGCCCGAGCGTTTGCTCGTTCTGGCCGTGTTCCTGCACGAATTGCATGTCTCGGTTGATCTTGCATCGGTGGTGCTCAATCACTACGACCGCAAGATGAACACGAACTTGTGGGACGAATATTTGCGCAGGCTCACCGGACGCCCGGGATCCGGACAACGCCCGGCGCTCGCCGGATTGGATTGACGCTGCACTGATTCGACGCTCAAACTACCGACGCGCGAGCAGATCGCGGATCTCGCCAAGAAGTTTTTCCTCGTTGGAGGGCGGAGCGGGCGGGGCCGGCGGCTTCTCGGCCTCGAAGCGCTTGCGGGCGGTGTTGAACGCCTTCACAACGAGGAAGATGCAGAACGCGAGGATGAGGAAGTTGATCGTGATCGTGATAAACGAGCCGTAGGCGAGCACCGAGCCGAAGCGGCGTGCATCCTCCAGGCCCAAGTTTGGATTCTTCTCGACGGCTTCCCGGACGCGCGCGCCGAGCGGGAGGAACCGGTTGGTGAAATCGACCTCGCCCGCCATGCCGACGACGGGCATGATGACGTCTTTGATCAGGGAGTTCACAATGTTGCCGAACGCGGCGCCGATGATCACGCCGACGGCCAGATCCAGCATGTTGCCCTTGAGGGCGAACTCTCGAAACTCTTTGATCATGCCCATGGAATCTTCCCCTTCGTAGAAGCGCGACGAACCACGCGATCGGCAGTATAACCGGCGCGGGCGAAAATCCTGAGATGACAGGGATGGTCGAAGTTCTTTTCCGAATCTTCGAGCGCAGAAATCGTGTCTCGATCCGAAAGGCCGGGGTGGGATTCGAACCCACGAAGCTTGCGCAACGGATTTGCAATCCGCCCCATTTGTCCACTCTGGCACCCGGCCAAGGGTTTCCGGCGTTTACCGGAAGGGGATACTAACCCCCGTAGGCAGCGGGTCAACCGGCGGCGATCCGCGTCGAGGAACTCGGGAGGGCCCCCCACCCCAGCCGATGAACGGTTACGCTTGGGCCGGATCGAAATTGCCGGCAAGCGCCGGGAGGCATGGATGCTTGGGCACGATGGAATGGTGTGGTTGGCCGCGGCGGTGTTGACGCTGAACGCGCCTGGCGTGCGCGCGGACGAGCCTGTGGCGCCCGAACCGATCAGGGAACCCGCGTCGACCACCCCGCTCAAAGCGGACGCGCCTCACGCGGCGGACGCCAAGAAAAACAGCACCACGATTCCGGGTCTGAGCCCCGACACGTTTACCGTCGCACCCGGAAGATATTTTCCGGAAGGAACTTTTCTTGTGCGCCGCACCGGCACGGTTCGGATTCTCAAGACCGGCGAAGCGGTCTTTATCCCGGACGTGCCGTCGCCTCGCGATGCGCGTCGGCGGGGCGAGCGACCGATGATTCTGCTTCCGAGCCAGACGCTTTCGGCGCTGCAGTCGTCGATCGCGACGAGCGCGAATCCGGAAGAGACACGCGTCGAAGTTTCGGGACAGCTGTTTGTCTATCGCGAGCGCCAGCAGCTGCTACCGACGATCTTTACCGTGGTGCGCGCGGCGCCCGCTCCGGTCGATGCAGGTGCGAAACCGATGGCGGCGCCTACTCATCACGATGAGTCGGGCGAAGCGACATCCGTGCGCCCGGGCGATGACCCGGAAGTTGCGGACATCATCAAGCAGCTCGAAAGCCGGCGGAGCGAAACGCTGCCCCCGATCAGCAACGCGACACCGGACGCGGCCAAAGGCGAGGATGCACGTTCGTTTACCGCGGCGGATGCGGAAAGAGCGAACGCGTCGCGCTCGCTTGTGCCCGAAGGCACGATTTTTACGGATCGGCGGGGCAGGCTCGTGCGGATCGGGGACCGCCTCGGAATCGCGTTCGATGGCGACGCGAATACCCCGGCCGAGCCCGCGATGTACATCATCCGCTCGAAGGCGCTTGAAAGGCTTGAGGGAGCGATCGGCAATCGAACGGGCGGCGTGGAGATCGTGTTGACCGGACGCATCTACACGTACCGCAATCAGAACTACATCCTGCCGCTGATGGCTCAACTCGAGCCGCAGGGACAGCTGAAGCCGCTGCAATAAGGCGCAGAAGGATCGAGGGAATCGGCTTGCTTCAAACGCTGGCAAACGCTGCGGAAGTCACGCCCCATGCGGGGATGATCGGGCGCGGCTTCCTGATGATTGCGCTTTTGTGCCTGGGCCTCATAGTGGTGATGGCGGGATTGGTGCTCGCGATGCTCTCGCGTCGACGAGTACGGCTGCGGAGCTTGGCCCAGGAAACGAATAAGAAGCTGGCGGAAGACCCCTGGCGCGTGAGTGGCGAGCGGGCGGACGTCCCGAGCGCAGAAGAGCTCTACCGCACCAGCGGATTTGATAAGGACGACACGCGGATCGAGGATTCGCCCGACTTTGGCGAAGACGGCCCGGACGAATTTGGCGACGGGGGCGGAAAGGGCAAGCGGCGGAAGCCGAAGAAACCGGACCAATTCTGATCGGGCGTGCCGCCCGTGGGGAATGCGCGCCGAACAATGCCGTGTGCAGAGGCAGCAAATGTCCACCTTGACAGCACTGATCACCGGCGGCACGCGCCGGGTGGGACTGGCGACGGCACGCGCGTTTGCCTCGGAGCGCTCCACGTTGATTGTGACGTCGCGCAACCCGAGCTCTGAAGAAGCGAAGCGGGCGAAGCAGGAACTTGACACCCTTGGTGCGCGCGTCGAGCTTGAACAGCTTGATCCGGGCGATGCAGATTCGATTTCGTCGCTTGCTCAGCGGGTGGCGTCGCGGCACACGTCGCTCGACGTGCTCGTTCACAATGCGAGTAGCTATGAGCCGTCGCCTCTCGAATCGCTCACGTTTTCTCAGATGTCTCATGCGATGACCGTCAACGCGTTCGGCCCGGCGTTCCTGACAGAGGAACTTCGGCCTCAGCTGGAAGCCTCGAAGCATCCGGGTGGCGCGGGCGTGATCGCAATGGTGGATATGCACGTTCTTGGCCGCCCCCGAAAAAATCTGCTTGCGTATTCGATGAGCAAGGCCGCACTGGCGGAGGCGGTGCGCACGCTGGCGCGCGAGCTTGCGCCGAAGATCCGGGTCAATGCGGTCGCGCCGGGTGTGGTTGCGTGGCCGGAACAGGGTTCGGAATCGGCTGAGGCGTTTCAGCGGCAATATCTATCGCGCGTTCCTCTGGAGCGGGCCGGGACGCCGGAAGATGCCGCGGAGGCGGTGCGGTGGCTGGCGATTGATGCCCGATATACGACCGGCGAGATCGTCCGTGTCGATGGCGGTCGCTGGTTGGCCTGAGATCAGAATTCTGGCGTCACGGATCACGCCTCTGGAGAGGCGTTCCACCAACGACAGCGTTCCACCAAAGACGGAACACCCCGCTACCCTCACCCGCACGTGTACCAATTGCTCCTCACAAAGCGGTATCTCACCAGCAAGATCATGCCCCTGCTTGCGGCGCTCGCGGTCGCGCTCTGCACGGCGATGGTGATCGTGGTGTGGTCGGTGATGGGCGGGTTTTTGGTGATGCTCATCAACTCCGGGCGCACGCTCTCGGGAGACGTTTCGATCTCGTGGCCGATCACGGGGTTTGCGTACTACGACGATCTGATCAAGCGGATCGAGGCAGATCCGGATGTTGCGGCGGCAGCGGCCTCGATCGAAACGTACGGGCTGATCGGGCTGCCTGATGGCCGCACAGAGACGGTTTCGATCCGGGGTATTGATGGGCCATCCTTCTCGCGCGTCACTGGATTCGCCGACATCCTGTTCTGGCGTCCGATGAACAAGCCGAACGAGAAAGACACGACGCGGAACGACCTGCGGCTGAGCAAGCACGATCTGTGGAAGCAGCTTCTCGATGGCGGCAAGCGCCTGGTCCGCACCGAGGTTTCTCCGGTAGACAAGCGCGTGATCGAACGCCCCGCCGTTGTGCCGGGAATCTCCGTGAGCGGATTCAACTTCCGCGAGCCGTGGGGTTTTTATCCCGGGCTGCCGTACATCCGCACAATCGAGGGTGACAAGAAGCCGGTCGATATGTTCATGCTGCCGGTTGATGGAACGGTCACGCTGAACGTGCTGCCGATGGACAGCAAGGGGCGCGCGATCGAGATGGTGGCGCGAACGTTCCCCGTTGCGAATGAATTTCATTCGGGGCTTTACGAGATCGATCACAAGACGGTGTTCGTGCAGTTGAAAGCGCTGCAGGACATGCTCAAGATGAACCGCGCCGCGAAGATCGACACGTCGGGTGGCAGCATCAAGCTCTCCAAGAACCCCGACGAAGAGGCGTTCCTTTCGCCCAAGGTCGTAAGCGAAGATCCGGCGCGCGTGACGACAGTGCTGGTGCGGAGTAAGCACGAGTCGTTTGATACGGCGGATGCGGACAAACTCGCGGTCAAGATCGCGCGAATCTACGAGAAATTCGCGGAGGATCACGCGGGGAAGGTGCCCGAGCCGACGTCCATCCGGATCCAGACCTGGGAAGATCAGAACCGCACGATGATCAGCGCGGTGAAGAAGGAAACGGCGCTCGTGCTGTTCATCTTCTGCTTTGTGTCGCTGACGGCGGTGTTTCTCGTGCTGGCAATTTTCTGGGCGATGGTGAGCGAAAAGACGCGTGATATTGGTGTGCTTCGCGCCGTCGGTGCTTCGCGCTCGGGCATTGCCGGGCTTTGGCTGATCTACGGGCTGACGATCGGGCTGGCCGGCTCTCTCGTCGGTTTCGGGCTCGCGTATCTCGTGGTGACGAACATCAACGGAATTCACGAGTGGATGGGCCAGAGGCTCAATCTGTACATCTGGGATCCCAAGGTGTACTACTTCACGCGCATTCCCAGCGATCTTGATCCGGTCCATGTAGCAATCGTGCTTTGCGGCGGACTGATCGCAAGCTGCCTCGGAGCCTTGTGGCCTGCGGCGCGTGCCGCCCGAATGAATCCGGTTCAGGCTCTCCGGTTTGAGTAATTGCGCGAAGGAATTCCGTTGACCGCCGTGGCCTCTTCAAAATCTTCGCTTCGACCAATCGCCAAGGGCGACGAGCCGGTATTGCACGCGACGAATCTGCGCAAGACGTATCAGCTTGGGCGCACCAAGGTGCCAGTACTTCGAGGCGTTGATCTGAGCATCCGCGAAGGCGAGTCGATCGCCGTGCTGGGCGCTTCGGGGTCGGGCAAGAGCACGCTGCTTCACCTGCTGGGCGGGCTAGATAATGCGGATCGCGCGAGCGCCGGAACTCCCGCACCCGCGATCATGTTCCGCGGGCAGGATCTGACGAAGATTTCGACGGGCCGCCTCGATGAATATCGGCGGCGGAAGGTTGGGTTTGTGTTTCAGTTCTACCACCTGCTGCCGGAATTGACGGTGCTGCAGAACGTCACGATCGCGGCTATGGCGGCGATGGGCGGGTTTGAATATTGGCGGAAGCAGAGCGCGGTCCGCGCCCATGCCCGCGAACTGCTCGAACGCATCGGGCTCTCGCACCGGATCACGCACCGACCGGCGGAACTCTCGGGTGGCGAGCGCCAGCGCGTGGCGATCGCTCGTGCCCTGATCAACAAGCCGGATTTGCTGCTCGCCGACGAGCCAACCGGCAATCTTGATCGCGTTACGGGCGCCTCGATCCTCGATTTGTTCACGGCTTTGCACAAGGCTGGGCAGTCGATGGTCATCGTGACGCATGACGAATCGACTGCCGCCCGATCTGACCGGGTCGTGCACCTTGTCGACGGCAAAGTACAGAACAGCTAGCGCCATCGGAACGCGCCCGAGTTCTTCGCGGCACCTGAGCCCCCGTTCAGAAACCGTAAAGACCTGCGCAAATTACCGACGCTAGCGGGTACTATATTTTGTCCGACTCGAAGCCCCCTTTTCTGAGCGTTTATGCCCCGATCGTCCGCCAGCACCATTGCCAGTACGGTCAGCACGCCCCACACGCAGGCGGCAAGTGCTGTTGCGCCGGGTCGGGTCGACTCGGGCCACGGGAAGTTGGCGCCTCGGGCGATCGCCATTCGCGGCGCGAAGGTTGATGTCCCGGCGACGATCGTGGATGTCGGGCCGCGGTCGAATGCCGTGCCGACGTTTGTGTTCCTGCACGGTCTGGTCGGCCTGAACGAACACTGGGAGAATGTGGTTCGGCGCTTCAGCGCGACGGCCCGGTGTCTGATGCTTCAGATCCCGCTTCTTGACCTGAGCGGCGAGGACTGCTCGATTCAGGGGGTTTCCGGGCTCACGTCGCGGTTCCTTGAGGATTATTTCGGGCCTGAAGGCGGGCTCCCTGTTGCGCTGGTCGGCAATTCCTTTGGCGGGCATGTCGCGCTGCGCCTTGCGATCGAGCGGCCAGACCTCGTGCGCGGGCTTGTGCTGGCGGGTTCGTCGGGACTGATCGAAAAGTCGATGGTGAGCGACGTGCAGATCCGGCCGAGCCGCGAGTGGCTGAGGCGGAAAATCGGCGAGTTGTTCTTTGACCCCAAGCACCTGAGCGAAAACGACATCGAGCGCGCGTTCAAAGAGCTTTCGAGCCGCTCGGGCGCCCGCGCGATGGTGAAGCTGAGCCGCTCGGCGCGGCGAAATCACCTCGGGAGCAAGCTCGGACAAATCAAGACGCCGACGCTGCTCATCTGGGGACGCGAAGACATCGTGACGCCTCCAGAGGCAGCAGAAGGATTCCGGACGTCGATTCCGGGCAGCCGCATTGTGTGGTTCGACCGCTGCGGGCACGCGCCGATGATCGAATGTCCCGACCAGTTTGCGGACGTGATGGCCGAGTTCATTCCCGAAGTGAAACGCTGAGTCGTTCGCGTCTGCTTTGATTTATCGAGTTCGTTCGTTCCAGCCGTTCAATCCTCGCCCGGTTCACGCTATGGGTTCGACTATTCAACTGCCTGCTGATTTGCCTGCCGGACCTGACCGGTTTCGATCCGGCGCTTCGTGGACGTCGCTGATCGGGGCGGGGCTTCGCGCGTATCTCACGCCACGCGCCCGAAAACTTGCCGACGTCGGATTCTGGAAGGCAAACACGCACACGATTCAGCACGCGACCTTGCGAGAGCTTTTGACGAAGGCTTCCAAGACGACCTTCGCGCGCGAGCGCGGCTTTGCGAAGCTCGCTTCACTGCCGGACAACGAACTGATCGCGTCGTATCGAAAATCGCTTCCTGTGCGCGACTGGTACGCATTCAAAGACGAGATCGCCCGCATGCGCGAGGGGGGCGAACCGGACGTGCTCTGGCCCGGCCTCGTCCGTGATTTCGCGCAAACCAGCGGCACAACGGCCGGCGACAAGTTCATTCCTATTTCTGCGGAATTGATGCACTCCAACTTCCGCGCATCGCTCGACATCTTCTCGCAGCTCGCGAATCAGCGCGTCAGTCTCTCCAGTCTGCTCTCCGGCAAATGCCTGTTCCTCGGCGGCTCGACAAACCTCGACACGAACGAGCACGGCATCCGCACCGGCGATCTTTCCGGCCTTGTCACGCCGCAGATCCGCTGGCCGATCTCGAAGATTTATCTGCCCGGGCCTGAAGTTGCGCTGATGAGCCACTGGCCGAGCAAGATCGAGGCGATGGCCCTTCGCTGCATCAACGAAGATGTGCGGATGATCTCAGGCATGCCGAGCTGGGCGATGGTCCTCGCGGAACGGCTGATCGAACTTGCTCGCGCCCGCGGATTCACGAGCCGCGTGCCGGGAGAGGACGGCGTGCCGATCACGACGCTGCGTCAGGTCTGGCCGAATCTCGCGGTGTTCGTGCATGGTGGCGTGCGCTATCAGCCGTTCGATCCGCGTGTGCGTCAGGTTTATTCGGGATCTGCCAGCGGGGCGGACATCCCCCACCGCTTCGAGCTCTATCCGGCGTCGGAAGCGTTCATCGCGATGCAGGATGCGCCCAACTCGACAACAGCTGCTCCGGGTACAACACATCCGTCGCTCCGTCTCAACGCCGATCTCGGCAACTTCTTTGAATTCGTGCCGCTCGAGCGAATCAACGAGCCGGATCCCGAAGCGTTTACCGCGGATCGGGTCGAAAAAGGCCAACGCTACTGCGTCATCCTCACCACATGCGCCGGGCTCTGGCGTTACAACATCGGTGATGTGGTCGAATTCGACAGCGTCTGTGATGGGCCGCACAGCAGAGGCGATGGGCCGAGCCGCCTCCGCATCGTCGGCCGCCATCGCCACTTCGTGAACGCATTCGGCGAGAACCTGATCGTCGAGCACATCGAGACTGCGGTCGCTGCCGCGGCAAGAACCACCAACCTGCTCGTCGGCGAATTCACGGCGGCACCGGTCTACCCGGCGGGCGCCCGGCGCGCGGGGCTCGAACTGGCGATCGAGATTGAATCGAAGAACGAAGCGCTCCCGAGCATGCTCGATCGCTTTCGCGACGAGTTTGATGCCAGCCTCAAGCAACAGAACGTCGACTACACAACAAAGCGCACTGATGGCGTCGGCATGTCTCTTCCGACCATCACGCCATTGCGTCCGGGCGCGTTCCACCGCTGGCTTGAATCCCGTGGAAAACTAGGGGGCCAGCACAAGTGCCCCCGCTGCGCCAATACACGCGATGTTCTCGACCAGGTCGTGCAGTTCTCGGGCGACCGGTAATTTCAGCTCTCGCTATCGGATTTTCACGCCGTCGCGCCAACCACGCGGGCTCTATCGCGCGTAACGCCCGCCACCCTTCGTTCTCCACGTTCCGCGGCACGATCACTTCGCGTTGATCAAATCTCGTGGCATGTTTCAACCAGAGTGATGGATCGCTCTTGCGAGCAACAGCATTCTCAGGGAGAGAGAAAACATGAAGATTCGTAATGCCGCTATTGGCTCCGCGATGGCTTTGATCGCTGCTTCGGTCGCCAACGCCAACCCCATGTACAACACGATTCAGGCCGCCCCCGGTGGCGAACAGAATGTCTCGAGCATTCTCGGCATCCTCTTTGGCGGATCGTTCAACGCGGTCGGCGGCCCCGGCTCGCTCGACCTGGGCAACGGCTCGGTCACGGCCCAGCGCATCGCCGACGGCAACGTCGGTGGTCCGATGAGTCTGACGGCCTCGCTCGGCTCGCTTAATACGTCCGACGGCCAGATCTGGTCGGGCTCGCAGGTTGCCTTTGAAGTCAAAGCCAAGTACGCCGGCGACAGCTCGATCTTCGGCTGGCGCGACGATACCAACGGCGGCGTCTTCTCGATGGTTTCGGCCACCGGCAACATCGGCACCAGCGGCAGCTTCGACGTCAGCTCCAGCTTCCGCTGGGTGCTGCAGGATCAGTCGACCGGCCAGGAATTCACGAGCCGCATCAGCGACAACGTTGATGGCTCGGGCGCTCACGGCCAGCTCGTGACCTACCGCATGACCGGCGCCGGTTTCTCGAACCCGACTTGGGCGCTCTTCTGGGAAGACCGCATGGGCGCGTCGGACTACGACTACAACGACTCGGTCGTCGTCGTCTCGGCGATGGTCCCGGCCCCCGGCTCACTCGCGACGGGCGCTTTCGGCCTCCTGTTCGCCGGCCGCCGTCGTCGCCGCTAAATCGACCTGTCCTCAACTCAAGCCCCGACCCCGGGCGGCGTGGAACCTCGTTTCGCGCCGCCTCTTCTCTTTTTGAATCGGCGATGGCGACCTGATCCGCCGGCCCACACACCCGCCCTTGCGCCCACTACACTCTGGCTCCATGCACATTCCAGAGTTTCTGACTTGGCAACTTCTGATCTCCGTCCTCGTGCTGCTCGTGGTCTTCCACGTCATTCTCGGCGGCGCGGGCATGTGCATCTATCTCGAGCGCAAGATCTCGGCTTACATCCAGGATCGAATCGGTCCCAATCGCGTCGGCCTCGACTTTGGCCTTCCCTTCTTGTTCTTCCTGAAGGGCATGTGGGGTCTCGGCCAGTTTGTTGCCGACGGGCTCAAGCTCTTCCTGAAAGAGGATTACACGCCGGCCCGGGTGGACAAGATCCTGTTTGCTCTGGCTCCGGCACTCGTCGTGATTCCCCCGCTTGTGACCTTTGCGATCATCCCTTGGGGCGGCTTCCTGTCCATGCCTGAAGTTGCGATCGGCTCGTTCGGCTCGCTGCCGCAGTCGACGGTGCTCATCGCTGGAGCGAACATCAGCGTCGGTATGGTGTATGTCCTTGCGGCAGCATCGCTCGGCGTATACGGCATCACCCTCGGTGGCTGGGCCTCGAACAACAAGTACTCGTTTTTCGGCGGCCTTCGCGCGACGGCTCAGATGATCTCGTACGAGATTCCGATGGGCCTGTCGCTGCTCGCCGTGCTGCTGACGATCGGCAGCTTGCTTCCCGAGCAGATCATCCGGTATCAGTACCAGCACGGCTGGCTCATTCTCAGCCAGCCCATTGCCGCGGCACTCTTTTACATCACTGCCCTCGCCGAAGGCAATCGCGCTCCGTTCGACAACGCGGAATGTGAACAGGAACTCGTCGGCGGATTCCACACCGAATTCTCCTCGATGCGATTCGCGCTCTACCCGCTCGCTGAATATGCCCACCTGATCACGGGCAGCGCGCTGTTCGCGATGATCTTCCTTGGCGGCTTCCACCTGCCGCTCGGCTTCCTTGGCAACAACCACCCGCTCAGCCCGGAGAACGCGACGCTTCTCGGCGTGATCGCCAAGATCGTTGTCTTCGGCGCCAAGACCTTCCTGCTTATCTGCTTCGGCATGCTCATCCGCTGGACAATTCCCCGCCTCCGCTACGACCAGGTCATGACGACTGCTTGGCAGGGTGCGATTCCGATCTCGCTTTTCGTCGTGATCGTGACGAGCGTGATGGTCTACCTCGGTCAGACCTCGCTGCTGGCACTGCTCGGCGCAAACGTGGCGATGTTCATGATTATCCTGATCGCGCTCCCTCTGATGCCCCGTACCGCGAGCAACGCCCGCATCCCGCTTTACGGCTCGCGGTTCAGCCCGATGGAAGGCGAACGCGTGATTACCCGTCCGACCGAAGCGACCGCGCTCGAAGATCGCCCGGTACAGACGGCTGTCGGGACCTGATCGCCCGCCATTCGCCGATCATTTCACCCGATTACGATCACCCGTGATTGGTGTGCCTCTCCAACTCGGCCCCCTGCAACTCGCGAGCAATTTGCTCCTTGCGCCCATCGCGGGGTACTGCGATCTCGCGTTTCGCACGATCGTGCGCGAATGGTCCACGCATCCGGCCGGCGTTGGCATCGGCGTCGGACTCGCGTGTACCGACCTGCTCAGCCCGCAGGGCCTTCTGCGCGGCACAGCCTCCAGCCTTGATCTTGCCGCGACCAACGATTTCGACAAGCCCGTCGGCATGCAGCTCTACGGCAGCGATCCGGAAATCATGGCGCAAGGCGCCCGCTGGGCAGTCGAGCACGGCGCGACACTTGTCGACATAAACATGGGCTGCCCCGTTGACAAAGTCACCAAGAAAGATGGAGGCAGCAAGCTCCTCACCGATCTGAGCCGCGCCGTCGCAATCGCCAAGCGCGTCGTTGAGGAACTCGAAAAGTGCTCGCTTTCCCGCGCAGAGTGGCAGCAGCGCCTCGGCAATTCTTCTCTCCAAGTGCCTAGTGCCAAATGCCCTGTGCCTCTGACCTGCAAGATGCGCCTTTGCTGGAACGACGCGGACTACCACGCTGGAAATGCGTGCTCGCCCCACTTGGCGCGAATGCTCGCTGATGTCGGCGTCGTCGGCGTGACCGTGCACGGCCGCACCACCGAAATGAAATTCTCGGGCGATGTTCAACTCGCCGGAATCACGCGCGTCGTCGAATCCGTGAATGGACAGATCCCGGTCATCGGCAACGGCGATGTGCGCGAGGCGCCCGATGCCGTCCGCATGATCCGCGAGACCGGATGCGCGGGCGTGATGATCGGCCGCGGAGCGCTGAGCACGCCGTGGCTCTTCCGAGACGCATGGGCCCTTCAGACAACCGGCGTCGTTCCGAATCCGCCGTCCGAGGCCGAGATCATCGAATCCGTCCGGCGCTATCTGCTGCTCATGGTCCAGTATCGAGGCGAGCACTACGCGATGGTCCAGATCCGCCGCCGGATGACGTGGTTCGCCAAGCGTCTGATGACGATCGACGCTCGAGGTCGCGTTGTCGGCGTCAAACCCCTTAAAGAGGCTGTCCGTAACGCCAAGAGCCCTGCAGAAGTTTCGGGACGGCTCGACGAGTTCCTAGCCGGCGGACTGCGTGGCGGCGCTTTCGAGCCCGAGGTCGCAGAGGCCTAAACGTCCGAAAAAGACCGCCTGCCACCTCACAAAGCGCAAACAATATCGCTATGCTTGGGACGCTAAAAACTCGGTTCTTTTCTGAACCGATCTTCTCGCCTCGCCGCTGAACAAGACCAAAGCCTCGCTGGGAGCTTCCTATGCAGTTGAATCGTTTTGTCGCCACCGTTTCTTCTTTGAGCGTTGCATTTTCTGGGGCAGCATGGGCCCAACAGGCCGCGCCGGAGCAGATGCCGCCCGCGACTCAAGTCGCCCCAGCGGCTTCGACGAATCCGACCGGCGACCGACTTCCGCCACGTCCGGGTCAGCTTGCTCCGGCTCCGGCCCAGCCGGTCGGGCCCTGCGGCCGCTTCACGCCCGACGAAAAATCATTCAACTTCGGCAAGATCCTGTCGTCCAACTCGGTCGAGCACATCTTCAAGTTCAAGAACAGCGGCGACGCCAATCTGATCATCACCAGCGCTTCCGGCTCGTGTCATTGCACCGTGCCTCAGCTCGCCAAGATGGAATATGCGCCGGGCGAGGCTGGTGAGATCAAGGTGGTCTTTGATCCCAAGGGCAAGGCCGCAGGTCCGGTGCAGCAGCGCGTAACTGTTGTCTCGAACGATCCGACCTCGCCCACCTCGACTCTCATGATCGAAGCCGATGTACAGCCGATCGTCACGATCGAGCCCCGCATCGTCGCGTTCAACCAGCTCGCCAAGGGCGAAACCCGCACGGTGGACATGACGATCACCGGCCGCATCGAGGGCTTCGCCGTCACCGACATCAAGTTTGACGGCACGGGGGAAGAGATCAAGACCGTGATCGGCAAGGCCGAGCCCTCCGAAGTGAACGGCGAGAAATTCTTCAAGATCCCGGTCAAGGTGATCTATCCGCCCGCGACGAAGATCGAACGCTTCAATCGCAACATGATCATCACCACCAACGACGCCCGCGAAAAGGAAGCACGCATTCCCGTTCTTGGCGAAGTTCAGGGTGACGTCGAGACCAAGCCCCAGCGCGTGACGATGGGCCTTGTTGCCCGCACTGCCGAGTTCAGCAACACCGCAACGCTCGCAAGCCGCGGCGGCAAGCCGTTCAAGGTCAAGGACGTCAAGCAGGCCGCTGCACCGCAGGGCCGCGTCGATCCGCAGCTCGCGTTTGACGTGAAGCCCACCGACGCGCAGGGCAAGCCCCTGGCGCCAGGTACCGAGTCGGCGTACTACACCATCGCCATCTCCGGACGCGCCCCCAACGACATGTACCGCGGCGTGATCGACTGCGACGTTCTCACCGATGTCCCCGGCGAAGAGGCCGTGCGCATGGGCGTGTACGTTGTTGTCCGCTAAACGCGTGGTTTTCCGGGCCTTGATCAGTCGTCGGCAAGGAGCGCCGCGATGAACTGCATCATTTTTCAGCGAGTGCTGGCCATCGTCGGACTCGGCGTGATCATCGGCGCGGCGGATTCGTGGATCCGCCCGACGACGGTTTCGCTCAAGTTGGCCGAGCCGGCGGCCGCCGGCACGCCGGTGACCTCTCCTGAAGCCCCCGTTACGACTGAAAAGCCAAGCCCGTATGGATACGCCGACACAGAAACGGCGCCAAAGTCTGACGCACCACTCGGCCTCATGATCGACTCGGTCGCGGCGAAAAAGCTCTTTGATTCCGGCGTTGTCTTTCTCGACGCCCGCATCGATGAGGAGTTCAACGCCGGGCACGTGCCCCAAGCGTTCCATCTGAATTCGAGCTTGTTCAATACGCTTGGCGCATCGGAGACGATGAAAGCCCTCGACCCCGCTCAGCCAATCGTGATCTACTGCGGAGGCGGCGACTGCGACGCATCCAAGAACCTCGCCATTCTGCTTCAAGGCGCGGGCTACACGAAACTCCACATCATCGAGCAAGGCTTCCCGGAGTGGCACGCCAAGGGCTTCCCAGTTGAGAAGGGGGCCAAGTGAACGCGATCGGTCGCCTCGTTCTCTTTCTCTGCCGCATCGCGGTTGCGTGCCTCTTTTTGTTTGCGGCGTATCAAAAGCTCTTCGAGTCGGCGGACGCGCCGCAGAAATTCGCGCTCGCCATCAACAGCTTCAAGATTCTGCCTGAGCATCTTGTGCATCTCGCAGCGGGTGCGGTCCCTTGGATCGAGGTCATCTGCGGCATCCTGCTCATCGTCGGATTCTGGACGCGGGCGGCCGCGACGCTCCTCGCCGCGATGGTGGCCGTCTTCACGGTCGCCGTCGCCTCCGTGCTGCTCCGGCACATGAGCCTCACTTGCGGGTGCTTCGGCAAGTTCTCGCTTCTCTGCGCCCATGACAAGATGAGCTGGTGCAAAATCGGTGAGAACGCGATTATCCTGGTGCCCACTTTGCTGGTAGCTGTTTTCGGAGGTGGATTCTTCGATCGCGATCGAATCTCCGGCAAAACGGGCGTGGATTTAGGGCCACCGCCACTGCCGTCCGCCTCGCCTTCGAATGCCTGAACGCCTAATATCCAGACCCACCGGGAGCCTTTCGGGCTTTCGGCGGAACGATGTCGCCCGGACGGGAGCGTTCTCCTGAGACCCCGGGCCCCTGACCAAGACCAGGTCCACGACGGAGTGTTCCATGAGCAAGTTCTCGAAGTTCAGCGCCGGTCCCCAGCCCAAGCCGAAGATCACCAAGACGACCCCCAAGGGCAACATCTTCATCGACTACAAGGATGTCGAGAATCTCCGGCGCACCATGTCGCCGAACGGCAAGATCTTCGCCCGCAAGCGCAACGGCACCTCGGCCCAGGAGCAGCGTTTGCTCGCCCAGGCGATCAAGCGTGCCCGGTTTATGGCGCTGCTGCCATACACCAGCGCGACGCTGTGAGAGCAGCTCTCAGCTGACAGCTTTCAGTGATCAGTTAAACGAATTCAGCAAGCAGTCGCGTTCAACGCGGCTGTTTTTCTTTTTGGGGGATCGAGAGGCAATCGAGCACATCCAAGCTTTGGGAGCGGAATCACTTCAGGCATCGCCTCACCGAGGAAGACGACCAAACGGCCCGACGCTTGCCATACGAGCCCGAACGCAGTGAAGGGTGCTTGTGCAGCCGATGTTGCCGGAGTCACCGGACAGAGTGCGCTACAGATGAGAAAAACTGCCTTCGCCTCGCCTGCCTTCAATTCCGCATTCCGAAATCCGCATTCCGAAATTCTCCCATGCTCCGCGACTACTCCAATCTCCTGAGCGCCGCCCGATCGCGTCCCTCAACCTCGCGTTCCGACGCCATGCGCGACTTTCTTGATCTCGCCTGGTCCACCTTCGGTGATGAAAACCCTTCCTCTGATCACAAGACAATTTCCTGGATCGGCTTCTACGAGCGCGACTCCGAAGATGCCGCGCAGATGATCCTCATCGACCGCCGCCCCAAGCCCGCTTGCTCTCCAATCGGCCTGCACGGCCTCTGCGGGCAGGGAATGTTCGATGCCGCGTCGTACATCGTCGATGATGTCCGGACGCTGGGGGCCGACTACGTCGCGTGCGACCCGAAGGATCAGAGCGAGCTGGTCGTGCCCCTGTTCAACGAAAAGGGCGAGAGTTTCGGCGTACTGGATATCGACAGCTTTGCGATCGGTGCGTTCGATGAGAATGACGCCGCGCGAATGCAGGAACTGCTCGTTCACTTTGGACTGACCGGCCGCGGCACGCCGCCGATTCGCAGGCGGTAATCCAGAATCGCCCTACAACGCTCCATGGCCTTTGACTCACCGCGAAATCCCCCATCACCCTCGGCCGCCCAGATTGCCCACACGCTCTTCTCGCGCCCCAAGCCCTGGAAGCTCAATCTGGTTCTCGCGGCGTCGTACAGCCTGCAGGCGATCGTCGCGTCGCTCATCCTGTCCATCGGATACTGGTTCACCGATGCGCTGGCGGTAACCTGGGCGATCATCTCCGCGGTGATCGCGATTCAGCCGGGGTTGCAGCAATCTCTGACGGCTTCTTTGACGCGCATCGTCGCCAACATCGTCGGCGCGATCGTCGGGCTCGGACTCGGGCTTGTAATCGGCATCGGGCCGTGGCAGGTGCTGATCGGAATCGTGGTGGTCGTCGTCATTTGCCAGTTCTTCCGCCTCGAAGACGGGCTTCGCATTGCGTGCATCGCGGTTGTCATCGTGTTGTCGATGAACCTTGGTTCCACCGTGATCCATTCGGCCGTGGAGCGCTCGATCACGGTGATCGCGGGATGCGTGGTTGGCACCATGGTGCAGTTCGGCGCGGAAGCATTGAGCCGCAAGCTCGGCGTCCATGATCTGCTGTTCGCGCCGGCACCCGTGAGCGCCGATCAGATTGTGCAGCAGGCGCACGCGGCAAATTAGCGCAGTCCTGCTTTAGGTGACGTCGCGTTCTCGATGAGATCACTCATGCCGCCAGCGACTTGCCGTACGAGCCCGAACGAAGTGAAGGGTTTGCGGGCAGAGTCGCGGGATGCAATGAATCGCGACAAGGGCGACGCGCTCTGTGATGGTGGCATCAGCTCCCGTCGCTTCGCTTGGGCTCGTACGGCAAGTCGTCGAAAAATTTGTACGCACTTCTCGCAAACGCGCTCAATCTGAACGCATTTCAGTAGCGCGTCGCCGCGGCTCGGCGACACGCGTGTATTCCCTCGTCACTTCACAGCCTCAATCGGCACGCTCGGAGTCGCAGGGAACGCCGACAACTTCAACCCCACCACTCCGAGCAACACCAGCGCGAGCGAAGCAATTCGCAGCAGACTTGCCGACTCTTTCAAAAATACGATTCCAAACGTCGCGATCAACGCCATGCCGACCCCAGCCCACATCGCGTAGGCGAGGCCGATGTCCATTTTCTTCGTCGCGAGCGCAAGGAACGCGGCCGAAAGCAGGTACATCACGGCGAACGAGATCGTCCACGGCAACCTTGTCAGGCCGTCCGACTTTTTCATTGCCAACGCCCAGCCGACTTCAAATGCGATCGCGATGGTGAGGTAGAGCCAGTGCATTCAGAATTCCCACTTTCGCAAAAGTACTACGGCCGCCGCCTCGTCCAGATGATGCACGGAAGAAAGCAATATCCCAAAAACGGCCCAATCAAAATCGACGAAAACATGATTGTCAATCCAGGACCTATTGGATCAGTCGTGCCCGAGAAACTAGACACCATGAGTCCGTAGAGCCCAAAGTAAGTCACCAGCAGCAAGACGGCGGTGATGGCGCACGATCCGACTTCTATCACGTTACTTTGTAGCCAAAGCGCGAACCAGACGAACGCGGCGACGGGGATCGCAAAGAACGCTCCGACAAGATCCGATTGTCCGAAGAAAACGGCGCCGACTACTCCATTTTCCAGCAGAATCAGACACGCAGCCACGATCGCAATCAACTTGCCAGCGCCATCGCGGTCGTCGCGTTCTTCCGCTTGCGCGATTTCATCCGCGCCACATTCGGGGCATCTCAAACTGCCGCTCAAGTCCCGCAACGAATAACCGCAACATGCGCAGTTTTTCTCCGCCGACTGATCTCGCCGCTCTGCTCTCAATCCAACAAACAACGCTATCGCGGTAGCCCACACGCCTAATCCGCCCACCCATGCAAAGACGAGCAGGTATCCCATATCTACGCCTTCGCAGCGACGATCCGCCCCCAGCACTCCCCAAACCCAATCTTCCGATACCCCTCACGCTCGCAATACCCCTTGAAGATGACCGTGTCTCCGTCCGCAAGGAACGTACGCGTCTCTCCGCTCGGCAACTGAACCGGCTTGCGAGGCTTTGGCTTCCCACCTTCGCCCATCCCATCCCACGTCAATTCAAGCAAACACCCGCGGCTGTCCGCTTCCTTACCGCTCACCGTGCCGCTGGCAATTAGGTCGCCGGAGATCAGATTGCACCCGTTGCTCGTGTGATGCGTGAGCATCTGACCAAACGTCCAATACATGTCGCGGAAGCTGCCGCGGCTCAGCCGGTGCGGAGCCACCTTCTTCTCCGCCATCTGTGACGTGAGCAAATACACCTCGAGCGTGATCTCGAACCCGCCGAACTTCTGATCTTCATCGTCGAAGAGATAGGGCAGCGGCTTCGGATCGCCCGCCGGTCTTTCCATCGCGGCACGCCGGAACGGCGCGAGGGCATCCATCGTCACGATGTACGGCGAAATGCTCGTCGCAAAGTTCTTCGCGAGGAACGGCCCGAGCGGCTGATACTCCCACTTCTGCATATCCCGCGCCGACCAGTCGTTCAGCAGGCAAAGCCCGAAGAGATGATCGTGTGCCAGACCGATCGGAACCGGCTCGCCGAGTTGATTGCCGCGGGCGATATATGCACCGACTTCGAGTTCGTAGTCCAGCATCTTGCACGGCCCGAATGTCGGTTCCGTTTGTCCATCCCCGGGTGATTGCTGTCCATTTGGCCGAATCACCTTGGACCCGCTCAGCACGATGGATGATGCCCGCCCGTGATATCCGATTGGCACGTGCTTGTAGTTCGGAAGCAAGGGTTGATCGGGCCGGAACATCGCCCCCACCGTCGAAGCATGGTGAATTGACGCGTAGAAGTCGGTGTAGTTGATGATCGGCAGTGGCGGCAGGAAGTGCGTCTCACTCTGCGGCCGCACTGCCTTGTCGCGCAACCTCCGAATCGCCTGCCCGCCGCCATCCTCGCTCAGGAACTTCTGCAGAATCGTCCGCAATTCCCCGACGAGTCGAGGCGCCTCTGCGAATCCAAACCAGTACCCTTGGTCGAGCCCATCAAGCAACTCGGCCGACCCTTCGCGTTCCAGATAGCCAGCTTCCCCCAGCATTCCAACATCGAGGATCTGATCGCCGATCGCCACGCCCTGATGCGCATGCGTGTGTTGCTGATCGCCCTCACCATGCGTCGCGGCAAAGACGCAGAGCGGCAGGTTCTGAATCGGAAATTCCGAGCTCGGGTCGTTGGCGGACTCGACCCAGGATTCAAGATCGGGATTGTGAGTGTCGTTGGTGCTGGTGCGCATGAGTGAGTTGAGAATCGCAGAGGTGAGGCGGGCGCGTAAGCCCAAGCGCGGTTACGCCCGACGTGCCGCGTTTCCTCCCCCCCTTTCCCAAAGGGGAGGTGTCATCGCGCAGGCTTGGCGAAGCGATGACGGAGGGGGTTCCGCTCCCGGAACGAGCACGCTCTTCCAGAATACGCCGACAAAAGCGGGCGATGACTCCCAGCACGTGGCCAACATCCGACATCTCTCGGGCCGAAAACCGCAGAATGTGCAGGCCCTTTCCCGCCATCCAGTCGTCGCGTTTTAAATCGTGCTGACGCCGACTCCAATGACGAAAGTGTCCTCTGCCATCAATCTCCACAACAAGTCCTACTTCGAGACAGCAGAAATCCGCAACATAGGGCCCGATTGGATGCTGCCGTCGGAATTTCAAGCCGTTCAATTTTTGCCCGCGAAGGCTTGCCCAAAGAACCACCTCCGGATGCGACATCCTTTGCCGAAGCCACCTCGCCATTCCCGTCGAGTGCGCGGACGCCTTTATGTCGTTGCGCTTCGGGCGGCAGGAACGATCGGTTGGTTCGATCCGCTTGAACATGCCGTCGTGCAGCTTATCGAAAAGTGCGCCTGCATTCGCTTCGTACCCGCGCCCAAGCACCCCCTCCGTCTTCGCTCGAAGACTCGCTCAGACACCTCCCCCGCTGGGAGCGGAGGAGGACGAACACAAAAAATGCCGAAGCCGCGTGAGTCGCTGAAATTCCTCTTGCGCTTGGATCCGTCCTCCCCTTTCCCAAAGGGGGAGGTGGCATCGCGTAGCGCATGCGAAGCGATGACGGAGGGGGTTTCGGATGTCCCTTCGCACACCTCGACATTGCTTACCGCCGCGCCGTATCGACGTCCCACACACCCCCTCCGTCCTGGCTCGAAGACTCGCTCAGACACCTCCCCCGCTGGGAGCGGGGGAGGATGAATGCATGGGCGTCCGCAATGTCTCATGCCACGCAAAAGACTTCGCGACTAAAGCAACCCAAGCTTCTTCAAATCCTCCACCGGCTCATCAAACGAGCAGCTTCCGAAGCTCAGCGCAAACGCTTCTCGTGCTCGCGCGATCTCGGTGATATCCAGCACGTGGTTCCGCCATGTGAGACCCTGATCCGTGCAAATGAAAGCCTTGGCGTCAGTCTCGAGCAGCACTTCTTCCGCCCCACCGACATCGGCACCCTGGCAGAACACAAAGCTCCCTGCGACGAACACGTTCATAAACCCGTGCATCGTGCACTTCGCCGAATCCTTCTCGTAGGTCAGCGGGTGCGATCCGCGAAGCGGATGATGAAGTCCAGCAGTCGCCTTGAACGGCACCTCCGCTTGGCGGCAGGCCACCAAAAACTCCGCGATTTGCTTCGCCTGCGGGAACGCGTCCGCCGTCAACCCCCCGGTCCGAATCTTCGCTCCGCACGAATTGCCCGCGAGTGCTGCAACAAACCCGCGAACATCGCCCCCCGGCAGTTTTTCCATCGGGGGCACCTCAAAGAACGGAAACATGTCTTCCGGGATCGCATCGAGCATCTCATCGACGTTGTGCGGACCTTCAACCTTGATCTCAACGACATCCACGCTCGCGAGCCCTTGATCCTCTCGTGAGTGGTGCTGATTGAACCGGTCGATCAACTGCATGTCTTCTTGCTTCTCGACGAGCGCAGAGATCCGCCACGGCTCGCCTGCCGCGGCAAACTCGCGATAGCCACTCGTGGCGTTCGTTCCCGGCATCAACATCGACGCAGCCGTACTTAGCTCTTCGAGCCGTTCCGCCGGGCAGACAAACCTGCTGAGCATCCATTCGTGCTGCCCGCTCAGCGCGCGAAAATACGCCTCCGCGGCAGGCTGCATCGCCAGTTTCGCGGGCGGAAAAAGCCCGGCATAATCAATCAGGCCGCCCAGAAGCGACCGCAGGCTGCGAGTCTCCATGGGCAGAGGGTATCTGGTGGCCCGCTTCGCCGAAGCGGGCCTTTTCTGAATCTGCACGACCCGAAGAAACCCGCTTCGGAGAAGTGGGCCACCAAAGGCAACGGGCCGTCAAATGCGACTCACTTCTGTGGATTTGCCGCGGGCGCTGCGAACGGATCCGCCCCGCGCCAGCGCGCGATCCACAACTGACTCGAGGGCTTGGTCTCCCCGGCCACCATGTCGCCCCGCTGCGCCGTCCACATCATCCACTTTCCATCCGGGCTGAAGACCGGCAGCACATCCGCGCCCGAAGCGTTGGTCACGCGTGCGCGCGCGAGGTTCGGGATCGCGACGCTCGGTGCCTGGGTCACCCTTCCCGCTTCAAATCCGGGCTCGCCGGTCGTCACGCTGCCAACGCGATCCGATGCCGCGCTCGCCGCGGCATTAAGCGCGGCTTCATCCACCTTGATCGCAAAGACCTCGTAGTTTCGATGCCCCATCTCGCTCGTGGCGTAGACGAGGAAATCACCGGACGGATTCCAGAACGGACCCCAGTTCACATGCTCGTTGCTCGTGAGTTGATACTCGCGTTCGATTCCCGTCGGTGCAGGCACGCCATCCGCACCGGTTTCGTAGCGAAGATCTGAGCAATACAACTGCAAAAGGTCGTTGCCGGCGCGGTCGGAGCGATAGCAAATGCGCCTGCCCCCCGGCGCAAAGAACGGTCCACCGTCATATCCCGGCGCAACCACAATCGGCGTGTGCGTTTTGCTCACGGTGTCAAAGGCAAAGATGTCTGCGTCGGGCTTCTCACCCTTTTGCTTCGCGGGGTCGACGTTCGCATACAGCACAAACCGGCCTGTCGGATCCCAGCTTGCTTCGGCGCAGTAACCGGGGCGCTCGAACAGCACCTTTGGCTTTGGCTCCTGGCCATCTTTGAGTGAATCAAGATCGAGCGTCACGATCTTCATGTTCTCGGGGAACGACCAGACATACTTGTTCGTTCCCACCTGAAACCCGGGCTTGTTCGGCGCGAGTGGCGCATCGACCGTGCAGCCGAAGAGAACCATGTTTGGATGCTTTGGATGGAACCAGCCGCAGGTGTTCGCGCTCCCCTTGGGGCTGATGCGTCGGGCACTTGAGATCCCCACCGGCCCGCCCTCTGCATCGCGTGTCAGGTCGGCCACGTACATTGAGTAGTGCTGATCCGGTTCCTTGCCCGTCTCGGGGATCGGAACAGCCTGGAAAATGATCCGGAGTCCGTCGGGGCTGAAATAGGCTTCGCCGGCTTTGACAAAATCGCGGCGAAACGTCAGTTGCGACCAGAGATCCAGCAGCCGCGCCTCTTCGCGGCGCCAATCGACAGGCGCGGGTGCCGGATCGGACGGTGGCGGAGAGGGTTTGGGCGCTGCCGCATCTTGTAGAGAACCCATCGCAAGGCCGGCAAGCAGAACGAGCGTCAGCATCTTGAACTCCAGCAATTGAGCCGGGCGATTGTTCGCACGCAAGAATCACCCCGGGAACAACCGCCAAATTGCCGTGAACGATCGCACAACTTCAATCCTCGCCGGCATCCGCATCGTGCACCGCACCGATCGATTTGTCGTCGTCGAGAAACCCAGCGGCGTGCTCTCGGTCCCGGGAATCGGTCCGGAAAAGGCCGACTGTGTCGTCTCGCGAATCCATGCCGCGCTCTACTCGGGCGGGGCCGATCGCGAGCCGCTCGCGCTTGGTCAGTTGATCGTGCACCGGCTCGACATGGATACGTCCGGGCTGATGGTCGTCGCGCTCGACGCCGACGCGCAGCGTGAACTCTCGATGCAATTTGAGGAGCGCAAGCCCGAAAAACGCTACGTCGCGCTCCTCGGCGGCCTCGTCCGGGACGACGAGGGCACGATCGACCTGCCGATACGCCTCGACATCGACAACCGGCCGTACCAGATCGTGGACCACGAGCAGGGCCGCGAAGCCAAAACGCACTTCCGGGTACTCACCCGCGAAACCGACCGCACCCGAATTGAATTCCGACCCGTCACGGGCCGTACGCATCAGCTGCGCGTGCATGCAAGCCGCGGACTCGGACATCCCATCCTCGGCGATCCGCTCTACGGGGGTGCTCCTGCCGAGCGGCTAATGCTGCATGCCGCGTATCTCAGCTTTCTCGCGCCCGGCGGCGCTGCCCGCTTGGAATTTGAGTCGCGAGCGCCCTTCTGAGCCCTATGTCGCACGCGCCAAGGTCAAAAAGCACCGCACCCGCCCGAGGAGGCGGGCGGGTGCGGAAATTGTGCGAAGTGAAATCGTGCCTTACGCGCGCCGACGGCGGGCGAAAGCGACGCCACCCAGACCGAGCAGAGCCGCGGCACCGGGCGCCGGGATGACTTCAATCGTGGCGAACTGGAACTCTGCGCTGCCGGCGTTGGAGGGCACGCCGGACTGCTTGTTGACGGGCGAGGCCCCGTTATAGAACGTGAGACCGGGCGTCGCGCCGGAGCCGAACGTGTTGTTCGTGAAGGTGATGGTCCGGACCATCGCGCCTGCGCTCAGGTTGCCGATCGTAATCGAACCCGAGGCGATCTGGGTGATGTTGGTCGTTGGGGGCAGCGTCGTAAAGAGCTGGCTCGCGAACGACAGGGGCGTTCCGGCCTGACCCAGCACGCGACCGAAGGCGTTCTGGGACTGCTGCAGGAACGCTGCGTTGCCGTTGGAAATGTCGCGCTGATACAGGGTGACCTGATCGCCGACGGCGCCGTTTCCGAAGTTCGTGATGAGGTTTGAGCCGGTGAAGCGGGCGAGCGTGACCGCGTTTCCGGTGCCGTCGGCCGTTGTCACCTGCGTGCCAGCCGTGAAGAACGAGCTGACACGAAAGAACACGTTCTGCGAACCCGAGCTGACATCTACGTTCAGATTCCTGGTCCAAGTCGAGCCGTCCGTGCTGACCTCAAAGAGCAGGCCGTACGAAGGTGCGGATTGAGCCAATGCGCTCGTCGCGAGACCTGCGACAGCGGCCAAGCCAAAAAAGACTTTCAACATCTCTCTATCTCCTAGTGCCGCTGACGCGGCGGTGCATTCCCGGCCGATCGCCCAAACGAAGAAGCGAGTTCGAAGCGCAGCGGAATAGCGCTCGAACGCCGGGGTTCACAATTTGATACGACGACACCTGGGGTCGGTTTCGCGATTTGTCATGAACTTCGGAACACACTTCATTATGAGCGTGAGTTCATCCACAACCCCCCTAATTTTCCGACGTTTTACGTCAAAACCGAGGTTATGGGAGAGACCTCTCGGGGCCCGGTGAGCAGCACTCGTGCATGGCTGCCACGACCAGCGTGGCAACGGATTCAACGTGCCAGTGAAGAGCGCGCAGGGCAGAAGAGATTGGATGCTCATCGCATCGGCCAATTGGGTAGATCCTTCGATCAAGCGGAGGGTTTGGCGCAGTCTCGGGCGAAGACCTGATGCCAGTTCCCGTCGAGACCGAACTTCGCGCTCGGTCAGTCCACCTGTCTCAGGGATACACCGGAATCAAACCGACTAGGTTCTGTCTGACAGATGCAATGTACGGCGCACGTTCGGTTGCGCGAAGCGGGAGTTGATGTCACACTGCGGCCTCTGGCAAGGAGGCCGCGGATGGGACGAGGCGATACCAGTGATGCGCAG
>JBOHNL010000010.1:0-39652 GCA_050730655.1 Phycisphaerales bacterium
CGAGGTCAGTTTCACTGCTGCCTCGATGGCCTCGGGAGTGAACTTCGCCTTGTGGTGGGATTCGTATTTTTCCTGAAGCCCTTGGAGGATCTTGATCGCGTCATCGACCGATGGTTCATCAACCTTCACCTGTTGGAAACGGCGTTCCAGCGCGGAGTCTTTTTCGATGTATTTGCGATACTCGTTGAGCGTGGTGGCTCCGACGCACTGGAGCTCGGCGCGGCTGAGCGCGGGCTTGATGATGTTGGAGGCATCCATCGCGCCTTCAGCGGACCCGGCACCGACGATGGTGTGAAGCTCGTCGATGAAAAGGATGACGTTCTTCACCTTGCGGATCTCATCCATGACGGCCTTGATGCGCTCCTCGAACTGGCCGCGGTACTTGGTGCCGGCGACCATCATCGCAAGGTCGAGGACGACCAGGCGCTTGTCGTGGAGAATCTCAGGGACGTCGCCGCTGATGATGCGCTGGGCAAGGCCTTCAACGATCGCGGTCTTGCCCACGCCCGCTTCACCGAGCAGCACGGGGTTGTTCTTGGTGCGCCGGCAGAGAACCTGCACGACGCGTTCGATTTCGATCTGGCGGCCGATGACCGGGTCGAGCGTGTTTTCACGCGCGAGTTCGGTCAGGTCGCGTCCGAAGCTGTCGAGGGCCGGAGTCTTGCTCTTGCCACCCTTTGCCGCGGCAGCGCTGCCGCCACCACCGGAAGATGCCGATGCCGCCGGGCCCGAAGCGCCCGAGACGCCACCTTCCATCTCCTCCGAGCGCTCGTTGCCGGCGCCGAGAAGGTTGAGCACTTCCTCGCGAACCTCTTCCAATTTCAATCCGAGGTTCATGAGCACCTGTGCCGCCACGCCGTCGTGCTCGCGGAGCAGTCCGAGCAACAAGTGCTCAGTGCCGACGTAGTTGTGATTCAGATTGCGCGCCTCTTCGATGGCGTACTCGATCACCTTCTTGGCGCGGGGCGTCTGGGGCAGCTTGCCCATCGTGACCATCTCTGGTCCGGCCTTGACGAGCTTCTCGACTTCGAGTCGCACCTTGCGAAGGTCGACATCGAGGTTCTTCAGCACGTTGGCGCCGACCCCCGAGCCTTCCTTGACGAGGCCGAGCAGAATGTGCTCGGTCCCGATGTATTCGTGGTTAAAGCGCTGGGCTTCCTGGTTGGCCAGGGCCATCACTTTGCGTGCCCGATCGGTAAAGCGTTCAAACATCTCTGGCACTCCCGGAGGGTCTGGGGTGAATCCCGACCTCCATTATCTTCGCCCTGCAAGGCCCCCCGGCTTCTTGTTGCTTTGAAGAGCCAAGCGGGCGAAAGTCCTTACTGCCTGTCAACAAAGGGAATAGGAGAGAAAAGAACCTTGTAGATCTCGGTAGAATCCGGCCTACGGACGTGCTCTGACCCCGCTTTTCAGGCTTCGGAACGAGCTTTTGGCTCCTTCTTCACCTCAAACCCGGGCCGCGGCAAGCCGCATCGTTTGTATCGTCTGCACAGAGCGTGCCGTTCGGCGGAACTTTGATGCTGGCCATCGAATTCGGAAACGGCCAGTAGACGCCTCGGCAGACGTTTTTCGTCGGCCAATCTCGAGCGAACTGGGCTGAAACTGCCAAGGTGGCAGGAGTCCCTGACGACGACTTGCGGCGAAGACATCTACGGGCAATTCAACGTGTCATATGCCGACGCGAAGAAGAGGAAGTCGGCGTCGTCCACGAACCCATCGCTATTGATGTCGGCCGGGCAACCCACCGGCATCGCCGGATCACTGCACGTAAGCAGGTTGTACGCGAGTGCAAACGATTGGAAATCGTCGTCGTTGACCAGATCGTCGCCGTTGAAGTCTGCCGCGGCACACGACGTCGACACCTTCAGCGTGTACTTGCCGCCCCAGGGCTGGGTGCGCGTGACCTGAATGTTGTACGTTCCCGGAGGCAGGGCCCTCGATGCGGACGCCGAATAGCCGAGGCCATCAAAGATGAAAAAGCCCTGCGAGATCTGTCCGCCGCCAGCCGAAAGGATGCGCACGTTGGCATTGCTCTGCGCCCACACGTTGTCGGCGACTGCCGCGACTTGAAGTGTGCCATAAGCGGGCAAGGTCACCTTGACGTAGTCGGTGTTTGTCACGAGCTTGAGGTTGTACGTCGTTCCAAGCGTAATTGGCTTCGAGGTTGCCAGTGAGGAATTTGGCGCGAGCGCATCGTCCACTGCAACTCCGTAGCGGCTGACCAGGCCATCCTTGTCGCCTTGGCTCATGTAGCTGCGGTTTCCCATCACATTCGCAAACGCGGCGTATGCGGGAAGGACATCGATGGAGCGACAATTGGCCGGGCACGAACACGTTGATCCCGCCGGGCAGCACGTCGAGAACGAGCACGCGTCGTAGTGCATGATGCTTTCAAAGTCGTACGTTCCCTGCGGTGCGCCGCTGTTGGTCGGGAAGTTGGCGTTGTAGTACGTCGGCTGGATATTGGCCTGATTGATCGAGACGTATGTGCCGCGGTCGGATCGCTGCTGCTCGTGAAAGATGCCGAGCGCGTGCATCAACTCGTGGCAGATGATGTAGCGAGTGCTCCAATTGACGAGGTTCACGGTCTGGGAGCCGCCGATGCGCCCGACAAACGAGTTGTTGCCGGTGCTGTTCTGCACCATGATGTAGTTCGTCTCGCCGACACGGGGCACATACGTGACGTTGCACACCGTCTCGAGTTCATTCATCGCGATGCGCAGCCGATTCGCGTTCGTCGCATTGACATTCGCGTTCATGACATACGGAATAACGCCGCCCGGCCACAGGTTCGCCGCCCAGAGGCTTCGGTCGTCGAACTCCTGAAGAGGCAGCTGGCAGGGGACCTCACCTTGCGCACCATTTGTAAAGAGAGGATGGGTGGGGTAGGGCAGGTTCTGGCCCAGTGCGGCAATGCAAAAGGCGGCAAAAGTCCCGGCGATGACGCTCGATTTTCTGAACATGTTCGGTGCTCCGCGATGAACTATTTCGAACCAATCCCCGGGGGTCTCCAATCTACCGCCTGAGGCAGCGAAGTGATTCGTCATCATTCGAGTTTCTGCCTAGAATCTTGACCCACCACGGCCCGCAAGGTTCGTGGAACGGGACATTTAGGACCGCGTTCACTACCGCTCTGCCCGTGGCTTCGCCGCCCGGGGCTTTGAGGGATCCCGCCTGGTGGCGAGGGCCTCTCAATACAGGTCGGTGGGAGGTTGAAAGTTATGGCGAAAAAAGAAGTCACTCAGATCTTCAAGATCATGGCCCCGGGCGGGCAAGCGACGCCCGCGCCACCCCTTGGTCCGGTTCTCGGTTCGAAGGGCGTGAACCCCGGACAGTTCATTCAAAAGTTCAATGCCGCGACCGCGTCCTTCAAGGGCAAGGTCGTCGGGTGCATCGTCACGGTGTACAGCGACAAGAGCTTTGAACTCGAAGTCAAGAGCTCGCCCGCGAGCGTCCTGATTAAGGATGCGGCCGGCGTCGAAAAGGGCTCGGGCGTTCCAAACAAGGACAAGGTCGGCAAGATCACCAAGACGCAGGTCAAGGCGATCGCGGCGACCAAGCAGGCCGACTTGAACGCTGCAAGCGTCGAGGCGGCAATGCGGATCATCGAAGGCACGGCGCGCTCGATGGGCGTCACTGTGGTTGAAGGCTAAGAACCAAAGGAGCAAAGACCACATGCAATACGTCACCAAGCGCACAAAGAACAACGACAAGATCCGCGTCAACGACGCGATCGAACCCGCGGCAGCGATTGCCGCTCTCAAAAAGTTCAAGGTCACCAAGTTCGATCAGACGGTCAATGTCTGCTTCCACCTTGGCATCGACACCGCTCAGGCCGATCAGGCCCTGCGTGGTTCACTCAGCCTGCCCAAGGGCATCGGCAAGACCAAGCGCGTCATCGCGTTCTGCCAGAGCGATATCGCCCCCAAGGCGCTCGCCAACGGCGCGGTCAAGGCCGGCGCTGATGAACTCGTTGCCGAGATCGAAAAGGGCTGGATGGATTTCGATGTCGCCATCGCGTCTCCGGACATGATGCGCGTCGTTTCCAAGCTCGGTAAGGTCCTCGGCCCCAAGGGCCTCATGCCTAGCCCCAAGGCCGGCACGGTCACGACCAACGTGCCCGAGGCCGTGAAGGAATACTCGGCCGGTAAGGTCGAGTACCGCGCCGACAAGGGCGGCAACGTTCACGCCGTGATCGGCAAGATGAGCTTCAAGGACAACGACCTCGTTGAGAACCTTGAGCACTTCATCAAGGCGATCGAGAAGGTTCGCCCCGCGACCGCCAAGGGCGTCTACATCAAGAAGATCACCGTCAGCGGCGTCATGACGCCCGGCGTGCAGATCAAGTACGTCAATGCCGCCCTGACCGAGGAATAAGCACACCAGCATCAAATGAAGTCCAACAGGGCTTCTGAGAGGATTCACATATGTCAAAGACTGTCAAGAACATGATCATGCGGGACTACACGACCCGCATGGGCGATGTGGAGACGGCGCTCGTGATCGGCGTCCGCGGCCTCAACGCCAAAGACACGACCAAGCTCCGCTCCGGTCTCGCCAAGAAGAAGATGAAGGTCAGCATCGTCCGCAACGCGCTGGCGAAGAAGACCTTCGAGGGTGGCAAGCTCAAGCCACTGACCGAGTTCTTCTCTGAGTCGACCGCGCTCGCCTACGGCGGCGAATCGATCATCGAACTCACCCGCGAGGTCGTCTCGCTGACCAAGACCATGCCGAAGGTTGAGCTGCGGGCCGCGATGCTCGACGGCATGATCTTCAAGGGCAAGGCCGGGGTCACGGAACTCTCGCAGTTCCCGACCAAGGACGAGGCTATCGGCAAGATCATCGCTCTCGTCATCAGCCCGGGCAAGAAGGTTCTCGCCCAGCTGCTCGGACCGGGTCGCAATGTTGGCGGTTTGGTCAAGGCCATCGAAGCCAAGCTCGAAAAGGGCGAGGCGATCGCGAAGGTCGGATAAGCAGCCAAGGAAATCAGTCGTTTCTGTTGAATTCAAGAGCCCGGGCCCATTGCGGCCCGGGCTTTTCATTTTGTGACGGATTGTCCGCATGAACAGTGTGGGCGGCGGCGTTAGGCTCGCACGATGGACACTCCGGGACTCGTCGATCGGCCAACTCGATTCAAGCTGTTTGTTCCGCTGCTGGTGGCGTCGTCGATCGCCGCGTTCGCGATCGCATTGCGCACGTCCATGCTCTTCTCGAAGGTGCTGCCGCCCGGAATCGACGCGGCGTACTACCCGATGCAGGCGCGCGGGGTTCTTGAGAACGGGAAGCTGCCGTACGTCGAGGTGCCGCTGATCTTCTGGATCGATGCGGCGCTTGCGAAAGCGCTGGTTGTGACACGCGGGATGGATGTTGATTCGGCGACGCTGTTCGCATCTCGACTGGTGGACGCTGTTTCTCAGCCGCTCGCGGCAATTCCGCTCGCGCTGCTCATGATCGGCTTCGCAGGCGCGTTGCGCGCGGCAAGATCAACGAAGAGTTCAAGTGATGCAGATCCGAACGCCGCGTCGGAGCGGAAGTTTCCCCTGCTCCCTGTCGTCATCGGCGTCTTCACCGTGAGCGCGATCGCGATACTCAGCCCGCCGATTCTCCGCATGACCGGAGACTTTCAGAAGAACTCGCTCGGGCTGGTGTGGATGGCCGCGAGCGCGTGGGCGACGTATCGCGCCTTGAGCAAGGGCGGATTGATTCGCTGGATCCCGGTCGTTGCCTTTGCGGCCCTCGCCGCGATCACGCACATCGGCGCGTTCGGTGTGACGATGGTGCTTGTTGCCAGTACGATCGGCGTGTTTGTCCTTACGAAGTGGCGGATGAAGCCGAAGACGATCGCGATTGCCACCGTTGCGTGCGTTGTCGGCGCCGGGGCGATGTGGTCGCTCACCTACGCGGTCGCGCCGTCCAAGGCGATGGGGCTCGTTCAAGGCGTGATGAAGATGTTCACGGTCGGCGATCGCCCGCAAGGGAGACCGGCGCTGGCGAGCGGCCTCGGAAGTCCGGGGCCGAAGTTCGACGGGCCGCCTCGTGATGGGCGGGATGGCGGCGATGTGGGATCGAGAGATGGCGATAGCCTTGACCGACCAATACGAGACGGCGGTCCGCCCGATCGTCAAGGTGGCGGCCCCCCAGGCCCGCCCGGTGGTTTTCCCGCATCAGCACTTCCCTTCCGTGCGGCTGCGTGGGCAGTTCTCCTCGCATTCGGAGGCCTCGCGATCTGGCGTGCGCGTCGCATCGGAGTCGCGGAACTGGCGATCGTTTCTGGTGCCGTGATTACCTCCGCGCTCGTGATGTGTCCGCTGATTCAGGGCCAGTATGCAGAGCGTCTCTCACTCATGACGCCGATCCCACTTTCGATCATCGTCGGTTTTCTGTTGACGAGCTGGGCCGAATCAGCGCGACGATGGGTGCGGATCAGCGGCTCGGCGATCGGCGCACTTGCCGGCATTGTGATTCTCGTCATTGCGATTCCAATGGCGGTGCGAGGAAAGCGTGGCCCGCCTCAGCGCGCGTTCGCGAACAACGGAAGTGATGGCGCTCGTCGTCAAGGTCCGGGTGGACTGGGCGGACCCGGAGGCGGTGGCGGAGGATCGGTCGTCGCGGATGAAGCCGTACCCGAGTTCCGCTCGATGCGCGGCATCGTTCCAACAGACGGCTCCGCCGTCGTCATCGCGCGCCATGGGTTGCAGTGGTGGGCTGGCTACTTCCTCAAAACTCCAGTACGAGAAGAGCACGCGACCAAAGAACAACTCGAGAAGTACGACCGCGTCTTCGTGCTGACCGAGAAGCGAAGCGGCAATGGGCCCGGTCCCGACCGTGGCGATCAGGATGGTCCGCGGCGACCACCCGATGGCGGCTCGATGATCCGCGTGCCGCCGAATGCGGAAGTGGTGCACGACGGGGAATTTTACAAGCTGGTTCTCCTGCCCGCGGCCGCCGCGCGGTAACGCAAGCCGTTTCCCTACCATCGCCTCCTACTCATGATGGAGGCTTGATATGTCGTGGATCAGCGTCAAACAGGCCGCGAAGGCGGCACCCGGAACGATCGTCACGCTCAAGGGCTGGGTGCGCACCCGCCGCGACAGCAAGGCCGACGGAGGCCTCTCCTTCATCGCGCTCCACGACGGCACGTGCTTCGACACGATCCAGATTGTGGCGAAGGGCGACATATCGAATTATGCCGATGTCGCGAAACTGACGACGCACTGCTCGATCGAAGCGATCGGAAAAGTCGTCCAGAACCCAAAGGGTGGCAACGAAGTGCTGGTTGATGGTGCCGGCGCGGGTGAGGGAGCCGGAATCAAGATTGTCGGGCTCGTCGATGACCCGGATAAGTATCCGATCCAGCCCAAGCCGCACTCGTTCGAATTCCTGCGCGAGCTCGCGCACCTTCGCGTGCGCACGAACACCTTCGGCGCAGTTGCACGCGTGCGTCACTCCCTGAGCATGGCGATGCACCGCTTCTTTGATGAGCGAGGCTTTTTCTATGTACATACCCCGATCGTGACGGGCAGCGATTGCGAAGGCGCGGGCAACATGTTCCGCGTGAGCACGCTCGACTTCGCGAACATGCCGCGGGTGAAGCCCGAAGGTTCGAAGACTGCCGCACCGGACGCCCCGATCGACTACGCCCCGGACTTCTTCGGCAAAGAAACCCACCTCACCGTCAGCGGCCAGTTAAACGTCGAGACGTATTGCTGCGCGTTGAGCAAGGTCTACACCTTCGGCCCGACCTTCCGCGCCGAAAACAGCAACACCAGCCGCCATCTGGCTGAGTTCTGGATGATCGAGCCCGAGATCGCCTTCGCGAACCTGCAGGACGATGCGAAGTTGGCCGAGGATTTCATCAAGTACCTGATCCAGACGATGCTCAACGATCGCGCGGACGACATGAAGTTCTTTGACGAGCGCATCGAAAAGGGGCTGCTGGTTCGTCTCAAGGACGTGCTCGACAAGCCCTTCCGCCATCTTCCCTATACCGACGGCATCAAGATCCTGAAAGAGGCGATCGCCAGCGGCAAAGCCAAGTTCGAATATCCGATCGAGTGGGGCAAGGACCTGCAGTCAGAACACGAGCGCTACCTCACCGAGCAGCACTTCAAGCAGCCGGTGGTGCTCATGAATTACCCCAAGCAGATCAAGGCCTTTTACATGCGAGAAAACGATCCGGGCACGGATGGCGCGCCGGGGCCGACGGTCGCGGCGATGGATGTGCTCGTGCCCCAGGTCGGCGAGATCATCGGCGGCAGCCAGCGCGAGGAACGTCTCGACAAGCTCGATGCCCGCATCAACGAGATGGGCCTGCCGATCAAGGAATACTGGTGGTATCGCGACCTGCGCCGGTACGGGACGGTGCCGCACGCGGGCTTCGGCCTCGGCTTCGAGCGCGCGATGATGTTCCTCACGGGGATGCAGAACGTGCGGGATGTGATTCCGTTCCCGAGGGCGCCGAAGCAGTGCGAGTTTTGATCGTTCGTCGCAAGGACGTCGCGGCCAGCAAGATACTTTTCACGCTTCGGTAGCGACACCGGCGGCGCGCCAGCATCACCCCCGTTGTCTCGCGCGGCAAGAAACGCTTGCGCTCACCTCAATCAACGCGGTCATCGGACCTCATCCGACTCCATATCTCATCTCTGCTCAATTTCGAAACTGGCGAAAGAGCGTTTGTGTGGATGCGCCAGCCCACGACGAGGATCGCGAACAGCACCGCTGGCAGCCCACAAGACATCGCGAGGATTCGCCCCCAAATCTTCCAGCGCGGAACCTGTTGTCCGTCGATCATGACGGCGTCGGTGGGGCTGCCGGCCAAATTAGAACGCGTATTCGTATCTGCGAACGCGACGGCGGTATTCCAAGGCGGCGAATTTGTCGCCGCCGCAGGAAAACCCAGCGACAGCGACGCGATCACAATCAGGCAGAAACGAAGCAGCCTCATGGTCAGCACAGAATAGCGACCGCGCAGTCTTCGGGATGATGCAGCGCTAAACCATTCCGATCGACGAGTGGAGTGTTAAGGAAACTGGATTGCAGAAGACGTAGATCGCACTTCGGCTCTCTCCCGCAGTATCGAATTGACCAGCTCACGCCTCCGGGAAAAAAGCAAGCCGCGGAACACGAGTCCCGCGGCCGCTCTGAAGAACGGACAAAGTTTGAAGCGACAGAGCCACTGCGGGTTTGAAGTTCAACCCGTTTGGACACCTCGCGCCGGGGATCTGCCCGGCACGTTCGCTTGCTGGACTGACTTGCCAGAGCCTCGCAGAACCTTGCAGGCGAAAACCTGAAATTGCGATATTTCTTCTTTTGGCCTGATTCGTAGCCCAGGTGGCTATTGGACGTACCGCCAGAACTTCGTCGCGAAAAAAACGCCGCCTCTTGCGAGGCGGCGATCCAAGTCTCGGCACATGCCGTTCTTCAGAAGCGGCCGCACCGTACGGGACTGAATAGCGCAGCAGACGCGATTCCCAATCTGGCCTTTCCGACAGACGTTACCGCTCCGTAAGGCTACCGAAAAAGCTGCATCGAGACAATGACAGAGTCAAAGGTGCACGCCTTCGGTAGGCAGGCGGGCAGGCAGGTAGGTACTGCGGCAAAAAGAAGGCCGCCCAACTCGGGCGGCCGTCTGAAAACTTCGTGTGCTTGGGTTTTAGTCGAGGCCGTACGGGACGCAATTCTTTTGACAGGCCTTGGCCGCGTAGCAGTCGTTGCTGTAAACAACGCCGTTGGGACAAATCACGGGTTTATACACGTCGAGGCAGTACGTGCCCTTGCCGCAGCCGCCACCGATCGGGCCAATGGCAAGGGTTTGCGTCGCGCTTGTTGCGATCGCCGCAACACCGACGGCTAGCGCGAGCATTGAAACTTTCTGGATCATTTTCTTCATTGCGAACTCCTTCAATTGCGATGGGACCGACCCGCGGATCTGCATCGTCATCGCGAGAAATGTGTCAGTCAGAAACCCAGAACAGAGAAATTCACTGATTCGCCTGGTGAGGCGATTCGGCCCCCGCAATTCATCACGAAGCGGCGTTGCCGTACGGCACGCAGTTCGTTTGGCAAGCCTTGGCCGCGTAGCAGCTGTTGCTGTAGATGCCGCCGTTCGGGCAGATCACGGGGAGCCACACGTCGAGGCAGTAGGTACCCTTGCCGCAACCGCCGCCGATCGGACCGACCGCGACTGTCACCGACGCAACACCGGTAACTGCGCAGACTGCCGCAGCCACCGCCAGCATGGAGAACTTCTTCACGTTCGCTTTCATGGGAGACTCCTCGTTCGTGCGGCCCCGCATCCCACGCGGAAGGGAGCCGCCGGAGCGTGCAGCCTACCGCGCCCAGCCCCGGATGCAATGCCCCTTTCAGATCGAGGTCGCTCACCCGAGCGCAACTCGTGTCGGAATCCGACGCTGCGCGGGGCGACTAGGTAATACTGACGATCTCAAATCCACAAATCTGTGGTTTTGCCGCGCCCGCGGTGCGGCGTGGTAGCATCGAGGCGTGAGCGATCAGAACACCGAAAGTCCAGAAGTTCCCACGGCGCCGAGCGTTGTACCGCCGGTCGATCGCGCATCGCAGATCTTTCAGATCTTTTTGCTCATCTCGGTGTGCGTGTTGTCCGTGTTCGTCATCTTGCTGATCCGAAAGAATCGCGATCTGCAGGCGCGACTTGAGTGGAAGCAGCGCGTCGAAGCGACAACCGCGGAGCCCAGCCTGGCGATCGGTGAATCCGTTGCACCGCTCGATGTGATCGGCGTTGGAGGAGCGGTCACGCGCACAACATTCGGCGAACGCGAGCCCGCGACCATTGTGTTCTTTGTCGCCGAGCATTGCGGCTTTTGCGAAAAAGCGATTCCGCTTTGGGCGGCGGCGCTGCGCGATTCACACGATTCGCTTGCTGCAGCGAAGGGGCCGGGAGTGCGCATCGTCGGCGTGGTGGCCGACGCGCTTGATGACGCATCGCTCAAGGCGATCGCGCCCGAGATCCCGACGTTCCGAGTGCAAGACGGCCACAAAACATGGCTCAAACGCGTGAATGCGACCCCGAGCGCCGTGCTGCTTTCGCCGACGGGGAAGGTCGAGAACTTCTGGATCGGCGAGACAAATGCCGGGCAGGTCGATGAGATGCGCAACGCGATCCTTGCCGCCGCGGCGCACTGAACGATTGGCGGCGTGAACAAAAAAGCAGAGGACCCGCTGTGAGGCGGGCCCTCAAATCGATCACAGGCGAACGAGCATCAATACGCGACGCAGTTCTTCTGACATGCCTTCGCGGCGTAGCACGCGTTGCCGTAGATCTGGCCGTTCGGACAGATCACCGGGTTGTACACGTCAAGGCAGGCGTCGGGGCCGCACTTTGCTGCCGGCGTGAATCCGCCCAGCGCCACCGTCGCCGTCGCACCGACCGCGATGACAGCCGCGGCGAACGCCAACATCGAACTCTTCTTCAGGTTCATCTTCACGGGGACCTCCTTCGTGTGTAGAAACGGCGTCGCACCGCGCGGCGTCGCCCCTCAACTAGCCTACACACTGCTGGCATAATCGCAATCGAGTCCTCGTACATGCAGCAATGTCATTCGTAAGCGCAGGCGGATTCGCCAATTCCATATCGGGAAGGAATGAGTAAGCGCTTGCCGATTGGCGCTGAAAGTTCAGATCGCGCCGTGCAGCGCGCCCTCGCGCGGGAACGCCGACCCAATTAATCCGGGCCCGAGCTGCGATTCGCCCGCGAGTAATGCGGCGTTTGCGGAAGCGTCGCTCGCGCTCTTCAGCACTCCATAGGCCACGCCGCAGACGACGTGATTGATGTGCTTGAGCTGGCTGAGAATCTCGAGGTGCAGATCGGTGGTTTCCAGCGATTGCTGGCTTCCTTTCTGCAGCCGGTCGTAATGCTTTTCGCGGAGCGCGATCTCGTGATCCCGCATCCGCGTCTTGTGTTCGAGGAGCTTGCGTGCCATCTCGGGCGAGTCTGAGACAAAGACGGCGCTGGCAAGTTCGAGCGTCGCCGTCGTCCCCCGGAAGTAGTCTTTCAGCTCTTCCCAGCCCTCTTCGCTGAAGCGCACACCCTTCTTTGATTTCTTGATCGCAGCCGAAAGCAGGTTGCGGTCGATGACGTCGCCGATGGTTTCGAGATCGGTGAGGAAACGCAGCTGGCGATCGCGAGCTTTGTCGAGTTCGTCGGGCAAGCCGTCACCCATCGTGGCGGTCAGAAACTTCTTGATCTGGCGGTCGAGCCGGTCAACCTGATCGTCACGCACCCGGATCTGCTTGATGAGCTGTTCGTCGCCGAATTTGAGCGCTTCCCAGGCTTCCTCCAGCATGTCCACGATTTCGCGCGTCACCAGGCCGATCTCGCGCTTGCTCTGCGAGAGCGCGATCGCGGGTTCGTTGGGCCAACGGCTGGTGCGGAGCGCGTTGCTGCCGCCTTGTGCCGCGTCGCTTCCGGTGATGATGGCGGCGAGTCTGGCGATCGGGCCGAGGAACGGGAGCGCGATCAAGACGGCTGCCAGGCTGAAAACGGTGTGCGCGATCGCGATGCGCTCGGGCAGGCCAACGGGTAGTCGCTGCATCCATTCAACGGGAATCGGCAAAAGCACAATGATCGCAATCGCAATCACGGCGCGCACGATGGCGACGCTGATGCCAAGCCGCCTCGAATCGACCTGCTTCCAGCTCGCGAGCAGCATCGTGGCGCAGATACCCAGGTTTGCGCCGACGACAAACGGCAACGCAACTCCATCGCTCATAAGCCTTGCGTCGGTCAGGCCGAGCGCGACGATGACTGAAATGGTCGCCGTGCTCGACTGCGCCGCGACTGTGAGTGCCGCGCCGAGCAGCACGAGCACCATCGGGTGATCCGCCGCCATTTCGAGCAGTTGAGGGACTTCCTTCGCCGCAGCGAGCACCCGCGTGGCATCGGAGATCATCGCGACGCCCATGAAGAGGAACGCGATCGAGAGGATGATCTGGCCAACGGCCCGCACCTTGTCGCGGCTGCTTCCTTGAAAGAGGATCACGCCGGCGAGGGCCAGGATCGGCGCTTGCTTAAAAATGTCGAACGCGACGAGGTGAACCGTCAGCGTAATGCCGACAAACGCGCCGAGCGTCAAAGCGATGGCGCGTGTCAGCGCAAGTTCGCCTTCGCGCACGAGTGAAATCGAAAGCAGACTGACCGAGGTGCTGCTCGGCACCATCGTACCGATGACGGCACCGGCAAACGCGGCACGCGGAGCGCTGCCTGTCACGCGGCCGACCCAGATATCCAGGCGCTCGCCGACCAGGCGGTCCAACCCTTTTCGGAGGAACCTCATCGCAAAGAGCAATAGTGCGATACCACCCGCGGCGTGGAGAAACTCGACCATCAACCAAGCTCCATCCTGTACGTGCCCGCGCCGGCGTGCGCTGCCTTGCGCCGCCCCTCTGCCGCGTCACGACCCTGAACCCTTTTCCTCGGTCCGAATGGACCGGCCAAAGTCCTGCCACCGGCGGCCCCATTCGATCCGAAGGCGCAAATATCGTCCGGTAGACTACTTCGACGCTGTGAACTAACCATCTTTATCATTTCTTAACACTTGTTCGGGTTCGGGTCAAGGGATTTTTGCGCAGGAGGCTCAGAAACCCGGCATCGGTTCTTCCGGTAGTCTGCGAGTTCGAGGAGGTGCAGCCTCCTTCTCGAGCTCGAATTGGCGAACCAACCCACCGTTCTACGACTACTTTCCCAAACCTTGCGGGAGTGACACCAATGTCCAGCACCAATCGTCAGCCCGAACCCACCATCAAGCTCTATGACGGCGACGCCGAGGCCTTGCTTCGCGCCGACCAGTCACCCGATCGCGTCAGTCTGCTCCCCGGCGCCGGCGGCAAGCTCGCGAGCGGGCAGCGTCTTCGCATCCTGTGGGGGCAGGACATGCTCCGCGACATTCTCGACGGGCGCTATCGCACGGTTGTCTGCGGCGTCAACGACCAGGACAACTCGCACGGCATCATCGCCCAGCTCTGCGAACTGGTATCGACCAGCCAGTGGTCGTCGCGGTCGGTGACAAGTTATGCCAAGCTTTTTCAGGAATCCGTCGCCGTGCACGCGGCACACGACCGCGAACCGTATGTGCTCAAGTTTGATCTCGACAGCGTGCTCATCCTCGCGCTGCTCCGGCCCCGGGGTCGCGACCACTTCACGCTCGATGATCTCTCGCGCGGCTTTATCACGGTCAACAAAATGCTTGCCGACCGGCGCGATCGATTGCCGGTTTGCACGGTCAGCTTTCTGAACGCGCGGGCGAACAAGCTTGTGACCGGTGGCACCGGCGCAAACGCGAGCACCGAACCGAGCTTTGAGAGCGTGCTGAAGACGATGTATCACGCCGCGTTCCGGGGCGATGTCTACACCTCGCCGGCGATGTGGAAATTCGGCAATGTCGGCGTCTTCCCGAGCTACCCGTTTCCTGAGGGTGTCGAGCGCATGCGCGACGGCAGCAGTTAAGGTTCAATATTTGCAAATGGGGCAATCCATGATCAGCAAGAAAGCGTCGCTCGTCGCCTTGGCGGTATTCCTCCCGCTCTCAATCGGTGCGGGCGTGTTGTCCGAGTCCGCCCTTCGCATGGAATATTCGGCGGAGCAGCCGAGCGAAAACCTGGATGCGCGGGTTGCGGCGCTGATCGCCAACCTTCGCAAGAGCCGCGAGGCGATGAAGCAATACGAGTGGATCGAGACGACGACGGTCTTCGTTGGGGGCGAGCAGAAAGCCGAAATCGAGAAGCGGTGCTACTACGGCGCGGACGGAAAGGTTGAAAAAGTGCTGCTGACGCAACCCGCGCCGCCCGAGCGCAAACGCGGGCTCCGCGGCATGATCGCAGCGAAGAAAAAGACCGAGCTGTCGGGCGAGATGAAGCAGGCCGTTGAAACGCTGCATCAATATGTGCCGCCGGATCACGAGCAGATTCAAAGGTGCAAAGACGCGGGGAATGCGTCGTTTGACATGCTCGAGCCGGGCAAGCTCGTACGTCTGAATTTCAAGAACTATCGCGTCCCCGAAGACAAGCTGAGCATCGAAGTCGATCTGGTTGTGAATCGCCCGAAGGCGCTGACGGTCAGCAGCTATATCGATACGCCCGCAAAGCCGCTGAACTGCGATGTGCAGTTCGGCGTGCTGGAAGACGGATCGACCTACGCCGAGCAAACGACGTTGAAGCTTGAGAAGCAGGACATCAAGGTTGTCGTCGAGAATTCCGGGTATCGCAAACAGCCGTGATCGGCGTTCGTGTCGTGGGAGTTGAACCGAGCGCGATCGTCAACAGATCCGGCTTCGGACGGGGTCACCCACACATTCATTTCAGTTCAAGCCCGTCCCAGGCGAGCATCATGCCTTCAGGCAGATTCCGCTGTGTTTCCGCGTGCCCGAGGTCGTGCGTCATGTGCACAAAATAGGTGTGCTCTGCGCCGACTTCGTGCGCGATGCTCACCGCTTGCCCGAGCGTCAGGTGCGTCGGGTGATGCCGATGTCGCAGCGCATCGAGCACGAGTGTGCGCACGCCCTTCAGCGCCGGCCAAGTCTCCGGCGGAATTGCCGAAACGTCTGTCAGATACGCGAGCGGCAGGATGCTGTGTTTATCGGCGGCGACTCGCTTTTCGCCCGGGGCCGGTTCGATTCGGAATCCCGCGATCGGCAATCGCCCGTGCAGCACCCGCACAGGCGTAAATCGCACTCCATACAGGTCGATCGACTTGCCGATCTCGAGCGGCCAACCGATCAGCGATGCGACAAAACTCTGGTTGACGTTCTTCTCGCTCTCAAAGATGTGCCCAAACGTGCGTTTGAGAAACGTCATCGTCGACGTCTCGGCGTAGACGTCGATCGCCTGCTCCTGTATCGCGTTGTATCGGCGCACCTCGTCGAGCCCGAACGTGTGATCGACATGATTGTGCGTGTACAGAATCGCATCAAGCCGCTTGATATCGAAGCGAAGCGCCTGCTGGCGAAGATCCGGGCTGGTGTCGATGAGCACCGTGCGGGGCTTGCCCGAATCATCGAACCACTCAATCGCCGCGCTCGTGCGGAGGCGATTGTCCTTCGGGTCGGCGCTCGTGCAAACGGCGCAGTCACATCCGATCACCGGGATCCCGCTCGATGTACCCGTGCCGAGGAACTTGAACTTAAGATCGCGCACAGCCCCCGATTCTGCCCGAAAACCGGCGCGCCCTTAGTGCTTGGTCTGCTGCATCGGGATTCCCTCGACAAGCAGCGGATTCTCGAGCGGCTTGTGCGACCCGATGAAAATCGAACGCGTCAAAGGAGTGCCCGATTCCTTGGCTTCCCAGTCGGTGATGAAGTTCTTCCAGTTCGGCTGCGTTTTGGGCATGTACACATGCGGAAAGTGCCGCTTCAACTGGTTGTAGATCCACGGGCGTGTGGGCCGACATCCGGTCCCGTGCATCGCCTGCGAGAAGTGGGCTTTCTCTTCCTTCACCAGATTGATCGCCTCGTCCGAACCCGTCGAGACGCATGTCTCGAGCAGGAAGAGGTCCTTCGCGAACGGCGCAAGGAATTCGAGCGACTCCTTCGGATTCGCGAGGTGGTAGAGCACGCCGAAGTTGAAGACGATGTCGTACTTCTCATCGCGGCGAAGGTCGCTCGTTGCCGGATGCTCAAGATCGAGAAAGTAAAACTTCAGCCCGGTCATTTCCTTTTCGAACCGCCACTTGAGCATGGCCAGGTTTTCCGGCCGGCTGTCGGTCGCATCGACCGTGCAGCCACGATCGAGGAAATAGGTCGTGAGGTCGCCGATGCCGGCCGAGATTTCGAGAATCCGCTTGTTCTTCAGCGGCAGGTTCAGACTCGCAAGGTGCTCCATCACGCGGAATGTGTGGCGCAAATACCACCACGAGTGAAAATCCGAGCGCGGGTCGCGCTGGTTATCCCAAGCCGCAATAGGTTGCATCCCGCCCGCTCTCATTGGACCGCCTGTCGTTGTGGTGAAAGTCTGAAAGTTCTGCACACCCAATCTCCTGCCTTTCGCACTTAATTCTTCGCAATCAATCGCGGTCGCGGAACTGACCCTCGCCCGTGTAGTTCGGCGATTCCTTGGTGATCCTGATGTCGTGCGGATGGTTTTCCACCACCGTCGCGCTGCTCACGCGGCAGAATCGGGCGTTCTGCCTCAAATCCTCGATCGTGCGGCAGCCGCAATAACCCATGCTGCTCCGAAGGCCACCGACCAACTGGTAGACAAATTCTGCCAGCGAGCCCCGGTACGCGACGAGCCCTTCAACGCCTTCAGGAACGAACTTCATCCGCTGCTTGCCATCATCGTCGAGCTTCTCAGACTGGCGATACCGGTCCGCGCTGCCCGCGCTCATCGCACCTTCGCTGCCCATGCCGCGGTAGGTCTTGTAGCGACGCCCGCCACTGATGACCGCTTCGCCCGGCGACTCATCGAGGCCCGCAAAAAGAGAGCCCATCATCACGCAGTGCGCGCCGGCAGCAAGCGCCTTGGGAATATCACCCGAGTGCCGGATTCCGCCGTCGGCGATCACCGGAACAGACTTGTCCGCTTCGTGTGCGCCGGCGACCGCGTTCATGATCGCCGTGATCTGCGGCACGCCAACGCCGGTCACAACACGCGTCGTGCAGATCGAGCCCGGGCCGATGCCGACCTTGATTCCGTCCGCGCCTGCTTCGATCAGATCGATCGCGGCTTCGCGCGTCGCGATGTTGCCGACGATGATCGGGACGCTCGATCGTTTCTTCACTTCGCGAAGCGTTCGCAGGACGTTCTCGCTGTGCCCGTGCGCCGTGTCGATGACGACCACGTCGACTTCTGCCGCGAGCAACTGTTCCAACCGATCAAACTGGCCGACACCCATCGCCGCGCCGCAGAGCAGACGTCCGCGCGAATCGGTGTTCGCGTTGGGGAAGCGGCTGAGCCGCTCGATATCACGCATCGTGATCAGGCCACGCAGGTTTCCCTGCCCATCGACCAGCAGCAACTTCTCAACCTTGTTCTTGCTAAGCACAACTTCCGATTGCTCGAGTGTTGTGCCCTGTGCCGCGGTGATCAGCCCATCGTGCGTCATCACATCGCGCACCAGCGTTGTCGGCTCTTCAACAAACTTCAAGTCGCGCCGCGTCAAAATGCCGAGCACCTTGCCCTTGCCCCGCGGATTCGTCGCGCCGTCTTCGGTCACCGGAAATCCGCTGACGTTGTGCGCCCGCATGAGTTCCTTGGCGCGGCTCACCGTGTCGGTCGGCCCAAGCGTGAGCGGATCGGTGATGATGCCGTTCGCGCTGCGCTTCACTTTCGCAACCTCGCGGGCCTGAGCTTCCACCGACAAGTTTTTATGAATGATTCCGATCCCGCCCTCTTGCGCCAGCGCGATCGCCAGCGAGTGCTCCGTCACCGTGTCCATCGGCGCCGAAACCAGCGGAATCCGCAGTGTCAGCGTGCGCGTCAATCGCGCACGCGTGTCTGCTTCCGAAGGCATCACGCCCGACAGCCGCGGCAACAGCAGCACATCGTCGAACGTAATCCCGTCGTATTCAATCTTGCTGAAGGGGTCGAACCCCGCTCGTTCGGAGCTTGTGTCGGCCTTCGATGCCGCACTCCCAGCCTTTCCGGAGTTGTCGGAACTCTTGGAAACCGGCCGCGCCACATCTGCTTTGGGCAACATGGATGAGCGTTGGGGGTGACTTTCGCCGGGTCAAGTCCATGGCCGTTTCCCCACAGCGGCATCTGAAGATTCTGCCCCGATCTTCATGCTGCAACCGTTCCACGACCCGTTTCCAATCGCTAACCTTGCCGCGCCGCCATGCCATTACCCCTCTTCAAGCTCGACCTCTCCAACTCCGGTGAAACTCCGGGTCACTCCGGCCTGACAGCACCGCTTCGGCGCGAGTGGTTTCTGACCAACGGCCTTGGCGGTTTCGCCAGTGGCACGCCGGTCGCAATACCGCAGCGGCGCTATCACGCGTGGCTGATCGGCGCGATGCAGCCGCCGGTTGGGCGTGTTGTGGGTCTGAACTCGATAGTCGAGACTGTCGTTCTTCGCTCCGGTGAATCTTCGAAGAGCGGCACGGCATCAAGCGTTGCAGCAGCGGGGACCGGAGGCGAGCAACGGATCGACTTCTCGTCGTTCATGTTTCCCGGCAATCCCGAACCGGCGCGCATGGGCGACGCGGGTGGTCCATCAACGGTGATCAATCCCTCGGGCCATTCGTATCTGCGCCGCTTCGAGAAGGATGTCTCGTGCCGCTGGTTTTATCAGTATGGCCCGGTTGATTTCACACGCGAATTGACACTTCTCCGCCATCAGAATGCCGCGGTGCTCCGCTACCGCGTGAAATCCGCACGTCACGCGGCACGCCTCGAACTCCGACCTCTGACTGCGCTCCGCGATTTCCACGAGCTCGTGCGATTCAGCGATCGCAAGAACGACTACAGCGTGCTCTCCGGCGCATCGTCCTGCGATGTCAGCGCCCGCGGCAATCGCCTCACGATCGAAGCCTCCGCAGGTTCGTTTGTGCAGGATCGCAATTGGTGGTTCAACTTCCGCTACGAGCGCGACGCCGAGCGCGGACAGGATTGCCTTGAAGATCTCTTCACGCCCGGCTGGTTTGCATGGAATATCGAGGCGGGTCGCGAGCAGACGCTCGAACTCGTCGCACGCATCGTTCCGGTTACGGCTCGCCCGGCGCGTCTGACCATCACGTTTGATTCCGCGGCAAGCGCCGAACGTGGCCGCCTCAACGAACTCGCGTCAACCGCTGCTTCTCACGCCGCCAAGGCCTCAACTTCCGACTCCGATTCGATTGCCGCACTCGTGCAATCCGCGGATCAGTTCGTAGTCCGCCGCGTGCGTGCTGTGGCAACCGGAATTCGCGCGATGGCCGGCGTTGCACCCTCTGATGTCGCGACTCCTGAGGAGTCCTCGGTCATTGCGGGCTATCCGTGGTTCAGCGATTGGGGCCGGGACACGATGATCTCTCTCCCCGGCCTGTTTCTCACGACCGGCCGCTTCGATGAAGCACGCCGGGTGATGGAGACCTTCGCGAATCTCACGCGGCGCGGCCTTATCCCCAACTGCTTCGACAACGGCAGCGGCGACGCCGAGTACAACACGGTCGACGCGTCGCTCTGGTTCCTGCACGCCGCTCGCGCCCTGCAACTGGCCTGTGAGAACGAGAAGTTGCCCGACCCCGCGGCCGAAAATTCTCCGATCCGTCGCGCCTGTCTCGCAATTCTCGATGCATATCAGGCCGGAACAGATTTCAACATCCGCATGGATGCGAAGGACGGCCTCATTGCCGCGGGAGATGTCGGGACGCAGTTGACGTGGATGGATGCAAAGCGCGACGGCGTCGTTTTCACGCCCCGCCACGGCAAACCGGTCGAGATCAACGCGCTCTGGTATTCCGGCCTGCTTCAGATCGCGGACATGATCGAGAAGGATCGCCCGAAAACCTCGCGTGAGCTCCGGCAAGTCGCGGAACGGACGGGCAAGAGCTTCCGCGAACAGTTCTGGAACCCGGCCGGATATCTCTTTGACGTGCTGACCCCGAGCGCGGGCGCGTTCGCACCGAATGAACAGATCCGCCCCAACCAGATCTTCGCGTGCAGCCTTCCGTACTCGCCGCTGGAAAAAAGCCAGCGTGATTCAGTTCTCGCCGTTGTGCGCCAGCATCTGCTCACGAACCGCGGCCTTCGCACGCTGAGCCCGCACGATCCGCACTACGTCGGTCGCTTCGAAGGCCCGCTCTTTGAGCGCGATCGCGCGTATCACAACGGCACGGTGTGGCCATGGCTGCTCGGCCCATTCGCAGAAGCCATTCTGCGCTCCGGCAATTTCTCCGCGACTTCCAAGGCCGAAGCGCGAAAGGTCGTTCAGCCTTTGATCGATATGGTCAACCCTGCGAACGGAGGGGGACCGTCGCTTGGCGAGATCCCCGAAATTTACGACGGAGACGATTCACCCGATCGCCCGCGCCGCCCCGACGGCTGCTTCGCGCAGGCGTGGAGCGTGGCCGAATGTTTGCGTGTCTGGCTGCTGACGACTGCAGGCAACTAACCAAATTCTTACGTGCACGACTTCTTGCCGCTCGGCTTCTCGCCGGCCTGCATCAGTCGCTCGCCTTGTTCTGCGGTCATGCTGCCTTCGGCGATATACGCCGCGATCTCGCGCCGCGATTCTTCGCGATGGCGCACAGCTTTCGCGTCGCGCACTCCATTCACGATGATCGAAATGAACCAGCCGGTGCAGCCGAACACGATTCCAACAATGGGAATCACCATCTGAATTTCGTCGCCAAGCGTCAGTGTCGGCATCATGTTCGATTGCTCCAGTTCCGTTGAACTCACTCCCAACCTCAGCACATCCCGCCGCCGCCCTTGCCCGCCTTCATCAGCTTCTCGCCCTGCTCGGGGCTCATGCTGCCCTCAGCGATGAACGCCGCGATTTCGCGCCGCGTCTTCTCTTTCGCGACACCTGTAATCGCTCCCGCCGTGTGCTTGGCGATGCTGCAGATCACGATCCCGCCGACCACGATCACCCACGGGAAATACCCGTGATCCACAATCTGCGTGAAGGCGGAACCGATGTCGTTCTGTGCAAGAAGGGTCATCATGGTGCACAATCCTAATCCGGCTGCCTTCAAGCCCTTTCCCTGAGAGAAGGGCTTGGGGAAGGGAGGCGTTCTCCCCATTTGGCAGTTCACCTGCCGCCCCTCTTCTTCGGAACCACCCGCCAACGATTTCACGAGGCCATCCTGAATCCGCTACCCCCCGCCAACCCACATCCGCCTTCCCCTGCCGCGGAGTCCCAGGTCGTCGCCAGCCTGCTCGAGGCCTATTCCGAGGGCTGGTTCCCGATGGCCCATCCCGACCGTCTCGGAGCAACGGGCGAGCCCGTGATCGAGTGGGTGCAGCCTCGCCAGCGAGCCATTGTCCCGCTCGACGACCGATTCCACATCCCGAGGTCGCTCGCGCAGCGCGTCCGTTCCGGTCGTTTCGTCATCACGACCGACAAAGCGTTCGAGCAGGTGATCCGCGCCTGTGCCGCCGTCCCCCGGCACGACGAGAGCGGCGACGACGCCGGCCCAACCTGGCTTGCCCCCGAAATCGTCGACGCGTTCGTTCTGCTTCATAAACACGGCCACGCTCACAGCATCGAGGCTTGGGTTCGCTCTGATGGCGGCGGGGACGCGTCGCTCATTCTCGTCGGCGGCCTCTACGGCCTGGCGCTCGGCAAAGTCTTCTGTGGCGAATCGATGTTCCACAACGCAGAACTGGGCGGCACCGACGCCAGCAAAGTCTGCCTCGTCCACCTTGTCGCACATTTGCGCAGCCGCGGCTTCGAGCTGCTTGATGCCCAGCTTGCCAACCACCACACAGCCCAGTTCGGGATGTACGAGATGCCTCGCGAGGAGTATCTCGCCAAACTTGTCGCGGTTTCAGGCATGCCGATCAGTTGGACTCCGTTTGATCCGATAGCGAAGTGACGTGGCCGTCCGCCCGTAACATCCACCATGCCCTCAGGCGATTCACAACCCGCGCACGCATTTCAACGTTGCATCAACCCGCGTTGTGCCGCGGAGTTCCCCGTCCATCAGGTGCTCGTTGCGTGCCCGAAGTGTCACTCGATGCTTGACGTGATCTATCACCGTCCGCGCTCCGGCGAGCTCGACTTTTCGCTGTTTACGTCGCGGTCGCTGACCACGGGGCCTCGATCTGCTGCTGGCGTGACAATCGGACAGGGTTCGACAGCCGCGGCACTCGATTTCTCCGGCGTCTGGCGCTTCCGCGAGTTGCTCCCGTTTTTCCGGCGCGAGAGCGAGATTGTCACGATCGGTGAAGGCCGCACGAATCTTCAGCGAGCCGATCAGCTTGCCAAGACGATCGGTTTTGATGTGCCGACCGGCGCGGGCGCGAGTGGGCCGCTCTATCTGCAATACGAAGGCTTCAACCCCAGCGGCAGTTTCAAGGACAACGGCATGTCCGCCGGTTTCACCCACGCCGCGATGGTGGGGGCGACGAGCGTTGCGTGTGCATCAACCGGCAATACGAGCGCGAGCCTTGCGGTCTACGGCGCACTGACCGGTGTTCGCTGTTACGTTTTCATCGGTGAAGGCAAAATCGCGTACGGCAAGCTCTCTCAGGCGCTCGACTACGGCGCGATCACGCTCCAGATCGCCGGCGATTTCGATGCGTGCCTCGCGCGGATTAAGCACATCGCAGAGAACATGCCGCAGGCCGGCGTGTACCTGATGAACTCGGTCAATCCCTTCCGGCTTGAGGGCCAGAAGACGATCATGTATCGTGTGCTCGAAGGGCTTGATTGGAAGATTCCGGATTGGATCATCGTTCCGGGTGGCAATCTCGGCAACTGCTCGGCTTTCGGCAAGGCGTTCATCGAACTCTTTGAGTTGGGTCTGATTCAGAAGGTGCCCCGCCTGGCGATTATTCAGGCCAGAGGCGCCCGCACGCTCGATCGCGTGGTAAACGAGCAAGGTGTTTCGTGGTCGAAGTCGGGTGAGGGTTCGCTCATGTCGGGCGAATACGACCGCGCGAAGGTGGAGGCCGAGTATCTTCGCATGGACGCGGCAAACGAGCGGGCAAGCACGGTTGCGACCGCCATCGAGATCAACCGCCCCGTGAATCTGCCGAGGGCTCTTCGCGCGCTGCACGCGATGAACGGCGTCGTTCGATCCGTCTCTGATGCCGAAATCCTCGAGCACAAGGCACTCGTCGGCCGCACAGGATTCGGCTGCGAGCCCGCAAGCGCTGCATCAGTCGCAGGGGCACGGATGCTCCTCAAAGAAGGCGTCATCAAGCCGCACGAGACAGTCGTCTGCATCCTCACCGGCCACCAGCTCAAGGATCCCGATTCAACGGTTCACTATCACATGGAACCCGAAAAGCAGAAGGGCGACAGCAAGCCCGAAGGGCGTTTCGCCAACCGCCCCATCCGCGTCGCCGACAATCTCAACGACATCCTGAAAGCCATGGGCATCGCCACCTCCTGATCTCACTCGATGCCTTGATGCCTCGTTGCCTTGATGCCTTCCCCCTTTCAAACCTCCCCGCCTTTCTCCGTGTCCCCCTCCGTGGTTCTCCGTGTTGAACTGCCTTTCTCCTTCCCTTCGAGTTCTTTGAGCCCTTTGAGTTCAACTCCTTGCCTTCCTCCGCGAAACTCCGCCCTCTCCGCGCACTCCGCGTTCTCTCCCGTCTTCTACGATCGAGCCAATGCGTTACAAGCTCCTCGCTCTCGATCTCGACGGCACGCTCTTCAATCCTGAAAGCATCGTCACGCCCGCAAATATCGCGGCCGTCGATCGTGCCCGCGCCGCCGGCTTGAAAGTCGTCGTCTGCACCGGCCGCGGCCTCCTCGAATGCTCCGGTGGCCTCGAAGCCATCAACCAGCGCGACCCAGTTGTCGTCGCCGGCGGCGCGATCATCGCCGACCCGGTGACTCGTACCACGATCCACCGCTTCAACATTCATCAGAGCCTGGTGCTTAGCGCGGTCGAAATCATCCTCGCCAGCAAGCACGCCGTGCTCGTGCTGAAAGACCCGCTTCAAGCAGGGTTTGATTACCTCGTTGTGAATCCACCAGACTGCCCCTTAGACCCGGTTTCGCAGTGGTGGTTCTCGAAGATGAACGTCGATGTCCGCTACACGCAAAGCCTGTCGAACGACCCGTGCCCCCTCGCGACCGTCCGCGTCGGCGCCTGCGGCCGAGGGCACATTCTCGACGGCGCCAAGGGCAAATTGATTGCCGCGCTCGGCGATCGCGCCGTCATTCACAACTTCCCCGCGGTTGTCGCCCCCGAGCACGCCCGCGGCATCGGCAAGGGTGAGAGCCTGAACATCCTCGAGATCTTTGATCGCGACGCGACCAAGTGGTCCGCGATTTCTTATCTCGCGAAGGAGTGGGGGATCGATTCATCGGCGATCATCGCGATCGGAGACGAGATCAACGACGTGTCGATGATCGAAGGCGCCGGTCTTGGTATCGCGATGGGGAATGCAATCCCCGTAACAAAGGCCGTTGCAAATCGCGTTACGCTCTCGAACAATGACAGCGGCGTGGCCCATGCGATTGATCGCGTTTTGGCGGGCGAATGGTGAAGTCGCGAGAGAACGCGGAGTGCGCGGAGGTTTCGGAGTTGCGCGGAGCGAAAACTAGGTAAGGGCGATTGGGTGTGCGATATTTGGTTCGCCAAGCCCACATCGATCATCAAGTCCTTCGAGACCATCCTCGTCAGTTCCCTCTTTCCCGCTTCTCCGTGGTCCTCTGTGGTTCTCCGTGTTGAAATGCCTCCGCCTTCCTCCGCGAAGCTCCGCAACCTCCGCAACCTCCGCAACCTCCGCGCACTCCGCGTTCTCTCGATCGCGGACGCATCAGCCATTTAATTTCATCTCGCCGCCTCAGCCCGGCAGCACAATTCCGAACGACTTCGAGTTCTTCCGCATGTACTCAGACTTCTTCGCGAAGGTGTCCATCCCCGAAATCGCTGCCCAAGCCTTATCCACCGCGGCATATCCAGACTTGATGTGGTCTTCGGACATCGTCAAGAGCGTTCCGCCCTTCATGCTCGCCTTTTCAGATTCCGCCTGCTTCTTCGCCGCTTCGAGCGATTGCCGGACGACCTGTGCATGCTCCTTGGCGCCGATCGCTTCGTACGCGTCGGCCGCGATAGCACCGAGTTCAATATCCTGGTTGAAGTAGGCCCGCGAGAAGCCGCCTCCCGAAACCTCGTTCTCGAGCATGAACAGCGACGCCATGCGTTGCTGATGCTGATCCATCTTCTTGAAGCCATCGCTGTCAACGGACGGATTGCCGTTGCTTGCGAGGAGCATTTCGATCCGGTCTTCAAAGAGCGAGCGGTCTGACGACATGATGATCCTCGTAGGGCGTTACGATGCTTCCGGATACAAACGTGCACCAATCTCTGACGACAATCAAAGACCTGCTCGCGGCCCGGGGCTTGGCCCCGAAGAAATCTCTGGGTCAGAATTTTCTCGTCGATCACAATCTCATCCGCAAGCTTGTTGATGCTTCCGGTATCCAACCCGGCGAATTTGCCCTCGAAATCGGCCCGGGGACGGGCGTCTTAACCGACGAATTGCTCTCCAGAAATATTCGCGTCATCGCGTGTGAATTGGACAACGGCCTCCACGCGCTCCTCCAGGAACGTCTCGCGCCGCAAATCTCTTCTGGCCAACTTGTGCTCGTCCACGGCGACTGCCTCGATGGCAAGCGTGCTCTCAACCCCGAACTGCGCAAGCTTCTTTCAGAAACCCCCTCCCCCACGGAGGGGGCAGGGGGTGGGCGAGCAATCTCGCAGCCGTCATCAAGTTCACCAAACGCCAGCGGCGGCACAACTTCCGATTTCAAACTCGTCGCCAACCTCCCCTACGGCGCCGCGACTCCGCTCATCACCAATCTCCTTCTCGACTACCCGAACTGCTCCGGCCTCTTCGTTACGGTTCAAAAAGAAGTCGCCGATCGCCTCGCCGCCGCGCCGAACACAGACGACTACGGCCCGCTCTCCGTGATCGCAAGTGCGAGCGCCAAACCCGAGCGTCTTGCCAAACTTCCGCCCGAATGTTTCTGGCCGCGTCCGGACGTGACCAGTTCAATGCTCGGCCTGACCCGTCTCGCGGCCCCGCTCACGCCGCGCCTCCACGATCTCGCAGATTTTTGTCAATTGCTTTTCGAGCAGCGCCGCAAACAAATTGGTGGCGTTCTCCGCGACCGCTTCGATGTTCGCGAGCCATTCGCATATCCAGAGGGCATTTCCCCCAAATTGCGGGCCGAGAACCTCTCGCCCCAGCAACTACTTGCGCTGATGGTGGCCGTCGAGACTGGCACGGGACGAACCAGCGCGGTATTGTGAGCGAAGAGACATTGGCACTCCGCCGCGAGGATCCCTTCACCTTGCACACCGCAGCGTCGAACCCGACGATCCTTCCGCGGCACCCACATTTCAATCGCATTTCTACCTCCCGGGTTTTGCCGACCGACTCGCCTTGCGCGTCTTCTTTGGCCATCTGGTTCCTTGCCGCTTTGCCATTTTCTTCATGAACTTCACCGACCCGCACGCTCATCCCCCCGTCCCCCCTCCCGCCGATCAAAACGACGCCTCGTCGCTCGCCCACATGCTCGAACCGGTTCTTCACCGCCAGTGTGCAGGCCGCCTCGGGCCCATCACCTGGTTTAAGTCCGCCTGGTCTTCCAGTGGGAGCGCAACCGGCTCGGCCATCTGGACCGACTCACGGGGCTCCTGCGAGACCATCGTGAAGCTTCCCCTCGGCCCCGCAGAGTTCCGCTGGACCACCGAACTTGGAAACCCCGAAGCCAAAGCTCCCACCCCGCGCGTCTTTGCCAGCGGAAGCGAACTGAACGGCTACGACCTCGCGTGGATCGTCGAAGAACGCGTGAAGGGCGAGCCGATTCGTCCGCGCATGAAGCCCGGCGACGTGCGTGAAGTGCTCATCGCCGCGGCAGACTTCCACGAAGCCGCGCTCCGCGTGCGACCCGAACTCGAAGCGCCCAAGTCTCTCGATTGGGAAGGCACGCTCGCCAAGGCCCGTGAGGTGTGCCACACATACGCCATCGCCGAACCCCAACGCTGGAACGAAGCGATCAAACAGGTCGTGCGGCTGTTGCCAAAATTGCTCAGCCGCTGGAACGCACGCACGCTCAAATGCTGGTGCCACGGCGATCTTCACCCGGGAAACGTGCTTCGCCTCGTCTCGCCTCGCGCTGATTCGCACGCGTGCGTGATGATCGATCTCGCGATGGTGCATGCGGGCCACTGGGTGGAGGACGCGGTCTATCTCGAGCGTCAATACTGGGCTGCTCCCGAGTACCTCCACGGTACAAAACCAGTGACCGAACTTGCCAATCTCCGGCGCGAGCGGGGGCTGCGGGTAGACCCCGAATACCCAGATCTGGCGAATATCCGCCGCGTGCTGATGGCCGCGGTTTCCCCAGCATTTGCCGATCGCGAAGGGCATCCGAGGTACTTGCGGGCCGCGCTCGAAACGCTTGAAAACACCCTGCCTCAGGTGTCACGTTAAGCCGAACAAATTCCGTGCGGAATTGGCGCGGGACCCCCCTAGAATGGCCCGCCTACCCCGTCACGCCGCGTGATGGTGGGGGCAAGGGGTCGGTAGCAGCTTTTTTCACTGGGAGCCATTCGCGTGGAAGCCTTCGACAAACTCAAGAAGATGATCGTCGACGCGGAAGAAGACATTCTCAAGTTCGACGGTGGCAACAAGGCCGCCGGAACCCGCGTTCGTAAGTCCATGCAGGACATCAAAGCCGCCGCTCAGGAAATCCGTGAGAAGGTTCTGGAAGTTCGCGATGCCCCAAAGCCCAGCTGAGGCACAAGTTCAGGCCGGTTCGCAGGACCTCGGCAAAGAGGACGAGTCGCAGAGCGCGCCCAACAAGCTGCTCTTTGACCTGTCAGCCATCGATCTCAAGGGAGAGATGGTCTCGAAGCAGGGCCTTGAACTGGTCATCCCGCACCGCGGGGAGATGGCTCTCCTCGACCGCGTGATCTGGCACACCCCGGACTATTGCCGGGGTGTTGCGGTGCATCGCGCTCGTCCGGACGAGTTCTGGTGCGCCGGCCATTTCCCACCCCGCCCGATCATGCCCGGCGTGATCATGGTCGAGATCGGCGCCCAGCTCGCGGCATTCCTCTACAACGTGCGCAAGAAGACCACGAACATCGCGGTCTTCCTCCGCATCGATGAATGTTCCTTCCGCGCGATGGTCGAGCCGGGGCAGGATCTCATTGTGCTTTGCCAGGAGATCAAGGCCTCGCGCCGCCGCTTCATCTCCGAGATCCAGGGCGTGGTTGGCGACAAGGTCGCGTTCGAGGCGCAGATCACCGGCATGACGATGTGATTGAGCAGCTTTCAGTCTTCAGCGATCAGCTATCAGCCAATCACAGCGGCTTCTGGCTGACAGCTGACAGCTGAGGGCTGAAAGCTGGCATGTCGACTTCATACCCCCTTCTCTTCCGCCCCATCTTCAAAGACAAAGTCTGGGGCGGGCGCGCTCTCGAAGCGCTCGGCAAGAAACTTCCTCCCGGCAACATCGGAGAATCGTGGGAACTCGTCGATCTCGATTCCACCTCAGCCAGCGGCGGGGGAGGAGGTGCGGAGCACTCGATCATCGAGAATGGCCCGCTCGCCGGCAAACCAATCCGCGACGCGATCAAGCTGTGGTCGCGCGATCTGCTTGGCGCGACGAAGCTGACTCCGACCGGCGCGTTTCCGCTCCTCGTCAAATTCCTCGACGCCCGCGAGCATCTCTCGATTCAGGTTCACCCTTCGCCTGCATTCTGCAAGCTCGATTCGTCCGCACACCTCAAGACCGAATGCTGGTACATCCTGGCGACCAGCAACGTGAACGGCCACGAGCCAGTTATCTTCAAGGGTCTGAAGCCCGGTGTGACGCGTGAGCAACTCGATGCGGCCGTAAAAAACGAGACCGTTCCTGAGGTGATGCAGTCCTATCCCGCGATCGTCGGCGAATGTCACAACCTTCCCAGCGGCACGATCCACGCCCTGGGCGCCGGTGTCGTTGTCGCCGAAGTGCAAACACCAAGCGACACCACCTTCCGCGTCTACGACTGGGCAAAGGAATACGGCCGCAAGGGGCGAGAGCTGCATGTCGCGCAAACGCTCGCGTGCACAGACCTCGGTCCGCCACCTCTGCTCGCAAAGCTCAAGCCCGGCGAAAAGTCGGCGCGTCTCGTCACCACTGAGTTTTTCCGCGTCGATGAATGGCGGCTCGGCGCTGCTGAAAATCGCGATTTCGCCAAGCTGGCCAATCGGGCGACCGTGCTCACGATGCTCCGCGGCATCGCATCGCTCCAATCAGCAAAGAACGCACACGAGCCGGTGACGCTGAATGCTGGAAGCACCGCGCTCCTGCCCGCCTCCCTGCTCCGAGATTCGTCGTTGCGAGCGACTTCAGATTGCACGCTGCTCGTCGTCGAAACCGGCGATCCCGGCTGACGCCGGCTTTGTCACGAGCGTTTGAGCAGGAATGAGTTGTAAATGCCGTGAAGTGACGGCCCGATCAAGATCGATCGAGCGTCGTCCCATCCTTTGGTTCGCCGCCCCAGATAGCCGATGTGTGCGGAAACGTTGCTGTACGCAAGTCCCACAAACGCGTGACACCGCGACGCGATCATCGCATCCATCAGCACTTCTTCGCCCAGCTTGCGGCCCATCAGTGCGGGCTGAAAATGCATTCCCGTGGTCAGCGACGTCTTCGTGGCGCCAGACACGATGACGCGATCGCCATAGCGGGCGCGATACTCCACCTCCGCCGGTGCCCAATCGGTTACGAGCAGGATCTTCGGCTTCCCGCCCATCGTCGGGCTCAGCGTTGCAATTTCATGGTGATACTGCATCGCCGATGAATGAAGATCGCCGAGTTCCAGTGACTTGTCGCTGCCGCGAACATGGACCGCGATCGTCGGCCTGGAGAGGTTCTTGCTCGCGAAGGAGTCGGCTCGCGTCACGAACTCGCGCCGGGGCTTGAGGTACTTCCGCATCAGGTCCATGTAGATCTGCTGCACCGATTTCGCATGCAGACGGTGCCCGCGCGGGATCCAGTGCGTCAGCGCCAGCATCGGAGCGTGGAAGTCGCTGACCGTCACCGCTTCCTGCCGCGCAAAGAAGTCGAGCGCCGCAAGCCGCGAGTGGGGCCCTTGAAAGGAACCGTTGTCGCCGACAGTCAGGTTGCCGTCGTTCCACTTCGGCGGAAAATACTCGAGCCCGTGGCCGACGACGTCGGCAATCGCCAGCCGCGAAACCGGTTCAAAGAACTGGTCCCACGCATTGGAAGCTGCAGATTCTCCCGCATCACGAAATCGCGAGTTCATTCCCCAGTGCACGATCGGCGTTCGCTCCGTGATCTCGGCAACGAGCAGTTGCCCCATGACGTGATCAACGTCCGACCAGAACCCCTGTCCCCACGACCGGATGATGTGGTATCGCTGCCCCTGGGCGCGAGGCTGCACGGGCAGATTCGTCGCGCGGGCACGCAGCCCCGCCACAACGGGTGTTTCCGCCGGTCGAAGTCGATTCGCCTGCTCGATCGCCTCTGCCGCGACATCCGCACGTGAGACGCGGAGCGCCGTCTCGGCGATGAGCTCCCAGGCTTCCGGAAACTTTCCGCCCTCGGCGATCACCTCGCGGGAGACGCGTTCGGCAAGTTCATACTCGCCGCGCGACATCGCGGCGGTTGCATACGCAATCAGCCCCGCGTGCCTCTCATCTTGTGCCGCCATTGGCATCATGCTCGATCATCGTTGTCCGTCCGGGACGCACCTGAAAAGAAAGGGCCCGCACTTTCGTGCGGGCCCTTCTTGAGTATCAGATTGTCACAAAACCCGCACCAATTACTTGGTGACGTAGTTCGTGAGTTCGTCGTCGCGGACCGGAGTCTTGAGCTCGGTGCACGTGGTCGTGCCCGTGATCAGGTGCTCGCCCGGAGCCGAGGCCTTCGCCAGGAACTTCCAGGTGGTCGTCTGGCCGACAGCCAGGGTGCCGACTTCGAAGGTCAGCTTGCCGCCATCCATCTTGTTGGCCTGAGCCGACGAGACGAAGGTGAGGGCAGCCGGGATATCCATGGTCATCTTCACGTTCGTGAGGGGGACCATGCCCTGGTTCATGATCTGGCAGGTGTACTCGTGGTTGTCACCGACGTAAACGACGCCATCGACGTCGCTGACGAGGGTGCCCACGTCCGGCAGACCAGCGGTGCTGGCGGTGCACGGAGCGGTCACGGCCGTGGCGCACGGAGCGCTGGCAGTGGCCGTGGTGCTGATTGCGCCGACGCCGGCGGTCTGGACGTTCATGCTGACCGTCTTGGACGCGCCCGGAGCGAGCGAGCCGAGGTTCCAAGTCGTGCCACCAGCGCCACCCGAGCCGCCGTTGTCAGCCGAGGCGAACGTGGAGTTCGTCGGGGCAGTCGCGGAGACCGTGGTGTTTGCCGGAGCATTGCCCGTGTTGGTCACGGTGAACTTGAAGGTGAGGGGCTTGCCGGTACGACCGACGAGTCCGCCCGTCGGGCACTCAGCAACGATCTTGAGGGCCGGCTGGGTGACCGTGACGGTCTGGGGCTCAGACTGAGCGAGGAGGCCGTCGTCGGCCGTGACCTTCGACGGGATCGTGAAGGTGCCCGGCTTGGTGCTCTTGAGGGCGAGGCTGAAGGGCTTCGACTGGCCCTGGGCGAGGGTGCCCGCATTGAAGGAGTAGGTGGTGGCGCCGTCGGCGGTCGTGATGCCGGCCGGGAGGGTTTCGGTCACGACGACGTTGGTCGCCGGGCCCGAACCCGTGTTCTTGACTTCAAAGGTGGCGTTGATGGCATCGCAGACCGTCGCGTTCGGCGTGACCTTGTGGGTCAGAGCGATCGCGGGCTGGACGACCTGAAGGTTCGAGCAGAGCGAGTTGGCGTAGCTGACCGTGAGGCAGGTCGAGCTGTTGCCGACGGCGCCGGCCTTGGCCGTCGCGTCGATCACCACGCACTTGCCGGCCGGGAGGTCGCCGAGGAACCAGCGGGTCTCGCCGTTCGGGCCGCTCGAGGTCGCCTGCGGGTTGCTGGTGACGATCTGGCGGTTCTGCATGCTGGTCGCCGTGACCATCACGTTGCTGAGGGTCGCGTTCGTGAGGTTGCTCACGTAGATCTTGTACGGGAAGTTGCTGTTGGCCTTCACCATCGAGGGGAAGACTTCCTGCAGCTGGACGTGCGACGAGGCGTAATCGCCGGTCGGGAAGCCCTGCTTGGTCGTCATCATGTCAGGTCCGATGACCGGGTTGCACGGATCTGACTTCACCATCGGGGCCGGGGCCGGAGCCGGGGCGTCCTTGGGCTTGCGCCAGTAGTACCCGTACGCACCGACGCGCGTCGGAGACTCGTCAACCGGAAGGCGTTTGCCGTCCGCCTTACAGCCCATCAAACCCGTTCCGACAGTCACGGCCAGTGCCGTGAACCCGACCAACTTTCCAAATATGTTCATAGATTTCCTCTCACGCTGAGACCGGACTATTGCTCCCGGCGGACCCAGCTCCGCCGGAATTCGAACACTCGATCGTGCATGCCGGTCTCGACCGCAAGCGACGACCATGACGGAAAAGACACTGCCGCGCGATAGAACCGACACGGCGGCGAATCACAAAGCTCCAGCGTTTTCCGGCGCCATCCGAACCACCATCGATCAATTGCCAGGCGCCTGCCTTCATCTGAAAACGCCCCCGAACACCCGGCTTTTGGGGCCGCTCAGGCGAACGCCTGCGGCACCCCCATCCGGGTTATCACTGAGCAGTGTATCCATTTCAGGACCCTCCTGTCACCCCCCTAAGGCGTTTGAGGCGACTTTTTCGGACCAGAGACTTACGCTATCGGACGCGGTTTGGCGCAAGTTCTGCTGGTTTCTTGTCAGCCGGTATCGGGACTTTTCGATCTCGCCTCGTCGCACCATGTTCGCGCCGCCGAGGCGCGGTCTGCAACCAAAGCAGAGTCAATCCAAAGACCGTCTGGGCATTGCCTTCAACTCCGGGTCGCATATTCGAAAGGAACCATCTTGAAACCAACTTCGCGTCGGTTGTGTGTCTCGCACGCCGCCTGGCTTTCGCTCTTTGCCGGTCTTGCCCTGGTGGGGTCCGCCGCACTCGCGCAGCCGGCGGCACCAGGCCCCAAGATCGCGGTCAAGACTGCGGACGATCTCCCGCGGCACACGTACAAGATTGAGGGGAAGGCGAGCGACTTTTTGGTCAGCGATGGCGCGTTCAAGCAGTTTGTTGGCGAGTTGAAGGCAAACACGCTGGCCGACCTTGAGAAGTACGACATCCAGGATCAGACGACGCTCAAGGGCTATCACCAGACGCTCCAGCAGATCGCGCTCTTTGAGGGGAACTTTGACGAAGCGTTCCGCCAGATCGAAAAGGCACGTGCGCTCGAGGGCAAGGAATCTTCGAAACTGATGATGGGGCAGACGCTCGCGTCACTCGTCGCGGCCCGCAAGGTGAGCGACGGCGGAGCGGACAAGCCCGCGTACTTTGCCGCATTCAAGGCCGAACTCGAGAAGCGCATCGGCGCGCTGCCGTGGGAGAAGGTGCGAGAGAGCGTGCTGCAGGCGCGGTCGACGGCGCAGATCGTCAACAAGAACCTGATCCTGGGCCAGGTCAAGGCCAACATCGATCCGGTGGTGGAAGCCAACAAGGGCGAGATCTCCGCCGAATTCGTGACGGGCATGGTGAGCATGCGGAACATGCTCGACACCATGCTCGAGTTGCAGCCATCGGTCGCGGACGTCTACGGGAAGCTTGCCGAAACCAACAGCAAGCCCCGCGTCGACATTCTGAGCGCGAACAAGGTGGTGCTCGCGCCGACCGACAAAGCGACGCCGGTCGTCATCGGCATCTGGGATTCGGGCGTTGACGTTTCGCTCTATTCCGGCAAGCTGTGGGAGAACAGCGCCGAGAAGGTCGACGGCAAGGACAACGACAACAACGGCTTTGTCGATGATGTGAACGGCATCGCGTACGACATGAACTGGAAACCGACGACCGGGCTCTTGATCTCGATCGACGAGATGAAGTCGCCCGTGAGCCTGGTCGAGTCGCACACCAAGGGCGCAAGCGACAGCCAAGCCGGCGTGCAGAGTCCGGAGGCCGACGCGTTTCGCGCGTATGTGAAGGGTTTGAAGCCCGAGCAGGTGCAGGGCTTCATGGAAGATCTTGGTCTTTACGGCAATTACTCGCACGGCACGCACGTTTCGGGGATCGCGACCGAAGGCAACCCGTTCGCGCGGATCTACGGCGTGCGGCTGACCTTCGATTTCAAGGCCGTGCCTCGTTATACGTGGACGAAGGAGTTCGCGACCGACATCGCCAGGAGCTTCACAGACACCGTCGCGTTCATGCGCAAGGCGGGCGTGCGCGTGGTGAATATGTCGTGGGGGATGAGCCGCGACGACATCGAGAAGGAACTCGAAGCCAAGGGTGTGGGCAAGAGCAAGGAGGAACGCGCCGCGATGTCGCGTGAGTACTTCAAGATCATTTCCGACGCGATGAAGGCCGCGATGCAGAGCGCTCCGGAAATCCTCTTTGTTCCGGCCGCGGGAAACAGCGATAACGACAACGCGTTTGCCGAGCTCATCCCGTCGGGAATCGAGTTGCCGAACGTGATCACGATCGGCGCGATCGATTCGTCGGGCAAGCCGACGAGCTTCACGACCTTCGGCAAGGGCGTCACGATTTATGCGAACGGTTTCGAAGTCGAGAGCTACGTTCCGGGCGGAAAACGCTTCAAGTACAGCGGCACCTCGATGGCGGCGCCGAACGTGACCAACCTTGTCGGCAAGATGGTCGCGGTGAATCCGAAGCTCACGACGGCCGAGATCGTTGCGGCGATCCGTGCCAATGCGGATACGATGCCGGGTATGACGGTCGTTTCATCATCAACCCGAAGAAAACGGTTGCTGCCGTGCAGCGCTGAGTTCTTCTCGATCACGGAAAGAAAAAACCCCGGCCAGGTGGCCGGGGTTTTTGTTTGTCTGATTTCAGATCGAAATCACGTCGTGCCAAATTGCATGGCCGATTACATGTTCCCATCTGGCCAGAAGCGTGCCGCACCGAGATTGGCGGTGAGGGCAAAGCCCGAAGAGGTCATCTGGTAGACCTGAACGCCTTCGGTGTTCGTGCCAGCCTGGTTGCTCGTCGAGTTACCCGTCGCGCCCGCCGAGGCCGTTCCGCCCCACTGCCAGTTGCCGGCGACAAAGCGATCGAACGTCGCCTGATCGCGGAAGATGATCACAATGCGGTTTTCCTGCGCGCTGACGCCCGCGTTCAGGCTGTTGCTCGACATCCGCATAAAGGTCTGCTTGCCGGTCGCGTGGTTCTCGGCGACGCCGAAGCCGTTGCTGCCACCGACGAGCGCGCCCATCGCGATCGTCTGGAAGACTGCGTAACCAGCGGCGCTCGACAGCGAAGCCTTGGCTTCCGGGTGCTCGCGCTCGAGGCGAGCGAGCGACTGGTCACGCATGAGCAGCGTGCTGGCCTGACGCTCTGAGGTCGTCTGGCCCGACGGCGTTGAGCAGCCGCCCACCACGCCGGTCAATCCGGCAATACCAACGATCATCAGCGCACATGCAATATTCCGAGTCTGCATCTGAAATTCCTTTTTGCTTCCCGCGGCGTCCCGGCGCGACAACGCGCCCGCGAGTCCGAACGCCCTGTAAAACTCTATGAGACCAAGCGAAATCCTTTCTCGCGTGATGCAGCGATTCGTTGTTTTGCGCAAGTCGTTACGGTGCAGCGAGTTGCGAATATCGCAGCACGGGAATTATCCCCTGTTTTGCAATTGTCGGCCGTTCATGCGCGTTCCAATGCCAGCATCGCGAGCGCCATTGCCGCCATTCCGACATCTTCTATGAGCGTGACGGTTGTCATCGGAAGACGGATCGCGGTGCCCAAACACGCGCACCGAATCGCGCGTTTGTCGAGCAGCGCGCGGAGAACGCCGACCGATCCGATCAGCATCACAATGGCGGTGACGATGCTCGTCGCGACGGGTTGCCAGCGGACGAGATACGCGACGCCCAGCGCGAGTTCGACGAACGGATAGATGAAGCCCCAGGGCTTCCAGGCGCGCGCGACGACGTCGTAGGTCGGGTACATCGAGGCGAAGCCGCGCAGATCGAGGAGTTTGAAGAACGAGAAGACCAGGAAGAACCCGGCCATGAAGTCGTTCATGAAGGCATGCCACGACCACGGGCCGCGCGACCAGATCGCGAGCGCGACGGCGGCGCAGATGTATCCGATGATGAGCAGAAGCGGGTAGAAACTCGGGTTGAGTTCTGCCGGATCCGAGAATGGCGCGGCCGCTGCGGCATGTTCGGCGGGCGCATCCGCGATCGCCGCTTGAATGCGATAGCGTCCCAAATTCTGGACAGCATCGCGCAGCGTCGCGTCGGAGACGGACGCCTCGGCATGCACGATCGCCTTGGGCGGAACGAGCGTGACGGTCACGTCCGAGACGCCCGCGACGCCTTTCAGCGCTTCGGTCACTGTTTGTACGCACGAACCGCACGTCATGCCTTGCACCTCGAATGTCCGCGTGGTCATGTGTTATTCACCTTTCTTCTGGCCAGTGCGCCGAACCAGTTTCATGCCGCACTTCGGGCAGCGAGAGTCTGGCGTGTTTGATGTCACATCAGGGTGCATCGGGCAGGCATAACCCCCGCCGGATTCCATGATCATGGGTTGAGGAGGTTGAGTCATTGCGGGGTGCTTGTCGGCGCGCCCAGTTCGCGGCGCACGGGTCGCGGAACCGTCGATGCCGCTGCGCTGGATCATTTCATCTGTCGCAATCGTGGCCTGAGTTCCCGGGGGTGCGGCGTACCAGCCTTCGAATGCGTCAGGCTGAGTGCCCTGGCGCACTTTCAGAATCGTGAACATGCCGCCCATTGTGATCTCGCCGTGGGGCCCGGTGCCGCCGACCATCGCGATGCTGTTCTCGGGGACGTTCATTCCCATCTCGACCATCCCGCCCATTCCGTTCTCGCCCATCGTCATATATCCGGGCAGCAGTTTGCGCAAGCGCTCGTCCGCATCGCCCGGTTTCACCCCGATCATGTTGGGCATGCCGTGGCCCATCTGATTCATGACATGGTGTGTCATGTGGCAGTGCATCGCCCAATCGCCCGGGTTGTTCGCTTCAAACTCGATCGTGCGCGTCGAACCGACCGGCAGCAGTACCGTCGTTTCGGGCCGCCGATCGGCTTCGGGAATTGTTCCGCCGTCGGTTTCGGTGATGCGGAAGGCGTAACCGTGCAAATGGATCGGGTGATGATCCATCGCGCTCAGGTTGCCGATGCGGATGCGTACGCGATCGCCAATAGAAGCGAGCAGTGGCTCGGTCCCCGGGAAACAGCGGCCGTTGATCGTGAGCACATTGAATTCGCTCATTTCGTTCGGATCGGGGCGGCTTGCGCCCACTTCGATCTTCCATTCGTGCAGCATCAGTGCATAGTCGCGTTGTACGCGCGGGCGCGGATCGTTTCGCGGGTGGATGATGAATAGGCCGGTCATTCCCATGCCCATCTGAGTCATCTCGTCGTGATGGCTGTGGTACATGAGCGTCCCGTGCTGGCGCAGCGTGAACTCGTACATGAACGTTTCGCCAGGAAGGATCGGCGCCTGGCTCAGGCCGCCGACGCCGTCCATACCACTCGGGACGATCGCGCCGTGCCAATGCACGGTGGTGGGCGCGCTCAGCTTGTTTGTCGCAAAGATCCGCACGCGATCGCCCTCGACCGCTTCGATCACCGGCCCGTGCACACTCCCGTTGTAACCCCAGCACGTTGCGGTCAGTCCTGGCGCAAATTCGTGCTGTACCTCTTCCGCGACCAGATGAAATACTTTGATGCCGTCCACGATCTTGTAGGGCAACGTCCATCCGTTGGGCACAGTTACGGGTGTGTAGTCCTTGCCCGGCTCGCTTGGGCTCATGTGATCGGTCCCATCAATTGGCACAGTTGCAGGCTTCGCACCGTTGTCGTAGGGCGGTTCGGACCCGCCGACGCGCTTGGAAACCATCATCGAACCGCTCGCGAGTGCGCCGGCAGCGAGAAGAGAACGCCTCGATACCTGAAGCGTCTCCGAATCCGTTCCGTTGTTCGTCTTCATCTCATTGCCCCCTTTCGGCAGCGCTCATCGCGCCGCGAGCGTTGTTCTCACCGAGTTCCATGCCTTTGAACCCGCTGACGCGACCTTGCAGAATGCGCTCGAGTTCACACCGCGCGATCCAGTACTCCCGAATCGAACCAACGTAATCACTCCCCGCGCTGATCTGATCACGCTTGGCCTGCAACAGCTGAAATGCCGAGATCTGCATGGCGTTGTACTGAAGCTGCGATTCATCCACGATCCGCTGGCGTAGCGGCAGAATCTTCTCCTGATACCGTGCCACCCGCGCGTGTGCAGCGCCGAGCTCGCCGACCGCGGCACGCGCCGCTGCGCGGATTTCTGACGCGAGCGCAGCTTGCCGGTCGTACGCGCGGCGCAGCTCGGCTTTTGCCGCCTGCGTGTCCGCTTCACCGTTGTCGAAGATTGGTATGGGGATCGACAACGACGGCCCCATCGCCCATCCGGTGTCAAGATCTTTGCCCGCGGCAATGCCGACCTCTCCCTCATGAAGCCACGGGAACGGCTGGGTGATTCCGAGCGACTTTGCCGCAATCTCCACCCGCCTCCGTTCTATTTCAAGATCGAGACTCGATGCTATCGCTCTCGCTTCCGCGTCTTGGGCGCCTTCAACTGCGTCCGGCACAACGGGTAATCGCGACGGCGCGGTCCACGCCGTTTGCGCTCCAGCCAATCCCATCAGAGCGTTCATGTGCTCGCGCGTACGAATCACCTTTGCCGCGGCACGGTTCGAGCCGACAATACTTTCCTCATGCAGCGCCTGCTCGCCGGAAACATCCAGCGCCCGCACATTGCCCGCGGCGCGGAGGCGCTCCGAGAGGTCTGTCGACGCTGCCGTTGACTCTTCAACGTTTCGCATCAGGTCCAGTTCTTGTACGGACGCAACGTGATCGAAATAGGTTCGCCGCACTTCCGACGCCAG
>JBOHNL010000011.1:0-21895 GCA_050730655.1 Phycisphaerales bacterium
CTAGGTTCTGTCTGACGGATCGAAACCAGCGGAGATCGTCAGGGGTGAACCATGCGGAAACGCTAAAAATGAGCACGTCGCATCGAACATGCGCCGTACGAGTGATCCGTCAGACAGAACCTAGTTGTGTAGAGATGTGACGACCTGGTTATTGCTTGGCGACGGCATTGGAGACGGCGCTCGCGCCGGCGATCGCAATTTCTTCGTCCTCGCCTTGGGAGTGCGCGCCGCTGACGCCGATCGCGCCGATGACGGTGCCGTTGTATTCGATCGGAATGCCGCCCTGCAAAGGCGTGAGGGCGCTGACGCCGACAAGGGCGGTGCGTCCCTTGTTGATGGATTCTTCGAAAACCCGCGTGGCCTTCTTGAACAGCGCCGCGGTTCTGGCCTTCCCGATCGAGACTTCCGATCCCGCGGCGAATGTGCCATCAAGGCGCTGGAGGGCGATCAGGTTGCCGCCGTCGTCAACGACGGCGATGGCACCTCCAGCATTTCTCTTGCCAGCCTCGGCGATCGCTGCCGCGAGAACGCGATTGGCGCCTTCGAGAGTGAGGGCGGGCTTGGTCGAGATGGCGGAATCGGCGCCGGGCGTGCAGCAGGATGTCGAATCAGCGGGCGCCGAGGCCTGCCCCGTCCAGGCAAGTGCGCCGAGCGAGGCAAGGACTGTTCCGGCGGCGATGAGGAGGACGTTGTTCTTCATGGGTGATCCTCTCAGATGGCTTGTGTGCCTCATGCGATGCCCGGCAGCGCCGATCGTGTCGCGCATTTCGTGCGAAGCGCGGCGGCACTCATTCACGAAATGACAACGGCGGCCGAAGGCGGCCGCCGTTGAGGAATGACACGCGAACTTCAGCGTGCGGTTGTCGCGAGCGCGAACGGCGCGTTTGGTTCTGTTGTCGGCGACATACGTGTGAGTTCGTTCGCCACGAGATCAAGGAGCCAGGGAGCGAAGGTCCTCTTCGTCATCAGCCGTGGGGTATCCGCGCGCCGACCGTCCTTATAGAGAACCATTGCTTCGACGGTATCCGAATCCATGGTTGCCAGCGGATTCCCGACGACCATGTCCACTTTTTTCTTGACGAGCTTTCGCTGCGCGGATTCGAGGAGTTCCTCGCGGGGCTCAAGTGCAAAACCGACGAAGAGTTGATCCGGGCGACGCGTCCCTGAGATTCCAGCGAGCAGATCGGGAGTTGGTTCGAGTTCGAGAATGAGCGGAGCATTGGTGCGGCGGAACTTGCCGCCGGACATTGCGGGGTTGGGCTTGGGCCGGTAGTCGGCGACGGCCGCGGCCATGATGAGAACATCGGCTTTGGGGGCGTGAGCTTGCAGGAGCGATTGCAAGTCGGCGCAGGTCCGGAATCGAACGACATCAATCGCGGGGTCGCTGGATTCGCAAGTGCCGGGGCCTAGCAGCAGCGTGACTGACCAGCCACGGGCGACGGCCGCTTCAGCGAGCGCGACCCCCATGCGGCCAGAAGACCGGTTGCCAATGAAGCGCACGGAGTCAATTGGTTCGTGGGTAGGACCAGCAGTCATTAACAGCCGCGGCGACTTCATGGATCCTCTCCTCTTCAAACTGTCTGATTTGCTAAGCAGCGCCGACAGCCGAACGCGAACGTGGGGTCACGATCTGTGATGCCCCAGGAGTTGCTGCGTGGCTGTGAGTCGGAGCCCGATTTGCACGGAGAATCTCGGTGATGAGGGCTGTCCAGCCGGTTTGGTGGGTCGCGCCCAGGCCGCGCCCGTCGTCGGCGTGGAAGTGCTCGTGAAAATAGACGAGGTTCTTCCAGTACGGGTCCTTGGCGAATCGTTCCTCGCCGGCGTGGCAGGGACGAGCACCGCCGTCATCCGGAACGAAAAGACGTATCAGACGCTTGCGGATCTCGTCGGCGGCTCCCTGAAGCGTGAACATGCGTCCGTGCGGCCCTTCAACAGTGAGATCGTGGCCGTAGTAGTGGTGGTACCGCTCAAGGGCCTCGATGATGAGGAAATTGAGCGGGAACCAGATGGGTCCACGCCAATTAGAGTTGCCGCCGAAGAGCGAGGTGTTGGATTCGCCGGGACAATAGTCGACTCGGTGTTCATCATGTCCGACGCGGAAGACGTACGGGTTGGCGTGATGGTGCTTGGAGACCGAGCGGACGCCAAAGGGAGACAGGAATTCGGATTCAGAGAGCAGGTATTTCACGACCCGCGCAAGGCGATCCTTGGACGGAATCGCGAGGAGTCGATGCGAACTCGCCGCCGAATGCGGTCCTTGATTTCCGTCGTGTGAACCGGCGAGCGTTTCCGCCCATGGCAGATCCTTGCGATACTTCAGGAACCACTCCATGCGGCACTTAAAATCGGGAAGGCGATCGATCGTGTCGCTCTCCAGGATTTCGACGGCGAGCAACGGAATGATTCCAACAAGTGAGCGCACCTGGAGCTGCGTCACCTGATCGCCCATACGAATCTGGTCGTAATAGAAACCGTCCTCTTCATTCCAGAGGCCGCTGCCGCCGAGCGTATTCATGGCGTCGGTGATGGCGATGAAGTGCTCGAAGAACTTGGTCGCGATGTCCTCATACGCAGGATCTTCGCGTGCGAGTTCGAGCGCCATGCTCAGCATTGTGCCGCAGTAGAAGGCCATCCACGCAGTGCCGTCCGCCTGCTCGAGGTGGCCGCCCGTTGGGAGGGGACGCGAGCGATCGAAGACGCCGATGTTGTCGAGTCCGAGGAAGCCGCCGGAGAACAGATTCTTTCCGCTTGGATCCTTTCGATTGACCCACCAGGTGAAGTTGAGCAGCAGCTTTTGGAAGCAGCGACCGAGGAAGAGCCGATCGCGCTGCCCCTTCTGGCCAGTCATCTTGTAAACGCGCCACACAGCCCAGGCGTGAACCGGTGGATTGACGTCGCCAAAGGCGAACTCGTACGCGGGGAGCTGTCCGCTTGGATGCATGTACCACTCGCGCAACAGCAAGACGAGCTGGTCTTTGGCGAATTGCGGATCCAGGCGCGCGAAAGGGATCATCTGGAAGGCCAGGTCCCATGCTGCATACCAGGGGTACTCCCATTTGTCGGGCATCGAGATGAGGTCTTTGTTGTTGAGGTGCAACCAGTCGGCGTTGCGCCCGCTCTTGCGCGACTCGGGCGGTTTGGGCTGGCCGGGATCGCCGTGAATCCATTGCGGGATGTCGAAGTAGTAGAACTGTTTGCTCCAGAGGAGTCCTGCGGCGGCCTGGCGCGCGACGAGGCGTTCGGGCTTGGGCAAGAGATCGTGGCGGCGTGGCGGGGCGCTGTAAAACTCGTCCGCCTCGCGAATTCGATCCGCGAAGATGCGATCGGTCGCAGCGCGATCGAGTTGTTCGGGCTGGCTGGCCTGCGTTTTGACGAGCCGGGCACGAATGACCACGGTGGCGCCGGGGCTGACAGTGAGCGTGTACCACGCCGCGGCCTTGGTGCCCATGGGCATCGGGTTGACGGCATCGCTATCGCCGTTTACGACGCGCCGGTGGAAGGCGTCCTTGCGATACGGCGCCTCGCTCGGAGCACCCCAGAGACGCTCGCTATTCGAGATGTTGTCGGTAAAGAGAATGGTGGGGGGCTTGGACTCAGGGCCGGTGTCCAACTGAAGAACATAACGGCCAAGGTCCTCGTGGGTCGCGGTGAGACCGCGATCGCCATTGGCTTTTAGCACGGGCTTAGTGCCGCAGGAGTCAACGCCGGATGGGCCGCAACCCCAGGACCAAGTGTTGCGGAACCAGAGAGTGGGAAGGAGGTGAAGCGTTGCTGCTTCCGTGCCGCGATTGGAAACGCTGATGCGGATGTGCACGTCCTCGGGTGCGGCCTTCGCGTATTCAACTTGGACATCCCAGTATCCGCCGGCGTCAAACGCCCCGGTGTCGCTCAATTCGAATTCCCTCGTATCGCGCCCGCGCTGACGATTCTCATGGGCGAGCCGTGAGTAGGGAAACTCTAACTGAGGGTACTTGTACAGGGCCTTCAAGTACGAGTGCGTGGGAGTGGAGTCGAGGTAGAAGTAATGCTCCTTGACATCCTCGCCGTGATTGCCCTCTGGGCCAGTGAGACCGAAGAGGCGTTCCTTGAGGATCGGGTCCTTGCCGTTCCAGAGCGCGAGGGCGAAACAGAGTCGAGACTCCTCGTCGGAGATTCCGAGCAGGCCGTCCTCGCCCCAGCGGTACGCGCGGCTGCGGGCGTGATCGTGCGAGAAGGAGTTCCAGCAGTCGCCGTCGCTTGAGTAGTCCTCGCGCACGGTGCCCCATTGGCGCTCGCTGAGATAGGGACCCCAGCGCTTCCAAGGCGTCTTGCTCGGATCGCACTGCGCAAGTCGCTGGGATTCCGGGTCGGTCGAGGGCGCGGCGGTGAAGGAGGCGGACTGCTTTGAGGGCGGCTGAGCCATGAGATCCCTTTGCGAGATGGTGTCGAGTGGTTGTGGTGGCTACCGAGCATGGGCCATGCCGTCGGGGTAAGCCTGGAAGCGGTTGCCCACAAGTGGTATTTGTGAGCGACGAATTGTGAGGATCGCGAGCGAGCCCACAAAGACAATGATGGCCAGAGCGAAGAGCAAACCGCCGTCGTTCTGAACGATGATCCCGAGCTTGGTCAGGTGGCTGACGATTGCGCCGGAGATCACGCCGAGGGCAAGAATTGCACCGAGAGCGACGGTGCGGGGCGCCAGCAAGAGGACGACAGCAACGAGTTCCGCGATGCCGCTGGCGATGCGGCCGAAGGGTTCCATGCCGAGCGTGCGGAAGATGTACTTGCTTTCTTCGGCGCCGGTGAACTTGAAGAAGAGCGTTTGGAAGAGAATCGCTGCGACGACGAATTGCAGGATCCAGCTGGCGATTTGGGCATGCTTTGAGAGAGTCATAGATCGCTCCGGGAAATGCAGCACATTGCTGCGATTGAGAACATCTGGAACGAAGATGCCGAAGGGCAACTCCGAATCACTTCGCTGGTTTCTGGGCGTCCTCGCCTGAGAGTTTTTTCCAATTGACGTCCGCAGCGGGTTCCCATTCCTTCTCCTGCTTGTTCCAGTCCTTGAGCGCGTCGGAGAAAAAATCCTTGTAGAAGAGGAAGAGCCTTCCGCCCTCCACTTTGAAGTTCGTGGGGTCGATCTCGACCTTGGTGCCCTTGGCGCCCATCGCGCTGGCACACCAGCCGCCGTATGTGGGAAGGTACTTCTCAGGGTCTTTTGCGAAGGCGGCGCGGCGCTCTTCGGATGAGAATTGATACTTCACACCGCGGTACGTTGAGGTGAAAGCGGGCTTGCCCATGACGGCTTTGTTTTCCGTGAAGTAAGCGACAACGTCGTAGCCATCCACGGCCAGGCGCGGCACTTTGGAAAGGTTGTATTCGCGAATGCCTGGCGATTCGGTCGCTTTAGAAAGCTTCTGCTCGAAGGTGGCAAACGTCAGGTGATCGTGTCGAGCGGTGCCGACCTGGCGGAAGAGTTCGGTACCGGTGGTGTCAAAGACAATCGTGGTCGGGACTGAAAGGGATGCCCCGCCCACGAGGTGAAGCTCTGCCGCCAGAGAACCCACTGGATCGATGTACAAGTCCGGTGTGTTTTCGCCGAGCTGCGTAGACCACTGCTTGGCCTGCTCCGGGCCAGACTCGAGGACAAAAACTTCGCGAACTCCGGCGAGAGTCGTCGCCGCACGCGCATAGGACTTCACAAAGTCGGCGTTAGCAGTCGCATCGGCTGGCGAACTTGGCGCTGGTAGGAAATGAACCGCGAGGTAGCGCCCGATACCGTTTCGCAGCGAATAGGGCTCGCTTGTAGAAACAGAAGTGATAGTTGAGGAAAGGGAGGTTGTGCTGACAGGTGTGTCGGCAAACGCAGACGCCGTGATCGTCCCGGCGAACGCCAGGGCAGAGACCAGACCGATTCGCGAATAGACATTCATTGGCGCAAGTTCCTTTGAGATGCGAGAGTGATGGCGGTAGCCGCAAAGACTGTGATGCCGTCCCATGCACACCGTGTCAGCGCTGCGGGGCTCCATTTGTGACAGCGATGGCCGCGGCGTCTGAAACTCCGAAAATCAGGGCGTGTCCGTCCGGGTCTTTGACCTGTAAACCTGCCGAAAAGCCCGCGAAACTTTCTACTCCGCCCACGACGCCCGGCGAAATCCAGTGCCCCCGAGTCGCGTGCGCAACTCTGTTCAGCGCCTCCCCATCAGGCTCGGCAAGCGCAACCTGCCAGTGCCAGAGGTCATTGGCGCGGGAATCTGGCGGGAAATCGCGACCATCGGTCGGGGCGAGGTACTCGAGCAACTCGATCCCCGGACCTACGCGCGCGCGGAGTGCCGTGATGCGAAGCCGCGCGCCAAAGACGTTGTTCAGATGTTCCTGTTCAGTGCCATAGTTTTCGCTTTCACCAGCAATGCGCAGGCCCAGACGATCGCGATAGAAGGCGACGGATCGATCCGTATCCGCAACGACGATCGCCGTGTGATCAATGCCGAGAAAGATATTGTCTGTCGGCGCCTGCCAACGCGAGTCGCCTTTGCCGGCCGGAAACTGGATTATCTCCAGTACATGCTCGTCGGGGTCTTTGAAATAGAAAGCAGAAATACCACCGGCGTTCTTGTTCCACGCTGGCAGCAACTGTGGACCTGTCGAGGCATGTCGTACTCGATTCTGGCGCAAGACCGCGTATGCCTTGTCGATGTCGGAAACGGCGATGGCAATGTGCTGGAACCAGCGGTCGTTGCTTCGGGAGTCGGCGGCGATCGGGCGACCCTCGGGGGCGAGGAACTGCGTCAGTTCAATGGTCTCGTTTCCGAGCTTGAGCCGGGCGATGCGGCAACGGCTGCCGAAGACGCCGGTCAGTTGCTCGAGTTCGCCACCCACCGCTTCCGTCTCGCTGGTCTTTTCAAAGGAGAGCACGCGCGTGTAGAACTCGATGGAGCGATCAAGATCGGAGACCGTGGTACCAATGGAAATGACCGCCGCGATCGGAGCTACTTGAAACGCGAGAGCAGTCTGCGTCTGTTCCTGAGCGAATACCGCGTGGGGGTCCTGAACCAGGACGAGCCCGAGGAGGGCGGCGAGAAAGAAAAGCACGTGGCGGCTGATGCGAGCATGGTCCTTCATAAGACAGCCTCCGAGAGGTTTACGTGCTTCGCTGCGCTCGGACCAAGTTGATCGAGAATGCGGTCGCCGACACGCAGGGCATTGGCCATGATCGTGAGAGACGGATTGACCGCGCTGCTGGATGGGAAGAATGAGCCATCGGCAACATAGAGGTTTCGCACGTCATGTGCGCGGCAATCCGCATCGACGACACTTGAGCGTGGATCGGTGCCATAGCGCAGCGTGCCATTCTGATGGCTGACGCCACTCACGCCCAGTCGCGAGGCGAGAAACGTCGGTTGCCCTCGCCCTCTACCTCGTTCGACGGCGATCATGAGCTTGGCGAGCTTCTGTTCGAGTCGCGCATAAGCCTCGAGGTTGGTGGGTGAGTAGGAGACGCGAATAGCGCCGTCGTCGCGCAGGGTGATCCGATTGGCGGCGCTCGGAAGATCTTCCGCTGTCAGGAAGAAATCGATGGTGCGTGAGGCGAGATCCTCTGGCGAGACGCTCGGGAGCCGGTCTCCACGAAGCCACGCCAGGGTGCCGGGATCGGGCTTTCCCATAAGTTGAATCGTTCCGAGAGGGAACGGCGAATCCGCTGCACCCCGGTAGAAATCCGTGATCGCAAAGTGTTTCTGGAACTGGGATTCATTGGGTTCGCTGGAAACCACAACAAAGCAGCCGTTGTGATGCGACATGTAGTTTCGCCCGACTTGGTCGGAACTGTTGGCAAGGCCCCGCGGATGTTTCGTCGAGGTGGATCGAAGCAGGATCGCGGCGGAGTTGATCGCGCCCGCGGCCAGAACCACGATGTCGGCGCGGATGAGGAGCCTCTTGCCATCCATGCAGACGACAATCTCTCGAATTTCGTTCCCGCTGATGTCTGTATCGAGGCGCTCGACAAACGCGCCTGTGAGAATCTGGACATTGGAATACCCGAGCGCGGCACGAACGCCAACGACATGGGCATCGGCCTTGACCTCAGTCAGATCGGGATAGCCGTCGAAATTCCCGAGGCGGTAGGGGGGCGTGCCGCGCGCACTGTCCGGCAGGCGAACTCCAAGCGGAACCGGAAATGGACAAACGCCGAGGTCCTTGAGATCGTTGAACAACTCGCCGATCCGAGGCTCGGGCGAAACCGCTGGATGCAAGTACTCGGCCGACGCGGGCGGGTCGTATGGGTCAAGGCCGCGCTTGCCGTGAACGCTGTAGAGTCGTTCGGCCTGCGTGTAGTAAGGCTCAAACTCGTCGTAGCCAACGGGCCAGGCGGGAGAAACGCCCCCGAAGTGACGCACCTCGCCGAAATCAAACTCGCGCATCCTGAGCAGCGCGGCACCGTAAACCTTGGTATTGCCGCCCACCCAATAGTGCGTGTACGGCGCGAAGGGCTGATCGTCCTTGTCATACCAGGTCTCCTTGGCGAGGTATCGCTTCTCTTGAAAGACGGCTCGAGTGTCCCAATTTTCTTTTTCGCGCGGCAGAAAGTCGCCACGCTCCAGAATCAGAATCTTCTTGCCCGAGGGCGCGAGCTTCGCGGCAAGGGTCCCGCCTCCCGCACCCGAGCCGACGATGACGATGTCAAATCGCATGTCAGTCGACATGGAAGTCCTTCCGAATAAAAGGCGACTGGGTGTTTGCCGTTCGCACTCAGCGCGCGAGCCGGGTTGAGATGCCGGAGTGACTCGAGCGTGTCACATCCCACCACCACCCCGGCATCTGCTCGATGTGGCAGTTGAAAATGCAGGCGTCGCCGGTATTGTGGGGATGTTCCAGCTTGGCGCAGTAGACGCAGTTGGAGCCGAGAATGCTCGTGAACAGAAGCGATGCCCCCAGCATCGCGAGCGGCGGAGCGGTGAAGTAGATCCATAGTCCCCGGAACGCGCGGGCATGCAGTGCCGAGCCGAGCGTTCGAGCCGGGTTCATACTCATGCCCGAGAGCGGAGCTTCGATCGTGATGAAAGTAGCGACCATCAGGCCGGCGAAGATGCCCGTGTAGGGAGCAGTTGCGGCAAGATTGCTGCTCCAGAGGACCATCGACATCATCAGAAATGCGATCGTGAACTCCGCGATCCACGCAGTGCAGAGTCCTTTAGGACCGGGCGTAGTAGCGGCAAATCTCACCTTGTTGTGCGCGACGGCCCGGCGCAGCGCCGCTCGGGCGACCAGCACGCCCCCGAAGCCCCCTACGAATTGGGCGAGAATGTAGAACGCCGCATCAATCGGGCGGACCTTGCCCAGCGTGAAAAACGCCAGCGTTGTCCCGGGATTCATGTGAGCGCCGGATCGCTGACCGGGAGCGGAGTAGATAAGCACGATCGCCGTCAGGCCCATCAGCGTGCCGATCAGGGCGCGCCGAAGGAGTGGATTCTTGAAGCGCCGAAGCACCGGCGAGCCGGGATGCTCAAAGACCGCGGCTGCAACGCAAGCCGCGACCATGAAGATGCCCAGAAGCGCCGCTTCGATCGCGTATTCAGCCCAGTGGAACTGAGCCATTCCGCTCTCCGAAGTAGATGACGTTTTTGATGCCGTCGGTAGAGAGAAGCGGCGTCTTCGCCTCGGTGATGTGATAGCGCCCTGTGATAAGGCTGTTGAGTGCGCTCGGCCACTTGCGTTTGAATTCGCGAAGATCCTTGATCGCGGCTTCAAACGCGTCACGCCCGGCGTTGACCGTTCCGAGCAGAACCTGGTTCTTGAGCACCATGTTCCGCATAATCTGGTCGGTATCGATCTCTGCTGGTCCTTTCAGTCCGGGTACGCCTGTGAATACGAAGGCTGCATTGGGTCCGACATGCTTGAGCACCTCGAAGGAGAGTTTGGAAGCGCCGGTCGCCTCGTACACCACATCAATTGTCCCGATGCGATCAACCAGCTTGTCGACCGGTGTCACCTGCGCCGAGATGTACATCGCGCCAAATGAACGCACGAGGTCGGCCTTGTCGCTCTTCTCGTCCTCGCGGCTATATACAAACGTCGAAAATCCGACGTTTGCAAATGCCATCGCTCCGAGCAGGCCGATCGGCCCCGCCCCGAGCACGAGCGCGTGGTGGCAGACGCCGGGCTTGGACTTGCCCGCGTGCGGGCACGACCAAGGCAAGCGCTGCTGCACTTGCCAGACCTCGATAAGCGCTTTTTCTGCGATGGTCAGGGGCTCAACAAGCACGGCATAATCACGCAGGCTCTTGGGCACCGGCAGAAGGAATTTCTCTGAATCGACGACATATTCGGTCATGTAGCCGTGCTGCTGCTTGATGCCGCGTTCCTTGAACGCGCCGGTATAGCAGAAGTCCTGACGGCCTTCTTTGCAGGATGGGCAGTCAGTCTTTCCGCAAGGGCGCCGGACTGTCAGGACTGCCAAGTCGCCCTTCTTGAACGACTCAACTTTGGCGCCCACCTGCACCACCTCTCCGAGACACTCATGCCCGATCACAAGATGGTCGGAGCCCTCGGGCGGGAAGCCGTAATGGAACCCGCAGATCTCGCGGTCCGTGCCACAGACGCCGACTTCAAGAATTCGCAATTTGACCTGATCCGGAGCGGTAAGGCGGGGTTCGGGCGTTTCGATGACTCGAACGTCCCGCTCGCGCGGGAAAACGGCGACAGCTTTCATGATGGTTTCTCCGCGCGGCCGAAGAATTCCGGGCCGGGCTGGCGTTTGGGATGCCGAGTTCACGAGCCCGTGACACGTCGCATGAGAAAAGCAGCAATCGCCGCAGCAAATGACTTTCAAAAATTCCCTTAAACCAGTGGCACTTCGCAGGGATTAGCGGCATCGAATATTGTGAACTCCGGATTTTCGTCCGTTCGACTGCATTCCACCCGGGGATATTTGTGAGCCGTAACGACTACATCACCTGTCGCGAGCTAATTGATTTCATCGCGGATTACCTCGACGGCTGTTTGACGCCCGAGTTCCGCCAGGAATTTGACCGCCACTTGAGTGCTTGTCCCTCGTGCGTTGCCTATCTGGACGGTTACAAGAAAACGATCGCGCTCGGGAAGTCGGCGCTAATGCCGAGCGACGAACCCGCGACGGGTCAGGTACCCGAAGGCCTGCTTCATGCCATTCGGGCTGCGCGTCGCCAAGCCAAGCAAGAAGGATGATGCGCCCGCAGGATTTAGAAAGGCGCCATGGTGCCCGCAGAAGTCAAAAGCACTTGTATCGCGCCGCACAAGTCGTCCGTTCGCCGCATCGCCTGCATGGAAGTCTGGGGAGGCCACTCATCTTTCATAGGAGAAGTCTCTGTTCCCGGTAACGATGTTTTCGTTGGCTGCGATCCGCACGCGGGCGACTCGCATGGCGGCGACATCTATTACGTCTCGAATTGTGCTGCAGGTCTGATTACTCGTTTCGTCCTCGCCGATGTCTCCGGTCACGGCAGCGTCGTGGCTCAAGCCGCCTCCGGCCTGCGAGATCTGATGCGTCGGTTCATTAATACGCCCGACCAGAGCCGCTTTGCCCGGGCGCTCAATAACTCCTTCTCACGGCAGAACGGCCTCTTCGCCACTGCGATCCTTGTCTCTTACTTCGCGCCCTCTGACCACGCGATCATCTGCAACGCCGGGCACCCGCGGCCGCTTCACTATTCAGTCGCCACACAGGAGTGGCACTATTTGGATCACGATTCATTTGGTGTGGTGAAGCCAACGCGGTCGAAGTCCATCGGTGTTTCCAATCTTCCTCTCGGCGTGATCAACCCGACGCAATACGAGCAATTCGCTCTGCCTCTTGAAAAGGGCGATCTGCTCGTTCTCTACAGCGATGCTTTCCTGGAGGTCCGGGGCTCAGACGGCAAGCCGTGGGGCGAGGACGGACTTCTGCGCGCTGTCCGCAGCGTCGAAGCCACCGACCCCGCCAATCTCCGCCGCAACTTGCTAAAGGCGATATTGGCAGAAACCAGTGAAACGCGACTCGATGACGACGTCACCATGATTGTTCTGCATCACAATGCTTCGGATCCACCCCGCCAAGGCTTGCGCGAGCGGGCGGTCGTCGTTAGCAAGATGCTCGGTCTGGTTGCAAGCTAGCGCGTCGCCTGCGATCGAGCCGCCAGCTCGAAATTGTGGCCACGTTCCGATGCCGGCGGCATCCCATCGGCATCCCGATGTCTGACTTGATCGCCCTTGCCATCCTCTCTACGGTCGCCGCGTATATCGCTGTGGGTGCCAGCTTCGCGATTGTTTTCGTTTTCCGCGGAATTCAGCGGATCGATCCCGCCGCAGAGCACTCCGGACTTCCATTCCGCGTCATCCTTATTCCTGGTGCTACCGCCCTCTGGCCTGTCTTGCTTCGTCGCTGGATGCGCGCGGAGAAAAAACCATGACCAGGGTGCAGCGGAGGCTCCATCTCTGGGTGTGGATCGTGCTGGCGCCGGCAGCGCTTTTGCTTTTAGCAGCGGCAGTGGCGGCTCGGAATCCCCTACGGTCCGATCAACCTGCGACTTTGTCAACCAGAGGTGTTGAATGAGCGTCGGTTACGTCGCGATCCAGTGGAACCGGCACAAACGCACTTACGACGTGGCGATCGCGATCGGCATTGCAGTGTACTTGGGCGCTTTTGTTTGTATTAGCAAAGCGTTCTGGAGTGGAGAGCACGGATTGAGTGACGAGGTGATTCTCATCCGGGCTCTTGGGTCGTGCGCAATCGTGCTTCTGCACGTCATTCTTTGCATCGGTCCGCTCGCGCGTCTTGATTCGAGATTCCTTCCGATTCTCTACAACCGGAGACACCTCGGCGTCATCACCTTTGTTGTGGCCATGGCACACGCGACCTTGTCGATCGGCTACTACCACGGGTTCGGTGTCCTAAACCCGATCCTTTCACTGTTGACGTCGAATACAAACTTCCGGTCGCTTCAGGCGTTTCCCTTCGAAATTCTGGGCCTTCTCGCCATCCTGATTATGTCCTTGATGGCCGCGACAAGCCACGACTTCTGGTTGAAGAATCTGTCCGCCTCAAGCTGGAAGCGCTTGCACATGCTGGTGTATCTCGCGTACGGACTGCTCATCGGCCACGTTGCACTCGGGGCCCTCCAAGCCGATCGGGGCTGGATCGGACCGGCGCTCATGTTTGGCGGCCTTTGCATCGTTTCTGGTCTTCACTTTGCGGCAGGGTTAAAGGAGAATCGCAAGGACCGGGGCGCCGACAAGCTTGTTGTCGATGCTGGCGAATGGATCGATGTTGGAGCTCCTCACGAAATCCCGACCGATCGTGCACGCACCGTCTGCGCGCCCAAAGGCGAGCGCATCGCGGTCTTTCACAGTGGCGGCGCCATTTCGGCCGTCACCAACGTCTGCGCACATCAAGGCGGGCCGATCGGCGAGGGCAAGGTCATCGACGGGTGCATCACGTGTCCATGGCACGGCTGGCAATACCGACCGCAGGATGGATGCTCGCCACCGCCGTTCAAGGAGAAGATCGCGACGTACCAGGTGCGGATCGTGGGAGGGCGAGTGCAGGTGAACTCCAGTGCGCTGCCGCCAGGAACGCCGACGAAACCAGTATTGTCGTCGGGGTCCCTGTCATGAGTGCCGTTCCCCCGCGCTCGACTTCGCTCTCCGAAGCGCCGTTCTACGTCGGCTACCTGCCGGTACCAAAGCCACTTGTAGCGTTTCTGTGGTTGGCGGCGCCGATCGCGCTCTCCATTGTGGCGATTGTCGCAATCGCCGCGGCCCGCTCGCAACGAGATCCGGGCGGTGCCGTCTGGAGCGATGCCAAAGCCCGCGAATTCCATGGAGTCTTCATTGCGCGGCCATACCCCATGCTCTGGGTGCAGCCGACCGAGAGCGAGACATCCATATCAGTTGGTATGAGACGAGATGCAACCAGTTCGCCGAAGCTGCACCTATTGGTCGAAATGGGTAAGCACGCGGGTCGTGAAGGTTTGGCAGCGATGGACGGCAAGCCTGTCGTGGCATCGGGATGGACGCTCGAACGCGACGGGCGATGGATGATCGAACTTGAGCCGGACGCGAAAGCGTTAGCTCTTGAGGCGTCGCCAAGCTCGATTCCACTCATTCCTGCCGTCGTACCGAAAGGGCGCATAACACTCCAGGGCGAGATTGTCGATTCAAAGTGCTATCTCGGAGCGATGAAGCCCGGAGAAGGCAAGACGCACAAAGCCTGCGCCACGCTCTGCATCCGAGGCGGCATTCCGCCAGTCCTCGTTACTCGAGATGCAAACGGGTCTCGCGTCTATTACCTTCTAATCGACCCAGGGGGCGGACCTCTCGATTCTGGTGGGTGGCCCTTCATTGGTGACCCCGTCGAGGTCACCGGCGAATTCGAGCTTCTGGGCGAATGCCGATTGCTCAAGGTGTCACCACGCGATATTTCGCGCCGGTAAGCCTGCCACCTTCCTCGAACGGCGGCATCTACAGGGCGTCCATCCAAGGAGCCCGTCATGCCAACAGCAACACAGACGCTTCCACGTTCCGAGGATTCGCGATTCCGGTCAGCAGAGCCCGCCACAACCGCCGGAGTGCTAGCGCTTCCAGTCACCGAACTCCTTAGAGAGCTCGCCGGCGTCGTCGCGCAGCTCAGCCCCGCCCAGTACACCCGGCGCTGCGGCGAGACCTTTTTCAACGGAAACATCGGCGGCCACGTTCGCCATTGCCTCGATCACATCCGCGCCATTCTCGACGGCTTTTCCATTGGTGTCGTGGACTACGACCACCGCGAGCGCGGCACCAACATCGAGAGCGACCCCTTCGCGGCCCGCGATGAGATCCGGCGCCTGCGCCGGCTCGCCGAAGACCTCGCCCAAGTCGAAGCCGCGGCCCCCGTGCGGGTTGCCATTCTGCCGACGCGCGACGGGCAAAGTGTCAATCTCAAGTCCACGCTGGGGCGCGAATTGGCGTTCGTGCTCAGCCACACCATCCACCACAACGCGATGATCAAAGGGATGGCCGTGGCGCTCGGGCTGTCGCTGCCGCAGACTTTTGGGTATGCGCCCTCGACGCTCTCGCATCTCGATCAGTCGGAGGATGCATGTGCACGGTGAGCGTGATACTCCATCCGCAGCTCCCCGCGCGCGCTTCGAACATGTCTTCGCGCCGCGATTCGGCTCAAGTCCTGCGCATCGTCTGCAACCGCGACGAGAAGCGCGTCCGCACCGAAGCCCTGCCGCCGATCTGCCGCGAGTTTGGAGAGCGGACAGCAATTCTCCCGATCGATCCGCTCTCGCGTGGCACTTGGATCGGAGTGAATGACGCAGGGCTGGCGCTCTGCCTCCTGAACGCGACGGTCCGTGACTCGCATACAACGACAGCGAGGGGGCGCAAGGGTCTGCTGAAAAGCCGTGGTGAAATCATTCCGTCGCTTCTGAATTGCGAAACCGTGGACGAGGCGATCGGCCGGGTGGCGCGGCTCGACTCCCGCGAGTTTCCGCCATTCCGCCTGATCTCGGCGAGTCGTACGCACATCGGCATGGTCGCGTCGGCTCGGGATTCCGTCAGCGTCCAGCAGCTGCAGCCGCTGCGGGCGCCGTTCATGGCGACCTCCTCCAGCCTGGGCGACGAACTTGTAGCTCCAATCCGTCGGGAACTATTCGGCGAGTGCCTTCGCAGTTGCCCTGACACGCTTGAGGCACAGCGACGTTTTCATTCGCATCAGTGGCCGGATCGGAAGAACTTGAGCGTGCTGATGTCTCGGCCCGATGCGCGAACTGTCAGCCGCACAATTGTCGAGGTCGGAAGCGAGTTTGTGCGAATGACCTATTGCGCTCTCTCGGAGGTCCAGGCACCTTCGATCGCAGCGGAGTCGAAGGCACTCGAACTCGTCCCTACCGAGGCGATCGCGTGACGACACTTCCTTCGACGATCGGCCGATCTGTCGCCCGAATGAGCGAGCCGCGCGGCTCCGCCGAATGTGGCCCGTTTGAACGGGTTGTCTCGCGTATGCGCTCCCGCGTGGGGCGTTTGGCCCGCTGGGAATTCTGGCCGTCGTGGATTCTGTACGCGCTCTTGATCCCTCACTTCATTTGCCTCGCCGTCAAGCACCGCAGTCCGACTGTCTTCACCGCGGCCAACCCCTGCATCCCGCTTGGTGGCCTCGTTGGAGAGTCGAAGTGGGAAATCCTGTCGCTATTGCCGCAGGATGCGATTATCCCGACAGCGGTCATCGAGCCAGGAAACATTGAAGCGCGCTGCGTGGCTTTGGCGCGGCATATGACCTGCTCTCAATGGTCTTTCCCTCTCATACTCAAACCCGATGTCGGCGAACGAGGCAGTGGCGTGCGGTTGGTGCGGAGCGCACGGGCGGCCCAGGAGTACTTCGAAACACACACCGAGCGAATACTCGCACAGGTCTATCACCCCGGCCCGTTCGAGGCAGGTGTTTTCTACGTTCGCCTTCCGTCAAACAAACGCGGTCGAATCTTCTCGATCACAGACAAGGTCCAGCCGCATGTAACCGGTGATGGCCGTTCAAGTCTCGAAACACTCATCTGGCGCCACCCCCGATTGCGCTTGCAGGCGAGCGTGTTTCTTCGCCGATTAACCGATGCGGCACGGCGCGTGCCACGTGTCGGCGAGGATGTCCTTCTTGCGGTTGCCGGGAATCACTGCCAAGGAACGATGTTCCGCGATGGCGCTCACCTGTTAACGCCGGCGCTCGCTCAAGCGATTGGCAGAATTGCCGAAACCGCGCCGGGCTTCTTTTTCGGCAGATTCGACATCCGCTACGAAAGCGCCGAGGGATTCAAGTCTGGCCGAGACTTTCGCATTATCGAGCTGAACGGCGTTCTCAGCGAATCAACGAACATCTACGACCCGGCCTTTGGGCTTTTCCACGGGCTTCGTGTACTCGCGCGGCAATGGGAACTGGCTTTCAAGATTGGAAGCGAGAATGCCGCTCGGGGGGCACGCAGAGCGACCCTGCGGGAAGTGCTCCGAGAAGTGATCAAGCACCGGGGTAGGGGCGGCGATCGTCAATCAGATTAAGCCCGGCGCCGACTGGCTGGCTATCCGCAGCCAAACAACGGGATTTTCTCACACGCACCTTTCTTGTAGAATGATGCCGGCGCGCTTCGCGCAATCTTCCGGTGCCATTCATGAAGCCAAGTCAAAGCCAACCCGCCAGCCTTCGCGAGGCCAACGACGGCGACGTGCCGCCGAGTCTGAACCCGGCCGAAACTCCGGAACTGCTCGCCGAAGACTCGGTGCTGGCTTCACTTTTGCAGAGTGTTGCATCCACAACGGGAGAGAACCGATTCCGAACCATGGTGCGCTGTCTCGCGCAGGCGCTCGGAGTGAAGTACTCAATTATCGCCGAGTTCCTCCCGGCGACCGCGTCGGCGCGTTCATTGGCATTCTGGGGCGGTGAAGACTTCTTCGACAACGTGCAGTGGGAACTCGCGGGCACACCCTGCGAGCGAATACTCGGAGGCAAGTTCAGCCTGCATTCGAAGAACCTTAAGCAGGAGTTTCCACTCGACAAGCCGCTGGTTGAACTCGGTGCAGAGAGTTACCTCGGTGTCCCTTTGATCGATCAGACCGGTGCGATTCTGGGGCACCTGTTCGTCATGGACACGAAGCCGATGCCACCGGTCGCTCGAAACCTGGCGATCTTTCAGATATTCGCCGCACTCGCGGCAGGCGAATTGTCTCGATTGCGCCTCGAGCATTCACTCGCCGAGAGTCAGGAACGATTCCGCGATTTGTTCGATGAGGCGCCGATTGCATACGTCCACGAAGGTCTTGATTCCCGCTTCATTCGCGCCAACCGAACCGCGCTCAAAATCCTCGGCGTCAAACCGGAAGAGGTGCCGACCACCTTCGGCAAGGACATGGCTCCCAAAACGCCCGAGGCACAGAAGCGAATGCGCCAGGCCTTCGAGTCGATCGGGCGGGGGACGGACACGAGCGGCGTCGTTTTGGAGCTTGAGCGAAAGGATAACGGCAAGCCCATCTGGATCCAATGGTGGTCGCGACCCGACCCGAGCGGCACGTATACGCGGACTATGTTCGTCGACATCACCGAGCGCGTGCTGATGGAGCAGGAGCAGGCACGCCTTAAGGCCCAGAACAAGCTCCTCCGTGAAGAGATAAAGTCGACGCACAATTTCGACGAGATCGTCGGGGCAAGCCGGGCCCTTATGAAAGCGCTTGAGAACGTCGATCGTGTCGCGCCGACAGATTCCACCGTGCTCATCCAGGGAGAAACCGGGACCGGCAAAGAACTCGTCGCCCGTGCAATTCATGAGAGGAGCCAGCGGCGAACTGGGCCGTTCGTGAAAGTGAACTGCGCTGCTCTGCCCGCCGGACTCGTCGAAAGCGAGTTTTTCGGTCATGAGAAAGGCGCGTTCACGGGGGCTGTGAACGCGCGGCGCGGGCGGTTCGAACTCGCCGACGGTGGCACAATCTTCCTCGATGAAGTGGGGGAGGTCGCGCCCGATGTGCAAGTGAAGCTCTTGCGGGTCTTGCAGGAGAACGAGTTCGAGCGGGTCGGAGGCTCCGAAACGATCCGGGTCAACGTCCGTGTCATTGCCGCAACCAACCGCGATCTCGCCGCAGACGTCCAGGCGCAGCGGTTCCGCGCCGATCTCTTTTACCGGCTCAGTGTTTTCCCGATCAATGTGCCGCCGCTTCGAGACCGTATCGCAGACATTCCCATGCTCGCGAGCTACTTTGTGACACAGATCGCCGCGTCGGTCGGCAAACGAATCGACGATATTGAAGGCGACACGATGGATCGACTGGCCCGCTACGCATGGCCGGGAAATATCCGCGAGCTGCGAAATGTATTGGAACGGGGAGTCATTCTGTGTGACGGAAGGTCGTTGCACATCGGTGCCGCAGAGCTGCGAACTTCTGAAGCAGCGCCGGGCTCGACCAGCCACCTTTCCCTCGACGACATGGAACGGCAGCACATCGCTGAAGTTCTCAAGCAAACCAGCGGAGCAATCGCCGGCCCCGGCGGGGCCGCCAAGATCCTGGGCGTTCCTCCGAGCACCCTGCGAAGCCGAATGGCGCGTCTGGGCCTGAAATAGGGTGGTGACTTCGTGCCGGACGCCGACGCGACGACATTTCGCGCCCGGCGCGATGGGTCGCGCCGGCGAGGAGTGCGGGAATTTCCGTTGGCAGAATGATGTTCAGGAATTCGCCACAAAACAGGCTGTTCACTGCATGATCGGTCAGCGGGCGGACTGTGGCACGCCCCTTGCATTGATATGCGACGGAGCCACTACCTTGATCAGAATCACCAAACAAGAAGTCGCTGGCCCCGGGGTCGTGTTTCGAGTCGAAGGGACGCTCGACGCGGAGGCTGTCAAGGAATTTCGCAGCATCATCGATTCATCCGGTGTCCAGGCCCCTTTTGCCATCGACGTTTCCGGAGTCACCTCGATTCGCCCTGAGGGAAGCAGTTTGCTAAAGGAGCTCAGTCAGCGCGGCTGCCGATTGTCCGGCGGATCGATGTACATCAATCGTCTTCTGGGAGTGGTTGAGTCATGAAGCAGGTAGTGTCGCAGAAGTGCGCTGCAGACATCTGTCCCGTCCCTCTGGATAGGCCCGATACACGCGAGGCGACCAGCGATTCCGCTCTTCTCGCACGCCTTCGGGCGGGCGAGGACGCGGCCTTCGAGGAACTGACCGCGCTTGCCGCCGGGCGGATGTTGTCGCTGGCTCGTCGAATGATGCCCTCCGAAGCCGATGCCGAAGAAGCGGTGCAGGACGCATTCTTAAACGCATTTCGCGCTATAAAAACGTTCGATGGACGAGCGAAGCTCACAACCTGGATGCATCAGATCACGGTGAATGCCTGCCTCATGAAACTCCGCGCGAAGCGCCGGCGCCCCGAGAAGTCGATCGATGGTTTGCTCCCGGAGTTCGTTTCCGATGGCCACCAAAAGAATCCGGCAGGAGCATGGCGCGCCGCTGAATCGGACAACCTCGACTCTGCGGAGCTTCGCCAAATTGTGCGTGCCAAAATGGAAGAGCTGCCTGAGCAGTATCGCGCCGTGCTCATTCTTCGAGATGTCGAGGGTCTCGATACCGAAGAAACCGCGGCAGTCCTCGGCGTCACGCTCGACACCGTCAAGACGCGCCTGCATCGGGCTCGTCAGGCGCTCAAGACGCTGATGGATCCCTATTTCGTCGGCGATCCATCATGATCGATGAATGCGCCGCACAGCATCGCGTCAATCAAGCCCCAAGGAAGGCGGGATTGCAACCACAAGCTGCTAGAAATCACCACGAACTGATTCCAACGCCCACCCCACGAACCATTCATGACGCGATTGCCATTGACGGATTTCCCTTCATTGTTGTGGTCGCGTAGCTCAAAGGAAGGATGCCCATGTCACGTCTTCCGATTCAATCCATCGAGTCCGCCACAGGCAGCAACAAGGATATTTTCGCGGCCTTGCAGAAGGGGCTGGGAATGGTGCCCAACATGGCCAAGGTGATGGCAATCTCCCCAGCCGTCTTGCAGTCCTGGGCTCAATTCAACGGCGCACTCGGCGCCACAAAACTCTCCGCCCAGATCCGCGAGCAGATTGCTCTGCTCACCGCGGAGCACAACGAATGCGTCTATTGCCTTTCGGCCCACTCAGTATTAGGAAAAATGGCCGGGCTCAAACCTGAGCAAATCGAGCGGGCCCGCCAAGGCCAGTCGTCCGATCCTCGCTCCCAAGGCGCACTGACTTTCGCGCAGGCGATCATTGAGAACCGAGGCGGGATAAGCGAGGAGGACCTCGACGCCGTTCGCGCCGCCGGGTTCATCGACGCGGAAATCGCCGAGATCGTCGCCGTGGTGGCTCTGAATTTCTTCACCAACTTCTTCAACCGGGCGTTCGACGTCGATGTCGACTTCCCCCGCGTGGAGCCATCAAGAACGCGTGTAGCTTGACGTATGAGCGCTTCTCGGACTTCCGGCTGCGCAGCCGTCAATACATGTCACGCGATCGAGTTATGGTCGGGATGATGCACAGAGTTCTGTGTCGGCATTTGCGAGTTTGAGCCGCGAACGCAGATTAGCCGATAATCTCGCCTAACCCCCGCAAGAGTAAGTTTGAGGTGCGGCGATGTCGATGGACCGGCCAACTACCTTCAAGCACTGTCTCGAAGCCCAGTTCCTCTTGGAGAGCTGGGACGCGGTTGGCGCGCACTGTTCAAGATTTCCTCAGCGGCAGATTCCCGAAGAGCGTGCAGCTTTTCGCTGCGGCGCCACTGGACAACTGCTTGGCTGCCGCAGGGCAGGTTCACGATGACCGCGTCGGGCAGCTTCTCAGTCTCCCAATCGTGCCTGGCGTTGAGCAACTGGGCGATCGTCAGGCTGATAATCGAATACCGGGGCAGAGGCATGCGGACTCCTTTGCTGAATGGCCGAGGCAACTCGCCTACGAGGTGTTCAGTCAACGATCGCACCGCAGCCCGATTAGCAAACCACCAACACACTGCTGAGGATGAGTGTCCCTCCACCGGTCTCCACTGGAGACACCTGCTCTGTCCCATCCGTAGACTGGCCTATCGCGACATCATTCCCCAAATAGTTCGTGCGAACCCTCGATCGACGATCGTCGTTGCGACAGACCCACCGGATTCTCTAGCGGATGTTGCGAGACAGATCGTCGCAGAGCAGAAGGGCCAGAATTTGGTCGTGAGTACCGGCACGTACCTCGATTCGCGCCGTTTCAGAGAGCAGATTGGAGCTCTTCTAGGGATCAATTCCGAGTCCGTGCGGGCGCATGTACTAGGTTCTGTCTGACAGATGCAATGTACGGCGCACGTTCGGTTGCGCGAAGCGGGAGTTGATGTCACACTGCGGCCTCTGGCAAGGAGGCCGCGGATGGGACGAGGCGATACCAGTGATGCGCAG
>JBOHNL010000012.1:0-235437 GCA_050730655.1 Phycisphaerales bacterium
GAGGGGGGGTCAACTCTCTGGGAGGTTGTCCAGGGACCGTTGGTCTTCCCTCACTTTTTGCGGCCGCAGGTTTTGGGGGGGCGGGGGGTACCTTACCACATCGGCCGTGGGCGTTCAAGCCTTGAAATCTCGGCCGTTTCGTGCGGCGAAGTGGGTGTCGAGTAGGCGGGGGGTAGCGGCTAGTCTCGCTGAATGGGTTTGCGCGGTCCTGCACCAAAGCCGACAGCGCTCAAAGAGGCTGCCGGAAATCCGGGCAAGCGTGAGTTGAGCGACGATGAGCCGATGCCACCGGCCGGCGATATCGCGCCGCCGAAGTGGCTCACGTCTCAGGCGCTCGAGATCTGGACCAGCATCGCACCGGTGTTGATTGCCATGCGCACTTTGACGACGGCCGACGTTCCGTCGTTCGGTCGCTACTGCACGGCGTATGCGCGATGGCTTGCGATCGAAAAGATGTCGCAGTCGCGCGGCGAGGCCGGACTCACGTTCTCAAAGAAAGGTCCGGGCGGCCGGCTGCAGTTCATTTACGAGTTGCCGCAGGCTGCAGAGCAGCGCCGCCTCTACGAAATCCTGCAGCGCTTCGAGGATCGTTTCGGATTGAACGCGTCTTCGCGATCGCGGATCCGCGTCCACATTGCCGGCGTCGCGACATCGGTCATTCCTCAGCAAGCCAGCGATGATGTAGACAGGGCTTACTTTGCGGGTGGGGGACCAGTGAAACCGCGCTTAGTCTCTCGCGGTGAATCCAAAGCGCCTAAGCCAAAGAAGAAAGCCAAAGCCGCGGACAGCGGTGGAGCGCGTTCAGTGCAAACTTGATCCGGGCCAACGCGGATCCGAGGTTCAGCTCGAGGAAGACCGGAAGCTCGAGTGCGATGGATATTGGTTCGAGCCCGCGCTCGCCGATCGCTTTGAGATTTTCTGTTCCAAATACGTCTGTCTTTCAAAGGGAGAGTGGGGCGGCCAGCCGCTCATCCTGCAGGAATGGCAGAGGGAGGACATGCGTCGGCTCTTTGGATGGTGCCGACCCGATGGCACGCGTCGCTATCGCGAGTATGACTTGTGGATCCCAAAGAAGAACGGGAAGTCGACAATGGCTTCCGCGATCTCACTCTTTCTGCTCACCGCGGACAACGAACGTGGCGCGGAGATCTACGCGGCGGCCGGCAGCAAGGAGCAGGCGAACACGGTCTTCGCCGAAGCAAAGAACATGGTGACGCAGTCACCGTACTTGAACTCAATTCTGAACAATTACAAGAGCTCAATTTTCTATCAGGAAAAGATGAGCAGCTTTCAGGCGATCTCCTCGAAACCGAACACCAAGCACGGTCCGAATCCACACGGCATCATCTGCGACGAGCTGCACGCTTGGACAAGTCGCGAGCTGTACGACGTTTTATCGATGGCGTTTGGCTCGCGCCGACAGCCGCTCGAGGTTGTGATCTCGACGGCCGGCAACGACATCGAAAGTTTCGGGCACGCAATGTTTGACATTGCACAGAAGCTTCAGCAGGGCATCCTCTCGGATCCACACACTCTTGCGAAGGTGTGGGCGGCTGATCCGGAGGACGACTATCGAGATCCTCGGGTGTGGGCAAAGGCGAATCCTGGCTTCGGCGTTTCGCCAAAGGCAGAGGTTTTCGAGCGCGGCCTAAAGAGCATTGAGAAAGACCCAGGGAAGCTGCCGCGATTCCTGCAGCTCTATCTGAACATCTGGAGAAGCGACGTCAAGAGTTGGTTGTCGATCGACGCGTGGAAAGCGTGCGCTCGCCCAAAGAAGAGCTGGGAGAAATACAAGGGTCGGAAGTGCTGGGCCGGCCTCGACCTTTCATCGAACATCGATCTCTCTGCCTTCGTGATGTACTTTCCAAATGACGACGGGACGTTCGACGTGGTTCCGAAATTCTGGTGTCCCGCGGATCAGGCAGAGGAGCGGGCGCGCACCGATCGCGTGCAGTATCCGCTCTGGATCGCTCAGGGGTTGATTCACGCCACGCCGGGAAACGTCATCGACTACCGCTACATCAAGAAGACCATCTGCGAGGTGGCCAAGCACGTCGAGTTGATGGAGGTCGGATACGACAAGCACGGCGCGACGGAGCTGGCCCTGAGTCTGCAAGACGATCACGGGATAACGATGGTGCCGATCTCACAGAACATCATGAGTCTCAGCGAGCCGGCGAAGGCGCTGGAGCGGTCGATCCTGGGGAAGGAACTGCGGCACGATGGCAATCCGGTGCTCGCGTGGATGGCTTCCAACGTGGCCATCTACACGGATCCGAACGAGAACATCAAGCTCATGAAGAACAAAAGCCGGAGCCGGATCGACGGAATCGTCGCTCTTGTCATGGCGCTACTACGCGCTAGGCTCGGTCAGAGCACGGTTTCCGTCTACGAATCACGGGGCGCATTGTCAGCATGAAAGCCGATATCTGGGATCTCGTCGCAGTCTCTGGTCTGGCAACGCTCACGACTGGCGTTTGGATGCTGTCGCCCGCGGCCGCGTGGATCGTTTGTGGCACCATCGTCATGGTCTTCGGCGTGATCAGCTCTCGGCGTGCCGCGGAAGATGTCCCCAAAGCACCCGAAGCGAATGCCGGCGAGGAGGTTTCCTGAATGGGCTTCATTGGCAAACCATTCGAGCGCCGCGCGAAGACGGTAGATATCGGTTCGATGCGACGGTCTCCGGGCTGGATGTTTGACGGCGGCGCAAAGACAAAGGCCGGCGTAACGATCACCGAGCACAATGCCGACACGATCCCGACTGTTCTGGCATGCGTTCGCGTGATCTCCGAGGACGTCGCCAAGCTGCCGATGAAGTTCTTCGAGAACTTGCCAGACGATTCTAAAAGCATCGTTCGTGATCACCCGCTTTGGAACATCTTCAATGTCCGAGCGAATCCCCACAGCCCGTCCATCAACTTCCGCGAAGTCGTGACTGCGAACGTCATGCTCTGGGGGAACGGGTACGCCGAGATCGAGTTCAACAACGCTGGCGATCCGATCAACCTCTTGCACATGAAGCCCGAGAGGGTGGTGCCGTATTGGAAAGGCGATCAGCTTTTCTACGAGTACACCAACGAAGACGGCCGCCCGGTGGATCTTCCGGAGTGGCGGGTGCTTCATGTTCGCGGCCTCGGATGCGATGGCATCGTTGGATCGAGCGTGATTCGCAAAATCCGCGAGTCGCTCGGCCTGGCAAAGGCGGCCGAAGAGTTTGGCGCGCAGTTCTTCGGCGACGGCGCGAAGCCGATTGGCGTGCTCGAAACCCCCTTGCGCCTCTCGCCAACCGGCCACAAGAATCTGCAGGATTCGTTCGAGGCGAAATACAAGAAGTCGGACACGGCGGCACGCCCCCTCATTCTCGAAGAGGGGACGAAGTGGAACGGCATGACGATGCCGCTCGAAGATGCGCAATTCCTTGAGACAAGAAAATTTCAGGTGGAAGAGATTGCACGCATCTTCCGCGTCCCGCCGCACATGGTGGGCGATCACAGCAACGCGACGTTCAGCAACATCGAGCACGTCTCGAAGACGTATGTCGATACTTCGCTCACTGGATATTTCGTCCGGTGGGAGCAGGAGATCCTCTTCAAGTTGATCGCTCCGCGGTGGAAGCGCATGGGCGCAAGCCACAATGCGGCCGCGTTGCTGCGCGGAGATCTCAAGAGCCGTTACGAGGCATACGGCATCGGTCGACAGTGGGGCTTCCGAACGGTGAACGGAATCCTTCGGCTTGAAGACGAGAACACGATCGGCCCCGAGGGTGATCAGACGATCGTCCCCGTGAACATGACGACGCCGCAGAAGCTCGAGCAGATGACGCCTGGAGCTGCGGCGGCCGCGGGAGCTGCATCCGCACCGGCACCGGATCCAAAGACGCGATCGCTCGAACCATCCGAGCGAAGACAGCAGCTCGCCAAAACGTTTACGCCGCTGCTTCGCGACGCGCTCGCGCGGATCCTCCGCGTCGAGAAAGACAAGGTGCAGCGCAGCGTGAAGAAAGGCGAGACGTCGTTCGCGGGTCTGTATGCATCGCATGGCGATCACGTCCGCGGCGTCGTCTTCCCAATCGTCGAGGCGATCGGAGTCTTTGCCGGCGTGCCTGGTGAGTGGGTGCCAAAGACCGTTGCCGCGATCTCGGAGCGGCACCTCGCGATGTCGCTTTCGGATGTCGCGGCCGGCGGCGCGCTGGAGAGTCGGTTGAAGAACTGGGACGAAGCCCGTCCCGATAAGGACACCGCCGCGATCCTCGCGATCGTCGGCCAGGAGTTGTTCCCATGAGCAAGGTCGTTTCCCCCGATCGTGAAGTCCGGTGCACGCTGCCAGGAGAAGTCCGCGCGGTTCGTTCAGCTGATGGCAAGGCCACCATGCTGCAGGGATTCGCGTCTGTGTACGACTCCCGGAGTAAGCCCATCGGCGGCTACTTCGTCGAGATCGTCCGGAAGGGCGCATTCGGGCGGGCCATCCGCGGCGAAGACGATGTGCGTGCGCTTTATAACCATGACGCGAGCCAGGTCCTCGGCCGCGGCAAGGCCGGCACGCTCCGGCTCTTCGATGATCCGAAGGGTCTGCGGTACGAAATCGATCTTCCGGACACCACCGTCGCGCGAGATCTCGCGATCTCGGTGGACCGCGGCGACGTCAATCAGAGCAGTTTCGGATTCCGAAAGATTAAAGACGCGTGGAGCGAAGAGCGTACGGCCGAGGGGATGATCATCGATATCCGCGAACTGCTCGAGGTGGAGCTGTTCGATATCTCACCGGTCACGTTCCCGGCGTACGAAGACACCGAAGTCGGCGTTCGCTCCGTCACGCAGATCCGAACCGCCAGGGAGAGGCGGGGTAAGACCCTGTACCACAAGCAGCGCGCCCGACTCTCGGGTATCGATTTGACAGAGACGGCTTCCGCGTCCTAGTCTGGTTTCGGAAAGTTCATCGCGAACTGCGGCCGCGGCCCTTGGGGCGTGCGAGCTGTGGGGAGCAAGGCGAATCCCGCTAGACCTTGGGTTGAACGGATCGCGTGTCACGGGCAAAGCACCGTGCCGGCGATCGATTCAGCGCATGCGCGCACGTCTCCGGCACCCATCCGGAGATTCAAGATGAAGGTTCAGGAGTTGCGCGACCAGCGTGTCGCACTCACCAAGCAGGCGCAGGGGATACTCGACAAGGCGTCAGCAGAGAAGCGAGAGCTGACGACCGCCGAAGATGAACAGCTCGACAAGATCTGGGGCGAGGTCGACGACAAAAAGAAAGAAATCGACACCGCCGAAAAGGCAGAGCGTGCAGCCGGCCGCAATGCCGAGCATCGCGCTCGCGCGGAACGGGAAGCCGCAGATCTCGCCGCCTCGGCCGGGCGCTCGACGTCGCCGGATCGGCCCGATCGCCCAGGCGATAGCGCCACTGGCCGCCGCGATGGAAGGGTCGAGTTCGAGTTCCGCGGCCGCCAGGTGGTCTTTGAGCCTGGCACACCCGAACATCGCCGGGCGCAGCCGGCGGCACGCACGGCTTTCCGGGAATATCTCGGAGCGGAAACCCGCAATTTGCAGAGCGATCTGGACGTGCAGGGCGGCTTCCTTCGCGCGCCCGAGCAGTTCGTCGCGGAGTTGATCACGAACCTCGACGACGAGGTTTACATGCGGAGCCTTTGCCGACGCTTCACCATCACGGCCGATACGGCGGGAGCGCCGCGCCGAACAAATAAGTTGTCCACCTTCCGATGGGGACAGGAGCTCACGGCGCCTGTCGGCGACACCTCCCTCAAGTTCGGCAAGCGCAAGTTCACCCCGCACTACATGACCGGAGAGATCACGGTCTCGCGGGACCTGCTCTTCGCGGCGATCATGGATCCGGAAGCCATCGTCATGGACGAGCTTGCGCGGGACTCCGGCGAGCTCGAGGAGAACGCGTTCTTGTTTGGCTCGGGGGCCGCCCAGCCTTTGGGGATCTTCACCGCCAGTGCGGACGGGATCTCGACCGCGCGCGACGTGTCGGCCGACAACACCGCCACGGCGCTCACCTGGGACGGCTTGATCAACGTCCAGTGTTCCTTGAAGCAGGGATACCAGAAGAACGCCACGTGGATGTTCCACCGCGACGGCATCCGAAATGTCCGCAAGTTGAAGGACGCGGAGAATCGGTACCTCTGGGAAGCGAGCACGAAGGTGGGCGAGCCGGACACGATTCTCGGCAAGCCGTACATCTCGAGCGAATGGTGCCCCAACACGTTCACGACCGGGCAGTATGTCGGGATGTATGGTGACTTCAGCCAGTATTGGATCTTCGACACGCTCTTCCTCCAGATGCAGATGCTGGTCGAAGCCGGCGCGCGCACCAACGAGGTGAGCTGGGTTGTCCGCCGCAAGGTGGACGGTGGGCCGGCGAAGGAAGAGGCGTTCGCTCGCATCAAGCTTCCCTGATTCGCGGCAGACGGAACCTGACGAAATGAAATCCCGGCGGGTGGCGCGAGCGCGCCACCCGCCATAACAAGAAAGGCATCGCAATGAATCTGCTCAACGGAGTCAAGCTCACGAAGATCGCGGAAGCGACTGGATCTGGTACCAGCCAGGTCGACAGCTCCATCCTCGATATGTCGGGATTTGAAGGCGTCGTGTTCTTCACGAACATGGCCACCGCAAACGCCGGCAACTTCATCAAGGCGACGGCTGGCAAAGTGTCGAATCTCTCGGACGGTGCGGACCTGGCGGGAAGCAAGGTCACGACCGGCACATCCGACGAGGCCGTCTTGCTCGAGATCGCCAAGCCGCTCGATCGGTATATCCGCTGCAGCGCCGTTCGCGGAGCTGCCACGGTGTGCGGCGAGATCTGGGCGGCGCAGTATGGCGCTCGCACCGTTCCCGTCACGAACTCACTCACTGGAACGCAGATCTCCAAGATCCTCGCGAGTCCGGCGTACGGCACGGCCTGATTTTCACAGCAACAAACACCGCCACTGTCGAGAGGCATTGGCGGTGCTTCCTTTTCTTCAACATCGGAGGTTCTTATGCGTCAGAAAGTCGTGCGAGTTCGAATGGTCAAAACTGCTGCGGGCCCCCGCGGGACGTTTATGGCCGGCCAGTCTTACACCCTCGACGAGAAAACGGCGAAGGCATTCCTTGCGGACGGTGCCGCGATTGTCGACACAGACATTCGCGAAACCGCAGAGGCGGATCACTCAGACGTTGAGGATCGCACCGAAGAGGAAGACGCCGGCGAAGAGAACAAGAAGGGCAATTCCAAGAAGTGATCTCCGATCTGCGTCGTGTTGACGCGGAAAGCCGGGGGGTCGCTTGCTGAGTTGGCCGAACTGAGTACGTCCCCCTGGCTTCTTTATTATGAAACCGAAGCTCATCACACCGCCCGCGACCGAACCGCTCAGCCTCGTGGATGCGAAGCTGCATCTTCGTATCGATGCCGCGGACACCGACAGCGACGCGATTATCGCGGATCTGATTCGTGTTGGCCGTGCCGCGGTGGAGGATTACACCGGGCTCGCGTTGATCACGCAGACGTGGCGCCTGTACCTCGATGCGTTCCCGTGCGGCGAGGATCTGCGGATCCGGCTGCCTCAGCCTCCGCTGAAGACGTTCTCAAGCGTGAAGTACACCGACGACACGGGCGCGCTCATCACTCTGGATCCGTCGAAGTATCAGGTGGACGATGCCGACTGGCCGTGCCGCGTCGCTCCGGCGTTCGGCGAGAGCTGGCCAGCGACTCGAGCGCAGCTGAATGCGGTGCAGCTCGAGTACATCGCCGGCGTCGACTCCGCGGCGAACATCAAGCCGCAAGCGGTCCAGGCGATCAAGCTCTTTCTCGCTAACTGGTTTGAAAATCGTGAAGCGGTTGTCACCGGCACGATCACCGCGGAACTTCCGCTCGCCGTGCAGATGCTGCTCGATCAAATTCGCGTGTTCCCTTGCTGAGGAGTTCGTGCCATGTCCGCACTCGATCGATTCAAAGACAACGGATCCGGCCTGTCGTCACCGATTACGCGATGGGTCGATGCCACTCCGCACGACACGAACGAGGAAGCTTTTGTATCGCGAGCCGTTTACGTCGGCAGCGGCGGCAGCCTTTCCGTTCTCACCTTGAATGGTGATTCCGTGTCATTCGAGAACGTGGCGAACGGCCAGCTCTTGCCAATCCGAGTTCGACGCATCAACGACACCGGCACGGCCGCCGGCGACATTCTGCTCGGAGATTGACCGTGGCGATTCGCTCGGGCAAACTCGATAAGAAGCTGATCATTCAGCAGAACACGCCGACGACGAAGCCGAGCGGAGATCTCGAACCCGTCTGGTCAACGTGGAAGACGGTGTGGGGCGAGCTCCTCGAGCAGTCCGGCGGCGAGTCGTTTCAGAGCGATCGCCGCGTCGCGACGCAGAAGGCAGTGTTCAAGATCCGCTTCTTGAAGGGACTCAGCCCGAAACACCAAATCTCCTGGCGATCGCAGGTGTTCGAGATCTCCGATGTCGCCGAACCGAAGCGCGGGTCCGAGATGGTGGTGACGTGCTATTCGTTTGACGTGGTCGGAGGAGGTTGAGCATGCCGGCGGTGAAGCCAGGAGTGATCGGGCTGAAGGAAACCGCCGACGCGCTGAAGGCGATCGGCATCGTCGTCACTGCCTCAGCTGATCGCAAGGCGTTGTATGCGGGCGCGGTGGTGGTTCGGGATGTCGCGAGGAAGAACGCGCCGAAGCGGACGGGCGCGCTGAAGAAAGCAATCAGCGCCCGCACGAAGCGGATCTCGAATGGGGCGGGCGGCACGAGCACGGTTGGCCAGGTCTTCATAGCGCCGCTGAAGTTCAAGCCCACCACGACGAAAACCGGGAAGGCCTCGCTCAAGCGTTTCACTCACAAGAAGGGCAGCGGCGTCCGCGGCTACATCTATCCGCGGAACTACGCACACTTCCCAGAGTTCGGCACGTCGCGCATGGCAGCGAAGCCATACCTCCGGCCGGCCGAGATCTCTAGCCGCAACCAGGTTGTCGCGGCGTACCGAGCAGTCATCCTCCGCGAGATCGAAAAGAAAGCTCGGCAGCTTGCGGAGAAAAACCCGGTGAAGGGGAAGAGCTGATGCTCGAGGATGTTCTCGGCTTTTACATGAAGATCTCCTCCGCTGCGACATCGACACTCGTCGGCAGTGCGTTTTATCCCCTTCGGCTTCCGCAGAAACCGCCGATGCCGGCGATCACTTACGCGCGCGTCGGATCGCTTCGAGAGCCGACGCACGGCGGGCCCACCGGATTCGTTGAAGCTCGCATCCAGTTCAGCTGCTATGCCAAGACGTTCGACAAGGCCCGCGAGATCCGGAGTGCCGTTCGCGATGATCTCGACGGATTCAAGGGGATCATGCCGGGCCTCGACGATGCGACGGTGCAGATCGACGGGGCGTTCTTCGAGGACGAGGGCGACGGGATCGACGACGAGCTCGACTGTTTCGTCTCGCGGGTAGACATCACGTTTCAGTACCAGGAGGTCTTGCCGGAAACGCTGGCTCGGCCGCCGGCTGATCGGTAGTTGACAACGGGTCACTGTGATCTAGGGTGGGTTTGGCAAAGGAGATTTACGCATGCCGCGGACTGGAGCAAAGGGCGGATTCGGAACGACGTTCTTCATGGATAGCGGTGACGGCGCAGGCTTCACCGAGATCGCCGAGGTTGGCGACATCCAAGGCCTCGACATGGAGAACGAGTTCGACGACGCCACAAACATGAAAAGCCCGAGCGGCTTTTCGGAAGCGATCGCCACTGGAACGACGACGGTGTCGGATCTCACGCTCCCCGTCGCGCTCCTCGAAAACGATGCGGCGCAGACGCGGCTCGAGAGCGCCATGCTTTCGCGAGCGCTCTGCAACTTCCGCCTGGTGTATCCATCCGGCCTGCGGCGTCGTGCGTTTGCCGGCTTCGTGAAGTCGATGGCTGAAGCGATGCCTGTGAAGGGCAAGATGACGAAGTCGATCGTCCTGAAGGTCACCGGCCCGCTCGCTCGAGAAAACAACCCGTAGTTCGTTTCCCTCACCCTTTCTCCGCGCGGAGCAATCATGGTCACGCGAACCGATATCCCTGTTGTCACCGTCTCCACCACGCCGCCCCGCGAAGTGCGGTTTGATTACGGTCGGATCTTCCAAATCGAGGAAGGTACCGGCATGACCTTCTTGCAGCTCGCAGCTTGGTTCAACACGTTCAATCCGTTGTCAGACGAGGAGCAGGCAAAGCCAGAGAGCGAGCAGCGCACTCCAACACCGCAGGAGAAAGAAGAGGCTTTCAAACGGTTGGGCTTCGGACGTCTCGCAAAGTTTGTTGCCGCCTGTCTTGATGTAAGTGTCGCGGACCTTCCAAGCCTTGTGCCCCCGAATCGATTGCTGAAGACATTTGGCGAACTCGCTCCGGGCTTCTCCGGCGCGATCAACGCTTTCGGCGAGGAGGACAAACCTCACCCTACGGCCGCCGCGGACTCCGCGGCGTCAACGCCTGGGCTCGGGTCAACATCAGTGCCGGTTTCGGCGAGCTCGCCGAGCTGAGTCTTCGCGAAGTCGCCGAGCTCTATCGCGAGTGGGGTGGTGCGCAGGCCTTGCTTGATGCTCGCGCTCGCATTGATCTGGGGTTCTGGCAGTTGTGCTGGGAGCCACCCAGCGATGAAGAGATGGAACGGAAGCTCGACGGCTTACCGAATCGCGTAGGAGATTGATCGTGCCTGGCATCGGTGCAATGCAGGTCAACATCACGAGCGATATCAGCTCGCTATTGCGCGGAATCGCTGAATCCACCAAAGCCTTGAAGGGCATGGAGAAGGCCGGCCAGCAGACCGCCGAGCACACAAGCAAGATCACGGCCGGCATGGGCAAGGCGTGGAACCTGGTCAAGGTGGCCATCGCCGGCGTGATCACGGGCGCGACGATTCATTCATTGAACGCAGCCGCGGAAACGGTGGACAAGCTTGGCAAGTCATCCGCGAGGCTCGGCATCGGGGTGGAGCAGTTGTCCGCCTTGCGCTTCGCGGCGGCCGAAGCAGATGTGGATTTCGACAACCTTTCGAAGATCATCGGCAAAGCTGCGAAGACGATCGGCGAACTGTCGCGATCACAGGACACGATCTTTGTTGGCAACGTGATGGTGCGTCTCAAGGACGCGACCGGCCACGTTCGTTCGATGACCGAGCTTCTCCCGGATCTCGCGACGGGGCTCGAGAGCGTTGGCAGCCAGGCTGAGCAGCTCAATCTAGCGAGCAAGTTTTTCGGAAAGGAGGGCGGCGGCCAGTTCGTTCAGCTGCTTAAAGAGTCCGGCGGATTCATGGAGAATCTGGCGACGCAGACTGAGCGGGCCAAGCGGCTGGGCGTGATCTTTAACGATGACCAGGTTGAGAAGCTTACAGCTTACAACGACGCCGTGGGCCGGATCTCTGAAGCGTGGCTCGGCCTCCGTGTCAACATCGTCACCAGGGTCGCGCCCGAACTCACGAAGCTTGCGAACGGGCTGGCATCCGGAATTGCAGCAATTCCCGACGTGATCAAAAAAGTAGTCGATGTGTTCGCGGGGATGTGGTCAGACCCGAAGCTTCGCTCCGATTTTGTGGCGTTCACGGAATCGCTCGGCACCATTTGGTGGATCGCGATCAAGGGGCAAATGATCATTGCCGCGGCGGCCGTGCAGGAGCTGTTGGGGACGGTGTTGCCCAAGCTCGGAAAGCCGCTGTGCACAAAGCTCGGGCAAGACTACTCGAAATGGTTTCTCAATGGCTGGGCTGGGATTTTCGAGCAGGTCGCGCAAGTTGGAGATGAGCATGGCGCTATCCCGTCCATCTTGAATAACTGGGCGGTCGCGATGAGAACAGGTGCCAGCAAAATTGGAGCTGAATCCGGCCAGGAAATGCTCGCCCAACTCGAAGACGCCGTAAGCGGCTGGCAACTTACCTCGGAGGCCTCGTCGCAGGTCTGGGCCAATCTCGAAAACGCTTTTCAACAGGCGGCCGAACGCGGTGATGCTCTGTTCGACATTTCGGCGATTATCAAATCTCACAGCATGGATCTGGGAGACTTGTTCAAGTCGAAGACCGGAAACGATCCCGACAAAAAAATATCCGAACTGCAACAGCACTGGATCGACTTCGCACAAAAGGGCAAGGAGGCGATTGAGTCCTTCAGCCAGAGTTGGAGCGACGCAACGACCGAGATGTTGTTCACTGGTAAAAGTACGTTTCAGGAATTGGCTATCGGGTATGCGAAGACGTTAACTTCCATGGCATTGAACACGATGATCTTTGCTCCAATCTTCAAGCAACTTGGTGCGGGATTTGCCAGTGGCTTGGGAGTACCCGAGGCGAACTCGGGAACCACAAGCTATAGCCCGTTCGTTTTTTCGGATTCGCACTTTGCCAACGGCGATGCCGCCATCGCAATGAAGCCCACTCGGTTCCCCATGCGTGGCGGTACCGGCGTGGTGGGGGACGATGGCCCCGAACTCGTTACGGCGTTTCCCTTGGCTCGAGTTGGTGGAAAGCTCGCCATTCGGGGAGCTGGCGGCGGCGGCACATTGGTTCAGGTAATCGATCAGCGATCGAGCGGAGCAACCCCCGAGGTCCGAGAAAGCACCGGGCCGGACGGCAGGAAGATCGTTCGGGTGTTCGTTCGAGACGAACTTGCCAATATGGCAAGAGACGGATCTCTCGACAAAGTGCTAAATCCGTTCGGAGCCCGCCGCACGCCGACGCCGAGATAGTTGCGTTGGCCCACAGTTTCCCTTAGTCTTTCTACACCTAATGGAGACATCTATGAATCGGCCACGGTGTTTGTTGTTGATCTCATTGACGTTGCTTCTGATCGGTTGCCAAACACCGACGCCCATGCATGCGTCGTTCAATGAAGCGGACTACACGCCATTTGCTGGCGTTGGTACCGGGCGCATCGAGGGGCAGGCCTTTGCTACTACTCGCGGAGGCCTCGTCATAAAGGCCGCCGGCCGCGAGGTTCATGCCGTTCCCAAGACTACCTATTCCGAGGAGATCATTCAGAGATTGTTTGTTGGCAACGACCCGCCCACTTCGACGGATCCGGCTTCCAAGAAATTCACGCGTCGCACGATGGCAGACGCGGACGGCCGTTTCGAGTTTTCGAACTTACCCCCAGGTGAGTATTACGTCACCTGCCGCATCGTCTGGGAATACAGCTCTGGGAACGAAACCGGAGGCAATGCGTACACGCTCGTAACAGTCCAGAACGGCCAGACCACAAAGGCACTCGTAACCAGGTGACGCAATGGGCTGCCTAAAAAATTGTCTGGGAATCGTCCTCTTGCTCACAGCCGTCAGCTTGTGTTTCGCGGCGATGAATGCGCCGCCGCCGGCGGCGGTGAAGGACCCGAAGAACTTCGGCCTCACAATGTGGATCGCGGCGGGCGTGCTCGGATTCGTCGGCCTTCTGATCCTCGCGGCCGGCAAGAAACCTTCGCGGAACTGTGGATTGTGCGGCGCGCCGCTCGGCAAGAAGCGATATCAAGCGACGATCGATGGCAAGCTCATGACTCTTTGTGGAAACTGCGGAGCGGGCATCGGGCGGAAGATGAGTCGCGAGGCACTGAAGCGACGCGGCATGTAACGGCGGGTAGTATCCGACGATCGCCCAGGCAGGCGGTCGGAAGGATGGCTTGGCCGATGTCGTGTGGCCGGCGACGCTCCCTCAGGAGCCTTTGCTCGCCGGGCTACGGGAACAACCACCGGATCTGACGATCCGCTCTGCGATGGATGACGGCCCGCCAAAGGTGCGGCGTCGGTCCACCGCGGGCATTCGTCGCTTTCCCGTTTCGCTCAACCTCACGCGCACTCAGCTCGCCCTCTTCGACACGTTCTTCATGAGCTCGACGCAGGGCGGTTCGCTCGCGTTTCAGTGGACGCATCCCCGCACCTCCAACCTGATCGACTTTCGTTTCGCCGGCCCGCCCGAGTATGTGCCGATGGCACCGCGGCAAACCGGATCCGAGATCTGGAAGGTGACGTTCCAGCTCGACGCGCTGCCCGGTACCGAGATCACGGAGATCATCCCGCCGATCGACGGCGATCCCATCCCGGTTGATCCCAGCTACTTCCTCGTCATCGGCGAGGATCCCGCGCCCGAGAACTTCGACGCTGTCGCCATCTTCGGCGTCATGCAAGAAGCGGACAGCGTTGCGCCCGACTTCTTCATCGGGACATTCATCGGCGAGCACATCGAAGAGCCAGCCGACGACGCTCTCTTCGCTGGCGCTGCTCTCTTCGTCAATTCAGGAACGATCCCCGGCGGGCCGGGCGGACATGGTGGTCCGCCTGGCGGCGGTGGGGTGCAGCCGTAAATCCGGCAAGGAGTTGGAACATGGCAGGATTGAAAGTGGCGGTGGTAACGGCGGCCGTCGCCATCACGAACGCGGACAAGACGGTGGTGATGGTGACCGCGGGAGCCGCGGCCGGCGCTCGCCTCAACAATTTCTCGATCGCCTTCAACGGCACCAGCCCGACCGAAGGAAAGGTGACTGTCGAGATCGTCCGCAAGTTCACAGCCGGCACCGGCACGGCCGGTTCCTCGGTCACTCCCCGCAAGATCTCGGGACATGCCGGCGCGGTGCAATTGACGGCGAGCCAGAACTACTCCGCGGAGCCGACGACGGGCGCTTCGTATGTCGCCTGGAGCACGCTTGTCCATCCGCAGGGCAACTACCAGGTGCCGATGGACATCCTCGTGGATCCGGGCGAGACGATCGCGGTGCGTTGCAATTCACCCACCGCCAAGAGCGTCGTCACGGCCCTGCAGTTCGACGAGTAACCAGGAGAGCCAATGCCTCGCTCGCTTTCGGCCACAGCGCGTGCAGCGCTCTTTGCTCAGGAAACGGGCGAGGTGTTTCTTTTTCTCCTGGTTCTCAGCCATCCGAGTTTGTCGGAGCCGATCCGGGTTTGCAATGACCAGGTGAACACCACGAGCAACGGCATTGTCTACGTCGCGTTCCCGTTCCAGCTCAAGCTTCCCCCCGACGACGACACGCCGGCGCCTGAGGTTTCACTCTCCATCGACAACGTCGATCGCAAGATCGTGGAGGCGGTGCGTCGCTGCCAGGGCGAACCGATCACGGCCACTCTCTCGATCGTTCTCGCGAGCTCACCCAACGTGCTCGAGGCCGGACCGTTCGACTTCAAACTCCGCCAGGTTGATTACGACAAGCTCGCGGTGAACGGCACGCTCAAGTTCGACGACATTCTCAATGAACCGTTTCCGGGCGACACGATGACGCCGTCGCGTTTTCCCGGATTGTTCTAGTCGGCGTCGCCGGCGAGATGCCGGGAAAGGTCGAGTTATGGAAAGCGGCTGGAGCATCACCATTCAGGGAACCGGAAAGCACTCGAGCAATGACGCGGTGCACGATGCTGATCAACTGTCCGCTGCATTCGTCGCGGCGCTGCAGGCAGCGGAACAGACGGTGCAGTCGGCTTCGTTCACGTTCACCGGCAAGAGCAATCTCCTCGAGTCCGAAGGCGAGTGAGCGATACGGCGCTGGCGAAATTCGATACAGGGAGGCACTTTTGCGATACGAAAGGGGGGTAAATCGATGCGCGGAGCTCGCCCGCGGACACCGCGGCGAGCAATGGCGCAACGTCGCTTACTGGTGTCCGGCCTGCAAGTTTCGGCACAGCATCCGAGTTCGCGAAGACGATGCTCCGCGGCCGAGCTGGACGTTCGATGGAAACTTCGAGCGACCGACCTTTACACCCAGCGTCGACTACTCGGACATTCGTTGCCATCACGTCGTGACCAGCGGCATGATCGCGTTCCAGAACGACTGCACGCACGCGATGAAAGGACAAACCGTCGAGCTGCCGTTCGTCGACCAGGAGGGATACGAGCTCGATGCGACGCCTAGCCCGTGAAGTTCCAAGCTGGGTGAAGAGCTACATCGGCATTGAGTTCGCCGAGCGTGGTTTGTCACGCGATGAAGGCCTGAGCTGTTGGGGCCTTTATCGCCTTGCATCGGCCGAGCAATTCGGTTGCTACCTGCCATCGCACTGCGAGGCCTTCCAGCCTGGCGACGTGAAGGAACGGCGCAAGCAGATCGCCGCGGTCATCCAAGATCGGATCGCCTCGAGGCAGTGGCGGCACCTCGAGGTGGGCGAGATCCAAACCGGAGATCTTGCTTTGTTCCGCGTGAGCGGCGCGCCGCATCACGTCGGCATGGTCGTTGCGCAGAATCGAATGCTGCATGCCGATCGCGACGTGCAGAGTTGTGTGCAACGGATGGATGCTCCGGAGTGGGAGCCGCGGTTCCTCGGCTTCTATCGATACGAAGGACCCGTCCGCGTCGCCGGCCGCCCGATGTTCCTTCGCGATGACCAGGTCGACGTGGCCATCCCGGCCGGCAAGACAATCGCGGAGCTGCTCGCCATCGCAGGCATTCAAGCTCCCGGCGGGATCCACGTGCACGTGGGCGGTACCGAGATCCCGCCCGATCGCTGGCACCTAGTGAAGCCAAAGCCCGGGCGCATCGTCCAGGTGACAGCGACACCGGGTGACACGGGCGGTGGGGGAAAGAGCCCGCTCAAGACGATCCTCACGATCGCGATTCTGGCCGGCTCGATCGCAGCTCCGTACGCGCTCGCAGGATTGGGCGCGACCAGCCTGCTCACCACGGCCGGCGGACTCACGTTGTCCGGTGCGCTGCTTTCCGCCGGCGTCGGCATCGGCGGCACGCTCCTTATCAGCGCGCTCATTCCGCCGCCGAGCGCCCAGCTCTCTGCGATCGCACCCGACAACGGAACGACCACGAGCCTGGCTATCTCGGGCGGCCGCAATGAAGCTCGGCCGCATGGCGCTGTGCCGATCGTTCTGGGCGAGTACGTGATCACGCCTCTGCTCGCAGCGACCCCGTACACCGAGATCGTCGGCAATGACCAATACCTCCGGATGCTCTTCAACTGCGGCTATGGCCCGCTCGAGATCTCGGAGATCAAGATTGGCGACACCGACATCAACCAGTTCGACGGCGTGCAGCTCCAGGTGCTGCCTGGGCGCGCCGATGATCCGCCGCCATCGCTCTATCCGTCGATCGTTCACGAACAGCCGTATTCGGTTCTCGTTGACGCGGCCGGCGGATCGGTCATTCGAACAACGGAAGTCGACGCAGACGAAGTGACCGTGGATCTGTTGTTCGCCCAGGGCCTCGTGCAGATCCTGGACGACGGATCAAAAGCCAACCGCGCCGTCACGATGCAGGTGGAGTTCTCGCCGGCGGGCGCGAATGCGTGGCAGGGGATCAATGCCGCGTCACCTCTTGTCGAGCGCGGGCTCGACGTGCTCTTCCGCGGGCCCGAGGTTGTGTTCGCTGGCTCCGGGATCCATGCGGGCGCTGTCGGCTGGGGAGCTGGCTATCCGTTCGCCAAGCCGGCGTATCTCCCCGCGAATCGGTTCAGCTGGGAATGCTCGGGTTGGGTGTTCTGTCCCGTTGCCGGCGAGTACTCGTTCAGCGTCGAAGGCTCCGATGCGTGCGATCTCGCCATCGATAGCAAGGTCATCGTCTCTCAGTATGGCCAGCACGCCGCCGGAGCCATTGGAACGCATCACGGCGAGATCACGCTCACGAAGGGATGGCACGCCATCCGCGGCCGCGTCGAGGCCCGTAGCGGCAACGGCGGGCTTCTGTTGCTCGGCTGGAAGCCACCGAGCGCCGGCGGCTTTGCGCTCATCCCCGCGGCGAGCTTCGCGCCCTCGGCAGTTGGTGGCCCACTTGGCCAGCTCAACTACCGATGGTTCGACACCTCAAGCTACAACGGCACGTTCACCGTCACCGCGGCACGCGCCGAACCGATGCGATTCCCGGTGGGCTTCGCGGCCGCCCGCGGGCAATACGACGTTCGAATCACCAGGATCTCGGCTGACACCACCGACGCGAGGATCCTGGACAAGGCGTATCTCTCGGCGATCCGATCCTTCCGAGCCGAGACCCCGGTCAAGATGGCGGGCGTTGCGATGATCGCCCTTCGCATCAAAGCAACGAACCAGCTCAACGGCGTGGTGGACACGCTCAGCTGCAGGGCTCGCTCGATCCTTCCCGATTGGGACAAGGAAACCGGAACGTGGATCGAGCGTGCCACGAGCTCGCCGGCGAGCTGCTATCGCGCCGTCGCCCAGGGACCAGCGAACAAGCGCCCGCTCGCCGACAGCGGCGTCGATCTTCAGGAGCTGGCAGCCTGGCACGAAGAGTGTGAAGACGCGGGCTTCGAGTGCAATGTGGTGATCGACTTCCGCGGCACCGTCGCCGATCGCCTGAAGGGCGTGGCATCGACCGGCCGCGGCCTGGTCGGACGTCGGAACGGAAAGCTCTCGGTCATCCGCGATCGCGTGCAGTCAGTTCCGATTCAGCACTTCACGCCGCGCAACAGCCGCAACTTCAAAGGCACGAAGGTCTTTGCCGATGTGCCGCACGGTTGGCGGATCCAGTTCACCAACGCCGATCGCAATTACATCCGCGACGAACGCATCGTGTTGGCGGACGGGTACCAGATCGATGGCAAAGACGCGTTTGGGAATCCCGCTCCGACTCTGCCGCCGGCGGAAGTCTTCGAGACGATGGAGTTTTTCGGCGTCGTTCATGCCGACGAGGTTTGGAAACACGGGCGCTACTTCATCGCCGTGGCCAAGCTCCGGCCGGAGCTGTACCAATTCGAGACCGACATCGAGCACCTGGCGTGTACGCAGGGAGATCTCGTCTTTGTCACGCACGATGTGCCGCTCTTCGGAAACGGATACGGCCGCGTCGTGCGCCAGATCCTCGACACGCAGAACAACCTCCGCGGGCTCTTGCTCGATGCGAAGGTTGTCATGGAGGCGGGAAAGACGTACGTCCTCCGATGCCGGCTGCCCGATGGCACGTCGTTCCTGAAGTATCTGCAGACGGCCGAGGGTGAATCGAACCGCGTTGACTTCGTGGGCCCGATCTCGCCTGGTGAAGCTCGCCCCAACAAGGGCGATCTCTTCATGTTCGGCGAGCTGGGATCCGAGACGCGGGAGCTGATCGTCAAGTCGATCGTTCCCGATGCAGATCTCGCCGCCACGATCGTGTGCGTCGACGCAGCGCCCGAAGTTCTGCTCGCCGACCAAGGCACGATTCCGGATTACAACCCCGGCATCACGGTGCCGCCGGAATACCTCGATCGACCCGAGGCGCCGATCATCGATCAGATCCTCAGCGATGACTACATCACGGTGCGCGGCCAGGATGGCTCGCTCATGCATCGGATGTTGATCGTGCTCCGTTCACCGAGCGGAACAAAGCCGCGGCCGGTGACAGCCCAGGTGCGACTTCGCCCCAAGCCGCGGCCGCCGGCGGATGCGGTTGGTCCGTGGGACACGCGTTCGAATCTCTCGATCGACAACACCTCGGTGAGCGTGATGCCCGTCGAAGCCGGCGTCACCTATCAGATCTCGATCCGCGTGATCTCGGCCGCCGGCGTCGCGTCGACGTGGACGGATGCGGAACACACCGTCATCGGCAACATCATCCCGCCGCCCGACGTCCAGGCGTTCGATGTCTATCGGCTGAGCGATGGCACGCGTTGCTTCACCTGGAAGCTCGGCACCGTTCCCCGCGACATCGCCGGCGTGCAGCTTCGGTATGGACCGCAGCCAGGTCCGGGCGGTTCGCTCGTGTGGGAGTCGATGCAGGATCTGCACGACGGCCTTCTCGAGGGCGCGAGCCCTGCAGAATTGAACGTGCCGCCGCAGGGAGCCTGGCGGTTTGCGATCAAGATGGTGGACACGGCCGGCGCTGAGAGCGTGAACGCGCTGTATTGCGATCGCGAGCTGGGCGCACCGCGGCAACCCGAAGTGGCGATCACCCAGGACGCTCGCAAGCTGGGATGGCCTGGCACGCTCACCGGCTGCCACATCACTTCAGACGGCGTGCTCGAGGCGGACGATCGCGCGACGTGGGCCAATCTCGCATCGGTGTATGGAATCACCAAGTGGAGTCAGTTCACCCGCTGGAGCTTGGATCCGGTCAACCCGATCAGCTACGAGCATCCGGTCATCGATATCGGCGTGCTGATCGACTTCGAACCGCAGGCAACATGCCAGAGTGATGGCACCGCCTTCATCGAAGTTCGCCATTCTGCAGACGGCGTTGACTTCACCGACTGGGCGGACGTCACGAGCCTGGCGAGCCGGAGCGTGCGAGCTCGCTTCGTTCAGTTCCGCGTCACGGTGACACAGGTCCCGGCCGAGATCCCGACGATCCGCGAGTTCGTGATGATCCCTCGAGCTGAGACCGTCGAGGAATATCTGAACGACGTGAACACCGCTTTGCAGGGACCGCGGCTCTATTACGGGCCGGGCGACATCGCGCTGCCGATCAGCCAGGGCCTCTTCGCCAAGATCAAGAGCGTGAGCGTGACGTTCAACGGCACCGGCGCTGGGTGGACGTGGGAGCTGGTGAACAAGTCGGGATTGCCTGGTCCGCGGGTCCGTCTGTACAACCCGCAAGGCGTTCTCGCCGACGCCTTGATCGACGCGAACGTCCGCGGACTGAAGTCGATCGACGGGTCGACAGCAGTGCTTGCATCGGGAAGGATGCAATTCAACGACCTTGTCAACTCTGGCATGCTCGCCACGTTGTGAACGGAGTGTTTGATGTCTCTTCTGGTGATCAATGCGAACGGCCTCCCGATACCTCTGAAGACGACAACGGACGGCGGCGAGGAGGTTTCGCACCATCTCATCGACGGCACCGTCGCCGTGACGAAGTCGGGCGACTGGTCGCTCGAGGCTGGCAGTAACGAGATCGGGGCGATCGCATCGATCACCGAAGGCGCGGTACCTGGTGAGGGGATCCGCATTGCCGGGGCGAAGGTGACGGTGAAGCGACAGAAAGCTGCGATCGCGGCTTCCACCACGGATGGCGCGGTGATCGCCGCGGTCGCGACGAAGGTGCTGCGCGTCGTCGCCGCGATGATCATGAACGGCGGCAGCGGTACCACGATCACGTTTAACTCGAAGGGGGCGGGCGCGGGCGTCGCGATCTCGCAGGCGTTCACCTTGGCGGCGAATCAGTTTGTGATCATCCCGAAGTTGGAAGACGGTTGGTTCAGCAGCGTTGCCGGCGAAGGAATCACAGCGACGACGAGTGCGGGCGCGACTGTCAATATCACGCTCGTGTATGTGGAGGAGCCGTAATGGCCAGTGGATATGCGACGGTCACCCTTGAGGTGGTATCTGCGAAAGCATTCCAGCGGGGCCTCAAGATCCGAGCTGCGATCGCAATGATCGCCGTTCGCCATCTCCCGGCGTGGATGGTTCCGAGTTTGTCTGTGCGATGGAAGCAGACATGGCGGCAGCCGCGCGGGCGCTGTCGCGTGAAGTACTTTTCGCGAATGACCTGGCGGCGGACCGCTCGCGATGGTGAATCGCTCATGCACTTCACAGCTGGAGAATCGGCATGACGACGTGGCCAACCTCGGCAGGATTCACAACCAACAACGTCGACAATCCAAACGATTCGCCGGCCGCGGCTCGCAGCGACATCGACACGTTGATGGACAACGTCACCGACATGATCGGCGCTCGAGGCGCTGCAAACGGCGTCGCCGGTCTCGACTCGGGCGGCAAGGTCCCGATCGGCCAGTTGCCCGATGCGGTTTCCAGTGCCGGAGGTTCGGTCGAGAAGGGCATCGCGACGTGGGGAGTTCCTGGCGTTTATCTCTGGACCGTGCCGGCCAACGTCTATCGGCTCAAGCGTGAGTCCGTTGGTGCCGGCGGTGGAGGCTCGAACGGCTACACCGGTGCGGGCCCAAATGCTCCTGGCTGGGGCGGCGGCGCGGGCGGGTATGCCATCGACATCATCGCCGTGACTCCCGGTGACACGGTGACCATCACCGTTGCCGCGGGCGGCGTTGGTGGATCCGGTTTCTCGACGGCCGCTTGTGCCGGCGGCAATGGTGGAAACTCTTCGATCACCGTGAATGGTTCAACGCTCGTGGGCAACGGTGGCCAGGGCGGGCAACAGCCAGCAGCCGCGGCCGGCGCGGGTGGCGCATTCAGCGGACCCGCAATGCAGGCGCGGCATGGCAATCCCGGCTTCGGCAGCTTTGGTGGAACGAACGAGTATTCGGGTTGGAATCCATCGGGGTCGAGCTATGGCGGCGGCGGCGGCTGGGGAGTGTCCGGCGCTGGGACCGCGTACGCGGGGCTCAACGGCTTCTGCAAGATCTCGTATTGATCAGAGCCCGATCGATGGTCCAATGTTCAGGGATGAGGCGACGATCGCTCCGCTTGCTGTCTGGTAGAACACCTTGATGGCGACGGAGTCGATCTCTTTGTCGGCGTTCTGCGTCGCGTGATTGGCCTGCACCCAGACATCGAGCGAGAGTGTGTCCACGGTCGCCGGCGTGAACGACTTTCCCCACTGATCGGATCCGTCACCGAGGTCGTAGTCGGCGAGCGTCGCATTGACGGCGTCGCCATTGAGAAAGCGAGAGAAGCTGCCTTGGCCGCCGAATTGGGCGAAGACCTTCCAGGCATCAGGCACGCTGCTCATACTGAGAATCCTCCTCGAGCACGGATCCTCACCACGAAGCCAATGACGGCCGCGGCGTCCGGCGGCACTCCGAAGCTAAACGACGTGAACCGCATCTTGGTCGAGGCGCCCGTGCCCGTCACGTGAACCGATGCGGTGCTGCCATCGGGCGCACCCTTCGCGTTGTTCGGATTCACCCAGGCCGTGCCAGCGCCGTTGATCGTGGGATTGGCGCTCGTGTATTTGAAGCCGGTGTCGGGCATTACTTCGCTCCGAGGCCGGCAAGAGCGCCGGAAGAGAACCAGCGGACGAGGATCAGCACGATCGCGCCGGCGGCCGCGGTGAACGTGATGCCGCAGATCCACATCAGCATGGCGACGACTCGCTCGAGGCGATCGATCCGAACTGTGTACCCGAGGTGCTGATGCCCGGTGGGACCATCGATCGTGGTTCCGACCTTGTCGATTCGATCCACGGCAGCGTCCACTCGATCGTTCAATGCATCGACCTTGAGCTCGACGCGAATTGCCCAAGCGGGCTGCGAGTCGTGAAGATGTGTCGGTTCTTCGTTCGGCATGTCGTCTCTACAAAGTGCGGCGGGGAGTTGATCAGTGTGACCGTCAACTCCCCACCGCGGCGCGAACTACGTATCAAGCTGCAGCGACAACGTCGGCCACAGCAATCTTGGGATTGCCTCGAACCGCATCGACGATCGTCGCGCCTGTCCCGTTCTGGGCCATGCGCAAGAGGTCTTTGTTCTGAGCAATCGCCTCTGCCACCGGCTTCGAGATCCCGGCGAGCATTTCGAACGAGCGCACGATGTTGGCTGCACCGTCCGCCAGGTTGGACGCCTTGTCATCGAGCGCGCTGTTCGCCTTCGCCAACCGAAGTTGGTTATAGCCGAGGCCGCCGATGACGGTGATGAGCGCCCCAATTGCCGGATTGAACACGGATGCAATCGAGCTCACCGTGCCGACAGCTGCGGACGGCTTGTTCAGATCCGCCAAGAAGGTGTCCGCGGCCTTCACGCGATCAGCCAGGTTGCCGCTCGTGGCATTGCCGGCGTCGATCGCAGCTTGGATCGTCACGACCTGGGCGTCGATCGCCTTGACCTTGTCGAGCGCCGCTTGCAGCGAGGCCTCGGCCTTGACCTTTTCGGGCCCGTCCGGAAGTTTGGCGACGGCGCTGGCGGCGTCCGCGGCTGCAGCCTTCTGGGCGTCCTGGTCTTTCTTCACGGCGTCGAGCTGCGTGCTGGCGGCCGATACGGCGTCGTCCACCGCATGCTTCTGTTGCACAACCTGCTCGCGCTTTGCCCGAACCTGGTCCTCCGAAGCGCAGCCAGGCGAGAAGCCGATCAACAGCGCAAGGCATGCGATGATCAAACCGAATCGAGAAGGTCGCCCGTTGGATCCGGATATCAAGAGACTGGGAGAGAACCATGCCATCGTCCGCATCATCGCGCTCCTGGCTTGTTGAGCTGGCCTGTGTCGACACTACCGGGCTAGCGAAGGTTTTCCAGTCAATGAAAAGGCCGGGGATTGCCCCCGGCCTGGTGCTATGAGAGAGGTCCCGGACTATCGCTGGCGGATTGCTTCGGCCGCCCACTTATCGCGGAGCGCCTCGAACACCTGCCACCACATGGGGCACGTGGCGAAGTCGTGTTTGAAGTTGTTGTCGCCGCCGATCCACAGCGCCGCGTCGATCTCCTTGCGGCGGATCAGCTCGAGCGTGGCTTGCCACTGGGGTTGAGAGAGCAGCGTTCGGGCGAATCCGCCCGATGCATTCCAATGGCTCTCCGGCGAGATGTGCGCGATGACGGGCTTGCCGAAGCTCTTTGCGACATCGATCGTCGCCTCGCACCATTCGATGTGCTGGTTCACATCGGGGCCGATGGCGTAGAGAGAGACGTCGACGAAATCGACTTCCTCAATGAGCCCGAGGTCGAGAGCGGTAAATCGGCAGGCGGTTCGCCAGAGACGCTGCTCGATCGGATATCGCGGGTCGCGGGTCAGAATGTTCCAGTTCACCTCCGAGATCGGCATGACGCCGTAGGCACCGAGCTTGCCCGTGAATCCACCTTCGCGCTTCGATCGCAGCACTTGCCGAACCAGCGACACATCCGCGGCGACTTCCCGCGACGTGTTGAAACGAATGTCGAGGCGAAGAGGGCGAACCTTTCCGAGCGTGTCGTCCCAGGCATCCTCGAAATCGACCGTCGTCGGGACGTTGTCATCGAGCTTGGCGGCGTGCGCGCGGGAGGCATCGAGATCGATGATGCGTTTGCTTTGCGGATCCGACGAGAGCTGGGGCCACCACGATCGGCCATCCTCCACAATCCTCGAAAGCCCGAGCTCGGATTCGGGCGGGAGATTCTTCATGTCGAGCAGGTTGTAGAACACGGTCTTTCGAACCGGGATCGGTCTGGCCGTGCCAACGCTCATCGTGTCGGAGCGTGAGACGCCGGCCGAGGCTACGAGCTGGGACACTGGCTTGGGATCGGCGGCCGCCTGGTTCATCGCCTTGCTGTTGGAGTCGGCGACGGTGGGATCAATGGCTGTAGCTGGGGACATGGAGACCTCCTGTAAGGGAAAGCGATCGCGACTACCAGCCGCGGTCTTCGTTGATATTGCGGAACTTCTGAACTCGTTTGTGGAGCAGAGGCGTGGCTGCGTCTGCATCGTGGAAGCGGCGCGTTGCCTGCACCTCGGCATAGAGCGCTTCGATCGTCTCGAGGAGATTCTCGAAGAGCGCGTACCTCTCTCTGATCTTCCGTTTGACGACCCGGATTTCTTGCCTCAGCATCGGGAGCGCGTCCTGCGCCGCCGGCGTCGGCCTCTTCTTTTTCGGAAACGGCATCTTGCCCTCGAACTAGCGGAGCGATTTGGGAAACAGAACGTCGAGCGCAACGACGCTCGACGAATCGGGATAGTCGATGAAGCCACGAGAACGCAGAGAGCCGAGCGGGTTTGTGTATCCCGTCGACGTGGGGCTGTAGTTGGCCGCCGCGGCCGAGTTGTCACGCGACATGGGCTTCGGGTATGCCCGGATCAGCGGCTCGAGCACGCGGCCCTCAGGCCCGCTGAGGAAATGGAGAAGCTGTGAGTGGAACTCTCGAAGTGTCGTCGGGCCTTGGACGTCGCCGGCGAGATCTCGGCCGGCGTTCGTGAGCTCGACGGAATCGGGGTTCGGATACGCGATCAGGCCCTTCGATCGCAGCGAGCCGAGCGGATTGGTGAATCCCGTACTCGTGAATGAGTATTTAGCGATCGCGGCCGCGGCGGCGCGACGCGGCCGCGGTTCACCACACTGCTCAAAGAATCGGATCGCGTTCAGAACTCTCCGCTCAGGCCCGCTGAGTTCGTCATTGTTGCCCCCGCCGGCGGGAGCGCGATGGCTCCCACCGGAGGAACGCGCTGCCGCTGGGTGTGGCAGTGGGGGACGCACCGGAGCTTTCCTCGCCGGCTCCGGTGCTTCTCGTGAGGATTCCGACGCACGCGACGCGGCCGCGTTGTTCTGTTCGTGAGCCGCGTTGGCGAGCTTGTCATTCAGATCGTGGATCTGCAGCGATAGGCCGGACACATCGCCGACGAACCTGCCGAATGCCAACTTCTCCAGCTCGAGCTCGCGGCGCAATGTCGCGATCTCGGTTTGTGCCGCACCGAGTTCGCCGGCATCAATGCGAACGGGCGTGGCCTGTTGGTCCCGGAGCTTGCGGGTGAGATCCGCGATTTGATCACGCAACTTCTTTGGATCGTTTGCATCAACCTCGGCCTTGACCTTCACCATCTTCGAGGACAGCTCCTCGAGGTTGACGCTGGCCCAGCCCTTCGGCATCTTGAACTCGGCGTGATTCGGTGTCGCGCTCGAGTCGAATGTCTTGATCCTCGGGAACTTGATCTGCTCGAGGATCTCGAGGACCGGGGCGTAAAGCCAACCCTGCCCCACCTGAAGCCGTGCGAGAGATTCCAGGACGGCCTTTGCCTTCTTTGTATCGCCCACGCCAGCGACCCAAGCTTCGATCGGCTCGCGATCGTGAACGTGAATCGCTCGCATGGCAAAGAGGACCTCTGTCTGTGTCAGCGAATCCTTGTTCACCTTGGCGGGCCGCTGGCTGCTCAGCACGACTTGAATGCCAAGCGACCGCCCCTGGCTGAGCAGCCTGTTCGTCCAACGCAGAAGCCCGTACTCGTCCTTCGATGGTTTCTGTGGCGCGAACTCGTGCGCCTCATCGAGCACGAGCATGAGCCGGCCCTTGTTCCGCCGGAAGATCTCGCCCAGGAAGGCGATCATGAAGACGCACTTGGCCTCTTCGTCAAAGTGCTTGAGATCGATGATGCATGGCCTGTTGCCCGTGGCGACCAGCTCGCCCACCACGGCTCCGGACGTCGCATCAATCGGAACGTCGGCGTGTTCGCCGCCGAAGATCACGATCGGGAAGCCGGCCGACTTGCCATCGGCAGACGACTTCAGGCCCCACCAATCGCCCTTTGGATCCACAATGCAGACGCGTTGCTCTGCCTCGAGGAGCTGCTCGACGAACCATTTGATCGTGTAGGACTTTCCGGATCCCGTGATGCCAAGAGCAGCCCAGTGATACTTGAAGATTTCGATCGGTAGAGTGAGTGTCGGAGAGAGAGTGAGTTTCATGCTGTTGTGTCCAGATTGGTTCCGATCGAGGAAAGCGAAAGCTGCCGCGCTTCGTCCTTTGCGGCCGGCGAGTCGTTGGGCCCGAACGCCTCTTCATGCCAGCCGCCGCCTTCTTTCTTTGACTTCGGTCGAAACGCGCGGAAGCGAAATGGATAGAGCTCCGCGGCGACTTTGATCTTGACGCGTGCGTCGTCTTCCCAGAAGCCCTTGACCTCGTGGATCTCGACCGTGCCATCGGCGAGCATGACGGCAAAGTCCGGTGTGTAGAACGTGCTGTCCGCCAGGCGGAACTTGATCGCCTCGAACTTCCACCAAAGCACCTGGCGATCAAGCTCGAGGAGACACAGGCGATTCGCGTACGCCCGTTCGGTGCTGTTCATCTCGCCGAGAATCGGCTTGTGACGCGAGCGAGCGAATGGGCGGTTGCCCTTCCATTTGGAATCGGGCTTGAACGGCTGCACATCGACGGCGCGGGCGCTCATCGCTGGAACTCCTGCGGCATGCGGCGAACGAGCTTCGAGCCTTGCTGCCACGCCAGCCACTTCCGAAGCGGGGTGGAGTATTCGCGTTGTTTGAGGTAGTAATGCGTGCGGTACAAGACTCGCGTTCCCTTCTCGGTTTCAGTGACGGATATGAAGACGCGCTGCGTGCCGTTCTTCTCGAGCAGATCGAACGGCTGCACGGCTTCGATCGAATCGGCGATGGCAGAGGTTGTCGTGCTTGGCATTCGAATCCCCCTTACATTGGCTCGCAATCCTGCTCATCACGCTCTTGAAGTTCATGCTCCATAAAGAGCAAGCAAGACACACAGAACGGGTGCTTCGGCGCAGGCTTGCGACACGCCCTGCAGACCCCGTCGAATGGAGGTGGTATCCGAAGATCCCTCGCCTCGAGCTGCATTTCGTCCAGCACTCTCGCCAGCTCGAGTCGTCGATTTGATTGAACGTTGGTGATCATGAGCGATGCCCTTGAAGGTGATCGCACACTGCGTCACGCTGTTGTGGTTCAATGAACTTCATGCCGCAGAGTTCGAAGGCGATTGCTTCGGTGCGGACAGCCACGATGCGGCCGCCCGAGGAAACGAGATGGCCATCGACTGAGGCTTGCCGGCCGGCCGCGATCCCGTGATGCTCTTTCCACCGACGAAGGAAGGCGGGCCCGAACTTCTCTGGCCCCGTCCGCATGATCTCAATCCACCCGCGATTCCCCTCGTCATGCGCGTAGCGATGGATCTGCACCGGGATCTCGAACTCCTTGCCGTCTCGATCGAGGTTCATGAGAAGGCGGCAGTACTTGAATCCAGGCTTGAAACCTTCGAGCGCCTTGCCGTACGTCTTTGTCGTCCCTTCGAACAAGCCCTCGGCTTTGATCGTGGGGGAGATCGCTCGGAATAACTCATCGTGCCTGCGATCGACTGGCATGCGAGCGGTGAACTCCAGATCTCCGACATCCTCTTTGCCGCGGCGAACGGATCCCACCACCATGCAGCTGTCCACCGGCATGCGCCACATGGCCATCAGCGCCCGCGCGGCGTCCTGCGCCCAGGCAAGAGGCAATCGCGTGCCGGCGCTCATGGCAGCACCTGCCGATTCCGGATGAGTGGCTCGCCCGCGTGCCGCTTCAGGAACTCGATCGCGCGTTCGCGGCCGCCGACATACTCCATGATCTGTTTGGCATCACGTGCGATGAGCGCGTAGACCTTCGGCCAATAGAGGTTGCCGATCTGGAAGTCGACCTCTTCGAGTGGATTGTCCATCACGCGGGCGCTCCTTTGCGTTTCTCGAGCAAGACATCCAGGCGTGCTTTGAAGTAGATCCGCGGCACAAACTGGCCGAGCGCCGGATCGAAGTTCGAATGCGGCTCTGTTCCCCACGGATCGCCGAACAGCTTTTGGTGAATGGCGACGGAAGGAACGTTCGTCTCTGAGCAGCTGCTCTCGATCCAATCACTGTTGTTGCGCTTGGCCTCGATCAAAAGCCGACGAAAAAGCAACCCGCCCACGATTCGGTTCTGCGGAGAATCGACGACGAGTACGGTTGGTTTCGCGCTGCGTGCCGGTCGATCAAAGCTCATGTATCCGAGGCCGAGGCCCTTGCATTGCACGAAGTACGCGATGTCCCATGTTGACGTAGGCATCGCTTTCAGTCGATCGAGGTATGCCTGGCCGTAGCTGAATCGGGAGATCGTCGGATCATCGACGGCCAGCCCGAACCATTTCTCGTACGCCGCCCACCCTTCGGGTGTCATCGCTGACAAGATTCGGCTCAAGCGAGCACCCCCTCGCGCTTCGCGCAATCGCGGATCTTCTCGAGGGCGTGCTGTTCAATCTGCCAGACGCGGCCGGCGGACACGCCGAGCAGAACGGCGATGTGCTTATGTGTGAGGGGAAGCCGCGCCGTCTTCATGAGGATCGCCTCGACATACAGCTCGGGATGTTCCTGCGGCCGCAACGTTTTATTGCCAACGCACGTCATGCTGATGCCCTCTCGATCTCCTGGATCTCGCGTGCCCGCATGTTGGGCGGAACGCGACTGCCGGCCTTCTGCCACAGGATGTCGAGCGATCCGTCGCCGATGACGACGTACTCGAGCGACTTCACCAGGGCGTTCTGTTTCTCCGCGTCGCGGATGGCCGGCTCGACCAGGTCGTACGTCCGTCCCTTTGGTGAATAGAGCAGCGAGCTCATCAGCCGCTTCTCTTGAACGATCATGAACGCGATGCGGTACTTCATTTGCCGTCGGCCTCCGCAGGCTTCTTGCCGGAGGCGACGGCCGCCTTGTCCCTGTTGAGCTTCGCGAGTTCGGCGTCGATGTATTCCTTTTCCACCGGGGGTGCATCCACTGCGACGCTGAGCGTCGTGAGGATGAAGTGCACCATTTCGGGCGGCGAGTGATCGATCCGCGGTGGAACGAAGAGGCCGTAGTTCTTTCCCGCCATCTTCTCGAGCTCGATCGCGTTCTCGATGCTCGGCTTCTCGACCAGACGCAGCGCGTGCAGGAAGTCGGGCGACTTCAGATCCGCCGGCTTCATGTTCCACGTCGCGACCTTCTCGTAGGCCTTCGTGCACCGAACGAGGGCGAACATCGCGAAGCGTCCGGGCACCTCGGCGATGTAGCCGGCGAAGGCCTTCATGGCTTTCTTGTCGAGCCAGTTGCGGAACGCTTCCTGGTATTCCTGTTGGCCGTCGTTCTTCGCGTGCCACTCTGGCGTGCCATAGTCGCCGGGTTTCTTTTTCACCTCGGCCGACTTGGACGCCTTGCTTGCTGGCAACTCCCGCTTTGAGGCGAGCCGGGACTTGACGCGTTCATGAACGACGCTCGGCGCGAGGAATGGCGGCGTGACCTTTGCGATCGCAGACGGCGTGAGCAGGGCGGCGGCGCCTTTATCCTTCCGCGCCTTTGCCGCGGCACTCGCGTTCAGGACCTTCGTCACCGTTCCGGAGACGGCGCGGCTGCAGAACGACGCCTTCTCGCGATAGCACTCGGGCTTTGTGCAGACGCCCGTCTTCGGCTCCGTTCGCTCGGTTCGAACGCCGTTGTATTCGCCGACGCGATGGGCGGTCTGGTGATCGTCCGCGAAGAGTTGCTTGCCATCGAACAAGCCGGGGTTGTTCGCGGAGTTGAACGGGCACTCTTCGCACGCCGGCTTCTTATCGAAAACGGCTGAAAGACTCCACGGCACCTGGACCAGCGAATACAACGTCTTCGCCACCTCGGCTTTGAGGTTGTCGAGATCTCCAGGCAAGCCGTCGTATGCGGCACCATCGCCGTCGATGCAGAACGTTGCGGCGAGTTCATCGCGCCGGCGAGGATCCGCAACCTTGGAGATCTCGCGGGCGTACGCAAGGGGGAGGCGGCCGTTGGTGATGAGATCTCGCGACTTGCCCTCGAAGCCCGAGATGTACATCCGATCTCGCACCCAACCGGTGCTCTTGCCGATCTTCGTGGCGACGTTCTCAATCGCCGTCGCACGGAGCTTGGCCAGAACTGAAACGCGAATCGGCTGGGACGGCCCTTTTATGCATTGGTCCTTCACCCGCTGCAGTTCGATCGTGTACAGATCTGCGACGGCCAGGCCTTCCCCGATCGGCGTCGGATCCGCACGCTGGCAGTTCTCGATCGCACGGCGCTCGGCGATCTTCTCGAGCACCGCCGGCGTCAACGCCTTCTCGTTGTGAACGAAGGCGAGGATCTGCGACCGCTTCAGATGCTTGTGTGCCCGGATCCGGCGTTCGCCGAACGCGAGCTCGCAATCCCCGTTCGGCAGGCGCACGACATCGATTGGCTGCAAGAGGCCGACTGAGGCGATCGCCTTCGCAAGGCCGGCGATATCCAACGCCTCATCGCTCAGGCCCTCGCGGTCTTTCTTGTTCGTGAACTTGATGCGGGCGAGGTCGATCAACTCGGGCTTGCCGAGCGTGATCACCGCGGCGGGCGCTGAACGACGGGACGACGGCCGCGGCTTGGCTCGACGCGAGCTGCTCTTTCGATTCTGCCTGGTCTTCGTTGACATGGTCAGTTTCCTTTCTTCTTGGCGGACTTGCGGCCGGCTCGAGCAGGCGAGCTCGAGGGCTTTCCAACGCGTGCGGACCGGACGGGCTTCAGGAATCCCGCTCGCTTCAGCGGGTTCTTCGGGATGCTGTGGTGGGGGATGGCTTTGCCGGCGGCCGCCGCGGGCGCGACACGCTCGATCGACTGCTCGACAACGTCGCCGCCGGCGAGAGCGAACAGCTGCTTGGCCAGCGATCGCAGCTCATCGCGCGTGCCGAGCACTCCGACTTTGACGTCGGCCGCTCCGAAGTCGAAAAGCAATCCAGGTTTCCGCTCGGGGTTAACGAACTCCGTGATCTCCGGAGTTTCGTGGGAGGTGCAAACGCCGTCGCGTTCGATGGAGATCCTCATGCGGCACCTCGGACATCCTCGAGCAGTTCGGCGAGCAAGGCGTTCTCCACGCCTTGGGCGGCTTCCTGCGCCTGAATGAGCGTGTCGAACCTGGTTTCGTCCACTCTCTCGTACAACTCCGTGTCGCCGGCGAGCTGAAACCAAACGCGAGGTCCGCGGGGGCAGTCGATACGCCAACGGAGTGGTGAGCGTCCGTCGGCGACAACGCGGCTCGTAGCCACGAAGATGCCTTCCTTTTCTTCGATCCAAACAAGGCGGCGTGTGGTTGTCGTCACTTGACACCCCCGCCCGAGGCCCGCATCGTTTCGAGATCAGCGCGCGTGTGGTCCTTCACGTACTTGTGGACTGTGCGAAGAACGATCTTGACGTCCTTCTCTTCCGCGTTGAGCTTCGTGCCGAGATCCTCTTCGGTCTCTATGAACTTGTGCAGCTCGCCGATGGTGGTGAACTTCGCCTTGACGATCTTCGCTTTGATGTCGTCGCGGAGATCCAGCTCGTTCACGCTCGCCATGAGATGCTGGTTCCATCCGTCTGGCTGCGTGGCATCCGGAACCGGCGCGCCGTTCGACGTGTCTTTGCCGCCGGCCGGCTTCTTGGTTGTCTTCGGCTTCGGCGGCGGGACGTCTGAGACGTCGTACATGAATGCGAACTCGGGCTCATCCGCTTTCTCAACTGCCTCTTCCACCTGGTTGTTGTGGAACTTGATCATCGTGTCGAGGCGATCGATCTGGACGACAGCATCGGAGTGGCGTTCTTTGAGCTTGAGCGCGTCGGGTCCGTGTTCGTTCTCGAGCTCATCCAGTTCCGCCAGAGCGGCTTCGCGATCCTCGAAAGCCTTTTTCCGATTGGCCTGGCACACCCCGCGAGATCCGAGATGATGCCGGATGGCATCACACACCTCGACGCTGAACGGTTTGCCCGTAAAGAACTTCGACTTCTTGCTCACTGTGAGACTCCTTCTCGCGCGGCGAGTTGCTGCGTGAGTTCCATGCATCGCTGCTCGGCGTCGATCGCACGACGCTCGTTCGCGATGGCTTCTGCTTTCCAGTCCTTCCGCGGCAGTGGCCACGGCTCCAGCTCATGGCCGGCGGCCGCCTCGGCGGCCGCCTCGGCGGTCACGAAGACGAACGCGGGCTTGCCGGCTTTCGACTTGCCCGGTTTCGCGAGCGCACGCACGAGGCCCGTTTGCCCCAGCTGGTGAACGCGGGCTTTGACGGTGTCGATATTGAACTTCGTGATGCTCGCGATCTTGTCGATCGTGCCGCCGAACTCGCCGAGCGCCGCGATGCATTCGAGAATGCGCTGCCGCTTCGTGGCTGCCTTCGGCGCAGCCTGGGCGGCCGCCTCCTGGCTGGTTCGCGACGTGTTGAACGCCGGCGGCGGGGCGAAGAGCAGCGGATCGGTGTGGGTGTTACGCACCGAGGCCTCCTGACTTGGAGGCACCGATGACGCCGGCGTCGACTACCGAAGCGTCACATTCGTTCCGAGATGCTTGGACAAACGCTCCTCGTAACGCTTCACCTCGCGCTCCATCTCGTCGGCACAGGCCTTGAAGTACTCGTCCCTGGAGATCACACCCTTCGCGATGAGCAGCTCGGCAATAGCGGCATCCCCGCTCATCGCGGAATTGACGCCTACTCGAAGGTGCTTCAGCTCGGTCGCTGCGCCCACGCCATGTTCCATCTCCATCAGCACGCCGGTTTGCATGGCGTGCTGCGCTGCCAACAGTCTTTCCTCGTCCGTTCGCGACATAGAAAACCTCCTTAAAAGGATTCATGCGCCACCTGCCTGTGCGGTGGCGCTTGGTTCGTTCATCTGGCGGCGGCTGTCGATCGCGGCCTGAGCGCGAATCGCCGGCATGATCTTCTCGCGTTGCTCGCTCCAGTGGGATGCGATATGGAGCAGCGGCTCGATCGGCCCGCGATGCGCCGTCTTCTCGCTCAAGCCCAGCAGCGCCACGAAGTAACCGAACGCGTTGAAGTCGCGGCGGCCGAGAGCGGACTCTGCCTTTGCCTTCTCGTCGACCAGATGGATCGCCGTCGCGACGATCGCCGGCTTCAGCTTTTCGGCGAGCGAGATCTCGCGTGCCTTCGACGTCGGCGCTTTGCAGATGCCCGCGGCACGCCATCGCTCCATCGCCTGGCCGGCGAGGCGGTGGATCTGCGTGATCCGCCAGTCCTGAAGCAGCCGTGCCTCGTGCGCCCGCGCTCCCTCGCCCACCATGCCAATGACTTCTCCGCGCCCTGCAGAGCGCTCAGATTCATTTTGCTCGTTAGAGCGCTGGGGCAAGAGCGCATGGAGAGATTCAGAGCGCAGAGAGGGCGCAGAGCGCCCCGACGATGCCACCGGGATCCCGCCGGAATCCCGCCGGGATGCCACTGGCATGCCACCGGGATCCCGCGGCATGTTGGGACCGCTCTCTTTCGCCCAGCGTGCGTTCGACGCTCGGCGTTGCTTCTCGGAGAACGCAGCGACCTCCGCTGCGAGCGCGTCGTAGATCTCCCGTGCCTGGCTGTTGAGCAGCCGGCCGGACGGATCCGGTTTCCAAACAGCGAGCAGGGCGGGTCGAACCTGGGCCCAGTCGCGCGTGCGGGCGATGAACGCGAGATGCGTCTCATCGTGCGGAAGGCTGCAGGGCGGCTCCTCGGTCCAGGAGTTCTGCAGCAAGAGAACGAATGCTCCAAGCGCCGGACCATCCATCGATGCAACAACTCCCTTGGGAGCGAATTGCTCGAGGTAGTTGATTGCGAGTTTGGGCTTGTCGTCGCGCTTGTTCATAAAGGCAATCGGCGTCGTGCCGATCCGGAAAGGAGCGCCGCGGCTTTCGCCTGCAAACGCCCCTCGTGGGTCCAGAAATCGCCGGGGCGTCACACCGCCGGCGACGAGGAGTGACGGCGGCCGTCCTGGCCTTCCTCTGGAAGGCCGGCGCATCGCGTAAGCTCAGCGCCGGTCAAGGTGGACACCGGCGCGGGCCGGTGGTTGATGGCACCCCGCCACATGGATGGCGGGGCGATGGAGACCCGCGAGCAACAAGCCCGCGGCCAAGAAGAAGAGAGAGTCATGAGGGCGTGCTCGCTTTCGCGATCGCGTCTTTCAATTCGTCGCGGCCCATTGGGTCAAGCGCCGAGATCGCTTGAGTCATCGCGACAACAAGTGGGTGTGTCTGGCAAAGCCGGAACTCGAGTGCGATCACGTCTGGGCCGATCACTCCCTCGACGTGCATGCCCTGGTTCTCACATTGCCTTTTGATTCCCGCGAAAATGCGGAGGCGCTCAAGCTCGAGCAAGTCCGGTTGGGGATTGCCATTGAGGAAGGAGCATCGATTGCCGGCCGCCTCCGGAGTCTTGTGATCGCCCTCAGCTATCCAGCCGTCGTCAGCTTGATAAAAGCCCACCGTCCAACAGCCACAGTTGGGAAAGCTTCGCACGACGTAGCTCATGCCTCACCTCCGGCCGTCGCCGTGAGTTTCGGAACGCACGCGCTGCAGATGTACTTCGTGGCGTCGGTTGGGTGATTCGCCCAGGAGCAGCCGCCGGGGCACGCGTGTTCGTCATCGCACCCACAGAGGCAACACACCGCCCCCGTGTTGGAATCCGCTAAGGCGGCGCGGGCGATATTCGCGAGTTCGAAGTGGGTGAGATCCGAGCCGTGACTCTCAGCGCCCTCCATGTCGTCGAAGTCGCCTTCGGGTTCAACGACCGGGGCACCGAGGATGATCTCTCGAAGCGCCGCGACGGCCGCGTCGCGTTGTTTCGTGATGATGTCGACGGCGTTGCCGGCAAGAGCGGCCTTGCCCTTCTCGTACGCCTCTTGGCACGATGGCGGGATCCAATCGCCCTTGCGAGCGAAGCCCTCCACGAGCTCTTGGGCTTCGAGCGCGCGGCACAAAGCGTCGCACGCATCCCGAAGGCCGGGCCCACTGATCGCGACGCCGGCGCTGAACGCTCGATTCATGAGGCCGGCGTTCGTCGTCGCGAAGCTCTTGCTCGCGTAGCCGTTGCCGCCGATGATCTCTTTGGTGACCGAATCACGGACAACCCACAAGAGGCCGTGCTCGCGATCGACGACGTAGCGGGTCAAGCGACACCCCCGCCGCGTAAAATTTCGAGACGCTTCAGGCGCTCAATCTCAGCGGCAATTAGCGCGCCGGCTTTCTCCAGATCTCGCACGCGTTCGTCTGACCGAGACTTCTGCCACTCGCCCCATCCATCCGGCCACAGGATCAGTCGTTTGTCATCCGCGTCTTTTCGAGCCCAGTGCGGCATTGCATACCACGCCGCGGCACACGCCAATTCCTCATTTTCGTGACAGTCGTCATGGCCTGCGTTGAAACCATGATGTTCGATCTGCCGACGACGCTCGGAGGCGATCAGATCGACGCCCGAAACGCCGGATGTGGGACAGATGGGCGAGAGGGCAAGAGCCGCTTCGAGCTCATTGATCACCGTGGAACGCCGGAGCAGGCGGCCGCCCGATCGCATCGCACGGAATTGGTCGAGAGCCATCTTGCAGGCGTCTCGGACTGGATCTCGTGAGGTGCTCAAGCGGCACCTCCGAAAGCAAGTGCCGCACGAGCCTTAACCACCCGCGGGTTGTCGTCGGTCCAACGCCCGAGATCTCTGTGCGCCGCCTCGACCATCCGAAGCACTTCTTGAAGCGAAGAGCGCAAGGCATCACGCTCGATGCGCACGGCAGGTGCCGCGGCAAACATGCGGGCGTTGTTGTCGGCCTCTTCTAACGCATCCGGTGCCGCAGAGGAGCCGGGGGGCTCGACCTTCCCGCCGTTCTTGCTCGAGCGAATTTGCGGAGTATCGAACGCGCGTCCAACTTCGTCGTTGCCCGCGAAAATGGCGAGCGCATCTTCGTCCGTTTCTCGATCGCAGCCGGCGACGAGAGGTCCACACGTGGTGCCATAATTCTTGGCGTCGGCCGCGAATTGCGCAGCAGTCGGCTGTGTCATTCGCCACCTCCGGCGCGGGCGGCCGAGATCTCGGATTGCGTCGGCGAGTGGGGATCGACCGGCGAGGCGTTGCCCTCGTGGTCGTGCGCGTAGGAGCCTTGCTTCAAGCTCACGGGCGGGAGGTCCGCGGCGGCCGCGGCCATCAGATCAACCGCCTTGACGATGCGAACGCCGGCGCGGTGCGGCTTTGGAACGCCGCCGGCCTGGAGCGTCACGACGCGGCCCGAGGCGACGAGTTCGACCGTGGGCCAGATGTCGCGGAGGTTGGTCGTTCGTACGACCAGGTCGTACACGACGCCGTTGGAAGCGGTGGCCAGAACGGCGACCATCTTCTCGCCGGTGCTCAATCCGAGCATGCTCAGCTGGACGCGGGCGCGGTGGGTGTCTGGAAGATCGACCTCGGGGAAGCGGAGAACTTCCTTGGTGGGGAGTTCGCTCGGTTCCTCCAGGCCCAGCCGGCGGAAGATCCAGAGATCGTCATCGTGCCATTGGACCGGCGTGGACAATCCGCTATGCGGTGCCGTTTCTTTGGTTGTTCCCACGGGCTGCTCCTCGGAGCACCCTGGCAATCGCTTCGAACAGGTCGGCTATCGAATCTGATTCCGCGGATTTATGAATCGAGTAAGCGGCTTTTGTGACACCGGCCTCCCGGCCGGTGTTTCTGTTTTTGGCGCGACATCCAGTGTTCTTCCGGACCATCGGAAAGCCCCCAAATCAGTTTGCCGATTGCCCACGCGCGACCTAACCTTCTCCCCTTCCCCGGGCGAGTGCCGGAGCGGTCAAACGGGGCAGACTGTAAATCTGTTGGCGAAAGCCTACGGGGGTTCGAGTCCCTCCTCGCCCATTCGCAGCACCCGCGAGCAATCGCGGGTGTTTGCTTTTTGGCGGAACCCGTGAGGGTCTTGCCGATGTAAATGTTGCGCGGCGGGTGCTCGAACCCCTACACTGCCGCCGCAATCGGAGCGACCTGTTCTCTTGAGTGAACCGGCATCCGCCGGGAGGCTCCATGGGCTTTGGTTCTTCGAGTGTCAGCACCGCGGCCGTGATCGATTCTCCGGCACCCCCACGCGAACGCACGCACCAGCTCGATGCTGTTGAGAGAGACCACGCCGGCTGCGACCACCTCGAACACGAGGACGAGCTGAAAGGCGGCTGCCCGCCCCGCATTCGCGCCATCACGCTTTTCACCGTTGTCTTCCCCTTCATCGCCCTGGCGATCGTTATCGCTGCGATGTGGCAGGTCCCGTTCCACGGTACCTACCTCGCCATCATGGTCGGCATGTACGTTTCGACCGGGATCGGAATCGGGACCGGTTTCCACCGGCTCTTCACGCACAAGTCGTTTACGGCTTCGCCCGCCGTTCGCTTTTTCTGGGCGGCGCTCGGCTCGATGGCAGTGGAGGGGGCGCTGACAACTTGGGTCGCAGAGCACCGCAAGCACCATCAGCATTCCGACGCTCCCGGCGATCCGCACTCGCCCCACGCACACCATCCCGAGCACACCGATGGTGCCTTTGGCGTGTTTTACAATTTTTACTACGCCCACGTCGGCTGGCTCTTTCACAACTCGCCGACCGAACTCGAGCGGTACGTTCCTGACCTGCTCGAAGACCCTGTCACAAACTTTGTCAGCCGCACGTATTGGTGGTGGGTTGCGCTCGGGATGATCATTCCCGCGGCACTCGGCGGCATGCTCACCGGGACTTGGGCCGGAGCATTCCTGGGTTTCCTCTGGGGCGGCCCGGTCCGCACGCTTGTGGTGCACCACATTACCTGGTGCATCAATTCGGTCTGTCACATTTGGGGCACGCGCCCGTTTCAGACCAGCGACCACAGCCGCGACAATCCGATTTTCGGCATTCTCGCCTTTGGCGAAGGTTGGCACAACGCGCATCACGCGTTTCCGACATCGGCGCGCCACGGGCTCGCTTGGTGGAAGGTCGACATCAACTACATCGTGATCCGCACGATGGAGATCCTGGGGATTGCAAAGAACGTGCGCCGGCCTTCGCAGAAGAGCCTCGACGCGAAGCGTCGCGCCCACTGAAACTGCCCAGAACGCGACAAGTCGCGGCGCGGTAGCCTGAGGAGCGAACATTCCCTCAGGAGCTTCATCGTGCGATTGATTCTGTCTGCGGTTTCTGCCGCGCTGCTGTTCGTGTCGTGCTCGTGGGCTGCGCCGCTTCGTTTTGAAGTTGCGATTGCCGATCAATTCGGCGCGAAGCCGCTCGACGGGCGCGTGCTGCTGATGATCTCGACTTCCGGAGATCAGGAAACGCGCTTCCAGATTTCAGAAGGCGTGAAGTCGCAGCAGATTTTCGGTGTCGATGCTGAAGGGTTTACGTCGACAATGCCGGTGTTTATCGACGCAGATGCGCTCGGCTATCCGGTCGAAAGTCTTGCATCGATTCCCGCCGGCGATTACTTCGTTCAGGCGCTTCTGCACAAGTACGAGACGTTTAAGCGTGCGGACGGATTTACGGTGAAGCTGCCCATGGATCGCGGAGAGGGCCAGCACTGGAACCGCGCGCCGGGTAATCTCTACAGCATGCCTGTCAAAGTGCATGTCGATCCGGCATCGGCGACACCGATCCGCATCACGCTCGATAAAGAAATCCCGCCGATCGCGCTGCCGAAGGACACGAAGTACATCAAACACATCCGCATGCAGAGCAAATTGCTCACCGATTTCTGGGGGCGTCCGATGGAACTCGGCGCGGTCGTGCTGATACCTAAAGGATTCGATGAACACCCAGACGCACGCTATCCGCTAGTGATCAACCACAACCACTTTGAGTCAACATTCGGTGAGTTCCGCGAAGAACCGCCCGATCCGAATCTGAAGCCCGAGTACAGCGAGCGGTTCAAAATGGACGGGTACAACGTGCTGCAGCAGCAGTTGTCGCATCAGCTCTTTCTGGACTGGACGAGCGAAGACTTCCCCCGCTTTGTCATCATCAAGATCCAGCACGCGAATCAGTTTTACGACGATTCCTACGCTGTGAACTCTGCAAATCTCGGCCCGTACGGCGATGCGATCATGACCGAACTCTTACCCGCGATCGAAAAACAGTTCCGCTGTATCGGCGAAGGCTGGTCGCGGTTCACCTACGGCGGCAGCACCGGCGGTTGGGAAGCGCTCGCCGTTCAATTCTTCTATCCCGATCAATTCAACGGCTGTTTCGCGGCTTGTCCCGACCCGATCGACTTCCGTGCCTACGGCTCAGTTGATATCTACAAAGACAAAAACGCCTACTTCGTCCAAGGCCCGTGGACTCGTCAGCCCCGCCCCGCAACACGCGATGGCAAGGGCGTTGTGACATCAACACTCGAAGAAACCAACCGGCGCGAACTCGTCCTCGGCACGCACAGCCGCTCCGGCGATCAGTGGGATATCTGGGAAGCCGTCTTCAGCCCCGTCGGGCCTGATGGCTACCCCGCGCGCATCTGGGACAAACGCACCGGCGTGATCGATCCGAAAGTCGCGGCATATTGGAAAGAGCACTTCGACCTTCGCAACATTCTCGAGAGCGATTGGTCGGTGCTCGCCCCGAAACTCCAGGGCAAAATCCACATCTACTGCGGCACGATGGACAATTACTTCCTCAACAACGCTGTCGTGCTGATGGAAGACTTCCTCAAGAAGACCAATCCGCCGTACGAGGGACTCGTCGATTATGAGTGCAACGCCGAGCATTGCTGGAACGGCGACCACGCGAATCCGAACGGCGTGAGCCGGCTGCGCTATCACCAGCTGTATGTCGAGACAATGGTGAAACGCATGCAGGCGACCGCGCCGAAAGGCGCGGATTTGACGAGTTGGCGGTATCGCTGACTCTGAGATCTCCCAGTTTGGGTACGAGCGTCGCATCGATCGACAATTGCTAAAAAAACTGACCGCCGGACGGCGGTCACTTCGAATCGAATTCGGGGAGATGCGAATCACTCAATAGGGAACACACTTGGCACCGGTCTTTTGTTCGTATTGCCGGATGGCGCATACGGTCGCGCCAACAAACTTGGTCGTGCCGTTTGGCAGAGTGCAACTCCAGGCAATCGTCGGGCCGCATTGAGGTACGATTGCGGCCTGGGCGCGGCTTTCGGTGAGCGCGATTGTTGCGGCCGCCATTGCCGTTAGAGCGAACAGGGTAACCGCAGACTTCATGCAACCGTGAAGGGCTTTCATGTCCAGACTCCTGAAAGAGGGATATCGCACGACCCGCACAACCTGGCCGCCGCGCATCGGCGCGGCAGCTATAGATTATCGTGGACTCGCCAAGCCACAACCCCCAAATGAAGGCGGCTGCGTCAAGGTCTAATTCCACCATGATCGCGCGGACGCGAACTCCGATGCTCAAGTCATGAAGCTTCAGGCGCTTCCAGCCGATTCCGTCGATAGTTTCTTACATCGCCGCTATTCGAGAATTTTGTGAACAACCGATCGGCCCCAATCCCTTCAGGAATCGAGCTTGCACCGGGTGTTCGCGTGCCTTCGGGCGTCGTCGAACTCGCATTTTCATCAAGCTCCGGCCCTGGCGGCCAAAACGTCAACAAGCGCGCCACTCGCTGCCAGCTTCGCATCAGACTTGCTGATTTGCCGATGCACCCGGAGGCAATCGCGCGGCTCCAGAACTTCGCGTCGCACCTCGTGACGCCGTCCGGTGATCTGCTCATCGATAGCGATCAGGAACGCTCTCAGGGCCGCAACAAGGACGCGTGCTTTGAAAAACTGCGCGAGCTACTGATCCTCGCGGCAAAGCGGCCAAAGACCCGGCGCGCAACCAAGCCGAGCCGCGGCTCGAAGGAACGGCGGATCGAGGGTAAGAAGATTCGCGGGAACATCAAACGCGGCCGCACCGAGCGATTCGAATAGAGCGATTGCCTTGTGCGTGCGGAAACTTCTGACCCGCGACGTTCGAACATTCGGAACCGTGCCGTACGAGCCCGAAACGAAGTGAGGCCGCCGTTACAGGGGTGTGTTTGGACGAACGTACGTCAGGTGCTCAGTTCGAAGTGGAACCGCTATCGAGCGCTCAGCGTCGGCATTGAACTCCCAAAATTTGGGCAATGCAGCGAGACTGCTTGCAACGGAGCCCTCACTTCGTTTCGGGCTCGTCTGGCACGCCCTGGGTAATTTCGACGCTCATGCCGCGCGTTCGTCTTCGGGCTGCAGGCCGAGCATTTTCAGACGCTTATAGAGCGTGGTCCGATTCACACCCAATTGCTCCGCCGTCTTCTGCCGGTTCCAGTTGTTCGCTTTCAGGGCCCGCTGCAAAATCTGGCGCTCCGGCTCTTTGAGCGCCTCTTCGAGCGTCATCGGAGTCCAAGGTTCTTCCGGCGCGTTCGAAATCCCAAACGGCTTGGCTTGTTCCTGCCCAGTTACATGCGAAGGCAAATCGTCAAGCGCGATCGTCGCGCGACGGCAGAGCACCGCAGCGCGCTCGATCACGTTCGCAAGCTCACGCACGTTGCCCGGAAACGTGTAACGCTGAATGGCCGCGATCGCCTCGGGTGAGAAGCCAACAACCTGCTTGCCCAATTCTGCCGCATGCTTACGAAGAAAGTGCTCTGCCAACTGCGGGATATCGCTGACGCGATCGCGCAGCGGCGGCAATTCGATCTTCACCACGTTGATGCGGTAATACAAGTCCTGTCGGAAGCGGCCATCGGCAACGAGTTGCTCGAGAGGCTGATTGCTCGCCAGAATCACGCGGGCGTCGACTTCGATCGTCTTTGTCGAGCCGACCGGTTCGAACTTGCGTTCCTGCAGCACACGAAGCAGTTTGAGCTGCATGCCCGGACTGGCGCTGTTGATTTCGTCGAGGAAAAGCGTGCCGCCGTCCGCCGCCTGGAAGCGCCCGATCTTGTCGGCGTGCGCCCCGGTGAATGCACCCTTCACATGACCGAAGAGTTCACTTTCGAGGAGCGTCTCGGGGATACTACCGCAGGAAAGCTCGACGAACGCGCGGGCGGAGCGCGGGCTGGCCTTGTGGATCGCGTGGGCAATCAGGCTCTTGCCCGTGCCCGATTCACCGGTCATGAGCACCGTCGTGCGGCTCGGCGCAACGGCCTCGATCAACTCGTAAATCTTGCGCATCCGATGATCGGCGCCGACAATGGTCTCTAGCCCGTGGCGTCGGTCGAGTTGCTTGCGGAGCGTTCGGTTTTCCTGCAGCAATGCCCGCTGACGTAGCGCTCGCTGGATGCTGATGCGAAGTTCTGAATCGACCACCGGCTTGATCAGATAGTCGCTCGCGCCGATGCGGAGCGCCTCGACGGCGGATTCGATCGTCCCGTACCCAGTGAGCATAATGCAAACGGCGCTATATCGCTTCTTGACGATCTCGCGAAGCAGATCCATCCCGCCCATGCCGGGCAGCGACACATCGAGCAGCGCAAGGGAAAATGGGCGTGCATCGCCCTCTTCGCTTTTTTCGAGCGTGGCGAGCGCTTCCTGAGCGGAAAGGCAGGTCGCAGCCTCGAAGCCGTCGCGGGCGAGAAAATCCGCGAGCGATTCGGCCACGATCGTGTCGTCATCCACGATCAGGATGCGGGGTTTTTCTGCCGCCGCTTCAATAGATGTGGGGGACGGCGGCACAGAATGTGTTTTTGGCGTCGGGGTTGTCATGGTGCTCGCCTGATCAATCTGCGATTAGGCTCGCTTGCGTTTGTTGTTCGAATCACGCGAAGATTCACGTTCGTTCACGGTGATCGGGAATCGGAGGGTGAGCACCGCTCCCGGACGCCGATGGTCTGATCGATCATCGCGCGGCGAAATCTCGGCGTGGCCGCCCATGCGCTCGAGTAGACTTCGGCTGAGCGCGAGGCCTATGCCGCGGCCCTCAGACTTTGTCGAATAGCCCGCGTCAAAGAGGCGGGTCGATGTCACGCCCCGAGGCATTCCGGCGCCATCATCCAGGATCTCGATGCACGCCCACTGAATCGGAGATTTGTTGCGTGTGCGCGGCCCGTTCTCGGCGCGGCAGTGCACCGCCACTGTCCCCTTGCCTCCCGCCGCTTCAATTGATTCGAGAGCGTTCTTCAAGGCGTTCAGAACGGCTGGATAGATCGGGCCCGACGGATTCATCCCCACCGCTTCATCGATGTGCAGTTCGATAGTCGTGCCGTGTGTCGCTGCGGAGTTACGCATCACGTCGGCGGCATGCTCGATTGCTTCCGCAAGTGTGACGGCTGGAGTATCGCCGTCCAGCACAGTCCCGATCGGAATCGCCCGACCCTGCATCGCGGCATGCACCATGCCCGCCATGCGTTCGAGCGCCTTTGACGCGGTTTCCAGTTGCTTGCGCACCGACTCAATTTCCGCGAACCCAACCGCTCCGATTGAGCCGTCGAGCGTGCGGGCGGCGAGGCTGACGCACCGGAGTGAACCATCGAGCAGGTTGTCGAGTTCGTGAACGAGGGCTGAAAGGCGATCGACCTGCGTCGAAGCGCTGTCGGGCCGCGTCACGCTGCGCGGAAAGCCCCCTCCATCCCCCGAATGGTGCTTTCCGTCATCGGAGGGGTGTCCGCCCCCATTTGGCTGATCGTGGAAGGGAGGAATCTTGCCGGGCGTGTTCATGAAACGCAACATCGGATGGCCCGGAGCGCCACTGAAGGGGGCGTTGCGTTTTTGCCACAGTCTCGTTTTTTCGCCTCAGGGGCAGAGCAGTTGGTTGTACGCCACAACAAAGGTGATGAAATCCGCGTCATTTACGAGTCCGTCCAAATTCAGGTCCGCAGGGCAGCCGAGCGGCATGGCCGGGTCCAGGCATTCGAGCAGGTTGTAACTGACCACAAACTGCTGGAAATCAGCATCATCCACCACGTCGTCGCGGTTCAGATCAGACGGACATGGGGTTGCGACCGGGGGTATCTTCGCGACCCATGCCTCGATCGCGCCGTTGTGGCGTCCATAGCCCGTGATGGTCGTGCCGTTTGCGCTAATCGCCGCGGCACTCACAAGCTCCCATCCTGTGACATTCGCGCCGAGCGACGCGAGATACGAACGCAGCGCGAGGACTCCGACTGCCGGCGACCAGAGCAGCGCCTCCCGCCCTGTCGGCGCGAGCCCGGATCCGACGACCACACTCCCGTCCGAGCTCACGCCAAGTGCTTCCGAATCGAGCCAGTCCATCGGCGGAAACAGTCCCTCGAAGCCGATTCCCTCGCGCCACCGAAACCCGATTGAGCCCGACTCTGTGTTGCCCGATCCGACGACGACCGAACCATTGGCACTGATCGCAAACGCGACCGAACTCGTTCCGTCGACGAATGTTCCCAGTCCCACCATTCCGCCATTCTGGGTCCAGCGGAACGCGAATGTCGTGCCCGCTTCGTTGTAGTATCCGGCAATCACGCTTCCATTCGAGTTGATGCACGTGCCGTAGGAATTCGAGTCGCCGATCGTGCCCAGGCTGGCCATCCCGCCGCCGCTGATCCAACGCATCGCGTATTCGTTGTTTCCATCAACGGTGAAGCCAGTCACAACTATTCCATCTGCACTGATTCCGGAAGCCGACGATCCACTTCCCGCCGGCGAAGTTCCGAGCGTGAACATCGTGCCGCCAGCGGGGTTGTTGATCCAAAGAAATCCAAAGCGTTCGGTATCGTTGAAACTCGGCCCGACAACTTTGGAACCGTCGGCGCTAATGCCGGCTGCCTGAGCACTCGAGGGAAGTGCGACAAGCGTTCCCAGGTCAACTAGACCGCTTCCCGCCCAGCGGAACGGGCGGTACTCGGCTCCCGAGGCGGGCGATGAGTAGCTGGACCCCACGACGACCGATCCGTTGGCATTCACGGCGCCCCCGAGCGAACTGGTCCGACCGGGTAGAAATCCGAGTCCTGTCAGCGACTGTGCTTGGGCGGATTGCAGTCCAGTTGCGAGGCCCGCAATGACGCAAACCCAACGAATTCGACTTGCGAATGTCATCGGCTTCTCCTCATGCGCGGAATTGGAGGCTTCGATCGTGCGACTACCCGACACTAGTAGAACCCGGCGCGATGTGAGGCTGATTGCGCGACCATGAGGCCGCGTTCACGGTGGCTACCATTTCAAATGACCACACCGAAAAAGAAGCCAACGCCTCCCGGTCGTCCGCAGATCATCGAGATGACCGACGCTCTCAAGCAGCCCGCCCCGTGGGATAAAGGTGGCCCCAAAGGCACCGGCAACCAGGTGAAGGGCCAGACTTCGGGCAAAGCAGGACCGACGCCCCGCAAGGGACTCTCGGGGGCCTGAGTTCGCATAGCGGACCGGACTGAATTACTGAACGCCCACTGCCGCGGCATCGCGGTCCGAGAGCATGCCGCCGTCGGAGCGCTGCTTGACCGTTCCGTCGCGCTTCCAGGAGCGCTCGCAGCGCGGCTCGCTCCGCAGATCCTGAACGGTGGGGGCCGACGCGGATTTGTCGAGTTTCACGCGGCTGACACCGAGAAGATCCGCAAGGTCAACCGGATCAAACGCGCCCAGCGCATCGTCGCTGTCGTTGAGCGTGACGCCCATGTCGAGCGGATTCTCGACGCCAAGGTCGGCCTTGGCCTTTTCCATTGCGAGCGTGGCGGCGTTGCGGGCCTGAAGCGCCTTGTACCAGTGTTCGTGCGCGTGAACGCCCAGCGGCGGCAGATTCTGCTCGACGTGCACGCAGTCTTCATCGGCCTTGGTGTTGCGGAGTGCGCGGAAGGCTTCATCGGCCGTGTGGCAGAGGATCGGCGCGAGCAGGCGGCAGAGGCCGTCTGCAAGCGTGTAGATCGTCGCCTGCGTTTCGCGCCGACGCGGAGCATCCTTCGCATCGCAGTAGAGGCGGTCTTTGACTGTGGCGAGATACAGCGCTGAGAGCGTGTCATTGCAGAAGTCAAAGAGCTTGAGATGCGCGCCGCGGAAGTCGAAGGCCTGGTACGCCTCGTTGACTTCCTTTGAGAGTTTGTCGAATTCGGCGAGTACCCAGGCGTTGACCGCTGTGGGCTTGATGGACTTCAGTGCTTCGGCGTTGTGCGTGTAGTCGCTCAGGTTGCTGAGAAGGAACCGAAGCGTGTTGCGCACTTTGCGGTAACTTTCGCCCGCGGCGCCGAAGTAATCCTTGTCAACCTTGACGTCGTTCTCGTACGCAAGCGAACTGACCCACCAGCGCAGGACATCGACGCCGAACTCTTCAAAGAGATTCTCGACTGTGTCGCCGCTGCTTTTGCTGAGCTTGCGGCCGTCCTTGTCCACCATGAAGCCGTGGGTGAGCACCGTCTTGAATGGGGGCTGCCCAGTGACGCCCAGCCCAGTGAGAAGCGAAACCTGGAACCAGCCTCGATGCTGGTCCGAGCCTTCGAGATAGAGATCGGCCGGATATCCGAGCCCGCGCTGACGCAGCACCGAATTCCACGACGAGCCGGATTCAAACCAGACGTCGAGGATGTCGTTTCCCTTTTTGAGGTCTTTACGAGCCCGAAGCGCAAGCGAGGGCGCAGCAGCCGCCGGAAGCTCCGAGTCCTTGGTCTCGTCATATCCCGCAAGCAATTCTTCGGGCGTCATCTGGAACCAAGCGTCCGAGCCCTTTGCACGCACCATCGCCGCGACGGCCCGCGTGATCGCCGCCGTCATGACGCTCTTGCCGTCTGCAGTGATGAAACTCGGGATGCCAAGCCCCCACGAACGCTGGCGGCTGATGCACCAATCCGGGCGCGACTCGAGCATGCCCCGCATGCGGTTACGTCCCCACTCAGGAACAAATGCGACATTCGTTGCCGTTGCGTCGAGTGAAGACTGACGGAGTGTTGTCGCGGGCGCGCCGCTGGTCGCTTCAAACTTGCGCTCGACGCCGATGAACCACTGCTCGGTGCAGCGGAAGATGACGGGCGTCTTGCTGCGCCAGTCGTGCGGATAGCTGTGTGTGAATTTGTAGCTGTAAAAGAGGTGGCCGCTGTCGCGCAGGTTGTCGGCGACTTTCTGATTCGCGTCCCAGATCAGTTGGCCTTGCAACCACTGCGGAACAGTCGCGTCGTATTTGCCGTTGTGCATGACGGGGCAGTAGACGGGCAAGCCTTCGCGCTGGCCGGTCTGGAAGTCTTCCGCACCGTGTCCGGGCGCGGTGTGGACGAGGCCGGTGCCATCTTCGAGCGTGACGTAATCGGCAGCCATCAGCGAAAAGACCGAATCACGCTTGGCGCCGCGCAAATCAAACGCGGGAGATGCGACCCCTTCGTTCTTCGCGAGATCAACGAATGGATGGCGATAGCGCAGCCCCACCAGCTTTTCGCCGGACGTGGTCGCGAGAACCGTGACTTCCTCGCTCTTTGCGGCCTTGGTGACCTTTTCAACAAGGTCCTTCGCCATCACAGTCACGTTGCCATCAACGAACACAAGCGCGTACTCAAAGTCAGGATTCACCGCGATCGCGAGGTTTGCCGGAAGCGTCCACGGCGTGGTTGTCCAGATCGTGAAGCTCGGGCGCTGGCCGGGGCGCTTGCCCGGCTCGGCCTTCGCCGATTCCTGATCTTCCGGGTCGTGAAGGGGCAAGCCGAACGCGTTGTAGACGGCTTCCGGATCGGCTGCCTCGAAATCCACGTACACCGAAAGATCTTCGCGATCCATGTACTCGAGCTCGGCCTCAGCGAGCGCCGTCTCGTTCGCGATCGACCAGTGCACCGGCTTGAGCGCGCGATAGACAAGTCCGTGTTCGAGTAGATCTGCGAGCACCTCAAGCACGCCCGCCTCGTACTCGGGTTTCATCGTCATGTACGGATGCTCGTAATCCGCGAGCGTGAGCAGACGCGTCATCTGCTGCGTGTGCAGCTTGTGATATTTCTCGGCGTGCTTCTGGCACTCGCGGCGGACTGCGATGCGGCGTTGATCGTCGGTGAGCGTCAGGAGCTTGTCGATCTTCTTCGATTCCACAAGCTCGGCCATCACCTTGTGTTCGATCGGCAGGCCGTGGCAATCCCAGCCGGGGACGTACGGGCAATCGAACCCCTGCATCGTCCGAGTGCGCACGACCAAATCCTTCAGCACCTTGTTCATCAGGTGTCCGAGGTGGATCGACCCGTTCGCGTAGGGCGGGCCGTCGTGAAAGTTGTACTTGGGCTTGCCGGCGCGGCTTGCCCGCACTTTGTCGTACAGCTTGATCTTCTCCCAGCGCTTGAGAGTCGCCGGCTCGTTCTGAACCAGGTTCGCCTTCATCGGGAACGTGGTTTGGGGCAAGTTGAGCGTCGCGCGATAGCGGCTCTTCTCGCCGCCGTCGGGCTTCGGGGCGGGCGGGGCCTTTTGGGCGCTGGGCGAGGTAGTCGAATCGGAATTGGCGGGGGAAGCTGAATTCATGGAATCTCTCGGCCCAAAGGGGCTTGTGGCAACGGGCTCAACTGTAGATGGATGCGGAAACCTGCAGGCTTTGGAAGCCCCGCGAGAGCGTGCAGCGTGATCGGGACTATGCCCGCATAGGCCGTGGACCATTCAGGTCCGGCAAATGCACACCGCGGTCCTCAGCGGGGCCGGGTAATTCGAATCGAGGACGTGCAGAGCGGGCGGTTCACAAAGGATTCTTGAGCGTCGAGCGCGGAAAGGCAACTCGGCGTCGAAATGGGCGCCGCGACACGCAAAATGAGCAGCCGCAAAGGTGCCGGTTACCGCGATTCGAAGATCGTTTGCGTGCGGACCACCATGCCGCCGGTGGCGATCAGGTGGTAGCTCTGCGCGTGCAGTTCACGGCCGTAACGCTGCATGTCCACAGCGCTCAAGCAGCGGCCGGTGTTGTCGGTCCACTCGTAGGTGAGCGACGGCATTTCCTTGGCGTGGATGCGCATTTCATCCAGCGTCGCGTCGAAAAGCGTCTCCGACAGCGTTTCGGTCTGGATGCTGTGGATGTAGTGCACGCCGGCGGCTTCGAACGACTTTTCGTAGTCGTGCTCGGCCGAACATTGGAACGAGTGCACCAGGCCACCTTCAGGAGCGGGTTTTTCCGAGTCTAGCAGCAGTTCGCACAGGCAACTCGTTCCCGCCTGCAGCCGGAGGAGATGCCCGCCGGGCATCAACCACGTTTCGAGCTCGAGGCCCGCGTGTTTGAGCACGGTCCTGCCCTTGAGCTGGAAGTGCTCAGGGTGCAGTGCTTTGCCGTAAATGGAAACCTGGTAGCTTTGAAGCCCGTGAACTTTTGGTTGGAAATTCATCTGTGGTGCGTTCCCCATGGAGTCGAATCCCGGTTTTGTTTCAGTCGCCTATCTGGGTCTTGCACGAAAAAGAGCCGCGTCGGCCGATCTCTAGTATCAAGAGCTGAAGCATTCAGATCTTGTGAAGAATATATCCTGTGCCAAGTCTCCTGTCCCCACATCTGGCGGATGCCCGCAAACCGATACTAGATCTTGAGGATGGTCCACCCGCAATTAGTCCAAACGAAACCCGCAACTGAGTAAGAGCATATAGGCCGTGTCAAGCCCCTCCGGACAGATTTCCCGCTCGCTTGCGCAACTCCAGCGGCTGCCTGTTCATACGAAGGTCGCTCTGTTGACTGACGCCCTGCGCGTTGCCACGCCTGCCGAAGCCGTGCACTTGGGCTTCGCACTTATCGAATGCGCGACCGACTATTCGGAGAATCCTTCGAGCGGTTCGTTCTTCACGAGGCCGATTCAGAGTCTTTTTGAGTTGCTCGCCAAGCGGAGCAGACCCGACCCCACCGAAGCTCTCAGCGCGATCGTGCGCGTATGGTCGCACCTGCCCCCGGAAGTCCGCACCCTCGCGGCGGTCGCCGGCAAGGGACGCTGGAGCTTGGTTACCGGCACGCTGGCGACGGATCAGGACGCGACGACCAGACGTGCCGTGGCAGAACTGGCTCGCGGGGCGGGCGACCCGGGATTGGGCGCGATCGCGTGCGAGCTTCTGGGCGATCAGGACGAACTGGTTGCGGCATCGGCCGAAGCCGCGCTGTGTTTTCTGGCGCTCGTGGCGAGCGATCCCTCGCTCGCCGCGTGGTCGGACCATGCGACGTTGGCGGAGCACGAAGAAGCCGCGAAAGTGCGGGCGCAGTGGCTCGAACCCGACCGGGAGCGGGTCTGCGGCGACTTGGCGTCGGCCATACGTTCGCTCGCGGTCCACCGGCGCGAAGGCGTGCTCTGGGGCGCGTTGTTGCTACTCGATCCGGGCTTCATCCGGGGGGGCGGACAGCTGGCGCGCTGGATCCATGATCGCGAGCAGTCGTCGCATTCGTTCCTGCGCGGACTCTTGCGTCGAGATTCGTCACCCCTGTCCCGGATGCGGGCTTGGCAGTGGCTGGGAACTACCGCGATTTCGGGGGCTGCCGCCGACCGCGTCCTCGCGGCACGCACGCTTGATGAACACGAAGCGGTGCTCTCTTCCTGGCACCTGATGTTGAATCCCTCGCGGCTGACCAAACTGAGGCAGACCGAGCGCGCCGCCAAGGCGCCCGCAAAGGCGGGGTTTTTCCCGTCGGCGGAAACTACGGAGAGACTTTCAGTCGACGGCCGCGTGGGCGTGGCGTCGCTTGCTCGCGGGATCGGCGCGTCGGCGGTTGTGCGCGATGCAACTTGCGAGCCGCTCTTGAGTGATGCGGAGCCGATGGTTCGATTCGCGGCTTCGGCCGCATGTTCGAGTCGGATGCTCGGGGACTTCTGTTTCGACTCGTCGGCCGAAATCGCGCGATCGTCTGCGTTGCGCCTGTCGCTGGCCGCAATTCCCGATGCCGCGCGATCGCCCGGCGCTGAACGCGTCGAACATGAACGCACACGTCTTCGCATATTGCTTCGCTCGCCTCACGATCAGGTTCGGCGTTTGGCGTCGACTGATCTTGAAATGCTTTGCGATTCGAGCACGCGTGCCGCGTCGCTCGGCGCCGCGTCGCGCGTTGCGTTTCGACGCGCGATCGAGGTCGATCGGGAGTGGGTGGTTGAGCGATTGCGGGCGATGCTCTCGGAGAGTGAAGAAGCGAGGTCGTTCGCGTTGCAGTTGGCGAGAAAGCTGGGGCTGGCGCTCGAACTTCGAGATCCGGTGCTCGCGGAGATTCGCCGCCTTCTTCGTGATCCCTCGCCATCGCCCGAGCCCGCGCGAAGCCTCGCGACCGCCGTGGCGGCACTGCGAGAGTTTCCGGGCGATGAACCGCTGCGTTTGCTGCGAGAATCGTCGGGCTCTCTTGATCACCGCGTGCGGGCGAACGCGCTTGATGCACTCGTGATCCGTGCACGCGAAGGTGTGGATCAGAATCCCAGCGCGCTCGCGTCGACCTTGCTCGAATTCAAGGAAGATTCGTGGCATCGCGTGCGCGGTTCGGCTGTGCGCGGACTTGAACTTCTTGGTGCGAAACCGAGCGCGGCAGGGGATGTACACAATGGCGTTGTGGGCGAGCAACTGCTCAAGATGCTCGAGGATTCTCGTCCCTTGCACCGGCTCGCGGGCGCGTGGGTTGCGGATCGCACACTGCCGGGCCGTTCGCTGCGTGAACTCAAGCTCTGGCCGACGATGATGGCGCGCCTGCGAACACTCGCGATGAACGATCTCGAACCCCGCGTACGCATGCGGGCAAAGCTCGCGCTGGCGCGGGCGGGCGAACCTCAAATTCGTGAAGATCAGCGTGGGACATTGATGGGAAGCGCCGCGTGACCACCGCACCTCCGTCTCTTGTTGGTTTATCGGAAAGCCCCGCATCGAGTGCGGCATCCTTTGATTTCACCACGCCGCTGCTTTGCGCCGCGGTCGCTCTGGGCCTCGCCGCGATTTTGTATTTCGCCGCGCGATGGATGCTCGCTCGGCGCACGAAGTCGGTATCGTCCTCCGCGGTGCTGGTTTCGATGTGCAGCGGACTGAAACTGACCAGGGCGGATCAACGATTGCTCCGGCAGCTCGCGCAGAATCACGGACCCACGTCGCCGGTCACGCTCTTGCTGTGTCCCTCCGTCTTTGAACGTGCCGCGGCACAGGCCGCGCGGACCGTCGATAAAGAAGCGCTTCATCGTCTTCGCCAACGCTTGGCCGCGTGATTCAGTGCGGCGGAACCGGCGAGGGTGTGCCTATCGGCGTTTCTCCCCGCAAACGCAGGGCAATATCGACTGCGATCGCTGGGTGCATCGTCACCGTGGTGTGCGCGAAACGACGCGAGCCTCGAATCCAGATCGGATGAGAATCCGGCGGGCTGCAGTTCGCCGCGCCGACGGTGATGTCGTTGAGTGTGGCGTAGGGAATGAGTTCGTAATCGTCGGACTTTGCATGTTCATCGAGCGTTGCAAGGAACGGCGAGTTCGGCTGCATATCGGTCGCGGCGCGGTCGACGTGGATCGTGAGCGCGAGACGCGCACCGCGATGGGGCGTGCCGATGGTGAACAGGCGACGGACATCCACACGCGGGACGCCGGGGAGACGCGTGCGCGTGCGTGCCGCGGCAAGCCGGCCGACGATCCCGCCCATGCTGATCCCGACGACGTCGACCGGAACGGTCGAATCACCCGAGGAGTCCAAGCCAAACTCGTTGCCGATGATCTTCGCGAGGCGATTTACCAAGGGCTCGATGTCTCCATCGAACGGATACGCGAACATGCGGAAGTCTTCGGTTTGGCCGCTCGTGAAACGCGCGATGTTTGTTGCGAGATGGCCTGCGAAGACGCCGGGGACGCGATAGCCGCTGAAGACGATGACGGGGCGAGCAAGCGGCTTGGGATTGGTTTCAAGTTCGCGCGACTTGGCGGCGATCACTTCGTCCGCGTGCGTGAAGGCCGGGTTCTCTGGACCGAAATCAAATCGCCACGGCCACGCGATTGGGCGGCCCATGAAATGGCATGCCGCGAGTCGGAGCTTTTGAAATGAACTTGCCATCGGATCCGAGGTGGATCGCCGGCGTGCATGAGCAGAGATCACGCCAAATTGTTAGGAGCCGCTAACTGTCAGTTTCGCCAACTGGGGCTTGCCATGGATTTTTTCCGCGGCCATTTTTTCCCAGCCGCTGCCCAGTTCGCCCATCGGATCCGGCGGCACGATCGAGACCTTCTTGTCGCCGAGTTTCGCTTTGCCCTGCTGGACGAGCTCCTGAAACTGAAGGCACTCTTTCAGCAAACGACCGAGGATCTCCTCTTCCGGCACGTTGGCAACTTTTTCACCCTGGACATAAATGATCCCGCGCCGGTCGCCTGCGAACACCGCGACGTCCGCGCCTTCCGCTTCGCCTGGCCCATTCACGATGCAGCCCATGACGGCGACCTTCATCGGGACCGTGACCTTGGCGGCGAGCGCCTTGCGGACATCCTGAATCAGGGTGAAGAGATCGACCTGGATCCGGCCGCAGGTGGGGCAGGCGATGAGATCGACGCCGATGCGATCGCGGAGGCCGAGGCAGTAGGCGAGTTCGAGGCCGTCCTCGACCTCGTAGATGGGGTCATTGGCGTAGCTGATGCGGATAGTGTCGCCGATACCGTTGATGAGGAGACCGCCGAGGGCGACGACGGAGCGGATCGTCCCGGTTTCTTTCGGACCCGCGTGAGTCACGCCAAGATGGAGCGGATGATCGAACCGCTTGGAGATCTCGGTGTACGCATCGATGACGAGTGACGCGTCCATCGACTTGGCGCTGATGACGATGTCGTGGAAATCCTGCTCGTAGAAAATATCGAGGTATTCCTCGAGCTTGGCGATCATGATCGCGAGCAGATAGCCATGCTTGTGCTCGCCGAAGATCGCGCCGAGTTCTTTCGAGCGCTTCTGCTTGTCCTTGCGCTCGATGATCGAGCCTTCGTTGACGCCGACACGGATCGGGATCTTCTTTGCTTTGCAGGCCTGGATCACGTCGACCACTTGTGCGCGGTCGGTGATGTTGCCCGGGTTGAGGCGGATCTTGTGGACGCCTGATTCAACTGCTTCGAGCGCGCGCTGGAAATGGAAATGAACGTCGGCGACGATCGGGACATTGACTTGCGGGATGATTTCTTTGAGTGCGTCGGTATCTTTCTTCTCCGGTACGGCGACGCGGACGATGTCGGCGCCGGCACTCGAGAGTTTTTGAATCTCGGCGACGCACTTATCGATGTCGTATGTGTATCCCGACGTCATCGTCTGAACGCTGACGGGGGCGAGCGTGGTGGGCTTTCCGTCCCGATCGGGGAGACCGCCGCCGATCTTGATGAAGCCGACGCGGGAATCACCGATGGTCACTTGCTTGGTTGGGCGGCGGGGTTGCATGTGCGGAAGTTTACGTTGGGCTGGGCGGAAAGATCGGGGATTCGAGAAGAGAAAAGCGTCTGATTCTGGCCATCGGAAAAGCGTTTGTACGAAACGCGTAGATGAAAAAGAAGGCATCGAGGCAGGAGGCATCAAGGCATCGAGTCGAGGAGAGGCGGGCGCAATGGCGGAGGCGCCTGGCCGCTCGAACAAAGCAGTCGCTGCCAGAAACCGACGTCATTCCAGCGACCGAGCTTCCACCCCGATTGGCGCACGATCCCCGCTGGAACGAAGCCCATGCTCTCGTGCAGCTTCACGCTGGGTTCATTGGGAAGTGCGATACCGGCGACGACGGAGTGAAATCCCTGTGCTGTGAGGACTTCGAAGAGTTTGGTGTACAACGCCCGAGCGATCCCGCGGCGCTGGGCCCAATCTTCGACATAGATGCCGCACTCGGGTGTCCACTGATAGGCCTCGCGGCTGCGCCAGGCGTAGGCCTTGCAATAGCCGGCGAAGCGGCTGTCTATTTCGCAAACGAGAAACGGATAGCGATCGCGTGATTGGTGCCACTGATCGCGCAGTTCGTCTCCGCTTGCTTCGGTCGCGCCGAAATGGATCACGGTTTCACGGATGAAGTAATTCGTGAGCTTCGCGATCGCGTCGAAGTCGGAGTCTTTGGCGCTTCGGATGAGCATCGATCACTCCAATCGGGAGCTTTGTCAGGCGCGCGGGCGATGTGCCGCGGCAGTGAGGCCGCGGAAGAATCCTGGCGTTCGGTCGTATCCCACGTCGCCGGGCTTGAGCCCATCCACTTCAGGCGTGCGCCAGATCACCATTACGATTCCGGAAACTACCAAAATGATCGCTGTCAGGGCGATGCCGGCTTGTGTTCCGAATCCGCTGTGCCAGGCAGGGGGGTCGTACTTCTGGACCGCCCGCGCGATCCATTCGCCGCTGAAACTGGCGAAGTAAGGCCCGATTGGCATGAAGCCGAGCGAAATCATGTTGCAGACGGCCATGACGCGTCCACGCAGCGAATCTTCGACGAGCAACTGGAGCGCCGACATCGCGGAGTTGAACGACCACATCCAGAAGATGCCGACGAAGAACATGAGGAAGCCTGCGAGCCAGACGTTGGTCGCGATGGAGAAGGCGAGGATGGCGATACCGCCAAGGAAAACGGAAATGGGGATGAAGTGGTGTTTGGGATACCACGTGGGGATATAGCGCATGGCGAGACCGCCGACGACCGCGCCGACGCCCATGACGCCGGTGAGAAGGCCAAACGTCTCTTCGTTGAGGTGGTAAACCTCGCTGACAAAGAGCGGCAGGAACCGGAGAACCGGCGTGCCAAAAACCGAGAAGACCATGAGCGCAAGCAGCGCGGCACGCGGGCCACGGCGTTTGAACATGAAGCCGCATGCCTGCTTGATGTCGTCGATGATCATTGCCAGATCACCCAGTTTCCCCTCGCGCTTTGGCGCCGGGGAGTCGGGCGTGGTGGTGACGGCGATCATGACGCCGATGTAACTGATCGCATTCACAAAGAAGAGCCACTCGCCTCCGAGCCACGCGAGCAATGCGCCGGCGATGGCGGGACCGATGGCGCGCGCTGTATTGAACGAGATTCCCTGAAGCGTGATCGCACGCACCAGTTCGTCGCGTGGAACCAGTCGAGGAATCATCACCTGCCAGGCGGGCTGGTTGAAGGCGATCGTCACGCCCTGGCAAAGCGCAAGAGCAAGAAAAGAGTACAGAAGAAAGCTGCTGGCGTGCTGCTGAATCGGTGCGCTCAGGGCGAGAAGTTCGACGACACCGGAAGTGTCGTTGGCCGCAAACCGTGCAAAGGCTCTCAGCACGGCCTCGTTCGACGCCGCGTGATCGCTAAACAGGTAGGCAGCGATCGGAACATGCCAGCGCACCACGGCAAAGAAGCCAAGCGCGATCAGCATCATCGCGAGCTGCGTTGCCATGAGCAGCTTTTTGCGGTTCATGCGATCGGCGACGATGCCGCCGAGCAGACCGAGGAAAAGTGTTGGAAGCAGTTGTGCCGCGCCAAGTGTTGCGAGCCAAGTGGTGTCGCGTGTTTCCTTGGCGACGATCCACTGTGTTCCGATGAACTCGAACCAGTTGCCGACGAATGAGCCGAATGCCGCCACCCAGAAAATGCGAAAATCCCGGTGGCGCAGCACATGGATCATGCTGCGTTCATCAACAGCCGGGCGGCCGGATTCGAGGGGTTTTTCGTTGGTGTCGTCCGAGCGGGCGAGAGGCGTCGAATCGACGTCGGCGCCCATCGTCACCTGATCGGGCGTCGGCTGGGGTGTGCCCAGGTCGTCCAGGGGCACTTTGGGCTCGCTCAGCGAAGCCCGGATCAAATTTGAGTCAACAGCATCCATGAATTCCCGCTCGCGGACGCTTCTCGCCGAATCCCTTCGGTCGTCCGGGCGATGTTATGCGTCCGGCGTGCGAACGTTGGGCGGATTGCCGTAGCGGCAGGCCCGGAGTCCGACGACGGTCGCGAGTTCAAAGCAGAGCATTCCGGCGATAAACCCGAGCGGGGCCCCGGCCAGGCGAAACGCCGCGAGATGGATCGAAATTGCAGCGGGTAGAGCGTCTGAGATTCTCTCGATGGCAATCGGGAGCAAGTACGCCGCCAGAGCCGCGCCAATCCAGGCGCCCGATGCGTGGGCGGTTCCGATGAGGGAGAGAACGGAATCAACTCGCCACGAACGGCGGCGCGAGTAGAAGTGAATTCCGATTCGTTCGATCCAAGTTAGCGCGACAAAGAGCGCGAGCCAAAGCGCGAAGACGAGCACGACGGAAGTGAACCGCCATGTCGGACCGAGAAGCACAGCAAGAGTAGGTAGCACGCTGACGGGCCAGTAGCTGACGATGAGGCCGGCGATAGCGCCCGCGCTTTGAAGCGTGAGCAGGATTGCAGCGATCGTCATGTTGATCGTCAGTAACGCTCGCGAACCTGTTCGAACGATTCTGGCACGGCGCAACTGGCGGCCGGGAGTTATCAGGCCGCGCACCGTGCTGATGAGCCACGCGGGTAGCAGTTGCAAACCCTTTGTGGGCCACGCGAGTTGCCAGGCCGTGCCGGTGCGGCGGACGGGAAGGGAGTCAATCAGCGGTGTGCCGCATTCGGGGCAGACAGAATCGGCAGAGAGATCCGAGAGGTCATATCCGCAGCGCTCGCAGAGCAGCGCATCGGGAGATGGAAGTGGCGGTGACAGGACGAATCCTATTGGGCCGGTTCGTTCGGCTTTGATTCAAACAGCGGTGCGACGCCCGGCCCATTTGCAAATTTGCACGCGTGGAGTCCCGTGAGCGCCATCCGAGCGACCAGCACGCCGGCCATGCCGAACACGATGATCGGCAGTTTCATCAGACCGTATCGGCCGCCTGCTGTCGCGAGCCATCCCGACGCATCGCCCAGCGCGCGGCTCGCACTCGGACTTCCGGACGAAGAGATGATGAGCGTCGCGATGAACCATGCTGTGAGCAGCGACCAGACGACGCCGGCGATCACGGTCCACCCGATCGCGGCGTGTGCGACGATCGAGCGAATGGTGCTCCGCGGCAATTTCCAGCCACGCGAGCGGCCGTACGCATGAATCACAAGACCGAGCAGCAGGCTCGCGACGCACAAGAACATCGTCAGGATCGCAATCTGCGCGACGACCGCGCCGACGATCTGAAACATGCGCGAGAACGAACGCGCGAAGCGGAACTGGCGAACCGGGTCGGACACGAACACGCCGCTCCACGGCGAAAGGAACGCGACCGCTGCAACCGCGGTTTGGAGAATCAGGAGCGACCACGCGCGGCGTCCACTCGCCTCCATCACGCGAAAGAGTGCCGCGGGCTTTGCGATTGCAAGCCAAAGCGTGAGTGCGAACGAAGTCAAACCGATGCGCTGTTGCCACGGAGTCCCGGGGCGCAGAGCCGGTCCACTTCTCCAACAGGGTGTGCCGCATTCTGGGCATGCCGCGGCCGGGCCTGAACTCTCGAGAACGGAGGCGAGGTCGTACCCGCACGTTTCGCAGTGGGGAACTTGGAGTACCGCCAGATTTGAGCCGGAATTTGCCAGAATGGAACTCACAGAACTCTCGTTGGGCTTGTGACCTCTTCGCAGCATACGCCCGGGGAGTTTTGAGTTTGCTTATGAGACCTGCCGAATTGGTTCTCGGCGTCAAGGTTGTACCAAAGACGGGCGATAAGCAGATCGGAAGATGCGGAGAGCCCGGATGCGCCGGGCCCGCGCCCAGCCGGGGCAGGAGTTGAGTCATGAACGCCATCAACCGTCGTCAGTTTGAACGATTCTCGCTTCAGCCCATGTATACGCCGGTGTGTGTGAGACAGATTGATGGTGATGGGCGCCCCTTTGAAGGGCACGCGTACGACGTCTCGGAGGGCGGAATCCGTTTTGAACTCGATGAAGCCGTGCCGACTGGTTCGCGCGTCACGATGCAGATCACGCTGCCGGTGGGCCAGGGGCCGATCGACGCTGAATCGGGCAACGAGCGGAGCGTGATCGTGTTCGGCAATGTGGTCTGGGTAGACGGCAGCGAGCCCGGCCCGGTGCGCATGGCGCTTGTCATCACGAATTTCGCGCGGCTGGGCGATCGCGAGCGGTTGCTGAAATCGCTTGGATCCGGGCGATACCTGCGGGCGGCCTAAATCTGAAGCCCTAATCCTTTTCGAATCGGATTTGGTTCGAGCGGCGCGGGCTCTTACTGTTCGCCCGTGTTCGTCGATACCGCATTAATTACTGTCAAGGCTGGCGATGGGGGCAACGGGCATATCTCGTTCCGCCGCGAAAAGTTCATTCCCAAAGGTGGCCCGAGTGGCGGCGACGCCGGCACGGGTGGCTCGGTCACCTTTGTCTGTGAAGACGGGATGTCGACGCTCTACGACTTCCGATTTGAGCATCGGTACGAGGCGGAGCCGGGGCAAAACGGCGCTGCCAAACAGATGCACGGTGGCGACGGCAAGGACCTGATCCTGCGCGTTCCCCCGGGAACGCTGGTGTTCAATAACGACACGGGCGATCTGATCCACGACATGCAGAAGGGCGAGAGCTTTACGGTTGCCAAGGGTGGCAAAGGCGGCTTTGGCAACGAGCATTTCAAGAGCTCGACCTATCAGACCCCCCGTGAAGCGACGCCGGGCGAAAAAGGCGAATTGCTCAACCTTCGTTTGGAATTGAAACTGATCGCGGATGTGGGATTGCTCGGTAAGCCGAACGCGGGCAAGTCGACGCTGCTGGCGGCGCTGACGCGTGCAAACCCGAAGATTGCAAACTACCCGTTTACGACGTTGAGCCCGCAGCTTGGAATCGCGGAAGTCGATTCGCAGCGGCGGATCGTTCTCGCGGATATTCCGGGATTGATCGAAGGCGCGGCGCAGGGCGCGGGCCTTGGGCTCGAGTTCCTGCGGCACGTCGAGCGCACACGCGTGCTGGTTCACCTGATCGAAATCCAGCCGATGGATGGTTCGGATCCGGTTGAAAACTACCGCATGATCCGCGAAGAACTTCGCCAGCATTCGCAATCGCTGTACGACAAACGCGAGTTGGTCGTGCTGAACAAGATCGATCTCATTCCGGACAAGGCGGAGCGGGAGAAGACGATCAAGAAATTCTGCCGCGAGCTTGAGCTGCGGATGGATCGCGACGTGATCGCGATTTCGGGCGCTGCAAGAACGAATCTGCCCGCGCTGCTGGAGAGGCTCTGGAAAGAGCTCAACCCGGCGGACGAAGTGGAGGGGTGGAAGTCCCCGGCTGCGTCGGTGTAAGCAGGGCGAGCCATTCGGTATTGCCCGTTCCCTTTGATTTTGAGCCGCTCTTTGCCCCGCCGAGCACGGGGGATTCTGTAATCGCGAGCACGCTGGCGCCCATTGCCGGGATCTCGCGTGCAACGCGTTCGACGATCGCGAAGGCTTCGGATTTTTCGAGCACAACCGAATCCCGCCGTGGGCCTTCCTGCTCGTAGTGAGGCTTGATGAGCGTGATGATGCGCCCGGCGGGCACCAGCCATTTCAATGCGACCGGGATCAATAACTTCTGCTTCGTCCAACCAAGATCAACCACGATGAGATCGATCTCGGGAGTTGCAGGCGGCGGCAAATGCAGCGCATTCGATCGCTCTTTCACGATCACGCGCGGATCCTTGCGAAGTTTCCAGGCGAGCTGCCCGTACCCGGTGTCGATCGAGACGACCAATTTCGCTCCGTGCTGAAGGAGGCAATCGGTGAAGCCGCCCGTCGAGCAGCCGAAGTCGGCGCATCGCAAGCCGGTTGGGTCAACGGCAAATTCGCGCAGCGCATGAGCGAGCTTGAGTCCACCTCGACTGACATAGGGACAATCAGGATCCACGCTCAATTGTTGGTTGGCGGAAGCGGGAATCAGATGATCGTGGGAACGCCGACGATCGAGATGCCGAGTTCGTCGGCAAGGTCAATCACGCGCTCCTTCTCGAGCATGATCACATCGCCCGCGGCGAGCGCGAGGCAGCCGGCGCCCGCCGCGGCCATCTTTTCGATGGTGGTGGCGCCGATGGTTGGGACGTCGCTGCGGCGGTCGTGTCCGGCGCGGGCGCCCTTACAGAGCGTCCAGCCTCGGGCGCGGCAGAGGCGTGCGACACGCTCGATCATGCGGTCGGTGCCTTCGACGGCTTCGACGGCGATCACGTCGCGTTCGCGGATTGCGACCGACTGTCCAATGTCGAAGCGGAGAAGCTCGGACATCATCGGCCAGACGAAATCGATGTCTGCCCGCTGCTCGGCGGTCGGTTGAGTACGGGTGAGCACGCCAATGTGAGCGAGTTCGTCCGGAATCGGCATGGTCGAATCGAGAAGCGAGACGCCGAAGCGGTGGAGTTCTTCCGCCACTCCACGGAGGACCATGTGCGAGCGCTTGTCGTGGCGGAGCTTCTGGAACCAGAGCCGCAGGGTGCGGGCGTCTGGCATATTGCGCACAAGCCTCCACGGATCGTGCATCAGCTTGGCCTTGTCAACCCGGCCGACCATGATCGCGTGACGCACGCCCCAATCCCTCAGGATGCGTCCCCAACTGCCCAGGCGAAGCACGCCCACCTCAGCGAAGGTCTCGCACAGGCGGGGGAGCTGCGGGTCGTACTGGCTTGAGAGGCCAAGGCCGTGAACGCGATGCCCTTGGGCGCGAAGTCCTTGCGCAATCTTCACCGGAAGCAGTCCGGAGCCTGCAATCAGCCCAATACCCGTCGGGGGAGCCGGCGGGTCGGGCAGAATCGTGAGCGAGCTGGGTGAAATTGCGAGCGACATGAAATGCGGAAAGAGACCTTCCGAACAAGACTATTCGTCCGGGGCGGAGTTCGCTCGTGAATCGCGCGAGCGGTTGTGACGTTGCCGGGCAAAAGTTATTGACCACTATACATCGGCACGGGCGGGATATCAAGTCGCCGGGCCGTTTGTTCGCGTTGTGTTTGGATTGGCGAAATCCCGGCGGATTTGGGCCCGGCCTTTGCCGATATTTGACCCGTGGAATCGGGCTCACTCGACATCAACGAAGCGAACGGAGCGGCAGAACGTGCCGCGCCTCGCCCGTTTCTGCAGGTGCTCTTTCGATGCGGCCCGACATACGTGCGCGTGTATCGAAACCGGGCGGGCGACGCATATGACGCGCGATGTCCCAAATGTGGCCGGCGCCTGACCTTTCGTGTCGGCCCGGGTGGCAGCGCTTCGCGCGCGTTTGAAGTCGATTGCGGACGGTGAGCGACTACGAAGCGGCGCGGAATTTTTCCGCGCCCGCATTGATCCATTCGCGGCACACACTGAGAAACCTCTGACGTTCGATCGGCTTCTCGATCATGTCGTCGCAGCCGCTCTCGATCGCACGCCGGCGCTGCTCGGTGAGAACATTGGCCGTGAGCGCGACGATCGGACGCGTGTAGCCCGCGGCGCGGATCTCGCGTGTGGTTTCGTAACCGTCCTTGACGGGCATCTGCATGTCCATGAGGATCAGATCAAACGGAGTACTGGCGCGGAGCTGCTCGAAGCACTGCTCGATCGCGAGATTGCCGTTGGTCACGGAGACGACTTCGGCGCCGGCCTGCTTGAGCAGGTGGACGATCAGGCGCTGGTTGTCGGGACCATCTTCGGCGAGGAGGATTCGGCCCCGGATTTTCTGGGGCGACAGCGCTGCGGGTGATGCAACGTTCTCGATTTCCGAGGCAGAGCCCTCGGCAAGGCGGCAGTTCAGGCGAACGACAAATTCTGAACCTTCGCCGGGTTTAGAAGTCGCCGAGATGTCGCCCCCAAGAAGCCGGGCGAGGCGGCGGCTGATGGCAAGCCCAAGACCCGAGCCTCCGAATTTGCGCGCCGTGGACGGATCGGCCTGGGAGAACGCTTCGAAGAGGCCTGCGAGCTGCTGATTCGAAAGACCAATGCCGGTGTCCTGCACTTTGACGACAAGCACGCCCAGAGGCCGGAGCATCGCGTCGGGCTCGTACTCGAGCAGAACGCGGACGCGTCCCTTCTCGGTGAATTTGATCGCGTTGCCGACGAGGTTGATTGTGATCTGACGGAGGCGCGTCGGATCGGTGACGAGTGTTGCGGGCACGGAATCGGCAAAGGAGAACTCGAGGCCGATGCCTTTCTCGGCTGCCCGGCCGGTCATCAGGCTCGCGACATCGTGGATGATGGTGGCGGGAGAGCACTCGATCCGTTCGATCGAGACGCGCCCGGCCTCGATCTTGGTGATATCGAGAATGTCGTTGATGACGGTGAGCAGGTGCTCGGCGTTTCGGTGGATGGCGCGGACGAACTCGGCGCTGTTTTCCTGGCCGCCTCGCGCGTCAGTCAGCAGATCCGCGAAACCCAGGATCGAGGTCATGGGAGTGCGGATCTCGTGGCTCATATTCGCAAGGAAATCAGACTTGGCGCGGTTCGCCTCGTCGGCGCGCTTGCGGAGCTCCTGAGCGACGATCGCATCGAGTTCGGCCTGGCGGCGGAGTTTTTCGGAGTCGCCGATCGCGGTGGCGAGTTCGTCGTTGCGGCGGCCGAGTTCCCGCCCGTGGGCCTCGAGCGCATCGCGTGTCGCGGCGAGATCGGAAAGTGCGGAGCGAACGGCCTCGTCTGAATTGCGACGTTCGATCGCGATAGCGCACAATTTCGCGGCTTCGGTGATCAGATGGATTTCGCTCTCGTCGGGCGCGCCGGGTTTGTCCCCGTAAATTGCAAAGGTCCCGAGCACGGTCCCGTCGGAAGCGAAGAACGGTTCTGACCAGCATGAACGGAGGTTGAGCGCGCGGACGATTTCGCGGGGCGGCTCCCAGTTCGGATCGGTGAAGAGATCGACGGAAATCACGCGACGGCGTTCGTGCACGGCGACGCCGCAGCTGCCGATGTTGGAGCCGGTGGGCAATCCGTTCACCTGCGCGCGGTATTCGGGCGGGAGCGAAGGGCCGGAAGCATCGCGGAGCACAATCCTGCCGTCGCGCTGTTCCGTCGTAAGAATCGACGCACGAACGCCGGAGCACAATGCTTCAATCGAGAGCGCCAGGCGGTCGAACGTCTGCGGAAGCGTTGCACCAGTGAGCATCATCTCGAGGATGCCGATGCGTTCACGCTGCCAATCTTCGACAAAGACCTGCGACGTAGCATCGCGGCTGGTCCACACGATGTGCTCAAGAGCACCGTGTGAGTTCAGAACCGGAGAGGTGCGGACATCGAGCCACAGCAGCTTGCCGTCTTTGGTCCTGGCGCGATAGCGCATTCGAGCGTGGCGTCCGCTCAGCGCTTCGTGCCGCATACGTTCGACGCGTTCAAAGTCATCGGGATGGACGCGACCCTTCCATGGCCCTTTCGTGAGCTCGTTTGCGTCCCAGCCCAGTTTGCGTTCGACCGAGGGGCTGATATAGAGCGCGACCCCGTCCGGGTCGGTGAGGGTGACCAGATCGTCGGTCGATTCTGCGAGCAGCCGATACCGGTCCTCGCTCAATTTGCGGGCGGTAATGTCCTGGAAGACACCCCGCAGTCCGACGCAGCGGCCATTTTCCATCACACAATTGCCGATGGTGCGCACCCAAATCTGGCGACCTTTGGCGGTGATGAATGGCAGTTCGGCTTCGTATCCCTCCCCGTGCTGAAGCGCGCGTTCGATGAGGGCGCGGATGCGAACGCCCGCTTCACCGGGGTAGAAACCGGCGGCGTTCGATACGCCGGTCGGCTCAAAGTCCGGCGCTACTTCATGAATCCGCTTCACTTCACTCGACCAGCGCACGCGCCCCGTGACCGCATCGAGCGCCCAGCTGCCCACCTTCGCGAGTCGTGAGGTGCATTCGAGAAACTCTCGGGCTTCGAGCAGATGTGCATCGGGCTCCGCGAGAATGGCTTCGGATTCGCGTTTGATCAGCGCCGGAATGAGCGCGGCGATGCGTTCGACCGACGCAATCTCCGACATTGTCCAGTTGCGCTGATGAAGATCTGCGACGAACACGCAGGCCGGGCCGAATTGATCGATGGAAATGGGCACGCCAAGATAGCTTCGCGCACCGGCCTCGTTCGCCAGGCGCTGGTCTGCGTAGCGCTTGTTCGTCAAGATCGAAGGTTCGCAAAGCGGATCGGAGCGGCCAATCACGCCAGCGCAGAGCGACTGTGCCGCGGCACGCCACCCGCCCGACCAGCCCTTGACCGGGCCAGACCAGATCTGGTCGCCATGCTTGAGTGAGATTCCGGCGATTGGTGCGCCGGTTGCCGCGGCCAATGTGGCAATCAGCGTCGAGAGCGACGCAGTGCCCGCCAGCGCTTCGCACTGGCGCCCGGAGATTTCAGTCGCGGCATTAAACTGCATCCGTCCACCCGGCAACTCGACCATGCTTGAATCGGCCTGAGCGGGCCTGCGGCTAGCGATTTTAAGTCGCAACCGTCCTGATAAGCACAATCTAAAGGGGAGACGGGCGGAAGCGGGCCGGCGGGGCTGTCAAGCCTGAGAAGGGGGGCGACCTAGTGAAGCCAGGATCGCGGCAACCAATTCAGCCGGACATTTGCCAAGGTGGGGGTTGGACTTGGGACAGCAGGCTTCCTGCGCGAGCTTGACGGTCTGGCTGTAAGTAGCGACGTAGTTGCGACAGGAGCAGCACTTACCGAGGTGCTGCTCAAAACGCTCACGAACGCCTTGGTCGAGTTCGTTGTCGAGGTAGGCCATCAGGAAATCGCTGCAATCACGGCAGTTGATTGCTCCGCCCGCTTCGAGCCTCGCGACAAGTTCTCCAAATTCTCGCGGCACGCCGGCGCCCAAGGGAACCTCCTGCTAGTTCAAACCGTCCCGAAACGTGTTGTCGAGCAATTCACGCAGAGCCTGACGGGCTCGGTGCAACCGAATTTTGACTGCCGCCTCGGTCGTTTCGAGCAACTCGGCGGTTTGGGCGGTATCCATCCCTTCGATGTCGCGGAGAACCAGGACGATGCGGTAATGCTCGGGAAGTTTTGCGATGGCGAGGCGGATGCTCTCGCGGGTCTCGGCCAGCTCGTCGCCGGTCACCGATCGGCGCCAGGTTCCGGCCTGATGGGCCGGATTTCCATCGGCACCGAACGAGGGGAGCAGCGAATCGAGCGAAACCTCGTCCTGTCGACGCTTTTTCCGCAGACGCATCAGGCAGGCATTCACCGTAATTCGGTGGAGCCACGTCGCGATCTGTGAGTTTCCCTCGAATTTTTCGATGTTGCGAAAGGCCGATACGAACGCGTCCTGAACGGCGTCCTGCGCCTCATTCTCATCGACGAGGATTCGGCGGGCGACCGCCAACATCCGGCCACCCATCTCGCGCACCACCTGCTCGTACGCGCTCGCGTCGCCGGATTTGAGGCGAGCCAGGAGCGCGGATTCATCCGGAAGGGCCGCAGCTTGCGGGACCTCGGTCGTTGCGTGGGGATTGGAAGGGGCGCGGGTCAATCGGGTCGTGTTTCGAGGTTACGAACCTGGCTCACTTCTTCTCTGCGGGAGGAGTGGTTGGGGTCGTGGCCGGCGCATCGGGGGCGGGGTGGGCGTTTTGCTTTGCGAGGAGCGCTTTCACGTCGTCGGGCAGATTGAAGCGCTCGGCGGGAATCGGAACATCGAGCTCGGCCTTCTCGACGGTGGTGATCATTTCGTTTTGCATGGCCTTCACGACCATCTTGAATGGCATTTTGATTCCGCTCACTTCGCGATAGTCGGAGAAGGTGGTCTCGCTGGTGAGCTCGCCCATCTGCGACATCGTCGTGGACCGCATGCCCACGAGCAGCCCGGATTCCTGATCGAAGAGTCGAGTTTCTTTCGAGCCGTCGACACCGATGAGTTCGACGACGTAGACCGGGCTCTTCGCGACTTCGGCAACACCGGTTGTCGTCATCGACTTGAAGAGATCCTGGTAGTCATAGTCGGCGTTGAACCGCATGCCGCGGAGGAAGCCCGCACGCTCGGCGCCGGTGAGGATTCGAGTGCCCATCATGACGTTGGATTCCCAGACAGTCTCTCCGTCAGAACCCTGGAGGATCTTGCCGATCTGCGCGATCTCAGTCTCTGCGTACGCCATCGCGGGCGGCATCTGATAGATCTTCATCTGGCCCTTGAGGCCGACCGCGGGCATTTCCATGTTGAGTGCGACCTGGCGCGACTTGACCTGCTTGAGCCGGTCGATTCCGCCGATCGCGGCGAGGTACTTCTCCATGAGCGCTTTGGCCTCGGGAAGATTTGCCGCGGGCTTGGCGGTTATCGCCGGGGCGGGCGCTTCAGACGGCGCAGGAGTGGGAGGGGGCGTGGAGGGGGCGGGGTCGCCGGCCAGACATGGCGACATACTCAAAAGAGAGGACAGAAGTGCAGCGTTGAAAGCAGTTCGAAGCATGACGGCATTCCTGGCTTGAGGCGGTGATGGGCAGACGATCGAACGGTTGATCTTTGGCGGATACGTCGGGCCGGGTCACTTGGTTTGTGAACGGATCCACGAAATCGCGGCGTCGAGCACGGGATCGGAGCCTGCGAGGAGCGCGGCTCGTGTAATTGTGACCTGTTCATCGATGTGCACGCCCTGGGCTTCAAGGGGCTCGCCCTTGGCGCTGATGTAGTTCGCAAACGCGAATTGGAGGCGATCGCCGCTCGGGAGGACTTCGACGGTGGAGGGGAGGGCGGCACCGGGGGTTGGCGTCCCGAAGACTCGGGCTCTTCCGATGTCCTGCATGCCGCCGGCGAAAATCTCGGACGTGGAGGCCGACATTTCATCGACCAGGATTGCGAGAGGACCCGTGAACGGCGCGGGTCGCGGATTGAGGACGAAATTCAAGCGCGATTCGCGGGTGATGAGTGTGCCGAGCTTCTGGTTTGGCTTGTCCACAAACCAGCTTCCAAATCCCATCGCGAGCGCGCCGATGCCGCCGATGTTGCCTCGCAGATCGATGATGAAACCTTTGCAGTCGGAACAGTCTTTGACTGCCGACTGGATTTCGCCCATGAGTTTGGGCGGATCGAACCAGACGGAAAACCACATGTAGCCGATTCCGGACGCGCGCGGCTTGCGGTCAATTTCAAGATACATGGTCGGCAGGTTTCCGAATTCGACGGGCGAGCCTGGCGGAGGCTGCAGCACGATGCGAATCGTTTGCGGCACGTCGTCGGCTCCGAGAAAATCAAACTTCGACGTGGAACCTTCGGGGCCTCGCACGAGCGATCTCAGCGCGACGGAGATCATCAAGCCGCCTTCGCGGGTCTCACCGTGCGCCTTTTGAAGCCTTGCCAGAATCGGCGCGACCGGCTTTCCGTTGACGAATCGCAGCGCCATTCCGGGCCTCACGCCTGCGCGTGCCGCGCCGGAACCGGGCGCGACGCGTGTGACGACGGCCTGCCCTTCGATCGCGCGAAGCTCAAAGCCGGGTTCGCCGGAATGGTCGAGATCCGAGCGCGAGGAGGAGGCGCGATCCGGACTGATGTCTTCGTAGGCCTCGGCGGGGATGATTCCAAAGTGCGATTGGTGGAGAGACGCGATGAGGTCCTTGGAAGCGCCGCGAGCTTCGTCTTCGGTTTTCGCGTGTTCCACCTTGGGACGGAGTTCGGCGTGCTTCGCGTCCCATTCCGAGCCGACCTTGGCCGGATCGAAGTGGCGTTCTTTGATTTTCGAGTACACAAGGTCGAACGACTCAACCTGCGCGGCGCGCTGCTGCTCGCTCAATTCGGGCTGCTTGGGCTTGGAGGCGCACGAAGCAGCGAGCAGTGGGAGCGCGAAGAGGACGATTTTCGATCGCGCCGCCGCGGCATACACCTTTGACATCAAGACGCGTCCTCCCTGGTTGAGCCGTGGTCGACGGTTCATACCAGAGTACGCTTCCTTGGTTTCGGGTTATCCGAGTGGCGAGACCGAAGTTCAACCCGCGGGGAAGCCGCGGCACTTGGGAATCAAGACCCGATCGATGCGGCTGGCGCCTTCAGGGGTCTTCTCCACAATCTCGTTGATGTACGCGCTGATTTCGCGGTTCATCGTCTCAAGACCGGGCTCTTTCAACTGGCTGTGCTGGGCGCGGCGGAAGATATAGGCGATGCCCTCTTTGATCTCGGCGGCGCGGGCCTGAAGCACTTCGGTCACTTTTTCCTCGTCGCGCTTCTTCACCTTCACAAATACCGCGGCATCCCAGATCCAGGCCTGGCCGCCGGTCATGTTCTGGAATTTGTCCTCAACCAGGGGCAGCTCGACAAGGGCGTCGAGTTTCGCTTCGTCCTGGCCGTGGAGTTCGCCGGCTTTCGATTCGGTCGGTTTGCGCATCGTCGAGCCGACGACGAAGAAGACTCCGGCCGCTTCCGCGATCATGAGTACGGCGACGATCCCGATGGTCTTGATCGGCAGTCCGCCCTTGGCAGCCGGTTTCGCGTCCGCCGGCTTTGCGTCTTTCTCGTCGGCCATGACACCCTCCCCGCCCGGTCCGTCGGGCTTCGATCAGGGGTCATTTCGACGTGACCGGGGTCAAACTCAAGCCGTACAGGCGTTCGAGAGGGACGGCGACGCCTTCTTGTCCCGACAACCGGAGTGTGGAACGTTCTCGGACTGCTCATGCGGCCCGACGGAGCGCGGAATGTGCCGGTGCCAGACCGAGCACGAGCCTCGTCATCGAGCCGACTTCTTCGGGGCCAGCGCCGCCGCAGATTGCTGAGAGGCCGAAAATCAGAGCTTCGAGCTCGATCGTCCGCATGGCGAGGCCGTCTTCGGCGCGCTCGCACATCCAGCGAGCGATCGACGAAATCACCAGCAACGACAATGTGACCACAAACGCGGCTCCCGCGATCCAACTGTTCGTCAGAGTTGAGGCGCCCAGCACGCTGAACAGATGCATGATCAGGACGCCGAGCGGAAAGATAACGACTCCGAGCGAAAACGATGCGATTCTGCGCAGAACGCGCACGCGCCGTGCGGCGAGAACCTCAGCGATATGTTCAAGCTTGTGTGCAATTTCCGCGGGTTGAGCGCCATCCGCGAGCAGATCGGCGCCGCGGCGAAACATGCGCCAGGAACTCTGGTCGCCCGCGCGACGGATGCCGCGCGAGTCACGTGCACCCGCGAGGGCAGCGAGCTTTTCGAGAAGATCCACGATTTGGGTGCGAGAAGGATGCGGCGCCAGCATCAGTCGAGCGATCGTTTCGAGCTTTAACAGCCTGACGAGAGCGATCGCTGCGAGCGACACGCCAACACACGAAGCGAGCACCCAAAGCGCCGAATCTGAGAGCGAAACCGCTTGCGATTGAGCGACGACAAGGGATGCGAAGGTGTGACTCATGTAGCTCTCGGCAAATTGCTGAAACTCAACTCAGCGCCCGAGCGAGAGGAGCTGCTGAAAGAGGTCATCGGTGGTTCGAATGACACGTGTGGAGGCGGAGTAGCCCGTTTGGGCCAGAATCAGCCCAAGGAACTCGGAACCGAGGTCGACGTTGGAAAGTTCGAGGGCTCCACCGACGATTTTGCCGGTCCCAAGGTCGAGGGGCGACGTGATGCCCGCGGTGCCGCTGTTGGGACCGACGCGATAGAGGTTGTTGCCAAGATCGACGAGGCCCTCTGGGTTGGAGAACTTGGCGAGCACGACCTGACCGAGCGTGCGCGAGAGGCCGTTGGTGAAGGCGCCGGTGATGACTCCGTCGTCGCCCACGCCGAAACTCTGGAGCGTGCCGATCGCGGCGCCGTCGACTTGTTGCGCCTGCAGCGAAGAATTGCCGCTGGTGTTCGCGAACGCGGTTACGCCGCCCGAGCCGCTCGTGAGTTGAATGCTGAAATTGAGCGGAGTGATTGCGCCGGTGCCGGAGCGATCGACCGAGACCGAAAGCGGTGTGGTCGTGAGCAGCGCGCCCGAGGTGCCGAAGCTGACCACGCCGCTTCCAAGGTTAATTGTTCCGTTGTACGCGTTGCCCGCTTCGGCGTAGTAGCGCCAGTTTGAGCCGGTGCCGCCGGGTGTTGATTCGAGCGCGAATCCGACGTTGATGTTCACCGGGGTTCCGAGCGAGTCGTAGGCGACGAAGCTCGTCCGAACGCTCTCGCCATCGGCGGCCGCGGCCTTGGTCGTGTTGAACAGGCTCGACTTCACCTGGTTGCCGCTGGAATCAAGCAACTGCATGTTGCTGGGGTTCAGCGTGATGTCGTTCATCGTGCCGGTGTTACCGACGATCGAGATCGCGCCGGTCGCGGGATTGAGCGTGACGCCGGTTGTTGCGCCGTCCGGATTGGTTTGTCCGGGGATGATGCCGTATGCGTTCTGTACGAAGTCCATCAGGTCCTGCAAGGTCGTCGAGCTGGTGATCGCGAGCGTTGAATCGGGCAGGTTCTTGGCATTGACTGATGTGAGGCCCTTCTGCGCGCCTGTGATGCGGATGGTTTGTCCGGGCGCGAAGAGTGCAGTGGTTGTCCCTGCGATCGCCGGGTCATCGAGATCAACGAGGCGTGTTGATGTTTCGACGAGATCCGTTCCGGTTGGTGCGGGGCTCGCGCCGGTGATCACGCCGAGTCCGGCGCTCGCTGATCCCTGCAACGTTACCGAAGCGCCGTGCGTCGGGAGCGCTCCGTTCTTGTTCAAATTTCCCTGAAGCGTCGCGACCGTGGTGGGCTCGGCGATTGTCAGCGATCCAAGCGGGATTGAGACGGGATTGATCGCCGACTTGTCCAGATTGAATTTCGCATCAACGCCGTAGCCCATCAGCCGTTCGCCGGTGAGCGTGACGAGCTGGTTGCTGCTGTTCGGGCGGAAAGATCCGGCCCGGGTATAAACCTGTTCACCACCTGCACCCTGCACGACAAAGAAACCATCGCCCTCGATCGCCAGGTCGCGAGAGTCACCGGTCGCGTTGATCGCGCCGTTACCGAAGTTCCGCTGCGTACCAGATGCCTGCACGCCCAGGCCGATCTGTCCGGGGTTCGTGCCGCCCGAGTTCACACCGGGCGCGCTGCCGATGCTGAAAGTGCGATTGAACATCGAGCCGAACATCACTCGGTTTGACTTGTACGCCGTCGTATTGACGTTCGAGATGTTGTTGCCGATCACGTCGATCAGGCGGGCGTTGGCGTTCAGGCCGGAGAGGCCCGTGAAGAGTGCGGTGGTAGAGGCCATGATTGCTTCCTCTGGCGGGCCGCGGCGCCTCCGCGCAGCGAATCCGGTCGAGCCAGGTTCCGGACGCGAACTCCGTTCGCGTCAACATTCCAACTGCTCAGACAGGACGCAATCGGCGGACCAACCGTTAGGCCGCTGCCTCGGAATCGCCACCGAGGATCTTCGCCAGGCTTGGGTGGAAACCCGCGCTCGGCATGGTCAATTTCTGCGCGGACGCCGTGTGGTCACCGGCCTGAATCACCGTGTCGATCCCGGACATCACGGCGTTTTTGTTGGGGTCAACCTGCGCGACGACCTGACGAACACCCACATCCACCTTGAGAGCCATGCCGTCGATCATCACGAGCGCGTGCTGCGCTCCCGCGGCTTCTGCCTGATCCATGGCGTTGCCGACGCGCGCAAGCTGATCGCTGCTGAGATTCACGCCCGAATCGGCAAGGACGTTGACGCCTCGGCCACTTGCGAGCTTGCCGCTCGCAGTTCCCGCGAGCAACTCGGCAAAGCTCTGCCCCTGCACAGGGCTCTGCGCAGTCTGACCGGAGCGCCGCTCGACTCCCGGCGGGAGAATCGTCGACGAAAGCGTTCTGAGTAAGTCGTTCGTGCCCATCAGGTCAGCCCCAGAAGTGCCTTCTCATCATCCGTGAGTGAAGCCGGATCGATGACTCCATCCATGTTGTCCAGCTTGATGCTCTTGCCGGTATTGAGGTTCAAGAACACGCCGTCATCGGTCTTCGAGATCGAAGAAACTTTGCCCATCGAACGCGTGTTGTCGGTCGAAACGCCTCCGACAATCTTGCCGATCATGTTTGACGCGGAGGAAAACTGATTGTCCGAGACCAGCGAACCGAGCTTCTCCGAAAGATCCATGCTCGACTGAATATTGCGGATCGATGAGAGCTGCTGCAGCAGCGCGTTGGTATCGCTGGGCGAGAGTGGATCCTGGTTACCGAGTTCGGTCAGGATGATCTTGGTGAACTGCTCGCTCGACAACGCGCTGAAGCCAGTCGGCTTGGTCGAGGCGGTGTTCGCGGTGGCATCGAGAACATTTGAAGTGGTCGTCATAGGGGGTGCTCCGATCGGGATTCGCAATTGCCGTGCCGTTAGGCCACCGCATCAAGTTCGAGGTGCGCCTTGAGTGTCATGAGCCTTGAATCGATCGCCATCGCGACCTGCACGTCGGATGAGCCGTTCGCCAGGGGCGTATTTCCCTGTGGCAACGCGGCCCAGCCGTTCGAGTGCAGCGACGGATTTTGCTGCGGATGCCCGCCCTGGCTCCCCTGGTCACCTTGGCCGGCTGTCGAGCCTCCCCCTGTCGACGGCTGCTGCGGCGTCGGATCGCCTGCAGTCTTGCCTTGATTGCCCCCAGACTGCGCGCCGTTCTGGTTGGACCAGTCCGGAATCGAGACAACTTCAATGTGCTGTGCCGTCAGGCCTCGCGACTGAAGCGCATCTCGCAGTGCGCCCATGTTCTGCGCGAGCAGGTCCTTGGTCGCATCACTCGTCGCTTCGAATCGCGCAGAGATGTTGCCCTGATCAAACGTCAGTTGAATGCGAACTTTGCCCAGTGTCTCCGGTGACATCCAGAGCGTGACCTGCGGCGTGTTCTGACGGAATGCGGCGGTAAGACCCCGACCGATCTGCGTTTCCGCTGCGGTGATCTCAGTTTCGGTGAGCTGGGGCGTGCTGCTCGAAGTCGGTGGGCCCAGCTTCAGCTTGAGCGTGACGGGATGTTCGATTGCCTTCCCGCCGCCAATCTTCGGAGGCAAAACCTGGTCGAGCGGTGTGCCGCCAGTCGTCCCTCCGCCCGAGCCTGTCGAAGCGGTGATTCCGCCAACCGCAGATGTGCCTTCGTTTGCGGTCGCGGCGGTCACAGCGCCGTTATGAACCCCGACTGCGGAACCAACCGTCATGGTCGAATTGACCTGCGTGGTCGTCCCGGTGCTGTTGCTCGAGTTCTCGCTTGCGCGGGTTGTCGGCTGCTTTGTCGTAGTTTGGGGAGTTGTCGCATTCTGCGCGACGCCTTGGCTCACAACTGTCTGGCCGGTGATCGGCGCATCTTCCGAAGCAGCCTGCTGCTGAGGCACAATCAAGCGCAGTGGGTCGGTTGGCTTCTGCGCCTTCGAACTCGCAGCTTGAGTCTTTGTCTCTTCGGCGGAGGTCTGCGCAGCGGTGTTTGAAGCTTGCGCCTGCTGCTCAGTTGCCGCAGGATTGACGTTGGGCGTGCTCGGATTCGCCGATTGCACGTTCTCGGCCACTGCGGTCGTGTCGATAGGATTTGCGTTCGTCGTGGAAGCGTCGTCCGATCGTGTCTCCTGACGAATGGCCGACCGCGGCTTGCGGTCGATCGGATCCGGACGGGGATCGTCCGTGGCCTGTGCCGACGGGCGCGGATCTGGGTCGTCTTTGCGCCGGGAGTCCTTCCTGGTCTGCAATTCGGCCGCCGAATTGGGACGCACCGTATTGGCCTTGTCACTGAAGAGGCTCTGAGGTGAATTCTGCCGCTTGGATTCTGAAGCAAGCGAATCTGCAAACGAACTCTCACCCTCATTGAGTGAGGAGGTTCCTGCGCCCAAGAGCGCGATCGCTGCGCTTTGCGAACTTGCTCGCGCCTGAATTGCGCTGGCTGGAGTCGTGGCGCGGTCCGAAACGAGGTTGGCGTTGGCGGTCATTTGGTAGAAACCTCCGGAGCGCGGAAAGCAAGGCCGCGCGTCCGGAGTCGTTCTAGCAAGTCCGCTGCCAGTTTCGGATCGTCCTGGATGAACTCGTTCACTACTTTGACTCGTGAGCGGCTGTCCATTGAGTTCAAATAACTCACTACCAGGTCCATTCCGGTCTGAATCGTCGAAACCGAGCCCGTCGAGGCAGGCTTCATGACGATCATTTCCTTCAGGGCCTTTTTGGCCTGATCAGCCTTGAGGTCCTGAAGGGTCGAGAGTGTTTTCTTAAATTGAGCCGAGCCTTCCTGCTCGAGCACGCGTTTGCGCATGGCCTCGAAAGCAGTCTGATCCTGCGTGAGTTGTTCGCGAGATCGGGTGACCTCGGCGCTATCGCGCGCGAGCGAGGCTCGGAGCAGATCGACCTGCTTCTCCAGGCTCGCAAGCTGCTGGCGCCGAACTTCTTCGCCCTGCGCGCTCAGTTCAAGCCGATCCGCGGCATTGATCGGCGGACGCATCGCTTTCGCTTCATCCACGGCCTTTCGGGCTTCTTCCGCCACTTTCGCGTCAGATTCTTTCCTGCGTGTCTCGTCCTGAGCGATCGTGGGCCCAAAGAGCTCGCGCAGTCGAATCATCCGGTCTTGGTCGAGGCGTCCGCTGGTTTTCAGCCAGCCGACAAGCCCGCCCAGCGCGAGTAAATTCGCGACCGCGAGAACCGAGATGACCGTCCAAACACGCTTCACACCTGCTCCTGCCTTGCTGCAAATCCCATGACGCTGATTTCGTCCAGTGCCGCCGCTTCCTTGCGACTCTCTGCCGCCAGCCACGCTTCATATCGGCGCTCTTTGAGCTTTTCGACCGCTTTGCGGCTGGTCGCCGCCACCAAAAGTTCCTTCCGGGCTGTTTCCAGCTTCCGATGAACGACCGCGAGGTGATACACCGTCTGCTGGGCTCTGGAGACAAAGTGCAGGGACATATTCGCCTGCAGTCGGACGCCTCCCGCATCGAGCGATCCGCCGGGCGACAGCGCGACACGCAGGTCCTGTTTTTCGGCGAGGATTGAACCCTGAAATCCGCGAAGGCGTTCTTCGAGACTGAGACGGATTCGCTCGAGTTCGCCGAGTGCGAGTTGCTTCTGGCGCTCAATGGCGAGCCGCTGCTTGAGAACCGCTTCGAGCTCGAATCGAAACTTGGCCAAAGGTCATCCTTATGCGGCGCGGGTGCGAGATCGCGCGAGCCGGGTCGCGACAGCGGTTGCCTGATCAGCGAGTTTGAGAAGTGCCGCGCGAGCCTGATCAAACGTCGGCGCGTCCGCGGCGGTTTGACGGAGGAGTTCGTTGATCGCCGGCTGGAGCTCGATCGCGACATCGGCGTCGGGATTTGAACCCCGGGCGTATGCCCCGATCTGCACGAGGTCTTCGACTTCGCGATAAACCGCCATCAGCCGCAGAATCTGGCGACGCGCGGCCTGGTGCGCGGGTTCCGTCACATCATCCGCGACGCGGCTGACCGAATCGAGCACATCGATCGCGGGGTAATGCGCCTTGTGCGCCAGCTTGCGCGAGAGGATCACATGCCCGTCGAGGATGCCACGGGCGGCATCGGAGACCGGCTCGGTCATGTCGTCGCCTTCGACAAGGATCGTGTACAGGCCGGTTATTGAGCCGCCGGTTTGCAGCGTGCCCGCGCGTTCGAGCAATCCCGCGAGTGCAGAGAAAACGCTTGGCGTGTAACCCTTGGTTGCTGGTGGTTCGCCGACAGAGAGACCGATCTGGCGCTGGGCATGCGCAAAGCGGGTGATCGAATCCATCATCAGCAAGACGTCTTTGCCGAGATCGCGGAAGAATTCAGCGACGGAGCACGCGAGCCGCGCCGCGCGCAGGCGGAGCAGCGGAGATTCATCGCCCGTCGCGACGATCACGACGCTGCGCTTCAGGCCTTCGGGTCCGAGCGCGTGCTCAATGAAATCTTTCACTTCGCGTCCACGCTCGCCGATCAGGGCGATCACGTTCACGTCCGCCGCGGTGCGTTTGGCGATCGTGCCCAGCAGCGTGCTCTTGCCGACACCGGGGCCGGCGAAAATTCCGAGACGCTGCCCGCGCCCGAGCGTCGTCATGACGTCGATCGCGCGGACACCCGTTGCGAGCGCGCGATTGATTCGCTTGCGCGTCATCGCCGAAACCGGCTCAGGGCTGAGTGGAACCGGATGAACATCGCGAATGGTCGGCCCGCCATCGATCGGCTGCGCCAGCCCATTGATCACGCGGCCGAGCATGAACCGGCTGACGCCAACAGTGGGGGAAGATTGTTCCGCATGCACGCGGTCGCCCGCGCGAATGCCGCCAGTCTGGCCAAGCAGCATGATGACCGCGTGGTCTTTGGTGAAGCCGACAACTTCACCGGGAACTGGTTCGCAGCGAACGCTTGAACTCGAGTGGATCGTGACCATCGCCCCGACCGGCACGGGAAAGTCTTCGACGAACACCGACATTCCGCGCACCGCGGTGACGCTGCCTTTGAGTAACAGCGGCTGCGTCCGATGAACGGTGGAAATGGCGCTCGAGAGCGTGCTCACGCCCCGCCCTCATCGGCCATGGGTTCGGTTTTGGTGGCTGCCTTCGTGTCGGGCTTGAGTGCTTCAGACGTCGGGGTCGAGGGCACGATCGCCTGCACGATTCGCTCGAGCTGCACGCCGATGCTCGCGTCTACTTCGCCTCCCGCCATGCGAACGACGCACGATCCACGCCCGCCGGTAACATCGTCCTCAACTTCCACGTGCGTGGCGTTGGTGCAACGCGTGAGAATACCCGGCAGCGCCCGCTCCACCATTGGCCGATCTTCCGGGTGCACGCTTAGCCTTACGCGCGAAGGACGAATGACCATCCGCAGCGCCGCTTCCATCTGCTCGATGACCGCCTCGGGACGGAATTCGATCTCGCGTTTCACGACGGCACGTCCGATTTCGACGGCGAGACGGAGCACTTCGGTCCGCGCTTCGAGCAGCAGCGCGTCGCGGCCCTTCTCGAATTCATCGAGCGTCTTGTTCCATCCCGCCATGAGCGTTGCGAGCTGCGCCGATACTTTCGCGATCGCCTGCGTTCGTCCTTCTTCTTCACCCTTCGCGAATCCCTCGCGATGGCCCTGCTCGCGCCCTTGCTTGAGACCTTCCTCGCGACCGTTTGCGATCAGGCGATCACGTTCCGCGCGAGCGTGGGTGAGCATGGAATCGACCTGCCGCGTCGTCTGCTCGCGAAGCTCCGTCCCCTCGCGCACGAGATCACCAAGGCGATACACGATCGCGTCGGTAAGCGGGCTCGATTTGTCGGACTGACGAATGAGCGCCATGGATCAATCCGTTCCGGCTCCGATGCGGATGAAATGAGTGGGAAGTAAGGGGGGTGGTTGAAGGGGTGAGGGTTAGACGATCAACTCCGCGTCGCCGCCGCGGCCCTGAATAACCACTTCGCCCGCTTCCTCGAGGCGGCGCACGACATCGACGATGCGCTGCTGCGCCGCTTCGACATCGCTGACTTTGACCGGGCCCATGAACTGAATGTCTTCGCGAACAAGCTGAGCGGCACGTTCGGACATGTTCTTGAAGATCTTGTCCTGCAGGTCCTGGCTCGCGGTCTTGAGTGCAAGCGCAAGCTCGTCGTTCTCCACTTCCTTGAGCACGGCCTGAATGCCCTTGTCGTTGACCATCTTGATGTCTTCAAAGACGAACATCAGGCGGCGGATCTGTTCGACAAGGTCCGGGTCTTCGGCTTCGAGTCCTTCGAGAATGGCCTTTTCCGTTGCGCGATCGGCGAGGTTGAGGATTTCCGACACAGTCGGCACGCCCCCGGCCTTTTCCATGCTCTGCACTAGCATGTTGGCGAGACGGCTTTCGAGGCCCTTCTCTACTTCGCGAATGACCTCCGGATTGGTCTGCTCCATGTTCGCGATGCGCTTGATGACTTCGATCTGCTTCTGCAGGGGCAAGCCGCCGAGGATTTCCGCGGCTTTGTGGTGCGCAAGATGGCAGACAATCAACGCGATCGTCTGCGGGTGCTCATCCTGAATGAACGTCAGCAGGTTCTCGCTCTCGGCGCGTTGCAGGAAGCTGAACGGGGTCTTCTGTACCTGCGTCTGGATCTGTGCGAGCACGCGTTCGGCCGTCTTGGGATCGAGCGAATTCTGCAAGACGCTCTTGGCGTAGTCGAGATTGCCCTCGGTTGCGTACTGGCTCGCGATCGAGACGTTGTAAAACTCTTCGATGACCTGATTCTGGAGGCGCTTGGGAACGCGCCCGAGGCTCGCGAGTTCTCTCGTGACTTCTTCAACTGTCTCCGGCGCCATCGACTTGAGTACGGAGGCAGCCTGATCCGGTCCGAGCGCGAGTAATAGCACGGCAGCCTTCGTGACGCCTTCAACGTCTTCGATGCTGTCCGGTAATTTCTCGTGCGGCTTGCGCGGCATCTTCTTCACTCGTTCCTCATGGCTCCGTTGCGATCCACCGATTCAACAGCTTTGCGGCGCCATCGGGGCTGCCTTTCACCCAGTCGGTGACCTGATCCAGCATCTTGGTGGTGCGAACTTCGGCGTCGTCGACTTCGATGCCCATCATCGGAGCGTCGCTCTCGTCGGCCTCGCCGATCAGGTCGTTCTTGGTGGCGAGCGCGGGAGGAAGGCCGACGATCTCTTCAGGCGAAGGAATCGCGGCGCCGCTTCCGGCTCTGCGGACCATGATCACCATCATTCCCATCGCAAGCAGCGCCATGCCGCCCAGCGCCATGTTCTCGATCATCGCGGTGCTCAAGCCAAACGGAAGGCCGGAAGAACTGCTCGAACCGCCCGCCCCGCCCGGGGCCGATCCACCGTTGGTGCCGCCGCCAGCCCCGCCGCTCGACATCGCGACGATGTCGAGCGGGATCATCGCAACGCTGACCTGCGCCGTGAGCAGCTTGTTCAATTCCTCTGCACTGAGTCCGGGATTTGCCGACGCGATCATCGCCTTCACGTGCGGCACGATGCTCTCGATGATCTTCGGACGGATGTCCTTCTCAAACTTGGCGTTCACCTGTTCGTCGGTCGGGCCTTTCGCGGCGTCAGTCGTTGCGGCGGGCGCTGCGGTGCTCGCTGCAGCCGGGATCTGTGATGCGACAAAGGCGCGTGGCACGTTCACCGAAACCGCCAGCATCGAGGGCCGGCCTTTGTTGTCCACGATCACATCCATCACCCGGCCCGGAAAGTTCAGGAACTCGCTCTCTTCTTCCTTCGTGCTGGTGCCCGCCGCGGCCGCTGCGCCACCCGCATTCACATCCATCCCAACGTTGGAGCGAATTCCAACTTCGCCACCCGGTGCGGCGACTCCCTGCGTCTGCGAGTTTCCCCGTTCGCGCTTGATCAGTGAGATCGTGCCGCTGTCCTTGGGAAGAAACTCTTCGCGGGTGCGATTAAGGCGCGAGTTGTCGATCTGCGCCGTGACGGCGACCATCACTTCGGGGATGTACGACAGGAAGCCGACGAGCTTTTCACGCGTCGAGTTTTCCCACTTGGTCACATCTTCGAGATAGGTGGAAGCGGTGAGATCTTCCATCGCGGTCGCACGGCGCTGTCGCCGCAGATTGCCGTCGATCACCCGCACGTTTTCGATCGACAGTCCCGACTTGCTGCTCGCGATCAAGCCTGCAACCGCATCGACCGTCGCTTGATCGAGCCCGCCCTTGCCCGTCGCGAAAACGGTCGCCGACGCCGTCGGCCGCCGTGAACCGGCGCCGAGTCCCTGGCGCTCCGGCGCATCGATGATCACCATCGCCTTGGCGATTCCGTTGAACTTCGAGATGACGCTCGCAAGTTCGTTCTGCAAGGCCAGGTTGTACGTCTGATCGTTCTGCTGGCGCGTCGAGTACCAGGTCTGCTTTTCAAGCATCCCCTGGAAGAGCATCGAGGTGTCCTGCGGCAGGTTGCCCGACTCTGCATAGCGCGAAAAAAGATCATGGTGCTGGGCAGCCGGAACCCACGGATGTCCGCCTTTGATCAGCGGTGTCACATCGTGGTTCTTGAGCCATTCGGTGGCCTTGGCCTGCTCGGCGTCGGCCGCTCGAGGCATGAACTCGGTGTATTCCTGCTTCGCCGACCAGGTCCAAACCAGCAGCAGCGACATCACGGCGATCACCGTAACTAGCGCGACCAGCAACTTGTGCGTGAGCGTGAGCTGACCGAGATACTTCTGGATCGTCGCCAGGGTGTTGCGAAGCTGATCCACGTCCCGGGGCCTCCTGCCAGCTCGACGGCGCATCCTGCGCCGTGGCGAACATCCTCCGGTGAAACCGAATGGACAACTCGCGACCAGTCATTCGGCCGCCGGGCAACCCGTGCTTGAAAACGGGCGCACTCCCCGCGCACCAATTGTGCGCGAGCCCTGCGCTGATTCTGCGCATCACGCGATCAGACGCGTGTCTGCTTCAATTCGTCGTAGGCTTCCATCACGCGATTGCGGACGGCCTGCAGCATTCGGAAAGCCGAATCGGCCTGCTGCGTCGCGAGAATGACACCTTCAAGGTCATTGCGCTTGCCAGTCGCGATGTCTTCCATCGAGCGGTTGGCCTGCTGCTGCATCTCGTCGACACGCTTGATGTTGTCGATCAGGGCGTCCTTGAACGATCCCGCACCTTCCGTTGCGCCCGTGGCCTGGCTACCGCCCTGCAATGAGGCCGGACGAATCGGTTGCGAACCTGAAATGAAACCCAGCGGATCGGCCATCGCTTCGCCTCTTGTGCTCGCTGTGGCGGGCTCCTTCCCACCACCAACGCATCCATGCTATCGACGACTCCGTCGTTCTGCCGACACCTGTATCGCAAATGCCGCGCCGAACCACCCCATTGGAGCGGCGATTGTTACGCGAGCAGCCGAAGTGCCTGCGCCATCATCTGTTTGGTGGTTTCCGCAGCGACCACGTTGGCTTCGTACGCGCGGGATGCTTCCATAGCGTTCAACTGCTCGACGACCGGATTGATGTTGGGCTCGGGGACGTATCCGCGCTTCTCGCCCTTTTGAATCGCGTACGGATTGGTCGGATCCCACCGGTAGTTGAATTCACCCTTGTCGAGCTCGATCGCCGCGACGTGAACGCCGAGTTGGCGTCCTTCAGGGGTGCTCGCCTGCGGATCGCCGGGGGCAAAGATCACTTTGCGGGCGCGATAGGGACTGACGTTGCCCTTTTCGTCGAGGATCGTGGAGCGATTGGCGATGTTGGCCGCGATCGCGGCCATGCGGGCCCGCTGGACGGTCATGCCGCTCGTTGAAATATCCAGTGTGCCGTACATTGCCAACTCCATTTCCGACAGTTGCTTACGCAACTGTGACGGAATCTCAAGGTCGCTGCGCGATCGCGGATCTGATCAGATCAAACCGGGTTCGAAGCAGGTCGATGTTCATGCGATAAAACGCCGCGTTCTCGACTGAATCCTGCATCAATCGCTCGAGGTCGCGATTGTTCTTGTCGTGGAAGAGAACCCCGCCCTCGGACGACGGCACCGCCCGCTCCGGCCGCAGTTCGACACCTCCGTCGCTGTCCACCCGGATTGACGTCGAGTTTCCGAAATGCAGATCGCCCGATTCACCACCGGACTGGCGGCGGCGATTGTCCACCGCCTCCGTCAGCGCCCGCTGAAATTCGGACACGGACACGTTTCGCTGAATGAAATTCGGCGTCTCGACGTTGGCGATGTTGTGGGCGATCAGCTTCTGGCGTTCGCTGGCAAAGCGCAGCGCGGCCGACAACGTCGGAATTGCGCCCGAATTGGTGAGGTCAGTCAGCACTGCCGGCTCCCGCCGCAACTTTCACGCCAAGTTTCAATGGTCGGCCGAATGTGCCCCGCTCAGAGCGAGGCTTCCACCAGGCGCAACTCTTTCCACTTCTTGAGCTTCAGGCCAAGGGTGCGCACGCCGATACCCAGGGCGCTCGCTGTCCGCTGCCGATGGCCGTTGAACTTGTGCAGGGCCTCAATGATCGCCTCGCGCTCGAGTTCCTCAAGCGTGCGAATAACGGAAGAGAGCCCGCTCGATGTGATCGGCTTGCCTTCGACTTGTGCCGAGGCGGCCGGATGCCCGTTCAGGCTGGGCGTGTTCAGCCCATTGAGATTCGTCAGAGGCGTCGCGCGAACCGGCGTCGCATTCAGCCACGAGTGCAGCGCTTCGGGGCCGACCGTCACCGGCTCATCCGAATCGCAGCGGCTCAGCAGCACAACGGCGCGTTCGCAGATGTTCTGAAGTTCGCGCACGTTGCCCGGCCAGCTATAACCCTGAAGCAGGCGAACCGCTTCGGGGCTCAACTTGAGTATCGCACGTCCCTCGCGCTTGCACACCATCGAAACGAAGTGATTCGCCAGCGCGCCAACATCGCCCACACGCTCCGACAGCGTCGGAACGTAAACCGGCAGCACGTTGAGGCGGAAGAACAAATCCTGGCGGAATTCACCGGCCGCGACCGCCGCCGTCATGTCCCGGTTGCTCGTCGCAATCACGCGGACATCGACGCCGATCGAAAGACTGCTTCCGACGCGCTCGAAATTGCGTTCCTGAAGCACACGCAGCAATTTGGCCTGAATCCGGGGCGAAACCTCGGAGACTTCGTCGAGCAGTAGTGTGCCGCCATCCGCAAGTTCGAACCGGCCCTTGCGAAGCTTTTCTGCCCCTGTGAACGAGCCCTTTTCATGGCCGAAGAGTTCGCTTTCGAGCAGGCTTTCCGAAAGTGCCGCGCAGTTCACAGCGAGGAATGCGCCGCTCTTGCGGGGCGACATCTCGTGAATCGCACGAGCGACAACTTCCTTGCCCGAGCCCGAGGGGCCCGAGATCAGAATCGTTCCCTGAGAAACCGCAATCGCGCGGATCTGATCACGCAGCTTGCGCATCGGCTCCGAATCGCCTACCAGCCGCGACACGCCCTGCAGGCTCGGTCCACCCGCGCGGTCCGCACCCTCGATCGCGGGTGAGTTCTCGCTGAGCCCCGCCGCGGCACGCAGCAGTTTGTTCTCCCGAAGCACGCGACCGTGTTCGGCCGCGCGCTTGACGGTGATCACCAGTTCGTCGCCTTCGAACGGCTTGGTCAGGTAGTCGAACGCGCCCTGCTTGATCGCAGAGACCGCCGTTTCGATCGTGCCGAACGCCGTCATCAGCACCACCGGAAGATCGTCGTCGATCTGGCGGATGCGCTCGAGCAGCTCGATGCCGGTCATGCCGGGCATCTTGAGATCGGTGACTACGACGTCCGGGCGTTTGGCAGCGATCTGCTGAACCGCCGAAGGTGCATCCGAGGCTGTTGCCACGGCGAACCCCGCACGCTCCAGCGTCCCGCCGACGCTCTCCCGCATAAGTTCTTTATCGTCAACTACGAGCACACTGCGCATGCGCACGACTCCGTCGTACTCGTGCCTTTTTCTTTCACGCGGCCCCGGATAGCCTCCGATCCGGTCCGACCGCGATAGCAACGAGCGGCAAATTTTGCTCTGCGTCACCCATCGGCAGTCCGGCCGCTCCGGCACGAGAACTTTCTGCGCGTTGGTTCGTCGCGGGCGCGCCCGAGGCCCGAAGCGAAGAAGCGGCGGCGTGCGGGAACTGGAGTTCCACCATCGCGCCGCCCGAACGGCCATTGGCGGCGACGACCCTCCCGCCGTGAGCATCTACGATTCGGTGGACGATCGCCAACCCGAGCCCCGTACCCGCTTTACGCGTCGTGAAAAACGGGTTGAACATGCGCCGGAGCACTTCGTCGCTCAGGCCGGGCCCTGAATCGGTCACACGAATGCCCAGGAATCGCTCGCGTTTTCCCTGCGAGTCTGCCACGGTTTTCTTTGTGACGTCAAGCGTCAGGGATTTTCTCGGAACGTCTGATTCAAGCATCGCTTCCATCGCGTTGCGGATGATGTTCGTCATCGCTTGTGCCGCGAGAGATGGGTCGAGCGCGATCTGCGACGCGGGTTTCTGGTCGTTTCGAATGATTTCGATCTTGTCCCAGCCTTCAACGCCGTCGTGCTGACATGCCGCGAGGGCGCGGTCAAGGATTTCCGAGACGCAAGTTTCTTCTTTCTGCACGCGGAATTCGCGGGAGAACGTCAGCACATCGCCCACGACTGCATTGAGCCCCTTCGCCGACGCGATGATTTTCTCGGCCAGCTTCTGCTGCACGGGCCGCTCGGCCAAGTCGTCCTTGAGCATCCGAGCGAAAAGTGAAATTGATCCGAGCGGGTTTCGCACTTCGTGTGCGATGCCGGCGGCCATTTCCCCCAGGGCGGCAAGGCGCTTCGTGCGGGCAAGTTGCTCGTTGGCCTCGGTGAGTTCAAGCGTCAGCCGCGACACCTCACCACGGAGTTGATCGTGCGTTTCCTGCAGCCTCCCGGTGACGGCATTGAACGCCGACATGAGCTCCGCAAGATCGCTGGATGTGAGAGCAGCGGGCGCGGGGGCTGTCGGGTTCAGCGCGAGGCTGGGTGTAGCGTGGGTAGGAACGGTGGGGAGGGATGGGGTCGGGTTCATGTGGGCCTCGAGCTCCGCCGAGGGGTGTCGCGAATTCAGACGCTTCGATCCTGAAAGCCGGGTCCAACCGGTGAACGGCCGCCGGAATACGCGGTTGCCGCGGCTCGGCCAGAGGTCATCCCTGCGAGAGTGCGGGCCAATTCGTCGCGCTTTCGGGCGAGTGTCGCACCGTGCTCACGGTCGGTTTCCGCGATGGCCCTGGCGAGATCGCCGACCGCGCGCCGGCGCTGTTGAATCAGCGTGAGCTGCGGGTCGTCATGGCGTATTGCTGCGACGCCTTCATCGATTTCGCGGCTGAGCGAGGTCGCCCTGGCGAGCACCTTCGATCGCTGCTCGAGGACGGCGACCAACTGCTCAGGCTCGTCTTCCTCGATCACGCGGGCCTGGGCAATGCAAAGTTCGCCCACTTTGGCCAGCAAATCGTGTTGTTCCGCAAGCATGACGAGCACGCGACCACCGACATCCGTCTGGTTCATGTGGACCTCCGCACGCCTTATTTCGTCACTCGGGGCGTTCGTGGTCCAGTGTCTCGCCGTTGGCGAGTCGATCGGTGGCGTCGAGCCAGCGTTCCCAGTCGTCTTTTGTCATGGGCAGATTGGGGTCATTCCACACTTCCGGCGGCAACCCTCGATAGAAGCGTTTGGCCCGCTCGTTCGCCGTCAGGGCCGCCTTCACGTCGCCACGCTGGAGATTCGCGTTGACGATCTGGATCATCGCGACGAGTGAGGCCGGATCGTTGGGATAGCGATCTCGGGCCGCGGTGTACGAGCGAATCGCCCCGTCATAGTCGCCGAGCGCGAACGAGCAGTCGGCAAGGTAGAAGCAGGCATTGCGCAGGTACATTTCCTCGACCGCCGTTCGCTTGTCCTTCGGCTTTGCATCGAGAGCGCGCCGAACCTGATCGAAACCCGCCGCGGCACGCTGTAGCCGCTCAGTCCGGTTTGTTTCGAGGTTCCGGCGTTCTTCGTCGGGCATCCCCTCGGCCATCGACTTCTCGATCTTCTGGGCAGACTGGCGGTAGCTGTCGGCGAGGCGGAACTTCGGCAGTTCCATCGCGGGTTCATTGGGGTATCGGCGAAGGAGCTCATCGATGTTTTCAATGGCTCGCTCGGGTTCGCCGCTGCGATAGAACATGTTTCCAAGTTCCGCGAGTGCGTCGCGGAAACCCGGCGAATCCACGCCGACAACGCTTCCGTTCACGACTGCCTTGAGCATCTGCGTCGCCTTGGCGACCGAATCGGGCTGGCCAGTCGCCAGATAGGTTTGCGCCAGCGGCACATAGCTCGCGTCCGCGAAGGGACCGCTTCCGGGTTCGCCGGGAGCGCCGTCACGCGACGCGATGAGATCTTCGTACGTCTTGGTCGCGAGATTCAGGTCGCCACGCGCCTGGTAGCAACGGCCCAGGCGGAACCTGGCTTCTGCCATCCTCGGGTCGGTCGGGAATTCGTCCGCGAACTGCTTGAAGAGCGTGATCGCTTTGTCCTGATCGCCGGCGCGATCGAAACTGTCGGCCGCGTTCCAGAGGGAATCTGAATAGCCCGGGCCATTCTGTCCGGCGGTCATGCTCGCGTGCATGCGCAGCGCGTTCGCCGCCGCGAGATAGTGATCACGAGCCCGCTTGCGTGTCGTCGGATCAACATCATCGAGTCGCGCACTCGTGGAGCCGCCGGTCGCTTCTGCGATGGCTTCATCCGCGAGTTTGCGGTTGGATTCGCCGAGCCCGAGGATCACATCCGCAGGAGCGCGGCCCGGCGGGAAGAGCGATTCACCGATGGAGGCAAATCGCAGAGCCGTACGCGCATCGCCGGCCTCGAACTTCGTGCGGTATCGTGCCATCGCGCTCGTGGCGACACGGTCGCGATCGATCGCGCTGGTGAGGCTTGTGTCGCGGAACGTGTCAACAAGCTTGCCATATGCCTCGAGCGACGCGTCAGCGTCATCGAGTGACGCAAGGCTTTCCGCCAATCCCAGCAGCGCTTCTCGACGGAAGCGTTTGCTACCCGGCGCGTCGAGCACCTTTTGATACAAGTCCTTTGCCGCCTGAAAATCGCTGCGGCTTTCCGCAACGCGGGCGAGATTTAATCTGATCTTGCTGGTGAGGGGTTCGTGCTCATCCGCGAGTTGTTCGGCGCGCGTCAGCCACTTCTCGGCCTCCGCGTGCTTGCCGTCTTCGATGTATCCCCAGCCAAGAAGTGCAAGCAGCTCCGCCCGTTCTTCCGCGGCACTCTCTTCGATGCGAGGCAACTGCTGCAGCATGCCGCGGATCGCTTCTTCGCGATACCCGCCCAGCAAACGCAATTCAGCCTGACGCGTCATCGCCCAGACCCGGTCGGAATCGCTCAACGCCGGCTCCGACAAAAGCCACGCGACCAGATCCGTCGCGGCCTGCTGATCGGGGATTGGCTTACTGAGCAGCTTGCTCGTCAGCTTGCGCACCAGAGCGATTCGACGGTGCTGATCGCCGCTCGGCAGCGTGTCGATCCGCTTCTTTGCCTCGTCCAGTCGATCGAGCGCCATCAGGCTCAGCGCGAAGCGTTCAATATCCGCCGCTTCAAGCCGCTGCTTCAACTCTTCCGCCCGCACGTAACTGCGGATGACGTTTTCGTAGTTCTCGGCGCGATTCAGCTTGCGCTGTGCCGCGGCTTCGTAGATCGAGCGCGCCGCGAGCAGGTAGTAGCGCTTCTCGTCCCCCGCTCCAAGCTTTCCCTTTTCAATCTGGGGCCAGACATCCTCGTTGAGGATTTTGAGCGCATCCTCAAATTTCTCGGCCTCGACCAATTTCGTTGCCTCATCGATCCGCGGCACAACATCCACAGCCGGGCGCGCCATGATGACCGCGCCAATTCCAACTGCAAGCAAAACGCCCGACACAATCAGCACCGGGAGCTGCCATGCGTCGCGCCATGTCGGTGGCGGAAGTTCGGCGGGCGCCGGTTCCTGGGGCGCTGGATTCTGCTGCTGCTCAGTCACGACGCCCATCCAATAGAGGAAGGAGCGCAGCGGGGCGCCCCCGATGAAAAACCGGCAACTTCTGCTCTATCGGGCCATGCCGCGGGGTCGCTTCAGCCCGAAAACCGGCTTTGCGATCACTGAACTGCGCGAAATCCGACATGAATCCATCCTCGGTCATCGGTGCGTAGTTATTTGCACGCTCCGCGGTACGGCGTTTACGCCTTCTCGAACCGGCCGCTGGCCGGGGGTTGACCGGAGCGAAGGACGACGACCTCCACCTTGCGGGCCAAAGCGGGGAAAATCCCTTCGACGCGCTTGGCCGTGACGACAACACCCTCAGGAGTGGTTTGAGCCTCGAGCTTCGTGAGCGCGAAGTCACCTTTCTCAAACCCGTAGCCGTCACCGGAGTCCTCATAGAGCTCGCCACCGGCGACACCCTTTTCGTCGAGTGCAACCACGAGTGTGAGCGGGTCGACCGGCCTCTCCCCGTCGTACTGCATCACCGGACCGAGCGGCACGATCCTGCCGGCGCGCACGAAGAGTTCGGGCAGGTCGTCGTCCACGACTTTCGTGCCGGGCTTGGCTTCCGAGCCGACTTCAAGGGGTTCGAATGCGAGCCAGGCGCCGTCGCCCTTTGGAAGTTTTGCGGTCGCGCCGCCGGCTCCGGGTTCCCAGACATTGCAGCGCACCAGCAGCGAATCGCCCAGCAGGAACGCATCGTCCACGCTGCGCAGCGCGGGATCGGTTTTGTCGGCGAAGAAGAGCGGGCGCGCGATGGGTAGGCCCGTCATGTGCGATTCGCGGAAAAGCGTGTAGAAGAACGGCATGAGGCGCGATCGACGTTCGAGCGCAAGGCGGCAGGTGCGCTCGCACTGAGGTCCGAAGCTCCACGGTTCGTGCGGCAGGCTGTCCTTGACGCTGTGCCCGCGCGCGAACGGAAGCATCGCGCCGATTCCCATCCAGCGCGCGAACAACGTGGCGTTCGCGTTGTCGGCAAAACCTCCGATATCCGGGCCGACGAACGGTTGTCCGCTCAAGCCGAGATTTAGCACCATCGGGATCGACCAGCGCAGATGGCGCCAGTTGCTCTTGTTGTCGCCGGTCCACGTCGCGGCGTATCGATGTCCGCCAAGGAAATTTGAACGCGTGAGAATGAAGGGCCGCTTCTCGGGATTCGCCTTCTGAATTCCATCCCGGCTGGCGCGCACCATCTGCATGCCGTAGATATTGCGATAGCGCAGGTGGTTGCCCGGTCCGCCGAGGTTTTCATCCGCTTCGTGCAAATTGCTCTCGGGCATCTGCTTGTTGGGAACATCGAAGACGGCCGGTTCGTTCATGTCGTTCCAGACGCCGTCGATTCCTGTGGCCATGTAGTCGGCGTAGAGGTCCGCCCACCATTCACGCGTGCGCTTGCGGGTGAAGTCGGGGAACGAACATTGTCCCGGCCAGACCTTGCCGACAAAGTCGTAGTTCCAGCGGTTCTTGACGAAGTGGTCGCCGTGTTTGCCTGTGCGATACGCCGGATACTGATTGTCGGTCATCAGACCCGGATCGATCATCCACACGCTCTTGAAACCGATGTGGTGCAGGTGGTTGTTCAGGTCGCGCGGATTTGGAAATTTCTCCGTGTCGAACGTGAAGCAGCGGAAGCCGAACATGTAGTCGATATCCATCCAGATCACGCCGCAGGGGATCTTGCGGGATCGGAAGCCTTCGGCGATTTCACGCACCTTGGTATCCGGTTCGTAGCTCCAGCGACACTGCTGATACTGCAGCGCCCAGCGGGGGGGCATCTGCATCTTGCCCACCATCGCCGCGAGTTGACGCAGAACATCGGCTGCGTCGACGCCTTCGAGAATCACCAGGCCGGGGCTCTGCGTTTCTTTCGTTGTATAGCGTGCCGCGAAGAAGATACCGTCGCGAAGATCAACGACCGCTCGATGCGTCGTCTCGTAGATGACGCCGAATGCCGAACCGTCTTTGCGGACGGCGAGCACCCACGGATGCGCCTGATAGAGCGAAGGCATCGATTCTTCGTATCCGAAGCAGTCGGTCGTCCAGATATCGCGCCGAATGCCGATTCGGTTCAGGCGGCCGGGCTGCTCGCCGGTTCCGTACAGGCTTGTGGCCGGTTCAATCTCAACGTGTGCCGCGCTCCACCCGTTTACTTGTCCGAAGCGCACACGTTCGGCGGTCCGCTTGGTTGGGGCAGGACCAGGTGTGCTCACCTCAGTTGGCTGACGCGTGTACGCCGGGAACGGAACGCCGGGAATGTCGCTGAATTGCGAATCACGAAGGCGATAGCCGCCTTCTTGCAGCTTGCGAGCAAGACCGGCACGCCATCTGGCGACATTCGCAAACCGGGGCGCACGCGAAAACACGTAATCTTGAGGGGTTCGGATCATGGGTTTCGGGGGGAATCGACGGGGAATCAGGCCAGAACGCAGCGCAACCGACGGCGAGAGTAGGGGATGCGAAGAACCCGCGGACGGGCCGCAAGCCGCGGCGCATCTTTCCCAACAAGCGGGCGGAGGGGACGTCTGCTTCCAAAGCGTTTGATGGAGGTTTCATGTTAACACGGGCTACATTCCGATTCGGAGTCGTCGCGCTCGGCGCGTTCGCTGCTTCCTTTCTCCCCGGGTGCATCATTGTGGCCAACGGTTCGAGCGATAGCGCGCGATTCACCGAGACTCGCACCGTTCGCGTCCCCGTCGCGGCCGGCTCGGGCGTGGACGTTCATACCCGCAATGGCAGTGTCGAAATTGGTTCGACGTCGGGAGCGCTGGAAGCTGTCGTCACGGCAACGCTCCACGCGCGAACGCAGGAGCGACTCGACGAGACGCGCGTAATCGCTGAGGCGGTGGGGGGTAAGCTGGATGTGCGGGTCGAGTGGCCCAGCAATCGCGCTCAATCGGGCGAAGGGTGCAGCTTCCGAATCGATACGCCGAATCCGGCGACGGTGAACGTGGAATCTTCGAACGGAAGGATTTCGCTTCGCGACTGCGCGGGTCACGCCGAGCTCGACACATCAAACGCCTCAATCCGCGTCGTCAACCACGCGGGCGATGTCAATGCCACGACGTCGAATGGCCGTATCGAATTGCGCGACGTGGCGGGAGCGACCGATGCGAACACCAGCAACGGCAGCGTCGACCTGATCAACGTCGGTGGCCGCGCGTTTGTTTCGACCTCGAACGCGTCCGCGACCGTTCATCTCGCCGACAACTCGCCGGGGCCGGTGCAGATTCGATCTTCCAACGGCAGCATCGATCTCGCGATCGGCCGCGACTTTATTGGTGATTTGCGCCTGGCGACATCCAACGGCCGCATTCGGTTCGATTCGCCCGTGGTTGTTCAAGATATGGAATCGAACCGTTCCGCGACCCTCCGCTTCGGCACGGGTGGGAGTGCATCTTCGGCCCGCACGTCCAACGGGTCGATTGCGGTCACGTCGCATGCTACCGCCGAGGCGTTGGCTCCGGCCGGCACGAACTAGCGCGGCCATCAACAGCGGGCAGATAGGCGCACATTCGCGACGGTTTTTCGCTCCTCGTGTATCCTGTTCACTGAGGCGATTGGCACCAACCGCCCGAGGAGTTCACTCATGCGCATCGCACTCGCTGCGGGTTTGGTCACCGTTTCGATCGCAATCGTCTCGAGCGCATTCGGCGCCGAAACCATTAAGGAGGTCCGCGAGCTCAAGGTGGCAACCGCGCCGGGGCTTGCGCTCACGGTTAAGACCTCCAACGGCGGCATTGAAATCGTTCCGACCGACTCGAGTGAAATGCACATCAAGGCCACCGTCTCTGCCAAGAGCAGGGAACGTCTAGCAGCGGTGCATGTTGTTGCGACAAACGATGCGACCAAGGGCAACGAGGTGCATGTTGATTTCCCGACACCGGTGAAAGGCGAAGAAGAGGGCTGCTCGCTGGTAATCGAGGTGCCGCGTGCGAAGAACGTGACGTTGGTCGCGTCGAACGGCGGCCTCGCCATTTCTGGCACTTCGGGAATTGGCTCATTTGAGACCAGCAACGGTGGCATCACCGTCAAGAACCACGACGGCCCCGCGACGATGCACAGTTCGAATGGACCGATCATGGCCGCGCTCTCCGGCAAGGCCGCGATCAAGACCAGCAACGCTCCGGTCACGCTCACGGGCGCTGCGCAGCCATTCAAGATCGAGACCACAAATGGCCCGGTTGACGTAAGCCTTGCTTCCAGTTTCGGTGGCACGATTTCGATGATAACGTCGAACGGCAAGATCGCATTCCCCAAGGACGCCAAAGTCGAATCGCAGTCTGGCAATAAGGGCTACGGCGACGCTGCCGCCAAGATTTTTGTGGGCAGCGGCAGCGATGCCTCGACGATCCAGTCCAGCAACGGGCCGGTCTCGGTAAGAGCCGCGAGCCACTAAGGCGAGCCAGTCAAGCCAAACTTGGTGTCCGCGCCTGACCTCCATGACCTTCACGAAGTCTTGCCGCGCACCCTTTGCGCACCTCGCGCGTCCCTCGCGCGATCCGCGCAAGTCCCGCCTTTGAAAACTCTCGCAAGGTTCGCTCTGCGGCCGATTCACAAGCGCGGCACAGGATGTGCCGCGCCGTCGTCGCGCCGGTAGCGCACGGAGAGAGGCCAGGATGGCCGAAGAAACTCCCACACCCGCCGATCCCAGTCCCCAGCCGACGGCCGCAACGCCGAGCGATGCCGCTCCGCCCGCTTCAGTGCAGGCAGAGCAGGCGCTCGACGCGGCACAAGCAGCGGTTACGTCACCTGCCGGAGATGTCGGCGCTCGAGGTACGGGGGTGCTCGGCAGCTCCGCCGGGACCGACGCCAAGCCCGTTGATCTGCCTGCATTTACCGGCGGCACGGGCAGCGGCGCGCCGGCGAGCATCGACCTGCTTTCCGACGTTTCGCTACAGGTGAAAATCGAACTCGGTCGCACACGCATGCTTGTCGAAGATGTGCTCCGTCTTGCCGATGGCGCGGTCGTCGAACTCGACAAACTCGCGGGTGACCCGGTGGATATCTACGTCAACGAGCGCCATGTCGCCCGGGGCGAAGTGCTGGTGCTCAACGACAACTTCTGCGTGCGTATCAACGAGATTCTCGAATCTCCGCTTGATGTCAAGCAGACGGTGAAGCAGGCGGGCTAAACGCGTTGGTTGACGGGGTAGGCGGCGTGCGGAGCACGCTTTTTCTCGACTGGAAGTCGCATCCGTGGTCCGCACACTTCGCCATCTCGTGCTGGGCCTTTCGCTGCTTGCTGCCGGCGCTTCCAGCGCCGAAGAGATCATGGGCCCCGAGGTCGTCGCGTCCGAATCGGCAATCGCGAAGCCTGCTCCGGTCCCGCAATGCGAAACCAAAGCGCTCGGCGTTCCCGATCGTGCAAACGTGAAGTCGCCGACGAAGGTCGCGCCGGCAGGAGCGCCGAAGCCCGTCGTTCCGAACGCGCTACAAGGGGTGGTCGGTCCGCTCGCCGTTGTCCTCGTGCTGATCGCGATGCTCGCCGGATTGGTCGTACTCATCGCACGGATTCGGAGCAAAATGGGCGGCGGCGCAAGTCTGGGTGCTTCATTCGGAGCCGGCGGAAGATCGCCCGCGGGAATTCTCGAAGTGCTCGGCCGCTACCCGCTTGCGCGAGGGCTGACGCTCGTCCTGCTCAAGGTTGATCGGCGAGTTCTACTGCTGAGTCAGACGCGGAGCGGGCGCTTTGGGGGTCTCTCGCTCTCGCCGATCTGCGAGCTCGATTCGCCGGAAGACGTCGCCTCGATCCTGCTCAAGGTGCGCGACGCGGACAGCTCATCGCTCACCAATCGCTTTGCATCCGTCTTCCGCTCGCTCGATCGCGAGGCCGTCGACAAGGTTGATGGCGCCGAAGGCAAGGTCATGACGACGATCGCGCCGCCGGAAACGCTGCCGCGCCGGGCAAAGACGGTGACGCACAAGGCAGCGGCGATGACTGAGCAAACCGGGGCGGAATCCGCGGCGTCGATCCGGCGCCGTTTGGACGATCTTCGCGTTCCGGGAATGCGCGATGCGCGAGGAGCCAAGCCGTGAATCGCTTGGCGTTTATCGCATCCGTCATTTTGTTCGCGATTCCGTTTCGAGCGCCGGCTCAATCGATCGGACCACCGTTGCCCGATTTGCAAGGCGGATCGTCTGTGATGCCGGCCGGACCGGCGACTCCCCAACTCTTGCAGCAGCTTGCGGCGCTCGCTCCGGATTCAAAGAACGCGGCGGGGATGAATCCGCTCGCGGTGATGGAGGCTGCCGGGCGGGCGTTTCCGGGGAGTGGTGCGGGAGGCGGGAATGATTCGCCTGGCTCGGCGCTTTCGACGCCGGTCACGATCCTCCTGCTCCTCACGATTCTCTCGCTTGCGCCAGCGATCATATTGATGACGACCTGTTTCCCGCGCATTCTGATCGTGCTCGGGCTGTTGAAGCAGGCGATCGGCGCGCAGGGAATTCCGCCGCCTCAGGTGATCACGGCTCTTGCGCTCTTCATGACGCTGATCGTGATGGCGCCGACGTACGACCGCGTTTATAAGGAAGCGATCGCACCGTGGTCGAGCGGGCAGATCCGCGACATGGACACGCTCTGGCTGAAGACGCGGCAACCGGTGCGCGACTTCATGTTCGACCAGATTGAAGCGACCGGAAACTGGAACTCGCTCTATATGGTGCTCGAATACCGGGGCATCGATACGTCGGAGCCCGAGCGGCTCACCCGCGCGGACGCCGACATGATCTCGCTCATCCCTGCTTTCATGATCAGCGAACTCAAGGCGGCATTTCTCCTTGGCTTCCGCATTTATTTACCGTTCCTCGTGATTGACATGGTGATCAGCAGCCTGCTCATTTCGATGAGCATGATGATGCTGCCACCCGTATTGATCAGCCTGCCGTTCAAGTTGCTGCTGTTTGTCATGGTGGATGGGTGGCAACTTGTCGTGGGTGGCCTGCTTCGCAGCTTTGTCATCCCCAATAACGCTGCCGTTGCCGCGGCTGCCAGCGCTCTGACCGGAAGCGCGGGAGGCGGCGGATGATCGACGAATCGATGCTCGAAATGGTGCGTCAGTGTCTCGTGATCACGCTGAAGATCGCGGCGCCGGTGCTGATCGCGGGTATCGTGATCGGGCTTGTCATCAGCCTGATTCAGGCGGTCACTTCGATCCAGGATCAGACTCTTTCACTCGTTCCGAAAATCGTCGTCATGGTGATCGTGTCGGCGCTGCTTTTGCCTTGGATTCTGGGCCGCCTCGCGGAATACGCCGTGCAGGTCTTCTCGTTCTCGTCGTGATGCGCCAATGTCGGAGATCGTTCTTTCCAACCTCGTCCCATTCATGCTCGTGGCGTTTCGCCTCGCGGGGCTGTTCATCGCGACGCCGTTGATGTCGAGCACGATGGTGCCGCTGCGATTGAAGCCGTTCATCGTGCTCGCGCTCGCTGCCGCCATATACCCGCTGACGCCGGCGTGGATTCCTCCCGAGTCGATGACGATCGTCTCGCTTGTTCCGATGATCGTCGGCGAAACCCTGATCGGCTTTGTGATCGGCCTGCTCGCGAGCCTGCCGCTGGTCGCGGCCGAATCCTGCGGCATCATCGTCGGCCAGCAAATGGGATTCGGGCTGGCGAAGGTCTACAACCCGGAATACGACGCCGAGACCGACGTGCTGGGCCAGGCGCTTTTCTTCGTTGTCTTTGGCGCGTTTCTCGCGATGGGCGGTTTGGAAAGCGTCTTTCGCTCGCTTGTGGCCACGTTTGATCGCATCGGCCCGGGTGGAATCAGCATCTCGCAGGCGCCGGTCGAGACACTTGTCGCGGTCGCAACGTCAGGACTTGAACTCGCGATGCGAATGTCGCTGCCGGTGGTTGCGGCGATTCTGCTGCTGGTGGTTGTCTTCGCCGTGATCTCCAAGACCATGCCCGCGATCAACATCATGAGCGTCGGATTCACGGTCAAAGTGCTTGCAGGCCTCGCGGTTCTCACGCTCGCGCTTCCGACAATCGCGCGCGTGGCCGGAGATGAAACCGGAGAGGTACTCAAGATCGTGGATGGCTGGGCGCGCTCACTCGGAACGCCCGTGAACAACTCCGCTGCGCGGCCGATTGAAAGGCTGGGTGCGTAGTGGCCGACGAACTTGGCGAAAGAACGGAAGATCCAACCGGGAAGCGCTACTCCGAAGCGCGGGAGCAGGGACAGGTTGCAAAGAGCCAGGATCTTTCCGCGGCGATCGACTGGGCGGGCGTGCTCATCATGTTGCTTTTGCTCGGCAGCTTGCTCGTGAAGTCGATGGGCGCGGTCATGCGGCGCTCTCTTGAAGATGCCGGCGCCGAGGGCAGTCTGCTGCTCGGAAACATGACGTCCACCCTTCTCTATTCGGCCGGACAATCGGCGGTGGCGGTGCTTCCGTTCTTTCTTGCGTTTGTCCTGATCACGATTGCGGCGCATTTCGCGCAGTACGGGGCGCTCTTCACCAGTCAACCGATTCAGCCAAACTTCGGGCGGCTCAACCCGATCGCGGGCTTCGGCAAGATCTTTTCGGCCAAGGGCGCGGTCCGCACCGTGCTGAGTCTGCTCAAGGTGCTGCTTGTCTCGGTCATCGCGTACGCCGTGATTGCGCCCGAGATGCCGATGATTCTTCAATTGCCACAGCTGCCGCTGATCGGCGGTCTGCATCGCGTGTGGACGATGATGCTCGCGCTCGCGGGCTGGCTGATCGTGGTTCTGCTTGTTCTCGGTCTCGCCGACTTTATGTACCAGCGCTGGATGCTCAAGCAAGACCTCATGATGACCAAGCAGCAGGTCAAAGAAGAGCGCAAGAGCATGGACGGCGATCCGCAGGTGCGCGGCCGGCGCTTGCAGATGATGCGTGCGATCGCGATGCAGAAGGTCAGCCAGGCCGTGCCGCAGGCCGACGTGATCGTCACGAATCCCACGCACTTCTCGGTCGCGATCCGCTATTCGCAGGACGAAATGGCCGCGCCTCGAGTGGTCGCAAAGGGCGCGGACTTCATGGCGATGCGCATTCGACAGTTGGCGATGATCAACAACGTCCCGATCGTTGAGCGTCCGGCGCTTGCACGCGGACTTTTCTACGCGATCGAAGTAGGGCAGGAAGTCCCGCAAGAACACTACCAGGCCGTTGCCGAAGTCCTCGCGTATGTCTACCGGTTGGAGGGGCGTGCGGCCTGATCGCTAGATGAGCATGGCAAAGGGACCACCAAAACTCCGCAAGCCGGCACCCGTTGCATCCGCGGCAACGCCCGCGATCAACGGCATGTCCGCCATGCCGGGGTGGATTCGCGCGCTGCACAAGCATCGCGGGCTGCTTGTGCCGATTTCGTTTGTTGCGCTGCTCGCGGTGCTTCTCGTCCCTGTGCCTCCAGCGGTGATGGACGTTCTGATCTGCTTCAACATCAGCCTCGCCGTGATCGTTCTGCTCACGACGATTTCGATGAAGCATCCGTTGGACTTCAGCGTCTTTCCGTCGCTGCTCCTGGCGACCACGCTGCTGCGGCTCGTACTCAATATCGCATCGACGCGTCTGATTCTCACGGCGAAGGCCGATTCACCCGAAGCCGCGGCATCGGTCGCCGGGCACGTCATCATGGCCTTCGGTGAGTTCGTCGCCGGGGACGAGCTCTTCGTCGGCGTCACGATCTTCCTGATCCTCGTGATTGTGCAGTGGGTCGTGATCACCAAGGGTGCGACGCGCATCTCAGAAGTCGCGGCACGATTCACCTTGGACGCCATGCCCGGCAAGCAGATGGCGATCGACAGCGATTTGAACGCTGGCCTGATCGACGAGCAGGAAGCCAGGCGCCGGCGCGAGCGGATTTCGCAGGAAGCAGATTTCTTCGGCGCCATGGACGGTGCCTCGAAGTTCGTCCGCGGCGACGCCATTGCCGGCATCATCATCACGGTCATCAACGTCGCGGGCGGATTTGCGGTGGGCATGGTCATGCGTGGTTGGGATGCGGGTCAAACCGCGCGCGTTTTCACCAAGCTCACGATCGGCGACGGCCTGACAAGCCAGATTCCGTCGTTTGTCATCGCGATCGCCTCGGCGCTCATCGTCACGCGTTCGGGAAGCAAAGAAGACCTTGGCGATCAATTGACTGGCCAGGTCACAAGCCAGCCCAAGGGCTTGATCATCACGGCCGCGTTCCTGCTTCTGCTTTGCTTTACGCCGTTGCCCACCATCCCGCTTCTCGTGACGGCGATCGGGCTGGGCGGGCTGGCGTTCGCAATCTCTCGTACTTCCAGCGCCAAAGTCGTAGCGGAGGCCGAAGCCGTGAAACAAGCTGCGGTGGTGCCTCCTCCTCCCGTCGAACAACTTCTCAAAGTTGACACGCTTGAGATCGAAGTTGGTTACGGCCTTGTTTCGCTGGTCGATACGAATCAGGGGGGCGACCTGCTCGAACGAATTTCGGCAACCCGCCGCCAGCTTGCTGCGGAATTCGGCCTCGTCATGCCTCCGGTGCGAATCCGCGACAACATGACGCTGCAGCCCACCGAGTACCGGATCAAGATCCGCAACAACCCGATCGCCATCGGCCAGACCCGACCCGGCAAGCTCATGGCCATGGATTCGGGAATCGCCAGCGGCCAAATTGGTGGTGACCCGACGAAGGAACCTGCGTTCGGCCTCGACGCGTGGTGGATCGATCCATCCCTGCGTGCCCGCGCCGAAACGATGAACTACACGGTCGTCGAGCCGACCGCCGTCATGGCGACGCACCTCACCGAGGTCGTCAAGCGACACGCGGACGAACTTCTCACCCGCGAAGAGGTGGGGAACCTGCTCGAACAGCTCAAGGAAAAGGCGCCCAAGCTCGTGGAAGAGGTCGTGCCCACAGTCCTCAAGCCCACCGAGCTTCAGAAGATTCTTCAGAATCTCCTGCGCGAGCGTGTGCCGATTCGCGATCTCGAAGCGGTCCTCGAAGCTCTGGCCGAATGGGCGCCCAAGACCAAGGACCCCGAGGTTCTCACCGAATACGTCCGCAACGCGCTCCGCCGAAGCATCTGTGGCCAGTATGCCAGCACGCGCGACGGTGGTAAGCCCAAGCTCGTCTGCGTGACCATCGATCCGAGCTTGGAAGACATCATCAACGGCTACATCGATCGCGCTCCCGGCGGCACAACCGTCAACATGCCCGCCCGCGTCGCGAACATCATCGCGGAGCACGTTTCTCGCTCGATGCAGCGGGTGCTTTCCGGCGGGCACCCGCCCGTGGTGGTCGCTTCGCCTCAGGTACGAGCGGTTGTGCGCCAGATTCTCGAGCCGCATATTTCCGGCGTCGCTGTGCTTGGTTACAACGAGCTGGTTCCTTCGATGGAAGTTGAAAGCGTGGCGCTCGTCATGCCGCCGGACGCACTCAATCCGCAAGCGCTTGGCCAGGCCAACGCGCCGGCGATGGCCGCGTAACCGCCGAATCTGCGCTCGCACCTCAAAGTCTGCGCATTCACAGATCAACTTTGCGCCGGGCCTGCGCCGATAGATGGGTACGTTTTCGTGCCCGGGGCTTGGCCGCCTCGGACACTCCCGCAATCCCCAGTGGCATGGAGGCCCTGGCCTGCGGCGGACGGGCGCTTCGCCACGGATGGCATCGATGCAGCTCAAGACGTTCCGCGGTAATTCGATGGCCGACGCACTGGCTGAAGTCAAACGCGACCTCGGCAGCGAGGCCGTCATTCTCCACGCGCGGACCATTCGCGTCGGGGGAGTGATCGGCTTCGGTGCCAAGAACCAGTACGAAATTACGGCATCTGCCGGTGCGCCGAGCGCCGACTTCAAGCAATCGCGCATTGCCGCGGCACCGCGACCGGCGGTAAGGCCGATCGAGGTTGAGGCTCCTGCATTTGAACCCGCGAAGTTCGCCAATTCGACCGTCGCGAGCATCTCGCTCCCCGAGCCCGCGGAAATTCCGCAGGCCGCCAAGGCTGAAGCCCCAGTCGTTCAGATTCCCGCACCGCGGGCGGCGGTCCGCCAAGCTTCCGTGCGATTGGCCACACGCGCCGACCTGAAGCCTGCTTCTGAATGGGCCGCTCGTTCGGTCGACGAGGAACTAGCCTCGATCAAGCGCCTCGTTGGCCAACTGCTTCAAGAGCAGCGGCTGACCGCAGCTCGAGCAGGCGGCTCAAGCTTCATGGCGGGAATCGGAATGTCCGATCCCCTTTCGAACGCCCTGATCCGGCTGACCGATCGGCAAATCTCGACGACGCTCGCGTCCGAAATCATCGGCGAGGTCCGTGACGCGCTCGAACCGTCGGAACTTGAAGACGACTCGATCGTCCGAAGCACGCTTCTCGCTCGCCTCGCCGCCAGGATCAAAGTCACCGGAGGCCTCACGCCTCCGAAGGGCACTGGAGGCACGCTGATCATCGGTGTCGTCGGGCCAACGGGCGTCGGCAAGACGACCACGATCGCCAAGATCGCCGCCACGTACAAACTGCGGCACAACAAGCGCGTCGGCCTCATCACGTGCGATACCTATCGCATCGCCGCTGTCGATCAGCTCCGCACGTACGCGAACATCATCGGTCTGCCGTTGAAAGTCGCGCTCACACCGATGGAAGTGACCTCGGCGAAGTCGCAGCTTGCAGATTGCGATGTGTTGCTTGTCGATACGCCGGGGCGTGCTCCTTCCGACGAGAAGCGACTTGGGGAGCTTCGCCGGTTCATTGATGCCGCGGGTCCGGCTGAGACGCATCTTGCTTTGGCCGCGTGTGCCGCGGAAGGCGTGATGCGGTCTGCTGCCCGCGCGTTCGGCAAACTCGGCCCAGACCGCGTGCTGCTGACAAAGGTCGACGAAACCGACACGCTCGGACCCGCCTTTAACGTACTGTCGGAATTGAACTTGCCGCTCGCGTGCGTCACGACCGGGCAGGAAGTGCCCGACGACATGGAAGGTGCTACCGCCGAGCGATTTGCCCGCTGGGTCCTTGAACATCCCACGCTTTCGACGGCGGCGACCGAAGCATGAGCGCGTTTCAGGCCCCAGCTCAGATACCGGTAGAGGCGACGATCGAACCCGGCGATCAGGCATCGCGCTTACGCGAGCTTTTCCGTGCGGGCAGCGCGGCTCCTGTCGGCGCTCCGACGCGGACCGCGCCAGTCGTGGCCATCACTTCGGGCAAAGGCGGCGTCGGAAAGACCAATCTCGCCGTCAACCTGGCAACTGTGCTCGGCGAGCGCCATCGCCTCACCCTCGTCGATGCCGATCTGGGCATGGCAAATGCCGACATCTTGTGTGGCGTCTCGCCGACCATGCGGCTTCAGCACGCGTTGCCACTTTCTGATGGCTCCGTGCACGGTCGGACCGGGGCGCATCCATCCACTGGCGCGAGCCTCGCGACGATCGGGATGAAGACGCCGCTCGGCTTCACGCTCGTTCCGGGCTCGGTCGGGGTCGCGAAGATGGCGGATTTGCATGCCGCGGAGCAGCGCCAATTGCTCCGGGGCCTTGCGGCGCTCGAAGCGCGCAGCGATCTTGTGCTGCTCGACACCGGGGCGGGCATTTCGCCGGGCGTTCTCGGCTTTCTTGGCGTTGCCGACCTGGTCCTGGTCGTCGTAACTCCCGAGCCGACGTCGATCGCCGACGCCTACGCGCTCATCAAGTGCTTTTCCCATCGCGCAGAAGAGCTGCCTCCTCGAGAGCGAGCGGATCGCGGCGCCACGCGAATTGCGATGGTCGTGAATCAATGCCGGAGCAAGGTTGACGCGGAAGCGGTGCATCGTCGCATTCTCGGCGCGTGCGACCGCTTCCTGGGCCTTCACGTGCCTCTGGCGGGCTGGGTGGAAAAAGATGCCCGGCTGGTCGACGCGGTGATGGCGCGCTCTCCGGTGGTTCGCTATTCGCCCGAGAGCGTTGCCGCAGCGGGCATCCGAAATTTGGCAACGGTGATCGAGTCGGAATGGATTTCCAATCGCTCCGGGTTGTCGGGGGGGAAGTCGAGCCGGTTCGACGCGCTTCGTCGCATGTGGCGTCTTCGCTCGCATTGAACATTGCAAAGGCAATCCGCCGATGCAAGTCGGCGATTCGGAAGTGGCGCGGCGTGCAAGACTTGCGCGGAACTTGCGCGTCCAGACGTAACGACCCGCAGGAATAGCCGACGTGAAACGATCTCCCAACATCATCGCAGCGATCATGGGCTGCACGGCATTCGCCATTGCTTGTGTGTCGGGTTTGGCGGTACACAACCCATCGAATGTCGTGCTCACGCGCGCGCTCTGGGCGCTCTTCGTGTGCTACATCGCCGGACTGATTCTCGGATCGATCGGTGAATTAATCATCGCGCAGCATCTTGCGATCTACGCGAAGAAGAATCCCGTGCCCGACATCCTCGCGATTCCAGAAGTGCCTGTTTTGCTGGTTGATATCGCTGAAGATCAGTCTCTGCCCGCGAGTGCTTCCAGTGCTTCAAGGGTTTCCCAAGTTACCCAGACAGCGCAGAGCGCGCCGGGGAATCGAAAAGCCGCGTAAATTTTTCCTCGGCCCCTTGCGGAGCGCGCGCGACCTTGTATACTCCGCGTCGCACCGAGCAAGGATCGCTCGGTGTGGGTGAGTTTCTGAAGCGTTCGCTTCGGGGCTCGGGCGGGCGCGGCGCGGGCCACGAACGCTTCGACAATCAGTCGGTGGTCAAGGAGCGACCATGTCAGCATTGAAATCCTCCGTCCGGGGCGGACCGCGTGGACGTTTCACCGTCCGGCACGCCGAACCGTCGAATCTTCCGACGCCGTTCGACAAGATTCCGATTAACGACGTCTGGAAAAAGTACAAGAAGGAACCGACCGAAGCCATCAGGAATTTCCTGATGGAGCGTTTCCTTCATCTCGTTCGCTTCAACGCCGAGCGCATCCATGCGCGTCTGCCGGATGAAGTGGATATCGAGGACCTGATGTCCGCCGGACTTTTCGGACTCATGGACGCGATCGACTCGTTCGACCTTGATCGCAAGGTCAAGTTCGAGACGTTCAGCGCCAACCGAATCCGCGGCGCCATTCTCGACGAACTCCGCTCGATGGACTGGGTGCCCCGTCTCGTGCGTCACCGCACCGCCAAGTTCGATCAGGCTCGCCAGCAGATCGAGATGGAACACGGTCGTCCCGCGACCGATGGCGAAGTCGGCTCACGCCTTGGTATTCAGGGCGAAGAGTTCGACAAGGTCAAGCGCGACAGCAGCGCCGTCGGCACCCGCTCGCTCAACCAGCGTGCGTTCCAGTCGGACGGCGGACGCGATGTCCGCGAGATCGACGTCGTGAAGGACGATTCTCAGGTCAACCCGCTGGGCGATCTCCAGCGTCGCGACCTGAAAGAACTGATCACCAAGGGCCTGAGCCGCGCCGAGCGCCTCATCGTCATCCTCTACTACTACGAGGGCATGACCATGAAGGAAATCGGCGCCACGCTCGATCTCTCCGAATCCCGCGTCAGCCAGATGCACAGCTCGATCCTTGCCCGTTTGAAGGCCCAGCTGCAGCATCGGTTGAAAGAGATCGAAGAAGAATAATTTCCGGATCATCATCGCTCCAAAGCACGCCCGCCTCCGGGCGTGTTTTTATTTTTGACTAGAACACGCTCGGTGCCGGGACGTGCTTTTACTTCGGCTTGGAGAAACCGCTTCTCAACCGCGCCTGCATCGCCACGGGCTCGAATATCGAGCCTCGCGCCGAGCACCTGCAAGCCGCCACGGACGCACTTCGCCGTGGCGTCGCTCCCGATGGCCGCGTGATCGCGGTCAGCAAGTGGTTTGAAACCGAGGCGCTCGTACTCCCGGGCGCAGCGGCCGGATCGCCCTACCTCAACGGCGCGTGCGTGATCGAAACCACGCTCAGTCCGCGCGAACTCCTTGCGCTCTGCCTCGACATCGAGCGCCGCCGCGGTCGCGATCGCGCGGCTGAAGGCCGGTGGGGGGCCCGAACGCTCGACCTTGATCTCGTGCTCTTCGGAGACCAGGTCATTCATGAAGCGGGATTGGATATTCCACATCCGCGCATGCTCGAACGGATGTTCGTCCTTGAGCCGCTTGCAGAAATCGCGGGAGATTGGGTTGTGCCCGGAACAGCGAGAAGCGTCGCGGCCCATCTGAATGCGCTTCGCGCGGCAGAGTGATCGTCATCCGTTGCGAGTGATGCGATGAATTGCGCGAGCGCGGCGAACGAACTCAATACATTCAACTGACTCGGCGAAATCCAGCCGAATCACACGTAGACAGCCGCAAGATGCCCGCCCCGGCTGCGCGTTGCCAGCATATAGCTCTGCAAATTGCGACCCGGGCAGGCCGTCTGTCCCAATTCCTGATGTGTGTACACGCGGGAATTCGGGATCTTGTGCCGCTGCATGAGCGACGCGACGAACGCGTCGAGCGATTGTGTCTGTTGCGGCGTCGGCCGCTGGATCTCGAAATTGCCCATGCACATCACGCCGATGTTGTGCTCGTTCTTGTCCTTGACGTGCGCGCCCTGATATCCGAGCGGGCGTGCTTCCCACACGCGGCCCTGCGGATCGATCACGTAGTGGTAGCCGATGTCCGCCCAACCTTCACGAAGGTGACTCTGGCGCACGGAATTCAGACGCACGATCGAGTCACGCTGTGTGCGGATGTTCTGTGAAGGAATCGCGTCGTGGTGAACGGTGATGCGGCTCACGCCGTTCATCGGGTTCGCGAGCGAGCGGATGACGCCCGCGTTTGTCCAAGTTGAACGTGGCGTGACATTCGGTGGCAAGCCGTAGCCGGTCGAAGTCTGAACGGGTGCGGGTGCCACGCCGATCGTCTTCGGTGGCGTCTGCGGCAACGCACTCAACTGCGGATCACGCTCACCCGGCCAAACCGGACTCGGAAGTTCGCTTGAGTCGGCCGCCTGCGGTCCCGATTGACAGGCCGCAAGCACAAGTGCCGCCCCGGCGAGCAGCCCGCCAGCCAGCAAATCGCGCCGGCCCAAGGTGCAATCAAGCACCGACGGATCGGAATTGGGCAGATCAAGATCGTGACTCATTACAAGCCCTCTCCGGGGTCGGTTGCCTTGGTAACTGATCGTAACACCAGTGTTTCGGTTCGCGGCAGTCTCGGGCCGCAGATTCCCGGGGAAAGTACGAACGTCGGCAAGAGTGGGGTCGGAAAAATCGCGTTGCATCGACCTTTCCGATCGAGCCGCCTAACCCTTGGGGGTGTTGACACTACTCCTCGCCCAAGCCGCCGACCCAGCCACGACTTCACCCGCCCCAACCGCCCCGTCGTCGAAGCCGGTATCACAGTCTCCGCTACCCGCACTTGGCCTTCCCAAAGTCCGGGTCGATTGGGACATGGTCTCGGTCTGGGGCTTCAAGATCGGCTTCGTGCTGCTCGTTCTGATCGGTGCGTGGATTCTTTCCGGCTGGATACGGGCGGCCCTTAAACGGGGAACGAACAAGGCCCACTTCGACCCGACGCTGAGCGCGTTCTTCGCCAATCTGGCCAAGTGGGCCATCCTAACGATCGCGGTCATCACCAGCCTTGAGGTCTTCAATATCCAGCCGGCGAGCTTTGCCGCGGTGATCGCGGCGCTCGGCTTGGCAATTGGTTTGGCCTTCCAAGGCACGCTATCGAATATCGCCTCGGGAATTTTGCTGCTGATCTTCAGGCCTTTTGTGGTCGGCGACAGCGTTGTGATCGCGGGGCAGGCGGGAATCGTGAATGAGATCGACCTCTTTACGACTGCTTTGGATACCGCCGATGGTCGGCGGGTGATCGTGCCGAATGCCCAAATCGCGGGCGCTGTGATCGACAACCAGAGCCACCACCCGCGCCGACGAGCGGAGGTTCTTTTCAATATCGCTGCGAGTGCGGATGTCGAAGCGACGCGGCGTGCGCTGCAGACCGCCGCTCAGGAGTCAATCGATAAGGCGGGCGGCCTGAGCCTGCCGCCGTCCGAGGTGACGATGACTGATTTCGGTCGGGCGAGTGTGCAATGGGCGGTTCGAGTATGGGCCCCGCGCGAAAAGCTTGCGCAAGTTCGCGTCCAGATTCTCGAGACGGCCAAACGCGAATTTGATGCGGCGAAGGTGCGGCTGTCGGCGCGCTGAGAGGTATTTGGGACGGCTCGTGCGCTGGACAGATGAACTGGAAATTCAACGCCGAAGATTCGGACGGTGTCTTCAGCCCGCTTCAGCGGGCTTCCTCGCTCATAGGCCACGCATTCATGCGTGGTACAAGGAGTTCGCAACAATAATTCGAGGCCCGATGATGTGTCAGCCTGTTTCAACGGGCTTCCCAGTCTTTGAGCGTTTAGGCGATTGACGCGATCATGCGAACCATGCCGGAAGGCGGAAGCCGCGCATTCGAAGCCCGTTGAAACGGGCTGGCGAACCAAAAGTCTATTGGAACTGCGGTGGTGGCTGAAACCCCCGCCGAAGCGGGGGCCTAAAAGCGAGCAAGCTCGCTGAAGCGGGCTGCAGTGCATTGATCTCAATGGATCGATCGGCCAGATTCAGCGCAAGCGCGAAACGCATCGTTGCGGCACGTGCTTCTCTTACCGCACTAAAAAACCAACGGACGGCTTCTACTGCAATGAAAACATCCGCTGCACTGCTCTCGGCCCCGCTAATTGCCGCGCGAAATTCCTCGAAGCCACTCGGCCCAAATCGCCAGCACCAGCAGCATGTACAGCCGCTGGGCGTGATCGCGCCGGCGTTCCATGTGATCTGAAACCATCTTGGCGACAAACTCGCGATTGATTTTGATGCCCAGCAAGTCTTCCGGAAACGGATCGGCGGAGTTGAGCGTGTCGAGCAGCAATTGCTTCATGCCGCCGTAGTCGGTGCGGAACCACTCGCCGATGGGGATGGAAAAGCCCATCTTGGGGCGGTTGACGATCTGTTCCGGGAGATATTTACGGGCGACGGCTTTGAGAAGGCCTTTGCGCTCGCCGTTTGGCATGAGTACGTCGGGGCGAACGCGGATCATGCGATCGACGAGTTCTCGGGCGAGGAATGGTGCACGCATTTCGAGCGCGAACGACATTGAGGCGGTGTCCGTCTTGCGAAGCAGATCTTGCGGGAGGTAGTCGCCAAGATCTTGCGACAGGGCCATCCCTTCGAATTCGGCGGCATTCAAATCAGCGGGAATGGCGAACTCCGCAAATTGCTGGGAAGTCGCCGCTTCGGAACCGCGGCTCACGACGTGATCGAGAAAGTCACGGGGAAAAATCGCCAAAAGATCGGCGTATTTCAGTGCATTCAGTGCACAGAAGAATCGCGCGATGTGCCGCGTCCGCCTCGACATTGACCCCACATGCCGGACTCCAATCGCGCCGAGGAACCGGCGCAACGAGGCCGGCAATCGCCTTCCTGTTGCGAGCGCTCGAATCACACGATGCCGCTCGTATCCAAGAAACAGTTCGTCGCCGCCGTCGCCACCAAGCGCGACAGGAACAGACTGCCGCGCAGCCCGGTTTACCCAAATTGTGGGTAAGAGCGAGCTATCTCCGAAGGGAAGGCCGAGTTCTCGAATTGCTGTGACAAGATCCGAGGCCGGCGACGGGGAGCATTCCAAAACGTGATGTCGAATACCCAGCGATTTTGCGGTGAGCGCGGCGCCGTCGGATTCGTCGAATTCCTGCAATGGCATGCGGACAGTGAACGCCTGAAGTTCGGGCGCCGCCTGCATCGCGTAGTTTGCAACCAAGCCCGAATCGAGGCCTCCGGAAAGGAAGACCCCAATAGGTACGTCTGCTTGGAGGCGAGAGCGGACGGCGTCGCGAAGCAAGAGGTCAACTTCGCTCGGTTGAATTGACGTTTCGCGAGGCAGCGCCTTTTCACAGTAGAAGTCTTGGGCGGACTTGAACAACGACTCTTGTGTTGCATCTGTACGACCCCACACGCGCGAAATACCCATCGGCACCGATTGCGTGCTCATGTGCGTCGGTCCGGCGGCCCATCCAAACGCGAGCCAGCCAATCAGAGTTGGCTGGTGAATGTCAAAAACACCTCGTCGTTGACCCGACGCGCCACGCAACCGGAGGAGGCCGTCAAATCCACTGCAAAAACCGAGCCTCTCATTCGATTCGTCAAAGCAGAGAGGCTTTTCGCCAAACCGGTCTCGAGAAAGCACGAGAGTGGCTGTCGCGGCATCCCAAAGAGCGACCGCAAACATACCGTCGAGCTTTGCAAACAGTTTGTGCCCCCATTCACGCCATCCGTGAACAAGCACTTCCGTGTCGCTGTGGTCGGTGACGAACCTGTGCCCGGCGGCTTGCAGCTCGCGTCGCAAATCTCGGTGGTTGTAAATGCAGCCGTTGAACACTACCGCAACGCGGCCGTTTCTCGGCTTGTCGGCGTGGGGCCCGCGCTCACTCACCATCGGCTGCTGCCCGCCCGCAATATCGATGATCGAAAGCCGCCGGTGAACAAACGCGACATCGACAACCGTGCCATCCGGCCTCACCGCCCGATCGCGAAATCGCCCCTGCCCATCGGGCCCGCGGTGCTTGATCGATTCATCGAGCACATCGAGCCACGATTCCGGAATCGCGACCTCGGGCGCGGGTAGGGGAGTCCTCGCCGGATGAACTTTCAGAATGCCGGCGATGCCGCACATGAGGAGAGAGTAGGAAAAGGCGGAGGCAGCGAAAAGCCTTCAGCCGTCAGCTATCAGCTTTCAGCCGGAAGAACCGCTCGCACGTCTCGCGCGAGCGTCGCATAATTCCGCATTGCCGCTCGTGACTTGGATTGGCTGACCACTGAGAGCTGATAGTTGATTTCTTCAGCTGACCGCCTTCCCGCCCGCGATTACCTTCGCATGCCGCTTCTCTTCGAGCAGCATCCAGATCGTGTGCAGAACGCGCGACGTCCCGATGCCGATCACCCCGCCGATTGCCGTTGCCCAGCCCGCTCCCACCGGGGTTTCGTCGATCAGATAGTGCTGAACGGTGAGCCAGATGATGTAGAGCATCGGACTCAGAATCGCCCGCTGCATCTGGACGAGTCCGGCATCATGCAGGAACGACATCCCGCGATAGGCGGGGTTGTGGCTTACGAGTTTCCGGAAAGGACCGTGATTCGCAAGATAGTGCAGGCAGAAATAGATCGAGAAATCGAAGATGATGTCCAGGAAAAACGTGATCGCCGCGATCGCCGTGCCGTTTTCGATGAACTTGGTCGAATGGATGAAGTGGACGCTGAGCGAGACGGGGATCAGGGCCAAAAATCCCGCGGCCACGATGTTGACGTTCACATTGACGATCCGGCGCGCGTACCAGTGAGCGACGGCGCGAAGGATCGGGTTGCTGATTGGATGTACTTCGCCCGCTTCCGGAGGCGTCCCGGTCCGCATTTGGTGTTCAGCGTTTTGTGGGGCGTCACTCATGCCGCGGGGGATGGTACGGGGTGAACGTTCGGAGACCAGCATCACAAGGCGATCGGACGAAATCCGGGCGGGAGGCGAACTTATTTCATGCCCACTTCAGACGCCAGCCGCTTCTTCGCGGTTCGCACCGCGGCAGCCGATTGATCGCATCCGAGCGCCCGCCGTCCCAGTTTCGCCGCGGCAACCAGAGTGGTTCCGCTCCCGCAGCAGGGATCGAGCACCGTTCCGCCGGGGGGCGAGCACGCACCAACCAGAAGTTCGAGCAGCGCCAGCGGTTTTTGCGTCGGATAGCCCGTTCGCTCGGCGGCCATGTTGTTGAGCGACGGAATATCAATGACGTCGGTCGCCTTCTTGGTCTGCCCCTTCATCCGCCGACTCGTCGCGGGCACGCGGGGCGGCTTGAAGTAGTACTTCTTCGGATCGACGCAGTAGAAGAGGATGTCGTCGTGCTTGCGTGCGAAGGACCGGGGGGATGAGCCGCCGAGTCCGTACGTCCAAATGAGATGGTTGACGAATCGATCTGCCCCTAGAAGTTCGTCAAGCAGCAGCCGGACGTGGTGACTGGTTCGGTAATCGACGTGTAGCAGGATGTTGCCGGTCGGTTTTAATGCCGGTAAGGTCGCGACGAGTCGTTCGCGCAGCCAACCGATGTAGTCGCCAATCGTGTGCCAGGAGTCGAGGTATCTGGCCGCGCTGCCCCGGGTCCCGAGTTTTGCTTTTCCGGTGTTGAACGGCGGGTCAACGTAGACAAGGTCGATTGATGACCGATCGAGCGAATGCGAAAATGCGAGCCAATCAGAATGATTTGGCAGCGGGTATGTGTTCAAGTGTGTTGCGCCGTCGATCGAGTGAGGTGACGTGCCCGCTTAAATCCCCCAATGACGAAAATCGCCCCGATCGCCGCAAGCCCGATTGCTCCAATCAGGTCTTCTTCCTGTTCCCTCGCTCGTGTCCGTTCGATGAGATCGGCAGAGAGCTGGCGCGACGAAACTGGGCCATTGCTATTGGGGTCTCCACGCACCACGTGCGACTTTGAAAGGTCCAAGGCACCGACGCGTGCCAGGAGATCGAGGTTCATCTCGATTTCAATAGCCGCAGCGTCAAATGCTCGACCCCTCTGGACATAGACGCTGACTGAGATCCAAATCAGCAGCACGCCAACTCCGATGTACCACTTCGACCTTTCGTTCATCAAATGAGTGTAGCGAAGAGCGTATTTTCTTTAGCGGTTTGGCTACGAACGCCGGTGACGGCGCGTACCTTCCCGCCTCATGCCCCGCACCAAACTCCCAGTCCGTACCCGCGCCAACTCCGACAAGCACGATCTCTACGAACTCGCTGTCCAATGCACCGAGGCCGAAATCGAGTTTGTTGACAACACGTACGCGAAAATTCGAGGCAGGCGCGCCAAGCGCCTCCGCGAAGACTTCTGCGGCACCGCTGCCACCACGTGCGAGTGGATTCGCCTGCGAAACACCAATGTCGGCGTGGGCGTTGATCTTGACGGCCCGACGCTGGCAAACGGCAAGAAGCGTCATGTCGCGAAGCTCTCAGACGAGCAGAAGACGCGGATCACGCTCCAGCAGCGAAATGTCTTGAGCCCGACGGGCCCCGGCGTGGGTGTTGACATGGTGCTCGCGATGAATTTCAGCTACTGGATCTTCGACACCCGGGAGGTGCTCGGGAGCTATTTCAAGGCGGTGCATCGCTCGCTCGCCAAGGACGGAATTCTGTTTCTCGATCACTACGGCGGATCGGATTCGTACCTTGAAATCAAGGAACGTCGGCGGATTGGCGGGACGCGCCGAGGCTTTACATACATCTGGGATCAGGCCAGCTACAACCCGATCACGAACAAGAAGACCAACTACATCCACTTTGAATTCAAAAAGGGACCGGCTTGGAAAAAGGCCTTCGAGTACACATGGCGGCTCTGGTCGCTTGTGGAAATCCGCGAACTTTTGGAAGAGGCCGGCTTCAAGAACGTCACCGTCTATTGGGAAGGCGACGACGGCCACGGGGGCGGCGACGGGATCTTTAAGAAGACGACCAGGGGCGAGGCCTGCCGCTGCTACATCGCGTACATCTCGGCGGAGCGGTGAGAAGCTAAAGTGGTGGCGCAGATGCAGCAGATCATGCACAGCATCGGTTCCGGGGACGATCTTGCCAACGTGGTCGGCGCTTTTCTTACGCGCGTCAGTTCGATCTTTGATGCGCAGCTCGAGTCTGATCTGGCTCCCGTCGCCGTGCTCGTAAAGCACGTCGAGGCCTACCGCGGCAAGATGCTTCGGCCCACACTGGTCGCCCTCTGCGGCCTTGCGGTCAAGCCGAACTCGGAGCTGACGCGCGAGCACGCAGTTGTCGGCGCGGTCTGCGAGATGGTCCACATGGCGACGCTCGTGCACGATGACGTGCTCGATGAAGCCGAAACGCGGCGCAAGGGCTTGACGGTTAACCGCCTGCGGGGCAATGAACCCGCCGTGATTCTCGGTGATCTGCTCATTGCCGCTGCGTATCACCTTTGCTCGCAGCTGCAGGATCAACGGGCGGCACTTGCGGTCGGCCGTGCCAGCATGGTGATGTGCTCGGGTGAATTGCTCCAACTGCACCATCGCGACGATTTCAGCCTCGATGAAAAGACCTACTTCGCAATCGTCGAGCGAAAGACCGCCGCCTTGATCGCGACATCATGCGAGCTCGGCGCGGCACGAAGCGGAGCGACAGCCGACATCGCCGCAAAGTTGGCAAGCTACGGACAAAAGCTCGGCGTCGCATTCCAGATCCAGGACGATGTACTTGATCTGACGGGCGAAGAGGAAGTGGTGGGCAAGACGCTCGGCAAGGACCTTGAAAAGGGAAAGCTGACGCTCCCTCTGATTCACCATCTCGCCAGCGTGACCGGAAAAGAGCGTGGAAAGTCGCTCTTGCTTCTCGAAGAAGCCTGCGAAGGCCACGCCACCTCCGCCGATGCCGCGGCAACGCTGCGAAAGGCGGTCGTGGAGACCGGCTCGCTCGACTACGCCCGATCGGTCGCGCTGCGGCTCGTCAGCGAAGCGAAGGCTGAAATTGCGTCGATCGAGCAATCGCCTGCGAAGTCAGGTTTGCTTGCCGCGGCAGACGCCGTCGTCAATCGCAGACTCTGACGCCAATAAAAAAACGCCGACCCGTCGGCCGGCGTTTGAGATGCGAATTTCATCGACGAATCAGTCGCAGAGCAGCGTGTCGTACGCCGCGACAAAGATCACAAAATCGCTGTCGTCGGTGACCGTGTCGTTGGTCAGGTCGCAGCGAGCATCGAGCAACTCGTTGTACGCAGCAGCAAAGATCACAAAGTCGGCATCGTCGACGACGTTGTCGCCGTTAAAGTCGGCGGCGCAGGTGATCGCGACTTCGAGGCTCAGTCGCGGGGCGTAGCCGAGCGAACCGAGGATGTTCTCTTTGGTGTAGATGCGCGGATACGTGACGCCTCCGGTGCCGCCACCCGGGCCCCCGGACGTGGGTTCGAGGGTGGTAACGAGCAGGCGCACAAGGCCGGTGTTGAGCGCGTTCTGCATGTAGACGTAGTTTGCCGACGAAACATTCGCGAGGTTAAAGCGAACTTCGGAACCCGCGGGAACCAGGGTACCCGGTGTCCATTCCAAACCGCCTTCGTCGAAGATGCGGCCGAGCGCCATTGCGTTGCCGGCAAGTTTCAGGCGAACCTGCCGCGCCATGTCAACTGGCGCCTGCGTGTAGTCGAGCAGCGCGGGGAACACGTTGCGCGCGCCTTCCGACGGCGCGACGACCGGGGTGCCGCCGAATGAGGAGCTTTCCGTAAATGTTGCAGCGCTGAATCCGTTGCGATAGCCGCAGGGCCAGACTTCGATCGGCTTGCTCAGGTCGGTGTCGGCGACATGATCGGGGTCGTTGGTTGCGTAGCTCGAAGCGAGCGGATCGGCCGAGGGGTCGTAGTAAAAGGAGAGATCGTCTTCGACAAAGACGTTCAGCGTGGCGCTGAGGATCTTGTAGCTGAGGCGTCCCTTGCCCGTTGTAATGTCGGCGTTGCTGTTGAAACCCACCAGTAGTTCGCCGTCGCGGTCGTCGAAGCCGGGAGTCTGGAGGGCCGCAAACAGTGCCGCGCGGGTTTCATCGCCGGCAGAGAAGTTGAACGGGTACATCCAGCGATCGAGCGCGGGAGTCGTGTAGGTGACGCTGACATTCTGTGCGAGGGCCGCGGCCGAGAGTGTGCTGAGGCCGGCGGCGAGAACGATCAAACGGGTCAACATACGGAACTCCTTGCTCGAGCAGGGGTTGGGAAAGACATTGTTGGCGTTATCGCCCAAGTGCAAATCTTGCGGTCTGGCAAGAAATTAACCCCTAGAGAACTTGAAAGGCAAGCTTTGGCGGGAAAATATTGAGACGTAGTCTCAACTGAATGCCCGGAGTTTCGCGGATTGAAGCCTCACTGTCCAGAAAACCAGGTCCCTCGGAGCGTGGTGGAAACGCCAAAGCGGCGGCAATGTCCGCTTCGCGTCCTGCTGGGTCGCCGCGCGTTCACGATGATCGAATTGATGGTGGTGATCGCGATCATCGCGGTCCTGATCTCGATTCTGACGCCGTCGCTTGCCCGTGCTCGCATGATGGCAAAGCAGACGCGCGAGATGAACGCTGCGCGCCAGTTGATGCTCGCGTTTACCTGTTACGCGGGCGACAACCGCGGCGCGGTGTTGACCGGTTATCCGGCGGCGGATGTGGTTGCCGGGCCGGTGGTGGTTTTGGACGATCGAGGGAAGCGCGTCGTCGGGCCGGAGGCGCAGCGTTATCCGTGGCGCATCGTTCCCTACCTCGGGAACAATTTCGGCGCGTTGTATGACGATGCGAAGGTGCTGGCATCGCTGAAGGAGCGGGAATCGTCGTACACGAATCTCGGTGAGAGCTGGGGATATGTCGGAAGCCTGTTTCCTTCGATGGGTATGAACGTCGCGTTTGTGGGAGGGAGCGACAAGCACTTCGCAAACGACAAACTGGTCCTGAAGAACTTCGGCCGTTTCTATGTCACGAAGATCGATGAGGTGGTTCGTCCGTCGCGTCTGATTTCGTTCATCTCAGCGCGGGTGAATCCGGGGGATCTCGATTCGGCTTCCGGCGCGAGCGCCGCGGTGACGCTGCTCGGCCAGGACCACTTCGACGGTTACTTCATGGTCGAGCCGCCGTCGCTTGTCACGCGCAACTGGGAAACGTCGTACGACGACAAAGCGGTCTCTGCGAGGAAGAACTCGGGATATGTCGCGCTGCGTTACTCCAGGAAGGCGATGGCGTCGTGCCTCGACGGGCATGTCGATCTGCTCCCATGGAACGAACTCGACGACATGACGCGATGGTCGAACAAGGCCGATGACCCGGCGTGGTATCTCGGGAAGAAGTAGTTCTAGAGGCGCTCACGGGGCGCATCGAACGAAGCGCCGCGCATATCCTCTGCCCGCATGAGCGCGGCAAAGATCACATCGTTTCTCGAAGAAATGCGTTGGCGGGGCCAGCTCCACCAATGCACGGACGAAGCGGGGCTCGAAAAGCACCTGAATGGCGGCGTTCGGCGCGCGTACGCGGGATTTGACCCGACGGCGGATTCGCTGACCATCGGTAACCTTGTGACGATCATGGCGCTGGCGCGTTTTCAACGCGCGGGGCACGCACCGGTCGCGCTGATGGGTGGCGGAACCGGTCTCATCGGTGATCCTTCCGGCAAGAGCGCCGAGCGGCAGTTGATGACGGCGGAGACCGTGGCGAGCAACGTTTCGAAGATCGAAAAAATCTTCGATCGCATTCTGGATTTCAAGGGCGATTCCGGAATGCCCCAGGCCACGATGATGAACAACATCGATTGGCTCGCAAAACTCGGCTACCTCGAGGCCCTCCGCGATATCGGCAAGCATTTTTCCGTGAACATGATGATCCAGAAGGATTCGGTGCGTGATCGCTTGCACAACCGCGATCAGGGCATCAGCTACACCGAGTTCAGCTACATGATTCTTCAGAGCTACGACTTTCTGCATCTCTTCCGCGCGGACGGCGTGACGATGCAGCTTGGCGGCAGCGATCAGTGGGGGAACATTGTCGGCGGATGTGATCTGATCCGGCGGATGGAGGTTGAGAAGAAATTCGACGCCCACTACGCGCAACTCGCGAAAGAGGGCAAGAAGCCGGGTCAGGCAACGGAGGCGCAGTTCGAAGCCGAGCGAGAATCCCCTTCATTCGGTTTCACTTGGCCGCTTGTTACGAAAGCCGATGGCGGTAAGTTCGGCAAGACCGAATCTGGCGCGATCTGGCTCACCAAAGAGCGCACGAGCCCATTCGCGTACTACCAGTTCTGGCTGAATGCGGCCGATGCGGACGTGGTTCGGTTCTTGAAAACATTTACGTTTCTGTCGCAGGAGGAGATTGCGGCGCTCGAAGCGAAGGTCCAGTCCGAGCCCGGCGCACGCGAGGCGCAGCGGACGCTGGCGCGCGAGGCCACCAAGATCGTCCACGGCGAGAGCGAAATGCAGCAGGCCGAGAGTGCGGGCAAGGCGCTTTTCTCGGGTGATATTGCACATTTGTCTGCCGCGCTTCTCGATGAAGTGTTTGCAAGCGCTCCCACAGTCAAGTTGCCGAAGACGCGGCTCGAGGGCGACGGCGTCGTTGTGCTCGACCTGCTGGTCGAGATTCAGGCCGTCGCGTCGAAACGCGAAGCCAAAGAGTTTCTGGCGAATGGCTCGGTAACCGTGAACGGCCAGAAGGTCGGCGCGGAGCACAAAGTCAAGACGGGAGATCTCTTGCACGGATCAGTCATCGCGATCCGCCGCGGTAAGAAGAACTGGCACGTCACGCGCTGGGAATAGGACAGAAATTTCGGAATGCGGATTTCGGGATGCGGAATTGAAATGCAGCAAAGGCCAAGCTCGAGTTTTACTCGCGGCTGACCATTCTGCGAATCGTGTCCGGGCTTTCGGGCTGGCTGGTGCGGGTGCTGAGCAGCGCAGCCTGCGCCGTTGAAAGAATCGAGAGCATGTCCATCGGCGTTGGCGCGGGGATGTGCGCATCGAGCAGGCGATCGATGCCGTCCGCGAGTACTTCGACGCAGTGGGGTGGGCTCTTCACCGTGCGTCGATGCCGAGCCTCATCAACCTTCTCGCCGCGGGGTCCGAGGAACTCGAAGCCGTCGTCGTAAATGCGCAGTCGCCCGGCGGGCCCGAGGAGCGTGAGCACGCGATTCCAGCGTCCGGCGTGATCGCTGGCGACGATGGTCGCGGCGCGGCCGTCAGGGAAGCGCAGTACGGCGGTCAGGTCGCCAGAAAAGCCGCGAAGCGAATCGCCGGGAACGCTGTAGATGCTTTGGCCTTGCGAGGGTGACACGAACGTCGCGTCCACTGTCTCCGGCGTGCCAAACTGCGCGATGACGACGTCGAGCGCGGAGATGAGTTGCGCACCGAGCGAACCCTGTTCGGGCGAGTTATAGAGTTCGATTGAGAGAGAGCGGGCATGGCCAAACTGCTCGATGACCTCCTGCGCGTCGCGATAGCGCTTGGAGTGACGAAGGAGGGCGAGAAGACGGATCGATTCGGGAGAGCCGAGTTGTTCGTCCGCGTCAACAGGCGCATTCTGAAGGGCGAGCGCGCTGGCGGGGATGGGTTCGAGCGAGGCAATCTTGACGCCGCGTGATCTTGCCGCGGCAATCACGCGATCGTCGGCGGGCTCACTTTCTTTTCCAAATTCGCCGGGATCGAAGAGAAGGACCACGGCTGCTTTCGTTTCTGCGATCGTGGAGCGGAGGTCGTCGGCAGGCTCGGATGAGAGTTTTTTGGCGAGCGACGTCGACTCGCCTCGTATTGGAGAGCCAACGGCCTCGATTGTGAGGTCGGCTGCCGCGGCAACGTCGTGGGCGAGCGAAACCTGATCGGGGCGGAGCCAGACGACGGCGGTCTTCTTCGTTGCTTCCTTGCGCGAAGTGGACACCGGGGCATCGTACCCGATAGCGAAAGCCCGGTCGGGGGAAGAACTTGCGAGCAGCCGGGGCCGATACAATTGCTTCACGATGCGGCAAGGCGGCCGCGGAAGTCGGGTGGTCCGGCTTCTGAGGAAAGTCCGAGCACGGCAGGACACGCTGGTGGGTAACGCCCACCCGATTGGGGACGGAGCAATTCGGAGCCCGGTCGAGGGAAAGTGCCACAGAGATTGAACCGCCGATGGCCCTCGCGCAAGCGGGGGATCAGGTAAGGGTGAAAAGGTGCGGTAAGAGCGCACCGGCCGGCTTGTGAGGGCTGGCGCATGGCAAACCCCAGCGCGTGCAAGGTCACGCAGCTTTCGCTTCCCTCAAGGAAGGTGCCCGGTTCGGGCATGAGGCAACTCCGGGAGCGGGTGGACCGCTCGAGCTTCGCGGCAACGCGGGGCCCAGAGAAATGGTCGCCACGGTTGGAAGGTGCGCGAGCTCCCGTCAAGGTTCGAGCGCAAACCACCATCCGGACAGAACTCGGCTTAACGCCGCATCGAGCCGATCGCGGGCCCTCGGGATGACCGGGGGCCCGCGTCCTTTTTGGGTTACGCAAAATGTCGCACGCGTTCCGTGTCCTTGTCGCGCCCCGGCAACAGAACAACAGGCACGCTCAGGTGCTCTCCACCGCGTCCTTCGAATGAGATGATGTTCTGACGAGTAAAGATTGAAATTGAGGCATAACCGCTTCGAGCAATGCGAATCACGAAGTCCGCGTAGCTAATTCGATCCAGCCGACTTCGTTCGAGCGCCTGGAGCGCGCCGGAGAGCGACGGAGTTTTTCGCACCGGAACACCTCGAAGTAACGCTGTAAGCCTGGTCGTCGAGCCGTCCTCGGAATCAAAATAGGACGTTTCCATGCGAACGAGATCAATACGCAATCGCGAGATGCCAGCTTGAAGCCAGATACCCATCAGGTCTGCGAGCGAGATCGCGCCACATTCGGCGTGCATGCAAATTCGCGAAATGTTTTGTCGGTCCACCGCGCCCTCCTCGCGGAGGAGACTACAGACGCGCGACGACGTATACAACCCAATTTTCGTCGAGAGGATTGTCTTGTGCGACTTTTCTCAGGTGGAGTTTTCCGGCCGAATCGATGGCATCTCCGAGCCGATCGTGAACTTCAACCGACCGGAATCCGGATTCAGTCAGCGCGTCGACCAATTCAGGGAGTGACCAGAGCCGCCAGTGATAAACGAACGCGTCTTTCAACTCGAAATCGGGCTTCCTGGTTTTGTTCGACTTGTTGAACACGCGGAAGTGGAGAGCGTTGAGGACGAGCCCGGTGAGCTGGTCCGCGGCACGCTGTTCGAAGGTGTACTCGATCAATTCACCTTGCCAGGGCGCGCCCATGGGGGCGCGAAGCATCTGGATGATCTTGCCCGCCGAGAAAGCATCTTTTCCGCCGTAGAGATCGCAGGCGAAGATGCCGTTCTTGTTGAGCGACTTGCGCACGGCTTTCAGATACTGCAGCAGAGCGCCACGCGAGTGCTGATAGCCGATCGGGAAATTCGTCGCGGCGACGATGTCGGCCTTGGCGGTGCAACGCTTCGCGTCGGCGACGATTGGTTCGACGCGTGGGTGTGCCGCGGCGAACGAAAGTACGCCCGGATCAATATCAACGGCGAGCGCACTGCGTGAGCGGGACGATGTCGCCCACGCACGAGCGAGGGTACCAGATCCGGCGAAGTCTTCGCGCAATACCTTGGGCTTCTTCCCGTGCGCCGCATCCAGAAACCGGATCAACCTCGTCGGCTCGGTCACGCAGAGTTCATACAGATCGAGCGCGGCGATGTCCGACAAGGCGGCTTGCTTCTTGCTGGCGGCTGAAGGCTGACCGCTGAGAGCTTTCTTTTTCCTCACGCCATCCGCACCCATTTGATCAGCGTCGCGACGTTCGGCGGCTTGCCGTACATCAGGACGCCGATGCGGAAAATCTTGGCGGCGGCGTAGCACATGAAGATGACAGACAGGATGCCGACGAGAATGCTCGCTGGGATCTGCCACGCGGGAATCGTTTCACTTCCGCTGATTCGAAGAATCATCACGAACGGGTTGATCATGGGGACGAACGAGCAGACCTGTGCGAACATCGAATTTGGGTTGCGCAAGATCGGCATCCACAGGATCATGGGAATGATCAGGACGATCATGACCGGGGCCATGAGCGACTGGGCCTCGTTAATGTCGTTGACTGCCGCGCCGATCGATGCCATCAGGCACGCGATCAGGATGTACGCGATTGCAAAATAGATGAACAGGTAGACCAGGTTGTACCAGGGGACCAGATCGGCCATTGCAAAGACGATGAGCGAGGCGATCCCAACGCTGGAGTAAAGCAGGAGGATGAGAAGCCCGACCGCACCCTTACCGATGATTTTTCCGAGCATCAATTGCATCGGGCTCACCGCGGAAAGAAGGACTTCCATCACGCGGCTGGATTTTTCCTCAATGGTGCTCGTGAGGAGATATTGGCCCGACGAGAAGACGCTGATCCAAAGCAGGAACATGAAGGCGCCGGGAACGAGCAGCTTCGCCACTTCGTTGATCTTGGTGTCGCCCTTCGCGGTGACCGCCGATTCTTCGACTTCGGGCGATTGCATCAGGCCGCGAATGACCTTGATGTCTGCGCCGGACGACGCGAGGCGGGCATCGACGATGGCCCGTCCGGTTTGTTTTCGAATGTCACTTTGAACTTCCACGTCGAGTCGCGGAGCGGTCAACAACTGAAATGGGGCGAAAATCGGATCTCCGTCCTTCATCTCCTTCGATTGAACTGAATCTACCGGGATGACGAGAAGTGCCAGGCGAGCGGCGTTGCCATCTGAAGCCTGTTCACGTCCGCTCGCCTTGAGAATCTCCTTTTTCGCTTCATCCACCGAAGTTTCGGGCGGGAGCACCTTGATCGTGAGGTTGGTTTCCGGAATGAGCGCATTCGCGGCGTTCATCGGGCTCGCATCCATTTGCTTCTGGATGTCGGCTGTTTGCTTGTCGCCAAGACCGAAAGCCTTGCCGCCTTTAACGACGGCGTCTCGGGTCTCGCGCACTTTCTGTTCCTTGCGTTCGCGCACTTTTTCGGCGCTGAACGCCTCGGTGATGCGGGGCGCGACCAGGCCGCTCTGGTCGATGACCGCGATGTGTCCGTAGACAGACGGAGCCTTCTTGTTCATGAGCAGAGGCAAAAGCGTGAGCGTCATCCCCATGATGAACGGCGGAATGAGCATGCCCAAGATGAACGCCCGCGTCGCGACCGTTGCGAGGAATTCCTTCCAGGCGATGATGAAGACCTTACCCACGGGCCACCTCCTGCGGAACGTTCTTGGCGGTGCTGCGGAGTTCCTGCCTGAGCTTGGCGGCATCGCCTCCGACAAGTTCAATGAAAACGTCTTCCAAGCTCGGCCGTTTCAATTCGATTCGCCGGACTCGGGCGAGTGAGGCGGCCTGACGCATGAGTTCTCCGACATCGACGTCGTCGTTCAGACGCAAATCGATGATGCCGTCGGTTTCCAGCATCTCTTTGACGCCGGGGAGCGTGTTCCAGGGGCGTGATGCGTCGGCGGCATCGATGGGCTCGACCACAACCGTTTTCGGGTCGTACGTCCGCCAGATTTCCTCGAGCGCCATATCCAACACTTTCACGCCGCTGCGGATCATAAAGAGGCGATCGCAGAGCTGCTCCGCCTCGAACATCGCGTGCGTCGAAAAGATGATGGTGCGACCGGCTTCGTTCTGCTCGCGGATGAGTTCGCGCATCAGGCGCCGATTCTCGGGATCGAGTCCCGTGAACACTTCGTCGAGAATCAGAAGGTCGGGTTCATGTATGACGGCGGCGATGAACTGAACTTTCTGCTGCATGCCCTTGGAAAGCTCTTCACACTTCTTGCGATACGTCTCTTGGAGGCCGACGCGGGCAAGCCATTCCTTGGTGCGACGCTCGGCTTCCGCGGCATCGAGTCCCTTGAGTCGCGCGATGTACTTCAGGAATGCGCCGACTTTCATTTTCTTGTAGATGCCGCGCTCTTCAGGGAGATAGCCGATCCGGTCCTTGCTCTCGACGGCGGAGGATTTTCCGAGCACGCGCAACTCGCCCGAATCCGGGAAGATGATCGACATGATCATGCGGATCGTGGTGCTCTTGCCCGCGCCGTTGGGACCAATGAAGCCGTAGAGAGAACCCTCGGGCACGTCGAGGTCGAGATTCTGCACCGCGTGCTTGGGGCCGAACGTTTTGTTCAATCCCCGAATTTCGATGGCGTTGGTCACCGGGTTCCTCCTCGAATCCGCTCTCTGACGCGGCACCCAATCTTTGGCAGTCGGACGCCGCGACTTTCATTGATTGCGGAGCTTTACCATTTCGCCTTTGGCGCGGATGCGGAATCGCATTGCCCGGTTTGCGAAGGCCAGCGCGGGTATCGTTCCACATGTCCATGGAGTCTTCCATCTCAAGCAGTTCTGGCGCCGCGCTTGCGGGCCTGCCCGCGCCGGTGCTTGAAAAGCTCGAAGCACTGCGGCGCGAGCACCGCGATCTTGAGCAGCAATTGCAGGACCCCGAGGTGCTAACGGATCACCGCAAGGTGCGGTCCCTCTCGGTCAAGAAGTCGGCCATTTCGTCGGTTGCGAAGGCAGTGGAGGAATTCGAGAAGCTCGCGAAGGAGATCGAGGAGCTGGATGCCGCCGCGGGTAGTGGGGATAAGGATTTCGCGGCGCTTGCGAAAGAGGAATTGCCGGGTCTAAAGGAACGCGCCCGCGCCGTGGTGCGCGATGCTGTCCGGAATCTGGTCACGGCCGAAGACGCAAAGGTCGGATCGGTCATTCTCGAAGTGCGTGGTGGGACCGGGGGCGATGAAGCCGCGCTGTGGTGCCGCGACTTATTTGAGATGTACACGCGGTACTCCGGCAAGCGGGGTTGGAAGTTTGAAGTGCTCGATTTCGTTCCCGAGACCGACGCGGGCGGAATTCGCTCGGCGGTTGCGAACATCCGGGGCGATGGCGTCTGGAGCGAAATGGCATTCGAGGCGGGCGTGCACAGTGTGAAGCGCGTGCCCGCGACGGAAGCGGCGGGTCGAATTCACACGAGCACGGCAACAGTTGCCGTTTTGCCTGAGCCCGAAGAAGTGGACGTTAAGATCGACTGGGCAAACGACGTGGAAGAGTTCGCGACACGCGCGCAAGGACCGGGTGGGCAGAATGTGAACAAGGTCGAGACCGCATGGCAGATTCACCACAAGCCCAGCGGCATCATCATCAAAATGATGGAGGCCAAGAGCCAGCAGCAGAACCGCGACCGAGCGCGACGCTTGCTCACCACGCGGCTCTATGAACTCGAACGCCAAAAGCAGCATGCAGAGCGATCGCAGGCGCGAAAGAGTCAGATTCGAGGCGGTGACCGCAGCGAAAAGATTCGTACCTATCGCTGGAAAGAGGGCATCGTCGCGGACGAGCGGTTGCCGGGCGAGTACCAGCTTCGCGATGTGATGTCGGGCGACTTGGCCAAACTCATGGGCGATCTGGTTGAGCAGGAAACGGCCAAACGAGTGGCGGAGCTGTAAGCCGCTATGGCGCGGCACGCTGAAATCGCGGTTGTTGGCGCCGGTGCCGCCGGTCTTTTCGCATCTATTTGGGCGGGTCGCTCGCTGAAAGAACGTGGGAGCGGTCGCGTTCTGGCGCTTGACGGCGCGACGAAGCTTGGCGCAAAGATTCTCGTCGCTGGCGGCGGCCGATGCAACGTAACGAATCACGCTGTCGACGAAGCCGCGTATGCCGGTAGCAGCCGCAACGCGATACGCAATGTGCTGCGGCGCTTTGATGTTGCGAAGACGATCGAGTTCTTCGCGCAACGAGGTGTCGAACTCAAGCGTGAAGAATCGGGCAAGCTGTTTCCGGTCAGCGATGATGGGCGAACGGTGCTCGATGCGCTCCTTGGTTCTGCGGCAAATGCCGGGGTATCAATCCTGAATCCGTGGCGCGTGGCCAGAATCGAAAAATCGGATGGTGGCTTTGCCATTCGGCGCGAAGACGGCGACGACATCGTGCTCGCGCGCCGCGTGATTCTCGCAACCGGTGGCAGAAGCTTGCCCAAAACCGGCTCGGACGGTTTAGGGTTTGAAATCGCAAAATCGCTGGGCCATTCGATTACGCCTCGAGTCTTCCCGGCTCTCGTGCCGCTCACGATCCCAAAGGATCACTGGCTCACCGAACTCAGCGGCGTTACGCTGCCCGCTGCTCTCGAACTTCGTGCTCCCGGCGGCAAGAAGCTCGTGAGCTTCACCAATTCCACGCTCATCACCCACTTCGGCCTTTCGGGTCCCGGCGTGCTGGACATGAGCAGGTACTACACCGACGCGAAGTTGAGCGGAGGCACCGGAGCCTCTCCCATTTTGGTACTGAATTGGCTTCCGGCAGAGACTTTGGATTCCGCAGATGCAGGCCTTGCCGCGGCCGGACGTACGCGCGGAATGTCGGTGTTGCGGTACTTGGAGGGGAAGCTGGCGGAGCGCGTGGTTCGTGCGATCTGTGCAGGGGTTGGAATCGACCCCGGCGCATCGCTGAGCGAGATGGCGAAGGACAAACGCCGCGTGCTCGCGGCCGCGCTGACCGAGTTGCCGCTGCCCATCACCGGCGATCGGGGCTATCTGTTTGCGGAGGCGACAGCGGGGGGCGTGCCCCTCGCAGAGGTGAAGCTCGAAACGATGGAGAGCCGGGTTTGTCCCGGGCTTCATATCTGCGGCGAACTCTGCGACGTGGACGGGCGCGTGGGCGGGTTCAATTTTCAGTGGGCATGGGCGAGCGGGTTTGTTGCCGGGACGGGCGCGGCGGCCAGTCTTGCCGTGCCCGACTGAGCGAATTCATCGCGATTCAACGTACACTCGACCCGTGACACTTCTTTGCGTCCCCATCATGGTTCACGATCCGGCGCTGGCTCTTTCGGAGGCCGCGAACGCCAAGCAGGCGGGCGCGGACATTGTCGAGTTCCGCATCGACGAGTTTTTCGATCCCGCCGCGGCAGAGGCTGATCCCGATCGGCAGGAGCGCGAGATTGCCAAGCTCGTTCGCGAAAGTCCACTTCCCTGCATCGTGACGTGCCGCTCTTCGAAAGAAGGTGGGGGGTATTCGGGCAGCGAAGATGATCGCGTTTCGATGTATGTGCGTTTGGCCTCGGGTGATCGCAAGGGCACGCTGCCACCTCGGTATTTGGACATTGAATTTTCCGCGACTTCCGCTCCGGATGTCGGCGGACGTATTGCGAAAATGATGACAGGTGCAACCGAGCGAGACAACTCGAGCGGACTCATCGTGTCTGCACACGACTTTCAGGGGCGGCCGAACGATCTCACCAGGCGTGTTCTCGCAATGCGTGCGGATGGTTTTGCGAGCGTGATCAAGATCGCGTATCGAGCGCGTTCGCTTCGCGACAATCTCGAGTTGTTCGAAATTCTGCGCGAGTCGGATCGGCCGACGATCGCGCTCGGCATGGGAGAATTCGGACTGATGAGCCGCGTGCTCGCGCCAAAATTTGGCGGTTTTCTCACCTTCGCAAGTCTGCGGCCGGAGACTGTGACGGCGCCTGGCCAGCCAAAGGTGGCGGACTTGCTCGAGTTGTACCGATTCCGCGCGATCCGGAAAACGACAAAGGTGTACGGTGTGATCGGATGGCCGGTCGGGCACTCGATGTCGCCGCTGGTTCACAACGCCGTCTTCGGTGAGCACAAGTTTGACGGCGTCTATTTGCCGCTGCCGGTCCCGAGTTCGGACAACAACGACAATGAAGCAACATATGCCAGCTTCAAAGCCACGATCGGTGCGATGATCGATGATCCGCGGCTCGATTTCTGCGGGGCGAGCGTCACAATCCCGCACAAGGAAAATCTGGTGCGCTTCGCACGGGAGCGCTTGAAAGCAGATCCCGGCATCTGGTCGCTCGATGCGATCTCGCTTGCAACAGGCGCTGCAAACTCACTCTTAATTGAGCGTGAAGGCGAGACTGTTATGCGGGCGCGCGTGTTCAACACCGATGTTCCGGCGGCGGTCGCGCCGCTGCGGACCGCGCTTCGTGAACTAGAAGGAAAATCGATCGCCGTCGTGGGCGCGGGCGGAGTTGCACGTGGGATCGCGTTCGGACTGGCGCAAGCGGGGGCGACGGTAACCGTTTTCAATCGCGATCTCTCGCGCGCCGAAGAAGTCGTGGCAACGCTTTCACGCCACGTTTCAGGCATCGGCAACCTTCGTGCCGCGGCCATTGAAACACTTGAAACGTCTGCAATCTTCGATGCTTACGTCAATTGCACGCCTGTCGGGATGACAGCCGGGCCGAATCCCGCGGGAATTGTGGTCCCAATCGACAAGTTGGTGAGTTCCGCAACGAACTCCGGAAACAAGCGAGCGACCAGCGTCGTATTGGACACGGTCTACAACCCGATTCAAACTCCGCTGATTGCAGCGGCCACGAGTGCGGGTTGGACGACGATAGACGGCGTCACGATGTTCGTAGAGCAAGCGGCGCTGCAATCTGAAGCGTGGACCGGACGATCCGCTCCGCGCCAGTTGATGGACCGACTCGTCCGCGCAAAGTTGAATCGATCCTGAACACTTGTGCCGAAAGCGGCGCTGAAGACCAGAAGGGGTTTCGCGAAGAACGCAAAAGAGGATGGGAGGGAGTGGCATGCTGTACGCGCCGATCCTGTATCCGAAGACTTATGCCGCGTTTCTTGTTGTTGCCGCGATGGACGTGATCTGCACGTGGATCGTGCTCGCTCTTGGAGGGCGCGAGATCAACGCCTTCGCGAACATGTTCCTCCAGCGATGGGATGTGCACGGCTTGCTCGCGCTGAAATTCAGCGTGTGCGTGATGGTGCTGCTCACGTGCGAATTTGTCGGTCGTCGTCGGCCCGAGACGGCGGTGCGTCTCGCGATTGCCGCGCTCGTCCTCAATATCTTTCCGGTGGTCGTCGGGGCGATTCAGCTTGTCGGCTTTCTTGCCACGCGACCCTAAGGCCGGTGAGTGCCCTCACCACGCGCCGGCAACACCGCTCGAACGCAGTAGCGTCTTGAATGATTCGCCGAACACAAAGTTGTGCTCGGGGAATTTCTCGCCGCCCATGTTGTTGTCGAGGTGGCTGAACATCAGATCGATGCGTCCCACAGCTGCAACAGTTGTGCTGCTGCCGCTCGCGGCATGTTCGAGCAGCTCGATCGTGCCGGTCGTCGCAGCGCCGACTTTGTCCATCTGCTGAATGGTCGCGGTGTAGCGAAGAGTCTGGCCGGGAAATGCGTCGCGTTCCAACTCAAATTTGCCCACCTTGGCGAGGATGACTTTCTCCCGAAACTCCTCAGCGTGGCCGACCAGAATTCCCGCTGTCTGCGCACAACCTTCAACGATCAGGCTGGCGGGCATCACGGGAATCGCCGGCCGCTCGGCGGTCGCCGGAAAGTGATCGTGGAGATGATCTTCCGCGAGGCTGACATGCTTGATCGCGACCAGCCTTTGCCGGGGCACCAGTTCGACGACGCGATCGATCCACATCCAGCGCATGAGTTTGGGGGGTGGGGGAGTTGAGGGTGTGCAGAAGGTAATTACTTGGCCGCGAGCTTGCGCTCGACGAAGGTCACAAGCGCGTCGACCGTGAACACTTCGGCGACTTTGGTGATCTGCGGATCGGCCTCAAACTTCGAAAAATCCGCGTGGGGGAGGCGAGCCTTCAGAGCGGTGAGGCCCTTGGACGTGACTTTGCCTTCCTTCACATACTCGGGATCCTGCGCGACGTTTTCGGGGAAGAGTTCGCCCTGCGCGATCTTGAACCCGAACTGCTGCTCAAGTTTGAACACGATGTCCAGGAAGTCGATCGACTCGGCGCCGAGGTCGGTGGTCAACCGCGACTGCGGCTTTACATCGTCCTCGTCCACGGCGAGCGCGTCGACCAATACGTCCCGGACCTTCGCGAAGATTTCGTCTCGTGTCATGCGTGCTGATTCCGTTTCCGCAGATGAGTGCGGCCGGCAAACCCGGAGTCCGCGATGATAGCCGCCGGGATGTTGGTCCAGGTCTATCGGCGCACCGGTCGAAGCGCAAACTTGCCTGAAACCGCGACTTTGGGCTCGCCGGCGTTTCCCGAATGCGTGACGAGATGCGCCTCGCCCTTGAATTCGATCATGCCGCCATCGAGTTTTTTATGCAGATCGACCGTCACCCGAAGCGTGCTGCCCGGACGAACGAACGCGCCGTACTTGAGCACACGGACCTGTCCCAGCACCAGCGGGGTCTCGGTCGGCCCGGCAAGGCGGCGGGCCGCCTGCACCATGGCCTCCAGCATCATCACGCCGGGGAGAACCGGATAACCCGGAAAATGATCCAGCAAATATTCCTCGGCATTGCTCACATGCTTGTGGGTCACAATCCGGGTTGGGCTTTGCTCGACGACTGCGTCGACCAGATCAAAGTGCATGCGGGAGGATATTCGCCAGGGGCGGAGGTGGCGCACAGAACGAGATGGCAACTGTGGTTCGTCCGATCGCTCCTGCGGTTACCTATTTTTCCGCCTTGGCGACAGTGCACGACGACGCCTTTTGCATCCGCGTGTGGGACTGGTCGGAAACGAGCCAGACTGTCTCACTTTTTTGCCGCATGCACGGCGTGGTGCGAGGACTTGCGAAAGGGGCCAAGCGCGACGAGGCGCGATTTTCCGGTGGATTTGAATTGCTCACCCGTGGGCAGGTCGGCATGATCTTGAAGTCGTCCGATGCGATGGCGACGCTGACTTCGTGGGATCTGAATCAGACATTTCCGGGCGCTCGCGTCAATCTTCCGTCGTTCTACAGCTCGATGGCGATGCTCGATCTCGTTCACCACATGGTGCGCGATCACGATCCCCACGCGGCCCTCTTTGATTCACTCTCCGTTGCGGCAAGCTCCCTCGGAAGTGCCGACCGAACCATCCCGGCTCTGGTTGGCTTCCTTTGGAGCGTGCTCACCGAAGCAGGTTACCGCCCCGAATTGGACCTCGATGTGCGGACATCGAAGCCGCTCGATGCGGGGGCGCCGCTCGCGTTCGACGCGAAGCTTGGCGGCTTCACAAGGTGGGAAAAAAATGTGGCAGAGGAAGGCTGGCGTGCTCGACCACAAACGCTGGAACTGCTTCGAAGCCTTTCAGAGAGCAAACCCGCGTTGGGCGCGTCCGATGACGTGCTTCGTGCCGGAAAACTGCTCTACGCGTACGTCCGAGAAACGGCCGGAGCGCCAATCCCGTCGGTCGAGCGCGCGCTTCAGGTTCTTTCTGGTTAAGCACTTTCAAATTTGACGGTTCAGCGGCATCGTTCCCGCGCCGATAGGGAGATATCCCGGGGATGCCAGGTGGTATTCGCGGGAGCTTCGATCCACGCACAGAAGAGCCATGGACCACGAGATCATCGAGGAAATCCTGAGTTGCTCGTCGCTGCCGTCGCTTCCGGCGGTTGCGCTCCGCGTGGTGGAATTGACGTCCAACGTCGATGTGAAACTCCCCGAACTCGCGACCACTATCCAGAACGATCAGGGCCTGTCGTCAAAGGTCTTGCGCACCGTGAACTCTTCGTTCTACGGATTGCCCAATCGGTGCGCCAGCATCAACAAGGCCCTGGTGCTTCTTGGCCTCGGCCCGGTGAAATCGCTGGCTCTGAGTTTTTCGCTGATCGGCTCGATCGGTGACCAGGACGACGGCTTCGACTATCAGAACTACTGGCGTCGCGGGCTGTACACCGCCGTCGCCGCAAAGGTTATCGCCGACCATCTCAAGCTGCCGTGCGCCGACGAGGCATTCCTCGCCGGGCTCCTTCAGGACATCGGCGTCATCGCGATGCACCGCGCACTCGGGTTCCGCTATGCGGAAGTCACCGAGGCCGCCGCGGGCGATCATCGCCAGCTCGTCAAGTGCGAAATTGGCGCGTTCGAAGTGCAGCATCCCGAAATCGGCGCGATGCTCGCGCAGCGATGGAAGTTCCCTGACGAGCTCATCATGCCGGTGCGCTATCACGAGCGACCGACCGCCGCGCCGCAGGGATATCACGAGATTGTGCGCGTGATCGGTCTGGGCAATCTTGCTCACGACGCGATGACCGACGCCGATCCGGGCGCCGCCCTCCGCAAGCTCCATCAGCGCGCCGATCAGTGGTTCAACATCAAGTTCGACGCGATGCAGGTACTTGTCAGAAAGATCGCCGACGGCGCGAAGGACATGTCCTCGCTCCTGAGGCTCGATACCGGCGCTCATCCCGATGCCGAATCGATCGTGCGTGAAGCTGAAACGCAGCTGATGGGCATGGCCAATTCCGGCGGCGCCCAGGCGCAGACGCTCGATAATCTGCTTATCGATTCAAAGCAGTTCGATCCGCTCACGGGCGCGGTTGGCCGCGCCGGATTCGATCTTGCGCTCAAGCGAGCCTTCGAGCTGTCGGCCACGACAAACGAACCGCTCGCTCTTGTGCAGGTCGCGCTCGACGGATTGCAGAAAGCCGCCACGAAGATCGGTACTTCCGCCGGCGACGAGACCGTCAACGCGTGCATCGTCCTCCTCCGGAAGCACTTCGCGTCGCTCGGAGGCGTGATCTGCAAGCTGGGCGGTGACTTGTTCGCAGTCGTCCTGTACGGAGCCGCCGGCAAAGCAGCCCATCGGTCCGCGGAAGAGTTCCGCACCTCGTTTGACAAGGCCACGATGACCTGGCCTCTGGGCGGCGGCTCGGTCAAGGCGTCGATCGGCGTCTCCTCCCACGAGCCCGGCACACAAACCGTTCATCCGGGTTTGCAGCAACTCGTGATCGCATCGGTGAATGCCTTGAAGACCGCCCGTTCCTCCGGCCAAGCCATCGCCACAATCGGCGCCGAACGCGCCGCGGCGTGATTCACTCGGCCTTGTCGGGCGTCAACACACCAATCGTCGCAGGCATCAGCGGAAACTGCTCGGCCACCGTGCGGAGTTCCTGCAGCGTCACGCGGCCAATCCGTTCCACTTCATCGTCGAGCGATTCGTAGCGGCCCAGGGCCACCCACGAACGCCCAACACGCTGCATCCGGTCTCCGGGGCGTTCGCCTCCGACCGTTGCGGCCGTGAGCACCTTATTGCGCAGGCGATCCAGGTCGTCCTCGGTCAAACTCTGCGAAAGGCTCGCGATCTCTTTTTGGATGACCGCCTGAATCTCCGGAATCCGGCCCGGTTCACCCGCGGCGAAGATGTAGTAGTCGCCAGCCCCGTCGTGCGCATCAAAGCCGGACTGCGCGTCTTCGGCCAGCCCGGATTCAACCAGCGCCCAGTGGAGGCGGCTGTTGTCCGGCGCACCGAGAATCTGCGCCAACATCGCCGCGGCATAACGCCGATCGTCATCCGCCGCGGGCGCGGGTGCCATGCCGAGCAAGTAGCCCCGCGCGACCTTGGCATCAGTCATGCGGACTTCGACCGGAGCCTGTCCATACCGAGCGACCGGCGCCGTGCGTCCGGCCGGCTTCGTCGGCGACCAGGAACCGCAGAGCGACTCGATGTGATCGCACGTCTTGTTGAAGTCGATGTTGCCGGCAAGCGAAACGGTCGTGTTGTCGGCCGAATAGCGTTGGCCGAAGTAGCTGCGCATCTGCTCGCTCGTCAATTCCTTGATCGTGTCGGCCGTGCCGAGCACGCGATGTCCGAGCGGGTGCGGCGCATAGTGACGATCAGTCACCGCCTCGAACAAGACCCAGAACGGATTGTCCTTGTACATCGCGATCTCTTCGAGAATCACGGATTTCTCGGTATCGAAGTCGGCCTGACGCAGCGCCGGCCTCATCATGCGGGCCAGGAGCTCGATCGAACGCGGCGCGTGCTCGGGGAGCGACGACGCATAGAAACACGTCATCTCGCTTGTCGTGTAGGCATTGTTCTTCGCGCCGATCTCGTCGAACGCGCGGTTGAGCTGCTCGGCAGAGATGCTCTCTGTCCCCTTGAACATCATGTGTTCCAGGAAGTGGCTGACTCCCATCACGACAGGCAGCTCATCGCGAGCGCCGGTCTTCACGAAGAAACCGGCGGAGACGGTTGCCGCGCTCGGATCTGTTTCCGCGACGATCGTGAGTCCGTTTGCGAGAACACGCTGTTGAAACTGAATCGGCATGGCCCAGTTTAATCGCCTCGTGCGTTCCGCGTTGTCAAGAAAGCGGGTGGCGGGGGTGGGCTGGGAGAGGGGGTGGGGCTCAGGCGACGTCGGCTAATCCCTTGACCGCCCGCGTCAATCCGCGGCAGACTTCTTCCGGATTCGCTGCTCCACAGACCGCAGCACTCACCGCAACACCCTGACATCCCGCATGGACAAGTTGAGCGATGTTTGTCTGCGTAATCCCGCTGATCGCAAGGTGAGGCACACGCCGGGTCGTTTCGTTCGCGATGTACTGGGCAATCAGATCTGGACCGCTCAAAATCGGCTTGGACTTCGTGGAAGACGAGAACATCGGGCCCAAGCCGCACACGTCCGCCCCGTCCTGCACGGCGCGACGTGCATCATCGATCGAGGCGCACGAGACGCCGACCCGCAAGCTACCGCCCGCGATCTTGCGAACCTCCGTCACCGACAGATCGGACTGCCCGACGTGCACGCCGTCGGCGCCTGAAAGCAGCGCGATGTCCGGGCGATCGTTGATCACGACCGCTGCGGCGTTCTTGTGGGCAAACTCAACGAGCGTCCGCGCCCTCCCGAGCAACTCGCGATCATCAAAGCCTTTTTCGCGAAGTTGGATGCAATCGGCCCCGCCGTCGATGGCGCGCCGTGCAACTTCCTCCCATTTGTGATGGGTACAGAGTGATTCGGAAATGAGCACGCACAGTGTCCACTGCGGGCCCCGGCCCCCCATCAGCGCGAGTTCAAGATCGCGGCAAAGGTCGTAGGCGCGATAGCGCAGGCGCTCCATCGCGGCCGCGACGGTCATCGCTCCGTTGATGGCTTTGGAAGATTCCTCGAGCACCCGAAGCGCTTCGCCCAGGCGCGATGATGCGGCGCTCGCGATCGCCGATTCCGACGCACGCGCGGGAAGCGGCTCAGCGCTGAGCTGGGCACCGACGTCCGTCGAAGTGCTGCGCCAGGCGAGCATCTGCGCCCGGTCGATCGGCAGCAAACCGAGATTGATGGTCAGTTCGTGGCGCAGTTTTTTGAAGCCGCGCGACAACTCCGAGTGATCAAGGCGAAATCGCGCGAGATCTTCGAGCACGCGGAGCGCCTCACGGGCGCGGTTGGAATTCGCGTCGAGAACGCGAGCAAGGGCGGCCATGCACCGAGCCTATGCACCCAGCCTATTCACACGGAATCTGCTACCGTTCCAGCAGATCATGCGCGACATCGAGCCCCGCGATTCACGCGATTTCCCATCCGACCTGCCCGGTCGTCGCAAGCCCGCGGTGCCCAACGGCTCGGTCATCGTCCGCAAAGACGCCGACTTACTGATGGACGCCGTCGCGACCGACCTCTTTCTTCACGCGAATGCGTGTGTCCGGGAGTTTGGTGATTTTCAGTTGGCGCTCGCCGCATGGCCTGAGGCCGAACCACTTTTTCTCCGGCTCTTGTACGATCCGCGCTACCGCGAGCTTCCCTGGCGGCGTACTCACCTTTGGATCGTCGAAGAAAATCTCGAAAGCGCGCAGCCCAACTTCGACCTGCTCAGGGAATCGATCGTCGCTCAATCGGACATTCCAGAAGAACAGGTTCATCGCCCGGTTGCCGGGGTGGATTACGAGGAAGCCTTGAAAAATGTGCTCGGGTGGCGTGAGAAGGGACAAGACCGTCTCGACTACCTGATGCTTCCGTTGCTCGCTGGCGGATTCACGCAGGGCTCGCCTGCGAACGGCCACGAAGCGCCGCTCGTCCAGTCCGCCGCGGGCAAGATCCGAATGACCCGCCGCCTGATCGAGGCGACTAGGTTTCTCTCGCTCGTCGCGCTCGGTCCCGAGATGGAAATCGCCGTTCGCGAGGTTTCTCAAGCGAAAGCAACGCCCGAATGCCTGCTCGCACGCGACATCCGCCCCATCGGCGGCGAGCTCCGCTGGTACGTCGAGGAAAGCGCCTGCGAAAACCGTCCCGGTCCGCCGCCCATTCCGCTCGAATAACGTACGTCGTGGCCAATTTTACAATCGAACCCAACGACCACGTCAAATTCAAAGTCCGGCACGCGGACGAAGACGTGCTCGTGATCGACAAACCCGCGCACGTTGTCTCGACGCCCGGCTTGGGGCACGAGCGCGGTTCGGTGCTGAATGGCTTGTTCGCGACCTACGGCAAACAACTGCAAAATCTCGGGAAAGACCGCGATTTCGGGATGCTGCATCGCCTGGATCGAGAGACGAGCGGCCTGCTGATCGTCGCGCTTCGCGCGAGCGCGTACGACAAACTCCGCACGATGTTTGAGGAACGCGAAGTCCGCAAATTTTACTTCGCGGTCGTTGCGGGAGTTCCCAAGCAGACCTCCGGTGTGATCCGCCGCCCAATCAACGAAGTGCGTGAAACCCGCGATCGCCGCGAGATGAAAATTGCGAAAATATCCGGAAGTGGCAAGCCCGCGACGACCGCCTATCGCGTGCTCGATTCTTCCGCCGCGGCCAGTTTCCTCGAATGTCGCGCCGTTTCAGGGCGACTTCACCAGTTGCGTGTCCATCTCGAGTCCATTCGCTGCCCCATCTTCGGTGATGATCTCTACGCGCCGCCCGCGATCGCCGACGCTGCACCCCGGCTCGCGCTTCACGCTCATCGAATCGCGTTCAAACATCCCGTGACGGGATTGCCACTCGATGTGCGGTCGCCGCTGCCCGCGGATATCAAGCGGCTCGTGACCAAGCACGGCATGGATCCGGCGGCTGCGTTGAAAGCCGAAACGGAGACTAAGTCTGCTGCGACCAAAGACGCTGATTGATCGCTGCTCGTCCTGCTACTCATCGCGTCATTCATCGCGTCACTCATCCAGCGCGGCCATGAAGTCCACAACAATCGAGTCCGCCACCAGCATGCCATGCTTGGTGAGAGTCCAGCGCCCGTTCGAATCTTCGAGCATGCCGTCGTGGCTCGCCTTCCGCGCCGCGGCATCGAGCCGTTGCACCGCCCCCGGGTCGAGCGCACGCACTTCGTCGAGGACCGCTGCCTTATCAAGACCCTCCCATAAGCGCAGGCCCGTCCACATCCGCTCGCGCAGCGCGCGTGCCGCATCCGGTGCTTCCGAATCCGCCACCTCTGGCAATCCGTCCGCGCTCGCACGCAGGTAGTCATCCAGCCGCGGCAGATTTTTCCAACGCCAGCCCCCAACATGTCCGGAGGCAGAGGGGCCCGCGGCGAGCCACTCCTCCTGCCGCCAGTACGCCAGATTGTGCTGCGCTTCTCGGCCCGGCTTGCTGTAATTGCTGATCTCATATCGCCGAAGCCCGGCCGACGCGAGGTGGTCAACGGTCAACTCATACATGTCGACTTCAACGTCTTCGTCCGCGGGAACAAACTCGCCACGTTTCAAACGCGCGGTCATCGCCGTGCCTTGTTCGTACGTCAGGTTGTAGCACGAGAGGTGTTCTGTCCCAAGCGCGAGCGCGGCATCAAGATCTCGGCGCCAATCGTCGAGCGTTTGCCCGGGTACTCCGAAAATCAGATCGACCGACAAGCGTTCGATCCCCGCATCACGAGCCATTGCGATCGCAGGCGCGACGTTTTCCGGATTGTGAAGCCGCTCCAAAGTCTTTAGGTGTGCCTTGTGAAACGACTGCGCACCCATGCTGATTCGGTCGACGCCGCCCGTCCGAAGCATCTTCAACAACTCTTGCGAGACCGATTCGGGGTTGCACTCGACCGTGAATTCGCCTCGCCCCCCCCGGATCTCCGAAAGGTCGAATTGCCCGGCAAGCGTTCCGAGCAGTTTCTCCCAAAGCTCGACGCGGAGGAGCGATGGCGTCCCGCCTCCCACAAACAGCGTCCGGAGCGGCCCGCCAGCGGCGAATGGGGCCAATCCGTGTAACTCCCGAATCAGACGTTCAACGAACGCCTCCTGCCGATCCTGCGTGTCTACGAGGCTGTAGAAATCGCAATAGTGACATTTGTGGGCGCAGAAAGGAACATGCAGATAGAGCGACCGAACAGACCGAGGTAGGGCAGTCGCGCCACCGGTACGCAACGGATGCGCTCGGGCAATCGCCGCAAGTTGGCGTTGCTGGACGAGGGAAATTCGGGTATCGTCCGAAGAAGATTGGTCGGGGCCGGTAGTGGGTCGGGCGTGTTTCACGGAATGGCGATCGGGCTTTCCGACGGTCGCCGCAGGTTGGAAAATGGCGGCGACGGACTGAATTTGGAAGAGGATTGGGATTGGGTTTGTGATCGGGACGAGGGCTGGGCGGGATTCGTCGAAAGGATAGCGACCATTGGAAACGTCCCTCATTCTCGTGAATCGTGACGGCACGCAGCGGGAGATTCCGCTCAAGCGGGCCCGCTTCATCGTCGGGCGCCAAGCGGATTGCCAGATCCGTCTTCCGGACCCGGGCGTGTCGCGCCAGCATTGCGAAATTCAGATCGATGCCGCCAAGCCCATTATCAAAGACCTGGGCTCGAGCAATGGCACATACGTGAATCGTCGTCGCGTCAGCCAGACCGAATTGGTCGCGGGCGACACAGTCAGCATCGGACCGTTCTTGTTTGTGTTCCGCGTGGACGGCGAGCCAGCCAACATCGATGCCGACGAAGCGCTCGAAGATGCGGTTGAAGTTTCTTCGCCTGGCAAGGCTTCGAACGCCGCGAAGAACCACGTCGATGCGCCCGCGCCACCAGGCGTAGGACACGAACCCCCGACCCGCATCCCGGATCCGGATGACAGCGACGAGTTCGAGTTCGACTTCCTCGACGAAGACGACTCGCCCAAGTTGTAGTTCAATCTGCCGTTACGCCGCCGGAGCGCTGGGCTTAGCTTGGCCTTCAGCGTTTGCGTTGATCCCCGGCACGCGGATATTCGTGCCGCAGTTCTTGCAGCGCACGGTCTTGCCACGGGCATTGCCCGGAACAGCCAGCACCTTGCGGCACGTCAGGTTCGGACACATGATTCGAACGGTATCGCCCGCCATTGGTGGTCTCCTCTGGCTTATCACCTCTGACCAAAGGGTGCATCGGGTCGCGCTCTTTGACGAGTGAGCATGCGGCAGGGAATGTCCGGGTCTTGGGGCCGCTTGAGCCGGGTGTACGGGCTGGCCCGACGCCTACCGTCAGCGTCGCTCGATGGCCCCCTTCCGGAATGCTGAAATGTCCGAGAACTCTGCCCCGAACTCAACAAATGGCGGAAGCCCCTGCAGCGCGGTGGTCGGGATGCAGTGGGGCGATGAAGGTAAAGGCAAGATTGTCGACTTGATCGCGCCGCTGCACGACGTGGTCGCACGCTACAACGGCGGCGCAAACGCCGGCCACAGCGTGGTAGTCAAGGGCGAGCGTTTTTCGCTCCATCTCATTCCGTCCGGAATCCTCTACCCGAGCAAACTTGCGGTGATCGGCAACGGCGTCGTGCTCGACCCGGACAAACTTCAGCAGGAGATCGATGGCCTGCGCGCTCGCGGCGTCGATACATCGGGCCTCATCGTTTCGAGCCGCGCGCATGTCGTGATGCCGTATCACAAGGCCGAAGATGCGGCGCGCGAAGACACGCTCAAGTCTGCTCGCCTTGCCCGCGACGGTGGACAAACCGCGGTTGTTTCAGAAATCGGGACGACCCGGCGCGGCATCGGCCCGGCGTACGCAGAGAAAGTGCAGCGAGCCGGCGCTGTGCGCGTGGGCGATCTTCTCGATCCCGCGTCGCTTCCCGAAAAAATCGCGATCGCAATCGCGACAAAGCGTGCGTCGCTCGCGGACCTGCCCGACGCCGCCGAGTCGCTCGACGCGGCGCGCGTCACCGAGTGGGCGATCCAGGCGGGCGAACGTATCCGCCCGATGGTGCAGGACACGACGTATCTGCTCAACAACCTCGTCCGTGCCGGAAAGAAGATCCTTTTCGAGAGCGCGAACGGAACGCTGCTCGATGTCGATCACGGCACATATCCGTTCGTCACCGGATCATCTTGCTGCATCGCCGGAATCGGCACGGGAACCGGCGTCCCGGTACAGCGGGTGGGTCGAGTCGTCGGCGTGATGAAGGCGTATTCGACCCGCGTCGGCACGGGACCAATGCCGACCGAGCTGACGGGCTCCGGCGAAGACGGCCAAATCGGCGATCGCATCCGCACGCGTGGGCGCGAGTTTGGAACGACAACCGGGCGGCCCCGGCGCGTCGGCTGGCTGGATCTCGCCGCGGTGAAATACTCTGCGATGGTCAACGGCACAACGGCCCTGGCCCTCACCATGCTCGACGTTCTCGCAGGGTTCGACACCGTGCGAGTCTGCACGAAGTATGAATCCGGCGGCAAGCAGACCGACCGCTTCCTCCCCGATTCCATTACGCTCACAAAGGCCCGGCCGATCTATACCGACTTGCCGGGATTCTCAGAAGATGTCTCCGCCGCGAAGAGTCGGAGCGAACTTCCGGCCAAGGCGCGGGCGTACATCGAGTTCATCGAGCAAACGGTCGGGCTTCCCGTCGAGATCATCAGCGTCGGCCCTGACCGGGCGCAGACGATTACGTCGTAATTTCTCTTTCAATCTGCTATCGTGCCATGTCAGTGACGCCACTCTCCGCTACGAGCAACCCCGTTCGACCAGTTTCTGCTTTCGCGTCCGACCCGCAAGTGGTTGCGCGGGTGGCCGAGATGCGGGCTCGCTACGCCAAAGCCGATCCTCTTCACCAATTGCCCGACGTCGATCCGCGCCGCATTCCACGCCACATCGCCGTCATCATGGATGGCAACGGGCGCTGGGCCAAGCAGCGCGGCTTTCCGCGCATCTTCGGGCACCGAAACGGCGCCCGCGCGCTGCGTGAAACGGTCGAAGAAGCGGGACGCCTGGGCGTTGAGGCGATGACGTTCTACTCGTTCAGTCTCGAAAACTGGCGCCGCCCTCCCGAAGAAGTCGAAGCGCTCATGCTTTTGTGCGTTGCCTACTGCGAAGGTGAACGCGAAGCGCTCCTCCGCGACGACATTCGGTTCCGCTGGATCGGTCGGCGCGCGGGTCTGCCCGCCGAAGTTCTCGCGGCGCTCGATTCGGTCGTCGACGCGACCCGAAACTGCACCGGTCCGACTCTATGTGTCGCCGTCAATTACGGTTCGCGCGCCGAGCTCGCGGACGCGGCAAAGCAGATCGCAAGTGAGATCCGCGCCGGCACGCTCAAGCCACAAGATGTCGATGAAGATGCGATCGCATCGCGCCTGTACGCGCCCGACCTCCCCGATCCGGATCTGCTCATCCGCACGGCCGGCGAAATGCGTGTCAGCAACTATCTCCTCTGGCAGATCAGCTACGCCGAGATGTACGTGACCAGCACGCTCTGGCCCGACTTCGATGCATCCTGCCTGCACGCTGCTATCCGCGATTTCGCCGGGCGCTTGCGCCGTTTCGGGGGCCTCGATACGTCCGATTCCGCACAATCGGGAGACGGCCGTGCGTGATCGCCTCGTGATCGGCCCGTTGCTGATCGCGCTGCTCCTGGCGCTGCTTTGGCTTGACGGCTTTCTCGACCAGCTTCCGTGCCCCGCGTGGCTGACGAATCTCGGCTATCCGCACCCAACGCTGCCGCCGGGGATCGTCCTGTTCGTCGTGATGGTCGGCCTGAGCATCATGGCCTCGCGCGAGCTTGCCGATATTTTGCACGACAAGGCGATCGACGCCTCACGCCGAATTACCACGCTGGCTGCGTTCTTCGGCCTCTGCGTTTCCTGCTTCATCCCAAGAAACTTCAACCCGAGCGCAAGCACGCTCGGCCCGAACTGGGACCCGGCGACCGGCGGACTCATCGTCAGTTCCGCCGCGGTTCTCGTGTTCATCGTCTCGCTGCGCTTTTATTCGCGCCGCAAGAACACCGAGGGCGTCATCGCGGCCGCCGGCGGCACGATGCTCGCGTTCGTCTACCTCGGCCTCATGTTCGGTTTCGTGCTGGCGATCCGCCGTGAACATCCCGTTTGGACAGTCGCGTGGGTGCTGCTCATGATCAAGGCCTGCGATACCGGCGCGTACTTCACAGGGCGCGCGTTCGGTAAGCGCAAACTCATTCTCTGGCTCAGCCCCGGAAAAACCTGGGAGGGTTTAGTTGGGGGCGTGATCGCCTCTATGACCGTGGGAGTGATTGGCCTGCACGTGATCGAGTGGAAAGAGCCTCCGGCCCATCCGGTGCTGGTGGGGGCGGTCACCGGCCTTTTGTTCGGGTTAATCGGCCAGGCTGGCGATTTGATGATGAGCCTGCTCAAACGGGACGCCGGGATTAAGGACTCGGGAAAAACCCTTCCCGGCTTCGGTGGAATACTGGATGTCCTCGATTCCCCGCTTCTGGTCGCGCCGTTCGCATATTGGTGGCTCCGTTTGGTGCTTCCTTTGCACGGATAGCTCGCCCGCGTGCCCGGCGCGACTACACTCTGGCTGTTGGCGGAGTGCACATGAACGTCACGTCGAAGCTCCTCAGCGTTTTCAAAGTTGACAAGCAGTACCGAGGTCTTCGCTCACGCCTGAGCGCTGCGGAGAAGTACCTCGCCGAGCAGACTCGGCTGATCACCGACATCGATGCGAAGAAGGCATCGATCGACGCGCAGCTGCGCCAGTTGACTGCCTCGGGTTCAAACTTCGAGGGCGAAGTCAAACGCCTCGATGTCCGGATGGCCACCATCCGCGAACAAATGAACTCGGCTCAGACCAACAAGGAATACAAGGCCTTCCTCACCGAGGTCAACACGATCAAGGTCGACCGCGATCGCCAGGAGACGTCGGCTCTCGAGCAGATGTCCAAGGCCGAAGAACTGCGTCGCCAGGTCGAAGAACTCGAGAAGAGCCGGGGCGAGCGAGAGCGAATCCAGGCCAAAGCCGTCAGCGATCGCGACCAGCGCGCCGCCGAAATCAAGGACAAGCTTGCCGACCTGCAGTCGCAGCGTGACACGCTCGCCAAGGAACTGCCGAAGGAAACGCTCGTGGTATTCGAGCGTCTCGTGCAGACCCGCGGCGACGAAGCCATGGCCCACATCGAAGAGGCCGATCGTCGCCGCCACGAGTACCACTGCGGTTCGTGCATGATGGCCATCCCCGTCGAAGCCGTCAACGGCCTGCTCGTTTCCGGAAAGCTCACCCGCTGCGCATCCTGCCAGTGCATCCTCTACATCGAGGAAGAGCTTTCCAAGTCGATGCGCGAGCCCGCCGGCAAGCGTTGATCAAACTCGCCCGCGCCGATCATTGCGTCAGGACTTCGAGCCGTCACCATCAAACAAATTGTCGTTGCCGCGCCACGCGATGCCTAGGTGATCGCACGCCGCCTTCGTCAATTGGCGTCCGCGCCGCGTCCGCGCCAAAAACCCGATCTGCAGCAGGAACGGCTCCACAACATCCTCGAGTGTTCCCGAATCTTCGTTCATCGTCGCCGCGACCGCTTCAAGCCCGACCGGTCCGCCCGAATACGTCGTCGCGATCACTCGCAGATAGCCGCGATCGAGTTCATCAAGCCCCAGATCATCCACGCCCTCAAGTTTCAGCGCCTGCACCACGATCGCGGGCCGAATGACGCCGTCGCTCTTCACGGATGCGTAATCGCGGATTCGCCGCAATAACCGGTTGGCAATGCGTGGCGTGCCGCGTGATCGCGACGCAATGCTTTGCAGGCACTTGTCGTGCTCAACGCCCACTTCAAGCAGTGCGCAACTCCGCTTCAGAATCCGCACCAGTTCGGCCTCGGAGTAATATCGCAGGTGATGCGTAATCCCAAAGCGCGACCGCAGTGGGCTTGAAATAAGCCCCGCTCGCGTCGTCGCCGCGATCAACGTAAACGGCTTACACCGAATCTGCACGGTCCGCGCCGAGAGCCCGCTATCCACCGGAACATCGATCCGGTAATCCTCCATCGCCGGATACACAAACTCTTCCACCGACGGTGGCAGCCGATGCACTTCATCGATAAACAGCACGTCGCGCTCGCGAAGCGACGTCAGCGCCGCAACAAGATCCGTCCCCTTGCTCAGGACCGGCCCGCTCGTGACGTGAATGCCCGATCCCATCTCGGTCGCGATCAAATGCGCGAGCGTCGTCTTACCAAGCCCTGGTGGCCCGTGAAACAGCCCGTGTTCACACGGCTCATTGCGCTTCTTCGCGGCACTGATCGCAATCCGCAAACGCTCGATCAGATCTTCCTGACCGACATATTCGTCGATAGTCGTCGGGCGCAGCGCCCAATTCCGCTGTTCCTCACGCGGGTCCGCGCTCGCTCCTGCGCCGATAAGACGATCCGTCGCCATTGAACGACAAGGTAGCAGGGAGGTGAGAAGCTTTCAGCGATCAGCTGTCAGCTTTCAGCAAGAAGTACACACAAGCGCACGCCAGGCCGCGCGTTTCTCGCCCAGTTCTTCGCTCTGCCTTGGGCATTTTTCCAGTTGAAAGCTGATAGCTGTCAGCTGACCTCTGCCCTAATCCAGCGGCAATCCCTTCGATTTCCACATCTTCGCCAGCCGCTCCAGCGTCGTCGGCTCCACCTTCACGCCGCCCGGAAGATCCGCAAAAACCAGATCCCCGTTTTCGCGGCACATCGCCACCTGCGCCGGAGACCCGTCGCCCACGCGCGTCGTTACGCGATAAAACTTCGGCTTATCCGCCGGCTGCTCGACCATCTCGCGCCGAATCTCAATCAGGTCCGATTCCGATGAATAGGTGTTGAATGCAAACTCCGTCGTGAGATGCGCCGCGATCAACATCCGCTGCACCATGAACGATTCAACCCGTGACAGGTATGCACGCTCCGGCACGATCAGCGTCGTCGCCGGACGATCTGTTCGCTTCACTGTGAGCTGATTGCCCTTCCGGGTGCCAAGTTCCGTGCTGGTGCGATCGTTCTTGCCCTGACGCACCCGCGTGCTCAGGCTCCACATCTCATCCTTGCGGTCAAACGTCTGGAAGAAAATTCCCTGTGAGTCCGTCAACGCGTCGCTCGATTCACCGAGCACGCCGCGGAAATCGACGCGGACAAGAATGCCCTCGTCGAGATCGGCGCCCGTGAATTTCTTCGGATCCCGCGACGGATCAAGCTGCCCGCGCTTCCCGATCGAGGTGCGGATGCGCCGATATCCGACTTCCTTCGCGTCCTCGTCCGCGCCTGTTTTCGCCGGCACATACAGACGCCACCACGTTTCTTTTGCTTCAAGTGCCGCCGAACGCAGCGTGGCTTCATCAAGCCCCTTCTGGAACCGATCGCCCGCGTCGAGCAGAGCCCGTTTCGAACTTTCCAAACTCGCGGCATCGATGAAGCTCGCCGTCGCGATCATCGATTCCATCTCAGGCTTGGCGCGATCAAGATCCGTTTCGCCGCAGCTCGACTCGAAGCAGGCAAATCGCCCCGCCGCGAGTTTGATGAACGTCACGCCGTACACCAGCCGAGGACGACCGGCATGCTTCGGATCGGTGTCCTTTGGACCGAGCACATAAAACCGCTCGGCCTGCAGCGTTCCGATCACCAGATTCTGCGATCGCTCTATGAGCTGTGCACCGCTGGGCCCTTCGCCGCCCACCATCACGGATTCCGCACCCAGTTGCGTTTTGAGATTCGTGTCCGCGACCTGCTGCAGCGACAGCGTTAGATCACTGCTTTCAAGCACCCGCGCGCCCGACATCCACTTGCTGTCCGGCCCGGTCACCTGCACTGCCGCCTGATTGCCGATGGCCGTCGAGCTCGCGCTCGCGCCAACCGGGAGCGACATGGTCAGCCCCATCGTCTCGACCCGCAGCGGCTTTTCGTTGAAGCGCACGGCGCCCGTGGTGGGCCCGCTCGCGCGAGCAGGCTGTGGCGCCGGGGCCGCAGGGGTGGGGGCACCCCGCTGCGGCAACTTTGCACTGTTCTGTGCGAATGCCGCCGCCGAAAGCGCAAGCACGCATGTGAGTCCAGCCAGGTTCCGTCCGCGCACGATTCTCATCCGGTGGTTCCTTCCACGCTCTGGTCCGTAAGTTCTCGCCCCGGCATTATCATCGGCAATTCTCGCAGATCCCGACGGATTCGGAAGTGGCCGTGACAAACATCCGTTGGCAACTACGATCCGGTTGCGGCCGCCAGGGCAGGATTTGCCGCCCGAATGCCTCTTGACCTGCCCCGCAGGGGTTGACCTGTGGGGGGGGATAGGGGCTATGCTTCTCAGCTACGCACCAGTCGAAAACCTGCTGCGGGAGCGCGACCTTTCGCACTCCCCACGGTTTTCGTCCCGCGTCGCTCGGACCCGACCACCTCACTCTTTCTTTGGAAACGGAGCGATTTCTCGATGACCGGCGGCAAGATTCGAATTCGGATGGAGGCCTACGACCATATCGCCCTCGACGCTTCCGCCAAGGAAATCGTCGAACACGCTAAGCGCACGAACGCGAAGGTCGCAGGGCCCGTCCCGCTTCCGACCCGCATCGAGCGTTACACCGTTCTGCGTTCGCCCTTCATCGATAAGAAGAGCCGCGAACAGTTCGAGATCCGCACCCACAAGCGCATCATCGACATCATCGAACCCAACGCTCGCACCGTCGAAGCCCTCAACCGCCTCGTCGTTCCCGCCGGTGTGTTCATCAAGATCAAGGCGTAAAGTTGTTCTCAATGGGGCCTGTTTTCAGGCCCTTTTTCGTCGTCTGAAAATTCACAGTTTGGCCGCGGCACGACGCTCCACAATGGAGGAGCCTCTCGTAGAAAGCCGCAACCCGCAAGGGTCCGCAAGGAAAGGTTTCCATGGCATTCACACTGCTCGGTCGCAAAGTCGGCATGACCCGCGTCTTCAATGACGCCGGCGTCAACGTCCCCGTCACGGTTCTCCAGGTCGGCCCCTGCGTCGTAACGCAGGTTCGCACGCCGGAGAAGGATGGCTACAGCGCCGTCCAGATCGGTTTCGAAGAAGTCAAAGCACGCCGCTCGACGATTCCCGTCATTGGCCACGATGCCAAGGCCGGCGTCGGTCCCCAGCGCGTTCACCGCGAATTCCTGGTTGATGTCAAGGACGCCGCAAACTACACCTTGGGCCAGGCGATGACCGTCAAGGAACTCGTCGGCACCCTCTTTGTTGATGTCATCGGCACCAGCAAGGGCAAGGGTTTCCAGGGCACGATGAAGCGTTGGCACTTCAAGGGCCAAGCCGCTTCGCACGGAACCGAACGCAAGCACCGCTCGCCCGGCTCGATCGGCTCGCTCTGCTCCAATCGCGGCTTCGGCGGCGGTTTGGCCAAGGGCAAGAAAATGGCAGGTCACATGGGCGCTGTCCGCCGTACCTGCCGTTCGCTCGACATCGTCCGTATTGACGAGGGCAACAACCTTCTCTTGGTGAAGGGTTCGGTTCCCGGCGCCAATACGGGCATCATCCAGGTTCGCCCGTCTATCCGGCTCTATCGCGGCAAGGCCAAGAAGGTCGCCGACGCAGCCAAGAAGTAGCGCCTAGACCGAAAAATTCAGTCATGAAGTAAGGATTCCGTCCGCTTCATGACTCAGAAACTTGTCCGAGCCTCGGGCTCGGACAATAATGTCGACCCCCCATTTCACATTTCGGGGGGTTCGGATTGAAAGTCGCCGCCGGTCTCTCAAAGGCAGAGGTCGGTGGGCTCGAGAGGTCTGAGGGGTTCGCCCCGCAAGAAACCGCCGAGCGACGACAAATGAAGGGCTTTGGGATTTTTTCCCAGAGGGGTTCGCAGCCCCAAGCCCGGACGGCCGAGTCGATTCCGAGCCGACCCCCGCGAGTGCAAACTCGTGCTCCCTTGGAGGGAACTGGAGGCGGACGGATAGGCGAGTAAGTGCCGGCACCAGCGACGCTCGTTCGAGCCCGTTGGACCGGTGAGGCGTCAGGACGAGAAAAAGACAGATGGATGTCACCGTCTTCAACATGCAGGGTCAGTCGGTCGGGAAACTGACCGTTGACGAAAAAGCCCTCGGAGGCGAGATCAACGCTGGCCTGATCAAACAGGCTTACGTGCGATATCACTCGAACCTTCGTCAGGGTTCCGCCCGCACCAAAAATCGCCAAGAGGTCGAAGGCTCGACCCGCAAGATCTACAAGCAGAAGGGCACCGGCAGCGCTCGCCACGGCGACCGCAAGGCCAACCTCTTCAAGGGCGGTGGTCACGGCCACTCCAAGAAGAAGACGCGCGAGGACTTCCGCCTCGACATGCCCAAGAAGATGCGCCGCAAGGCCAATCGCAACGCGCTCCTCGCGAAGCTGATGGACAACGAGGTCAAGATCGTCGACTCGATCGCTCTCAAAGAGCCGAAGACCAAGGACTTCACCGCGTTCCTCGAAGCGATCAAGGTTGATTCGTCCGCGCTCGTCGCTCTCGGCAGCGATGCAAACCAGACGAAGAACGCCCGCCTCTCGGCCCGCAACATCGAAGGCGTCTCGCTCGTTCACGCCACCGACATCAACGCATTCAACCTTCTCAATCACCGTTACCTGGTGATCACGAAGGCGGAACTCGAGTCCTGGCTCACCGGCCCGTCTTCGCAGACCGGCAAGGACGCCAAGACCGATCCCAAGGGCGCAGGCGCTGCCGCAGGCACCGTCGAAAAGCCCGCGAAGGCTCCGAAGCCCAAGGCCGAGAAGCCCGCGAAATCTGAAACCAAAAAGACGAAGGAGGCCCGCTAAATGCCAGCCAACGTCGCAGCTCACCACATCATCAAGAAACCTCTCGTCACCGAGAAGGGCACCTTCGCGATGAACGAGCTCACCAAGTACACGTTCCTCGTTGACCCCCGCGCCACCAAGACCGAGATCAAGGATGCGGTCCAGTTGCTCTACAAGGTCAACGTCACCGGCGTGAACACCGTCATCAGCAAGGGCAAGTTCAAGCCCACGCGTTTCGGTCTTCGCGTTGAACCCACCGTCAAGAAAGCCATCGTCACGCTCAAAAAGGGCGAGACCATCGAACTGTTCTAAACCTCCGCTGGGAGCTGCATCATGCCGATTCGCGTCTACAACAAAACCAGCGCCGGGCGACGTTTCGCCTCGGTCAACATGCACGCCGAGGTCACGAAGAAGAACCCCGAGAAGTCGCTGCTCGCGCCGATCAAGAAGTCGGGTGGCCGCAACAATCGTGGCGTCATCACCTCCCGTGGCATCGGCGGCGGTGCGAAGAAGAATTACCGCCTCATCGACTTCAAGCGCAAGGACCGTCACGGTATCGATGGCAAGATCATCGGCATCGAGTACGACCCCAACCGCTCCTGCCACATCGCTCTCGTTCAGTACGCCGACGGCGTCAAGCGCTACATTCCGGCTCCGGCCGGCCTGAAGGACGGCCAAGCCGTTCAGACCTCGATCGATTCGGCCGTTGAACCCGAAATCGGCAATGCGATGCCCCTCGCGTTCATCCCGACCGGTCTCGAAGTCCACTGCGTTGAATTGCAACCCGGCCGTGGCGCTCAGATGTGCCGCGGCGCCGGAACGTTTGCACGCCTCTCGAACAAAGAAGGCGAATACGCGACGCTGGTTCTGCCCTCGGGCGAAGTCCGTCGCGTGCCGCAGACCTGCATGGCCACTATCGGTGCCGTCGGTAACGGCGATCACCGTCTTCGCCGCCTGGGCAAGGCCGGCATCAACCGCCTGCTCGGTCGTCGTCCGATCACCCGCGGCGTTGCGAAGAGCCACCATGCTCACCCGCTCGGCGGCGGTTCAGGTCGCTCCAAGGGCAACCGTCCTCCTTGCGGTCCCACCGGCGTGCTCGCCAAGGGCGGCCGTACGCGTAACCGCAAGAAGCACTCCACCAAGCTCATCATCCGTCGTCGCGTCAGCAAGCGATACGGCCAGCTCAAGTAATTCACCGTTCACAGTCAGTCCAGTTCGTAGTCCGCTCAGAAAGTACACCGAGGAAACGAGAACATGGGTCGCAGCCTGAAAAAGGGTCCGTACGTCGACGAGAAGATCTTTCGCAAGATCGAGAATCTCAACGCGCAGCGGAAGAAGGAGCCCCTCAAGACCTGGGCTCGTCGCTGCACCATCGTTCCCGAGTTCGTCGGCCACACCTTCAAGGTCCACAACGGCCGTCTGTTCATCGACGTCTTCGTGACCGAAGACATGGTCGGACACAAGCTCGGCGAGTTCAGCAACACCCGCACCTTCCGCGGCCACACCAACAAGAAGGAAGGCGTGGATGAGGCGGGTCCGTCGAAGGGCTAAGCCCGCGACGACGGGAATTGGAGCGACTCAACGGGCAGGTCAGGGGTGGGATAGTCGGATAGCAAGCGGATCGTTCGGAGGTTTTTCACGTGAGAATCAGAGCCGACAAAATCAAACAGCTCGCAGTCACCCGCAAGGTGACGCGCGATCAACTCGCGCAGGCCATCGAGCGCGACGGACTCAAAGGCCAGTCGGCCAAGTCCGCACTCGCCAACTGGATGCGTGGCCGCAACCACCCCCGCGCCCGTAAAGGCGACATCGAAAAGCTTGCAGGCGCCCTGGGCGTTGCCGGCAAGGACATCGCCAAGTTCACCAGCGAAGTTCGCTTCCACCGTGGATCGCCCCGCAAGGCCGACCTCCTGGTCGACCTCGTCCGTGGCAAGACGGTCGATGAGGCCCTCAACCTCCTCACCTTCACGACCAAGCGCGCCGCTGTCAACGTCAAGAAGTGTCTCGCCGCGGCAATCGCCGACGCCGAGCAGAACGAAGCCGACGTGACGAACCTCATCGTCTCCGAAGCCCGCATCGACGACGCCCCTCGCATCAAGCGGTTCAATCAGAAGGACCGCGGCCGGGCTCACCAGATTCTCAAACGCCTCTCGCACATCACCGTCAGCGTTCAGGAGCGCGCGTAAGCGCATCATCCATGGGACAAAAGACCAACCCATTCGGTTTCCGGCTCGGCATCACCGAGGCTCACAAGAGCCGCTGGTACGCCCCCAAGGCGCTCTACGGAGAGCTGCTTGTTGAAGACGCGAAGATCCGCGGCTACCTCGACAAGCGCCTCAACCGCAAGCCCCCGTACGCCGCTGTGAGCGATATCCACATCGAGCGCACGCGCGAAGAGCTCAAGGTCATCATCAAGACCGCCCGTCCGGGTCTTGTGATCGGCCCCAAGGGCGCCGAAGTCGAGCGCATGACCGAAGAACTCCAGTACATGACCGGCCGCAAGGTCGCGATCTCGATCCTCGAGATCCGCAACCCCGACCTCGAGGCGAAGCTCGTCGCCGAGGCCGTGGCCGAGCAGCTCGTCAAGCGCGCTTCGTATCGCCGCGTCGTCAAGATGCGTTGCGATGCCGCGATGCAGGCCGGCGCCAAGGGCGTTCGCCTTCAGGTTTCCGGCCGCCTCGGTGGCGCTGAAATCAGCCGCGTCATGGCGATGCGTCTGGGTTCGCTCCCACTCTCCACGCTTCAGGCTCACATCGACTACGGAACCGCCGAAGCGATGACGACCTACGGCGTGATCGGCGTGAAGTGCTGGGTCTACAAGGGTCTCTACACGACCGAACGTACCGAAGAAGAATCTGATGCAGCCGGTGGTCGCGCTCGCGCCCGCGGCCGTCGCTGAGTCTTTGCCGGCGTTCAGTCCTGATGTTCGTTTTTCGACTTTCGCTTTTCGGTTCATCGTTTTCAGTTTGGAGTTCCGCCCATGGCCTTGATGCCAAAACGAGTGAAGTTTCGCAAGGAGCAGCGCCGGGTCCGTCCGCGCAAGGCGACCAAGGGCAACTACGTCGCGTACGGCGACTACGGCCTTCAGTCCCTCGACGGCGCGTGGCTCCCGGGCAACGTGATCGAAGCCGGTCGCGTTGCTGCTCAGCACTTCCTCAAGCGCGAAGGCAAGCTCTTCATCCGTGTATTCCCGGATAAGCCGATCAGCAAGAAGCCGCTCGAAACGCGAATGGGTACCGGTAAGGCCGAAGTCGAATACTGGGCTGCCCGCATCAAGCCCGGCACCGTTCTGTTCGAGATCGCCGGCGTTCCCGAAGCGACCGCCAAGCTCGCGTTCGTCCGCGTCGCGATGAAGATGCCCGTCAAGACCCGTTTCGTCGGACGCCGAGTCCGCGTCTGATTGAATGAAGTTCTGATTGAATGAAGTAGAGATTTGGATTCTGGAATCCGCAGTCAGTTGGAGTAAGTCATGAAGTCCGAAAGCCTCGATGTCAAGAAATTCCAGGATCAGCAGCTCAAGGACGAGCTCGCCAGTCTCCAGAAGAAGTTGTTCGATCTGCGCTCGCAGACCGTGACCGAGAAGGTCAAGGACACGAGCCAGTTCGCCAAGACCCGCCGCAACATCGCTCGCTTGAACACCGAGCTCCGCACCCGCCAGACCACTGCCGGTTCGAGCACGGCCACCAAGTCCGCAACCAAGACCGCAGTCAAGACCAGCAAGAAGTAATCCAGTACCGCACGTCCCGAATCGGGAAAGACACGAATGCCCACCAGCACAGCCAAAGCCGCCAAGCCCGCCGCCAAGAACGAGGCCAAATCAGAGGCCACTCAGCCCAAGGGCACGAAGATCGGCGTCGTCGAATCCGACAAGCGCGACAAGACGCGCAAGGTCGTGATCGCGTACCAGTCGATGCACCCAAAGTACGGCAAGTACATCCGTCAGCGCACCGTGCTGCACATCCACGACGAGAAGAACGAGTCCAAGCTCGGTGACGTCGTGGAAGTCGCGCAGTGCCGTCCGATGAGCAAGACCAAGTTCTGGCGTCTCGTCCGCGTGGTGGAGCGCCGCAGCGCCGCCGCAACCGCGCTCGCCAGCGCCAAGGAGATCGTCTGATAAAGGACGCGCCACGGTCCACCGTGTCGCCCCTGAAAGTCAGAAGTTAAACCAATGCTCCAGCAAGAAACACGTTGCGAAGTCGCGGACAACTCGGGCGCCAAAATCGCCTACGTCATCCGCGTGTACGGCGGCTCGACCGCCACCGGCGCTTTCACCCGTCGTATCGCCAATGTCGGCGATCGGGTGTTCGTTTCGATCAAGCGCGCTCTGGCCGGATCAGACGTCAAGGAAGGCGACAAGTCAAAGGCCGTCGTGGTCCGCACCACCAAGGCCACGCGTCGCTCCGACGGCTCGTACGTCAAGTTTGATTCGAACGCCGTGGTTCTCATCCAGGACGACGGCAACCCCAAGGGCACCCGAATCTTCGGACCAGTCGCCCGTGAACTCCGCGAGAAGAACTACATGAAGATTGTTTCGCTCGCGACGGAGGTGGTCTGATATGCCAGCGCACGTTCGAAAAGGTGACACGGTGTTCGTTCGTTCCGGTGGCTCCAAGGGCCAGACCGGCGAAGTCGTCCGCGTCGATGTCAAGCACAATCGCGTCTACATCAAGGGCGTGAATCTCCGCGTCAAGCACATGAAGCCCACGCAGGCCGCTCCGCAGGGCGGGCTCGTGCAGCGCGAAGCGCCGATCCACATGTCCAACGTCAGCCCCGTCGCTGATGGCAAGCCGACCCGCGTCCGCTTTGTCACCAAGCAGGATGGCTCCAAGGTTCGCGTAGCTGCCAAGGGCGGCGCTGAACTCTCCGTCCTTCACAAGGCCGGCCGCACCAAGTCCAAGAAGCCGCACTGATCCAGTAGATAGAGAACACTCATGGCCAGCGAACAAGATAAAAAGCAGCATCAGGGCAAGCCGCAAGGTGGCGGTGGGGGCGGGGGTGGACGTCCGTCCGGCTCCAAGCCCAAGGATGGCGGCTCGAAGAAGAGCAAGCACGACGATCTCCCGGCCGAAACCGGCCCGAAGACGCCGCCGCGCCTCAAGGTGAAGTTCGAGCAGGAAATCCGCTCGCAGGTCGCCGAGAAGTTCGGCATCAAGAACCCGATGGCGATGCCCAAGCTCGAGAAGATCGTGCTGAACGTCAACATGGGTCGCCACATCGAAGGCACCAAGATCCCGCCGCACATCAAGGCGCAGATCATCGAGACTCTCACCAAGGTCACGGGCCAGAAGCCCATCGTGATCAAGGCCAAGAAGAGCGTCGCGAACTTCAAGCTTCGCGCCGGCTACGAGTCGTCCGTGATGGTCACGATCCGTCGCGACCGCATGTGGCACTTCCTCGATCGATTCATCAATCTCGCCACGCCGCGTATCAAGGACTTCCGTGGTCTCTCCGACACGGCCTTCGATCGCCAGGGCAATTACGCCACCGGCGTGACCGAGCAGGGCGTGTTCCCCGAGATCAACATGGCCGAAGCGAATTTCACGCACGGCATGAACATCAACGTCTGCTTCGCTCGTTCGACCAAGGACCGCAGCCGCTTCGTTCTTGAGCAGCTCGGCATGCCGTTCAAGAAGCCGGAGGTCAAGTAAATGACGACCAAAGCTCAGATGGCCAAGAGCCGTCGGACTCCCAAATTCAGCACACGCACCGTGCGTCGCTGCGAACTGACCGGCCGCGCACGCGGCGTCTATCGCAAGTTCCGCATCTCACGCATCATGCTCCGCAAACTCGCCCTGGAAGGAAAGATCCCGGGGATGCGTAAGGCCAGCTGGTAAGCACGAAAGAGGTACTCACACGATGTCTATCGGCGACCCCATCGCGGACATGCTCACTCGGATCAGGAACGCGGTCCATATCAAGGCCAAGGCCGTCACTTGCCTCAACAGCAAGGTCTGCCGCGGTATCGCAGGCGTCCTCAAGGACGAAGGCTATATCGAGAGCTTTGATGTGGTCGAAGACGGCCGTCAGGGCTTGATCAAGATCCGTCTCAAGTACACCACCGGAGGCGACCCCCTCATGCACTCGCTCGAGCGCATGAGCAAGCCCGGCCGGCGCATGTACCGTGGCGTTGACGTTCTCCCCAAGCCCATGCAGGGCCTGGGAATCGCCATCGTCTCCACCAGCAAAGGCGTGCTCAGCGACCGTATGGCCCGCGAGCAGCGCATCGGCGGCGAACTTCTCTGCACGATCGAGTAATCACCAACAACGGGCGGAAGCCGGAACAAACGTTCCGCGAGCAACACGCCAGGGAGCTTTAGACCATGTCACGTATCGGTAAAAAACCAATCGAAGTGCCCGCCGGAGTCAAAGTCTCCGTCAGCGGCAACACGGTCGAGCTCCAAGGCGCCAAGGGCAAGGACAAGCTCGTTGTCCACTCGAAGGTCAAGGTCATCTGGACCGAAAGCGAAAAGGCGATCAGCGTCGCGCTCGCCGACGGCGTTTCGCCCAACGATGCAGACGCCAAGGCGCAGTGGGGCACCACCCGCGCTCTCGTCCGCAACATGATCGACGGCGTGACCAAGGGTTACGAAAAGACCATGCAGGTCGTCGGCACGGGCTGGACCGCATCGCTCGCCGGCAAGAACCTCAAGCTCTCCGTCGGCTTCGCCAATCCGATCCTGATGCCGGTCCCCGAGGGTCTCACGGTCGTCGTCGAGAAGCAGGTCGGTGAACTCACTCCGATCAAGGTCTCCGGCGTTTCGCGTCAACTCGTCGGCCAGTTTTCCTCTGCGATGCGCGCCAAGCGCAAGCCCGAGCCGTACAACGGCAAGGGAATCAAGTATTCCGAGGAAGTCATCAAGCGCAAGCAGGGAAAGCAGTTCGGAGCCTAAACCATGAACAAGCAAGTCAACAAGCAGGTTCGTCGGGCTCGCCGGCGCATCGGACTCCGCAAGCGGATCTCCGGCACGACGCAGCAGCCGCGCCTGAGCATTTACAAGTCGCTCAACCACATGTACGCCCAGATCATCGACGATCTCTCGGGCCGCACCATTGTCGCCGCTTCCACGGCCGACAAGGGACTCAAGACCGAGAAGACCGGCAACTCCAAGGCCGCCGAAGCCGTCGGCACGCTCATCGCCGAGCGCGCCAAGGGCAAGGGCGTCACCGCTGTCGTGTTCGATCGTTCCGGCTTCCGCTTCCACGGTCGCGTCAAGGCCCTCGCCGACGCCGCCCGCAAAGCCGGCCTCAAATTCTGAACAAGTTCGCTCTGTTGGCTGACCGCTGAAAGCTGATTTAGGACCCAACCCATGCCCGAGATTCTTGACGAAGCAAGTTCAATCGAGTCCACCACGGTGGGCGTCTTCCGTACCTCCGCAACGGTCAAGGGTGGCCGGCGCTTCAGCTTCGGCGCGCTCGTGGTCGTCGGCGATCGCAAGGGTCGCGTCGGCTTTGGCTACGGCAAGAGCAACGAAGTGCCCCAGGCTGTCGAGAAGGCGCAGAAGTACGCCAAGCGCGCGATGTCGGATGTCCCGATGGCCGGCCGCACGCTTCCGCACCAGGTTGAAGGCTCCTTCGGTGCCTCCAAGGTCCGCCTCATCCCGGCCTCGCCCGGCACCGGCGTCGTTGCAGGTTCCACGATCCGCGCCATTCTCGAGATGGCCGGCATCACCGATTGCCTCACCAAGTGCTACGGCAACACGAACAAGTTCAACATCGTCAAGGCCTGCTTCGACGGCATCGAACGCCTCCGCAAGCGTGAAGAAGTCGCCGATGCCCGTGGCGTGAAGCTCGAGATCACCGAGATCGAAAAGAAGATCGAAAAGGGCAAGGCCTTCGCTGCAACCGCCACCAAGGGCGAAAAGATGAAGGGCCCCGTCAACACCATCGGTCAGGATCGTCGCGGCGGCCGCGGCGGCCAGGGTGGTGGTGGTCGCGGTGGTCGTGGCGGCCAGGGCGGCGGCCGTGGCAACGCCGGACGTGACGCCGGTCAACAGGGCGGCGCTCCGACCGCAGCCGATGGCGCTCCTCAGGGCTGATTAACGCAAAGTATTTTCCGAGAGGGTTTCTCCCATGATGATTCACGACATCACAGTCAAAGCCGGACGCTATAAGAAGCGCAAGCGCGTCGGCCGAGGCGAAGGCTCCGGTCACGGCAAGCAGTCGGGCCGCGGCCACAAGGGCGCCAAGGCGCGCTCGGGCCACGCTTCGAAGCGTTCGTTCGAAGGCGGTCAGATGCCTTACTTCCGCCGCCTGGCGAAGTTCGGCTTCACCAACGCCCCGTTCCGCACGCACTTCTGGATCGTCAACCTGCGCGAGATCGTCGCTCATGCGTCCTTCGCCAAGGGCGGCACGGTCAACCTGAAGACGCTGCAGGAAGCCGGTCTGGTGCGCGACGACAGCCGCGATCTCAAGATCCTGGGCGCTGTCGGCGAAGACGGCCTCAAGGTCAAGCTCACGGTCGAGGCGTCACGCGTCTCGGACAAGGCCGCTCAGCTCATCACGCAGGCCGGTGGCAGCGTGAAGCAGACCGGCACGCGTCGTGACAAGGTTCGCGGCGTCGACCTCACCAGCGAGGATCGCACTCCGAAGAACCTGACCAAGAAGCTCAAGCGTTCCTCGAAGCCCAAGAAGGTCGTTGAGGACGATTCCGAAGAGGAAGCTCCCAAGGACGGCAAGGCCGCTGCGAAACCCGCTGCAGCTAAGCCCGAGGCTGCTGCCAAGAAGCCGCCCGCCGCCGAGTGACCTGCCAATTTGACAATGTTCTTCCCCGGCCCCGCGTGAACACACGCGGGGTCGTTTGTTTCCGCACATTCTGATTCACGCGGAATACACTTGGTCTTCCGCGTCACCCAAGCCAACCAGAGTAACGAATGTTCGCCACTCTCAAGAACGTCTTCTCCATTCGGGATCTTCGAAACAAGATCCTCTTCACCTTCGCCATGCTCCTGGTGTTCCGCATCGGACACTGGATCCCGCTACCGGGCATCAACCAGGAACTGCTCGCCAAGACGATGAAGAACGCGTCTGAAAGCAGTAGCGCGTTCGGACGCGTCGCTGATTTCGTCACGATGTTCTCCGGCGGCTCGCTCTCACATTCGACCATCTTCGGCCTGGGCGTGATGCCCTACATCACGGCGGGCATCATCTTCCAGTTGATCTCGACGGTTTCTCCCCGCCTGAAGAAACTTCAGGAAGAAGGCCCGACCGGTCGCCAGAAGATCATGGAGTGGACGCGCTATGTCACGGTCGCGCTTTGCATCGTGCAGGGCGCCGGCTGGGTCGGCTACCTCCGCGCGCAGGACTTCATTCAGCCTCAATACGTGAACAGCGGCTTGTGGTGGACGATGGCCGTTGCCACGCTCACTGCCGGCACGATCTTCCTGATGTGGATCGGCGAACAGATCGATCGATTCGGCATCGGCAACGGCGTCTCGATGATCATCATGGCGGGCATTCTCGCGGGCATGCCTCAGGCGCTCCGCGACGCGAACAACAACTTCGATCCGGGCAACGCCGACAAGATGGGCTACATGGGCCTCATCATGCTCATCTTCGGCTTCCTCGTCGTGGTGGGCGGCTCGGTGCTCATGACCGTTGCGCAGCGCCGAATCCCGGTGCAGCAGGCTAAGCACACGCGTGGTCGTCGAGTCTTCGGCGGCCAGAAGAGCTATCTCCCGCTGCGCATCAATCACGGCGGCGTGATGCCCATCATCTTCGCCAGTTCGCTGATGATGTTCCCCAGCGTTCTCTTCGCGTGGACGCACGAGCAGGTGAACTCGTATCTGAACCGCACCGGTTCTTCACAGGGCTTCTTCTATCACCTGACGCAGTTCCTCTCGATCAACTTCTCGCAGGGTGAATATCTCTACGTCGTGCTCTACATCGTGATGGTCTACTTCTTCAGCTACTTCTGGATCACAGTTCAGTTCAACCCGCAGGACATGAGCAAGCAGCTCAAGGAACACGGCTCGTTCATTCCGGGGCTGCGCCCGGGCCCGCGCACGGCCGAATATCTCGAGACGGTCATCACGCGTGTCACCTTCGTCGGCGCCGCGTTCCTTTCGGTGATCGCGATTCTTCCGGTCGTCGTCAACAAAGCATTCGGCGTTCCGCCGAGCGTGACACAGTTCCTGGGCGGCACCGGTCTGCTCATCGTGGTCTCGGTCTGCATGGACTTCCTCCAGAAGGTTGAAGCCCAGCTGCTCATGCGAAATTACGCCGGCTTCCTCTCCGAAGGCGAAGAGGGCGGCCCCAAGTTCCACGGCCCCCGAGGCTGAGTTTTCAGTGATTGGCGATCTGGTTCGAGTACGCAGGGAGATTCATGGGTAAGCAGGACGACAAGTTCACGTTCGAGGCCGAAGTCACAGAGGCTCTTCCGAACGCGATGTTCAAGGTTCGCCTGCCCAACGAGCAGAAGACCGAAGTGCTCGCGTACGTCTCCGGCAAGATGCGCATGAACTACATCCGCATTCTCCCGGGCGACAAGGTCACCGTCGAGATGAGCCCGTACGACCTCTCGAAAGCCCGGATCACTTTCCGCCACTGATCGTGGCCCCATCTCGTAGCCCATGCACCGTTCTGACCTGAGCAATATGAGACGGGGTGCGTGTCGGTGCGAGTGGGTGGGGCGTGTGGGGATAGGTGGGGGCAGGTGGGGTAGGCCGGTTGTTCGGCGAGCCGGGAGTGGATTCGTGTTCAGTTTGCTCGAGATATGTCCAATTTTCCGTGCCGTGACTTGAAATTTCGGGCTCCCCGAACAGTTTCCACCCCCCGAACATGCTGACTTTCGCAGGGGTGCGGCCTAGTATTTCGGCCCGGCCGGGCTCGGCCCGAACCGTGTCAGAACAAGCAAGCAGGAATGGGTGTCTCATGAAGGTTAAAGCGAGCGTTCGTCGCATCTGCAACCAGTGCCAGGTTGTCCGCCGCAAGGGCAAGGTGCGCGTGATTTGCAAGGCAGAGCCCAAGCACAAGCAGGTGCAGGGATAATTGTTTTGGTCCACTCCGGCGCATGCGCCGGTCCAGTTCGTGGCGATTCGCCGCGAAGCACTGAGGAGTTCCGATGCCCCGTATCGCCGGCGTTGACGTGCCCGACAACAAGAAGATGCTCTACGCGCTCCAGTACATCCACGGGATCGGCGCGCATTTCGCCAAGGCCATCCTCGAAGAGGCCGGCGTGAGCGGCGACGTTCGCGCTCGTGAAGTCCCCGAGACTCAGCTCGCGCAGATCAACGCGATCATCGACGCGACCTACCTCGTCGAGGGCGCGCTGCGTCGGCAGGTGCAGCAGAACATTCAGCGTCTCAAGGACATCCGCAGCTATCGCGGCGAGCGTCACCGCAAGGGCCTCCCGGTCCGCGGCCAGCGCACGCAGTCCAACGCTCGTACCCGCAAGGGCAAGAAGAAGACTGTCGCCGGTAAGAAGGGCGTCAAGGCAAAGGCCTAATCGAATTCATTTGGTTTGTTTCGCACGGCGGGGACGACACTTCGTGTCGGATGATCCGCGGAGGATTGCATGTCGAAGAAGGGTAAAGTCCGCAAGAACGTCGTCCGTGGCATCGCTCACATCAAGGCGACGCAGAACAACACGCTCATCACGATCACCGACGCCAACGGCGAGACCGTGGCGTGGGATTCGGCCGGCACGATCGGCTTCAAGGGCGCCCGCAAGAGCACCCCGTTCGCCGCGACCCGCGCTGCCGAGACCTGCGGCCAGAAGGTCCGCAAGATGGGCATGAGCGAAGTTGAAATCCGCATCCGTGGCTCGGGCGCAGGCCGCGAGTCGGCGGTCAACGGCCTGGTTTCCACCGGCCTCCGCGTCTCCGCGATCGAAGACCACACGCCGGTACCCCACAACGGCTGCCGTCCCGCGAAGCGTCGTCGCGTCTAATGCATTTTCACGTTGCGTGCTCGAAAGACCACGCAACGTTTTCTCGAATCGTGTCGCTTCCGTCGAACAGAAGAGGCGTTGTGGAACGCGGCAGTTCCCATCGTTCCTCGTGCATCGTCGGACTCGCGACAGTCAGTCTGGAATTGCGGGCCCTTGGCTCGTGATTTCGTGTGTTTTTTCCTGGTTCTGCCGCCGTTCTGGAGATTTCGAACATGCGATTCCGCTGGCGTGGCCTTGAGCTTCCCACCCGTATCGGCGCCGACTCTCGCTTCAACAGCAGCGTCTACGGCCGCTTTGTCATCGAACCGTTCGAGCGTGGCTTCGGCACGACCGTGGGCAACAGCCTGCGCCGCGTGCTGCTCAGCAGCCTCGAAGGCGCCGCCGTGACCCAGATCAAGGTCAAGGGCGCACCGCACGAGTTCTCGAGCATCCCGGGCGTGATGGAAGACGCGACCGATCTGGTCCTCAACGTCAAGAACCTCGTCGTGAAGCTCGAAGGCGATGAGTCCAAGACGATGCGCCTCGCCGCGCGTGGTCCGGGCGAGATCACGGCCGACATGATCGAAGCCGACACCGCCGTCACGATCGTGAACAAAGAACTCGTGATCGCCACGCTCACCGAGAAGGTCGATTTCGAGATGGAACTCACCGTCAGCCGCGGCCGCGGCTACGTCCCCGCCAGCGAGCAGATCGCGGCGCAGGAAGAGGACCAGGAAATCGGCATCATCCCGATCGACGCGATCTACAGCCCCGTGCAGCGCGTGCGCTACAAGGTTGAAGACGCCCGCGTCGGCCAGCGCACCGACTACGACAAGCTCACGCTCGAGATCTGGACCAACGGCACCGTCACGCCCGAAATGGCGATGGTCGAAGCCGCCAAGATCCTCCGCAAGCACCTCAATCCGTTTGTCCAGTACTTCGAACTCGGACCGGACACGGTGAGCGAAGAAGCCGCAGCCGCGGCGAGCGTGGACGAGGAACTCATCCGCAAGCTCAACATGAGCACCAACGAGCTCGAGCTTTCGGTCCGCGCCAGCAACTGCCTCGAGTCGGCCCGGATCGACACCGTTGCCCAGCTGGTCACGCAGACCGACGGCACGCTGCTCAAGCTCCGCTCCTTCGGACGCACCAGCCTCCGCGAGGTGAAGCGCAAGCTGCAGGACATCGGCCTCGACCTTGGAATGACCCTTCCCGACGGCTTCGTCGTGAAGCAGACCGAGATCCCGGCCTGATCGGTTTTCAGTGAATCAATCACGGGGCGGGCCGAAAGGTCCGCCCTTTGTTTCCCGTCCGCGTTCCTGGTCCAGCGGGAATTGAGTTTTTCGTCCTTCCCGCCTAGTATTTCGGCCCTGGATCGAGCGGCATTCGGCCGCCCGTTCAGATCTTGTTTGGAGTTTGAGTCATGCGCCACCGTCGCGCCGGATCCCGTCTCACCCGCACCGCTTCGCACCGCGATTCGATGCTGCGCAATATGGCCGCCTCGCTCTTTGAGCACGGCCAGATCACCACCACGATCCCGAAGGCAAAGGCCGTGCAGCCTTTCGTCGAGAAGATCATCACCGACGCGAAGAAGGGCGATCTCGCCTCGCGCCGCCGCGTGATTTCGAAGCTCGGCCATGACCGCATGGCGTTCGAGTGGATGTATCTCCCGAAGAACGCGACCGACGCCGAGAAGGAGCACGTCAAGAACCTGCGCGAGTTCCGCGAAGGCTTCTTTGATCTCCCGAAGTCAGAAGAAGTCGAGCGCAACCGCTACGGCGAACTGCGCAAGGCCCCCAAGCTCGTCAAGCACATCTTCGAGCGCGTCGCGCCCCGCTTTGCAGAGCGTGCCGGTGGCTACACCCGCATCGTGAAGCTCGGTCGCCACCGCATCGGTGACGCTGCAGAACTCTGCGTGCTGCAGTTCGTCGGCAACGAAGAAGGCCCGGAAATCGGCGGCAAGCCGAGCACCCGCCGCCGCAACGCCGACAAGCGCACCGCCTTTGCCGCCAAGGTCCGCAAGGAAAAGGGCGCCGCGAAGTCTGAAGCCGAGCCTGAGTAATCTAGTCCGGTCCGAGTCGGTATGAGTTCGAGATTTCAAGACAATCGCGCGGCTCGCCGAAAGGTGGGCCGTGTTCGTTTTGGTCTTGGCGATCGAACCTGCTTATAGACCGATCCAAAGACCCGAGAGAACGCGGAGAGCGCGGAGATGGCGGAGTGACGCTGAGTAAACGCAAGGAATTGGCGGCACGCGAACCCCTTCGAACGGAGAGCGTTGCCACCATCGCTTTTGCTCGATTGCTGTTCGAAGAGATCGCGTGGTTTCTCTCCGCCCATTTTGATTTCTCCGCGAAACTCCGCCATCTCCGCGCACTCCGCGTTCTCTCTCATTCACCTGCCCGCGATAGCATTGACTCCCCATGCTCGAACTGATCGAATCACTAGAAAAGAACGGCCTCGCAGAGCTTTCCGCAGCATCTACGCCCGAAGCGCTCGAAGCCTGGCGCCTCGCCTATCTCGCCGGCAGCGGCAAGCTGAAGTCGGCGATGGCCGGTTTTAAGGACGTGCCGAAAGAGCAAAAGCCCGCCGTCGGCGCGAAGATGAACCTGGTCAAGGCCGCGCTCGAACAGGCGTTCGAAGCGAAGAAGGCTGCGATTGCGAGTTCGTCAGCGTCCAACGTTCACCAGTTCGACGTCACCGAGCCGGGCTTTGTCTCGAGCCAGTCGGTCGGCCGCGCTCACATCATCACCCGCGTGATCGATGAACTCTGCGAAGTCTTCGGACGCATGGGTTTCGAAGTCGCCGAAGGCCCCGAGCTCGAAGACGACGAACACAACTTCATCAAGCTCAACATTCCCGCCGGCCATCCGGCGCGTGATCCCGCCGACAACTTTTATGTCGACGATCCGCGCACGACCACGCGTCCGCGCATGATCCGCTCGCAGACTTCGACCGTGCAGGTGCGCGTGATGGAATCCGCCGTGAAAGCGGGCGGCGGTAAGCTCAATCAGTCGATCAAAATCATTTCCCCTGGCCGCGTCTATCGCCCCGACACGGTTGATGCGACTCACTCATTCATGTTCCATCAGATCGAAGGGCTCTACCTCGATCGCGGTGTTTCGATGATCGATCTCAAAACGACGCTGCTTCAATTCGCTCGCGCGTACTTCGGTGAAGATGCAGAGGTCCGCCTCCGTCCCTCGTACTTCCCATTCACCGAACCAAGCGCCGAACTCGATATGAAGATCCGCCTCCGCCCCGATCAGCCCGCCCGCTGGATCGAACTCGGTGGCTGCGGCATGGTCGATCCGGCCGTGCTTGAGCACTGCGGCATCGATCCCGAAGAATGGACCGGCTTCGCGTTCGGCTTCGGAATCGAGCGCATCGCGATGGGGCGCTATTCCATCCCCGATATCAGGTTGCTCTTTGAAAACGACCTGCGCTTCCTGCGGCAGGTGTAAGCATTCGGCCTTAACAATTCAGGGGATTGGCCCAGTTCAGTCCCGAAAACGGGTCGTTGAACAAGCTGTTGCGTCGCAATTCCAATTTGATAGTCTGGCTCTCTGGCGCGGAATTCCAAACTAACCCCCGCGCCTAGGGAGTGAGACATGAAGATGAGCGTGGGAGTGGCGCTGTGCGCCGTGGCGGGCATTGGCAGTCTTGCGTCGGCCGGATACAACGCCGGTTGGGACTGGACCGGCAATGCACGAACGCTTTATTTTGAATTCGCCGGCGGCCAATACGACATCGACAACGTCATTGTGCTCGGCGGCTTGAACCCCGTCACGCTCAAAGACTCGTTCAAGCAGGCCATTGACATCTGGAACAACTCCCAGACCAACAACAACTGCAAGTGGGATTTGCGGATCGGACCCGCCCAAGGTGGCGCGCCGCAAATCATCGTAAAACTCGGCGCCAACGCCAATGGTGGACAACCCGTCGATGGAAACGGCGTCCCGCGCTTCAAGCCGCCCGGGAGCATCGAATCGAAGTTTGAAGATCCGGCTTGGCCGGAAGTCGCGCCGGGCATCGGACCGGGCCCGTACGACGGACTCGCTTTTTTCCAGCGCTTCATGAATGGCGGACCCAATCTCGCCACCAGCGGACAGATTGTTTTCAGCCCCATCGCAGCGTGGGGCCTTGCGGGAAACTTGGCGTACGACCCCGTGATTGCCTCTCTGCACGAAATCGGCCACTCGATGCGTCTAATCGATCAGATCGGGCTCACCATCATGGGCACTCCGTACAACGGAACGATCATGGCCGCGGCAATGCGTGCGGGCGTTCACGACGCCAATACGAATGCCAACTCGGTGTACAACCCCTCGGCCGGTGACATCGCCGATCTTCAGGCCTCGTGCGCGGATTGCAACATCCCGACGCCGGGAGTTCTCGCGCCCGCCCTCGCGGCGTTTAGCTTCGGAGCAATTCGCCGTCGCCGCGCTGCCTGAGCCGCGATCTCCGAATGTAAGCGATTACGGACGCGCAAACCCCGCCGAAAGGCGGGGTTTTTCGCCTCCAGAGGCCCGTTGTCCGAAGACACGGGCCGCCTCGTCCGATTACACTTTCGACCCATCTTCGAGGGGTGGGGGTGCAGCTGTGTGCCTGCGCTTTTTATACGGAACGACCCATGGCCGACGATCGCTACCACTCCATTCTCCTCTTCGGGGCGCCGGGCTCGGGTAAAGGCACGCAGGGCAAGATCCTCGCGACCATTCCCGGCTTCTTCCACATGTCGACCGGCGAGATGTTCCGCAACATCGACATCGGGTCGGACATCGGCAAGATCTTCTATTCCTACTCGTCCCGTGGTGAACTCGTCCCCGATGACGTGGTCATCCGGCTCTGGTCGCAGACCATCCACGCCTACACCACGCTCTCGATCTACAAGCCCCGCGCCGATCTGCTCATCCTCGACGGCCTGCCGCGCAATGTGGCCCAGGCACGCCTGATGCATAAGTACATCAACGTGCTCTGCATCGTTCATCTCAAGTGCGCCGACAAGGAAGAGATGATCAAGCGGCTTTCGCGCCGCGCCTTGAAGGAAAATCGCCCCGACGATGCGCGCGAAGAAGTCATCCGCCGGCGCTGGGAGGTCTACGAGCGCGAGACCTTCCCCGTACTCGATTTCTATCCGAAGCATCTGGTCACCGAGGTCAACGCCGTCGGCGCTCCCGCCAACGTGCTCTGTAAAGTCCTCGAGGCAGTCGCCCCCGTGCAAGACAAGCACTTCCGCAATCCGCTCGTCGGCGAGCGCTAAGCCGCACGTGCGGCCGACGTACCCTCCCCGGTGCGCCGCGCGTTCACGCTCATCGAACTGCTCGTTGTCATCGCCGTCATCGCGGTGCTGATCGGCGTTCTGCTTCCGGGGCTGGCGTCTGCGCGTCTTTCCGGTCGCTCGATCGCGTGTCTCGCCAAGCTCAAACAGATCGGCGTCGGCGTCACGCTCTATTTCAACGACTTCCGAGACACGCTGCCTCAGGCAAAGGGCGCATTGCCACAGGGTGGCACGTCTGTCATCGGCGCCCTCTTCGCCGGAACGACGGGAACGCTCCCGTTTTACGGAATCAACACCACCGGCGCCGACAAGCGCCCGCTGAACAAATACGTCGTCTCCGTCGACCTCCGCCCGACCATCAAGGGCGATTCCCGGTTTGAGCTCGATGCCTTCCGCTCGCCACTCGACCGGGGCGCACGCAACACCGGCGTCCCGATCCCGGGCTTTGACTCGACCGAGTCGTACTACGACCTCGTCGGCTCGAGTTACACACTCAACGATCACGCGCTCGAAGGCGACACGGTCTCAACGCTCGTTCCCCGCACCGAAACCGGCGATGGCGGTCGCATGCCGTTCGTTGGCAACACCGGCAAGACCTGGATGATCGGCACGCACCCGATCTACAACTTCGAAGCCGGTGGCGACCGCGGCAGCATCTGGTACCACCCTTCACACATCGAAGCAAATCTGCTCTACGTCGACATGCACGCCCGCATGCGCGTGCGTATCCCGCCGGGTATCACGAATACCACCGACGATTACACGTTTCTGCCGGTGCCCTGACGCTATCGTGCGTCAGCATTCTCGTCACCGAACCTGATTCGGCGGATTATTACTCTCGCCCTTGTTCGAGCGCGCGTTCTTCGGTGTCGTGCCCGCCTGGCTTGTACTCACGGTGACCGACTGACCAAGGTTCACCGGCACGCCCGGCTGCAACACCCAGCCCCAAAGCGCCGGATATCCATACCCCATCACCGTCGTCGGCGGGAACGCCTGCAACGCCACCGGCACCATCGACTCCGCATACGTCAGCGTGCCGATGTAATTCCACGGCTTGTCGAGATCACCCATCACGTTCGCAGTAAACCGGAACTGCTGATAGTCGATCGGAACCCAGTTGATCGTCTTCTTCGCTTCGTCGTACAGGCAATACTCAACCCAGCAGCGGAAGCGATCGTTGTTTGTGAAGTGAACCAGATAGTTGCCGTCGCCGACATCCTGCATCGCCTGATAGCCATACACCAAACGCGTCGGGATTCCCGCCTCGCGCATGCACGCAACCAGCACTGTCCCCATGTCCTTTACGCCGATCTGCTTGGTTTCCATCGCGAGCGGGGCGCCCAGCAGATCCAATCCCAAAATCGCCTGAGGCTGCGTGCCGTAGAAAATGTCCGGTCGTCCCGGGATCATCCCGTGCACAACCTTGTGCGTCAGATACTTCGCCAATTTGTGGGGCGTGAGTTCCTTCGGCCTGCCGTTCGTCCATTCGCGCACAGCGTCCTGGATCGGCTTCATGTTGTACATCTTCATCTCAAACGTGATCGGGTCGATCCCGCAATCGATGAACATCTGAGGCTGAAATGTCGATGCCGCAACTTCCGGCCAGGGCCCCTTCGGCCACGGAACCTTGCCCGCACCCGCTTCATCAAGAAACGTCCGCGACGATGTCGTCGGAATCTCGATCATCAGCTGCACAGTCTTGGTCTGCGTATTGGGTCGCTCCCAGTACCACTTGCCCAGCCACACGCCCGCCGGATAGAGCTGCCCGCCCGCCATCGTCTTCAAGAGCACCGGTGCCGGTGTCTCCGCCGTCCATTCTTTCGCGAATCCGCCGATCATCATGTCGTGGCCTTCGAAGCGAAGCCAGCTGTTCACGCCCGACGTGTTCACCTGTGAAATCGATGAATTCCCGACAATCGGAAAGACGATCGTCATCGAGTCGAACACAAACGGCGTCGTATTCTGCACATTCACGCCGGGCATAATGCTGCCATTGCTCGAGAGATCGATGATGATCTGCAGCAGCCACTCCTTCGGCACCGAACGCGTGATGTACGGCCCCTCCGTCACCTTCGGCCACTCGGGAACTCCCGGCGGCAGCATCGCCGACGCATTCGGATTCACGACCTGTCCCGTCGTCGGTGTCGTCGGCGCAGTCGATCCGGGCTGATTCGCGCCCGGGTTCACGAGCTGATTCGGATTCGTGTTCTGATTCGTCCCGGAGTTCGGCCCCGAGTTTGTGCCCGGGTTCGTTCCAGAATTCGTCGCCGGATTCGTTCCCTGATTCTGTCCCGCATTCGCCGCGCCCGAAGCCGGCGGCACAGTCGGGCTTGGCGTCGTCGTGTTGTTGTGCGGCGCGGGCGCCTTTGGATTCGTCGCGGGCTTGGGCGTCGTCGGCGTCGGAACCTTCGGGGGCGTTCCGGGCGGCGTGGGCGAAGTGGGGGTCATCGACTGCGCCAGCGCGCCCGACGCACCGATCAACCCGAGCACAACCGCGCCCCCGCTCAACAACAGCTTCAACTTCATCGAAGTGCTCCCGACCCGTTCACGAGCCGCGTTCTCCGGTCGCATCCTTCGCGGATTCCCGCGATCTGCTTCCGTGGACACATTGTACCGCGCCGTTGGTATCCTCCCCCGATGCAGGGATGCAAACCAAAATCAGCCGCGGCATTCACCCTGATCGAGTTGCTCGTCGTGATCGCGATTATCGCGCTCTTGATCGGCGTCCTTCTCCCCGCTCTCGGCGCCGCCCGCAAGGCCGCCCGGGCGACCGTTTGCCTCAATTCCCAGCGGCAAACCGCCATCGGCATGCACACCTACGCGGGCGATCACAAAGAAATCGTCATCCCGTCGTACAACATGTCCGACACCACGGGCGTCAATCCCTGCGACGGGTGGGCCCCGATCCTCGACCGCGACGGATATATCGCCGGAGGCGTTCAAACCAAGTCAACCGTCTTCTACTGCCCCGAAACGATCGACGTCGAGGGAATGGCAACCGGTCAAACGGGCACGGACCCCTTCTTACCCAAGGGCTGGATGGACTGGCCCAACATGCGCACGGGCTCGAAGAACTCTCCGGTGCTGATCCCTGATCGAGGTTTCAACCGCATCATCCGCGTCTCGTACTGGATCAACGCCGACAACCCGATCGGTCAGGCGAAGGCTTTTACCCCTGACACCTATTTCACCTCGTCCGCCGGTTACGGACCTTCCCCGGCGCCGCAAAGCGCCTTCATGACCTACACCAGGTTCTCCGCCTTCAAGCGCCCGTCGTCACTCATCGCAACCGCCGATGGCCTGTACGCCGGTCGCCAGTCGGACAACAAGGTCGGCACATTGAACTGCCGCATCGGCTATCGCCACCCCGGCGCCGGAGGCGGCGCGGCAAACGTCGCATTCGCCGATGGCCACGCCTCGATCGTCACCGCGCGCGACTTTCCGCGAGCATTACCCGCAAGCGCCACCGACACCGTCGGAATCGCCGCTACGCGCGAAGAAAACTCGTACGGCAAACCCACCATCTACGCCGACCCCGACAAAGCGCTCGCCAATTAAAAAGGCCGTGCGACGCACGGCCAAAATTTCCCGCATAGCGGGTTCGCCTGAACAACTCGAATTGTCGTGCACCGGCCTGTCCCGGCGCTGTGATGACTGTCTTCGCTCTGGCTGATAGCTGAAAGCTGTCAGCTGAGAACTGCTCTTCTACTTCTCGTCCATCCCGCAACCCGAATAGAAAAACTTCGCTTCGGTGATCTTGCCATTCTTCACGGTGTACAGCGCCGTCTCCTGCATGTTCATCCGCATGCCCGCCATCGGCCCCTCGTTGAACGTGCTGTCGAGGCTCATGGGCAGAATGAACTGATCTCCGTTGGTGATCGGCTTGCCGACCGTCGATCCGTGCACCGTGATGCTCTTGTGAAACTGCTCGGCCTTCTGGAGCAAGGTCGCCTTGCCCTCGGTGACGCGCTCGCAGCCCGGGCCGCCCATGACTTCGATCTGCCGCACGTTGTCCGCGTACAGCTCCTGAATCGCATCAAGGTTCTTGCGGCCGGAGACTAGCTCAACAAGTCTCTTGGCAACCTTGTCAGTCGCCTGGTGCTCAGCCGACATCGGAGGCATTTCGAACGGGGGTTTGGACGCTGGTTTAGTTGGGGTTGCAGTTGTGCTCATGCCCCCAGTTTACAGCGCCGTCAAGCCCCGGAAAAGGGCCGAAAAACAAGCTTTCAGCTATTAGCTTTCAGCCCTCAGCCAAACCCCGTCCTTTTCCGCCTCCCCCAATCCCGCACTCCAATTTGCCCATTTTCCATTTGCCCCTTTGCGATTTTCTTTCCCCTCTGTGTCCCCTCTCCGTGGTCCCCCGGGGCCCTCCGTGTTGAAACGCCTTCTCCCCATTCCCCCTTCCCCCTCCGTGTCTCTGTGCCTCTGTGGCGAACGCCTTTCTCCTAAACTGCCCACATGACCACCCCGACCTCCCAGCAAGCCCGCCCCGAAACAAGAACCGAAAAAGACACCATGGGCGAAATGCAGGTGCCTGCCGACGCCCTCTACGGCGCCTCCACCCAGCGCGCAGTCCTCAACTTCCCCGTCAGCGGCAAGCCCGTCCCCGAAGAGGTCATCAAGGCCTACGCCGTCCTCAAGGCCGCCGCGGCCGCCGTCAATCACAAGCTCGGCCGACTCCACGAAAACCGCACCAAGGCCATCATCGAAGCCTGCAACGAAATCCAGGATGGCCTCCCGCGCTTCGGCGGCCTCGCAAAACATTTTCCTATTGATGTTTATCAAACCGGCAGCGGCACATCCACCAACATGAACGCCAACGAGGTCATCGCCAACCTCATCTGCCTCCAGAATCACAAGCCCATCGGCTCCTCCAAAGACACCAAATACATCGACAACGAAGGTGGCGTCCACCCCAACGACCACGTCAACGCCGGTCAGTCATCCAACGACACGTTTCCAACCGCAATGCACCTTGCCGCGGCAGTCGCCATCCACACCCGCCTCCTCCCCTCCATCAAGGCAATGGCCGCCGACCTCGAATCCAAAGCCGCCGCCTGGGACAAGATCGTCAAGATCGGCCGCACCCACCTGCAGGATGCCACACCCATCCGCCTCGGCCAGGAGTTCTCCGGCTTCGCCAGCCAGCTCCGCCACGCCGAAGAGCGCCTGCACCGCGCGCTCCACGCGCTCTCTGAACTTCCGATCGGCGGCACCGCAGTGGGAACCGGCATCAACGCCCACGAAAAGTTCGGTTCCATGGTCGCCGCCGAATTGACCACCCGCCTCGGCATCCATTTCCGCGAAGCAACCAATCACTTCGAGGCCCAGGCCGCCAAAGACGCCATCGTCGAAACCAGCGGCATCCTCAAAACCATCGCCGTCAGCCTCAGCAAAGTCGCCAACGACATCCGCTGGCTCGGCTCCGGCCCCCGCTGCGGCATAGGCGAACTCGTGTTGCCCGCCGTCCAGCCCGGCTCCAGCATCATGCCCGGCAAGGTCAACCCCGTCATCGCCGAAAGCCTCATCATGGTCTGCTGCACAGTCGTCGGCAACGACGCCGCAGTGACTCTGGGCGGCTTCGGGGGAGTCGGCTCCCTGATCGACCTCAACGTCGCCATGCCCATGATGATCCATCACCTCTTAGACAGCATCCACCTCATGAGCCGCGCCTGCGACATGTTCACCGAAAACCTCCTCAAGAACCTCCAGCCCGACGAAGCCCGCTGCAAGAGCCTGATCGAAGGCTCCCTCGCCATGTGCACCAGCCTCGTCCCCGTGATCGGCTACGACAAGTCCGCCGCGCTCGCGAAGGATGCGTTTAAGCAGGGCAAGACGGTGAGACAGCTCGCCCACGAAACCCTCGTCGGTGCCGCGGCACAGCCGGGAATGGGGAGTGGAAGTGGAGGGACTTTGACGAAGGGGGACATCGACAAGCACCTTGATCCGTGGGCGATGACGTTGCCGGGTGGTGAAGGGTCCGCAGGTGGATGAGGCGCTTTGTTGAGAAACACATGGAGAGAGAGGCACCGCTAAATGTCAGGCGGACGGAATCTCGTGTATGACCACTGCCGAAACTATCTCGCTTTGCGTTGGAATCGTGAGCGCCTGTACTTTCATCGTTTCGCTCGCTGCTCTAGTGACGACGTGGCGGCTCTGGCGGTTAACGAATCGCCCGACCGTGACCGTGGCCGTTGAGACCTTCAAGTCCGGCAACATGGGGACGGCGCTTAACCTCGTGGTCAACAACGTGGGCACCCGGCCAGCAAAAGACGTCCGCCTGAGTGTCGACGAGGCGGTCTTGAGTCGATTGCTGGCGCTTGGAACCAACGATCCAACCACCGTGGCGGTGCGTCGGTGTTTTTCAGCCGAGTCCGCGATTCCAATTTTGATACCCGGTCATTCCCATGAAGGTTCATTCGGGTTTCTTGCATTGGGTTCGCCCAACTCGACTTGGCGTGAACAAGCGAGGCTGCCTATCGAAGTCTCCTACAACGATCTAGACACTCGACGACGCTTTCGCTATGTGGTCAGTGTTCGCATCGCGGATAGCGAATCCTTTACGGGCAGCACATGGAACGCCAAATCGAAGTAGGCTGCCGAAATATCGAAGGTCGTTCCAACCGTGACCTAGCCCACTTTCTATCGAAGCCATTGACGGATTCTTTATCGCTGTCGAGTTTAACTATCACGGTTGCTCTTCACGGGCAATAGACGCACCATCGCCAGTATTCGACCATTTGTGTCACTCGTCGCCACCGATGCGACAGTTTGGATCATCTATTGATGTGCCTTCGCCCCAGTGGTAGTCACGGTCTTTTCGGACGACTTTGAAAATATCGAGGCCGGGGTAAGGAAACGGGGTTGCTGTTCTTTGGTCGCCGTGGTAGGCGACGCGATGTCGTTTCCAACTTAGGTCCATGTATGGCCCGGACTCAACAGTCAATACTCCCTCTTTGAGCCGATACGACGTATCGAGAGAATGACGAAAGGCATCGCAGATAAAATTGGCCGCGCGAGTGAGTTCGAGCGTCAAGTCCTGCACCAAGGCAACGTGAAATTCGTACTGGCGGAGGGCTCGCCGCTCCGCATTTGTGCCCGGTTCAGCGTTACGGTAAAACTTTCTTGTGCTCAGCAAGTCGCCAGTTTCTTCGGAGTGTTCATTAAACTCCCGCATTAAGTCACTCAACACAAGGAGGAAGTTCTCCATGGCATGCCGAATCTCCGGAAAGTGATCCGGCCAAATACGGTTGAACAGCCATGCGCGCAGCTCTTCCAGTTGAGCCGCGATTTCCCTTCGCATTCGCGGCTGTCCAGATCCCAGCATGTACGAAGTCCAGCCACCCCAGTGTTCTATCTCCGCGGAGTTCTCCCAGTGCTCGAGGTAGTCGGCGTACAATTCGATTGATCGTTGCTTTGCCTTGTCCGGCTTTGACAAAGCGCCGCTCACAGTCTTTTCGTGTTTCTGCTTTATTTCAGTAAGCGCCTCAACGGTATACTTTGCTTCGTTGTCATCCACGATTTTGTGGTGTTCTTTGCAGAGCAGGACAAGGTTAGAGAACAAGTCCCGCTGCTCCGGCGTTAGCGGAGAATTACCGCGAGCCCCTTTTTCCTTCTCCGCTACAATGTGAGCGATGTCGCCGACTAAAGAAGGATCGTCCGTGGTGACTTCATCGACGAACAACTCTCGTTGACACATTGCGCATCTGTACCCGGCGCGGCTCCAAATCAGGATGCGGGTTTTATCGCTTACAGCCATGGAAGCTATCGTACGGTCAAGTTCGTTGCTGCGGCATCCCCCGCGGAAGGCCAAACGCCTCACTCGGCGTTCACGGCGGGCTGAACGTCAGCGCGCCAACAACCCATTTATATTGTTTTTTGCCTCAACATGTAGATAAGAATGTGGAAAGCGCTTTTCCATAAAGCTGTGTGCCTTCTCACGTGAAAGGCTCGGGGATACACCTACTCGCTGGAAGATGCTTGCCAACCGCTCCCTGTTGACGCTGTCGAGTCCAAAGCAAGTACCCACAACGATTCGATCGTCCAATTGACCGTCCGCAAACGGCTGAAATAGTTGTTCGAGCGGCTGAATTGCTGCGCCAACTCCAATTACAACAATGATGTCGGCTTCCGCGATAAACCTAGCTGCTCGGTTGCTGGCTTCCGTCGCCATGTCATTTTCCCAAAAGAACTTAAGCGACCTACTGGCCATCGCCGCAGCCTTCTCGTCAATGTGCGAAATTGGTCCGTACATCGATGTGCCGAACCAATTCGTATTTTCTCCTGCTTTGAATTCGGAAACAAGCTGCCATGCGACGATATCCGTTCGCAAGAGGTTGCCATGTACATGGACGACCGGAATTTGACTCGCGCGCTCAGCGCCCTTTTCATCTCCCATGTACCCGCTGAGTCGATGGACAAGATGCCGCTCAATCAAATTGTCGTAGTTAAACGTCACGAATGAGATGTCACTCGGACTGGTACTGTGGAGATGAGAAAGGTGAGTGCGAACGACATGGATCATCCAGTCGTCAGGCGGATTCATCTTGAGCTCGTAACTTCTTTCCAAATTTGTCAGCACTAGAGCAACCGCATAGGAAGCTCCCGTTCGCATTTCACCGTCAGGGTCTTCACCTTTTTCGGACAAGTGCCTGATATAGGCGTCAACGGATGGCGGGTTTGCCTTTTCGAGCATTCGCCGGAAGCGCTGCAGCGGCCTGAGGAGATCCGGAGTCCGACTTACCTCACATGAAGGATTGTCGCACGAAATCTCCGCCATTCGCTGCACGAGCAATGGGCCATCCGGCATTCCATATGCGCAGCTGCCGCCAGCACCAACGATGTAACAGACTTTTGTACCCACACGGGATTCTAAGTCGCGGAAATTCGCTCATGCCGGCGCGGTTCTTGGGTCCATTTTTACGACAAACTCTGGATGAATTCCGAAGCTTTCATGCGTTGAAGCAGCGGTGTACCGCCCTTTTCGTTGACGAATTGTTTGACGCGGACTTGAGCATCATCGCCTAACCCATAGATGCTCATATGGAAGCGCCCGCCTTGCCACCATCGCGCAGGGAGCGCACCGAGCAATGAGAGCATCGGGTCCATCGCCCGCCCAACACCTAGAACGGCAATTTCCTCGGCACTGCCGAGAACACGAACCGCTTTCTCATGCATTTCTGAGTTGGAATCGGTTTCCCAGAAAAAGCGCAGAGACTTGCTGGACTCGTAAGCAGAGTCGTCTTGAACATCGGTCATGCGCTCATAGGCGTAGCGAGATATTTGAAGCCCGGTTGTCCCCGGCTTCGGCGCAGGATAGACAACCGGTCCCAGTTGCCCGTGATAATGGATGATCGGAATTTGATTCAGTCGCGCTTCGGCTTTTTCGTCGTCAGCCAAAAGGCCAAAAAGCCGGTGTTTTAGATGGTGCTCGATGAGCAGATCGTAGTTGAATGTAATAAACGAGATTTCGGGCGGGTCTGCGAGAGTCATCAAATTCTTTCGATACCGGCGCGTCAGGTGGTAAAGCCAGTCGTCTGGTCGCTTGTTGGTGATCTCGTGTTTTAGCTGCGCCCTCAAGAGCACTACCGCGACGCCGTATGCGGCGGAGGCCTTCAGCTGGGATTGCGAATCATGCCCAGCTTCGGAAAGTTCTTGTATGTACTCGTCTATCGAATCAGGATTCGCAGCAGTCAGGCGAGCACGCAATCTTGCGAACTGCTCATGGCGTTCTTCAGGCGTTGTTCCTTGCCCCCTGAGTTCCATCATCTGCTCGACCAGTTGCTTTCCGTTGGGAAGGTCGTAGGCGCAACTGCCGCCTGCGCCGACGATGTAGCAAATCCGTTTTCCCATTCCTTGAGGCTCCCGGAATTCAGAACAAAACAACCTTACGCCCCCGAAATACTCACGCCGAATTCTGATTCGCATCAATTAGCGCCGGCGGCGAGTCTCCCCGAAGCGCCGTTCCGGATGCCCTTCATCCTGCCGCCAGGTGACCCCCTCCCCTTCCAACGGATGACGCCACCTGCCGCACTCACAACCTACCAATTTCCATTATGATTCCTCTTCACACCTGCGCGACGAATCCGGCAAACGCCGACGACCCCATAAGAGGAGCATCACATGCGCGTTCATGCTTCCCGATTCGTGAGCTCGATTCTCTTGATCGCCTGCCTTTCCGCCTTCGCGGAGCCGTCTTTCGCGCAGTCCCCCGGGCGCGATGGGTATGAAGGCCTGCTGCTCCTGCCGGGTGGGACATAGCACTCCCATCAAGGAGCAACAGGCATGGAGAACGTACCTGTGTTCGTGGGATTGGATTACCACCGCAAGAGCGTGCAGGTCTGCGTCGTTGATGCCGGCGGTCGGGTGCTGAGCAATCGCAAGTGTGGCAAGAGCATTGCCGAGATCGTGGGCCAAGCAACGACGCTGTCGTCGCGGCACTCCTGGAGTATCGGGGTGTCGGCAAGGCCACGGCTTGGTCGATGCGTGCGCTCATCGGAGACTTCTCTCGCTTAAGCCCAAGTGGCACTCGAGCATACCGGCTCCTTCGCGGGTTCTCGTTCACGTCTTTGTTGTCTGTTGGTTCTCTGAAGTGGCTTGCGCGCCTTCTTATGCCGCGGCGCGAGTCTCGACCTCCTTGATCTGGTAGTACACCCTGCCTCGCGATGCAACGCATCCGCGAGATCGGCCGTGCCGCAACACGACTCGATCGCTACCCGATCGACGGTGCGATCCGGCCCAATCCCATCCGCAAGCGCAACTGCAAACGCCCCTCGCGTTTTTACTGCGAGGGGCGTCGAGGTGTCGCTACATGATTGGCTGAAACTAATCGACGGTGACAGGAGCGACCGTAATTTGACTGCCGTCCTTGTCGATCATCTGGATGGAGAAGGTTTGGCCGGACGCGGCCCCCCGAATCTCCAGCAGTACTTCGCCGTCGGATTTAATCAGCCATTGATTGCCGCTTTGTTCGAGCGCGGTCTGTCCGGCTGGTCCGACTCCACCTATTGATGCGCCGGCTGTGCTCACAATCGTAATCGAGTATTGCTTGCCGTTCGTTGGCGCGGCAACCTTGATGTTTACGAATGCTTTTCCCTGCGCCACGTTCACATGGCCATCCTTCACGGTCAGCGTCGCGGGCTTATTTGGTGCCGCCGGTTCAGGCTTCGTGTTGATGATGACTGCCGGATAGGTGCCGTGCGCCTCCCAGAATTCCTCGCCAGTCGATGACGGCTTTGTCAGGCCGGAGTAGCGCTTGACTTTGAAGTTCACTTTCACCGACGGATTTTCAGCAGTCCACTTGCCAGCGGCGAGCGAAGGGAAGGAGACATGCACAGCACCGCCGCTCCCGCTAACCTCGGCCACATCGCTGATGATCGGTTTCTGAGAAATGTCGATCTTGGCTGTCTTTGATGAATCGACCAGTTGGTCTGCATGCAGCTCGGCTTCCAATGATCCGGACTGCAAATTCGATCCCCCTCGCAATGTCCCACTGACAGACTTGCCGTCGTCCAGAAGAAAAAAGGTTTGCGATTCTTGTGGCAAAGCAATTGATGTCCTGAGATCTTCTTCACTCAGAATCGGCAATCGGATCTGCATCGGAGTGGAAAGTGACGGCGATGACTCTCCCGACAGCGCGAGCCAAAGCGATCCGATAGCGGCCGCTGAAGGAACTTTGTGCTCCTTGGTTTCTTTGTCATTCGCGGTCTTGATTTGTGCGCGGAAGTTATTCCAATCGTTTTGACGGACAGCGTCTTGTAGCAAGTCGAAATCCAGTTTCCGCACCAGGATCGGATCGAAATACTGACTCGCAACCTGGATTTCGCGTCGACGGTTTTCGGCCCGCGGGCGAAACGTTGGTTTGGTTCCCTCCAACGCGTGTACATGACGCACATTGAAAATGGCGTACACATTGTTCGGGGTAACTCGGAATTCCTCGTGATTGCTATTTTTGAATTTCTGCTTTGACACGAAGACCAAAACGCTGACCGATTGCTGCCGCGGGACAATGCCGTACTTCGATGTCGCCTGCTGAATTGCACCCAAGCGAACCGTAAGCACCGACTGATGTTGAACGGAAATGGCGCTCACGCTGTTGTAATCACGCCCGAGCACAGACTGGAGATGCTGTTGCAGAGCCCCCGCGGAAAGAGAGCCGCCAACGTTTTGGACAGTCGCCGCAACTGCAAGCGCCGCGTCGCGTACCTCCTGAACCGATCTTCCTTGCAGAAGGCCCTCCACGCTGTCGGTCGAGAGCAAGGGCACGACCACAACGTCTGGCGTGCCAGGCGCCAGGGGAATTGGCGCGATTTGAAGGTCTTGCGCATTCCCAAGTTTCGGCGGAAGTTCTTGGGGATTCTCGAGAAAGGTCGGCATTGTCGCTTCGCCGGAATCCAAGCCGGTCCGCGGTTCCGGAAAAAACCCAACGTCAACGTACGTGTCATACGGGAGATTCCGTCGTTCCGGCATCTGGCTCACCTGCAGGCGAACGACGTATGCGTCGTATCCGCGATACATGATCAAATCTTCGACGTATCGGTTCATCAATTTGACGTATTGGTAGAGGCTCGTTGCAAGGCTGAATCGAAGTGTCGGTTCTATCGCAACCGTGCCACTCGGGGCATTGAGACCCGAAGCTGGTGCTGCCGGAAGTGTCGCGGCTGTCGGAGTGGGCGCGGATCCGGAGCCTCGGGTGCGTACATCAACGGAACTCTCTGTCGTCACGTCATTGTCAACTTTGGTCGTGTCGGTAGTCGTCGCCCCGCTGGTAGGAAGACCAATTCCAAGGCGCAGCATCAGGCTTCGCATAAATTGGTCATTGGCGTACATGGTGGTGGGAGCGACGGCTTCCAACGCCCCGCTTGGAGTCAGGTCGTATCTTGGCTGGAGGTCCGAACGTACCGACTCCCACTTTGAAACCGACAGAACGGATACAGATGTGGGTCCAAAGTCTTCTTCGTTGCGCACCGTCGGCCCTTCGTACAACGGTTTGGCACAAGAAGCGAGAACTGCGGTCGACGCAAGGAACGCTAGCGAGCGGACATTCTTACGCGAAGTTGTCATGAGCCCCCTTTAGGTGGAAGAGCGCGAACCCAATTTTGAGGTCCCCAGCACGGACCTATACACCGCGGATATCTGGTCGCTGCCGTGCCGGCGTATGTGACCAAATTTGGAAAATTGTGACAACCTTTGTCAAATTGTCTGTTCAGTGGGTTCGGCGGATGGCAAGTACCTTCTGGTTGTTCTCCATCCCCGCGATCACCTCCCTCAAAAAAGCCCATGGCCTCCCAGGCCATGGGCTCTCTCCCCCGAACCAGTTGACACCCCAACCCCCTCATGTTGTACTCGCTCCATGTCGCACCAACCCTGGAACGACTGGTATCACATCACCGGCTGCACGTACGGCACTTGGCTCAGAGGTGATCCGCGCGGATGGCGCACAAGACATCATCGCGAGCACGTCGAGGGCGATTACAAAAATCCGCCCAAGCCCGAGCAGTACGAAAATCTCCTCGCACAATCCAAAACGCTGATGATTCCGAACGATGCGATCAAGCTCACACCACCAGCCCAAAGAATCGCCTGCGACGTCTTTGCATCCGCGCTGACCTTTCACGAGATCGATGTCGTCGCGATCGCAATCGATCGCGTCCACTATCACGTCCTCGCACGATTCCGCGATCACAACCCAAGGAAGTGGATGGGCATCGCCAAGTCGCGTTCCTCGCGCGCACTCTCGGAGTCGGGGCACTACCCACCCGGAGGCATATGGGCAATCCGCAATCGCCCCTGGCCGATCAAAGACCGCGCCCACCAACTCGCAACTGCGCGCTACATCCTCCGCCACGAAGATTCCGGCGCCGCCATCTGGCGACTCCCATCCAAATCGAAGCAAACCCCGTAACTCGACCCAAAGCCCACGGGCTCCGAGCCCATGGGCTTTAAAAGTCCCGCACCCATCCCTCGTCCAAAGCCCATGGCCTCCCGGGCCATGGGCTCGAAATTCTCACCCCCCACATAAGAAAATTCCCAAATCTTCCTAAAACCCGCTTGCGTGGTACGGTAAAAGTTTGGTATTCTATCTGCCACTATGATCCCAGGCAACACACCCGGCCATTACCTACCCGATATCGCCCGCTACACCCGCCCGATCGATGGCTTTACCGCCCCCGACATCGCGGATCCGCTCAAGCCCAGCGATCGGCCCCAGAACTTCGAAATCCCGCCGAAGCCCCATTTTGATCGCCCGATCAAGCCAAAGGTCGAAGCCGAACTGCTGCTCGCCCTCGCCGATCCGCACGCCTCGTTCATCGATATTTCTAACGAATTCCAGATCTCGCTCGAAGCGCTCTCCGTCTGGATGATGCGCCCCGACATCGCCGAGCGAATGGAAACGATTGCGTCCGCCTCCGTCGTGCGGGCCCGCTACGTCGCGAAGACTTTTCTCCCCGCCGCCGCCCGTTCGGCCGGCCGAGTCCTCGCGCTCCATCAGATTGTGCGTCGCCACAACCCCAAGAGCATCGCCACGAACACCAACAACGACCGCCGTTTCGACAAAATCGCGATGCACGCCTCCGCGCTGCTCGTCAAAATCGCAAAATTCGAGGACGCTCCAGCCAAGCGTGCGACCAGATCCGCAGGCCCTTCAACAAAATCGAATATTTCGCCCCCCGCACCACCCGCGAGCTCTTCCAAGCCGGTCGCGAGTCAAACCGCGCCGCCCTCGACCTGAAAAACCAGCTTCAAAAAAGCCGCACGAAACGAACGAAGCCATTCGACCTTCCGCGCTCGCCGCGGAAATGAATGTTGTTGTCCCTCCATCCCCGCCCCATCCCACCCGCCCCGCCACAAAGGAGCATCTCATGGAACTCAACGGCCCGAAGTACGCCGAATTGCTCTGCAAAATCCCCATCCATGATGATCCCGACAACGGCATCCGCGGCGCCCGCGCGCTGCTTCAACATTCCAACGGCGAATGGTGGGCCGGCCGAATCACCACGCTCGCCGAAGGCGACTCCGAACGCCAGGAGTGGGAGGGCGTCGAAGCCGAAACCGCGCAAGACGCCATCCGCAAAGCGCTCGATTTGCTCGATCCTCCGACCTGATCGTGGCAGATCGGTCCGCTCATTCTCGTTCGATGGAGGAGGCAGGATGCCTAGTGAACGGGAGAACCCACAGCCTGCTGCGGCAGCGCGATCCGCGGCATGCTCTCAATCCGCTTCGGCGCGGTCCACAGCAAAGCTGCACACAGCCCAACGCCAACGAGAAGAGCGACAGACAGCTTCACCCATCGAGCCGCGGGAATGGGAACGAGGGTTCCATGAGCGACGATCTTCTCGCCGGCCCGGTTGGTCTCGCAGCCGCACTGCGCGCAGAGATACCCGCCCGATCGCCACATGCGACGAGTCTTTTGAAACGGCGAAAGAAATTGAGGAAGCGAGGCGCCGCAGTCTGGACAGTTGAATCGAGCACGCCCGTTCACCAGCAAGATTGTGATGACAACGAAGACAGGAAGCATCGAATACAGGATGATGTCCATGGCAGGAGGGTATGCCTCACCAAAAACGCACCAGAAACTAGCATTTTCTCGAACACTGCCAACGAGCGTGGTCCCGACACCGCGTCCCATTCCAGGCTCGATCCCACTCCATGCGTCTTGCACTTCGATTCGTCCCGAAGCAAGTGAGTCTTTGGTTCATCCTGAAACCCGCTGACCTGGCCGAGCCAGGTTCCCGGCCGTCAGAATTCAGCAGCCGAGGAGGTACCACCCGGTAGACGGCAAGACCGACCGGCGAACTGTCACGCCCGGTCGGCACAGCAGGAACACACACATGAGATGGCTCGCGCTCCTCGGGTTGTTTACTGTGTCTGCCGCCGGAGCCGCGCCGCAGTTCGCCGACGGCGTCAAGCCGTACATCCGCGCATCGACGCCGCGCATCATTCTGACGCATGTTCGCATCATCGACGGCACGGGCAAGGAAGCGATCGTCGATCAGAACGTGACGATCGAGGCCGGCAAGATCGGGGCGATCGAACCCGGCGCGGATGTCGCCGCAGCGCCAGACACCACAGTCTTCGACATGCACGGCCGCACCGTCCTTCCCGGCCTCGTCGGCATGCATGAGCACATGTACTACGTCGCGCTCCCGAACCTGGCCGCCTCTGGCAGAAGCGAAGACCCAATTCTCGCGCCGCAGATGATGTTCACTTCGCCCCGCCTCTACCTCGCCTGCGGCGTCACCACTGTGCGCACCGCGGGCAGCATCGAAGGCCAGTCGGATATCAACCTCCGCGACCAGATCGATGCGGGCCAGTTGATCGGCCCGCACATGGATGTCACAGCGCCCGTTCTTCAAGGGAAGGGCGGACCGCTCATGCAGTTCTACCACTTGAAAGATGCGGACGATGCGCGGCGGTTCGTCAACTTCTGGGCCGATGCCGGCGCAACATCGTTCAAGGCCTACATGAATATCACGCGCGATGAGCTCGGTGCCGCCATCGATGAGGCGCACAAGCGCGGCCTCAAAATCACCGGCCACCTCTGCTCGGTGACATACCCGGAAGCGATCGCGCTCGGCATCGACAACTTAGAGCACGGCTTCATGGTCAACACCGAGTTGGCCAAGGACAAACAGCCCGACGTGTGCCCGATGTACGAATCCCAGGCATTCCTTGAGCACGCAGAGCCGGATGGACCGGCAGCCAAGACTCTGATCCAGAATCTGATTGAGCATCATGTCGCGTTGACCTCGACGCTGCCGGTCTTCGAAGGTTTCCTGCCCAATCGGCCGACCCTCAACCCCCGCGCGATGGATGTCTTGACGCCGGAGGCTCGAACGTCGCACCTCTTTCTGCGGAATCTGAATGCGAATCAGCCGCCGGAGTCGGTCGCGGCGCAGACCAAAATCTTCAAGCGCGGCATGGCGATGGAACTCGCGTTCGCCAAGGCCGGGGGCCTGCTGATTGCCGGGTGCGATCCGTCGGGCAATGGGGGAGTCATCCCGGGTTTCGCGGATCATCGCGAAATAGAACTACTGGTGGAGGCCGGCTTCACGCCGCTGGAGGCGATCCGAATCGCGACGCTCAACGGTGCGACGTTCCTTGGACGCGAGAAAACCATCGGCTCGATTGAAGTTGGAAAGAACGCAGACCTATTCATCGTGAAGGGTGACCCCAGCACCAAAATCCGCGACGTTGAGAATGTCGAGATTGTGATCAAGGACGGCGTGGCCTTTGACTCAGTCAAGCTGATCGACAGTGTGAAGGGGCGATATGGGCAGTATTAGATTTGTGCTCCGCCTTTCAAATGCTTCTCGGGCTTTCCTCCGTATTCCCCTCGTGGTTCTCCGGGGTGCTCGGTGTTGAAATTCCAAATCCGCATTTCTTTGGCGCTTTGAAAATTTGACCCTTTGGCCATTTGATACCTCCATGCGCCCACTCCGCTATTCCATCAACGTCACTCTCGACGGTTGCTGCGATCATCACGCCGGCATCGCCGATGAAGCTCTGCATCGACACGTCGCCGCGATGATCGCACAGGCCGACGCGCTCATCTTCGGGCGCGTGACGTACGAAATGATGGAATCCGCGTGGCGTCTGCCCGACGGAGCGGTGGCGAAGAGCGGCCCCGCCTGGATGCAGCCCTTCGCGCGCACGATCGACGCCGCGAAGAAGTACGTCGTCTCGAGCACGCTCAAGTCAGTCGATTGGAACGCAGAACTTGTGCGGGGCGATCTCAAGAGGGCTGTCCAGGAACTCAAGCAGCAACCCGGAAACGGCCTCTATGTTGGAGGCGTCACGCTCCCTCTGGCGCTGGCCGAATTCGGATTGATCGACGAATACGAATTCATCGTCCATCCTCGAATCGCGGGTCACGGTCCCACGCCGTTCGCGGGTCTCTCGAAGTACGTTGATTTGAAACTCGTCGGCCGCCTCGAACTCCCCTCGGGCGCGGTGGCGTTGCGGTACAAGCTGAAAAGTTAGGCGTCGGCGCGGTGGCTGCGGATACTGGATGCAGGCCCGTCGTCCGCGCCGCACCTCGCTGTCGGGGCGATGCGTCTGTTCGAGAACGCTCGCCGGAATTTGAGGTCGGTGTATCGCGAATTCGTCTGATTTTGATTGACTGGACTGCCCCAATTCCGCACACCACATGCATGCCCAGTTTTAGGGGGTGGGTGGGTCGCCGCATCGGCGCCATGTTAGAAAGGTGGAGAACCTCGATGAAAGCCAAGCTCTTCGCAACGGCACTGTTGCTTGCGCTCTTTCCGACCGCAGCGCCGGCATTGATTAGCGGCAGCCTGAAGGTACGTGTCCGCACCGGTGATCAAGCGCCGGGCCTGGGCGTCGGCAACAACATCGTGCAGTTCGTTGGAGCGCCCACTTTTCGCCATGGCAAGGTTTTGACTACGCCGCCTATGTTGGCCTTGTTGATCCGCTCGGGCTCTGGACCCGCGTCGGCGAGACCGATGTTGCGCCCGTGAACCTCGGCGCCGGGAACTCGATCACCGCGTTCAGTTCGATGCTGACAAACAATGGGTGCAGCGCGAGCTACCTCGCGCAGGTCAACACCGCCAACGGGCCGCGGCAGGCGATCATTACGCGCGATCGGCCCGTGAGCATGATGCCGCTTGCGATTCCTGCCGATTGCATCGACGGCATGCTCGGTGCGCATTGGCGCAGCCCCGAACTCTACCTACAAACGGAACGAAGAAGCGCCATTTCCAGCTTTGCGCGAATTGATGCCGAGCCCGGCCTGGCAAAGCTCCGGGCCGACCTTGCGAGCGGGAAGTGGGCCGAGCGGAACCGCACGATCTTGGCACTCGATGCGCTCGATATCGGCTACCGCCTCGTCATATGCGAGATCACGCGAGCGAATCCGGGAAATCTCTGCGCCGCGTTGCGTGAAGTCGCCGTCGATCAATTCTGAAGTGTGACTGCAAGGTTTCCCCTGCTCGCGCACACTCCTTGACAAGGCTCGCGGAAGTGTTTCTGCGCGCGATCTGCGTTTCGCAACTGGGGGTACCTATGCGCTTTCAACTCGGACTGATCGGTCTTGTAGTTCTCTTCACGAACTTCACACACGCCGCGCGCGCCGTGAACTTCTCCTTGAATCCGGCGACGTACACCGTCTCGCCGAGCTACGTCGGACCGATCGTGCTCACAGGCACGATCAAGAACTCGACCGGCCGACTTGACCAGATCGGCGTCAGCTTCGCGTTCAATTCGACCCACACCGCCGGGATTAACGGCGCCGGGTTCTACGTCGATCCGGCGTTCCTGGCCTGGAACGGGATCGGCACCTACACGGGCGCCATCTTTGCACTGCAAATGAATTCCACCTGCCTGGGATACGCCAACGGAATGCCGCTTGGTCACTATGCCTCGAATTGGGCGGGCGGGTTTTCCGCGATCAGTCTGACGTTCCGCACAGCCAGCGGCCTCAAGGAAACCGTGATCGCTCGTTATGCGATCGATGTTGTTCCCGCTCCGGGTGCGTGTGCGGCGTTCGGGCTTGTCGGACTCTTTGGCGCCGGCCGCCGGCGCAGGAACGCCGCGCGGCAGTGATCATGGATTCAACTGGTCTTCCCGACAGGACCAGTTATCGCTTCAAATCCCAGCTCTTCAGCTTCGCGCCTGCCGTTCCGAAATTCCCGAGGTGGTACACCGATGCGCCGATCGGCGAGAACGTGAACGGCTCAAATTTCTCTTCGAGCATTTTCTTCAAGAAGTCCTCGGACGCCAGGCCGATCGTCACGTGCGGGTTGAACTTCTTGCCGGTTTCGTTCGGCACGAAATGTTTCACGTATTCGATCGTCGGCTGGTTGATCTCGGGGTCTTCTGTTGTGGTGACGAATGCCGCGGCAGTCCCATCCTCGACGGTGAACGGACTCACCGCATCGATCAGTTTCTTCTGATAGCGAATGAGATCGTCGGTGGGCTCAATCACGATCCCGGCGAGGCCGAGACCCTTCCACGGGATGTAGTAATACATGTGCGCCTTCAACGTCCAGCCCGTCGGCTTCTCCTCGGCCAGGACTTTGCCGACGGCTTCGTACACCTTGTCCAAGTCTGCCGTCTTTACGAATCGCTGCAGACAGGAGATGTGGGGCTGATGCGTCTTGCCCAGGACAAAGCCGTTGGGAAAATCGCCGAGCAAGTGCTCGTTCGCGGCGACGGCCTTCTTGACCATTGCCGCGTCGGGCTCAAGCAGAATGTCGATGGCCGTCACCGAACTCGGTTCATCCGACCTCTGAGCAAATCCGGGCAGCATCGCGACGAGGCCGAGCGTCAGTGCGGTCAAGACTCTGAGGTATCGATCCATGGGAGCCTCCATCTGGCTGGAGCGATTGGACGCCACATTCATCGCTATTTGCTGAGTCTACAGGACGGGGGGAGCCACATCATGAATCTCGCGTTTCTCGCTTCTCCGCCACTTCTGGCGGGGCGCGTTTATCGCGATATTTCTAGCCAGAAAGCCGCCGAATTCGGTCGTAACGGGTGGCGAGCAGCACGTTTGAAATCACGCGATTCGCGAGGTCGGGAGACACCCTCCGCATTTCTCCCGTTTCGACGGTCGGTAACCAAATGCTGGATTGCTCGCTCCGTCTATTCCTAATCAGCCGCGTACTATGCCGGCGCGCAGAAAACGATCGTGAGGGAGCCAGTTCATGAAGAGCTGTGGATTTGCCGCGGGGGTATCGGTTTGTGTCTGCGCCAATACATTCGCTGTGTGGGGCGTGAGATACGAAGTGAACGCCGGCGCCGGTTGGTCGCCGTCAGTCGCTATTGATGTTTCCGCTGGTCCCAAGACAATTGATTTCCGCATCAGCGTCTACCACGACGGGATGATCGTCTCGAGCAGTGTTTACGGAAGCGCGCCCGCCTGGGCGCCGCTCCGGCTCTGCAACTCGCAGAGAATTCAGAACTTCGGCGCCGCGGCATTGGGCGACAGCCTGCTGCAATTCAAGCCCGCGGTGGGCAGCGCGAATGCCCAAGCGCTAGCCCATGCTCAGTCGGGTTCGGATTGCATACTGGGCACTCCGAATTCGGTCCTTTCATTCGCGGCCGACTCGGGTTACTTGCTGCTTCATCCGCGCCCGCAGATATTGGAAACGATTTTCTATACAGGCCAGATTCGCGTCGGGAATATCGGCGCCGCGGCGTCCTCCAGAACTATTACATTCAACGCGAATTCGTTTGCGTATCCCAACGCGGACGACGGGACGGGCGGCATGTATGGCGCGAGCTTTGCAACATCGCCCGATTTGGGATACGGAGTTGCGCTCGAGGCGGCGACGCCGATTCCCGCGACCATCGTTGTTGGAGTTCCGCCGCCCTGCCCCGCCGATTTCAACGGCAACGGGGAAGTCGAAGATGGAGACTTTGCGATCTTCGCAGCGGCGTACGACGTCTTCGACTGCGCCGATCCGTCGATGCCCGCCGGTTGTCCGGCCGATCTGAACGGCGACAACGCGGTTGACGACGCGGACTTCGCGCTTTTTGCGACCGCGTACGACGCGCTCCTCTGTCCGTAAGGCCGATGGCGTCGGTTTCCTGCGCACGGGCGTCTGCTTGCGCGCTGCGCACGTTTCGGCTAGTCTCCGTCTTCATCGCGCGCCGCGGCGACGAACAATGGAGAACCTGGTTTGAAAGGACATGCCCATGCCGAACTCCACCAACAGCGTCCGCCTTCATCGCGTCCTCCGCGCTCCCGCTGAGCGTATCTATCGCGCGTTTCTAGATTCGGGCGCCAAGGCAAAGTGGCTGCCTCCGTACGGCTTTACCGGCACGGTGCACGAGTCGGATGCGCGCGTCGGTGGTGGATACCGCATGTCGTTCACCAACTTTGGTACGGGCGCGAGCCATTCGTTCCGCGGCACGTACCTCGAGCTGACCCCACATTCCAAGATTCGGTACACCGACAAGTTCGACGACCCGAATCTTCCGGGCGAGATGCGCGTCACGGTCACGCTGCGGAAAGTTCTTTGCGGCACGGACATTGAAATCGTGCAGGAGGACATTCCCGCCGCGATTCCCGCCGAGATGTGCTATCTCGGTTGGCAGGAGTCGCTGCTGCAACTCGCGAAACTTGTGGAGCCTGAAATCCCGGATGGGCAGTAAGGTGAAATGTTCGCACATTGATCGCGCTGCCGCAACCGCGAACAGCAGGATCGCGTAACGCTTTCTGCCGGGCGGGGAAAACCGGACACAATTTGAGTCATGTTTGGAACGGCGTCAAGTTCGGCGTGCGCGGTTTTGTGCGCGTTTCAATCGCTTTGCGTGGGGTCACTCAGGAGACAGTGCGATGAAGTTTATTGGACATCTGGCGGCGGCAACTCTTGCAATGTGCGCGGGCGGCAGCGCTTTCGCTGTTTGGGGGGTGAAGTACGAAGTGAACTCGGGGAGCGGCTGGACGACGGCGACGACGATCGATGTGTCGGGCGGGCCGAAGAGCGTTGATTTCCGGATCAGTGTCTATCACGACGGAGCCATGGCGGTTTCGGGAGGCGGAATCGCGTGGGCGCCGTTTCGATTCTGTAATTCGCAGCGGATCAACAACTTTGGCAACGCGGTATTCGGTGACACGCTGGTGACTTTCAAGTGTTCGCTGGGTACGGTGAATTCGATGGCGCTTGCTCACAATGAGGTCGGATCGGACATGATCCTGGGAACGCCGAACGTCATACAGGGATTTGCCTCGAACATCAATTACGCATTTGTCGTGCCGCGCCCGCAGCAGCTATCGACGGAGTATTACAACGGGAAGCTTCTGGTCGGGAACTCGGGATCAGGGTCATCGTCGCGAACGATCACGCTGACAGCGAACTCGTTCAGCTTTCCGGGCGCGGCCAACGGGAGCGGCGGTGCGTATGGCGCGAGCTTCTTTGTATCGAACACGACGAGCGCGTTCGGCGTGGCGCTTGAAGCGGCCACCACAGTGCCGGCGGTGATCACCGTCAAGCTTCTGTGCCTGGCGGATCTGAACGACGACGGGATTGTGGGCGACGCGGATTTTGCGTTGTTCTGTGCCTCGCACGACCTGCTGGACTGCTCCGATCCGTCAATGCCCGCGGGTTGTCCGGCGGATCTGAACGGCGACGGGGTGGTTGACGATGTCGATTTTGTGGCATTTGTTTCCGCGTACGACCAGCTGATTTGTCCGTAATTCTCGAGTGGTCCGGTGCATCAGCCACACTGTCGCGCGCGGCGAAATCGCTGACATGGTTGCTTACTATCCGAAGCGATCCTGCTGCGTGATTTGGCAAATTGACGAGATGGTCCGGGGCGTCGGGGCGAGCCGTAGTTGGGGGCACTTTGGAGTGTTGTTGCCGCGGCCGGTGTCGGCAGGATCGCGAACTGGTTTTCTACCGGGAGAGAATCGGGCACAATCCGGATCACGTACGGAATGGCGTCTGGTTTTGGCGTGCGCGGTTTCACATTCGCTCCAAACTGTCCGGCGTGGAGCATTTCAGGAGTCAGTGCGATGAGAACAATTGGATATCTGGCGGCGGCTCTTTCGTTGTGCGCGGGAAGCAGCGCTCTTGCTGTGTGGGGTTTAAAATATGAGGTGAATGCCGGCGGCGGCTGGACCGATGCGGCGACGATCGATGTGTCGTCTGGCGCGGTGACCGTGGATTTCCGCATCACGGTTTACCACGATGGGTCGACTCTGGTCAACGGTGCGTGGGGTTCGCTCACTGCTTTGGCGCCGCTGCGGCTGTGCAATTCACAGATCATCACCAATTTCGGCGACGCGAGCTTTGGCGACAGCTTGTTGTCGTACAAGGTCAGCGTGGACTCGGTCAACCCCAAGGCGCTCGTCCACTCCCAGTCGGGTGCCGACATGGTGCTGGGGACGGCGAATTCGGTCTATTCCTTTGCATCGAACACGGCGATCGTGATTCCCCATCCGCAGCAACTCGAAGTGCAGTTCTATGCCGGGAAAATGTTGATCGGCAACGGCGGGTTGGGCGCGACATCGCGGACGATCACGCTAACCGCGAACTCCTTCGGCTTTCCGGGCGCAGACTCGGGCACCGGTGGCCCGTTCGGGGCGAGTTTCTTTGTCGTGCGAAACGGAAGCAACGGGCATGGGGTCGTCACTTCGGCGTCAACCACGCTTCCCGCAACGATCACCGTGCAGTTGCCATGCCCGGCTGATCTGAATGGTGACCGGCTTGTGGGAGACGCAGACTTCACGATGTTTGCCCAGGCACTCGATCTCCTTGACTGCTCCAATTCGTCTATGACTGCGGGGTGTCCGGCCGACCTGAATGGCGATGGCGTGGTGGACGAGTCGGACTTTGTCGTTTTTGTCGGGGCATACGACGTGCTGGTCTGTCCGTAATTTACGTGGGCGTAGATTGTGCATCCGGACCTCGCTTTGCGAGGTCTGTTTCGTTTTGGTGCAAGGTTTTGGTGCGCCGCGGCAAGTCTTGAGCGGAGATCCGAAGCTCTCCGAGACTCGCTACTTGCTGAACGGAGCATTCCCATGCGCTCGCCGAATCGAGTTGGATTGTCGGTGGTGTCTGGTGCACTGGTTGCCTTGATCGGAATTGCGGGACCGGCCGGCGCATTTACCTTTACGCTCACACCCGTCACCAATACGACTCCGAACTTTGCCGGCACGATCCTGATCACCGGCACGGTGACGATGGGCGCGGGCGAAACGTTCTTGAATCCGAATGTCATGTCGTCGGTGTTTCTGCCGTTCAAGCCGGCGTTCACCGCGGGATTCAATGGACCGGGTCAGACCTTTGATGCGGGGTTTCTCGCGTGGAATGGGCTGGGCACATACACCGGCGCGATCTACAACCACCAGATCACGGCGGGCAATCTTGGATATTCGGGCGGAATGCCGCTGGGTTTGTACAACTTCAATCCGCTCGGCCCAAGCGGTCAGCAGCCGGCGATTACGTTGTGGTATGTCGATCCAAACGGCGTCTCGCAGTCGTCAACAGCGACGTACGCGATCAATGTCGTGCCGACACCGGGGGGCATGGCAATGTTTGGAGCTGGTGCGTTGATCTCGATGCGCCGGCGTCGATGAGGCGGTGATTTACGCGTTCACTGATTCGCGGCGGTCCACATCGCATCGAGGATTTCCTGCGTGCGGAGGGTTGCGGCGGCGTGTGCTGATCGCCGGCGCTCGTCGCCGGATCGGGCGATTTCGGCGAAGGAATCGATCATCTGGACTTCCTGGGCGATTGATGCGGGAGTTTCGATGAACTGGACATCCCTGCGTGTCGCCATCTTCGTGCGATAGGTGTAGCCGGCTTTGAGCGCCGGGTCTTTGAAGGACCAGCTGCCGCTCCAATCGAGGACGAAGTCGTCCATTGCGACGACGCCATTGGTGCCGGTCAACTGCAGGTCCATGATGACGGTGGGGCAGGTGAAGCCGACATCGAAGGTCGAAACTTCGCGGCCGTCGAAGGCGATGAGTCCGGCGGCGCGGATGATTGTGCCGGTGGGTGGGTCGAGCTCGGTGACGGTGAGAGCTTTGGAAACTTTTCTCTGCGGGCGCAGATACTCGACGATGGCCCGGGCGGAGTACCACCCGAGATCGCCGAGCACGCCGGCGGGCTCGAGCGTGCGATCGAATCGGATGTTGCTTCGATCCGAGAGGGGGAAATAGAACGCGGTGTGGAGGGAACGGGGAGAACCGAGGCGGGACGCGAGCGCGGACTGGATTGCGGCGGTGCGCGGGTGATGGACGAAGTGCGTGGCGTCCATGAAGAGGACGCCTCGCGCGGCTGCGGCGGACGTCATGCGTTCGACTGATTTCGCGTCGGCAAATGGTTTTTCGACGAGAACGTGTTTGCCGGAGGCAATCGCCTGCAATGCGATTGGTTCTTTTGCGGTTGTGGGAGTTGCGATATAAACCGCGTCTACATCGGGGCGGGCGAGCAGTGCATCGACGCCTTCGCATGGAATCGCGCCGGGGTACTTGGCGGCAAAGGCCTTGGCATTCGCAAGCCGGCGGCTGGAGACAGCGGTGAGCGTTGCGTTTTTGGACTTGCCGATCGCATTCGCGAGTGCGCCCGCGATCATGCCGGGGCCGATGATGCCGAAGCGGAATGTTGCCATGTGCAGCCAGACTCCGATACTCGCTCGCGCGCAGAGCGGAGTGTACTGCGGGATTGTGGCTGCGAAGTTTCGGGTTAAGGCTCGTCGGCGTGCGGTCCGAGTACAGCCTTCAAGTCCTGACGAACGTTTACTAAGGCGGTGAAGAGGTCCGATTCGCTTTGAATTGCGGATGGGCAATCGCTCGAGCAGGCAAGAGCCTTGCGGAGAATGGACTTGCTCGGGATAATCCTGAAATGCAACAGGTCGGAGAGATCGCGGCCATGGACGCTGCGCAGGTCGACAACAGTGAGCTCGGCGTACTGCGAATTGCTGCAGCAATCCAAACCCTGCACGAGCCAGGGGACTTTGGGTTGACCTTCGAGTCCGGTGTCGAGGTCGCGGCGTGCCGCGGTCCCGTCTTTCCACCAGCGGTCTTTCACCATGTCGATGGCTCTGGACTGGCAGGCGGGGTCGACGATGCCGAGAGAAGCGAGTTCGGCGTCGAGTTCGCGGGTGACGGCGACGTCCCATGGATCGCGCGATCGAAGAGCGCGGCCGGCGATGATTGAGGCGACGACGTGCGAAGTGCCGTCATCCCAGGTGAACGCGGAGTTTCGCTCGGAGATGCCGGGAATGGTTTCCTGGCCGTACCACGTGCCGATTTCGTGCCAAGTGGAAAGGATGACGGACATTCGCTGGCCGATTCGGATGGCGGCTTCGCGGGTCAGATCGTCGCGTTCAGATTGTGAGAGGGCGTGCCAGCATTCGGGCGCGCGCAATTCGACTTCGTAGCGAGCGTCACTGCAGTTGAACGCGAAGGCATGTGACGACGCACCGCCCTGTCCCATGTTTCCCAGAACTTCGAGCGAGCGATCGTGGATGTATTTGCACCAGTCGGCGGTGTCGCGGATGTGGGAGAGATCGAGGAAGCCGGCGCGGCAGGAGTAGAGGATGCCGCGGCTGGTTTCGCCTGGGCCATCAAGCTTTTCCCACCAGGCCTCGTAGCGGTGTTGGCCGAGATGCGACGGATCGGCGGTGGCGTAGAGCGTGAAGACTCCGGGAAAGGGAATTGAACCCAGACGCGTGCGGGGCTCGGACGGTGTGTTTGTGGCGCACCCGCCAAGAAGTCCAAGAACAGGAATGAGCCACACGTGACGGAAACAAATCGTCATATGTGAACAGTGAGAGCGGTGGGTGAATTTACTGCCCTTCGGGGGGTGAGCGGGTGCTTATCCTCGGCCGTGCCAATCGACATACTCACCGTCATTCATGTCGTCATCAGCGTGTTTGCGATCGGGATGGGGTTCGTGGTCGCGTCAGATTTTCTTGATGGACGCGTTGCGCGCGGTCATAACGCGTTGTTCTTGCTTGCGACGTTTGCAACTTCGGCGACGGGGTTCTTGTTTCCGTTTCGCGGCGCGACGCCGGCGTTTGTGTTCGGCGTGATTTCGATTGCCGTGATTGCGGTCGCGGGTTTTGCGATCTGCGCGAAGGGGCTGAGCGGCAAGTGGAAGGTCGTCTATGTGCTGTTTGCGATCATCGCGTTTTATCTGAACGCGTTCGTGCTGGTGGCGCAGGGGTTTCAGAAGTTTCCATCCTTTGCGGCGCTCGCGCCGACGCAGCAGTCGCCGTGGTTTCTCGGGGCGGAGACGCTGTTGCTGATTGTGTTTCTGGCGACGGGAGCAGGCGCGGTGCGGCGCATGCGGAGGGCCTAAACATTTTGTGAACTGTTCGAGCACCCCGGCCCGCGTAACCGTCATTCTCTATGGGCAGACCAGTTCGTTGTACGCGACAACAAACGAAACGAAGTCGAAGTCATCGACGACGCCGTCACTGTTGAAGTCTGCAGGACATCCGGCAGGCATGGCGAGGTCGGCGCAGTCGAGGATGTTGTACGCGACGACGAAACTGACGAAATCGGAATCGTCGACCTGACCGTCCCCGTTGAGATCGCCGGCGCATGGCGTGAAGGAGCCGAGCCAGTTGAAGCCGGAGCCGGAGACGATGATGAAGTTGGAGATCGGCGCGCCGTTCAAATTGATGGCGCTGATCCCGTTCCAGAAAACGCGCAGCGAGGGAACGGACGCGAGGCCCTCTCCGTTCTGGCTATAGCCTGTTCCGGCGATGCCGTGGAGCTCGACCGTGATTGTGGCTGGGAAGCCGAATTGGAAGTCGCCGGTTGCGGTGTAGGTTCCGAAGGCATCACCCTGATAGCCGAGGGGAGAAAGGTCGGGGCTTGAGATGTGGCCGCCTCTTGAGAGGTCGGTCGCGCCGCCGCCAATGTCGGTTGCGACTGACCAACTTGCACCCGAAGCGCCGGCGGTGGCGGAGATGGCGCCATCGACGCGGACGCTGTATGTGAGTGTGCCGGGTGTGGAGTTCGGAACCCCGGGCGCGGTGATCGTGATGGTGTCTTGAAAGGATCCGATTCCTTGAGCGCTCAGTGAGCCGGTGCTGTGCGCTTGAATCTGGACGAAGCCGTACAACACGTGCGTTTTGGCATCACCGAAGGAGTTGGCGCCACCGGTGGTCGCGGCCGCAGCATCAACTGGGCCGGGGTTGTGTACGAGGAGGTCGATGGGGCCGTTGCCGCCACTGAAGTTTGGATTGAGGGCGACGCGCGCGGTGTTGGTGGCGCCAAGGGCCGTTTGGGCGGCGATGAGGGAGAGCGCTGCCGCGAGGGCCGGAGATCGACGCGACGAAGTCGAGATTGCCATGACCTTTCTCCCTGCGTGGAACGCTCTACCCGCAGAGGCAGTTTACCCGGGATCAGCGGATTTCAAGGAGAAACTTGAGGGTGGCAAGGGCTCCTCGCATAGCTTGCGGGGCCTTAAAAGGACGGTTGCGCACTATCTGAACTTCTTCGTGCTGGCGGCGCGAGAGTTCCGGAAAGTGCTTTCGCTGGCGGCGAAACTTATGGACAGACCAGTTCGTTGTACGCGGCTACGAAGGCAACGAAATCGGAGTCGTCGACCAGGTGATCGCCGTTGAGATCTGCGGGACAACCCGCTGGCATGGTGGGATCGGCGCAGTCGAGGATGTTGTACGCGACGACGAAGAGGACGAAGTCAGAGTCATCGACCTGATTGTCGCCGTTGAGATCGCTCGGGCAATCGGTGGCGGGAGCGGCCCAGTTGGTTCCCGAAACGGATGAGACTGTCGCATTTGCGATCGGTGTCCCGTTCACTTTGATATCGGTGATGCCGTTCCACAGCACACGGACATAGGGGGCGATCGCCGCGGCGCCGGCGCCGTTATTGCCGTAACTGGCCGAACCGGTGGCGCTCATCTCGACGTCGAGCGTCATGGCAAAGCCGAATTGAAACGTGATAGTGGCGCTGTAAGTGCCGAAGGGATCGCCTCCGTAACCAGCTGGAGCAACTTCGGAGCTGTTGAAGTGGGCGCTCTTGGTGATGTCGTAGAAGCCGCCACCAAGATCGGTCTGAAGCCCCCAGGATGCGGCGGAGAAGCCGGCGGACGCGCTCATCCCGCCACTGACCGTAACGCTGTAGGTCAGTGTGCCTTGCGTGCTCATCGGTACGCCGGGCGCGGTGATTGTCAACGAGTCGTTTATGGTCCCGCTACCGGTTGCGTGAAGCGATCCGACAGCGTTCGCCGTAGCTTTAATGAGGCCGTAGTTGGTATGCGCCGTGGCGCTGCCGGAAGAACTGAAGCCGCCGGTAGAGGAACCGGTTGCGTCAACTGGACCGGCGTTGTGGACAATGTTGTCAATGGGGCCGCCGCCGCCGCTGAAATTTGGAGCGATGATGGCGCGGGCTGTGTTGGTGAGCACGGCGCGGGCGTTGGGGGCGAAAGAGAGAGCGCCGAGGGCTGAAGCGAGCAGCAACGAATGCAGAGTTTTCATCACCGAGCTCCGTGAGCGGGCCGGGCCGACCGCTGCATGGAGTTTACCAGTCTGAGCTGATTTTCAACGGGAAAATGCAGGCTACTGCGAAGTCGATCTGGGAATTCAGAGAGTGGGGCGGAGAAATGGGATGTCGGACGGGGTGCTTGCTTCACAATTCGGTCGGGTTCTGGTAAACTGCGTGGCTCATCCGAACTGAACCTGTTTACGGGAAGAACGACATGCCCCGAATTACTCGTGCCGCATTGATTCAGTGCTCGAACCCGCTGTCGGATACGACGGACTTGAAGAAGATCAAGGCGGCGATGATCGAGAAGCACCTTGGCCTGATCAAGAAGGCGGCGGAGGATGGCGCGAAGGTCTGCTGCCTGCAGGAGATTTTTTACGGGCCGTACTTCTGCGCCGAACAGCAGGTGAAGTGGTACGACACCGCCGAGCCGATTCCGGACGGGCCGACGATCAAATTGATGCAGGATCTGGCGAAGAAGCACCAGATGGTGATGGTGGTGCCGATTTACGAGCTGGATATGACGGGCGTGTATTACAATACGGCAGCGGTCATTGATGAGACGGGGCAGTATCTTGGGAAGTACCGCAAGCACCACATTCCGCATTGCCATCCGGGATTCTGGGAGAAGTTTTACTTCAAGCCGGGGAATCTTGGTTACCCGGTTTTTCAGACTCGGTTTGGAAAGATCGGTGTGTACATCTGCTACGACCGGCATTTCCCCGAAGGGGCGCGCGAGCTGGGGTTGAATGGCGCGGAGATCGTTTTCAATCCGAGCGCGACGGTCGCGGGATTGAGCGAGTACCTGTGGAAGATCGAGCAGCCGGCGCACGCGGTCGCGAATCAGTACTACGTCGGCGCGATCAATCGTGTCGGGACCGAAGCGCCGTGGAACATCGGCGAGTTTTATGGGCAGAGCTACTTCTGCAATCCGCGCGGGCAGATCATCAAGCAGGCGAGCCGCGATAAGGATGAGGTCGTTGTTGCGGACCTGGATCTGGATGTGATTCAGGAAGTGCGGAATGTGTGGCAGTTTTATCGGGATCGAAGGCCGGAGAGTTACACCCAGACGGGTCGGGCGATTGGGGTGTGAGGAACAGCTCAAATCGCAAAGCAGCAAATCGCAAATTCGGATTTTGGAATGGGGATTTCGGAATGCGCACGGGGATGCGGTCGTCAGGGGCCCGGGGAGTGTGAGTCTTGCTTGGGCCTGCTGCGGGCGAGTTGAATTGACGAGGAAAGTGTGTCGCGCGAGCCGTCAAAATTTGCGGGATTGGGCTGGATCGGACTTGATGTTTGGTCGATATTCGTATAGTATTGATATACCATGAAATCGATGAACGCCCAGCTTATGCGGGAGGCTCTCGCTCGAGTGGGGGGATCTGCTTGTTGCCGATGCGGAGTTTCCGCGGGTGTCGCTTGTGCTTGCGGGCGGTGCTGCGGGGATGTTGGGCGGGTTCTTGCCCAAGTCGCGTTTGACAATTGATTGCGATGTGGTGTGGTCGGATGCGAAGGTGGTTTGGTCGCGAATTGAGACAGCGGCGAGGACCGTCTCGGCTGAAAGGGGACTTTCGCCGAAATGGCTGAACCGAGAATGCGCGATGTTCGGGTTCAATCTTGCGCTCGGGTGGCACGACCGGTGCGAGGAGGTGGGAAAATTCAGTCCGCTCAACGTCACGCGTATTTCACGATTGGACCTTCTGGCGATGAAACTCGTTTCCGCAGCGAAGCGACTTCAGGACATCACGGATCTTGATTCGATGAAGCCGACGGGATCGGAATTGGATTTTCTTGAAGCGCATCTTGATCGGCTTGAACGGGAAGATTTGGACCGGCAGACCTTCGATCGGCAGCGAAGCATCCTTGCCGGCTTTCGGGAGCCCTTGTGAGTAAGGCGAGAACGCCATCACTGGAATCGCGATGGGGACGCTTGGGCGTTCATTTTTATGCTGCTCCAGCGAAGCGATCGCCGGATGTGGAACTGCTGCTGATTGAAACGGCTCGCGAACTGCCGCGGGGTGCTCGGTTGATTTCGCCCGTCGTGACCTGGCTGCGAGAGTATTCGGATTTCGTTGCGAAGCATCGTCTCAAACGCTTGATCATGGAGCGGACTTCGGGTGATCAGCGGGCTGCCCTTGGATTTCTTCTGGAATCCGCGCTTGAACTGGGTGGAGGAAAGGACCTTGCGATCCCCCTCGAATCCTGTACGCCACGAGTTCCGGGGCTTCCACTTCTTGAACTCCAGCGGAACAACCGGATATTTGCGGTTGTCGCTGAGGAAACGGCGTCGCCGCTGTCACGCAAATGGGGGTTGTGGGCGCCGGAAATCGAACTGAAGTTGGACGTCATCCGACCGGTCTGGTGGCTGCTCAAACTGAATCCGGCGCTGCGGTCTCGCATAGTCCGCAAAGGCGATCTTCGCGCGAGCATTCTCGAAGTGCTCCGCCTGGACGTTCCGGGTGAGGTGGATTCCGCGGCGGAACTCGGGAGGTTGACCGGGGCAACACGTGCCGCCGTGGGTGCTGCTCTCAAGGCGCTGGTCTTGGAAGGTGAAGTCAAGATTGTGCCTCGCGCGACGAACAAACGCGACCACCGAGTCGTGCTTCTCTCAGCCGCTTGACGGGCGAAGTCAAGGTTGACCTGGGAGGGTGTACCGGCCTCGATTTGAGATCATCCAAGTGTCGCGTATGCTGTCAGAAGCACGCAATTCACGGAGCAATGCATGTCGACCGCGAACACGATTCCTGTCATCCTTGCCGCCAAACGCACGCCGATTGGGAAGTTCTTTGGCGGGCTATCGAAGGTCCCTTCGCCGGTGATCGGGTCGTATGCGCTGAAGGCGGCGATGGATTCGTTGCCCGGCGGCAGTGCGGCGCTCGCAGCGGCGATTGATGAAGTGATCATGGGGTGTGTTCTGCAGGCGGGGGTCGGGCAGAATCCGTCGCGGCAGGCGGCATTGAAGGCGGGACTGCCGGACACGATCAATGCGCAGACGATCAACAAGGTCTGCGGCAGCGGCCTGCAGGCTGTGATGCTGGCGGCTCAGTCGATCAAGGCTGGTGACAATCAATTGGTCGGCGCGGGCGGTTTTGAGAACATGACGGCGGCACCGCACTTTGCTCGTGTGCGCGAGGGTGTGAAGTACGGGCCGGCGACGATGGAAGATCACATGGCGTATGACGGGCTGCGCTGCGCGTTTGAGGCGTGCGCGATGGGGAACAGCGCGGACCATATCGCGAAGAAGTACGAGATCAGCCGCGCGGATCAGGATCGGTTCGCGGCGCAGAGCCATCAGCGTGCGGCGGAGGCGACGAAGAACGGTTGGTTTAAGAACGAGATCGTTGCGCTGAGCGCCGAACAGATCATGGACAAGAAGTACAACGGTGGCGCCGGCGTCAGTGCGGACGAGGGAATTCGCGCTGACACGACCGCAGACGGGATCGCGAAGCTGCGCCCTGCGTTTGACAAGGACGGCACGGTGACGGCGGCGAACGCGAGCCAGATTTCGGATGGTGGCGCGGCACTGATCGTTTCATCGCTCGCCAAGGCGGAGCAGATGGGCGCGAAGCCCATTGCGAAGATCATCGCGTATCACACCAGCGGCGTGGCGCCGAAAGACATCTTCGCGGCGCCGATTGAGGGGATTAAGGGAGTTCTTGCGAAGTCGAAGCTCTCCGCGAAGGACATCGATCTGTTTGAGATCAACGAGGCGTTTGCGGCGCAGGTGCTTTGCAACCTGAAGGGGCTCAGGGATGCGGGGCAGGAGATTCCCGAAAGCAAGCTGAACATTGCCGGCGGCGGGATTGCGATCGGGCATCCGATCGGAGGCAGCGGGGCGCGGGTACTGACGACGCTGATTCATCAGTTGCATCGGACCGGAGGCAAGCGCGGGTTGGCGGCGCTGTGTCTTGGTGGCGGAAATAGCGTTGCGATGGTGATTGAGATTTGATTGACCATCGGCGTTTGATGCCGGGGTGCGTGGTCGTGCCGCCGCGTTGCGGCTTTGGCGTTGGCACGCGCTTGACGTGGGGCTTGCTGCTTCGCAGCGAGGAGCATGGGAAATGTCGGATGTCGGAATGCGGAATTGAACCTAGAGAAGGCCGAGCTTTGCTTGCGTTTTCTTGGGAAGGCACGACGCGACGAGGACGTGTGATTTGGTGATGAGGGCTTTGAGTTTGGTTGGCGAGAGTGCGCCACGCTTTGTGATTTTTACCCAGCCGTACTTGGCCGCGTAGGGCGCGGGAATGATGCCGGGCATTTCCGTCAGCGCGTCGAATTCATCTTCGTCGCACTTGAAGCCGATCTCGTGAGGGTTTTCGAGATCGAAGCAGGCGTACATCTTTTTGCCGACGGAGAAAACGAGGTCGTCGCCCCACTTGATGTCCTCGGTGGTGCCGGGGAGAGTGCGGCAGAAGTCTCGCAGGTCGGCTTTCGCAGGAGTTGATTTTGACTTCGGAGCCTTTCGTGATGTTTTTTTGGATTTGGCGGGCATGACGGATGATAACGAACGCGGCCAATTCTCCCGGGCTGATTGGGGTAACTTCGCTTGGCCGCGGCGGCGGAACAGCTTGGATTTGGTGGCCCGCTTCTCCAAAGCGGGCGCGTGCGGGATATGTCCAAGTCTGCATCGGAGCGGCGGGCCATCAAAGGCGCTGCGCTTTGAATTCAAACAGACCCGCGAGGGCGACGAAACCGAGACCGGAGCGGCACTTGCGATGGTGATGCTGCATCGCTCGATTGTGGAGGAAGCCGCTGTGAGAGCACTGGCGGTACGATGGTTGCGGGGAAATGGAGCCACGGCTCAACTGCGGAATCGAATTGCCGCGCAATATGACAGGGTTAGAAGGAAGCCAAGTGGAGGAAGGCGACGAAATCAGCGAGGCCGCACTGCTCACGCGGCTGCGTGCTGGTGAGGATCGTGCTTTCGATGAGCTGACGGATCTTGCGGCGGGACGCATGCTTGCAGTGGCGCGGAAGATGATGCCGAACGAGGCGGACGCGGAAGAGGCGGTGCAAGACGCGTTCCTGAACGCGTTCAAAGGGCTGGCGGCATTTGATGGGCGTGCGAAGTTGACGACATGGCTGCACCAGATCACGGTGAATGCGTGTCTGATGAAACTGCGGAGCAAGCGCCGACGGCCAGAGACCTCGATCGAGGCGATGCTGCCGGCATTTCAGTCGGATGGACATCAGAGGCGTTCGTCGGAGCGATGGGCGGATGTCGATGCTTCGACGCTCGAAAGCGCCGAGATCAAGTTGCTTATCCAATTAAAAATTGATGAATTGCCCGAGCAGTATCGCGCCGTCCTGGTGATGCGCGATATCGCGGGGCTCGATACCGAGGAGACTGCCCAGACGCTTGGCGTCACGCTCGACACGGTTCGGACGCGATTGCATCGGGCACGCCAGGCTTTGAAGACGCTGCTTGACCCGTACTTTGAGGGGAAGTAAAACGGTTCTGGGACCGTGATGCGCCCGAATCGGTGGTGGGGCGGTAACGCGTGGGAGCGCGGTGGCGGACGATCGGCGCTTGTGCGGGTTGAACGTGGATGTGGGCCCGATCGGCGTGAATTGAAACGCCGAAGATCATGGTAGACGGAGGCCCTATGGAACTCGGCAGCCCGGCGTCGCTTCTTTCCGGCGTTTTCATCGGTGCGATCGGCACCGGGATGTTTATTTACGGCAAGAAGCAGGAGCGCCCGCTCACGCTGTTCACGGGGATCGGGCTTTGCATCTTTCCGATGTTTGTGACGTCGGTGGTTGCGATGTGGCTGATCGCGGCGGGATGCATCGGTGGGCTCTACGTTGCTTCGCGCAACGGGTAATGACCGGCAGCGATCATCCGCGATGCAAACGTACGACGCGACTTCTACTTACGGCGACTACGCTCGAACACGACGCATGCTGCGGGGATGAACGCGAAGGCGGCAGGCGCCGGGACTTCGGAAGCGACGACAAACTCGAATTTGAAGTTTGCCGGCCCGGGGTTTGATTGATTGATCCAGAAGGTAAATGTCTCGCCTTCGGGCGCGCCTTTGAAGCCGATGGCATCGGAAGCGCTGCCGAGCGTTTGGAGTAGATCAGTTCCAAGGTCGGAGTGAAAGAACGAGGCGTAGCCGAGGAGATTTCGCAGATCTGTTCCTGCCGCGGGCTCGGTGAAGATGGAGCCGGCCTGGAAACTCAGGAATGTTGCATCGCTGCCGGATGATGCTCGCAGGATAATTGCGGTCAGGGACGATCCGGCAGGCAGCTTGAGCGTGAAGTAGTCGCTGTCCTTTGCATCGACGCTTCCATCGATGTAGTTCAAGCCCACATCCACTGTTAGCTGCGTGGGCACGAGCGGATTTGAAGAGAGATCGCCGCTCGCCAGCTCATCGAAGATAAGCATGGCGCTCGCGGGGAGCGCGAGGACGGCAAACAGCGTCGAAACGGCAATGACATTGCGGCAATGCATGGCGAGGAACTCCACGGGTGTGGCGCAGCCTCGCACGAATGAAGCGCATCCCGATGGTGAAGATGCCTCAGGATTTTGAGTTGGCCACCCCAAATTGGGAACGTTCCGGGCTACCGCGGCGTGCTTGCTTCTAAGCGTTTGCAGAAGCGGGATTTGCGGGGCCGCGATTTCCGTATAAAGTTTCGTGGAAGTCGCGGTAGGCGCCACTTTTGATACGTTGCCACCAAGTGGGTTTCTTTACATACCAGTCGACGGTGGAGATGAGAGCGTCGGGCCAGGCGGAGCGAGATGCGCTCCAGCCGAGTTCGCGGTGGATCTTGCTTGAGTCGATCGCATAACGGCGGTCGTGGCCGAGGCGGTCTTCGACGTGGCGAATGCACTCGTCGCCCTTGCCGAGGATGTGGAGGATCGAGCGGGTGAGATCGAGATTGGATTGCTCGTTGTCGGCGCCGATGTTGTAGACCTCGCCGGACTTGCCTCGCTCGAGAACTGCGAGGATCGCTTCGCAGTGATCTTCAACGTGGATCCAGTCGCGGACGTTGAGGCCGTCTCCGTAGAGCGGAACTTTCTTGCCTTCGATGAGATTGGTCACGAAGAGCGGTATGACTTTTTCGGGGAACTGGTACGGGCCGAAGTTGTTCGAGCAGCGCGTGGTCGAGGTGTTCAGGCCGAAGGTGTGATGCGCGGCGCGCACGAGCATGTCGCTCGCGGCTTTGCTCGCGGCGTAGGGGCTATTCGGCTTGATCGCGGATGCTTCGGTGAATCGGAGTTCGGGGCGATCGAGCGGAAGGCTGCCGTAGACCTCGTCGGTGCTTACGTGGACGAAGCGCTCGAGCTTGCACGCGACGGCGGCGTCGAGAAGCGTTTGCGTGCCGAGGACGTTGGTTCGGATGAAGGGGCGGGTGTCGAGGATGGAACGATCGACGTGCGATTCGGCGGCAAAGTGGACGAGGGCGTCGGCATCTGCGACGAGCGGACGGATCTTTTCAGCGTCGCAGATGTCGGCGTGGATAAAGGTGTAGCGGGGGTGGTCTTCGAGATCGGCGAGATTTTCGCGGTTGCCGGAGTAGGTGAGGGCGTCGATGTTTGTGAGATGCGCGTCGGGGCGGGCGGCGAGGACGTGGCGGGCGAAGTTGGAGCCGATGAAGCCGCTGCCGCCGGTGATGAGGAGACGGGAGAACATGGGCTCGAGTGTACGGGAACGGAAGGCGGATCAACACGGAGTGCCACGGAGAAGAGCACGGAGAAAGGCGGGTGAATTCAAAGACGGCATCAAGGCAGGAGGCATCGGGGCATCGAGTGAAGAGGAGAGCCGCGGCTAGGACTCGATGCGGGTGATGACTTGAGCGAGATTGGCTTGCCAAGAGGGCATCGGTCCGAGCTCTTGCTCGGTTTTCGTGATCTCGAGCACGCTGTAGGCGGGGCGTTTGGCGGGGCGGGGGAATTCGGCGGACGTGCAGGGCGTGACTTTGCAGGGTGCGCTGATGAGGCGGACGATTTCAGCGGCGAAGTCGAACCACGTGCATTCGCCGCCGTCGGTGATGTGGTAGGTGCCGCGGGATTTGCGGGCGAGGAGGGCGAGCGTGGCCTGCGCGAGATGCTCGGCGCTGGTGGGGCGGCCACGCTGGTCGTTGACGACTTTAAGTTCGGGTTTGGAGCGCGAGGCGCTCGCGATGGTGCGGACGAAGTTTTTCGCCCACGGGGCGTAGACCCAGCTTGTGCGGATGATGAGGTGATCGTCGCTCATTTCGCGGATGAGTTCTTCGCCCCGAAGCTTTGATTGCCCGTACACATTGATCGGGCGCGAGTTCGCCGGCGGCGGAGTCGGCGGATAGGGATCGTGGCTTGAACCGTCAAAGACGTAATCGGTACTGAAATGGACGAGCGGGATCGACGCGAGGTTGCAATCGACGGCGAGTTGTCCGACGCCGAATGCGTTGATCTGGTTGGCGAGTGCATGATTGGTTTCGGCGCCGTCGACGTCGGTGTAGCCGGCGCAGTTGATGACTGCCGCGAAACGCGGGAAAATCGCGTTGCGAATGGATTCGGGGCGGGTGAGATCGAATTGCGGAAGCGTGAGCGCTTCGAAGGAACGATTTTGTTTTTGGAAGGCTTCAACGAAGGCGCGGCCGAGCATGCCGTCGGCGCCGAGGAGAAGAAGTGGCTTGTTGGAAGCCGAAGTCATCGCGGATGCACGGTCCACGGGAACCATGAGGGGGAATCGAACGCGCGGCGTTCTTCGTCGGGCTTGGATGCGTCGTACGCGTGCGTGACGTAGTAGAGCAGGCTGGCGGGTTCGTTGCCGACTGTGGCGGCGCCGTGCCAGAGCGGCGGGGGGACGATGACGAGCGCGGGACGGTGTTCGCCGATGATGGTCATCCAGGCGCGATCGTCGTCGCGATGGACGCCGACTTTGATTTGTCCACGGACGCAGATCCAGAAATCGGTCTGACGTTGATGGCGATGCCAGGCCTTGATCACCCCGGGATATTGCAGTGAGATGTTGAGTTGGCCTTCGGGCGCCATCACGCCCTGAAGCTGGTTCATGATCGACCAGCCCCGGTCGTCGGCGAAGAGCGTGATGGGGAGGAGGACGGGTTCGTTTTTTTGACGGGCGAATGCGAGGGCTTCGGCGGGGGAGCCGGAGAAGGTGGGGATGGATTCGATTTTGGGCATGAAGTGAACAGACTAGCGAAAGAGAATCGAAGAGAGAAGGTGAAAAGACCGCCCCGAAGGGCGGTGCTACTTATGCGTGATTCGCACCGCTTTCAGCGACGTATTTCGTTGCGCGATAGAGACTTTCGAACGTGCCGGCGTCGGTCCACCAGCCGTCGAGGATTTCGTGGGTGAGTGTGCCGGCCTTCAAATAGGCGTTATTGACGTCGGTGATTTCGAGTTCGCCTCGGCCGGACGGTTTCAGTGTGGCGCAGATGTCGAAGACGGTCTGGTCGTAGAAGTAGATGCCGGTGACGGCGAGGTCGCTCGTCGGCGCCTTGGGCTTTTCGATGATCTCGACGATCCGGTTGTTTTCGAGACGAGCGACTCCGAAGCGCTGTGGGTCGGGGACCTTTTTGAGGAGGATCTTCGCGCCCTTTTTCTGCTCGCGGTAGTTGTTGGCGGCGCCCTTGATGTTGCGCTCGATGATGTTGTCGCCGAGGATGACGCAGATGGGCTCGCCGTCGGCGAAGTCTTGGGCGAGTTTGAGTGCGTCGGCGATGCCGCCACTGCCTTCCTGATAGGCGTATTCGAGATGGCGGATGCCGAGCTGTTTTCCGTTCTTGAGGAGGCGGAGGAAGTCGCCCGCGTGCTCGCCCCCGGTGACGACGAGAATTTCATCGATGCCCGCGTTAGCGAGGCACTTAATGGGGTAGTGGACCATCGGCTGGTCGTAGACGGGGAGAAGGTGCTTGTTGGTGACAAGCGTGAGCGGGGAAAGGCGGGAGCCTGTGCCGCCGGCGAGGATGACGCCTTTCATGGGACCTCCGGGTGGAAGGGTACGGTGGGAATGTCGGATGTGGGATGTGAAGACGACGAGAGCGAGAGTTGGAATGGCTGGTACAGTCGCCGGTGATGGGATTGACGGTGATTGAAATGATGCGGGCGATGGGGGCGGAGACGGCGCTGAAGCCGTTGGCTGCGCCGGTTTATTTTGTGATGCGGGATTTGCGCAGGCGGGCGGCATTTTCGGAGTTGTTTGAGACGCAGGGCATGCCGCCGGCGGCGTCGGTGTACTGGGACAAGTGGGATGGCGAGACGGCGTGGATCATCAACACGTACATCCAGTTGAAGCGGCGCGGGATTGATGCGCGGCTGACGGATCAGTTTGTTTCGGGCGGATTGTGCGTGGCGACGTACGACGATCTGCGCCGGGGCGGGATGCCGTGGCGGAGCTATGTGCTTGGATGTCGGATGGATCGGGCGCGGCCGACTTTGTGCGAAGAAGTGATCGTGCAGAATCGGACGCGCTGCGAGCGGTCGACGGATCACTACGTGGCGCACTGGCCTCAGTTGTCGCTTCGACCTCGGGAGGATGAGCGGGGGGATCGGCTCGAGAACATCGTCTTTCATGGCGAGATGGACAACATTGATCAGGCGTTTCGGAGTGAACGATTTCGGGATGCGTTGAAGGAATTAGGCATCACGTTTATGGTGCACGGGCTCACACGCAATCGCATCGGAGTTTCCGGTCGCGATTGGTCGCAGACAGATGCGGTGCTGGCGGTGCGCGGGGGGAGCGAGTTTTTTCGATCGGTGAAGCCTGCGCTGAAGCTCGTGAACGCGTGGCAGGCGGGATGTCCGGCGCTTTTGGGGCCCGAGGCGGGGTATCGGGAAGAGCGGAAGTCGGATTTGGACTATTTCGAAGTGCGCACGGCAGAAGAAGCGCTTGTCGCGCTGCGTAGGTTGAAGGCTGAACCCGGGCTTTATCGCGCGATGTCGGAAAATGGGAGAACGCGGGCACTTGAGCACACGCCGGATGTGATTGCGGCGCGGTGGCGAGAAATGCTCGCGGGTGTCATTGCCGATGGATTCGCGAAGTGGGCGCGGCGCTCGGCGCTTTCGCGTTTTTTTGCGGGGAGTGTGCGGCATGTTGGGCGCACGGTGATGCACAAGGTGGAGCGGGAGAAGTTTTGGAGGGCACTGGGCGGGCGCGGGTATAAGGCGGCGACGGCGGTGAAGTGGTAGGCGACGTTCTGCCGCAGATTCGTCGGCCCTCCGGGCCACAGAAAAAACTTCTGCATTTAGATCGGCAGTTGACACTGCAGGCAACGATCGTGCGCCCTCTGGGCGAAGAGGATCAGGTGACTACTCAGTCGCCTGATCTGCGAAGGCGACGACGGAGCGGTAGCCGTCTTTGCGATACGCGCGGACGCTGAGGAAGAAATCGTCTTTGCTGATGGGGAGCGTGATTTCGGTGACGGTGCCCACGTCGCGCGAGAAGGTCCAAGTCGCTGAAGTTGTGTCGCGCCAGACGACTTCGTAGCCGTCGGCGTCGGGACTCGGTTCCCACTTCAGCGTTGTTGCGTTTTCGAGCTTGGCGGTGACGATGCGGGCTTTCGCCGGAGTTTGCGGCGCGTTGGCGAGATGAATCAGGCACTTGGCGTTGAGCCGGGCGACGCTGGCGAGGTAATCGGGATCGACAAAGCGAACGACATCGCCGGTTTCGCGGGCTTTTCCGCCGCCGATTTGAGGCGGGCCGGAGACATTCTGGTGTTGACGTGAGTACGTCTCATTGCTCGCGGTGAAGCGAACGGCGGGAAAGCCGGCCTGGTTGAACATGGAGTGATCGCCGCCGCGGAGGAAGCGATCGAGACGGAATACAAGGCGAGGCTGCACTGCGACTTGTTCGAGCGCGGCGACTTCGCCGACATACCGCGCGAGCTGGCGTGAAGGCGAATCGGATTCGCCGGAAAGAGCGCGAAGCCGCGCGAGTTGTTCTGTGCTGGCGTTGCGCGGCAACCCTTCCGAAAAGACGCGGACAACTTCCGGCTGTGCAGGGAAGCCATCGGTCGGCGGTGCGGACGGATCGCCGACGATGTCGTTGTTCAAGACGGCGATGATGTTTTCATTGCGGGTGCGTGCGCCGTCGGCGTGGTATTTCGCGCCGACTAATCCCTGCTCTTCGCCGATGGTGCAGAGGAAGACGACGGTTGCGCGGAGGTTTTCTTTGGCGAGCGTTTTCGCACACTCGATCACGACGGCGCAGCCGGATGCATCGTCGTTGGCGCCGGGTGCATCGCCTTGCGGATCCATGACGTTGGCGTTCATGCTGTCGAGGTGGCCGACGACGTAGATGCGGCGTGCGGCGGCGGAGGGGTCGGAGCCGGGGAGGACCGCGATGACGTTTGCGACTTTCTTTGATTCTTTGATTCGGGGTCCGACGGGTGCATCGAACTCTTCGAGTGAGGCTTCCAGGCGCGGGCCTGCGGCGCGGAATTGGTCGAGGACCCAGTTGCGGGCGGCGCCGATGCCGCGGGTGGGAGATTCGGTGTCGGAGAGCGTGTGGCGAGTTCCGAAATCGGCGAGACGGTGGACGATGGCGATCGAGTCGTCCGGGGTGATCGCCCCGGTTGCGCCGGTGTTTGGTTTTGGAAGGTTTGCGGGCTGAACGAGCGGGAGCGTCGGGTTGGGAAGGTCGCCCGCCGTCGCCATGTAACAGACGCCAAGCGATGAAACGACGAGGGCGGGCAGGAATACCGATGAGACGCGGGTAGACAGCATGCCCCAGAGACTACAGAAACGGCGTTGAGCGCGCGTAGAATCCTCGTCCGGCGCGGGCAGGCTGACGCAGGCCTTGGCGACGGATCAGAGTTTTGGTCGTTGAGCTGCCTGGAACCCGCCTCGGAGAGGCGGGCCACCAGAGGCAGCGATTCGCAGTTGAAAGGGTTTTCATGGCTGCCGAGTTGATGTTGCCGGAGATGGGGCTTGAGCCGATGGGTGGCGGGACGGCGCGGGAGATTCAGTTCCGCGAGGCGCTGCGCGAGGCGATGAGCGAAGAGATGCGCAAGGACGACCGGATCTTCCTGATGGGAGAAGAGGTCGCGCAATACAACGGCGCGTACAAGATCAGCCAGGGAATGCTCGACGAGTTCGGCCCGAAGCGGATCATCGACTCCCCGATCAGTGAGAACGGTTTTGCCGGTCTTGCGGTGGGCGCGGCCATGTACGGCCTGCGGCCGATCATCGAATTCATGTCTTGGTCGTTCAGCCTCGTGGCGGCGGACCAGATTCTGAACAATGTGCCGAAGATGCTCTATATGAGCGGCGGGCAGTGGGGTTGCCCGGTCGTCTTCCGCGGCAACGACGGCGCGGGGGGACAGCTTGGCTCGACGCACTCTTGGTGCGTGGAAGGCCTGTACAGCAACGTGCCGGGCGTCAAAATCGCGATTCCGAGCAATCCGTATGACGCGAAGGGCATGCTCAAGACTTCTATCCGCGATGACGACCCGGTCTTCTTCCTTGAGAGCGAGCGCATGCTCGGCGACAAAGGACACGTGCCGGAAGGTGAATACCTGATTCCGTTCGGCAAGGCGGCCTTGCGTCGCAAGGGCGATGACTGCACGGTTGTGAGCTTTGGCCGGCCGGTGAACTTCTGCATGGATGCCGCGGACGAGCTCAAAAAAGAAGGCATCAACATCGACGTGCTGGATATGCGGACCATTCGGCCGCTGGATATCGATTCGATTCTCGACAGCGTGAAGAAGACGGGCCGAATTGTCGTTGTCGATCAGTGTTGGCCGTTTGCTTCGGTGGCGTCAGAAGTCGTCACGCAGGTTTGCGAGCGCGGATTTGACTGGCTTGATCATCAGCCCGTTCGTGTGAACACCGAGGACGTCCCGACGCCGTATGCCAAGAACCTTGAAGCGTTGTATCTGCCGCACAAGGGCAAGATCATGTCGGCGGTGAAGAAGACGATGGGACGGCTGTAATCGATTCGGATTCGCAAGAGAACTCACATGCCAATTAAGATTGAAATGCCCCGCCTTTCCGACACCATGCAGGCCGGAACGGTTGTGAAGTGGAACGTAAAGGAAGGTCAGAAGGTCAAGACCGGCGATTCGCTGGCGGACATCGAGACCGACAAGGCGACGATGGAGTTGCAGAGCTTTGAGGACGGCACGGTCGCGTCGATCGCAGTCGCGGAAGGCCAGAACGTTCCGATCGGGACGGTGATCATGTTGCTGGCAGGGCCGGGCGAGGATGCCGCGGCGATCAAGTCGCAGGGAGCCGGCGCGGCTGCGCCGGCAAAGGCGCAGGCTGCGGGCCAAACTGGTGGACAGACTGTTTCGACTGGCTCTGGTGGAACGGCGACGGCTGTCGCACCACCGGGTGGATCGAACAGCAACGCGAATTCGAACGGGCATGCGCCGGGTCGGAACGAGCGGGTGTTGGCGAGTCCGCTGGCGAAGAAAATTGCCGCGGAAACGAATGTGGACTTAGGTTCATTGCAGGGTTCAGGGCCGGGCGGACGCATTATCCGAAAGGATGTTGAGGCGGCTGTCGGCAGCGGGCAGGGGCCAGGCCGCGGTGCGGGCGAGCAGATGCAGGCTCCCTCGAAGCCGTCGCAGCCGCTGGCGCGGACGCAGGTGAATCAGCCGAGCCGACCGACACCGATGGCGATGCCGGGCGGTGCTGGTGGGGGCGGCGGTGGGCTTGTGGCTCGAGTTGTGCCGCTGTCGAACATGCGGAAGACGATCGCGAAGCGCCTGGTCGAGAGCAAGACGACGATCCCGCACTATCAGGTGACGGTCGAAGCGAGCATGGATGCGCTGGTTGAGCTGCGTGCGCAGTTGAACGAGCAGCTTGCGAATCAGGGCGTCAAGTTGAGCGTGAATGATTTCGTCGTTCGTGCATGTGCGCTCGCGATGCATCAGCATCCATATGTGAACACCAAGTGGGCGGGGACGCCGGGAAATGAAGCGATCGAGTACCTGCCGGACGTGAATATCGGCGTTGCGATCGCGCTGCCGGTGATGGAAGATGGAACGGGCGGCGGGCTTGTTGTCGCGACGATCCGCGGCGCGGACTTCCTTGGCCTGCGGCAGATTTCGGCCGAGACTAAGCGACTGTCGGAGAAGGCGCGAACCAAGGGCCTGAGCGTCGAAGAAATGAGCGACGCGACGTTCACGATCAGCAACCTCGGCATGTTCGGCGTGGAGGCATTCACGGCAATTATCAATCCGCCGAACACGGCGATTCTCGCGGTGGGCGGCGCGGTGCAGAAGCCGGTCGTTCGCGACGGGAAGATCGTTCCGGGCCATGTGATGAGCATGACGATGAGCAGCGATCATCGCGTGATTGATGGAGCGATGGCGGCGAGCTATCTGAATTCGGTGAAGGGTCTGCTCGAGAAACCCGCGACGCTGCTGGTTTAAGCATGGCAGAAATCGTCAACCTGGCGGCGCTGGCCATGTTCCTTTCCGTGGGAATCTGGGCCGGACACCGCGCGCGTTCGTGGCGATTGCTGCTCGTCGTCGTTGCGTGCGCGCTCGTTGTGACCCAGGTGTGGGGAATGTGGTTTGAGCGGAGAATGTGGCAAGCCGACTTTGATGCGCTCTCGCAAACTTCGGGAGCGACGCCGCAGGTTGTTGATGATCTGGATCCGTGGACAAGCGTTGTCACAACTCCGCCCAAGATCGGTGCGTACCGGTGGACACTGCGCACGTTCATCATCCCGCACATCGCCGGTGGAATCTGGATGTTGATTGGGTACGCCTGCGGACGCGTCGGACGGTGGTTTTTCGGCAGGCGACGTGTCGAGTACGCTCAGCAATTGCGGTGAAATCGGTTAGAACCCGCCCGCACTTAGCCAGTCGCTCGGCTTGCGTTTGAGCGCGCCAGCGATCGAGAGCAGAGATTCCAAACTCGGCAGGTGCGCGCCGCGTTCGATCGACGACAACTGACTCACGCTGATGCCGCTGGCATCGGAGAGTTCCTTGAGCGTCCATGTCGCTTCGGTGCGGGCGAGACGGATATGGCGGCCAAGTTCGGCGCGGAGTTTGTCTTGCGGGCGCTGGCCGAGACCGAGCGCTTCGGCGGCCTGGGCGAGAGCACGCCGCAGCTCGACGAGCGAGAACGGTTTTGCCAGATAGTCGAACGCATCCTGCTTGAAGGTCTCACGCATCGAGTCCATGGATGGATACCCGGTGACGACAATCACGGCGAGCCGGCTCCAGCGCTTGCGGATTTCCTGCAGCACTGTCTCGCCACTGTCGCGGCCCATTTTGATGTCGAGCAGAACGATGTCGGGCAGGCGCGATTCGCACGCTTCGAAAAACTCCTCAGGGTCGGCGCAGACGCGGACTTCGTGGCCGTCCTGCTGAAGCGTCGAACGCATGTATTGGCGGAAGTCGGCGTCGTCGTCCAGGCAGACGATTGACAGTGGCGGGGCACCGGATTCGAGTTGTTTGGCGGGTTCGGTCATTTGTGAGACAGGAGAAGGCGACGAGGTTAGCGAGGGGAGTTCGCGAGCGCAGCTAGCCCACCCCCTGCCCCCTCCCTCGGGGAGGGGGGTTCTGATGGAGCGGATCGACCGATTGGGAGCATGATCTCGAAAACGGCTCCTGAAAGGTCCGTGGGCCCGGCGTCGTCGCTGGAGCGGTTCCGGGCGAGCAGGATGCCATCATGCTCGCGGATGATGCCTTCGGCGACGGCGAGGCCCAGGCCGGTTCCACGGCTATCAAGGCGGGTGCTGGCAAACGGCTCAAAGAGGGCGGGAAGGATCGCCGGGTCAATGCCGGGGCCGGTATCGCGGATTCGGATGGAGAGCCAGTCGGAGCCGTCGCGGCGGGTCCGCTCGGCGTCGACCACGATTCGGTCGGCGGGAGAGACCGGACGGTCGCGCCGGGCGTTGATGGCGTCGGCGGCGTTGCGGAGCAGGTTGACGAAAACCTGTGTGATGCGGTCCGCGTCGCAGTCGATCACCAGCGAAGCATCGACGAGATTTTGGATCGGCGCGGCGCGAACAGAACGATCGAGTCGGACAAGCGTCGCGGCTTCGTCGATGATTGGTGCGACTAGAACGGTTCGGTTGGTTGGGGGGCGAACGCGCGCGAAATCGAGAAGGCTCTCGCTCAGGCGTTCGAGACGTTCGACGACTCGGAGCATGAGTGCGGCGCGGGTGGGCTCGACGGACTTTGCAGGGTCCGCGGCGATCTGCTCGACGCTGCCTTTGAGCACTGCGAGCGGCGTGTTGAGTTCGTGCGCGATCCCTGCGGACATCATGCCGAGGTTGGCGAGTCGATCGGCATCGGCGAGGTTGCGCTGCGCGGACTGCAGGAGATGGTTCTTGCGTTTGAGGTCGGTCGCGGCGGTTTCGAGCTGCGAGAGGGCGAGATTCAGGGCCTGTTGGATGTTGCGGAGTGCGCGGATCGAGTCGTTGCGCGACCGCATGATCTCGCCGATTTCATCGCGCGGGATGTGGATTTCGGGGATGAGTTCGCTGGCGGCCCCTGTCACGCCACCCTGGTTGTCCTGCACAGCTTTGTCTGCGTCGAGAATTCGGCGAATGGGGTCGTAGACCGACTGGGGCAAGACAAAAATTTCGAGCGCGAGCGCGACGAGGGCATAGACGAAGAGCAGCGCGAAGAGCGTGTAGAGGTAGAGCCAGACGACGCTCGACCGAGCTTCGGGGCTGGTCGCGGAAAGAACGATGTAGCGACCTTCACTTGAGCCTTCGGGCGTGATGAAGGCGACGGCCGAGGCTTCCCAAGGTGGAGCGTTGAGTTCAAAGGCGTTGAAGGGGGAGACGCTCGCGCTGACAGCGACCTCGCGCGGGATGCCAAGTTCGGACGCGGATCCTTCGCGTGTGAGCACATGCGGCCGGCTCTTGAGGTAGGCGCGAATACGGCTTGATTGATCATCGGCGCTCGAAGCCAGAGCCGGTGCGATCGCAGAGAGCAGGTCGATCGACGCCCGCGAATCAGCGCGATCGACAATTCGGGCGATTGCCGGGCGAAGCGCCACGAGCAGAACAAAGGTGAGGGCGAGTGAAAAGAATGTGTGCAGGAAGAAAAGCTTTTTGCGGATGCGCATGCCCGCGAGCAGGCCTGAGCCACTGGTGGCGCGGGGGACCACTTTGGCGATGATCCGCCTGGGGCCCGCGGCGATCGGCTTGGACGGAATTGGCGTGCGCTCGGACATCTGTTCCGCGGCATTTTACGTTGGGACTAGAGTCGACCGTGAACAAACCGGGAATGACAGCACAATCGGAGACAGAACGGCCCGATCCGACGCGGGCGTACGCCATTGAGGCGATCGGGTCGCAAGTAAGGCGATTCCCGGATTTGGCGATCACCGCAGACGGGGCGTTTGTGGAAGGTCGCGACGGGGCGTTTGCGCATGCCATTTTCGATGGGGTTTTGCGGCGGTGGTTCACGCTCGAATACTTGATTGGACTTGGACTCAAGCAGCAGTTTGGCGCCGTTGAGCCCGATTTGCGGGCGGTGCTGATGGCGGGCGCGGCACAATTGCTCCTGCTCGATCGCGTGCCCGATCATGCCGCGATCGATCAGAGTGTGCGGCACGCCAAGGCACGCATTCGCGAGGGTGCGGGCGGGCTTGTGAATGCGGCGCTTCGCCGCGTTGCAGAGTTGAAGGGCGAGCGTGGCGAGCGGCCTGCTGATTGGGCGCGTCGGCGCGATGTGCTGCTGACCGCGGACGGCCGCGCGATGCAATTGCGTGACCACGTGCTCCCTCAGGATTTTGCAGAGCGGCTGTCGATGCAAACGAGTCATCCCGAAGGGCTCGTGCGAAGGTGGATAGCGGTACACGGCGAAGATGTCGCAAGTGGATTTGCGATGAAGGGCATCGCGCCCGCGCCGACGATTCTGAATATCGAAGCCGACGAAGACGCGGGCGCCCACTTGATCGATCGAGATATGGCGATTCAGCACGACGAGCCGCTCGCGTTGGTGTGGACGGCGGATCGCGTGCGCATGCGCGCGATGCTCGAGCGCAGCCGCATGTGGGTGCAGGATCCATCGTCCGCGGACGTGGTCCGTGTTGTTGCGGGCGCGGTCGATGCGATGGAGATCCGTCGAGTGGTTGATCTGTGCGCGGGTCAGGGAACCAAGACGCGTCAACTGCTGCGTGCCTTTCCAAACGCCAACGTCATGGCGGCCGACGTCGATGCCCGCCGGCTCGAGATGCTGCGCAAAGTGTTCGATCGCGACAAGCGCGTACTGGTCGTCCACGCGGATGAAGCGTGCAAACGCGTCGGCGAGGCCGATCTGGTTCTGCTCGATGTGCCGTGCTCGAATTCAGGCGTGCTCGCCCGGCGAGTGGAAGCCCGGTATCGCATCAACGGCAAATCGGTCGGTGAGCTGGTTGCCATTCAGCGGACAATTCTTGAGCGTGGCGTGTCGATCGCTCGCGACGGCGGAATTGTCGCCTACTCAACCTGCAGCCTTGAGCCGGAGGAGAACAGCCAGCAACGAGCGTGGGCGGGAGAAACGCTGGGCCTGTCGGTTGTGGCAGAACGCGCGACCGTGCCTGTTGGCGGCTGCGGCCTTCCCGAAAAATCGGCACGCGACGGTTCGTATGTCGCCGTGATGAAAAAGGGTGGGTGAGTGCGTTGTCTGATTGCAACGACGGCAAGGGAATTCGGTGCGCCAAGGGAGCGAAAGGCCACGCCTCGGAGAGGCGTGCCACCAGAGACGGGCGTACACTCTCGCCCGTTGAAATCAGGGCAGTGTTGAAGAGCGCTTCATGAACCTTCTCGACATACTCAGCATCGATTGCATTCGCGCGCCCCTCGTGGCGTCCGACAAGCTCGGGGTCATTAACGAACTCGTTGATGTGCTGAGCATAACCGGCCGCGTCAAAGACCCGGCGGCACTCAAAGAAGCAGTCTGGACGCGCGAGCAGACTCGCACTACGGGCATCGGTCACGGACTCGCCATTCCGCACGGCAAGTGCGCCGGGATGACGTCTCTGGCCATGGCGATCGGCAAGCCCCGCGAGCCGATGGATTTTGATTCGATTGACCGCCAGCCTGTGCGGCTCATCGTTCTGCTCGCGAGCCCGCCGGATAAGACAAGCGACCACATTCAGGCGCTGGCGCAGGTCAGCCGCTTGATGATGATGGAGCAGTTCCGCTTGCGTGTGTATGCGGCGCAGACTCCCCAGGAAATCCTCGAGTTGCTTCGTTCGCAGCAGCAGGCGACGCCTGCGGCCGGAAAGCCGGGATGACTCGCGGTGATCCCTTTTCGGTCTTGCCGCGGATCGAGCGTGCGCTGCGGTCGTACGTCGATCGGCTGGATGTCGGCGACAGACTGAGAGATGCGATTGCGTACTCGCTGCTTTCCGGCGGCAAGCGTTTGCGGCCGGTTTTAGCCTGGCACGCGTGCGCCGCGGCAGGCGGCGAACCCGAAGATGCGCTGCCGTCCTGCATCGCTCTCGAACTGGTGCACTGCTTCAGCCTTGTGCATGATGACCTTCCCGCGATGGACGACGATGATCTCCGGCGCGGAATTCCGACTTTGCACAAGCACGCGGGCGAGGCGATGGCGATTCTCGCGGGCGATGCGATGATGACGCTCGCGTTCGAGCCTCTCACCACCGATGTGGTTTCGCCGAAGCTCGCGACGCAAAGCGCTCTCTGCGTGCGTCTCGTGCGCGATCTCGTTGGCGCGACGACGGCGATGATCAGCGGGCAGGTGTACGACACGATTCCGGGCACTGTGCCCGGTTCGAGTGCGCTCGACCGTGTTCGGACGATACACAAGCACAAGACCGGCGCCCTGATTCGAGCGTCGTGCACGATGGGCGGAGCGTGCGCTCAACTGGGAGGCTCTGCCGGCAACTCGGAAGCGGATGTGGCGGCGCTCGGTCGCTTCGGTGACGCCATCGGTCTGATGTTCCAGATTGTCGATGATCTGATCGATTTGGAGCAGCCGAGCGAACTGGTGGGCAAGCGGACCGGCAAGGATGAAGAAGCGGGCAAGCTGACGTATCCGCTGGCCTACGGCGGCGGAGCGGACGGCGCCAAGAAGTGCCGCGACGAGGTGGCGAAGTTGAAGGCTTCGGCACTTGGTGAACTGAGGCGATTCGGTGAGAAGGCCGATGCGCTCCGAGAACTCGTGGAATTCCTGGCAACGCGCACAAAGTAAGCCTCCGCGATCGAACATCGCCCGAGCAAACGGGTATTGCTGTTCGCATTGCGGGTTCGGCGGACTTGCTACGCTTTCGGCGGTAGAAGGGGCCATTTTGGCGACGGGATCGCCAGAGGACGGGCCGGCACGGATGCGCGAACGGATTTTTCACAATGGCTGACAAAGTTTCGGCAAGCGGCAATGGATCGGGACGCGAACGGACAGCGTCGAAGAGCGACGGCTTTCCGCTTCTCGAAAAAATTCTTGGCCCGGCCGACCTCCGCAAATTGCCGATCGAACGCCTTCCCGAAGTTGCGGCCGAAATTCGGCGTGCGATTCACGATCAGGTTTCGAAAGTCGGCGGACATCTCGCTCCAAATCTTGGCGTGGTCGAACTTTCGGTGGCGCTTCACTACGTCTTCGATTTCGCGCACGATCGGCTGCTGTTTGACGTCGGGCACCAGTGCTATCCGCACAAGCTGCTGACTGGTCGATTGGGAATGCTCTCAAATCTCCGTACGCGCGAAGGAATGTCGGGCTTTCCCGAGCCGGCGGAATCTCCGTACGACCTCTTCCGCGTCGGGCACGCCGGTACCGGCATTTCGACCGCGGTCGGCATGGCCCGGGGCGACACACTCAACGGTGACGGATTCGATCCGGAAAAGGCGCCGGATGGACGGCGTGTGGTCACGATCATCGGCGATGCATCGATCGTGAACGGCGTCGCGATGGAAGGTTTGAACGGCGCGGGAACGCTGAAGCGTCAGTTCCTGGTTGTGCTGAACGACAACGGCATGAGCATCAGCCATCCGCAGGGCGCGATGGCTCACTACTTCGATCGCTTCCGGCTCAGCCAGGGTTACGGCAACTTCAAGAAGCAGGCGAAGGAAGCCCTCAAGCGCGTGCCCGGCGGCAGCGTGTTGAAGGAGGCGTACCACGCCGCGGGAGAAGCCGCAAAGAGCTGGTTCCACACCGACAAGATCGAGGGCGGCTGGTTTGAGCACTTCGGGCTCATGACCATCGGACCGATTGACGGTCACGACATTCCAACGCTTGTTGGATTTCTCCGCGAGGCGCGCGATTTCGATAAGCCGATCGTTCTTCACGTCAAGACTGTGAAGGGCAAGGGGTACGAGTTCGCCGAGAAAGATTCAAGCCGGTTCCATTCGCCCGGCGCGTTCAAGGTCGTCAATCCCGACGGCGAGAACGTGGGCGAATTGGTGCAGGAAGGCTGCCGCGTTGAAATCAAGAGCGAAGGCCGCAGCTTCACTGCAGCGGTCGGCGACATCATGCTCGACATGATGGAGCGCGATGCACGCGTTGTCACTGCGACCGCCGCGATGTCGGACGGAACGGGGCTCACGCGAGCGCTAACGAAGTATCCGGAACGGGCGTTCGACACAGGTATTTGCGAAAGCCACGCCTTCGATATGATGGCGGGGTTGGCGAAGACGGGGTGGAAGCCATTCTTCGCGGTCTATTCGACATTCCTGCAGAGAGCGTTTGACCAGGCGTTCCAGGAGGCGGCCCTGCAGGGCTTGCCGGTGCGCCTGCTTCTGGATCGCGCGGGCCTGGTTGGCGGCGACGGCGCCGTGCACCACGGTTTCTGTGATGTCTCGCTGCTCCGGACGCTTCCGGGCGCGATCCTCACGGCAGCAATCGACGAACCGTCTTTGCGTGCCGCGATGGAGTTTTTGCGCGGCTGTGAGAAGGGTGTTTCCGCAGTTCGCTACCCGCGCGATGTCGTGAGCGAACGCTGCACGGGCAAGGCGTGTCCGCCGTTCGAACTCGGCAAAGCGCGTTGCCTCACCTCCGAATTTGCGTCTCCGAAGGCCGAGATGGATGTTGCGGTGCTTGCGTTTGGAACCCCGGCGATCAATGCCTGCGAAGCTGCGGAAAAGCTGGCGGGCGTACTCCGCGTGGGCGTCTGGGATGCGCGATTCGCCAAGCCGGTCGATACGGCGCTAATCACTTCGCTCGTTGAGCGCGGCATCCCGATCGTCACGCTCGAAGATCACAGCGTGGTCGGCGGGTTTGGTTCTGCCGTGCTCGAAGCCGCTCAGGAAATGGGCCTGACCAACGCCAAGATCGTGCGGCACGGCTTGCCCGATCGCTGGGTACTTCAGGATTCTCGCGCCAAGCAGTTGGCGGAGGTTCGCCTCGATACCGCCGGGCTTGTCAAAGTCATCGCAGATGCCGCCAAGCCGGCGACTTCTGCGGATGCTTCGCACGACGAAGGCCGGACCTCGCGTTCACGCATCGCCGCCCCGCGTCAGGCCGAGCACAAGTCGGTCCGTCGCTAAGTCGAATACGAAACCTGTTGGAGGCCTCGTCGCTAGACTGGGGACTATGCCGCGGCGGGTGCTTCTCATTGTCAATCGCGAAAAGGACGACGCCGTTGCGGCGGCGGAGAAAGTGCGCGGTCTCATCGAGCGCCACGGAGTTCTCGCGGGCGAAGTCGAAGCTTCGGACAGCGTCCTGGCCCCGCAAACGGCAGCGGCCGACTTGTTTGTGATCCTCGGCGGCGACGGGACGCTGCTCGGGCAGTTGCGCCGGTTGGTGCCCTTGGGCAAGCCGATTCTCGGCGTGAACTTCGGCAAGCTTGGATTCATGGCGGAATTCGACATGCCCGCACTGACGCGTGCCGCGAGCGGCGCGTTTGGCGATGAGCCGCTCGCGGTGCATGAGACGCCGCTCTTGTCGGTGCGCGTGACAGGGCTCGACGGGCGTCCGCGCTTCGAGTCGATCGCGGCAAACGACTGCGTGCTGACTGCGGGCCCACCCTATCGCATGATTCGCATGGCGCTCTCGATCGATGGCAACGTCGGTCCGACCGTGAGCGGCGACGGGCTGATCGTGAGCACCTCCACGGGCTCGACCGCGTACAACCTTTCTGCGGGCGGGCCGATTGTGTCGCCGGAGCTTGAAGCGATGGCGATCACGCCGATTGCGGCGCACTCGCTGAGCTTCCGGCCGATTGTCGTACCCCTGAGCAGCGTCATCAATATCGGCGTCACGCGCGTGAACAACGACGACGGTCACGGGACAACGCTCGTTGTTGATGGCCAAGTACTCACCAAGCTGAGTGAAGACGACGCGGTGCAGATCACTCGTCACGAGCGCAAGGCGATGCTGGTGCGAAACCCGCACACGTCGTACTGGTCAACGCTGATTACAAAGCTCCGGTGGGCGGAAGCGCCACGGCTGCGGACGCTGAGCTAAGCAGCTTTATTCGCCGCTGGCGGGCCGGTTCCCGCCCAAAAATAAGTCGGATGTACGAGTGATTCACTCAGCATTCACCTCCAAGCCGCACTCTTCTTAGGCGAACGAACATGCAAGCGTCGTCCGCCAAGGAGTTGGACATGCGGATCCCTGTTGGCATCGTCCTCATCGTCGTTGGAATCATCCTGCTCGTGTTCGGCATCCAGGCATCAAACTCGTTCGCGTCTGATGTGTCGCGACTCTTCACCGGGAATCCCACTGACCGCTCGGTCTGGCTGATTATCGGCGGCGTGGTGGCGATCCTGGTTGGTTGCGGTACGGCTGCGATGAATTGGAAGACATTGACCAAGGCCTGATCATCGTCCCTGTTCTGGTTTCCACTCAGGCTTTGGGTTTGAGCTCTCCTCTCCTCTCCTCTCTCGTTGAGCGAATGTGCTTGGGCGTTCTGCCGAAGCGCATTTGCTCATTTTTGCTGAACCGCGCGTCGTCGGCGTGCATCGAATTGACGTCGGGCGATTCGTCGCCTAGTGTTTTTGTCGATCCGAGGAATTATGACGATTCTCATTGACAAAACCCATCAACACCGCGGCCAAATGTGCTGCGCGGGGCATTGTCAACGCCATTGCTCGCGACTTTGAAGCACCCGCTTTAGAACGTCGAGCAGCGTGAATCCGGTTCTTCGCGAAACCCCCAAAATCTAAAGCGTTTTTTCTGTGCCGGCCTGTTCGCATTTTCGCGTTCGTGCGGCACTCGGAGTGTGTGCGATGAAGGTGTATGTGATCAATGAGAACTCGGAATGGCTGGCTCCTGTCGGGCGTGCGCTCGACGAGATTGGCGTTCCCTGGGCCGAGTGGTATGTGAATCAGGGCTCGATCGATCTCGATGCCGAGCCGCCGGAAGGAATTTATTTCAACCGGATGAGTCCGAGCTCGTACACCCGCGGACACATGCACAGCGTCGCACACACACGCGAACTTCTGCAGTGGCTCGAATCGCGCGGACGCAAAGTGTTCAATGGCTCATCCGCTTTTGAGCTGGAAATCTCAAAGGTCCGGCAGCATCAGGCGCTCCGCGCCGCGGGTATCCGCACGCCACGATCGGTTGCGGTGATCGGCGGTCGCGAGGCGATCTTTGATGCGGCCCGCGGTTTTCCGCTGCCGTTCATCATCAAGCCCAGCCGGGGCGGGCGCGGACAGGGCGTGCGCCTCATCACGTCGCTCGAACAACTGGTGACGTACTTGTCGTCGCCGGATATCGAGTTGCCCCCGGATGACGTGGTGTTGCTGCAGGAGTACGTCCGCGCGTCCGAGCCAGTGGTGACACGCGTCGAATTTGTCGGCGGAGAGTTCGTCTACGCGATTCAGTCGCGCACGACGGATGGGTTTGAACTCTGCCCGGCGGACGCGTGCTCGCCGTGCGATCCGGCGGCTAGGTTCACGTTGCGTGAAGGCTTCGCCGACCCGATCATCGATCGGTACAAGGCGTTCCTGCGCGCCAACGCAATCTCGGTCTGCGGCATCGAATTCGTGGAGGGTCGCGACGGACGCAAGTACACGTACGACATCAATTCCACCACGAACTACAACGCACAGATTGAGGCGCAGGTCTCGGAGCCGGCAACGCTGAGGGTTGCAGCAATGCTGGGCGCGGCGCTCGCGCGGGAACGCCAGACGACTCCCCGCGGCGAAGGGATCTCGGCGCTTCGACGTCGATTTGCACTCGAGATGACCGAAGCGTGGGGCGACGGCGTACGAGAAGCCCGCGTGGTCGGACCGTAAGCGTCGGCTCCGCCGACATTTGAAGCAATCTCTGTTCGCCCCGCCCGAACCACCGGTTCGGGCGGGGCGGGCACAAGTGCGGAATCCACATTCCGACTGATAGGTTTAAGCGGCCGTGACGGGCCAGGCGTCCGTGCGCATCTTTTGGAATTGCGAACTTTATTTCCCACGGTCGCCTATTACCGTTACGTTGTTGTGGCTCGCGTGAGCGAGTTTGTGGCGGTTGGGCGGACAGGGTCTTTGGTGCGGAACGAAGAGCATGAGCAATTCCGAAGTGGATGGACAGATTCAGGCGGCATCGGAGACAATCCGGAGGCTGCTCGCTTCAATCGAAACGGTTGTGATTGGGCAGCGGGCCATGGTGGAGCGCCTGATACTCGGGCTGCTCACCGGCGGACACGTATTGCTGGAAGGAGTGCCAGGGCTGGCAAAGACCTTGACGGTCAACACGCTCGCGCGAGGTATTCACGCGAAGTTTGCCCGCATCCAGTTCACGCCGGATCTGCTCCCGGCGGATCTGATCGGCACGTTGATCTACAGCCCGCGCGACGGAACGTTTAGCGCGAAGAAGGGACCGATCTTCGCCAACATCGTCCTCGCCGACGAAATCAACCGCGCGCCGGCAAAGGTTCAGTCAGCGCTACTTGAAGCGATGCAGGAACGTCGCGTCACGATCGGGGACACGACGTATTCGCTCGAGCAACCGTTTCTTGTGCTCGCGACGCAGAATCCGATCGAACAGGAGGGCACCTATCCGCTCCCCGAAGCTCAGGTCGATCGTTTTATGCTCAAGCTGAAAGTCGGATACCCCACGAAGGTGGAGGAGCGAGCGATCGTCGACCGCATGGCAACGACGCGACCGATGACGTCGGTCGAGCCGACCGTGACGCTCGAAGAGATCGATCGGCTTCGCCAACTCGTCGATCAGGTTCGGCTCGATGACCGGATCAAGGACTACATCGTGACCGTCGTGCATGCAACCCGTGAGCCGGCGCAGTACAACCTGGACATCGATCGGCTGCTCGAGTTCGGTGCCTCGCCTCGCGCGAGCATTAACCTTGCGATCGCCGCGAAGGGGCACGCGTTGATTCAGGGCCGCGCGTATGTGACGCCTGCTGATGTGAAATCGGTCGGACACGATGTACTCCGCCACCGTGTCATTCCCAGTTACGAAGCGCAAGCCGAAGATGTCGATTCCGACGAAATCGTCAAGCGGATCTTTGATCGCATTCCTCTTCCCTGAGTGTTTTCTTCACCCGAGCCATGCTGACGCAAGAACTGATGCGAGAGGTTCGCCGGTTGCAGGTGCGGACGAAGCGCCGGGTGGAAGGTCTGTTCGCAGGCGAGTATCACACCGCCTTCAAGGGTCGCGGCATCGAATTCGCAGACGTTCGCGAGTACGAGCCCGGCGATGATGTCCGCACGATCGATTGGAACGTGACCGCGAGGACGGGCAAGCCGTTTATCAAGCGCTTTGTCGAAGAACGCGAGCTGACGGTGTTTCTCGCGGTGGATTTGTCTGCGTCGGAGAGCTTTCTTTCGGCGAACGGTCCGCGCCCGAAAAACCGGATCGCGATCGAAACAGCCGCCGTGCTTGCTCTCTCCGCGTCGGCGAATCACGACCGCGTTGGACTCTGTCTTTTCACGGAAGACATCGAGTTGTATCTGCCGCCGGGCAAGGGGCGGGGCAACTCGCTGAGGCTGCTGCGCGAACTTTTGAGCTTCGAGCCAAGGGCGCGTGGAACGAATATCGATCGCGTGCTCCTCCGACTCGGGCATGTGCTCCCTCGGCGCGGCACATTGTTCTTGATTTCGGATTTCCTCGCGCCGGGCGGGCCAAAGTCATTCGAGACTTCGCTCCGCCTGCTGTCGCGCAGGCAGGAAGTAATTGCAATCCAGATCACCGACCCGCGCGAGCGCGAATTGCCCAATGTCGGCCTTGTCGAAGTCTTCGACCCTGAGTCGGGCGAGAAGCGACTGCTCGACACGGCCTCGAAACGCGTGCGCATGCAGTACGGCGAAGCCGCGGCGAAGCGCGAAACTGAACTCGGCCGGCTCTTTGGCCGCACCGAAACGGACCGCGTGATGCTTAGCACCGATCGCCCGTTTGTTCCCGAACTTGTCCGGTACTTTCAGATGCGGGAGCGCCGGCGATGAAAGTATTACCAAGAAACGCCGCTTACAAGTGGCTTCTTGTGGCCTCATTCGCGTTGCCCCGCGCGATGTGCTTTGCGGCACCCGCCAACGTCGCGGCATCCGAGCAGTCGGTGAGCGCCGGACCGATTCAGGCGACGCTCAAACTTGACCGCGATTCGCTCAATGTGGCGGAGTCGCTTATCGCCACACTCACCGTGCGTGCGCCGACCGGAGTGCGTGTGACGCTGGCACCGGCGGAATCGAAGCTCGCCGGCTTTTCCGTCGTGTCGGCGGTTGACGAACCTCTGCTCACGGTACCGACCGCCGAAGGCCAGCAGCAGTTGCTCGTGCGTCGATATACGCTCGAGCCGTTCTTGCCCGGGGAGTACAAGTTCCCTCCGATCGAAATTCGATGGCAGAAGAGCGCAGCGGAGAGCGGCGTCGCGCGTACCGCAGAAGTAAAAGTCGCCGTGGCGTCGCTCCTTCCAAAAGACGTCGCGAACGATAAGAAAGCACTTGATCCCGGGCCTATCCGAGATGCGTATACGCCACCGGTTACACGCAGCAACAGCTCGATCTGGATCGGCATTGCAATCGGCTTCGCTGCCGCGTCCGCCTTGGGTGTTGGGTTCTGGGTCTTGAACGGGCGTGCTCACACTTCCGACGAAGTCGCACAACTGCTCGCACGCATCGAAGCGTTGCGAGCGTCCGATCAGCGGTCTGCTCCAAGTTCCGAAGCGATGCATGAACTCGCAACTTCGCTCCGAAGCGCTCTGGCCAACCGAGTGGATCCTGCTGCCGCGACGGCCGACACCAGTGAACTGGTCGAACGACTCGAGCGTCGGTCGGGCTGGGGAGTTGCTGAAGCGAAGCACGTCGGCGACATTCTCGGTGCGATCGACGCGGCAAGGTTTGGCGGCATTCCGATGCCGTCATCCGAATTCCGCCAGCACGTTGATTCGGTTATCGGGATGCTGGTGCGCTTGCGTGCGTTGCCCAGCGCGGCAGTGGGGGTGAAGCAATGAGCTTTGCCTATCCGTACGCGCTGCTGCTTCTCTTGGTTGTTCCGTTCATCGGTTGGGCAGCATCGCGAGCCAAGCGAACAGAGCTCGCGCCTCTACCCGGCGCGCAGTCACTGCCCGCATTCGGAACATCTTGGAGAGTCGCCTTTCGCTGGGCGCCGGCCGCTCTCCGACTACTCGGGCTTTGCGCCATCGTGATCGCGATCGCACGTCCACAGGCCGCAACCGGCTGGACGACGACTTCGACCGAAGGCCTTGCAATCCAGATTGTGTACGACCGCTCGGGAAGCATGGGAGAGCCGATAGGTTCGGATGAAACTAGTAAAAACGAGGTCGCCCGCCAGGCGCTCATCGACTTTGTGAAAGGTGACGGAAAGGGGCTGGGCGGGCGCACCGGCGACATGGTGGGATTGATCGCGTTCGCACGATACGCCGACACCATCTCCCCGCTCGCGCGAGTTCACGAGCCGCTTGTTGAATCTGCGAAATTGCTGAAGCCGGTCGAAAACAGATCGGAAGACGGCACGGCTATCGGCGACGCCATGGCGCTTGCCGCGGCACGGCTGAAGCGGGCGGAAGATGAAGTGTCGCGCGACAAACCGGTCAATGGTGGCAAGCCGGACTTTGAGATTAAGTCGAAGATCATCGTGCTGATGACCGACGGTCAGAACAACGCGGGTGAGGTCTCGCCGTACGACGCCGCCAAGCTGGCGAAGGAATGGGGGATGCGCATCTACACAATCGGCGTCGGCGCCGGCGATCGCGTAGTGACAGTTGACTCGATCTTCGGAAAGCACCAGGTGGCGCGAGGGAGCGATGTCGACGAGCGAATGCTCCGGCAGATCTCCAAAGACACTGGCGGCGCATACTTTGCGGCCGGCGATCCCAAGGCGCTTGAAGATGCGTACGGCGCGATCGATCAGCTTGAGAAGTCGCGTATCGATTCAAAGGAGCATACACGGCGGACCGAGCTGTTCGCGCCGCTCGCACTGGCGGCGCTGGGTCTCCTTGGGCTGGAATTGCTCGCGGCCAACACCGTGCTTCGGAGAGTCGGATGAACGGAGCGGCGATCGCAACCTTGGGCGCGGCGGCTTGGCGATTTGGCTCGCCGGCGGCGTTGCTCTTGTTGCTCGCGCTTCCGTTCGCGGTTGGCCTGATCGGGTTCGGATTTGTTCGGGCGCGGCGCGGGTTGAAAATCTTTGCCGGGTCGACTCTGCAGGAAACCAAACCCGGTGCGGCCCGTGCCGCTACGAAACTTGTTCTCACTGCCGTGGGCCTCGCTGCGTTGATGCTTGCGGTTGCGAGACCGCAGGCTGATCCGGTTGAAGAGAGCGTCAGCGTTCGCGGGCGGGATGTTTTGTTCATCGTGGATGTGTCGCGAAGCATGCTCTCGCGCGATGCGGTTCCCAACCGGCTTTCGCGCGCAAAGCTCTGGATCAACGACCTCGTCAACACGCTCCAGAGTGATCGCGTCGGCCTCATCGCGTTTGCTGGCGCGGCGGTCGTGAAGTGTCCATTGACGATGGACTACGGCTTCTTCCGCATGTCGCTCGATGAGCTTTCGCCCGCGTCTGTGCCGCGGGGCGGAACGCTTATCGGCGATGCAATCCGCAAGGCGATGACCGACGTGTTCGAGCCCGGTCGTGGTCGGTATCGCGACATTATTCTGATCACCGATGGCGAAGATCAGGGAAGTTTTCCCGCCGAGGCGGCAAAGCAGGCAGCAGAACAAGGCGTCCGCCTGATCGTCATTGGTATTGGCAGCGAGGTTGAAGGCGCGCCGGTGCCGTCGGATGAAAAGAACGACCGCAAGTACGTTGAGTATGAGGGCGAACGCGTGCGCAGCCGCCTCGATCAGACAACGCTTTCCGCGATCGCCCAGGCCGCTTCGCGCGCCGCCGGCGACAGCGGAGGTGGCGGCGTCTTTTTAAACGTCGGTACCGGAACCATGAACCTCGATACCGTGTATCACGATCTGGCGGGGAGCGCCGACCAGCGTGAAACGGAGACGAAGTCGAACGTGTTGTATCGCGAGCTCTTTCCTTATTTCCTGCTGATCGCTGGCGCATGTCTGGCGCTGGAACCGATCATCGGCGGGCGAATCCGAATTCGACGCAGTGCGTCAGCCTCGCTTCTGCTGCCGAAGTCGCGTGCGACTGTCGCCGGCACGGTCGCCATTGCGCTTTTCGCATCAGTTCCTGCGCGAGCCGAGCCGGCGGCAAGGGACGCTGCACCACCTGCCAAGGCCGCGGCTCCAGAGCCCGTGCCAATTTCCGCGGATGCATCCTACAACGCAGGACGCGAATTGTTCCTCGCAGGCAAATACTCCGAGGCCGCCGAAAGATTCCGCAGCGCGGACATTGTTTCGAGTGACCCCGAACTGTCCGCGCGTGCGCGTTTCAATCTAGGCCAGTCACTTCTGAAAGACGCGACCTCCAAGCCCGGTGGCAAAGAAACGCTGGAGCAAATCAAATCGCGTCTCGAAGGTGCTGCGAAGGCGTTTCGCTCGACACTTGATGTCAAGCCCGACGACGCCGATGCCGCACGAAATGTCGAGATCGCCAGACGCATACTGCAGGATTTCGAGCAGCAGCAGGAAGAACAGAAGAAGCAGCAGCAAAAAGACAAACAGCAGAAAGACGGCGACTCGAAGGACAAGGATCAGAATCAGGACCAGAAACAAGACCAGCCGCAGGGCGACAAGCAAAATCAGGACGAGTCGGGCAAGGAGGGCGATTCGAAGTCCGGGAAGGAAAGTGAACAACACCAGCAGAACTCGGACAAGCTGAAAGACCTCGCAAAGCAGCAGGAACAGGCCGCCGACCAGACGAAGAAGGCGTCGGAGCAGAAGAGCGACGCGCAGAAGCAGAAAGAACAGCAGCAAGCCAAGGCAGATCAGGAAAAGGTCAATCAGGAAACACAGAAGGAACAGCAGAAGCAGCAATCAGAAAAGTCGGCGGGAGAGCAAGCCAAAGAGAAGTTGAACGAAGCCGGCAAGCAGCAGAAGGCTGCTTCTGAGGCATTGAACAAAGGCGATGAGGAGACCGCTGAAGAGCATCAGCGCAAGGCCGCCGAACTGCTGAACGACGCGGCCCAGGCCGAGCAGCAGGCCGCGGAAGAGGCCAAGCAGGGCGAGGGGAAGGATCAGGAAAAGAACGTGAAGCCCAAGGACGACAAGCCGAAGTACAACGAGACGGCTTCGCAGCTGCTGGATAAAGAACGCAAGGAACGCGACGCACGTCAGCAGGTCTTGCGGGCGCTTCGCGGCAAGCCCGTGCCGGTGGAGAAAGATTGGTGATGAGCGAGAGGCGGATCAAACTGATGACACGGCTCGCGCGAGTGTTCGCGGCGCCGTTGCTCGCTTGTGCGGTGTTCCATGCAGCATCGAATCGCGCATCGGCGCAGCAAGTCCCCGCGGCAGTCAAGCCTCCAGAAGTGACCGTCGCGCTTTCCGATGACACCGTCGAGCTGGGTGACTCGCTGGTTTATCAGATTACGATCGATGGTGTTTCCTCGGCCGATCCACCGACGCTTCCGGGAGCAGGCGGAGCCAAGGTTGATTTCCTTGGCGGCCATGACGAATCGAGCCGCTCGATCATGACGATCAACGGGCGCACGACTGAAAACTCCGTGCTGCGATACATCATGCAGTGGCGGATAACGCCCGATCGCAAGGGCCCTGGCGCGGTCGAAGGATTCACGCTTGATGTTGGCGGTCACAAGACCAATGTGCCGCGAGTTCAGTTCAACGTCAATGAGCCGAAGCCGAATCCAAATTTCAAACTCACGCTCGAGTCCGATGCGACGACCGCGTATGTCGGCGAGCCGATCCGCATGAGATTGGTCTGGCTGCTTGGCAACAACGTCCAGAGCGCATCCTTTTCCGGATCAGACGGCGGCTCCAATTTCGATATCGCCGCGATCGATCCTCGCGGGCCGCAGAGCCGCGGCAAGCAACTGCTGCAAAACGAGCCCTATCGACCCGTGCCTTTCCTAAACGGTGAAGCGATCATTACGCAGTCGCAGTCCGAGTTCGGCGGGCGAGCGGTGCCGCGCTTCACCATGGATCTCGTGGTCACTCCTCGCAAGGCGGGCAAGATTGAAGTCGGCCCGTTCCGCATCGCGCTCGACGAGGTGGTGGGGCGGCGATCGATGATGGATTCGCTATTCAGCGGCAACAACACCAAGCGGTCGGTCGTGACGAGCAACGCGCTTACGCTCGACGTGAAGCCGCTTCCGACCGAAGGCAAACCGGCCGACTTCGGGGGCTTGGTCGGTGTATTCACAGTCGATACCAAAGCGGGAAACACCGAGGCGAATGTCGGTGATCCGGTTCCGCTCACGCTGACGATCAGCGGCCCCGAGCCGCTCGAGGCGCTCAAGCCACCGAATCTGGACCTGCAGCAGAATTTCGCGGCGGAGTTCAAGGCAGCGCCTGAGGGATGGGAAACGCCGACGACGGTCGTTGCCGCACCGGGCGAGCGGACATTTACAACCACGATTCGCCCGAAGTCGGCGCAGGTCACCGAAGTCCCCGCGATCCGCTTGCCGTATTTCGATACGAGAACCGGAAAATACGCCGTCGCGACGAGCAAGGTCATTCCGCTCAAGGTTCGCGCCGCGCGCGAATTCACGGCGGCGGACGCTCTGCGTTCTGGTGGCTCCGGCTTCTCGCTTCCGACCGCGACAGCATCGTCACTCACGAGCGCACCTGCCGGTGTGGGGGCCAACAGCGAGTCGTTCGATGCGCTGCGCGATCAACGAGTCGGGATTTTGGCGGCGGCGACCGCGCCGACCGGGCTCGCGCTGCTGCTGGTTCCGCCGATCGCCCTCGTCATCGCGAGCATGGCGGCGTGGAAGTCTCGCGTGACCGATCCGGCGCGTGCGAAGCGGCGCCAGGCGGTGCGTGAGGGCAAGCGGGCGCTCGCCTCGGCAAGCACCCCGTCCCAAATCTTGGCCGCCGCGCGAATCGGTCTCGCGCCGTTCGTCGGCGCGAAAGCGGAGGCGATTGCGTCGAGCGATCCGGAAGCTGCTCAGTTACCGGAGGCGACCGCCCTTCGCGCGAGAGAACTGTTGCAGCGACTGGAGGCAGCAACGTTCGACGGAGTGAGCGTGGATGTCGCCAACGCAAAGTCACAGGCGCATGAACTTCTGGCGATGTTGAACCCATGATCATGAAGCGATTCCATCCAAGCTCGCGAGTGTTGGGCATCATTCGAGCAATCGCTTTGTGCGCATGTCTGCTTGGCTCACTCGCGCCGGTTCATTTCGCGAACGGCGCAGACGCGCCGAGCACCAAACTCGATTCCGCCGACCTGCGCAAGCTCTTCGAATCCGGCAATGAGTCGTTCCGCAAGGGGCTCGAAATCTCCAAAGCCGATCGCCCGGCCAGCGAAGCGAAATTTCGCGAAGCAGCAGGCGCCTGGCGCGAGGTCGCCCGCTCTGGGGAAATCCACAACGTCAAGCTCGAAACCAATATCGCGAATGCGAGTTTGCTCGCCGGCGACGTTCCCGGTGCGATTCTCGCCTATCGCCGGGCGTTGGCGATCGATCCCAGCAACGCCGAAGTGCGGGCGGGATTGGCCGCGGCACGCCGGAGTGCGGGGACCGAAGCGCTTGCCCAGGGCAAGGACCTTTCGAGGAAGGAGGATGCTGCCCGCGTCGGCGGATTTCGCGGCGCGATCTCGGTGATTGTCGTGTCCTTACAGGCGGCTGCTGAAGTTGCGACGAATATTGCCTCGTCGCGAGCGCTGCTGGTCGTGGCCATCATGTGCTACGTCGCCTTCTTTGCGGGTTTGACACTTCGAGTTCTTGGCAAGCTCCGCGTACCGGGAATCGTGCTCGGATTGGTGTTTATCTCGCTGCTCTTGTCGTTTGGACCTCTCGCGCTGCGAGAGGCGCGTGCCGCCCATCCGACCGATGCGGTGGTCGTTGGATCCCACACGGTTGCACGCAGCGGTCCGGCAGACTTGTACGACCCCGCGTTTCAGGAACCGCTTCGCGCAGGACTGGAAGTAGAGATTGAAGAAAGCCGCGGCGCCTGGGCGAAGATCCGGCTGCGCGATGGTCGCTCGGCGTGGGTGCGGGCCGATTCGATCGAACGAATCTGAATTCGTTCACGGTGAAAACGCATCTCAATTCGCCCGTTCTTGCGCGAGCATTTTTGGCCGCGATAAACATAGTGTGCGTTTCTACTCAGCGGCGCGGCACGCGCGCGAATCGGCTCGCGAAATGAAGCGCATTTCAGGAGGTGTTCATGCCCTTCAAAGAGGTCGCGCGGATGATCTCGTGGGTAACACCTGAGGAGGGAAGCATGCCAACGAAGAAGTCGAAAGTTGCGGGGTCCGTGTCGCAGCAGTTGCGTTCTGCCGAAACGAAACGGGAGGCGAGCATTCTCGAGCGCATCCGTCAGAATGTCCTGAACGCTGTGAGTGGAGGATGTGAAGGCAGCCCGCGTGTCGCAATTCGCTCGCGCACTTCCGGGCGGCTCTCGTCGCGTTCGTAGCGGCATTTCCGCGCTGCGATTGCAGGCGTTTACGTTTCGTGTGAACGCGCGATGAAATGAGATTCACCCCAAGATAATCTGTTGTGATGCTCGCGTGCTCACATCTTCGATTACGCTTGTACTCGTGACGGGTGGTAGTGAATGGACATAAAACGAGAGGAGTAACACATGCGAGCTCTTGTTATCGAAGACAATGTGAAGATGGCCAAGGGAATTCAGACCGGTCTTGAAGACGCCGGGTTTCGAATCGATGTTTCGCATCTTGGTGCGGAAGGTGAAGATCTCGCGGCGAGCGAACCGTTCGACGCGATTCTGCTCGACTTGATGCTTCCTGATCGCGACGGATTCGAAGTCTGCCGCAATCTGCGCCGGCGAAAAGTGACGACGCCGATTCTGATGTTGACGGCGCTCAGCACCACCGAGGACAAGGTGCAGGGCCTCGACTGCGGCGCGGACGACTATCTGCCGAAGCCCTTCCGCTTCGACGAGCTTCTGGCTCGCATGCGGGCGATGACGCGTCGGCACCAGTCGACCGAAAGCAAGCTTCTCCGTTGCGAAGATCTTGAACTCGACCTGTATACCCGGCGCGCAAAGCGTGGCGAGTTGCACTGGGATCTGGCGGCCCGCGAGTTCGGCCTGCTGGAATACCTGATGCGCAACCAGAACCGCGTGCTTACGCGTGCACAGATCGGCGAAAACGTCTGGGACATCAATTTCGAGCCGTCGAGCAACGTCATCGACGTCTACATCTCGTCGCTGCGTCGCAAGATCGATCGCGAAGGCCAGCGAGCTCTGATCCACACCGTGAAGAACGCGGGTTATCGTTTCGGCGTGATGGACTGATTCATTCAATCTCGATTGAGTTCGCGGCAATCAACGCGCGGGCATAAAAGCCTTGCTCTTGATTGCCGCTTTTTATTTTTGCATTTTCGCAGTGCACGCCCCCGCACATCGCGATGCTCGAAGGCGCTACCGCTGCCGCGCGGCTTCCCGCGACATACCGTCGCCTGCTGTGCTGTTTCTCTCGAAAGGGGCGACCGATGACGTGGCTCTCCTGGGCACTGCTCTCCGCACTCTTCGCCGGCCTGACGGCAATCTTGGCCAAAGTCGGCGTCAAGAACATCGATTCCAATCTCGCAACGGCGATTCGAACATGCGTCATCCTCGTTTTCGCATGGGGTATCGCGCTGTTTGGCGGGGTCGGGAGCCTCACCCAGATCGCGCCGCGTACATGGATTTTTCTGACGCTTTCGGGCGTCGCGACCGGCGCGTCGTGGCTCTGCTATTTTCGCGCGCTGCAACTCGGCGACGCGTCAAAGGTCGCGCCGATCGACAAACTCAGCGTTGTGATCGCCATGGTGCTCGCGATGATCTTTCTGGGGGAACAAATCACCTGGAAACACTGGGCCGGAGGCGGACTCGTCATTTCCGGCGCGATTCTCATCGCGTTGTCGTGAAGCCTTCGCAGATTGGCCGGCGCAAAAGAAAAGCCCGATTGCCGGGCTGATCAAAAAGCGGTGTGAGATTCTGGATGCGAAGTTGGGTCTCTGCGAAAAAAGTGCGTGAAAACGTGTCGGATTTGTCGGTATTCGGGTCTGGATGGGACTGTGCAATATCTTGTCGGAAATGAACTTAGAGTTTGTCGGTGCAAGGAGGGACCGACAAGCGACGAGGCGTCCCGTTCATTTCGCTTGAGACGAGCTTTAGCTTGCCGTTGTACAGGCAGTAAATGCCGGGAGAGCGGGAGCTCCTTCTGCGGATTGTCGTAAACCTTTGGAAGGCCGCAGGGTCGGACTGTGAAGTTAGCGACGTAAAAGGGGTCTGGACACGGAAGAGACGGTCGCTGTACACAGGGGGACGCTCGACTCGCTAGGAACACGCCTTCAGCGCGCGCGTCAAGCGCTAAAGACATTGCTCGATCCGTACTTCGCCGGCGACACGCTATCCGGAGCGAGCAGCGACCAACACATAGTCACGCGACAGCCCGCCTTCGCCGGCATGTCAGTATTCCTCCCAGCAGAACTCCCGCACTCAGGACCCCCGGCCCCGGCACAAACGTGATCTCCAGTACCGGCTCTTTCCCCAGCATGTGCGGCTTCCACAGATCCGTGAACGCGAACAGCAGCTCATCGATGTGGGTGCCATCAAACGATTCGATCCTGCCGCCAAACGCGACGGTTCCTGTTCCCAGCATCGAATTGATGAACCCAAGTGCGATCGGGCTTACGTCGACCTCCAGCATCGAACCCATGTCCATCGGCGTCACCACGATGTCGCCCACCGGTATTCCGGTTCCCAGCGTTGCGAAGATGGCCGATGCTTCCGCTGCGGTATGACTCGCCGCAAGTGCCGCCGTCGAAAACGGCGTGCTCGTCAGCACATAGTGCTCGCTCATGTCCGGACTCACGTAACCCGGCCCTGGATCAAGCAGATCCGGCGGTGCAAACTTCGGCAAGTAGATCTTCACTTTCGCGCTCGCGATGCTGCCAAGAGGCATCGGCGCATAAGGCGTCAGGTCGAAGTTTAAAAAATTCCGATGCTCCGGTGTCGTCGTGATCGGCGACAACCCGACTCGATAATTCTGAAACCCCGGCGTGTTCGAATACCCGCCCGCGGCGTTGTACGTTCCCGTGAGCGCGCAAGGTATCACGAGCGCGCTATGAGCCATCGATCCAAGACACAACAGTCCGCACGCCGAGATTGTGGTTTTCATGCCCTCTCCATTTTGCCTCTCTCAAGTCAGGTTACCGAGCCTCTCCTTAGGTGAGAACAAAAATCCCCAGAATGAGTGCCCGGAATTCTCAATCCTTGTGGGGTCAGCTCTTCTCCATGGGGTAAGTACCTCAGTGGCATCACGCGTCTCAAAAGTTGTCAGTTGTCGCTCGTCTGAAGTGGTCCGGTAGATCGCGACACTGCGGCGCTGTTTGAATGCTGCCGCAAGCCGGGCGAATCCGGTGCGAGCTGAGGACGTATTCTGGATACTACCTCGGGCGAATCCCAGACACCGGCAGTCGAACCCGGTAGACACCGGTGCGTGCGGTCATAAAAAGTGTTCGCCCATCATCATCGCCGAACGCGAAATTTGCGGGCAGTTCGGGCGGAGAAAACGTGCCAAGGTGTTGGCCGGAAGCGTCGAACACCCAGATGCCGCCGGGGCCGGAGGCGAAGACGTTGCCGTTGAAGTCAACCTTCAGCCCGTCGAAGCAGATTTCGCCCTGTATCGAAGTGAGGTCGACAAAAACGGAGGGATTCGAGAGTTCGCCGCTTGGGGAGACTTCGTATCGGAGGATGATCTTCTTCTGCTCGTCCCAGTTGTCGACGTAAAGGAATTTCTCGTCGGGACTGAATGCAAGGCCGTTGGGCCCTTTTAAGTCAGTCGAGACGAGTTTGAGCTGTCCGTTGTAGAGACAGTAAACGCCGGAGTACGGGAGCTCTTTCCGTGGATCGTCGTAAACTTTTGGAAGGCCGTACGGCGGATCGGTGAAGTAAAGCGTGCCGTCGGAGCGGTAGACGAGGTCGTTGGGGCTGTTCAGGCGATGGCCTTCGTATCGGTCGGCGAGAACGGTGATGGAACCATTGGGTTCGAGGCGCGTGATGCGTCGATTGCCATGTTCGCAGATGGTGAGACGACCCTGGGGATCGAGCGTGAGACCGTTGGAGCCGGGTTGGTGGTACTCGCCGATATTGGCGCCGCTGAGACCGGTATAGCCGCTCTTGGTGCGAAAGACAGAAACTTCGCCGCTGGATGGATCCCAGCGATGAATCACATTCTTGTTGGGGTCGCTGAAGAGGAGGTATCCGCCGGGGCCACCTCCGCCGTACCGGGAATCCCGAGTCTGCGGCACCCAGACAGGGCCTTCTGTAAACGCGAAGTCGTCGGCGATGCGCTCAAACGGAGTTCCCGGTGGGAGAACTGCGTCGAACTCAGGCTTGCTCCGCGTGATGGTGGATTCGACAGGCTGAGCGCCAGCCAGACGACCGGGTTTGTAGAAGTCGAGTGTCGCGGAGCGAATCCAGACGTAATTGGACGGCGGGCTGGAGAGAGGGCCGTTGGCAACGAAGACAGCGATGTCGTAAGTCGCGCCGGGCGAGGTGCTGTTGTCGATGACGACCCGCTGCGGTGCGTTCCAACCGCGGATTACGCCGGAGCCGGAAACGCCGAGGATCTGTTGCTGGCGGCCGTCGACCCAGACTTCGGAATAGTCATCGGCCGTGATTTCAAGAACGGCGGAGCTTCCTTGGGTCGAGAAGTCCCCGATCGTCTGGGGAATGGTCAGCGAAACTCGGTACCAGCCGAATGAGAGCTTGCCGTTGGTGCGGCGGAGTTCGAGCGAATCCGGCGAAATATCGATCCACGCCGCGCTGTCAAAGTCCGGGCTGCCGAAGCGCGGGGAAATGTCGCGCGTCGAGACGGGTGCACCGCTGGGCTTGAGGTCCGCACCGGGGGCGCGGTTCTCAGCGTCGACGACGCGTGCTTCGACGAAGCGCCACCGCGCCTGGGCAATTCCCGCGGAGCTCTCCGTGCGCAAGTCGACGACAGCGTCGGGTAGTGGGGGAGATTGCGCGGGACGTGCTTGCGCCGCAAGGGAGAAGAGAAGCATGGCGGCGTGGGGGATGTATCGCATGGTTGGGCTCGGGAAGAGCGGTGCGGGTGCGTTCGCACGCCGCCCGCTCGGGGAGAGGAAACGTGTTGGACCGTGCTTTGACTTAGTTACAGCGCTGGTGCGAAAGTCCCGGCCAGTTCTGCTCGGCCTTCGCGTAGCTTCGGGGCAGATTTTCGTTGAAGTACTTGTACGCTTCGGGAGTGTGCTGGAGCACGAGCTTGCCGTCGACGATCTGCCAAATCTCAGGATCGGTGGGTGAGACCTTGTTGATTGAGGCGGCATATCCGCAGAACCCGCCGAACTCCGGCAGGTATTTGCTGGGATTCTTTTCAAACGCGTTCTTGTGGTCGGCGTCGACGAAGTAGTAGGTAGCGCCCTGGAAAGTGCGGGAGAGCGAAGTCGTGCCCTTGCGTGGCTTGGCGTCAAGGAAATAGGAGGTCGGGTCGTAGCCGCCGAGCGCGATGCCGCTCTGGTCAATGTTGACGAAAGCGCGCGGCTCCGAGCCTTCGCGTTCAACAATTCCGGGCCAGTTCTTGTCGGCCTTCACGAGGTTCCCGGCGGCGTTTTTGTGCCAAGCATCCCAGGCCCTTTGGTTGTGCTGGAGAAGCAGGCGCCCGTCGACAATCTCCCAGTACTTTGGGTCGATCGGCGAGATGGTGTTGATCGAGGCAGCGTACGCGCAGTAGCCTCCGAACTGTGGAATGTATTTTTGCGGATTTGCGTCGAAGCTCGCTTTGTGCTCGGCGGAGATGAAGTAATAAAGAGCGCCGTTGTAGTTGGATCGGATAGACGGGTTGCCTTCAACGGGCTTGGAATTGGTGAAGAACGCAACGGGGTCGTAGCCCTGGATTGCGACTCCATCCTTGTCGAGATTCAGAAGGTTCTTGGCGGCGGGCGATTTCGCGGTGTTCTCGGTGCCGACGCAGCGACCAGGACCGCTTTCGCAGCCGGAAGAGACCCCGGCGGCGAGCAAAAGCGAGAGGGCGAGAACGTTGCGGGTCAATTTCAGAGACGAAGTCATTGGCTTGTTCCTTGAGGGCTAGGTTCTGTCTGACGGATCGAAACCAGCGGAGATCGTCAGGGGTGAACCATGCGGAAACGCTAAAAATGAGCACGTCGCATCGAACATGCGCCGTACGAGTGATCCGTCAGACAGAACCTAGTTG
>JBOHNL010000013.1:0-270304 GCA_050730655.1 Phycisphaerales bacterium
CTAGGTTCTGTCTGACGGATCGAAACCAGCGGAGATCGTCAGGGGTGAACCATGCGGAAACGCTAAAAATGAGCACGTCGCATCGAACATGCGCCGTACGAGTGATCCGTCAGACAGAACCTAGAGCGGTTCCTTCGATTGAAATGAATGAGATTCTGCGCCTCGGGCGGTTGCTTGCAACTGCGCCCGTCGCTGCGCTTGGGTTCAGGCTGCCTTGCGCGTCGACATCTGCTTCTCCTGCAGCGCCTGCACGTAGTTCACGAGCAAGTCCGCCACGAACGGCCGGTACGCCGCGTGGAACGCGAACTCGAACGAGACGCCCGCATACACGTCCTGCTCATGGTTCAGGTGCGTGTGCACGATGCGCGCCGTCACACCCAGCGGTGCCGGCATTTCGGGCCGCAGATCAAACCGCGCCCAGATCAACTTCGATCGATTCACGCCGCTCGTCTCGGAGCGCGGCACAAGCAGCCCCACGCCGCCTCCGCCGATGTTGAGAAGCTTGGCTTTGAACATCGGGCCGACTTCCGGCATCAGCGACGAACTGCCACCCTTGTGCATCGAATCGCGGCATGCGACCTCGGCCGGCACGGCCGAGGTCGGATCGAGCAGCGGAAAGCACTCGACTTCGGGAAGGTGAACTTCCGCCGCCGCGACGCGCAGGAACTGGCGGCGCTGACAGCGCTCGACGTCGTCGGGCATGCGAAGCCGCATCGCGGGCATCATGCCGCGCGGTCCCGGGGTCATCGTCATTCCGAGGGTCTTTGTGCGGAACATCCAGCGGTTCTGGCCGACGGACAAGATGCCAACCACTTCGACGTCCTCGCCGAGGTGTATGGCGTTCCCCATGGCGACCGGCGCTTCGACCACCAATTCGGCGTCATCGAAGCGAATCACACGCACACGCCAGACGAGGTCGCCGCTATTGGCCTCGGGATCAATCCCGGGGCGAGCCACAGTGAACTCAATGCCTCCGCTGCGATCCTTGATCTGCTGAAGACAGTCACGCCAACGTTCAGTTCTCGAGCGGTTTGCAGGCACGGTTGCTCTCCTGTGACGGAATCGCAGGAGCATCGGCCTCGCACGGCCGCGGGTTGACCTTTGAAGTGTGGTGACGCAGTTTTCGGACTGCGGGCAGCCCCTACCACCGCCCCGGCTACCCCAATTGCCGCCCCGATTCAGCTCACTTCACGTCGCGCACGACGACCAGGACCTGCTTTCCCGTTGCGGGGAAGTAGATCCTGCCGCGGCTGATCCGCTTGTCGGTCGTGGTCGCCGTGACGACCATCTCGTACCGCTCTGCATCCTTGTCGGTGATGGGAATCTTGAATTCGCCGGTGGGCGCCGAAACGCCGGTGCCGATGATCGGGCCATTTTGCCCTTCGCCCGCGAAGCGTCGGATGACGACCGATGTGCCGCCGACGCCCGTGCTTGCTCCGGTGCCATCGGCCTTGAAGCGGGGGTCGTTTTCTTCGAGCACGGTGACCACATTGGCCGGGCCCGCGATGACGCGGCCGGCGACATCGCTGGTGCCGGCGCATCCCCAGCCGAGAGTCGCGGTTGCAACGAGAACCGGGAACGCGAGACGAGCCGAGAGTTTGTTGATCACGAGTGAAGTTCTCCGCAGTGTGCCGCGACAGGTTCGCGCCGAGATTGTGCGTTGGGAATTTTGGAAGGCTGCGTTCTTTTTCGGCTTGCGCGACCCGCCTCGGAGAGGCGGACCACCAAATCCGGACACCAAATCAGGTCGGCGGTTTAGAGCGCGGCTTTGAGTTCTTCGGGGCTGGGCAAATCGGCCGTTGAGGAGAGGCCGAAGTGATCGAGAAATTGACGAGTCGTGCCGTAGAGCAGCGGGCGGCCGAGCTCTTCGGCGCGGCCGCGAATGCCGACGAGATGACGGTCGATCAGGGTCTTTAGAACTTCGCCGCACGAGACGCCACGGATTGACTCAAGTTCGGCGCGGGTGATCGGCTGGCGATACGCGATGATCGCGAGCGTCTCGACCGCGGCCTTCGAAAGTCGCGTCTGCTGGCGATCCTTATGGAATCGGGCGAGGGTCGGTGCGAATGCGGGCTGCGTCATCACGCGCAGGCCGCCCGCGACGCGCTCGACGCGGAACGAGCGCGACGTCGATTCATATTCGGAATTCAATGCGGCTACGAGCTGCTCGATCACGCGCTCGGCGGATTCGACCACGGCCGATCGCCTCGCGCTCGCCTTCTTCTGCGACTCGGTCGGCTCGTCGCCGGACTTCGCGGACGCGTCCGGTTTTTCTTCTGGAATGAGCCCGAGTGCGCGAGCGGCTTTCTCTGCCGGGATCGGCTTATCGATGCTCAAGAGCAGCGCTTCGAGGTGGCCCTTCAGCGGCGCGATCGACGCGTCCAGCGCTTGAGTTCCCGCCTCAGTTTGTTCAGTCTCTCCGACTTCCGTGTCTTTCATGCGTGTTGCCTCTTCCATGCGGCACCAGACAGTATCAGATCGGCACTCGCGAAGTGCCGGCTGGATTTCGACTATCCGAGCAAGGCGTCCAAAAGCTCCGGAATGCCTTGGGACCGGGTCGCGATCGTCTCCACAATCGGGCGTTTTCCGGCCACATCCTTCAGGTCGCGGACAAGTTCGTTTTCACCGGGATGATCCGCCTTGTTGCAGACGAAAACATCGGCAATTTCAAGGATTCCGGCCTTATCCATCTGCACCGCGTCGCCCATCCCCGGGGTCAGCACGACGGCTGTGAAATCGACGTGCTGGCGGATGCGGGTTTCATTTTGCCCCGCCCCCACCGTTTCGACAAACAGCGTGTCGAAGGCAAGATTCGGGTCGTCGTGAGCGCCGCCGATCAACTCCACGATTTCGGGGAGGGCGTGATAGTCCTCGCCGCTGATCGCGAGGCTGCGGTAGTAGACGCTTTCGCCGAGGTTGTTGAAATCGACGCGGAGTCGATCGCCCAAGAGAGCCCCGCTCGTGATCGGGCTCATGGGGTCAAACGCGATGACGGCGCAGCGGCCGCGGCACTTGGGATTTTGACCCTCTTTCGCACGGCGCGTGAATTCACCGACAAGCTGCGCCACCAGCGTCGACTTGCCCGCGCCTGGCGAACCTGTGATGCCGATCACTCGGCGCGGGCGCTTGCGCTTCGCGCCGGCTCGCGTCTTTTTGTTGTCGTGAACGAGCGAAATATCGCGTGCGAGCTGCGCTGTGCCGTCGGTGACCTTTTCGGGGCGAGGCTTCGTCGCCTCGCGCACGGCGTTCACGATGTCGATCAAACCCGTTCCCGTCGTGAAGCACTTTGCGACGCCGGCTTCTGCGAGCGTCTTGAGATCTTCCTGAGGCAGAATGCCGCCCATGTACACCGGCAGGTCGGGGCGCCCGACATCCTTGAGCGACTTGATGAGGTTGGGCCCCAGAACGAGGTGCGAATTGCTCATCATCGAGGCGGCAATCACATCGCAGTCTTCATCACGGGCCGAAATCGCGAGGCTGCGGGGTGTCTGCCAAAGTCCCGAGTAAATCACGTGAACGCCCGAATCGCGGAGTGCGCGGGCGATCACCTTGACACCCCGATCGTGTCCATCGAGTCCCATCTTCCCCAGCAGCACGCGAGGACGATGCGGCAGGTCGGCGCAGCGGTCTTTCTTTTCGAACTCGGTTGTCGCAGTATTGAGCGCGGTGGTCATGCGTCAGCGATTCTAAGCAGTTCCTTCCCTTCTGCCGAGACCATTTGGCGGATCGCGAATCCAAGACCCGCGAATTCCCCGGTCGGTATCCTCTATGACCATTCAACCCGATACCCCTACTCAATTACCCGCGATCGATCCCACGCAGCCTCACGCCCTCAACTCGGCGCAGACGCTGTATCTCTGGCTTTCGGCCGTGAATGTGACCGCGCTCGTGCTCGCGAACATCCTGGGCGTCAAACTCTTCTCGTTTGGGACGGGTTGGCACTTCCGTGATGGAAGCCCGTTCAATATCGAGCACACCGTCGGCATGCTGCCGTTCCCGATCACCTTTTTAATCACCGACCTGTTGACCGAATACTTCGGAAAGAAGGCCGCGCGACACACCACCTACGTCGCTTTTGCAATGGCGGTGTTCGCGTTCCTTCTCATCAGCGCCGGGCGATTGTTCCCGATCCTCGAAGGCGTTCCCGGAACGGCGAATCAGGATGCATTTGAGAACATCTTCGGCTCCGCAACCCTGATGTACGTCGCGTCGCTCGTCGCCTTCCTGATCGGATCGCTGATCGACATCTTCACGTTTTCGGTCTTCAAACGCATGACCGGCGGCAAGATGGTCTGGCTCCGCGCGACCGGCAGCACGATCATCAGCCAGATGTTCGACTCGCTACTGGTGACGTGGATGTTCTTCTGGGCGTTTCCGATTGTGCTCGGCAACCCGGCTGCGGACATTCACTTTGTCATGCGCACGGCGTTCACCGGCTACATCCTCAAGTTCGTCATTGCGATCGTCCTGACACCGGCCATCTATCTTGGCCGCTGGCTGATCGCCAGATGGTTTGGAATCAGACCCGTTCCCGCGAGCGAGGCCTAGCGACTCCCGCGCGCGTTCACAGGTGACCAAGCCTTGCCGCGAGCAGAATGGCGAGGATCGACTTGCCGTCTTCGAGCCGGCCATCGGAAGCCATCGCAATAGCCTCCGATGTGGGGATCAACTCGACCTCGATCGACTCATCTTCTTCCAGATCCTGGCCGACTTGGGTCAGATCGGTCGCCAGAAACGTGAACATCCGTTCGTCTGACATTCCGGGCGAAGGGAAGAACTCGGCGAGCGGCTTGACGCTTGCGGCCTTGTATCCGGTTTCTTCGGTCAGTTCGCGTGCGGCGCAGAGAATCGGCTCCTCGCCCTTCTCAAGGGTTCCGGCCGGAATCTCGAGCAGCGGCCGGCCGATCGAAAAGCGATGGTTGCGGACGAAGACGACCTGCTTTGTGCCGCCGGATTCGAGGATTGGGAGAATCACCGCCGCACCACCGTGGCGCACGAGATCGACCTCGAGCGTTCTTCCGCCGGGCATTTGCACTTTCACAAGTTCGAAGGCGAACTTGCGGCCTTTGCGGACGGTCGTGCGACTGATCTCGCGGATACCCTCGTGCGGTGTGCTCATGAAGCGAGCGTATCTCGATGACAATCGCGCAGCCTCAGTCCGAGTCTCGAACGCCCGCGATAGCCGCGGGCCCGACGCCCTTGGATCCAACTGTGGGCCGCCCGATCATTCAGCTGCGGAACCTGCATAAGTCGTTTCACTCGTTGCACGTTCTGTCGGGGATGAACCTCGATATCCCAGAAGGCAAAACGACCGTCGTCCTCGGACCGTCGGGCTCGGGCAAGAGCGTGATGCTCAAGCACATTGTGGGCTTGCTGCGCCCCGACAAGGGCGAGGTCTACTTTGACGGGCAGCGCATCGACCAGTTGAAAGAACGCGACTTCACCGATGTGCGGTTGCAGATCGGCTTGCTCTTCCAAGGCGGCGCGCTCTTCGATTCGCTGTCGATCGAAGAGAACATCGAGTTCCCGCTTCGCGAGCACACCAGGCTTTCCAGAGAGGAACGTCACGATCGCGTTGCGAAGGCGCTCGAGGTTGTCGACATGAAGGGCATGTTCAAGAAGTTGCCGGCGCAGCTCTCGGGCGGACAGCGCAAGCGCGTCGCGCTCGCCCGCGCGATCGTGCTCGAACCCCGGGTGGTTCTTTACGACGAACCAACCACCGGCCTGGATCCGATTCGCTCCGACGGCATCAATGAACTGATCATCAAGCTCAGCAAAAACATGGGCGTGACGAGCATCGTCGTGACGCACGATCTGGTTTCGGCGAAGAAGGTGGCGGATCGGTGCGTGATGCTGCTGCACGGAAAGATTGCCGCGGACGGCACATACGACGAATTGGCACGACACGAGAATCAGCAGGTCAGTCACTTCTTCATGGGCCAATACGATCAGGAGTATGAGAAGGACTGACCCCGATACCACCTCGCCCGCGCGATGTTTGAGTACCACATGAACAAGTCCGTCGTTCGAGATTTTCTGGTCGGTCTCACCTTCATCTTCGGTGTGGGTGGCCTCCTGATCATGTTCATGCTTTTCGGCGAGTTCCGCAAGCGCTTCGAGAAGGTGTATCCGATCAAACTTGCCATGCCATCCGGCGCCGGGGTTGGAAGCACATCACCGGTTCTGTTCAATGGCGTGCGTGTCGGCGCCGTGACGGGTCTGGCGGTTGCGAATCCGCCGACCGATGGCATCATCGCGACGCTGAAGATCGACCGGGGCATTCACATCCCGCGGGATCTCTCGGTCTACATCGAGAAGGGCTTCGTCGGCGATTCGGCGATGGCGCTTTCGTTTGCACCTGGCGCCGATCCGAACAAGTTCATTCCCGAAGACGCGTTTTTGCCGGGCAGCAACACGCCGCCGATTCGGGTGGAACCTCGCTCACTCTTTGGCGACCTCGCGCGCCCGCTTGAGCGACTTTCATCGACCGCCGAAAAGTTTGAGAAGTTTGCGGAGACCTACACACGCGTCGGCGAAAGCCTGCAGGCGCTGCTCGAACCCCGCAAGCCCGGCGATGTGGATGCGGGCAAACCGCCGACAGTCGCCAGCATTCTCGCGCGGATGGACACGATCCTCGCTGGCGTGAACAAATGGGTCGGCGACGATGCGCTCTACAACAGCCTCAAGAACAACTCAGACAAGATCGGCCAGCTGTTGACCGACGCGCAGGCCGCGGCAAAGAGCATTGACAACGCCGCGCAAAGCCTCGATTCCAAGGGCGAACGAGCGGTCGCGGCGGTCGAAAACCTGGGGCGCGACGCGAAGACGACGCTGTCGCGGCTTGACGGCGCGCTCACCGATGTCGGCGCAATCGCCGGCAAGATCAATCGGGGCGAAGGTACCGCCGGCCAGCTTGTGAACAACCCCGATCTCTACCGCTCACTCAACAGCGCGGCGGACCGCCTTGACAGAGCGCTGACCGACTTGCAACTGCTGCTGCAGAAGTTCAAGGCGGAAGGGATCAAGGTCGGGCTCTAAGGTCGGGCTCTAAGACCTAGTTTCGACAGCGAAGGCGGCCCAGCCGAACAACGTGGTAAGGTACGCGCACAAAAGCGTGACTAGCAGGTGGAGCGTCGTCTTGCCAGCGTTACCCATCCATAGCCGCGGGTCGTACACGAATATTTGAACGACTAAACGAACAAGCCAAAATATCGCGAGCCCGGTCAGCAATGCGCGGCCGAGCTCACCACCGTTCAGAATCTGCCGTGTCCAGATGCTGGTGAGGGTTGCCACGAGGACCAGCGTGAGCACGACAAATACAGTTTGAACGATAAAGATCTGGCGGTTGATGAGACTGAGTTCGGCGAGCTCGGTCTTCCACGCGAACCAGCGCGGAAAGCAAAAGTGCGACAATGCGACTAGCAGCATCAGGAGCCCCGCGATCCGCATGTTCAGTTCTAGATTCATGTTGCCGCCTTCAGTGAAATGACGCGGACAAACGGCGTGATTCTCTCATGCTTCTCGAGTATGAGCCCCGCGTGATCAAACGTCTGCTTCCATCTTCGCATCGGAAGAAAGTGCATGAAGCCCGGACCGAAAGCCGCAAAGTTTGCCAGATCCCGCATGTGCTCCACGACAACAATTTTCCCGCCGGATCGAAGACAAGACGTCAAACTGCGCATCAACACTGACCGCGCTTCGTCCTTTCTGATTTCATGAAGACAAAAGACCGCAAACGCGACGTCGATTTTCTCGAACTCGAGTGGCACGTCGGTGCCTCTCCAGACAACGGGCGGCCAAGGAACGATGCCGTCACGGCGCGCCCGTGCAATGGACGGTTCGGTCATTTCAGAAGGGTCGAAGATGTCAAGCACCGCGATCGGGTCGGATCGCACTGCGGCCCGAATCGCGAGCGTGGACTCGTCAAGGCCGGCGTGAACATTGATCCAACGACCAATATCGGAACCAATGAAACGAGGAATCCAATTCCATCGATAAAGCGACGAACGATCATAAATCCAGTGCGAAATGATAAGTGATCCGAGGATCCACCACATCGCGATAGCTGCACCGGTGATCAGCGTCGCCATCAACCATCGCGGCATTACCAAAATCAATGCCGTCCCGATTGCGATCATTACAACAACTCCCGCGACAGCGTACTGAGGCCAGTTGTATCGCAGAATCTTCGTAACGCCCTCAAATCGCCCGCGCCGGATTGGAATGACTGCGATTGCGTTCATGCGCCGTCTTTCTTCAAGCGCTCCACAATCCCGCGTTCCCAGCGATACGGCAACTTGGCGGCGTAGAAGGCACTTGCAAGCTTGCCAACCTTGCCCCCAAACATCGGCGATTCAACAAACGATGCCTTGCGAATGTTGACCCGAACCGCCCGGGGATTCCAGTCTTGCCGAATTCCTTTGATACGAACGATTGAGTTAGTTTCCTTTTCGAAGTCGAACGTGAAGGGCAAAGGGCCCGCAAACCGGCGAGCCTCGGACCAATTCGAGAAAATGCTTCCCTCAGGCAAGTCCGCTTCAGCCTGAATATCGGCCTCGACGATCACGTCCGCCTCGCGATCACGAGTTTCAACCTGAACAAGGAGCGATCCGTTTTGCTGCTCGACGCGCGCGGAGCACTTCCGATAGTGATAGTGCGTGAGCAGGTTGCCTCCCAAAACCATTCGCCAGCTGTCGGTGTCGCTGCGCAGAATGCGGAGCCCCCGCAGCGTTCGGCCCTCAAGCGTTTTGTATCGCGAAAAAATCCGATAGCCCGTCAGGAAAAAATCGCAGCCGAGGGAAGGTGGCAATCCCGAGGGTCGCAGATTCTTCGTTTGAACCATCGCAATCGCGACGAAACCACTTCCATTCCACGTGTCAACAGCCAGTCCCGGCGGAAGCAGCGGGCGGAGCGCTTCTTCAGGAAACGAATATGTCAAGACAAGGCAGTGCTCAAACCAAGCCGAGATGGGCACCGGATGTCTCTTCAGGAAATAAAGCACGCCGCCTCCTGCTATTCACAGTCGACCGCAACGAACGCGCTTGCAGGTATTACGTCGAATCGCCGCAGAAGTTTACGATCGCATAACATTTCTGCCGCTAATTGCCAATGCTTTCCTCTGTGCCGCCCCGACCGAATTACCGCCACCACGTGCTCTTGCCATACACCGCGCTATCACCCAGCTCTTCCGCGATGCGGAGCAACTGGTTGTACTTCGCGTTGCGATCGCTGCGGCACGGCGCGCCGGTCTTGATCTGGCCGCAGTTCGTCGCGACCGCAAGGTCTGCGATGGTCGCATCTTCTGTTTCGCCCGAGCGGTGGCTCATCACAGCTGCGTAGCGGTTCCGCATGGCGAGGCCGACGGCTTCCATCGTCTCGCTGAGGGTGCCGATCTGATTCACCTTCACGAGGATCGCGTTGCCGCACTTCTCGTCGATGCCGCGCTGAAGGAACTTCTTGTTGGTGACGAAGAGATCGTCGCCGACGATCTGAACCTTTGAACCGAGCTTCTCGGTCAGCTTCTTCCATCCCGCCCAGTCGTTTTCGGCAAGGCCGTCTTCGATCGAGCGGATCGGATACTTCGAGCACCAGTCGGCCCACATCTGGATCATGTGATCGCTGGTCACGACTTCCTTCGTGCTCTTGAAGAACTTGTAGCCCTGCTTGCCTTCTTCCTTCGCTTCGTTCCAGCACTCGCTCGCGGCAGGATCGAGGGCAACGAATATCTGCTCCCCCCACTTGTACCCGGCTTTGCCGGTGGCTTCTTCGAGCAGTTTCAGGGCCTCCTCGTTGTTCTTGAGGTTCGGGGCAAAGCCGCCTTCATCACCGACGGCCGTCGAAAGGCCTTTGGCGTGGAGCACCTTCTTGAGGCTGTGGTAGATCTCGACACCGGCGCGCATGCCTTCTTCGAATGTGTCAAAGCCCCACGGCTGCACCATGAATTCCTGGAAGTCGACGGTGCTGTCGGCGTGCTTGCCGCCGTTGAGGACATTCAGCATCGGGACCGGCAAAGTCTTCGCGCTGCTTCCACCGATGTAGCGATAGAGGGGCAATCCCGAAGCGGCGGCCGCAGCCTTTGCGACGGCGAGCGAAACGCCCAGAATCGCGTTCGCGCCCATGCGGCCCTTATTCGGCGTGCCGTCGATTTGATTCATCAGCTTGTCGATCGACTCTTGGTGCGTCGCGTCCATGCCGAGCAGTTCGGGAGCAAGGAAGCCGTTCACGTTATTGACGGCCTTTGAAACGCCCTTGCCGAGGTAGCGGCTCTTGTCATCGTCGCGAAGCTCGACCGCTTCGTTCTCGCCGGTGGATGCGCCCGATGGCACCGCGGCGCGGCCGATGTAGCCCGAATCGAGCGTGACATCGACTTCGAGCGTGGGGTTGCCGCGGGAATCGAGAACTTGGCGGGCCTTGACGGACTGGATTTCAAAGGACATGGCGTGCTCCGGAGTTCGCTGCTGAGGAAAAGGGCCTGAAGCCCGCCCGCCGCTGCCGCGGCAGAAAACCAGCGTAAGCGAGTCCGAGCGAGGGTTCAATCTGCGTGGTATGGTTGTGCGGCACGATCCACCGCTGTTATGCCCCAAGACTTCACCAAACGCATCACGCAGCTCTCCACCGACCTTGAAGCCCAGGGGCGGCGTGTTCAGGCTTTGCTCGAGCTCGCTCTCGACGCTTTCTTCACCCGCGACGGCGTCAAGGCCGCGAAGGTGAACAGCGACGATGACGCGATCGACGCCTCGGATGTGGCGATCGAAAAGGCGTGCGTGGCGCTCCTGAACGACGCGACCAACGAGGGCGCGAGCCTGGGCGAGAGCGATCTCCGGCGCGTGCTGACGATTGTGAAGGTCAACAACGAACTCGAGCGCGTCGCGGACGTTGCGGTCGATCTTTCTGACTTGGTGAAGCCGATGGCGAATTCCGCGTCAGCGACGCGTGCATTCCCGGCAACCTTCCGCATGATGGCGAACAGCGTCATCGGAATTCTCCGCGACACCACAACCGCCTTCGCGCGAATGGACGCCCCGCTCGCCAAGGTGGTGCTTCAAAGCCAGCACTGTGTGACGGCGTTCAAAGACGCGATCATCCGCGACGGCGAACAGCAGATCGCCAAGGGGCAGATGACCATCGAGTTCGCGTTCCTGCTGCTTGAGGTCGCGAGCCAGTGTGAACTGGTTGCCGATCACTGCACGAATGTGGCCGAGCAGATCATCTACTCAAGCACCGGCGCGATCGTGCGGCATACGCCGACGCAGTGGATCGAAATCCCGCGTCAGGGCTAGGGTTCGGCTGGGGTACGGGTGCAACGAGGTCACTATCCATCCAGCGGACCTCCATCGAACGTGCGAACGGCCGCCGTTGCTGGAACTGTCGTTACCGCCGTGTTCCTGGGATTGGCGGTCGCGACATCCAAATCATGTGAACCGGGACACAACCCCCAGAATGCACCGAACGATCCGAGCATTCGCGTTCCTCCCTCGATGTATTCCAGTCCCGCGACCGGCCGCTTTCGAAGTGGGCATTAAGCTTGTGGGTTCATGCTGCCCAAGCGTGGGTACTTTCAACAAAACGCCCAGTCGCAAATGACTGGGCGTGTGTAAATCACGAGGATTAGTCGACTTTTATTCCTCTTCTTCCGCATCCGCATCGGCATCACCCGACACAGCCCCCGCCGGGCGCCCGTTCACCGGGTGCGCGCCGCGGATGTCGAGCACCTTCGTGCGGACTTCCTTGAACATTTCGGCGTTTTCCTTGAGCATGGCGCGGGCCTGTTCGCGGCCTTGGCCCATGCGCACTTCGCCGTAGCTGAACCACGCGCCCGCCTTGTTGATCACCTTGCTGTCGACCGCCATGTCGAGCAGATCGCCCGCGAGCGAAATGCCCTCGGTGTACATGATGTCGAATTCGGCGTCGCGGAAGGGTGGCGCGACCTTGTTCTTCACAACGCGGGCCCGCGTGCGGCTGCCCACGGTCACGTCGCCTTCCTTGATCGCACCCGTACGACGCACATCGATACGCACCGACGCGTAGAACTTCAGAGCGCGGCCGCCGGTCGTGGTTTCGGGGCTTCCGAACATCACGCCGATCTTCTCGCGGATCTGGTTGATGAAGACCACGGTGCAATTGCTGCGAGCGATCACGCCCGTCAATTTCCGCATCGCCTGGCTCATGAGCCGGGCCTGCAGGCCCATCGTGGCATCGCCCATCTCGCCTTCGATTTCCGCCTTCGGAATCAAGGCCGCGACCGAGTCGATCACGATCAGATCAACCGCGTTCGAGCGGACAAGCAGTTCGCAAATCTCAAGCGCCTGTTCGCCCGAATCGGGCTGGCTGACCAGGAGATCATCGATGTTGACGCCGATACGACGAGCCCACGACGGATCGAGCGCGTGTTCCGCGTCGATGAACGCCGCGACGCCGCCGTCTTTCTGAGCGTGTGCCGCGATCGTCAGAGCCAATGTCGTCTTACCGGATGATTCCGGGCCGAAGACTTCGACAATGCGTCCACGCGGAATGCCCTTGCCACCAAGCGCGATATCGAGGGAGATGGAACCCGTCGAGATACCCGGAATGTTCAAGTATGCGGTTTCGTCCATCCGCATGACGGCGCCCTTACCGAACGCCTTCTCGATCTGCCCGAGCGCGAGGTCCAGAGCCTTCTTCTTTTGACGATCGTCCCCACGACCCGTCTCCCCGCCACGCCCGTCTCTTCCCTCGCCCTTGGCCTCACCCCGTCCGTCACCCTTCATTTCCTTCATTTCTGCCACGGCCATGCGAAACCCAATCTCCCGCCTCAGGCGGGTTGGCCTTCGGGGGGCCGCACATGCCAAGTGGCAGGCACGGGCCCAAAGGTCGGTCCGACGCAGTGCTCGGTTGCGAAAATACTTGTTTCGCAGCACGAGAGACAGGGGCGGCGTCGGACGCGAGCCTGTCCGACGACAGCGTACCGACCCCGAACATCCTTGTCAATGTTTGGGGTTTGAGCGGAAGGCGGTTTTCTGTAAGTCATTGTGGACAAACGAATTCGATTGTGGAAAAACGAACGAGCGGGCATCGCCCTTACGAAATCGCGTAGAGGTCGGTGCTGAGGTACTTCATGCCCGCATCGCACATCACCGTGACAACCGTCGCACCTGCAGTGAGGCGCTCGGCAACGCGCAAAGCGGCGACGAGATTGCAGCCCGTCGATGTACCTCCCATGATCGCTTCTTCGCGCGCGAGTCGGCGCGCCATCGATTTCGCTTCATCGGTCGAAACCATTTCGATCGCATTGACCAAGTTTGGATCCCAGAGAGGCGCGACGAAACCGGCACCGATTCCTTCGATCTTGTGCGAGCCGGTTGGTTTTCCAGAGAGCACCGCTGATTCGCTTGGCTCAACTGCGATAATTTGCGTCTTTGGATTCTTTGCGTGGAAGCGTTCGGCGTTGCCGCGGATCGATCCGGACGTACCGACGCTTTGCACAAACGCATCGACCTTGCCTCCGGTCTGCTCAAGGATTTCATCAGCCATCTTGTGGTACGCAAGAGGCTGATCGCGATTCTTGAACTGGTCGGTTTGAAACGCCCCGGTGCTTTCGGAGATCTTTCGTGCCGCTTCGCTCATCTCGTGAACAAGTGCCGCGCTCATGCCTCCATCGATGCTCTTGATGATCGTGAGTTCCGCGCCGAGAGCCCGCATGTGATCGAGCTTCTGTTTGCTGAAAGCATCGGACGAGACAATGTGCAGCGGATACTTCTTCGCGGCACACACAAGCGCAAGCGAGACACCGGTGCTACCACCGGTGTACTCCACCACGAGCTGGCCGGGCTTCAACTTCCCATCGCGCTCAGCACCCTCGATCATCGCGAGCGCCATGCGGTCTTTCATGCTGCCGGTGGGATTTTCGCTCTCGATCTTGAGCAAAATCCGTGCGCCGCTTCGCGGAACGATGGAACGCAGTTCCACCAGCGACGTCGAACCAATGCACTCGAGAATGGACGGTTTGACAGCGACTCGTTCGGACATATTCACCTCAAATCGCGGTAGTAGTACGTCGAGCTGCAGACCGCGCCGTCCGGATAGAGCGCAAAGCCCGGGACATCCCCCACCTTCGTCCACTCCAGCCGCTCATAGAGACGTGCCGCGTCACCTCCGGTGACGGCGTCGAGCACAAGCAGAGTTCTGCCACACTCGCGCGCCGTCGCTTCCGCGGCACGCATCAGCGCAGCGCCCAATCCTTGCCTTCGCGCCCGGCTGTGCACGAGCATTTTGACGAGATCCGCGCGATGAGGCTGATTGTCGGGCAGGTCGAGCACGAGTTGGACCGTGCCGCAGACGCCTTTGCTGTCTTCCGCGACCAGAATCGCCCGCTCACCGGATTCGACTGCAATGGCGATCTTCCGCCAGAATTCAACAGCTCTCTCGCGACTGAGCGGCGACATGAACCCGACCGACGCGCCACGCTCAACACAGTCTGTGAGCACGTCGGCGAGGTCTGAAACGTTGGCGTCGTCAAGCGATGTGCAACGCCGGATTGTCCACGCACCAGCCATGCTCGCCTCCAATGTGGTCAGATGCCCGCGATTCGCAAGCGTATCGCCAATTGCTGTTCGCTCTCCCGACGTGGCGCGTGCTCTCTTCCACTGTTTCATGATTCATGAAACACGCAGGGACAAACGTCATGCAAGTACCCGCCCTGATCGGCTACTCTGCATCCCTCGCCACTCAGGGGCCCCGATCCATGCGAATCATTTTTCTCGCTGCCTTCACTCTCCTGCTCGCTGCCTGCAGCCACCACCAGGCTGCCGGCGTCTCGGATGCCTCCGCCCCCGCCAAAGAGTTCCCAATGGCCACCGAAGGATTTGTGTTCAAGGAAATCGAGGTTCACGATGCAGGTCCCGGGGGCAAGCGCCTCTACGCCGTTTACATCCCGCGCGGCTACGACCCCGCCAAACCCACACCGACAATTCTCTTTCTGCACGGCAGTGGCGAATCCGGCACTGACGGCCAGAAGCAGGTCGCCGTCGGGCTCGGCAGCGCAATCCTGCTGAACCGCGACGCATGGCCGTTCATCGCGGTCTTCCCGCAGAAACCCGATATGCAGAGCCAGTGGATCGATCACAAGCAACTGGTGCTCGACATCCTCGCCAAGACGCAGGCCGAGTACAACGTCGATCCGGATCGGCTTTATCTCACCGGCCTCTCTCAGGGCGGCGCCGGAACGTGGGCGTTTGGTGCGCTCTACCCAGACAAGTGGGCGGCCCTCGTCCCGATCTGCGGCTACTACCGCAAAATGGGTGACGAGTTCCTGCCTCAGTCAATTGCCATCCGAGTGAAGGATCTGCCGATCTGGGCGTTCCACGGGCTTAAGGACACCGCCGTACCCCCGGAGCAGACGACCGAGATCGTGAACGCCGTCCAGCAGCGCCAGATCGGGATGGAGAATCTGGTGCCGATCAAGATCACGCTGCTCCCCGATGCGGATCACAACTCGTGGGATCCGGCGTATCGGAATTACGATTTGGGCAAGTGGTTTTTGCAGTACACCAGAAGGCACTAAGGGAAAGCCGTCAGCTCTCAGGTTCAAAAAAAATACAGATGGGATCGCACGACACGTGCGTGTCGCAACTGGCGGCACAGTTTCGCATTCCGCATTCCGCATTCCGCATTCCGAAATTGAATCTCACTGCGCTCTCGCCGCTCGAACCGCCGGCACGATCGACTGTCGATAGTCGAGCAGAGCTCGTCCGCCATCGCGTTCGTTCAGCTTGATCGCAAAGTCGTCTGTCGTATCGGCAAACGTCACGATCGTGCGGTGAATTTCGAGCGGCTGATCCAATCTCTGCAGAAGTCCGACTTCGGTTGAGAACGCGAGTCGATACCCCGCGCGCTGAGCTGCGTCGATCTCGCGTTCGGTGAAGTCGCCAAACGGATACGCCAGTGCCGTCACCGGCCGCCCGAGCCGTGATTCGAGCAGCGCCCGCGACTCGGTCAATTCGCGCTGCAGTGCCTCAGGCGTGATGCTCGGCAGCGACGGATGCGAAATGGTGTGGCTCTCGATGTCCATGCCGTCGTCTTCCATCTGGCAGACATCATCCCATGACATCGACGCGCCGGGCTCATCCTTGAGAGCACCGGTGTGAACGAAGAAAACTCCCACCATGCCGCGGGCCTTGAGCGACGGATACGCGATCATGTATTGCGTCTCCCACCCGTCGTCAAACGTGAGCATCACCGACTTTTCTGGAAGGGGATGACCAGTGCGCATCGCATGCTCGAGCATGCGCGTATCGATCGTGGTGTATCCGTTCTGCTTGAGATAGTCGAGCTGCTTTTCGAACTCGACCGGCGAGACCGCGAAGCGCAGCGACGAGGCATCCGCCAATCCCGGTCCCGGCTCGCGCACATGGTGATACATCATCACGGGCACGACGATGGACGGCGGCAACGGCTTTTTGCTGTGCGCAGCAGAATCAGCGCCCAGCAGCTCCGCCGCGGCGTGCACCAGAATCGAAATGGCCAGAAAAACCCCGATCACGAGCCATCGACCATACCGGCAAGTGCCTCTACGGTCCATCCCCCATTTTCAGGAATCGCCAAAAAGAAACGGGGCCGGACGAATCCGGCCCCGCAAATCATGCATTTTGCTCAGCCGCTTTGAGGCCTGCTCAAGGGCCGAATCGGGAAAACTCGGGCGATCAGTTCTTGCCTTCGAGCATGCCGAGTTGCCACATCAGGAACATCCGCTGATCGACCAGATCGCGCATGCGGAGGTTGAGCGGCTTGCCCTGTCCGTGCCCGGCTTCCTTGTCGCCCCAGTAGAAAATCGGAAGACCGCTGCTGGTGGCATCGCGGAGTGCCGCGACAAATTTGCGTGCGTGGAGCGGGTGGACGCGAGCATCATGCTCGCCGGCTGTGACAAGCACGGCCGGATAAGCCGTTCCCTTCTTCACATTCTGGTACGGCGAGTACTTGCGAATGAACTCGAACTGGTCCTTATTCTCGGCGCTGCCGTATTCGGGAACCCAGTAGCGGGCCATCAGGAAGTTCTGATAGCGGATCATGTCGTTCAGCGGCACAAGGCAGAGCGCCGCCTTGCACAGATCAGGACGCTGCGTCACGAAGGAGCCAACAAGCAGGCCGCCCTGCGAGCCGCCCATGACCGCGAGCTTCTTGGGATTGGTGTAGTTGCTGTTGATCAGATGCTCTGCCGCGGCCTGGAAGTCATCCCAGGTGTTCTGCTTCTGATTCAACTTGCCGGCCTCGTGCCAGGCCGTGCCGAACTCGCCACCGCCGCGCAAGTTGGCGACGGCGTACACGCCGCCCGCATCGAACCATTGGAAGTTCGTCGCACTGAAGCCAGGCGTCATCGACTGCATGAAACCGCCGTATCCATAGAGGATCGTCGGGTTATTGCCGTCGAGTTTCAGGCCCTTCTTGTGGATGATGAACATCGGGATGCGTGCGCCGCCCGAAGAGCTGAACCATTCCTGCTTCACTTCGACCGTGCTCGGATCAACCGGTACCTGCGGCCGCTCCCAGAGTTCCGGCTGCGCATCCGGCTTGGTCAGATCAACGCGGAAAATGCTGGTCGGGTAGTTGTAACTGCTGAACGAGAGATACGCCTCGTCGCGATCCTCTTCGGTGGCGATTCCTGCACTGCCGATGCCGGGAAGCTTGAGCGTGCCCGTCGGCTTGCCGGCAAAGTCAAAGATCTCGATCGAGCTGCTCGCGTTCTTGAGATACGTCGCGGCAAGGCGGTTCTTCGAGACGCTCACGCCCGTGAGATTCGCGTCCTTGCGCTCCGGAATGATCTCTTTCCAGTTCTTGCGATCCGGATTCTTGAGATCGATCGCGTAGACGCGCCCGTTCGGCGCATCAAGCGTCGTCGTCAGGAACATCGTGTCGCCGACGATGTCGCCACCCGCAGATGCCTTCTCGCCGACCATGATGTCGACGCGGTTGACCTTGCCGGTCTTCTTGAACTGTTCGAAATCGGCAACCCACAAATCGTTGTTGCGGGTATCGGTCGAGTAGCTCAATTGCAGCCACTTGCCGTCGCGATCAAGCCCGCCTCCCGGGCCGTACGTCGTCGCCAGCTTGGCGTTTTCTTCCTTCGTGAACTGCTTCATGATCGTCTGAGCCTTGCTCAGATCCTGATCCATGCCAATGAACATCACCTGCCCGCTGTACGGGTTGTTCGAATCGGCGAGATTGCGATAAACAAGTCCCGAGCCGTCCGGAAGCCAGCTCACGCTGCTCACCTTGCTCGGGATATTGAACTCGCTCTTCTTGCCGCTATCGACATCGATGATGTGCAGCGTCGCGTTCTCATCGCCCGCGCGATACGTGCCATACGCAAGGCTCTTGCCGTCCAGGCTCGGCACATACCACGTGATCGTGACCAATCCGCTCGGATCGATCGTCGCCGGATCGAGAATCAGCTTGGTCTCGCCCTTGTAGCCATCGCGGTAATAGACCAGCGGCTGGTTCTGGCTTGCTTCTCGCTTGCTGAAGAAGTAGCGATTGCCGCGCATCGTGGGCGACGAAATCGATCCGACTTCCATCAAGGGACGAATCTTCTCTTCAACCGCTTTGCGGCCCGGTAGTCCGTCGAGCACAGTTCGCGTGTATGCGTTCTGCGCGTCGGTCCATGCCGCGACCTCCGGCGTCTCCTTGCCCATGTTCTTCGGGTCGCTGTTGTCGCCTTCGAGCCAGCGGTAGTTGTCGACGAACTCGATGCCAAAGACGTCGTCCTTTACCGGCTGCTGCTTTGTCGCGGGCGCAGCGGGCATTTCTCCGCCGGCCAGCGCCGCCAAAGGCATCGCCAACCCGGCAACAAACATCGCGCCGAGCGCTCCCTGGACCAGCGAACACGCTTTCAATTTCATCGACGTTCTCCCGCCCAAGTTCCCGGTGGGCGCCCGGAATGGATTGCCAACGACTGTGGCCTCAATTCTACCGAACGGCGACTGGAAGGGTGCACCGTTTCCGGGTGCTGGGGGGAGCGTCCAAACGCCTTGGCTGCGTCCTGCAGACATCTCCGGCATTGGCAGCCCGGCCCCAGGGCGGCATGCAACTCTCACCACGGTGAAGCGCCTGATACTAAAAAAGCCGTCCCCGCTTTTCAGCGCGGACGGCTTTTCTCCTCCTCGACTCGGTTTTTCGGAAAACCATCCCCTCCGCACCACCGGCGGGTCCCGCATCCGCACTCGTTATGAATCTAGAATCTCCCCAGCAGCCAATACAACAGCAGGAAAATCAGTATCGTCGAGATCAATCCCCCGCCCAGTTTCCACGCTGCCAATGCTGCCAAGCCGCCCCGGAGTCCTTCTCGCATTTCGATACCCTCCACAAGTAATGAGAGGAGTATTGACATGCCGCCTGAATCCTTGATGTGTGATTGTTAAATGACGCTTCATCTGACGCGATCACTGCTGAAAGTCGCGCTACTCGCGATGAATCTTGCGCCCTCAATCGGGTGCTCAACGTCCAACACCATCGCAATACGCGAAACCGCCGCGGCTGAGATTCCTGATTCCATCCGCCAATTTGCGCCCGCGCTCGCAACTCCGGCGTTCGTCGTGCATCGCGATACCGACTCTCGCGGCAAGTTGACAGGCATGCGCGCGAACGGCTGGGGCACGGCGAGCTTCTTTCCGGTGGCAGCATGCTTACGGCCTCCCACGTAATCGACTCCGAATGGAAAGCTGACACCCGCCCGCTCCTCAATGTCGATGGGCTCTTTGTGGAGGCAGATGTTCTGCGGCGCAGCGACGGGCTTCCACCGGCGGACTGGCTCTTGTTCCGCCCCCGCTTTGACACAGGTGCATTTGCTTTCGGCGATCCAAACTCGATCCAGCGCAGGCTCGCGAATCCGATGCGTGCACGGCTCCGATTCGACGGCAACGCAAGAATTCCCTCGGGAACCACGCTTTACGGCTTCGGTTTCGTCTACGCCGCGGAACTCGAATCGACCGAGTCGCTACCCCTCACCGCGGCAATCATCCACGGGCTCACGGTGCACGACCTCGAGCCGGGCGAACCGATCCGGTTCAGGTGCGAGACAACTCTCTCGTTGAATGGAATGTCGGGCGGACCGATTGCATATTACGACAAAAGCACCGAATGCCTCGTCATCGTTGGAATTCTGGTGCGAAGCAACACATCAAAGTCATATTGGCGTCCAAACGTGCTGCGATTTGTGATTGGCTCCAGATTGCCCACGGAGATTGACGCGGTGCAGCAGTAAGCAATGTCGGTCGGGTGCCTTCGTTCACAAACAGTGGGATCTTGGTTCCAACGCCGCCACAATGCGTCATTTTATTTCGTATGTTCGCGAACTTGCCGAAACCTTTCGATGCGCCGCTGTGCCAGGCCGCCAGCGGCGCTCACCGCGCTGGTGCTGTGTTTCACTTCCGCTCGAACTGGATCGCCATGTGGTGCTCGCCGTACGACGTTCCATCGATCCGCACCGCATCCGGCTCGTAGCCCCACTCCTTGAATCCGAGGGACTCGTACAGCTTTCGGGCCTTGGGCGCGTTGGCATTCACGGCGAGTTGGATCGCGCCGATTCCGGGCCACTGCCGCGCAACCTCGATCGCGCGCGCGACGACAGCGCGTGCAAGCCCCCGTCCACGAGCGACTGGGGTCACATAGACGCCCCAGATGACAGCGATATGCCTGCGCTTGAGAGCCTCTTCCCGGGTCGCGCCCGCGACAGCCAGCAGTATTCCATTTTCGCGCACCCCGATGATCGCGGCGTCGACTCGACCCAGTGAAGCGCGAACCTTCTCAACATCGCAGCCTCGATCCTGCTCCGGGCTGGCGAGAAACGACCACGGCGAATCGGCGAGCATCTCGCGGCGAAGAGCGACGTAATCGACCGCATCGTGCGCATCCAAGAAAACGGTGTTGATCATGGCTCCGAGCGTACTCCCTCAAAGACAATCTTTACGTGAGTCTCGGCAGGACTGCGTCTAGCAATCGGCCGATTCTTCACGCGTACTCCCGCCAGACGTTTCTCCAGTCCTTGTTGTCCCGTCCCAATCGTCGCAATCGAACAAGAGCGCGTCTCGCAAAGAGGGCGACCACGGCCACGAGTGCGACAGCTCCGACGACCATCCCACGGCCCACTTGCTGCGCTTCGATCGCCAACATCGGTTTCCACCCGTCGGGCGTTGGTTTGTCCAATTCAGTCCAGCCCGCCCCGGATCGCTGAACCTCCCAGGCATGGATCAAAATCGCAAGTCCCAACATCGACATCGGCACACTCAAGAGCGTGACCAGAAGGATCGAACTCACCAGTGGCGATTCTCGAAGCGCAAGAAAACACACAATGATCAGCGCCACGATCAAGAGCGGAACGCTCCAGACTCGGTGCGGCGCGGCACCCGCGATCGCCATCATGATCACAAGGGGCAGCGCAAACGCGAGCAGCCGATGGGCCGTCAAGTACCAGTTCTTCTTGAGCCGCAGTGTCCAAAGCAGCAGTACCCCTGTCCAGCTTACAAAGCAGATCAGAAACGTGACGGCCGAATAGAGAGGCAGCAATCCATTAGCGAAACCAAAGATCAGCACCGTGAAGCCGACGATTAGCGACCATTGAAAGAGCTTGCCCTTTCGATGCTTCGATTTTTCAATCCGCAAGGCTGTCAACGCCTGATGGCGTCGCAGCAGCGTTTCAAATTCGAACAGAAGTCCGCACTCCGGACATCGCCCGTCCGGAAGTCCGCTCAATTGATAATGACAATCGGGACAAACAGGAACGAATTCACTCGATGTCGCCGGCGTCAATCGGTCCGGTTCCATTGTTTCTCTACTGCACCAACCCTTTGGTCAATCGCATAAACGCTGTCTCGAGGTTCACCGGCTCTTCCGTGAACTTGGTGATCCGGAATCCCTGGTTGATCAGGACGTTGGGGATGTCGGTGTAATTTCGCCCGCCCGCCGCGTCGAAATCCGCGACGATCATCTTCACGGCGTGCCCGTTACTCTTCGCGCCGCCCGCGCCATTGACTGCCGCGCCGGGGGATTCTGCGTCCGCGAGCGAGACCTTTTTCACGCCCGGCATTGCCGCGATCACCTTTGCGGCTTCTTCGACCCGGTCCGTCACGCCGACGTGCAAGACATGCCCCATTTTCGCGCGGCGAACGATCTCGTCGACCGTGCCGCTGAAGAGAAGCTGCCCGCGCTCGATGATCCCGACGACGTTGCAGAGTTCGGCAAGCTCGGGGAGGATGTGGCTCGAAATCAGGATCGTCTTGCCCATCCGGCGGAGTTCTTTGAGAAGCTCGCGCATCTCGATGCGCGCCCGAGGATCAAGTCCGCTCGCGGGCTCATCCATCAGCAGCACTTTTGGGTCGTGCAAAAGCACCCGCGCGACGCTCAGCCGCTGCTGCATGCCGCGGCTCAGACTGTTCACTTCCGCATCGGCTTTGTAGGTCAGATCGGTGAGTTCAAGCACGTCCTTCACGGTCTTGATGCGCTGCCCGCCGTGAATGCCGTAGGACGCCGCGAAGAACTCAAGATACTCCGTCACGACCATGTCTTCGTACGCGCCCATGAAGTCGGGCACGTACCCGATGAGCGGGCGAATCTGGCGGTTCTGGTAACCGATCGTCAGCCCCGCAACGTTCGCCTGGCCGCTGCTCGGCTTGAGCAGAGTCGCGAGGATTTTTATGGTGGTGGTCTTCCCCGCGCCGTTGGGGCCGATGAACCCGAAGCAGTCACCCTCGTTGATCGTCAGATTCAGATTGTTCAGCGCGATCAACTCGCCGTACTTCTTGGTCAGGTTGATCGTTTCGATCATCGGGGGCACAAAGGGTCTCCAGCGAACAGGGCGACGGTCAAATGGGCCGCAGAATGTAGCGACTTCGCGCCCGGATTGTTCACCGGACTAGTTCAGGCCAAAAAGACAAGCCCCGGCGGGTTGCCGGGGCTTGCGAAAACTCTAAATTCCTGCCAAACGTGCCTTAGCGGCGACGGCGAGCAGCGAGCAAGCCACCCATGCCGATCAGCGCAAGGCTGCCGGGGGTCGGAACCTGCAGGGTGTAAGCGAGGAAGTTGCCGGAGGTCGAGGGGACGCTCCAATCCGTCGTGGCCGGATCGTTGCGGCTGAGGTGATCAACGCCCGGATCGCCGCCGCCGCCGCCCGAGGTGGCGACGTCGAACAGGATCACGCCGTTGCCCAGGAGGCCGAGGAACGAGCGGCTGATTGTGAATGTGACCTTGTTCGCAGCGATCTGAGACTGATCGTTGCTAGTCGTGGCGTCGAGGTTCCAGTTAAAGCCGTCCCAAGACCTGTTCTCCTGGTTGTTGGATCCGGCATCAACCCAGGAACCGACATAGTGGTCGATCTGGGTCGTCAGATTCACGGGGCGGCCCCAACCGTTGGTGCCGGTCACATCGCTAGCGCCGGTGTTCATGTAGATCATGTACTTGGTCCAGTTCTGGTAGCCGCGCGTCTCAACGGTGAGATACACGTTGTTCGCGTCGTTGTCGACCGAAACGGACTTGATGTCCAGATTGCTGAACCCGTTGTCAAACAGGTCGTTCTGGGCATCGTTGTACACGGTCGGCACAGCCTGAGCGGCACCGGCAGCAACCATCAGCGCCGCGGCAGCAAACAAAAAGCTCTTCATCTCTCTTCTCTCCTCTCGAGGTGAACACATCCGCTCGACAACCCCACGGGAGCGAGCGGACAAACAAACAATTCCTGCAGACTTCGTGCGTCCCGGAAACGCCCGACTGCACCACCAAAGATCGTAACTCTTGTAACCGCTTTCTGCAAAGCGGCATTTGCCGGATTTTCCGGTTTTTTGGTTGCATTCCGTTATCGGCGAGCGGGGGTAATGTCCCCCTACCTTCCCGGGCCCAAACGCCACGTTCAGGGGACGCCGATCCTGCCATGTAACGTTACAGGCCGGCGAGTTCGCCCTTGACCGCCTCGGTCGGTGACGGCTGCACACCGAGGTAGTTCAGGGCCCGCTCCATCGTGCGACGAACCACCGGGCCGGCGACGTACGAGCCGTAATGCTGGCGCACCCGAATCCGGCCCGGACCCGGGTCGTCGATCACGCAGAGCACAATCACCTTTGGCGCTTCTTCAGGGCCACCGGCGATAAAGCTGGAGTTGTACTGGTCGTCGAAGTAGCCGCTTGTGCCCTTCGGGCGGCGAAGGTTCTTGCCCGGAGGCGGGGTGAGCGGAATCTCGGCTGTTCCGGACTTGCCGAACATTGAGTATTTCCAGCCTGCTTCGCTGCCGTGCGAGGAGGTCGCGAGGTTCATCTCAACCTTTGCCGCGACGCCCTGCATGACTTCGCGCGTCATATTCGCGATTTTGACCGGGAGCACCCGTTCGATGACGGCGCCGCGCACGTCGTCTGCGGACTGAGCGATCAAACGCACCTGTGGAAGGGTGCCCGCCAGTTCGCCCGGGCGGCAAAATGCGCTGAAGGCGCGAACCATCTGCAGCGGAGTCACGGCAACTTCGTGTCCGTAGGCGACCGAAGTCTGGCTGAACTTGCTCCAATCTTTCATCGAGGTCGTGATGCCGCTGGCTTCACCGGCGAATCCGATGTTTGTTCGCTTGCCAAAACCAAAGCGCCCGACCGCGTCGTGCAATTCCTTCCAACTGAGGCGTTCGGCGCCCTTGATCATCCCGATGTTCGACGAGTTGATCAGCACTTCGGCCCAGGTCATCGTGGAACGCTTCGTCACGTCCTCGATGTAGCGTCCATATGAAGTGTGCCAGCGTCCGCCCTCGGTGTCGAAAACCTCGCCGACTTGCGCGCGCCCGAGTTCGGTAATCGTGGACCAGACGAACGGCTTGAACGTCGAGCCCGGTTCGTAAATGTCTTCGATGCAGCGGTTACGGTGCATCGCGGGCAGATCGTCACTGCTTTGTTCTCGCTGGATCGTGATATATCGCGCCGGCGGCGGCACACCGTGATCTTCGATGATCGGCTTGCGGACGACGGGCTTCTTGGCTTTGCCCTTGCCGGTCGCCGCGACCGGAACTTCTGCCTCCGGAGGCGGGGGCAGACCCTTCGCCCACGGATACGGAATCGCGTCGGGCACGTGGCGCACGATGTCGACCATCGCGAGAATTTCGCCCGTGAGCGGGTCGAAAATCATGAGCCGGCCACCGGCGGAATCCGCGTCGGTGATGCCGCGCTGGAGTTCTTCAACCGCAATGCGCTGCATCTCAACGTCGATCGAAAGGCGGATGTCGTCGCCCGCCTCGGCGGGCTTCACCTGACCGGGCTCGATCCAGAGCGGCTTGCCCTTGGCGTCGCGGACGTAGGAAATACTGCCGCCGGTGCCGGCGAGCCGCTTATTCAGCATCTTTTCGGCGCCGAGCACGCCGGTGTGGCCAAAGCCGACAAGGCCGACGATCGGAGCGACTTCCGGTCCGCCCGGATATTCACGAACCATCACGCGCTCGAGGATTGCGCCCTTGATGTGAGCGCCGCGAACCGCTTCGACTTGTGCATCAGAGAGCAGCCGCGTCATGGGCAGATAGCGAATCGCCTTGAGCGTTCCTGCCGGAGCGGGAGGCTCGTTGTCGAGCGCGTCGCTTGCAAGCTGGCGTGTCTGATCTTCGCTCGCAACAACAGGCGCGCCGGTATCACCCTTGCCCATTGCTGAGCCGAACGCGCTTCGCAGCGCCGCCATGAGCGCGGTGTTCGCCCCCGCATCCGCAAACGGCTCGAGCTTCTTGCGAAGGTCGTCGCGTCGCTTGTTCTCGTTGACGCGAGCAAGAATCCGCTCTCCGACCGCTTCTTCCTTCTGCCCCGTCGCGCGAGCGAGTTTGACGATTGCCTCATCAAGAAACTTGAGCTGCGTCGGATCGACCACGACGCGATAGCCGACACGCGTCGTCGAAAGAATGCGCCCGCGCCGATCGAGAATGTCGCCCCGGATCGGAAGATCCTGGCGCACGCTTACGCGCGGCTCCATCTCTTTCTTCAAATCACCCGGCGGCTTCAACTGCAGCTGCGCGACGCGCGCGAGGAGCAGGCAGAGCAGGATCGTGATTCCGCCAACGGCAACCGTCGCGATCGTGTTGATCCGGCGATCCTGATTCTTCGATTCTGATGCCATGAAGTTTTACCGATCAATATCCCGCACTTTGGGTGCGGGGATTAGCGCGAGGCCCGTCGGTGAGACCGTGGGACGCGGAGTGGACTTGGGATCGGGCTTGGACTGGGGTTTGCCGGTTCCAGGTGCCGCGGGCTTGTCCGTTGGCTTTGCCGGGGCGTTCTTCGGGTCGACGGGCTTCGCACTTGCCGCCTTCACACTCTTCGCATCGGCCTTGGTCGGAACCTTAAAGGGCTGAAACTTCTCAACCATCGGAATCGATGCGTTGATAGCCGGACCTGCCGCCACCTCAACCGGATTGATCAGCGCGTGCATCGGGCCCATGGTCTGGGCGAGTTCGCGAATGCGGGCCGGATTCGACAGACCAGCGATGTCCGCCCGCATCTTCCAGAGCTGTTCATCCTCGCGTTGAATCCGAAGCTGCGTCTGCGTGACCTCGTGTGCCGCCTGCAGACGCGCCTGCCTCATCACCAGCATCGAGAGTGCGCACAGGCCGATCGACAGCACCACCAAGCCAAGCTTGAAGAGGAGCCCGCCACTGCCTGGCTGTTGCACGCTCACACCGACCTCCGATTTAGCGCGAAGGGAGCTTGAGGATGGCGCCGGCGAGCAGATCGTCGTCCGGATCCATCTTGTTCAGTGACGCGATCTCGGTGCTGCGAGCAGCCGAGCCCAGCTGGAGACGCGCGATGTTCGTCAGCGTATCGCCCGGACGCACCTGATACGACTTGGCCTTGGACGCTTCGACCTTGACGGCCTTGGCATCGGGCTTGGGTTCAACCTTGGCGGAGACCGGGTTCGTTGTGGTCGCGGGCTTCGAAGCGAGCTTTGCGTCCGGCTTGATCACTTCCGGCTTGCCGGTCAACGACTCTTTGCTCGGGATCGAGATCGTGCTACCGACCTTCAGACCGCCGCTCTCGCTGATCTTGTTCGCTGCCGCAAGCTTCTTATAGAGCATCCCGTCGTTGTAGAACTTCTTGGAGATGGCAAAGAGCGAATCGCCATCGGCGACCTTGTACGTCTTCTCTCCGGCCAGCGGGGTCTTGCCGCCTTCGGTCTTCTTCACTTCCTTCTGAACAATGTCCTGGGGCGTGGCGCCGGTCGGCATTGCGCTTCCGAGGGTCGGGCTGACCGACGAGACATCCGCGTGCTCGCGGATCGAGGCGCTGAGCGAACCATTCGTGCGGCCGGGGCCAAACTTGGATTCGTGGCCGGTGCCAGCCTGCTGCTGACCGATCACGACGGGAGCCGTTGTCGAAGCGAGCGTCTCGGCGGGAGCCGGAGTCGTGGCTTCAGGAGCCGCAGCAACCGGCGCCGTCACTTCGATCGCGGCAGGAAGCTGGCTGGGCGGGAGCTCGTCGAGGCTGCGGATCGGAGCATCCGGCACCTTCGCAACGACCTTCTGCGTGTTGCCGATGGTGGCCAAGGTGGCGGTTCTCGCCTTCGAAAGGTGGTCGCTCACCAGGATGGCGACCGTAAGAACCAGCGCGAAACCGACGATCAATGCGAGTTTGAGTTCCCGAGTCACGTCTGACGGATCCTTCCGCATGCGCGATCTCTCGATCGCTGCCGCGGGAACTGCCGCGGCTACTCCTCTTCGTGCCTCCCGGCGCTTCCTTGCGCCGAGACAGGCAACCCAAATCCCCTCACGCGAAGCATCTCTGCCTCGCGGGGCATGGTAGCGGGCGGAGCGCCCGCGATCCCGATTTGATCAGGGGTTCAACCTGATCGCACGGAGCCGCGCGGAACGCGCTCGCGGATTGGCCCGAATTTCCTCGTTCGAAGCGGTGATTCCACCCCGAGCGAGATCCGTCGCCAGCCCTTGCTTGCAGATATCGGCAAACACAGCCTTCGCGGGTCGATCTTCGAGGCTGTGAAATGTGAGCAAGGCAATCCGGGCTCCCTTCCGTAGCCACAGGCGGTCTGAACCCACCCCTCCGCCGCCCTTACCGGACACTGCCCCCACCACCCGTGCGGCACGGGCGATCTGCGCGAGCAAGGCGTCGATGCTTCCGATCTCGTCGTTCACGGCAATCCGTAACGCCTGAAACGACTTTGTCGCCGGATCCGTCGCGCTTCCCGGACGTCGGCCAATCACGGAGCGGATCAGGTCCGCGAGGGCTTCGGTCGTCTGGATCGGGGTGGTTTTGCGAGTTTGAACGATCGCAGAGGCAATGCGGGAGGCTCCGGGTTCCTCGCCATATTCACGGAGAATCCGCGTGAGTTCGCGTTCGGAGCCGGTGTTTACGAGGTCCGCGGCAGAGAGGCCCCGGGAGGTATCAAACCGCATGTCGAGCGGCCCGGCTCTCATAAATGAAAAGCCCCGCGAGGCGTCTTCGATCTGGGTGCTGGAGAAGCCAAAGTCCGCGAGAACCGCGTCGGCCTGGAGGCCAGCACCTTCCATGTCTCGTGGGAGCAGGGCAAAGTTGCCCTGAAATCGGTGAATGGCGATGCCGGGGTGTTGTTGCGTGACGTGAGCGGATGCGGCTTCCAGATTGGAGGCATCGGCGTCGTTTAGGACAATGCGACCGCCTGGCTCCGTGCTTGTCGCGAGAAGCGCGGCGTGGCCGCCACGACCTGCGGTGCAGTCGGCGTAGGTCTCGCCGGGTTTGAGCGCGAGGACTTCGGCGACTTCAAGCGGAAGGACTGGGGTGTGGATGAGGGAAGGCACACGAAGAGGGTACAGCGGTCATGTTCGCGACGGGCGATTGAACGCGAACTGAACCCACCCCCAACTCCTCCCTCAGGGAGGGGACTCCGAAAAAAATCAGTCGTACCAGAAGTCGATGATGGAGGTGATCTGCTTCGTCACCGGGTCGATCGTGAGATTGCTTCCCTTGCCGTCGCCTCCCCAGCAGCGGAGGTAGTTGTTCTTTTGTTTGTCGAAGTTGGCGGGCGTGATGCGGTCGTCGTCGCGGGTGTAAGACTTGCCGTCACCCCCCTCATCTTCGTTGGCGAAGATGTTGTCATATTCAGGGATACCCATCTTGCGGACCGCGGCGGCATACTTGATGTCGAGATTTGTCGGATCGGGCCGAGTTTCGAACGCAACTGAGTTATCGTTGCGTGCGACGTTGCCTTCCCAAGTTGATCGTGCGCCGTGAATGAGCAGCGTGTTGGACTGTGTGGCGGGCGTGTTGCCCTTGCCGCGGCGGTCGGACGGATCGAGCGACCATGTGCCATCAGAATTCAGTTTGTACCAAGGTCCGCGATTTCCGATGATGCACTGACTCGCGTCGAAGGTTGATTGCCAAAGGGAACGGCGAGCGCCGACAAACGGGACGAACGCGTATGAGCATCCCGCCTTTCGGGCAAAATGGCCCGTTATGGAGATAGTCGCATCGCCGCCCATCTCATCGGGATAGCAGGCAAATGCAGGATCGAGTATCGCCTTGGAGCGTTTTTCCAGAATAACCGCGCTCGGATTCTTGAATTCGAACGAGTTGTCAGCACCAACGGCCGGATTGACTTCTGAAGGACTGACGGTGATTTCGGGGCCGAACGATCCGTTATACATCAAAAGCGAGAGTACGAAGCGTGGCAGGTCTTTCCCGTACTTGCTGCTTGAAGCGCCGAAATTCGTTTCGGTGCCGGGAATTGTGTCGTTCAGGTCTACTTGGCTGGGAAATGGATAGTTGTCTTGGCATTGACCCGCCCAAGTAATCATGCTCTGATGAATGGAGCGGACTTGCGTGCCGTCCTTGACGGTCCGGGAGCAACCTGTTGTTCGTCCCCTTACGGGCAGACAAATCCCAATCAGTATTACCGCTATCAACACGACGACGATTAATTCAACGATCGTGAACCCGCGAAATCGCGTTCGCATCGGATTTTCATCCTTCTGCAGAAGTACAGCGCCCGCGCCGGAACGACACGGGCGCTGCACCTGCTGCTTGTACACCCCCACGCGACCACCCGCCCAAAGCCCGCCAACATCCCTGCGGAGAGACACCAGCCCGCGCCAGGGCCGCGCACGGAATCACCGATCCGCACAGTGGTGCGGAGAAACCATCGCGACCGGCGCGGGGAAACCGTGATCGCCGGGCGCGACAGAGAGGAGGCAAGCCGAGGAGGCAACAGGTTGTGGGCAGGGCGCTCGAACTCCGGTACGCGGAGGAGCGGAAAAAGGAAGAGACCAATGGTCTCTACAAGAACGCCGTGAAACCACGGAGGCATCAATTGCCCGCCGCGAATCGAACGCACGCGCGTCCTGCCGGAAAAAACTTCGGGTTGTCAACGGGCGCTTCACGCCCGATGCCCCACAAATCAATGCGGGCACGGAGAACGGTTCGCTCCGAGCCCGGGTTGGTTCCGTAAGAACACGGAAGATTGATTTGGTTGTCGTCGATTATGCAAGAAGACGCCGAGATGTGGATCGGGCGACGAGCACTTTGAGCCGAACCTGCGCTCGAAACATCGTGTATGGCCCGAGGAATTGCGCGGCGACGCTCAGCGGGCGCGCTCTCCTAACGTTTCAGGTCGATGGCAACACGCTTCATGCACAATCTTCTCGCCTGGACCTGCGTCCTGCTCTTTGGAGCGGGGGCGTTCCTACGTCCGGGGATGGTCTTGTGCATCTCGGACCACGGACACGTGCGACTGGAAACCAACTGCAACACGGCTTGCGAGACGATCTGCGAGGTCGACTGTGCGGCTGCGAGCGCCGGTGAGTGGGCCGACGAGGCATCCAGCTTGGGAATGCAGGGCGGCTGCCGCGATCTGGCGATGGAATTGAATCAGACGACGCTCGAGCGTGTCAGCAAACTTTCGCCGGCGTTTGCGCCGAGTTCAGACCTGCCGGTTGCATTGCTCGCAGAGCCGGTCGCTCTCGCGATTGCGGGCGCTCCGTGGATAGATCCGGGCGATGTGTGTCTGCGGCGGCGAGGCCAACTCTCGGTGCTGCGCGCGATCGTGATGCAGGTGTAGCAATACGAATGCAAATCGGCCGCGCCTGCTCCGGGCGCGTTGTCTTGCGCTCTCACGTTCGCACGCAGCAATTTCTTAACGAATAGGTGTCTCCATGAGGTATTCAGGTCGCGTAGCGGCGCTGGCGGGCACACTTTGCGTGCTCGGCGGTTGCCAAGCACCCCCCACTGATGTTTCTCCGATCACGCGAATTCTCGATGCGTCGAAGTCCGATGCGATGATCGAGTACCGGACCGAAGGCGGCCCGCTTGATGAACCGGTTTCGACTGCTGCGCTGCCGCTGGGCGAGGCGGTGAAGCGCGGCCTCGAAACCGATCCATCGCTGCAGGCGGCGCTTGCTCGCGTACGGATCGCGGCGGCCGACGCGGATCAGGCACGGTTGCTTCCGAACCCAGTCCTCAACTTCATTCTCCGGTGGGGGCCGGGGAAGCCTCAGTTCGAGATCTCGCTGGCGCAGGACTTCATCGAGGCGTTGAAGATGCCCCGGAAGATCGATGCCGCGGACAATCGATTGCGAGAGTCGGCGGCGAATGCTCTGACCGTCGCCCTCGATGTCGTCGCTCAAATTGAGATTCAATATGCCGACGCACAGGCGGCCTCGGAACTTGTTCCGCTGCTGGAATCTCGTTTATCGCTTCTCGACAAGCTAACAGCGGCGGCAGAAGACCGGCTCGAAGGAGGCGAAGGCACGAGGCACGACGTCGTCACGCTGCGGGCTCGCCGAACTGAGATCGGCGTTGACCTGAGCGAGGCACGCCTTGCGGACGCGCGGCATCGGCTTCGGCTGGCAAGATTCATCGGGGAACCTTCGTCTGCCGCGGAATGGATACTTGATCCGTTTGCGGCGGCTTCCGCAACGCCGGCGAATGAACCGCTGTGGATCGCGACGACCCTTCAGCACCGACCGGAACTCCAGGCGATTTCGTGGCGGCTTGCAGCGCTGGGTGACGATCTCTCGATCGCACGAATGTCGGCCTGGGACGGAGCCTCGGTCGGAATCGATTCTCAGCGCGACGACAAGTGGTTTACGGGCCCATCGATCTCGACACCGATTCCGATTTTCGATACCGGCAAGGCACGGAGTGATCGCGCGAAAGCACAGATCGTGGAAGCCCGGCACGAGTTCACGCTCGCTTCGCGAAAGGCGGTTGAGGAAACACGTGTCGCGCTGCGGACGCTCCGCGATACGAACGCGGCGCTCGTTCGCATCGACTCGGAATTGATTCCGCTCGAAGGTTCGCGGCTCGAACTGGCGCGTTATGCCTTTGAATCTGGCCAGTCGGACACGACGTCGCTTTATCTCGCGGAACAGGACTTACGAATTGCGCAGATTCGCAGGATGGAAACGCGACGCGAAGTGGTGAGGTCGCTTGCACAACTGCAGCGTGCCGCGGGGGGGCCGGGCTTTGCGTCCGGGTTGCTCTCCGTTGGACCTGCGCCATCTGCGAACACCACATCCCCCACTGTCAACCTCTCTTCTGATTCCAAGGAGTCATCCAATTGAACAACTCCATGCTTTCCACTGTCTTTCGGAGTCTCGTGCTGATCAGCATGCTGATCGTCGGCTGTTCCAAACGGAACGAACCTGCCCCCGCGTCGGCGCATGCGGGCGGTCACGATGATCACGACGGGCATGATGAGCATACAGACGAAGTCACGCTCACTCCAGAAGCAATTGCCGCCAACGGAGTGACAATCGAGGCTGCGCAAAGTCTGGTGCTGAGGCCATCGGTCAGCGCCCCGGCCCGCGTGGCGTTCGATGCGGATCACATCGCGCATGTCGGCTCACCTTTGCGTGGGCGCGTGATTGAAGTCCCCGCGCGCGTGGGCGACACCGTCGCGGCGGGCGATGTGCTTGCGGTGATCGAGAGCGCGGAACTGGGCGAAGCACAGTCCGAACTCTTCCAGAAGCGAACGGCCTTCGAGCTGTCGGCGCCCGCGATCGAGCTTGCCAGGTTGTCGTGGGATCGGGCAAAAACGCTGTACGACCGCTCGCAAGGTATTTCACTGAACGAAGTCCAGCGGCGCGAAGCCGAATACAGCGGTGCGCTCGCGTCGCACAAATCGGCCGAAGCGGCGCAGCGTGCTGCAGAGCAACGTTTGCGTCTCTTCGGGATGTCCGTCTCAGAAGTCGAGTCGCTGCTGAAAACAAACTCGATTCAGTCTCGCCACGGCGTGAAGGCGCCGGTTGCGGGAGTCATAGTGGATCGTGATGCCGCGGTCGGCGAGATGATCGGGCCCGAACGCGATTCACTTTTCACGGTGGCCGGGTTGCAGACATTGTGGGTGTTGGCGGAGGTCGCAGAGGCGGATTTAGTGTCGATCTCTCGCGGCGCCCCGGCCCGCGTCCACTTTGGCTTCGATGTCGCAGCACCAATCGAAGGCACGGTCGCGTTGATTGCGTCGCAGGTCAATCCTGCAACGCGCACGGCGCAAGCTCGAATCGTCGTCTCGTCAGCGGCTGTTCAGGCACATGCGGCTCGCCCAGGCGCGTTTGCACGCGCGGAGATCGCACGCAACCTTACCGGGGCAGCACCGATCCTCGCGGTTCCCGAAAATGCCGTGCAGATGGCGGAAGGCGAGCCCGCCGTCTTTGTTCCAGTTAAAGACGAACCGGGAACATTCGCAAAGCGCGCGATCAGGGTCGGCAAGCCTGTCGGCGGAATGGTGCCAGTGCTCTCGGGTCTCATCGACGGCGAGCAGTTTGTTGCTTCGGGTTCGTTCATTCTCAAGGCCGAACTCGGCAAGGGTTCGGCCGAGCACTCCCACTAACGCACTTCCTGGCTTCTGAACGGAGATTTTTTTGCTCAACGCTCTCATTCAGATTTCAATCAAGAACCGGTGGATGATCGTGCTGCTGACGGCGGCCGCGGCCGCGCTCGGCATTTTTCAATTGCGCCATTTGCCGATCGACGCGGTGCCGGACATCACGAACACGCAGGTGCAGATCAATGCGCTGGCGCCGTCGCTCGCGCCGCTTGAAATCGAAAAGCAGGTGACGTTTGTCATCGAGAACTCGCTCGCGGGGATCCCCGGCTTGCAAAGCACGCGATCACTCTCTCGGAACGGTTTTTCGCAGGTGACAGCAATCTTCGACGACGGAACCGACATCTACTTCGCGCGCCAACAGGTTGGTGAGCGTTTGCGCGAATCGGACCGAGCACTGCCGGCGGGTGTCGAAATCGTGATGGGCCCGATCGCGACGGGGCTAGGTGAAATCTACATGTACGCCGTCGAGTACGAGCATCCGCACGGCACGGGCGCGGCAATGACGGTCGGCAAACCCGGCTGGCAAGGCACCGATGGCTACCTCACGCCCGAAGGTCGCGTGCTCACGACGGATCTCGAGCTTGCGTCGTACCTCCGGGAAGTGCAGGACTGGATTATCCGGCCGCAGCTGCGCGCCGTGAAGGATGTTGCCGGCGTCGACGCGATCGGCGGATACGTCAAGCAATATCACGTCCAGCCCGATCCGATGAAGCTGGTCGCGTTCGGACTCTCATTCCGCGATGTGATCGAAGCGCTCGAACACAACAACGTTTCCACCGGGGCGGGGTACATCGAGAAGCGGGGTGAGACGTATCTGGTTCGCGCCGCAGGACGCATCACCGACGCAGCTGAGCTTGAACGCATTCCGATCGCCACGCGCGAAGGCGTGCCGATCCTGATGCGGGACGTTGCAGCCACGGGCATCGGGATCGGGCGCGAATTGCGGACAGGCGCCGCGAGCGAAAACGGCGAAGATGTCGTGATCGGAACGGCAATCATGCTTCAGGGCGCGAACAGCCGCGCAGTTGCAGCGGCGGTCGACGCGAAGATGACGGAGATTCAGCGTTCGCTGCCTCCGGGGATTCGGGCGAAGACCGTGCTGAACCGAACGAAGCTCGTGGATGCGACGATCGCGACGGTTCGGACCAACCTGTTTGAGGGCGCGATCCTCGTCATCGTCGTGCTGTTGTTACTCCTTGGAAATTGGCGTGCAGCTCTCATCTGCGCATCCGTCATTCCACTCGCCATGCTGATCACAGCGACGGGAATGGTGAAGGCGGGCGTGAGCGGCAACTTGATGTCGCTCGGGGCGATCGACTTTGGGCTCATCGTCGATGGAGCCGTGATCATCGTCGAGAATTCGCTCCGGAGATTGGGCGAGAAGCAACGGGAATCTGGCCGAATGCTCACGCTCTCGGAACGACTGCATGAAACATTTCTCGCGGCAACCGAAGTCGCGAAGCCCTCGGCGTTCGGGCAGGCCATCATCATCACCGTCTACATTCCGATTCTCGCGCTCACGGGCGTTGAGGGCAAAATGTTCCATCCGATGGCGTTCACAGTCATCTTCGCGCTGGTTGCTGCCTTCGTGCTCTCGCTGACGTTCATCCCGGCGATGGTGGCGATCTGCATCAGCGGAGCGGTCTCCGAAAAGGAAATGTTTGCGATCCGCTGGGCGAAGACTGCGTATGAACCGTCGCTGCGAGTCGCGCTACGAGCACGCTGGCTGGTCGCGGGCGCGGCGTTCGTCGTGTTTCTGGGTTCGCTGGTTCTGTTTACGCGGCTGGGGCAGGAGTTTGTCCCGACGCTCGATGAAAAGGACTTGGCGCTGCACGCGATCCGCATTCCGAGCACATCCCTTGCCCAGTCTCACGCAATGCAGCTTGATCTCGAGCGAACGCTTGCGGGCATCCCGGAAGTTGCGTTCGTTTTTTCCAAGACCGGGACGGCGGAATTGGCTTCTGATCCGATGCCTCCGAATGTTTCGGACACTTTTGTCATTTTCAAGCCGCGTGATACTTGGCGCAGCGAGAGTGCCCTGCGAGCGGCCGCTTCGATGCAGCGTGAAGCAAACCAAAAGGCCGGACTTCACAGAGACGAAGAAAGCGCAGCAGTTTCCGCCGCTGGACGCAAGGAAGCATTGCTCGAACTCATCCGTGCCCGGGTTGCCGCGTTACCCGGCCAGGCGTACGAATTCACGCAGCCGATTCAGATGCGGTTCAACGAATTGATCTCGGGCGTGCGCGGCGATGTCGCGATCAAGATTTATGGCGACGATTTCGAGGCGATGCAGAAGGCGGCAAAGTCGGTGCTCGCAGAACTTCGCAGTGTCCCCGGCGCGGCCGACGCGCGCATCGAGCAGACCGAAGGATTGCCCGTGCTGACGATTTCTCCCAATCGTGAAGCGCTTGCGCGGTACGGACTCACCATCGCGGAGGTGAACGATGTGATCGCCGCGGCAATCGGCGGCAGAGAAGCCGGACGGATCTTCGAAGGCGATCGGCGTTTTGATGTGGTCGTGCGTCTGCCCGATGCTCTGCGTGGAAGCATTGAACAGATCGAGCGCCTGCCGATTTCGCTGCCTCGCGAGCATGGAGGCGAAACGTCGAATGCGAGGCGTGCTGGGGGATTGCTTTCGGACCGCCCCACTGCTCCTTTTGTGCCGCTGAGCGCGATTGCACGGGTGGAAGTTGCCGATGGATTGAACCAGATCAGCCGCGAAAACGGGAAGCGTCGGATCGTGGTGCAGGCGAATGTGCTGAACCGAGATCTTGGGTCGTTCGTTGCGAAAGCACGATTGAAGATCGATGCGCTCGCACTGCCCTCGGGCCTTTGGCTTGCATGGGGCGGGCAGTACGAAAATCTCGTCGAGGCTAAAACGCGGCTGTCGCTCGTTGTGCCGGCGTGTTTCGCGCTCATCTTCGTTTTGCTCTTTGCAACGTTTAAGAATCTGAAGGACTCGCTGCTCGTGTTCGCGGCGGTTCCGCTCGCGCTTTCCGGCGGCGTGCTTTCTCTCTGGCTGCGCGATATGCCGTTCTCAATCTCCGCGGCAGTCGGCTTCATTGCGCTCTCGGGCGTTGCGGTCCTGAACGGATTGGTGATGATCACGTTCATCAATCAGCTCGCGGCAACCGGCCGCACGCTCGATGAATCGATCATTCAGGGCTCGCTCACGCGTCTGCGACCTGTATTGATGACCGCGCTGGTCGCGTCGCTCGGTTTTCTCCCGATGGCCATCGCGCGAGGCACGGGGGCAGAAGTGCAGCGCCCGCTTGCGACGGTCGTCGTCGGAGGCCTGATCTCAAGTACGCTTTTGACTTTGCTTGTTCTTCCCGCGCTCTATCGGATCTTCACGAAGCGGAACACGGCCCAGAAGTCTTAACAAGTGACTTCAGCGCCCGCGACCGCCTGTGGCCTACGTTCTACCGCGCTCACTGCGCATCACCAGGAGATTTTTCATGTCGCTCACCTCTCGTCGTGATGTTCTGCTCGGAACCGCCGCACTCGCTGCCGCGGCAGTGCCGCTCGCCTCCGCATCGCAATCGGGCGCGCAGGCGTCTGGCGCACAGCCCGCTCGCACAACGTCTTTTGTCACCGCCAAAGACGGTGCTCAGATCTTCTATAAGGATTGGGGCAAGGGACAGCCCATCGTCTTCAGCCACGGCTGGCCCCTGACGGCAGACGCGTGGGATGATCAGATGATCTTCCTCTGCATGCGTGGTTTCCGCTGCATTGCGCACGACCGGCGCGGGCACGGCCGCTCCACGCAGACGTTTGATGGCAACGAAATGAATACGTACGCCGACGATCTCGCGGCGGTCGTCGCGGCACTCGATCTGAACGACTGCGTGCACATCGGCCACTCGACCGGAGGCGGCGAAGTCGCCCGCTATCTCGGACGCCACGGAACCAAGCGTGCGAAAAAGGCCGTGCTCATCGGCGCCGTCCCCCCGACCATGCTCAAAACCGAGGCGAACCCGGGCGGCCTTCCGATGGATGTCTTCGACGGCATCCGCAAGGGCGTGCTGAATGATCGCTCGCAGTTCTACAAGGATCTCGCCACGCCGTTTTACGGCGCAAATCGCCCGGGCGCGAAAGTCTCCGACGGCGTGCGCGAATCGTTCTGGCTGCAGGGCATGCTCGGCGGCATCAAGCCGCAGTACGACTGCATTACGGCATTCTCGGAAACCGACTTCACCGAGGATCTCAAAAAAATCGACATCCCCACGCTCATCATCCACGGCGATGACGATCAGATCGTGCCGTTTGCCGATTCCGCGGCACTCTCTTCGAAGCTCATCAAGAACGCGCAGTTGAAGGTGTACAAGGGAAGTCCGCACGGCCTGTGCACGACCGAACACGAGCGCGTGAACGCCGATCTACTTGAGTTCATCAAGGCGTAGCCGCTCACTTTGCAATTTCGGGCGGCTTTGTAGGTTCCTTGGGTGGATCCGGGGGCGGATCCGGCCGCTTTTGTTCGGGCGGTTTCCCGAGCGACTCGACCGCCGCGCGAACCTTTGCCAAGGCCCACAACAAAAGACAGGCGAGGATCAGGATGATCGCGACCACCACGATCAACTCGACAAGCGTCAATCCGCGCCGGCATCGAATCGTTCGAGGTTGAGGGGCGCGTTCGAGCGTGTGCACCTCACGGACAGAGAAGTTCGTTGTACGCCGCGGCAAATGCCACAAAGTCCGAATCATCCACGAACCCATCGCCGTTGAGATCCGCAGGGCATCCCGGCGGCATTGTCGGATCGGCACAGTCGAGGATGTTGTACGCGGCGGCGAAAATCACAAAGTCCGAATCCTCGACGAAGCCGTCGTTGTTGAGATCGGCGGGGCAGGGCAAATGCGAGCCGAACTCGTACGCGCCTCGATCCAGAATTCCGATACGCCTCACGTGCCCGGCAAGATCCAGAGTAAACGAAGGTGAGAGTGCCGCTTCGCTCGCGGAGTTGATCGCAGGCGAACCGGCCAAGAGCGAGAAATCGCCACCCGCAGCGCTGACAAAGAGCGGATTTGAGCCGTTGTTGTTCGTGCCCCCGAACGAGCCCGTCCAACCCTGCACGGTTGAGTAACTCACGGCGACGGGCGAAGTGTACGAAATCAGGTTCTCGTCCTGAACTCCTGCCAACCCGCCGGTATTGCTCCAGAGAATCGAGTTCTTGATCGTGGCGTTCGCGAAATACACCACGGCACCGCCGCTGTATGTCGCTGCGGAATTGTTCGCGACGGTGGTGTTGATGATCGTCGCACTCGTGCCGTTCGCGAGCCAGAGCCCGCCACCATCCTGAATCGACGTGTTCTTGGCAACAAGCGAGTTTGTCAGACTGAGCGTTACGCCATTCAGGTCGAACGCGCCGCCGTTGTACGTGTTGGCGTGATTTGAAGTGATCGAACTGGTGCGGACGTCGATGTGCGAATTGTTCGAACCGATCGCTCCGCCCCAAGCCGCGGTGTTGTTCGTGAACGTGCTCGTATCGACAACCAGCGTTGATGGATCGTCGACCCAAATCGCTCCGCCACCACCGACAGCGATATTGCTCTCGAAGCGGCAGTTTGAGAAGAACGGCGAGCACGTCCCGTTCAGCGTCACCGCGCCGCCGTAGCCCGAGCGGTTGTTTGTAAAGATGCAGTTGCTCACCGTCGGCGATGCGTTCTCGATGTACAGCCCAGCACCAGACCAGTCGGAATATCCCTTGGTGATCGTGAATCCATCGATCACGACGTGCGAGTTCGTGTTCACCGCATTGATCGGCGCGTACGAGTTGTCGGTCGGATCGCCCTGATTTCCGATTTCGCCGGAGATGATCGAGACGTTGGCCACCGGGTCGCGCTGCGAGAGAAGCGTTTCACCGCCACCGGGGCGCGATTTTCCCTGGAACCCGCCGTAAAACGCGAGGCCCGAGCGAAGTGCAAACGCCGCGTAGCGATCTGTGCCGCTCGAGCCTGGCTTATACGTTCCGTTCGCAAACCAGATTTGCGAAATGTTCGAGCAATTCAGATTTGCCATACCGAGCATTTCTGTGGGGTCTGCCGCGGCAGAGCTCCACGAGAGATGATCAGAGAGCCCGGGCGTCTGCGCATCGACGTAACGACGCTCTTCGCACTCGTCCGGGCGGCAATCGCCGTTGATATCCTGACTTGTGCCATTGGCGATATCGATCGCGTCATCGACGCCGTTGCCGTTGCAATCTTTGATTCGCGCGGCATCCCGAAAACTCGCAAGAGTCCATCGAGTCTGCTTGATCATGAGCGCGTTGAACGCGGCACCTGGTTGGCCGGCGTTCACACCGAGCGGCATGCCCGACGGCGCGTGCGTCATGTACGGATTGGAAAACTGCTGAAGGCGGATCGTGCCGGGGTACGACATGATCGTGCCGTAAGTCTGCCCGTTGTAGCTGAAGTTGTAGCCCCACGCATACGAAGTCGGCGCTGACGTGTCGTTGGCGTGATCGTGCGCGCATCCGAAATTATGGCCGATTTCGTGTGCGAGAAGCAGTTCGCCGCCGCCGAGCGGACGCCAGTTGATGCAGGAATACCCCTGCCCCTGATCCCAGAGCGCCCACCATGCCGCTCCGCCGGTGAAGCGTGCGTCATCGACCACGAGCGAAACAAGGTCGGCCTTGTACTGATCGCGCAGGCCCTGCACTTCATCCATGTAGCCATCGCCCGGTGTCGTGATGCGCTGCAGATGATTAATCCAGTCGGGTGCGACTTCGTCGTACGTCGTTTCGACGTATCCGGCGACGCGCAGTTCGAGTCGGTTCGCTCCGCCGGTGTTGATGCCCGAAAGCGTGTACGCGCCGTTCGCGGCGTCGATCGCATTTTGAAAACGTGACTGCAGATTGGAGAGGCCACCGACGGCGATCTTTGCCTTGGCGGTGTAGACGCAGAGGACATCAACGATGGATTGATCATCCGAGCAGTCGCACGCGGCGGTACCTTGGGTTGCGGAAGATCCGGCGGTTTGCGCGACACCGGTTGGTACATGGGGGCGCGCCGTCAATTGCTCGCGCGTCACTCCCGGTGGAAGCGACTCCTTCATATTGAAGTTCCAGCACTGTCCGGTGGTTTCAGGACGGAACTGCTCGGCGATTGATATGGCAACGCCGGATTGATCGGAAGGAGCGCCCGGGGTGAGGCCGAAGATGCCGCGCTCGCTCCAGATGCCTCCGGAGACGATCCCGTTTTCGACTGTGATGGTGCACGTGCCGAGCGACTCTCCGACGATCTTGCCATGAACGGTGAAGCCGGTTTCGCGCCGGACGATCTGCGTCACTTCGAAGTCGAATGCAGTGTCCCGGAAAAGGGGGAGATGAACGACGCTGCCCCGGGCCGCGTTGAGCGATGAAATTGAGACCGCGACCGGATCTTCGCGCAGACGGTCGGACGGTGCGTGGACAGGCTGAGCGAACCCGTGAAGGGCGATCGCACCGGCGGCTCCGACTGCGGATAAACGCAAGTAGTTCATGAACAAACCTTTCCGATCGTGGATAGGGAAAGGATACAAGAAACGTCCGACTTTTCAATATGAATTCGCCCCGGAACGACATTCCCATTCACTCGGAATTCGGCGTGGCATCGCGGATTCCTGCTGGTGCGAACGGCCGAGTCCGAATATCTTCCTCCCGATGAACCAGAAACTGCGTGCGTTGAGTTTGGCGATGGTTGCGGGCGTTTTCATCCTCGGTGCCTGCACGCCGGTGACACTGAGCGTCGAACTCTTCGGGCGCGAAAAGAATCTCACCGAATCGGTCGTCGCGGAGGATGATCGGGCGACGTGGAAAGTCGCGGTGATCGACATCCAAGGGCTCATCATTGACGCCGGTCAGCCGGGGTTGTTCTCGCGTCCGGGAAACCCGGTGGACGACATCGTCGCGCGTCTCGAAATGGCGGGCAAGGACGCCGCGGTACGCGCAGTGGTGCTGCGCGTCAATTCCCCCGGCGGCAGCGTGACCGGCAGCGACGAGGTTTACAACGAGGTCATTCGTTTCCGCGAAAAAACGGGCAAGCCGGTGGTGGTGTCGATGGCTGAAGTTGCCGCGAGCGGCGGGTATTACATCGCGCTCGCGGGCGACACGATCGTCGCGCATCCGACGACGATCACCGGATCGATTGGAGTGATCATCCCGACGATCAACTTCAGCGCCGGGCTTGCGAAGATCGGGATCGTGGCGCGCTCCGTGAAGAGCGGACCGAATAAGGATCTTGCCAATCCGCTGGAGCCGATGCGCGATTCCCAGTACGCGATTCTGCAAAATCTGGTCGACCAGTTCTACGACGGATTCAAAGCGCGTGTGAAAGAACGGCGTCCGAATCTCGACATGGCCAAGTTCGGCGACATGACGGACGGTCGCATCATCAGCGGCAAGGATGCACTCGCGCTCGGGCTGGTCGATTCACTCGGCGGTGTGCGCGATTCGTTTGAACAGGCAAAGAAGCTCGCAAACATTTCGAGCGCGAAGATGGTGAAGTATCAGCCCGAGGGTTCGGTTCGCCCGCGCACGCCGTACGCGAGCGCGGACGAGTTACCTCTCGGTGCCCAGATGGCGGCAGCCGGCCCCAAGGGTGGAACCGAGTTCAACATGCTCCAGGTCAATACCGGCGGGGCTGGGGCAATGGCAGCGGGCGGGCAATGGCCAAGTACTGGCCCTTCACCGAGTTGCGTGTATTATTTGTGGCTCTCGGATGTCCCCTAACGGCGGCCACAAACGCGGCCGGAATAGGCAAATAGGCGGCGGGGCTACTACCCTCTTGCCGTTCACATTGAGCGCCCTCCAGAAGGACGGCGCATCACAACCACTTTTGAGAACTCACATGAAGAAGATCGAGCGGCTTTTCATCTATTCCGGCGTGGGCGTGGCGATTGCCCTTGGTCTTGGCTGGCGCGGGCTCGGCACGAGCGCTTCGGCGAATATCGCGACCATGCAGGCCGATTCGGTCCGCATCGCGACCGCCGATGTGCTGACGCTGGTTGAAAAGCTCGCTTCCAGCGAGCGGTACCTGCCGGCGCGCGAAGAAAAGGTGAAGTCGCTGCGTGCTCCGATCGACCTCCTCCAGAAGGAACTCGATGAGCTGCGCACCAAGATCACCGCGATCCCCGATTTCCAGAACAGCGCTGAAGCCCAGCCCCTGATTCAGCAGTTCCAGGCCAAGTCGCAGAACATGCAGTCGCTCTCGCAGACGGCGCAGAGCGAAGCCGAGCAGTTCAACACGGCGCAGCTGCAGGAGGCGTACCGCATCGTCATCGAATCGACGACGCAGATCGCCAACAGCGAGGGCTACACGCATGTGATCAGCACCAAGCTCCCCGACAACAAGCTGACGAGCAACAACGTCACCGGCTTGCTCCAGGAAATGCTGGCGCGCCCCGTCGTCAAGGCCCCGGCTGCTGATGACATCACCGAAGATGTCGTCAAGGAACTGAAGCTCGAAAACGTGAAGTCCGGTCCGACCGGACCGATTCCGAGCGTGACTCCGGCTCCGGCCCCATCCCCCGCGACCGCCCCCGCCGGTACGCCCAAGTAATTCGATCAGAGTGTTCCCTCGAAGGGCCGGCACACGCCGGCCCTTTTTTTTGGAGAGAACCGTCAGACCTGCGCCGCTCTGAGCGCAATCGCGCGTGTTCGCTCACGCGTGATCGAAGCAGTCAACGTCTGCCCCAGCATCCGCTTCACCTCCGCCATGGTCGGGCAGTTCGATCCCAGCTGGCGTTCGAGACTTGTGACCGAGCGGCCAACCAGGCCGCACGGAACGATGAGGCGAAAATGGTCGAGATTGGTCGTCACGTTGAGCGCGAGCCCGTGCATCGAAATCCATTTCCGCACCCGGACGCCCATTGCAGCGATTTTGGCGTGGGGCGCGCTATCACGAACGGTCCAGACCCCGGTCGCGGACGGATCCCGCATCGTCTCGACGCCGAAATGGGCACAGACGGCGATCACCGAGTCTTCGAGTAATCGCATGTAGTCGTGCAGGCCGAGGTTGAGGGCGTTGAGATCAAGGATCGGGTAGGCGACGAGTTGGCCGGGGCCGTGGTAGGTGATGTCACCCCCGCGATCGGTGCGTGCGACGGCGACGCCGGAGCGGGCCAGCAACTCGGGAGACGCCAGCAAATTCGCCTCAGCCGTCGCCCGGTTGGAAATCGTCACGACCGGGTCATGCTCAACCAGCAACACCTCGCCGAGGGCCCCGGAGCCGGCTTCCCTGGCCGCCAAGACGCGGGCGTGTGCACGCGTCTGGTGCTCGTACGAAGGCTCATAGGCCAAGCGACCCAAATCGGAAATGACCAACGCATCTGCCACGGTGAATTGAAGGGAGGCGGGAGTCTCGGAGGCGGGGCTGGGCCGAGGCAACGCAGCCGAACCGGACCACCGAGCCCGGGTCTCAACCCGGCACATTTCCCGCCTCGTTGTGACGTCACAACGGTGGTAGAAATCGGGGAGAGCGCTCTAGGATTCTGCATGGAGAAGATCGATCCGACCTCACGAGTCGGGAAAGATGTCGAGTTGGGCGAGGGCGTCGAAATCGGGCCCTGGTGCGTTTTGGATGGGAAAATCCGCCTCGGGAGAAACACTCGACTCATGTCGAATGTGACCCTGCGGGGCCCCCTGACCATCGGCGCCAACGCTGTCATTTATCCGTACGCCAGTTTGGGGCTTCCGGCCCAAGACTTCAAGATCACGCCTCTTTCGCCGACAGGCGGCGTGATCGTCGGCGACGACTGCACCTTTCGCGAGGGTGTGACCATTCACGCTGCGACGCACATCGAGATTCCGACGCGCGTCGGCCACGCCTGCTATTTCATGGTGCAGAGCCACGCGGGGCACGATTGCCAGATCGGCAACAACGTGACGATCGTGAACGGCGCCGTGCTGGGCGGGCATTGTGAAATCTTCGACAACGTGACGATCGGCGGGCTTGCCGCGATTCATCAGTTCACGCGGATCGGGCGCTACGCGTTTGTCTCGGGTCACTCGGGCTTTACGACGGATATTCCGCCGTTCTGCATGGCGTACGGACGCAACCGGATCCAGGGCATCAATCAGGTCGGAATGCGCCGGGCCAAGTTCCCGCGCGAGCACATCCAGAAATTGCGGACGGTTTTCCGCCAGGCATTACAAAGCGCGGTGACGCGCCCTGAATCGATCGCGATCTGCGAGAGCTTCGCACGAGAATGCCCTCCGGCGCAGGAGATCGCCGACTTCATCCGCAACAGCAAGCGGCCCATCGCGCCCGGCGCGATGCGTCCGCCCCGCGAACTCGCGGCGTTCCTGCAGGCACGCCGGCGCGGCGAAGAGGTCTGGGGAATGGAATCAGAGGAATCTTCGCTCTAAGCTGAGATCGTGCCATTCGCAAAGCTTGGAGGCGAGGCCTGGAGTCTGAATTGATTGAATCCAAGCCCACTCGGCCGGCTGCGTCGCGCATCGGGCTGCGCTTGTGTGTTCTCGCCAGCGGCTCCGCCGGAAACTGCAGCGTGCTCGTGGCGGAATCGGACAATGAGACTTCGTTCTGGTTGATCGACGCCGGACTCTCGATGAAGCGAACAAAGCGTTTGCTCGCCGAAGTCGGGCTCGGAGAGCGACTGCCTCGCGGCATCATCCTGACGCACCTTGATGATGACCACGCGAACTCGAGCGTGATCGACGGGTTTGGAAACGATGTTCCGGTCTTTCTCCATCGGAGACATCTTGGGCGCGCTGAGCGCGAAGGACGATTGTTCCGCCGGACCGAAATCCTCGAGAACAATCTGCGGCTTGGCTCGGGATGCACCGTGCACGTGAAACTTGCCCACCACGACATCGATGGTTCCGCAGCGCTCCGATTCTCGCTGGAGCGCGAGGACGGATGCTGCGATCTCGGCTACGCGACGGACCTTGGCCGGCCCACTGCCGAACTGATTGACCATCTCTCCGGCGTCGATGTCCTTGCGATTGAAAGCAACTACTGCCCGCAGATGCAGGAAGCTGCCTCACGCCCCGCGATGGTCAAGGCGCGTGTGACCGGCGGGAGCGGCCATCTATCAAATCAGCAGTGCGTGCGGATGGTCAAGGCGATCGCCCCGCAAGGGCACGTTGTGTTGCTGCACCTTTCCCGCCAATGCAACACGCCGGAATTGGCGGCGATCGAGCACCTAGGTTCGGATTACCAGCTCATTGTCAGTTCGCAACACGAGCCGACGCAGTGGATCGAGGCCGGCGTGCGCTTGGCAAGACCAGCCCGGATACACGCCGAAACGCTCTTTGAGCTCTCGTGAACAGCGTGCCGGCGCGAATAGAATGAAGCGGTTCAAGTAGACGTTTCAGGTAACAAGAAGGGCGACTCGTGCCGGCAAAGAAAACTGCGAAGAAATCGACAACGAAGAAGAAGATCAAGCACAGCGCGAAACCCGCGGCAGCGAAGGGATCTGCCAAGAAGGCGTCGAGCAAGGCTCCGGCACGCAAGAAGGTCGCAGCGGGACGGGCGATCGTGCCGCGTGCTGTGGCTGCGCGCGTGGCGGTCGAGCGGCCCGCACCATCGCCAGCGGAAAACTTCGCGATCGAAGCCGCTCGCTGCATGGGCGACGACAAGTGCACCGATGTCGTCCTGCTCGATGTACGTGGCAAGAACCCGATGACGGATTTCCTTGTCATCGGATCCGGCACCTCCGATCGTCAGATGCGCGCCGTACTGCATCACATTCAGGATCTTGGCGAGACACTCGGCTATCAGGCGGTGCGTTCGACAAGCGATGATCGGGCGACATGGCTGCTTGCCGATTTTATGAACGTGATCGTGCATCTCTTCGAACCCAACACGCGCGCCCACTACGACCTTGAAATGATGTGGGGCGATACGGCGCGCGTCGAGTGGGAGCGACCGGGAACGCTCACCCGCGATCGCGCCGGACTGAACACGCGCGGCACGAACTGACCGATCCGGGCTTCACACACATGTCCATCAATCACTCGCACGATCGCATGGAGAAGGACGCGCGACGCGTTCGGGTTGAACTGTCCGAGCGGTCGTACGAAGTGTGTATCGGCGCGGGCGTTTTTGCGCTTGCGCCGGAGATTGCAAGAAAAAGGCTGGGGCCCAACTGCCGCACCGCATTTATCGTGGTGGATTCGGGGTTGCCTGAAGAAACGTCGCATCGTGCGGTCGGGGCGATTCGTGCCGGCGGATTGAACGCAATCGCGACGACGATTCACGCGAGCGAACACGACAAGTCTCTCGAATCGCTGGGCCTGATTATCACCGAGATGACACGACGCAAGCTCGAGCGGAGCGACGTCGTGATTGCTCTTGGAGGTGGAATTGTCGGCGACCTTGCGGGCTTTGCGGCGGCGACCTATCGCCGGGGTATCTGTGTGATTCAATGCCCCACCACTCTGCTTTCAATGGTCGATGCGTCGGTCGGCGGCAAGACGGGTGTCAACGTCGACCTCGCGGGTGATGGAAGCGACCTCAAGAAGAACATGGTGGGAGCGTTCCATCAACCCTTGGGAGTACTGGCGGATCTCGACACGCTGGTTTCGCTGGACGATCGACAGTTTGCCGCGGGGTTTGCGGAATGCATCAAGCACGCGATGATCGGCGCGGAGTTTGGCGATGCCGAACTGCTCGCATGGACCGAAGCGAACATTTCAAAGCTGTCGAAGGACAACGCCCCACTGCTCGCGGAACTGGTCGAGCGAAACGTTGCGATCAAGGCGCGTGTCGTCGCAGGCGATGAGCGCGAAGAGAAAGAAGGCGGGCGGGCGCTTCTCAACCTCGGACACACATTCGGGCACGCGATCGAAGCATTGCCGGGCGCGCGAAGCATCCTCAGCAACGGAACAGAATTGCCCGAAGATATTCATCACGGTGAAGCGGTCGCGCTCGGGCTGCGGGCAGCGGCGCATACGTCGGTCAAGCTTGGGCTCGTCGACGATTCGTATGCAAAGCGGGTTGGTGCACTTGTTGATGCCGCGGGCCTTCCCGCAAAGGTGCGCGGGCTGCCCACCGGCGAGGAACTGATCGAACGAATGAGCCACGACAAGAAGCACATCGGTGGCAAAATCCGCTTTGTGCTCCCGAGCGCAATCGGTCGGGCCAAGATCGTGGAAGATCCCGAGGTTGGCGCTGTCCGCGCCGCGATCGAGTCGATTCGGGTCGGTTAGACCCGGTCTTGGCGACTTCTACCCATTCGGCCAAATCTGCACCATTCAAGCCCATGACCGGCGGGTTCCGATATTGGAGCCAGACGGAGTTCCCCGCGCTCGCACGATCGGCGGTGTTGCTGGACGACGAGGGCGGAGCTCTCCGCTCAGAATCCGGGCATCCCCTCTCGGGGTCCGGTTCGCCGAGGCCAAGGAGTGGCGCGTGCGGATCATTACGATCATCAATCAGAAGGGCGGCTGTGGAAAGACCACGACTGCCATCAACCTCGCCGCGGCAATGGCTCGCGGCGGCCTTCGCACTCTTCTGGTCGATCTCGACCCCCAGTCGCATTGCGCCGTAGGGCTCGGCATCCCTGAAAACAGGATCGATCTCGACATCGGCGACGTGCTCGTCATGCCGAACAATCGACCGATCGATACCACCCGTCTCCTCTGGCGGGTCGGGAGAAATCTCGACCTGGCGCCCAGCCGCATGAAGCTCGCGGGCCTTGAAGCAGCCCGAGGCGGGCTGGCAGACAAGCCGGACAAAGAGCGACGCCTTGCCCAGGTCCTTGAGCGTCTGAAGGGCGACTACGACGTCGCGCTTATCGACTGCTCTCCTGCGATCGGTCTCTTGACCTTTAACGCGATTGCCGCGGCCAACAGCGTTTTGATCCCGGTTGAAACCGGCTTCTTCGCTCTGCAGGGCGCAACCCGCCAGCTCACGACTATTAAGACGTTGGCCAAGCGCCTGGGCGCGGACATCCCGATCGCCTTCGTGCCGACGCTTCACGATGAGGGCAGCACGGTCTCGCACGACCTCCTCGGCGAACTCCAGAGGCGGTTCGGACATCAGCTCTCCCCGATCGTCATCCGGCGCGACCCCAAGCTCCGCGAGGCGGCCAGCTTCGGTCAGCCGGCGATCGAGCACGCTCCAGACTCACCCGGCAGCAAGGACTACCTCGATCTGGCCCGTTGGGTAGCTTCGCGCCTCGGTGTGAAGCTCTCAGGCTTTGCCGGTCCCGATTCATCGTGGACCAGCCGCTCGCCAATCGAGCTCAAGCCGGAAGCGACGAGGCACGTTCCGGCGGAATTCGTGCCCGGTGAAACGCCGATCCCGGCGGTCATCGCGCTTCCGTGCGAGGAACAGCCCGTGCCCCTCCGTGGACCAATGGCGACCTCAGGCGGCGCGACGAACGCGGGAGCCGATCTGCGGGCTGCCCTGCTTCAGCAGGCTGCCAACGCAGCTCCCAAAGTTCCAGCCCACTCCACACCGACCGTGCCCACGCCGGCTCCCGCCCCTGTGATCGCGGTTTCCATCCCGAAGCCGGCGACGCCATCGGTCACCGAGTCGGTCAGCGTTTTCACGCCGTTCGCGACGACGGCCGCCGGGCAGTTGGCGGGAGACGACGATCAACCCCGTCCGACCAGCCGCGCTGCGGAACTGGTGCATCGGGCCCAGCGGCTGCTTCGCCGCGTGACGGGGGAAAAGGCCGACGAGAACATGTCTACGACGCCGTTGCGATTCGAATCGCCGGTGAAGGAAGTGAAGCCGCAGCGTGATGAGACGGACCGCCGGCTCCTGGGCGTGCGTGTCACGGCGCAGGGTGTGCTTTTCGTTCAGCCGGTGACGCTTGGAAACCGCGTGTCGATTGCTGGCTCGTTCAACAGCTGGTCGGAATCGTCGCACGTCATGCAGATCAACGACGGGCTGGGCGTGCTGGAATTGTGCGTACCGATCGAGGCCGGGCATCACCAGTACCGATTGGTCGTCGATGGTAACTGGACGGCTGACCCGCACAACTCGAACGCGGAACTCAATCCATTCGGCGAATTAAACAGCGTGGTGACAGTGCAGAGCAACACGGCAGCACGGATGGACATGGTTCTTGAGCGCCAAGGCGCGGCCTGAGAGAGGAACTCGCGTGGACCGACGTGACCCAATGCATCCGGACGGGGATTCACCCGACTCGATAGCGTTCCGCGCCGCGATGCGCGATGACCCCTCTGCGCCCGGAACAACCGACGAGGGTGGCCCGGTTGCGCACGGACGGATTGAACTTGGCTATCCGTTTGAAGATGCGGATGTGCTTGCCGATCTCTTTTTGAACGATGGGCCGACGGTCGCGAAGATCGGACCCGGTGGAATCGTGCTTCCGACGGCGAAAGAAGCTTTTTTCCAGGAAGTGAAAGGCCCGCCCGCGGCAGCGATTCCGCAGGTGATTCAGCCCCGGGGTGCGTTCCCAAGCGCGTCGCGAGCTCCACTTCCGACCGAAGTTGAATTACTGCTCGTCGGACATTTGCCGGTGCTGGGTTCGGCATGGGTGCTGCAGTATGCGAAGCACGTCGCGCAGAAGACGGGCAGCCCGGTCGGACTGATCCGGCTCAGCGGCGGAGAAGCATCGATCGATCTGACGCTTCCCCCGAGCGAAGTGCCACCTCCGAGCGGGCCGATGCCGAGCGTGGGCGAAGCAGTGAAGTATGTCGCGCAGCGCACCGGACGCTGGATCGTCCGGCTGGACGAGAGCGCGGATCGTGCGACGCCGGCGGATGCCGCCTCGAGCATCCGTACGGCTGATCGCGTTACGGTTCTTACGGGCGCGGACGAGGCAGCGGTTGTCGGCTGCTATCGCGTGATCAAGACGCTCGAGCCCGGTGAGGGGACGCCTCGTCTCCATGTTGCGGTGATGGGTTCAAATCCGGCGCGGGCGGAAGAGGCGGCTGGAAAGCTTTCTGGTGCTGCTGAGAAATTCCTGAAGTCGCGTGTCACCAGTGAAGCTTGCAGCGCGAAGATCACGCCGGGATCGTCTGTGAACGTGTATCGCGGACGTCCGAACGCCGGGCACGCTGAATTGATTGCGCTGCTGCGGGGTGGTCCGGCGCCGACGGAAACTCCGATCGCAGCAGAAACCGTGATCGATGTTGACATGCACGATGTGGAAGACCTGCACGAAGTCGAATCGCCGGTCGTGGCGTACGAGCCACCGGCGGCTGTTGCCGAGCCCCTACTTGAGCTTGACCCTCGCGAAGTCTTGCAACCGGCGTTTGCGGCTCCTGAGATCGTCGCGCCGCGGGAAGAAGTTCGGGCCGAAGTCAAGATTGCAATGCCGACTCAGAAACCGGAGTCGCGTGGTCTTGCCCGGCACCTTGTCAGCCTCGAATCGCTGTCTTCAAAGTGCCCGTATGCACCGGACGTGGAACTCGCGGTGGATCCGGAAGGACGATTGCACTTGATCGCGCATGCCGCGGGAGATCCGGGAGCGACGCTGGGCTCACTCACGACCGCCAAGTCGTGGGCTGAAGCACATGCGTCGCTCATGAGCCTGGCGCATCCGCGTCTGCGCGTGCCAAGTGCTGTTTGCCACCTGATGACAAGCGAGCCCAAGAGCGTGCGTCGGCTGGGGGATAGCGATCTGCGTCTGCACCTGCTTACGGCTCCTGCGGGAACGGGCGAGAACGAGGCGGGCTGGGTCTGCGTTGAACTGAACTGATTCGCTGTCCGAGTGCCGTCCGAGCCAATCAATTTGTCCACCAACGAAAAGCCCACGGATACGAATCCGTGGGCTTTGTGTTTGATACGGAATATCCGAGTCGCGAACCTGCTTATGCGGATTCCTTGCGGAGACGCAGGTCGGCGAGCTGTCGCTTGGAGGTCACGGCCTTCTCGTCGATGATGTACTCGGCGCCGGTGTTGTCGAGATCCGGCAACTGATACATCAGGTCGATCATCAGTTCTTCCATCACGGCGCGGAGGGCGCGAGCACCGGTATCACGCTTGACGGCCTTCTCGGCGAGGGCACGCAGCGCGCCATCGGTGAAAGTCAGCTTCGCGCCTTCGAGGCCGAAGAGATGCTGATACTGACGTACGATCGCGTTCTTGGGCTCGGTCAGGATGTTGATAAGCGCATCAACCGAGAGCGGCATGAGCGGCGCGAGCACGGGCAAGCGGCCCACGAACTCGGGGATCATGCCGTACTCGATCATGTCATCCGCAGTCACCTGTGAGAGGACGCGTGAGGCCGTTTCCTTCTCGGTCTTGCGGTCGCCTTCGATGTTGAAGCCGATGCGCGTCGTGCCAAGGCGGCGACGGATGATTTCTTCGAGGCCCACGAACGTGCCGCCGCAGATGAAGAGCACGTTGGTCGTGTCCATCTGGATGTACTGCTGTTCGGGGTGCTTGCGTCCGCCCTGCGGGGGAACGTTGCTGGTCGTGCCTTCGAGCATCTTGAGGAGGCTCTGCTGCACGCCTTCGCCCGAGACGTCGCGGGTGATGCTGACGTTGTTCGAGGTCTTGCCGATCTTGTCGATCTCGTCAATGTAGATGATGCCGCGCTGGGCCGCTTCGAGATCGAAGTCGGCAGCCTGGAGCAGCTTCAGGAGCAGGTTCTCAACGTCTTCGCCGACATAGCCCGCTTCGGTCAGCGTGGTCGCGTCGCCGATCGCGAACGGAACCTTAAGCATGCGTGCGAGCGTCTTGGCGAGCAGCGTCTTGCCCGAGCCCGTGGGCCCGATCATGAGAATGTTGCTCTTGTCGAGTTCGACCGAGCCGGCTTCGGCGCTCTCAAGATGGAGCAAGCGCTTGTAGTGATTGTGAACAGCGACCGAGAGGGCCTTCTTTCCCTGGTCCTGCCCGATCACGTACTGATCGAGATAGTCCTTGATCTCGCGCGGCGCGGGAACCTCGCGAAGAGCCGTCGTCACCGTGCTGACGCGCCGGCGTTCCTGGCGGAAGATGTTCTGGCAGAGCTCGGTGCAGTGCGAGCAGATGTAGACCTCGCTCGGACCTTCGACCATCGGGCCGACGTCGCGGCTGGTCTTGCCGCAGAACGAGCAGGTCGTGACCTTTCGGCCCCGGAAATTCGAATCGTCTCGTCCGGGCGTTCCGGCTGGAGCATTGGGGTCGTCGTTTTTGCCTTTGGCCATAGCGTCACTCTCGTCCGATGCAAGAACCCGGCGCGCATGTGCACCGGAATCGGGAGTCTATCGACCAACTCCGCGCCGTTCCTCACGAAGAGACCGGAAGAACATGAACGAAATGCGTACGCGCCGGAAAAGACGGAAAATTTCATCGCCGCAGACGATTGCCGCGCGTCCGCGATGACTTATACACAATGGTCCATACGCAATTTCCCCCAAATGCGGCGTTCTTATCGGTCATGATCCGGCGGTTTCGAGCTGGCGGCCTTCTCGACGAGCTTTCGGCGCACGCGATCGAACTCTTCCTTCGAGATTTCGCCGCGGCGCTCCATCGAACGCATTTGTTCCATCAGCGTGCCCGGATCGTCGTCCGTGCCGGATGAGGTAAACACCTTTTTACGAAGCGACAGAATGAGCAACGAGCCGCTCAGGACGGCGCCGAGAAGAATCGCGACCCAGAAAAGAACATCGATGTTCGCGGATGCGAGCAGCACGCAGAATCATTGCCGCCTGAATGAGAAGGAGGCGATCAACTTCCCGACGCGATCGCATCCCGAATCGGGACGAGCAACGTGGGAACGACACGCGACTCAACAAGCTCCTCGCCCAACTGGCTCAGGCTCGAGAGGATCTCGGACAGTTCTTTAATGTCGGAGATTGAGCCGAAGCGCCGCAGGGTGAGGTAGACGCTGATGGGTTCGGGTGGCGCATCCGGGTCGCGGAAGCCGGAGCTGGTGCCCGCGCGGGTCTTCACTTCAAAGTAGACCTCGGTGTCTTCGCGACCGGCCAGACGCATCCCGAGCAGGGGCTGGCAATCGACCGGCACGCCTCCGGGCAATTCAGCGAGTTGGGCCAAAGGAGAGCCGGGCAGCAGCGCCTCGTACACGATCGCGTCGTGATTGCCGCTCGCTGCGAGATCGAAGCCGTAAAGCAATTCCACGTAGTCGACATCGAGCGGGCTGATATTGAGGAAGAACGGCGCGGCGTCCAGGATGTGCTTGTGCAGGCTGTAGCTGTCAGCGGGCTCGGCGGGATTGACCACGCCGGAACGGATGTTGTTCGAGCGAACGGCGATCCAGCGGTGGGTGCCGTCACCCTGTGGCGACTCCAGCGCGAGTTCTTCGCGGTAACGCCGAAAGGAAGTCATGGTCGGAAACTGCTTGCGCACGCGCTCGAACAGATCGAGCACCGTGTCGCGTCCGCGGGGAAGATCCATCTTCACCGAGAGTTTCTGGTTGATGTAGTAGTCCGAGCAAAGGGCCCGAAAGCTTTCACTCATTTCGTTACCCGCTCCTTGGGCCTGACCTTGGCTGCCCCTTCTGGCAACGACGAACACACTCGACTCTGCGGAATGCTAGCGGGCGTCCGGGCGAACTCCAAGAGGAACGCCTCAACGATCCGCAAGCAAAAGTAAGTCACGACGAGAGCAGGCATTCAGCGACTTTTTCGGTCTCGGAGAGGTCGGCGAACGCATGGTCTGCGCCGCTCTGTAGGAGCTCTTCGCGGCTGAACTTGCCCGTTGCCACCCCCACCGACATGTGCCCGTGGGTCTTGGCGCAGACGATGTCGTACGGCGTGTCACCGATGATCACGACGCGCTGGGGATCGCGCCCCATCTTCTTGCGATAGCGCCCGACCGCGATGGGAGGCAGGTGGTTGCGCTCGGGGGGATCATGCGGTGAATCGTCGCCCCAGGCGGAGACTTGGAACCGAGCGGTGTCGATGCCGCAGGACCGGACCTTGAGGAGGCCTGTGGGCTCGAAGTTGCCCGTGAGGAGGCCCATCGTGAGGCCCGATTCACGATCGAGACGGGCGAGCAGGTCGTGCACACCCGGCATCGTGCGGCCGAGGCCCGGAGTCTTGAAGGTCTCATGCATCCGGCGCTCATACGCCGCCCGGAACGCGGCAATGTTCTCGCGCGAAGGGGGCAGGCCGGCGTTCGCGAGCATCTCACGCATGATCAACGGGTCGAGTCGACCGGCGAACTGGATGCCACCGGTGTGGCAGCCCGGGCCAAAGACTTCTTTTCCGGCCGCTTCCATCGCCCGCATCCCTGCGCCGACTGTGCTGAGCAATGTGCCATCGATATCGAAGAGAACGAGCATGATGATTCGGAGTGGCGGGAAGGTTGAGGAACGAAAAAAGGACGTTCGGGGCCAAGCGTACACCTACCGCGAAACCTCAAACTCGGATTCGGTGGGAATCACCGGCACGGCAATTCGCGCCGCGGTCGCGATCTTTGACTCAAACTGCTCCGCGATGGCGCTCAAGAAGGCCTCCACCACCTTCGGTTCGCCCTGGGCTTCGAGCATCACGCTTCCGTCGTGTTCGTTCCGCACCCAGCCTGTGACGGCGTGCGACGACGCGATCCACGAGCAGGTGAAGCGGAAGCCCACGCCCTGCACATGCCCCGTATATCTCGCCTGGATACGAACTCGCGTTTCGCCGCTCATTTCAATGCATCTTTGCGGGCCACTACCGGCTTTTCCCCCCGATCGGCCGGGCGCGGCCCTTTCGGGCGTTCCGGGCGTGCAAGAATCGCCCGAAGATGTCGAACACCGTGTGGCAGGACGATGGAGACAAGCAGCGCGTCCGTGACGCGAGCGATATCGTTCGGATCATCGGCGAGGTTGTCGCGCTCAAGCCCAAGGGGCGCGAGTACGCCGGACTCTGTCCGTTTCACGACGATCACAATCCTTCGATGGCGGTCGTGCCACACAAGCAGCTGTTCCACTGCTTTGTCTGCGGCACCGGCGGGGATGTGTTCACGTTCGTCCGCAAGTTTCACAAGATGGAGTTTCGCGAGGCGCTTGAGTATCTCGCGCAGCGCGCCGGGATTGAACTGAAGCCGCGCCGACGGGAAGCAACGGAACCGGGGAACGAGGGGATCTCGCGGCCGCAGATTCATGAAGCAAACGCGGTTGCCGCGGAGTTTTTCAAGGCGATTTACAACCACGCGGAACACGGGCGTGCGGCCCGCGCGGTTGTGGAACGGCGCGGCATCTCGCCGGCGATGGTCGAGAAGTTCGGAATCGGTGCATCGCCGGATCGATTTGATGGGCTCGTCCTGACGATCCGCAACAAGCAACTCGACCCGCGTGCGTTCAGCGAAGCCGGTCTGCTGCGAACGAAGCTCGAAACCGGGCACACGTACGACACGTTTCGCAACCGGCTCATGTTCCCGATTTCGGACATGATCGGCCGGACGATCGCGTTTGGGGGGCGCAAGATTGATGAAGAAGACGAGCCGAAGTATCTGAACAGCCCGGAGAGCCGCGTCTTTAATAAATCGGCGACACTGTTCGGGCTCGCGCAGGCCTCGCGTGCGATTCAGGTGCAGCGGTCGGCGATCATCACGGAGGGGTATACCGACACGATCGCGTGCCATCAGGCTGGACTCGAGAATGTTGTGGCGACGCTGGGTACGGCGCTGACGCGCGAGCACGCAATCGTGCTTCGGCGGATTTGCGATCGCGTGGTGCTGCTGTTTGATGGAGATGACGCGGGGCAACGTGCCGCGGACCGCGCCGCGGAGATTTTCTTTGCCGAGCCGATCGATGTCGTCGTCGCGACGCTCGACAAAGTGACGGATGCCAAAGACCCTGACGAACTGCTGAAGCGTGAGGGCGGGCTCGAAATCCTTCAGAGAGCGGTCGCTGCCGGCGTTGATGTGCTTCGCTACCGCTTTGCACGCGTGGCCCGAGGCGTGGAAGGCGGCGGGATCGCCGTGCGCAGCCGCGCTGTGGAGGAAGAAGTCACGCGGCTCGCCGAGCTCGGTCTGAGCGACGTTGAGCCGGTTCGGCGGCGGATGATCATTCGCGAACTCGCGCGACTTGCTGACATTGGTGAGGAGACGATCGCCCGGGCAATTCCGGCCGCCCGAGGTGCGCGAAAGCGCCCGGCGAATCCCGCCGACTCGAATCAGGCTCCAGCCGAATCGAATGCCACATCCGTCACTCGACTCGCGAACGGCCCGCTGCGAACGATCGAAGCGCTGATCGGCTGTGCGCTGTGCGATCCATCGCTACTCGGAACGCTTGATCAATCCGGACGGGCGATTCTCGCCCCCGACAAGTTTGAGACGCCGGAGTTGCAGGAATTGGCGGCGGCCGTGCTCGGCGCCCTCGGCACGAACGCGCCGGATTTTGGTGCGCTTCTTCCCATGCTGAGTTCGACCGAATCCCAATCGGCAGCGACCATTCTCCAGGCTCGGACCGATCGCGAAACCAGCAGCGACCCCGAACGCATCCGTCGCCACTGGTCCGAATGCCTGCGGCTTGCGCAGCTGGAATCCGAGCGGACGGCTCCACTCGCTCTCGGTAGCGACACCGAGGCGCTGCTGGCCCGAATCGCCCAGGCCGCGGGCCGGAGTCAGCGGCTCGGAGCGGACCTGAAGGTGTACCCCAAGGCCAACGGACGCTGATACGCTTGCCTCTGTCTCTCTTTCAGAATTCCCGTTCCGGAGCTGTGGCCGCGTGATCGCCGAACTCAATCCTGCGTTGTCGGAACTCATCGAACTCGGGCGCAAGCGCGGCTGGCTCAGTTACGAGGAACTGAACAACACGCTCCCCGATGAGATGGTCGATCCCGAGCGTCTTGATGAGTTGCTCGTGCTGATCGATCGGCTGGGCATCGAACTCGTTGATGAGCTCGAGTTCAAAGCCCGTCGCTTCCGCGCTCAGAAGGCGAGCGAAGAAAAGCCGGGCGTGCTACCCAAGCTCTTCCGCGCGATGACGGTTGCGGGAGGCGAGCGCGAGGCCGAAGCGGCGCAGCTTCGCCAGAAACTCAACGTCAACGACCTGCCCGCCGCACAACATGCCGGCGCCATCGCGGCCGCCGGCGCACGAGCGGAGCCCGAAGCAGCGGCGGAAGACGAAGACGGCGCTGCCGATGACGACGCGCGTGATTTTGATGAACCGGTTCCATTTGAGATGGGCGCCAAGCGCATCGACGACCCGGTGCGGATGTATCTGTCGCAGATGGGCACGATTCCGCTACTCACCCGCGAGGAAGAAATCCGCCTCGCGAAGAAGATCGAAACGACGCGCATGATCTTCCGGCGTCGCTGCCTTGAAAGCGACTATGTCGTCCATCAGGCGGTCGACACCCTCCGGCTTGTTCATACCGGCGATCTCCCGTTCGATCGCACGATGCGGATCAGTACGGCCGAGACCAACGCCAAAGAGAAGATTGCCAAGCGCATCCCCTTCAATCTGCGCACGATCGAGAAATTGCTTGAACTGAACCGATCCGACTGGGAACTGCTTCACCAGGCGAAGAAAACCAACGACGCCGATTCGACCAAGCAGCTTCGCTCGCGCCTCGCGATGCGACGCCGGCGCATGGCGGCATTGACCGAAGAGCTCAGCCTGCGCACGGGTCGCATCATCCCGCTTTCACGCAAGCTTCGCTCGATCGCGAACAAGATGCACGAACTCGAGGCCGATCTGCGCCTCGCGGCCAAGCATCCGAAGAAGTTCGAGCCCGACGATGTCGCGGTGATCAAAGAAGAACTCGAAGGGCTTCGCTCTCTCGTTCGCGAAGAACCCAGCGAACTGACCCGGCGCGTCCGCGCGATCAAGACTGTTTTCTGGGAGTACGAGCAGGCCAAGCGCGATCTCTCGGGTGGAAATCTCCGCCTTGTCGTCTCGATCGCCAAAAAGTACCGCAATCGCGGCCTCCCCTTCCTCGACATCATTCAGGAAGGCAACACCGGCCTGATGCGCGCGGTCGATAAATACGAGTACAAGCGCGGCTACAAGTTCAGCACCTACGCAACGTGGTGGATCCGTCAGGCCATCACCCGCGCGATCGCCGATCACGCCCGCACCATCCGCATCCCGGTGCACATGATCGAGACGATGACCAAGCTGCGCAATATCCAGAAGATGGCGCTGCAGGAATCGGGCCGCGAACCGACGATCGAAGAACTCAGTGACAAGCTCAGCATCAGCGCGACCGAAGTGCGTCGCGTCATCAAGATCAGCCGCCACCCGGTCAGTCTCGATAAGCCGGTCGGCGAGAGCGAAGACAGCTTCTTTGGCGATTTCATCGAGGACGAGCGGCAAAGCGCCCCGTCGGATGCCGCGGCACACGACATGCTCAAGGCGCGGATTGAGGTCGTGCTTAAGACCCTGACGTACCGTGAGCGCGAAATCATCAAGCTCCGCTACGGCATCGGCGACGGCTACACCTACACGCTCGAAGAAGTTGGTCGCATCTTCAAGGTGACGCGCGAGCGCGTGCGCCAGGTTGAGGCCAAGGCGATCCGCAAGCTTCAGCATCCCGTGCGCGCCCGAAAGCTGCAGGGGTTTGTGGACGGCAGCGTCTACAAGGAAGTTCGCGGCGAAATGGACTCGGCATCGCACGTGATCGACCGCGAGCAGATGATGAACCGCGTCGAGCAATTCAGCGCCGACGACGCCAACATGCCCGACGACATGGACGATGCGGACGAACTCGCCGAGGGCGTGCGGGATGCGATTGCGGACGCCGCGGAAGATCGGCTGCCAGAGGTCGATGCGTCCGACAGCACCGACGATGATTCGGCCTCCGAAGTGCAGTAATGTGAGGGTTTCACCGCCACGCGCGGCACGCGCCCTCCCACCTTGCTACCATCGCCCGCAGTTGTTGGGGAGTAGCCATCGGGGAGTCATCCCGATCGGAAGGCCGTCAACACGGCGGGTTCGTTTGAATCCACCCGGCCCCCGAAAGCGTGACCGATCACGCTCCGTGCAAGACCGACGCCGCCTCGCAGGAGAAATCCGGCGCGGCAGGGTGTGTGCGTCTTCGGAGTGATCATGATCTGGCTCTACACCGGTTTCATCGTTTTCGTGCTGATCATGCTCGCGCTTGATCTGTTTGTCGTGAATCGCAAACCGCACGAGATCAGCGTCAAGGCCGCGATGTTCTGGACGGGCATCTGCGTCGTCCTCGCGCTCGGGTTCAGCCTCGTCGTTTTCCAGATGTACGAGCACAATTCGTTGGGCATCGGAAATTCGATGCGCGAGCGAAACGCGAGGCAGATCACTGCATCCGCCGACTTGCCAGAGCTCAAGATAGGCCAACCGCTGCCCGACGCCCCTGTGCTTCCAGCGAATGCGTCGCCGGACGACATTCACGATGCGACCAAAGCATTCGCGGAGGCCAAGGAGGCGCTCGTCGCGCCGGATCGCAAGATTGCCTGGCAGGCGACGCTGGAGTTCCTTTCCGGCTGGCTCATCGAATACAGCCTCAGCCTCGACAACATCTTCGTGATCGCCATCATCTTCGCGCACTTCGGCATTCCCAAGCAGTATCAGCACCGCGTGCTCTTCTGGGGCATTCTCGGCGCGCTCATCATGCGCGGCATCATGATCGCCCTCGGCGCGGTTCTTATCGCTGAGTTCCAGTGGATTCTCTACGTCTTCGGCGCGTTTCTCATTTACACCGCGTTTAAGCTCCTTCGCAACAACGATCACGACGCGACTCCGGAGGAAGGGTTTGTCTACAAAATCGCGCGCCGGCTCTTTCCTTTCCATCCCGAGATGGAAGGACAGAAGTTCTTCATCAAGAAGGACAACCGGCTCTGGATGACGCCGCTCTTCCTGGTGTTGCTTATCGTGGAAGGAACGGACGTTGTTTTCGCCGTGGATTCAATTCCCGCGATCTTTGCGATCACGCAGGATCCGTTTCTGGTATTCACATCCAACGTCTTCGCGATCCTGGGGCTGCGCTCGCTCTACTTCGCGCTGGCGGCGATGATGGACAAGTTCCGGTTCATCAAGGTGAGTCTCGCGGTCGTGCTCGCGTTCATTGGCGTCAAGATGATCCTGCTCTATTGGCACATCCACTTCCCCACCGCTGTCTCGCTGGGTGTGATTGTCGCGGTTCTCGCGTCGGGCATTCTCGCTTCGCTGCTGATTCCGCCCGCAGCGAATCACGACGAGCGGCCGACGCCTGCGGTCTGAGGAAGAACTTCCAGAAACTTTCGCGTCGCGTCGGTCGCAAGCTTGGCGTGCTTCGGATTTGTCCACATGTCGTTGTGGCGCGCGCCGGAGACTTCGACCAGGATTGAGTGCGATGCAGCGCCCGCGATCGCACGGGCATCTTCGATAGGGCAAACAGCATCGTCAGTCCCGTGAAGCACCAGCACTGGACAATGCACGGCACGTGCGACCTCGGCGCGGTCAAAACCCGCTGAAGGGGACCGCCTTGCGCGAAGGCCGACAAGCCGCACTGCGATCGGGAGGTTGAGCTTCCAGGGGCTGCCGCGCAATTGCATGACGCGTGCTGCGGGAGTTTCCACAAGGCGGTAAGGCGCTTCCGCGATGACGCCTGCAACACGTGCCTTTTCAGCTGCAACCAGCGAAACGCCCGCTCCAAGCGACCAGCCGAACAGCACAACACGAGTCGCGATGCTCGCTTCGAGCGAATTGATGAGATTCAAAAGATCTTCGGGCTCGCGCAGGCCCAGTTCGCACGCGCCAGCAGATTCACCATGGCCGGGCAGATCCCACGCAATCAGTCGCGACGACATCGTCGCGAGGGCTTGGATGCGCGAGAGCGCCCCCACTTTCGAATCCGACCAGCCGTGCGTCAGCACGATCAACGGACCATCCGGATCATTCCCCACAATATCCCAGGCGATGAGTCGCCTGCCCCGCGATTGAAACTCGAATCGCCGAAAGTTGAGCGCGGGTGAAAGCTCGCCGGGATCGCCGGGCAATTGGCGCGAGACCGCCCACGCGTAGGTGCGCCTCGGCGGATACTGCAGCGTCAAAGACGTGGACACGACGAGAAACGCCGCGTAGACCGCGAGGCCAATTGCCAGCAGCAGGACGATCCCGATCATGTTCAAAACGACCGGAAGAGGTTCGTGATGTCGTTAAACGTCACGATAAGGAACATCGATCCGATCAGGATCAAGCCCGCGAGCGTCACCGCGTTCTGCACTCCCACCGGCACTGGTTTCTTGAAGACCTGCTCGTACAGGATGAACAGGAACTGGCCTCCGTCCACGATCGGCAAAGGCAGGAAGTTCACCACGGCAAGATTCACGCTCACCATCGCGAAGAAGAAAAGCAGCCAGATCATGCCGCGATCGGCGAGCAATGTGCCAACATGAGCGATGCCGACCGGGCCCTGCAAATGCGTTACCTTCAGCGTGCCTTCAAAGAGCCGCCCGAAGGTGAGATAGACCTGAAGCACCATGCGCTTGGTCTCAGAAAGGCCGAGCGTCACAGCGTTCCACGGGCCCGAACTGCGCCGGAGAATCTGTGCGGGCTCGAAGGCACCGGCAATGGGAGGTGCGTTCCACCGGAGCGCCGCGAGCGCGGTCGCGTCCGCGGGCGCGACCTTGAGCATGACCTTCTCGGTCGGCGCGCTGTCGGACGAGTGACCAGCAAGTGCCGGCGCCCGCACGATCATCTCGATTTCCGCACCCTTCCCCGTCGCCGCGGCCCGCTGCAACTCTGCCTGAATTTCCGCGAATGAATTCACTTCATGTCCGGCGATGCTGAGCACGCGCGAACCGGGACGTACCCGCGCCGCCGCGGCAGCAGTCTCCCGAGTTTTTGCGACCGCGCCCGAATCGGGCTTGGCTGCTTCGACAATCTCCCGGGCAACCGGCACACCGAGCAACGTCGAGTTGGGCTGCACAGCCGAGGCACCAAATCCGACCTTGCCGTCGCGCGAAACCGCGAGATTCAGAGGAACTTCTTTCGTTGTTTCGCCGCTCTTTCGAAGCACAATCGCTTCGAGCGACCTGCCGACGTTGCTTCGGATTTCACGCAACCCAGCTTCGTAGCTCGGATACTCAACCGAGCCAACGCGGATGAAAACGTCTCCGTCTTCCAGACCCTTCTTTGCGGCATCGCCCGCGCTCTCGACGCCGAGGAGCGACGTCAGCCCGAGCACGTTCGGCTGCACGCCGACTTGTCCGCCGGGGAGCTCGAATTCGTTTACCTGAAATTCTGGCTCGGGCCTCGACGAAACCGCGACCCGTTTGCCTGCGGCGTTTTCAAAGACAAGATCCAGCGGAGCGCCCTTCGAATCGTGCGCCGCCTTGTTGAGCTCAAAGAGATACTTGATATTGCTATCGCCATTGATCGAAACCAGGCGCATTCCCGGTTCAACGCCGGCAAAGCCGAGCTTCGCAAGTTGCTCATTGAAAGCGTCGCGAACTCGCGCCGAGCGCGGATTCGAAATGGTTAATGACCGCGCGGGCTCGATTCCGAGTGCAAGCAGCCGCGTTCCCTGATCAGCCTCCGGCGGGATCGCGAAATTCAACGTTCCCGTGAGGCCCGGCCGGCGGACTTCCATTTCCACCGGTGAATTGCGCGAAGCCATTGCCGCGGCCATGATGATGTCGCTGAATTGATCCGCCTTGCGGCCATCGACGCTCAGGATTTCATCGCCCGGACGCAGTCCGATCTGTTCGATGTGGAGAGCCTTGGCGTTGGTCGCGACGGTAGTCGCCGCCGGAAGGCCCGGCGCAACGCCGCCAATCACCGGTGGCTCTGTCGGCAGGCCCACGCGAAACACGACAATGAACAGCAGCACCGCGGTGATGATGTTCATCACGACACCGGCGCTGATCACGATCATCTTCTTCCACGGAGCGCAGCGCTGAAAGCTGTCCGGCGCGTCGCTGAGGGCGTCCGGATTCAAGTCTTCCTGGCCGAGCATCTTGACGTAGCCGCCGAAGGGCAGCCAGTTGAGGCGGTACTCGGTCGGCGAGATCGCCAGTGCGCCGATCGCTCCACCGCTCGCGGCAGATTCCGGAGTTCCAACTGCGCGCAGGCGGTCCAGATACTCCTGCTCGCTGCTGCCTTTGCGGATCCCGATGCCCTTGCGGTAAGAGAGTGCGGCCGGCCCAAATCCGAGCGCAAACGCCAGCACGCGAATCCCCGCCCAGCGCGCCGCCAAAAAGTGGCCAAGCTCGTGCACGAAGATGATCAGGCCAAAGCCGATCACAACAAGCGCGAAGTCTGTCACCGTACCGAACAATCCCGAGATATCGGGCATGAGTTTCTCCGTCTCATCCTATCGACGACCGGCGTACCCCGGTGTTCGCAAAAAACGCACGCGGGCCCCGGATTCCGGGGCCCGCGCGACGTCTGCAGAGTCATTTCAGGAGAACAACCGGATCAGCTGCCGTACTTGACGTTGCAGCCGTAGGGCTTGGTTTCGGTCGTCGTCACCTTCTTGCCGGCAAGGATCTCGTCAAGAGCCTTAGCGACGTAGTTGGTCTTGCCGACGTTCTTGCCCGGCTCGTCGTCAATCGCGCCGTGGTACGCGAGCGTGCCGTCCTTGTTCACAATGTACATTTCGGGCGTGTGCTTCGCGCCATAGAGCTTGCCGACCTTGCCGCTCTCATCGAGCAGGATCGGGTACTCGATCTTCCAGTCCTTGCGGGCAGAAGCGTTCGCGTCCTTGCCCGCCCCTTCCTTGCCGGCGGCGCCGGAGTTGATCGCGACGAAAACAACGCCTTGGCTGCCGTACTTCTTGTTGAGGTCGTTAAACGTGTTTGCGCCGTTCTCGTAGTGCTTCTTGACGAACGGGCAGCCCGGGTTGAACCACTGGATCACGACCACCTTGCCCGTGAAATCAGAAAGGTTCACGGTCTTGCCGTCAATGTCCGTCAGCGTGAAAGCAGGAGCAATGCTGCCGACCTTCGCGGCGCCTTCGGTCTTCGCGGCGTCCTTGTGGTCCTTGTGATCCTTCTTGTCGGTCGTCGTCGTGGTAGACGCGGGCTTCGAGTCCTTCTGATCCGGGCTGCTCATTGCAACGGCGGGAAGGATGATGCCGGCTGCGGCAATCAGAGCGACGAGCGACAGTTTCGAGCTTTTCATCGACACGATCTCCTGAATTGGCCGCCGCGCCGGGGGGTGTCGCGAGCAGCCTGAGTGCATCCGCGGCGAATTGCCGCAACAAGCCCCTGGTACGGTTCTGTACCAATATCGGACCGTGACGGTTTGCGGGCGCACGCGCGCGGGCTCCATCCCGGCTGTCTTCTTATTGTTCGACGTCCCAACTCGCGGCGTTGTTCCGGCTTTCGGACCCGTCATTTCGATGAGTGCTTGTTCACAACGAAATACGAGCCCGTGGCAGCGCCCGGAAGCCACACGCCGAGAATTCCGTCCGCGACTATTTGGTCTTTGTTCGCATCTGTGAACTTTATGGTCAGACTATCCAATTTCGCAATCGTGGCGTCTGGCTGCCCTTCGACATCCGAGCATTCCTGCCCCGGATAGAACTCGAGCCGTTCTGCGCCCGCGACTTGAAGCGTGAGCACACCGTCGCGAAGTTCCGCCTTCGCGCCCTCGCTGGGCCACGGCTTTGGCATCTGCGCTCGCGACTTATCGATAAGTGACGCGTCGGCCGAACGGCTCGGCTTGCTTCCGCTGCCACCAACCGCGAATGACTTCACATCTTCGCCCTTTCCGAAGACACAAACATCGGAACATTCGAGCCAACCGAGCTTCAGCCCGATTTTCGCCTTCTCGCCTGCCTTTGCATTGACGGGCACAGTCAGCGGAACCAGCAAAGTCACCTCGTCTTCGTAGACGCTGTCATAGATGCCGCCGGGAGCGACGTAGCGTTTGGGCGCGGGCCACTGGATTTCTCCAAGCGAATAGCCCTTCGGAAGATTTGAATTATCAATCGCGGGCGGGTTGCCGCCGCCCGGCGCGCCCTTGAAGTAGATGTGCCAGTGCGGTTCAAGTTTGAAAACAAGCCCGAGCGTTTCGGTTAAACCAGGAGTGAGTTCTGCGTGCTCGCTGATGATGCGAAACGTGACGTGCGGCCGATCCTTGGATTCCGGACTTCCGCTCTGCGGCTCGGCCGCAAAGCCCAGCATTCCAAGCCCGAAAATGCCAAGGCTCGAACCCGCCGCCAACGCCGTCACCCAAGTTGCTGCCAAGGAGTGATTCATGCCGTGTCTCCGTAACGCGTACCCTCACTCCATGCTACGTCCGAACTCGCGCCGTGTTCCGTTCGCCCTTCGCGAGTCTCTCTATGCCGTCGCGGCAGTCTGCCTTTCGCTTGGAATGCTGTTCGGAATTGGATGCGAAAAGGACACACGCGATTCGGACATCGTCAACGTAAAACTCGCGGAAATCTCCGAGCTGGTAAAGGATGCCGAAGGCAACCCGATGGCGCTGCTCCTCATTGATCCGCGCACGCAGACCGAGTTCGAAGAAGGCCATATCCCGGGCGCCCGCAATCTGCTGCTCACCCGCTTCGACGGCGAGAAGGGGCGCGATCAGCGCATCGTCGCATTCGGCGAAACGATCGTGTACGGCGAAGATCCGGCCAGCCCCGTTGCACGCGCGGTCAACAAGCGCATGCTCGCGATGGAATACAAAGACGTGCGTTTCTTTGCCGGCGGCCTGAACGAATGGAAGGCCGCGAATCTCCCGATCGAGACCGGGCCGAGCAAGCCGCTGCCCGCGTCAAAGGCCGCGACCAGCCGCGGCAGAGCGCGATGATGTTTCGCGCCGCTGCACCAATTCTTGTCTGCGGCATCGGCCTTTTTGGCTGCGCGATTTCGGACGATGACGTCCGCAAAATCGATCTCGATCAGGCCGCGGCATTGCAGCACCAACGCGAAACCGATCCGCTCGCCGTTTTATTCATTGACCCGCGCCCGCGAAACACGTTCGAGTCGTCACACATCCCCGGCGCGATCAACATGTCGCTCGCTGCATTCGATGGCGCCAAAGGAATTGATCCGCGGATCTCGGAGTTCCACTCAATCGTGGTCTACGGACAGAATCCCGGCGATGTCGCGGGGCCGGTCGTCTCGAAGCGGCTGATGCAAATCGGCTACTCCGACGTGCGCGAGTTTGCAGGGGGCGTAGACGAGTGGAGACGTGCCGCGCTCTCGCTCGAATCCGGCCCAACCGGCGTTCTGCCTCCAGCGCCGCCGTCGTCAATCCGCCGCGGCAATTCCCGATGATTTTCCGAGGGAGCGAGGGTTGGGGAAAGGGTTGATTTTTTCTCCAACCTCGTTTAGTCCTCCGCCTTTTCCCCCTCTGGCACCATTTTCACCAGCTTCGGATCAAATCGCGCGATTGGCTGCACCAAATCCTCCTGCGCCGCCATCACCGCGTGAATGTCCTTGTACACACCCGGCACTTCATCTATCCCCGCGCTGATGACCTCAACACCCTTTTGCTTCAGTTCCTTCCTGACGTTTCCCCACGCAAACGCCTGGCGCGCCTTTGTACGAGACATCACACGTCCCGCGCCGTGACTCGATGAATCCAGCGAGCCCGCACCACCTTTGCCCCGCACAAGAAAACCCGGCGCCGCCATCGAGCCCGGAATAAAACCGAGCACGCCCGGTCCCGCGGGCGTCGCGCCTTTGCGATGCACGATCAGCTCTTCCGGCCCGCGGCCCACATCGTGCGTTTCCTTCCACGCGAAGTTGTGGTGATTCTCGAAGGTTTCCAGCACGTCCGCGCCCAAGTGCTTCGAGACGTGCTTGTGAATCATCGCGTGATTCGCTGATGCGTAGTGCCCCATCAGGTTCATCGCATCCCAGTATTCGCGTCCCTCCTGTGAATCGAGATCAAGCCAAGCGAGTCTCGCGAGTTCCTTCGGCAGATCGCTTCGCATTCCCATCGCGAGCTTCGAGTAGTGGTCGCAGACGCCCGCACCGGTGCCGCGCGAGCCGCTGTGACTGAGTAGCGCGAGGTACTCCCCTGGCGCGAGCGATCCGGTCGCCTCGTCGAGCATGAATATGCCAAATTCGACAAAGTGATTCCCGCTGCCACTCGTCCCGAGCTGCGCCGCCGCCTTGTCCTTGAGCCGTTTCGTCACGGGTGAGACGGTCCAATCCCGATCCATGACACCGTGCTCGCGCCGCTTGCGGAACTCGCCTCCAACGCCGAAATTCGTCTCTTCCTCGATCGCCCGAACCAGCCGCTTGCGTCCGTGTTCGGTTTCAAGGTCGCGCACCGGAATATCAAGCACACTCAACTTCACGCGGCAAGCGATATCCACGCCCACTGCATACGGAATCACCGCGTTCCGCGTCGCCAGCACGCCCCCGATTGGAAGCCCATATCCAACATGTGCGTCCGGCATCAACGCCGCGGCTGCCGCCACCGGCAGCGAGCATGCGTTGTGCATCTGCTTGATCGACTCGGCTTCGAGATCGGCACCCCACTGCTTCCACGCAATGCGGCCGGGGGAGGATGGATGGTCGAGGTGCATGCGAGATCATTGCTTGATGCGAGGGCGGGGCTTTGAATGACCGGACTTTGCTGTGATCCTCGGCCGCTTGACCCGGCGCTTCGCTTGGGCTCGTACGGTCAGGTCTCGAACCTTTGCAGCCCCGATTTACAATCATGACTCTTTTTGACTCCGCGAAACTCCGCGAACTCCGCCACTCCGCGTTCTCTCTACATCCCCGCATAAACTTTCCCATGCAATCCGGCACAAAAGCCGCTGGCCGTGACTTTGCCCCTTCTCCCAAGGTCGATGCCGTCATGGCCGCCGAACGCGCGGCAAGCTTCACCAAGCGATCCATCAAATCCAAGAGCAAGCTCGCGGGCCTCAAACTCGCGCTCTCGATGCTCGATCTGACCACGCTTGAAGGCAAAGACTCGCCAGAGAAAGTTCGAGCTCTGTGCGCCAAGGCCGTGAACCCCGGCGCGGGTCAGACCGATCTCCCCGATGGCCTCCCCAGCGTCGCCGCCGTTTGCGTCTATCCGAATCTCGTCAAGCACTGCCGCGATTCGCTCGAATCGATGGGCGCTCTCGGTCGCGTCAAGATTGCCTCCGTCGCCACCGGCTTTCCCAGCGGCCAATATCCGATTGATGTCCGTCTCGACGACACCCGCCGCGCGATTCACGATGGCGCCGATGAGATCGACATGGTGATCAACCGCGGCGCATTCCTCGCCGGCCGCTACGACGAAGTCGCGGACGAGATTCGCGCCGTCAAGCGCACCTGCGTCGAAGAGGGCCTAAAGGCGACCAAGCATGAAGGCAGCGGCAAAGGCCGCCCGGTCTCGCTGAAAGTCATCCTCGAAACCGGCGAACTCGAAACGCTCGACAACGTTCGCTTCGCGAGCGACCTCGCGATTCGGGCGATGTACGAAGCTGCTTCCGAATTCGCGTCGGCAAAGTCCGGTTCAAAGTCGCACGAATCGAACGGGGTATCGAATTCGAACGGCACCGCTGCACATCCGACATCCGACATCCGACATCCGACATCGTTTGACTTCATCAAGACTTCCACCGGCAAAGTCACCCCGGCCGCGACGATGCCCGTGACGCTTGTCATGCTCGAGGCCGTGCGTGATTGGTATCTCGAAACCGGCCATCTTGTCGGCGTCAAGCCGGCCGGCGGCATCCGCACCGCGAAACAATCGCTCCACTACTTGGTGATGGTGAAGGAAACGCTCGGCGCGCTGGCTGGCGTGAATGAACTCCACTCCGGCGGTTGGCTTACCCCCGAACTTTGGCGTTTCGGCGCTTCTGCGCTCGCCAACGACATCCTCCGCCAGATTTCTTGGCTGCACTCGGGCAAGTACCGCGCGAACTACGACGTCACGGAGGCGTGAACATTGCGGTGGGTCCGTGCCATTTTCATGGTGGCGTTGCTCGCACCGGCGCTCACGATCGCCTGGACATGGGGCTTGGCGTCATGTCTTTCGCTGTGGACTCCGACGCTACCCGAAACGCTCGACACGGTTCAAGAGTGGCCTGTCGTCGTTCCATCTAACTGGCCGATCCCCGAAGAAGGCCGATATTGGCGCAAATCGGGGTGGGCGATCGAAACTCGCGGAGCAATCGCATGGCCGAAGAACGCACTCGGTAAGCCTGACGGCACTATGGGCACTTTTCGAGCGGATGCATATCAGATTGGTTGGCCTTGGTATTCGCTGAAGATGTTCAGTGCAGGTGAAATTGCGTCTGCCGCGAATGGATATCGCACTGTCTATTGGACGAGCAACGCTCTTTCTATTCCGGATTGGATTTCGTCTCGGCTTCCATCAGGAACACAATTGCTTCCAATTTCACCTGTTTGGCCCGGGTTTCTGGCCACTTCAGGAGTGTTCGGAGCGCTTGTCGCGGCGCTCTATGCCCTGACAAGGAGCGTCCGCCCGATTCGCGAGTGGTTGCGAGCGCGGAAGGGTTTGTGCACGAATTGCACATATCCTGTCGCAGGGATGGATACGTGTCCGGAATGCGGACGAGCGTCCAAGAAGTCGGATCGGCCAAAAGATTTGTCACTCCAGCAAGGACTTTGAAATGAGTTCGAACGCAACAAACGGCATCGCGACCACCGCCGCCGCTCCCGAATCGGGCCGAGTGGCCAAATCCACCACAACGCAAACGGCTGCATGGGATTACTCCCCCGCCCCCGAAACCACCAAAGTCGCGCTCAAGCCCGCGTACGGCCTCTTCATCGACGGCAAGTTCGCCGAGCCGCGCGGCGCGAAGCGCTTCGCCACGATCAATCCGGCAAACGAAACGACACTCAGCGAAGTCGTGCAGGCGACGCCCGCCGATGTGAACCGCGCTGTTGCCGCGGCACGCGCTGCGCTCCCCAAATGGGCGGGCCTTCCCGCCGCCGAACGCGCCAAGTTCATCTTCCGCATCGCTCGCCGAATTCAGGAGCGCGGCCGCGAACTCGCCATTATCGAAACCCTCGACAGCGGCAAGCCGATCAAAGAATCACGCGACGTCGATATCCCGCTTGTTGCGGCGCACTTTTTCTACAATGCCGGCTGGGCTGACAAGCTCGGGTTTGTGTTCCAAGGTCAGACCTCGCAAGCATCGAAATCTAAATCAGGCAAAGGTTCGCTCCCCGAAATCGCGGCGGGTGTTCGCCCCGTCGGCGTCTGCGGCCAGGTCATTCCCTGGAACTTCCCGCTCCTCATGGCCGCGTGGAAGATCGCCCCCGCGCTCGCCTGCGGCAACACGGTCGTTCTGAAACCCGCTGAAACAACTCCGCTCACAGCGCTCGTGCTCGCTGAAATCTTCGAAGAAGTCGGCCTGCCGCCGGGCGTCGTCAACATCGTTACGGGCGACGGCGTCACCGGCCGCGCGATTGTCGAACACCCGGATGTCGACAAGATCGCATTCACGGGCTCGACCGAAGTCGGCAAGATCATCGCCAAGAGCGTCGCATCGCCCCGGCCGGACGGCAAGTTCAAACGTCTCACGCTCGAACTCGGCGGCAAGTCCCCGCACATCATCTTCGAAGACGCCGCGATTGATCAGGCCGTCGAAGGAATCATCAGCGGCATCTACTTCAACCAAGGTGAAGTCTGCTGCGCCGGCTCGCGGCTCTTCGTGCAGGAGTCGATCCTCGACGCCGTCACCAAGAAGCTCGAACTCCGCCTCGCCTCGCTCCGCACCGGCGACCCGATGGACAAGAACACCGACGTCGGCGCCGTCAACAGCAAGGAACAGCTCACGCGAATCGAACACTACTTAAAGCTCGGCCAGACCGAAGGCGCCGAACTGCGAATGCCTGGCTTCAGCGGCAAAGTCACGCCGGAAGATTCTGGCAGCCGCGCCGGCTTGCCGAATAAGGGCTTCTGGTGCCGCCCGTGTTTCTTCACCGGTGTGCAGCCCTCTCACACGATCGCCCGCGAAGAAATCTTCGGACCGGTACTCAGCGTGTTGTCGTTCCGCACGCCGGAAGAGGCCGTCAGCCGCGCGAACAACACGCCGTATGGACTCGCCGCGGGCATCTGGACGGAGAAGGGGAGCAAAATGCTCTCCATCGCCAAGCAGATCAAGAGCGGCGTGGTCTGGTGCAACACGTACAACAAATTCGACCCGGCGTCGCCGTTTGGCGGATTCAAAGAATCCGGCTTCGGCCGCGAAGGTGGCGTGCAGGGGTTGAAGGCGTACGTGGAAATCTGATTGCATCTGGGCAGCAGTACGCACAACGGGCGAACATCCATCGCAGCAATGAAATCTTTTTCCTTTGCGGCATTGCCCATTTTGTGATTCAATTTGATCGCAGATGGCTCTCCACGACCCCAACACTTTGCCCTCCGACCTGCCGATCCCGGCGGACGATGGCGCATCTGCTCACTTGCTTGGGATGCCTCTCCCCGATATCGCCCTCGCGAGCACGGCTAACCGCATCGTTCATCTTCAGGGCCTGAAGAGCAAAGCAGTCATATTCTTCTATCCCCGCAGCGGCGTCCCCGGTCGCTCGCCTCCCGATGGGTGGGATCTGGTTCCGGGCGCCCGTGGCTGCACGCCCCAATCGTGCGGCTATCGCGATCTCGCGGCAGAGTTCGCCGCGCTCAATGTCGCGCTCTGCGGCATCAGCACCCAGACCATCGAATACCAGCGGGAGTTTGCTGAACGAACCCATCTTCCATTTGAGCTTCTCAGTGATGCCGGCCTGGCGCTCACAAAAGCGATGAAGCTGCCGACGATGGAAATGCCCCCGATCACAGACGGTCTCGAACCCGGTGGCCCAACCACACTCATCAAGCGAATGAGCTGGTACTGCGATCAGGGCAAGATCATGCGAGTTTGGTATCCGGTGTTCCCGCCCGATCAGAACGCGGCGGCAGTGCTCGCTTGGTTGAAAACAATACCAGGATCAATCGCAGGAAAACCGAGCGAAGTTTCGCTTTGAACCTGAAATCGCTCGGTTGTAGCGGCAGCGGATTTTCCGCAAAACTCACTCTTCGACGATGCGATTGATCTTGGTACGCACCATCGCATCGCCCTGCGTGTTCAACTGATCGCGGAACTTCCGCAGGCTCGTCTGCACGCTGGCATCGATCAATTGGTCGCCGATCCGGAACTTCACGCCCCCGATCATCGCGGCATCGGTGTACCCGTGCACAACCACGTCCTTGCCGAGCGCCTTGCCCAGCCGCTCCTTCACGCCGCCAAGCTGACCCGAATCGAGCGGCGCGGCGGTGATGACATCGACTTCAACGCGCCCGAACTGCTTCTGCACCACCTGGTCGTATGCCGCCGCGATCGGGACGAGGTGGCCCAAACGCTCCTTGCGATTCACCACCAGCAGGAACCGAAGCAGCAACTCATCAATGCGATTGCCAAGAGCCTTCTTGAGCGTCTCTTCGCGCTGCGTCGTCGGGATCACCCGCGACGCGAGGAACTCGTTGAAGGTCTTGTCGGCGCGCGTCATCTCGAGCAGGTCTTCGAACTGGCCCTGAATTGCTTCCACGCGCTCCTTGCCTCCGGCGGCGAAAGCTTCCGCGTACAGGCTCTTGGCGTAGATGTTCGCAAGGGCATCGGGCTTGGCTTGGCTCAGTGGCATGGGAATCCAGTCTTCGTAGTCAGCGGTCAGTTTTCAGCTATCAGCTTTCAGCAGAACGAAATCAAAGAGCGGCTTAGTTCCGCAGGCCCTGCAACTGGCCGAGCGACTCTTCAACCAACCGCTGCTGATCCTGAGCATTGATCTCGCGCTTGAGGATCTTGCCGGCAACCATCGTCGCCAGATTCGTCGCGTCGGCGTACAGCTCGGCAACCGCCGCCTGCTTGGCCTGCTGAATCTCCTTGACCGCGCGCTCGCGCATCGCAGACAGCTCGATTTCCGATTTCGCCCGCAGCTCTGCCGCAAGCTGGCTCTGCTGAGCCTTGGTCTGCTCGATCATCTTCGACGCTTCGGTGCGGGCCTGAGCAAGGCTCGCCTCGTACTGGGCGAGCGCGTCCTTTGCCTGCTTGCGGGCATTCTCCGCAGCCTCGATCTCGGCCTTGATCTTGTCCGCACGCTCATCCAGCCCGGCGGTGATTTTCGGCCACACCTTCACCGCGAGGATGGCGAAGACCAGGGCGAAGACAACCAGCGCCGTCAGGGCGGTCGCGATGCCCTGCTTGGTGGTCGCGATCGGTCCCTGGATGTCGCCGGTGTGTTCACCCTCCACTGCCATCGCCGCGAGGGGCGCGATCGCCGTGAAGGCCAGGAACATGCCGGTTCGAAGTCGTGTCAGCATCGGAACTCTCCAGTCGAAAAACCCGTCGAAAAATCGTCTCTTAGAAAAGCTGCCCGGAACCCGGTGGGGCGCCGGACAGTTTGAAACTTACTTGGCAGCGAAGCCCGCGAAGACCGCGAACAGCGTTGCACCTTCGATCAGAGCCGCGGCCAGAATCATGTTGATCTGGATCTTGCCGGCAGCCTCGGGCTGACGGGCGATCGCCTCGACCGCACCCTTGCCGACGAGGCCGATGCCGATGCCGCCGCCGACCAGCGCCATGCCGCCGCCGAGAACGGCGAGGCCCTTACCGATGCTGGAACCTTCCTCCGCGGCGAGCGCGAGGGTGGGCAGTGCGGCCATCGCGCTCATCGCCAGCATCGTCGTCTTCGTGAACAGCTTGCTCATCATCTCAAAACCTTTCCAAAGTGCCCGGGTTCCTTTGCTGTTCCCTCCCGTGAGGCCGCCCGTTAAGGGTGGTGGGAAATCAGCTGTGGCTCGTCTTCACGCGTGGGCGTGCTCGTGGCCGGTGGCATGATCATGCCCGTGCTCATGATCGTGCTCATCATGGTGATCCATGATGGAAATGAAAATCGCGGTAAGGAACATAAACACAAACGCCTGAAGGAAGGCGACAAACAGTTCGAGGAACATCAGCATCGTCGCAGAGACAATGCTCACGATCGTTACAGCAGAATTCGTGCCCCAGCCGCCGCCGTCGAGCGCACTCGAGACCGCACCGCCCGCAAACGACAGAAGTGTCGCGATCAGCACGTGTCCGGCCGTCATGTTGGCGAAAAGACGCAGAGCAAGCGCGAACGGCTTGATGATGAACTGTCCCGCGGCCTCGATCGCCAGCAGCAGTAGTGCGATCGGGAACATGGTCCAAGGCAATCCGCCCATCATGTGCGTCACGAATCCGACCGGTCCGAGCCGCATGATCGCTGCGACGTTGAATACGAAGGCCGCGATGATCGCCAGCACGCCCGTCACCCAGATATTCTGAGTCGCCGTGCCGCCAATCCAATCCGCGTGAATGCCAACGACGTGGAACACATCGCGCACCGGCGTGAGGCCGATGAGGTTGTTCACCAGAATGAAGAAGAACACCGTCCAGAGGAACGGCATCAGCTTTTCGGTGCGGTCGCCGAGCAGCGGGCGAGCGACCTCTTCGCGAAGGTACTGACAGATCACTTCGACGAGCTGTGCAAAGCGGCTCCGCGTCACGTAGGCCTCGGCGCCCTGGGAGGTCGGGCCGGTCTTGATCTTGCTCGCAGCCCAGATGCCGACAACCACCAGGATGATGCCCGAGAGCAGCAGCGCGCCCTGATTGCCCGACCAGAGCCAATAGCCGTCCGCGCTTCGAATCGCCGCCGCGTTCACGACGTGCTCGAGCGGATCAGCGGAAGCAAGAATGTTCATTGCAAAAGCGGTCATGCGGCCTTCCGTTGCGAGTCATCCGACTTGAACGCGGGCCCGTGCTCGCGCTCCATCGCGGAGAGAATCTTGATCGACGTCCAAACCTCAACCACCATCAGCAGCAGCGCCGCCGACCCGACGCCAAGAAAGAGCGGCCGGGTCATCAACCCTTCCACGCCCTCCCGCGCGAAATAGCACACGCCCAGTGCGAGGATCATCCGGGACGCCCCGGCAAACATGACCGCGACGCCAAAGGTGTCGCGTCCGAACTTCATCACGACCGGCGCCAGCGTCGCCAGGCTCCCGATCGCGATCGCCAGCATCGCGAAACCGATGGTCTTCGAATCCCCACCCAGGCCCAGAGCAACCCCAAACGTGATCCCGAAGGCCGCCACCGTCGCCAGGAGCATGACAAACCCGAGCTTCCCGCGCGCCGCGCGAGTCTGGTCCGGGTTGGTTTGGCCTGCCGCCGTGTTCAATGTGGGTCCAAAAGTGGGTCCAAAAACTGCGAAAACCCACTCACGAAAAGTGGGGCGGAAGGATAGCACCGCCGACCCCTTCCGACGAGCCAAAAACGCCCCTGATTCGCCAAAGCCTTTGCTCTACTTGCCCTTGTTCCGCCGCTCTTTTTCGCGGCGTTCGTCGGCGAGCGTGCGGGTGATGATCCGGTACAGCGCAAACGTAAAACCCACCACCATCCCGATCAGCGTGTACCTCGGGCTCGTCCCCTGCCACTTGTCGGCGAAGTAGCCAAGCAAAAGCGCCCCAAGCACCGACCCCACGAAGTCCATCGCCACGCCCCATGCCGTCGAGACGTTTCCAAAATCCGAATCGGTCGCGGGGGCTTTGCCGTGCTTGTATGCGGTCCGGTCCACCGGCTGAGTCAGAAGCTCTGGGATGGGAGGGGGCGGAGGCGGATTCGAGATGCGCTCGTTCGCATCGATTTCCTCATCCAATCGCTCTTCCGCATCCTCAGGCTTCAATGGCGCTCCTCGATCGAAAACTCAATGAACGACGCGATGTGCCGCCGCCCGCGCCGCGAGAATCGCTTCTTTGATCTTACTTGCGTCGGTGCCGCCGCCTTGCGCGCTGTCGGGTTTGCCGCCGCCCTTGCCCCCCACCACTGCCGCGGCTTCGCGCAGCCAATCGCCAGCCCTCAGGCCCTTCTGAATCAGCGGCTCGGGAACCAGCGCGTTGATCGTCACCTTGGCTGTCGGATGATCGATGCTGAACAGCATAATCGCGGCACGTGGGTTCGCGTCCTTCACGACCGCTACCGCCGCGTTCAGCGCGTTGCGATCGTCGCCTGCCTCGATCGAGCCCACGATGACGTGTTGATTCGCCAGTTGCGCCGACTCCGCGAGCACCTTCGCCTCGCGCACGGCTTCGGTCTGTCGTCCGGCGCTCGCGGCCTTCGCGGCGTTCTTTGCACGCTCCTGCAGAGCACTGATCGAATTCCGCAGCGCCGTCTTGCGTGCAGTCGGCATCACGGCGTCGTCAAGCACCTTGAGCAGCCCCGGGATCTCATTCACCAGCGCGCTGTCGCTGAGCAGCCCGACGCTTCGAATTTTCGCCTCCGCCCCGTCCGCGGCATGGATCGCTGCTTCCGCCGGCTTGCCGCTCAACGCGACGATGCGCCGGACACCCTTCGCGACTGCTTCTTCACTGACGAGCGCAAACGCGCCGATCTGCGAGGTCGTCTGCACGTGCGTACCGCCACAGAACTCGATCGAGATCTCGCGCCAGCCCGGATTTTGGGCAGATTCCATCAGGTCCGCCACCGGCTGACCGATCGAAACCACACGCACCGGATCCGGATACGCCTCGCCGAAAACGGCCCGCAATCCGTTGATCCCGCGTGCCGACATCAGTGGTGCTGCCTGCGCATACACCGTCAGGTCATGCTTGATCTGATCCCGCACGATCGACTCGACCTTGCCGAGTTCTTCGGGGCTCACGGGCTGCCCATGCGAAAAATCAAACCGCATGCGATCCGCGGCAACCAGCGAACCCTTCTGATCGACACCATCGCCAAGCACCGCACGCAACGCAAAGTTCGCCAGGTGCGTCGCGGTGTGATTCGCGGCAGTCGAGTTGCGACGATTCTTGTCGACGTTTACAGCGACCGTATCGCCCACGCGCAGTTCGCCGTGCGTCACAACGCCGATGTGCAGGACATAACCGCCGAAAGACGCCACGGATTCAACCTTGAATCGCCCGCCCTCGTGGTGATCACGAACGCTGCTCTTGGTCTCGCCGATGACTTCGATCTCGCCGACGTCGCACTCCTGCCCGCCCATCGCGGCATAGAAGCACGTCTTATCCAGCACGATCCCGACTCGCGTCTTGTGATTGAACACCGGGCCAGCGGCCTCATCAAGACTTGTGCCATTCCAGATCGCTTTCACATGCGCCTTCTGCGCCTTCATGTCGAACTTGCAGTGATCGTCTGTCGTCTCGATGCCGAGCCGCATCAGCCGCGCAACCGCATCGCCATCGAGCGTGATCGTCTTTTCCGCATCTTTCTTTTCTGACGCGCGAGAGAGATCTTCGGCCTTCTTCTTTTCGGCTTCGTAGCCCGGCATATCGACCGCGATGCCGCGTTCCCGCGCCATCAACTCGGTCAGATCGATGGGGAATCCAAACGTGTCGTACAGTTTGAACGCATCCGCGCCCGAAATGGTCAACTTCGCGCCCTTGATGAGCGCCTGTTCAACATCAGAGGTAATTGTCCGCTTGCGATTTCCGCCACCCTTCGGCACAAACGACACGGCATAGGTATTGGTGCGTCCGAGGTTGTCGGACTCGATGCCGAGGAATTGTTCACATTCCGGATTCGACTTGCAGAATTCCATGCCAACTTGATTGGCCACAAACTCATTAAACAATCGAATGCCGCGATCAAGAGTCCGCCCGAAACTCTCTTCTTCCTCGCGGATAATCGCTTCGACCTTCGCCGGATCTCGCTTGAGTTCCGGGAACGCATCGCTCATGTGCTCAACGACGATCGGCACGAGCCCCGCAAAGAACCCGCCCTTTGCACCGAGCATCTGACGCCCGTAACGCACCGCTCGACGCAAAATGCGACGCAGCACGTATCCGCGCCCGACATTGCTCGGCACCGCGCCGTCCGTAATCGCAAACGTCAAGCACCGGATGTGATCCGCGATCACCCGATACGCCGTGTCGATGTTCCCGACGTCCTTGGCGCCAAGCATCCCGCGATATTCGCGTGCACCCGTCGCTCGTTCGATCGCAAGGAAAATCGGCGCGAACAAGTCGGTGTCGTAGTTGCTCCGCACGTTCTGGAGCACGCTCACAAGGCGCTCAAGTCCCATGCCCGTATCCACATGCTTCGCGGGCAGCGTAATCAGCTTGCGGTACTTCGCCTCGATCTCGGCGCGGGACTTGTACCCGGTTTCAGTTCGCTGCGCTTCTGGCGCGCGATCCCACTGATCGAGCGCCGCCGCACCTTCGGCCGGATATTCCGAATTGAACTGGATAAAGACGTTGTTCCAGATCTCAAGAACATCCGGATCGCCCATGTTGACGATCGATGCCGCATTGCGATCGCTCTGGCCAAGTGCGGCGAGTCGATCGACGTGGATTTCGGTGCACGGGCCGCACGGGCCCGTGTCACCCATCATCCAGAAGTTGTCTTTCATGTTGCCCGGAATCACGCGGTCGGCAGGTAGGTATTGAAGCCAAAGCTGGCGCGTTTCCTCATCGGGCGCCATGTTGAATCGCGGATCGCCACCGAAGTATGTGGCATAAAGCGCGTTCGCGGGGATCCCGTACACCTTCGTAAGAAGTTCCCACGACCATTCGATCGCTTCCTTCTTGAAGTAGTCGCCGAATGACCAGTTCCCGAGCATCTCGAAAAACGTGTGGTGGTACGTGTCCTTGCCCACATCCTCGAGGTCGTTGTGCTTTCCGCCCGCACGGATGCACTTCTGTGTGTCCGCCGCTCGCCTGAGTTTCGCCAGCGGGCTGCTTGGTTCAACCTGTCCAAGGAAAATCGGCTTGAACTGGTTCATGCCGGCGTTGGTGAACATCAACGTCGGATCATCCACCGGCACCACCGGCGAGCTCGGCACGATCACGTGCCCATCGGGCGCGCCGTTGCCGCTCCCCTTCGATTGGAAGAACTCAAGAAACGTCTTTCGGATGGCGCGGCTGCTAAGGCTCAATCGGCAATGCTCCGTCTTGGCCATTCAGGCCTTCCGAAGCGTAGCCGAAAGCAGGTTGGACCGGCGCATACCCTGAAGCCCGCGCCGCCATCCTCTTTGCACGCCATCACACGTCCTATTTCCGCATCAACGCCGACGACGACTCGCCGCGACGACCAAACCGGCCACCCCGAGCGCCACCGCACCCGGACTCGGCACGCTGATCGTGACGTCAAACGATCCCTCGTTGTTGTTCCATTCAAATCCGTCCATGGTCCCGAGGTAGAGGCGCGTCGCTCCCGCCGGAATGATGAAGTCCTGAACCTGGCTCAGGCTGTCCATCCCATCGCCGATGTAAAACGTCTGTTTGAGCAGCGGGCTCAGGGAGGCAAAGTCGCGGCTCAATGCCGACGTGAAATCGAGATCCGCCGGAGTCCCTCCGAGCGTCGGGTCAGAGTCATCCAAAAACACCGCGATGAGCCCATTCAGCGGAGCCAAAAGACCTGATTTTCCAAATTGAGCGCCGGCAACGTGTTCCGAGATCTGCGCCGTATCCCCGCGCGGGCCGAAGAGCGTCCCGCCGCCGCCATTGGTCACGAAGCCGGACGCCGCGAAACGCAGAGTCAAGGCTCCCCCAAATTGCGCGAGATCGACGAGCACCGGCGACTGGCCGGGGGCAAAGTCATTGTCCCCAGCGTCCGTACCGTCCGGCATCCCAGCCAGCCACAGGTTGCTGGTTCCCGGTACATTGACGGCGGCCGCCAACGTGGACTGGCTCAAGATCGCCGCCAGGCCAGCCGTCAGCAATACCCCACAACAAACTTTCGAACTCATGGTTCCACTCTCCCACACGAGCCGAAGCGCGTACCCAAACGATGGCCCACGCCCGAGAAAACAGCCAACGAAGTCGATGGAACACCGTCCGATAGTCGAAAATGACCAGCGAGAGCCGCCCGGTCGGCGGGCTCAAGATCGCAGTTTGTTAGGATAGCTCGCCGACTCAGGAATACTCGCATGCGAAAGTTCGATCTCTGCGTCATTGGCTCCGGCCCCGCAGGACAAAAAGCCGCAATTCAGGCCGCCAAGCTCGGGCGGTCGGTGGCCGTCGTCGAGATGCGCGACGTTCTTGGTGGCGCCGCAATCAACACCGGCACGATCCCGAGCAAGGCGCTGCGCGAAGCGATCCTCGACTTTGGGGGGCGGACCACCGTCGCGCCGTCTCTTGCCGACTTCGCCGCCGCGAAACCCGCGCTCAACCGCGCCGGAGGCTTCACCGGCCTGATGGAAGCCTGCCACCGCGTCATCAAGAAGGAAATCGATCTCGTCCGCGATCACTTCGCGAGCAACGGCATCACAGTGCTCACCGGCAAAGGGCAGTTCAAAGACCCGAACACCATCGACGTCGTCGGCATTCACGCCACCGAATCGATCGGCGCCGATAACACGCTCATCGCTGTGGGCACGTATCCCACGACTCCCGCTGGAATCCCCTTTGACGGCAAGCAGGTCTTCTCTTCCGACGATGTGCTGAAGCTCGCGCATATCCCGCGATCGATGATCGTTGTGGGCGGCGGCGTCATCGGAACCGAATACGCCTCGATGCTCGCCGCGCTCGGCGTCCGGGTCACGCTCATCGAAGGCCGACCGCGCCTCCTCGATTTCGTCGACGCCGAAATCACAGAAGCATTGCAGTATCACCTGCGTCAATCCGGCGTCACGCTCCGGCTCGGCGAAAAAGTCGTCAAGATCGACAAGCGCGAAGCGCCTGATGCGCTCCGTCGCGAAGGTCTCAACGAGATGATCGAGGCGACGCTCGAGTCGGGCAAAACTCTCACTGCCGACACGCTTCTCTACGCCGTCGGCCGCCAGGGCAGCACCGAGTCGCTCAATCTCGCTGCTGCCGGTCTGACCGCCGACAACCGTGGCCGGATTACCGTCAACAAAGATTTCCAGACGAGCGTTCCGCATATTTATGCCGCGGGCGACGTCATCGGCTTCCCGGCGCTCGCCAGCACGTCGATGGAACAGGGCCGCGTCGCCGCATGCCACATGTTCGGCGTGAAGTGCGACAACGTGGACACGCTTCTTCCGTACGGCATCTACTCGATCCCCGAAATCTCCATGGTCGGCTGGACCGAAGAAAAGCTCACCGCCGACGCTATTCCGTACGAAGCCGGCATCGCCTCCTATCGCGAGACGGCGCGAGGCCAGCTTCTCGGCGACGAGATCGGCACGCTGAAGATCCTTTTCCACCAGGAAACCCGCGCCGTCCTCGGCGTCCACATCATCGGCACCAACGCGACCGAACTGGTCCACATCGGCCAATGCGCCATCGCCTTCAAGGCAACCGCCGAGTACTTCATCAACACGGTCTTCAACTACCCCACCCTTGCCGAGTGCTACAAGATCGCGGCACTCAACGGCGTCAACAAACTCGGCAACGTCTGACCGGGCAGGCATCCGACACCGGGCGTCCGCCCAGTGGCTTCGCCTTGCTTAGGCTCCGCCGCGCCTACCAAGCTCCGCCATCCGTGCGCACTCCGCAAGACACTCGCGCACACCTTCCGGCCAACCCGGCCAGCGATAGCTACCGATCTCCGTCACCTCGCCCCGCAAGTTCCGCTTCACCGCTTCCGCGAGCGCGTTTGCGTCCGTCGGCTCAAAGAACTCCACAAACCCGTCCGCGATCTCGCGGTGCGTCGGGATATCGCTCGCGATCACCTGCTTGCCTCGCACCAGCGCCTCCACAACGGGCAATCCAAACCCTTCGGCCTTTGATGCCATGATCACCGCGCTGCACGATGCGTACCACATCTCAAGGTCTGCATCGGTCGCGCCGGTAAACCAAAACAGCCGCTTGCCGAATTCGGCGTGCGACCGAATCCGCTGCGCTATCTCCTGCGACTTCCAGCCGTAATTTCCGACAATCACAAGCCCCACATCCAGCCCATCCGCCCACAATCGATCGAACGCATCGAGAATCGCACGATGGTTTTTGCGGATCTCGAGCGTGCCGACCGTGAGAAAATATTTTCTCCCGCCGAGCGTCGCGAGCGCCGCCTTCGCATCGTCTGACGCGATCCTCTGTTCGCTGGCCCACTTATCCGCGCCGAGTCGGAACGACCCCGCTCGCTCCTCGCTCCACCCCGGTGCACCGATCCGGCGCGCAAAACCCAAAAACTCCTGCGCCGAATGCTTCGAGATCGCGATCGAAAAATCCGTCTCGGCCGTCGCCCGCCTCATGTACTTCTCAAACGGCCCAACCAGCAGCGTCGCGCTGAACTCCGGCGTCACGATCGGGATCAAGTCGTACACCACAAGTCCAACGAGCCCATTCTTCTTCCGCCAGTTCTCCGCATGCGACCAGAGCACGTCCGTCTTCCAACTCGCGTCCGCGAGCAGCAAAACATCTCCCTCGCGCACCGAAACATGATCTCCCCAGTGCACAAGCACGCGCACATACAAGACCGCTCGCTCATAAAACCGGCGCGCGATCAGCAGGCCGCCCACGGCCACCTTCATCACCGCGCCCTTCACTTGGCCTAGCACGCTCGGCGATGATCCGTTTCCGTCCGCTGCGCCTTTCACTCCACCCGCCGCCCGCACCGGCCCCATCATCCCGATCATCGCTTTGCGAATCTTCGACCACACTCGCACCGCGGCAGAACTCCGCGAGCGCGCCAGCGTCTCGACCGGGATCTCCGCCAGCCCTCTTCGCGTAATGATCACCGGCCGAACATCAAGGCCGATCGCCTTCCCCTCAGCGCCGCCAAGGCACGCCAGATTCCGAACCACGCGCTGAATCCCCGTGTTGAAATTGTGCTGGTAGAGGTGCGTGCACTCGACAAACACCCGCCGCGCCGCTTTGTCCGAGTTCCGCATCATGCGTGCGGCCGATCATACCGACACGCCCCGCCACAATTGTCCATCTCCACTCGATGCCCTGTTGCCCCCGTTGCCTTGATGCCTTCCCGTCTTCAACCGCCTTTCCTACCCTCCCGCGTGGCCAAGAAATCCGCCAAACCCAAGCTCAGGACGCTCGCGGACGAGAAGCCGGCGGCAGCAAAGGCCCAGCATCCCGTCCCCGTCTCCTTTTCACAGATCCTCGGCCAGGACCGCGCACTCAAAGTCCTCACCGACGCCATCCGCTCCGGCCGCGTCCATCACGCGTGGATCTTCTACGGCCCTTCCGGCGTCGGCAAGTTCACAACGGCCCTCGCATTCGCGGCGCTGATTCTCGACGACACCACGAAAGTCAAAGGCGATCAGCCCGTCGTCGGCGCCGACTCGCATGTCAAGCCTCTGCTTGCCGCGGGTTCGCACCCCGATCTCCACATCATCACAAAAGAACTCGCCATCTACAGCGAGATCGACTCGGTCCGCAAAAGCAAACAGGCCACGATCGCCAAAGACATCGTCGAGACCCATCTGATCGCCCCGGCGTTGCTCGCGGCATCGCTCCCCGGCGGACTTTCTTCCAAAGTCTTCATCATCGACGAGGCCGAGTTACTCGATCGCCACGCCAGTCACGCCCCGACTCAGGCCGCCATCCTCAAGACGCTCGAAGAGCCGCCCCCGGGCACGGTCATCATCCTCGTCACGACCAATCCCGATCGCCTGCTCACCACCATCCGCAGCCGCTCGCAACAGGTCGCCTTCGCGCCGCTGCACGATCCCGCGATGCGTGAATGGCTCGAAGCGCACAAGAAAGCCATCGAGCCGCCCATCAGCGCCGACGACCTGCCGATCCTTCAGTCCTTTGCTGCCGGTTCGCCGGGCGAGCTTCTGCTCGCTCACAGGGGCAACCTCGCCCAGTGGTCCCGCACGCTCGAACCACTGCTCGACCAGTGTGACAACGGCAAGTACTCCCCCGGCCTCGGCCCGACCATGGCCAAGCTCATCGACGACTGGGCGGGCGCCTTCGTCGAGAACGACAAGCAGGCGAGCAAAGACGCGGCGAACCGCGCGGGCGCCGAACTGATGTTTCGCATGCTTTCGCAGCGTGCCCGTCAGCAGCTCCGGCGCAATGCCGACTCGCCCGATCGCCAACTGAGCGCAATCAACAACATCCGCGAGGCCGAGCGCCAGCTCGATGCGAGCGTGGCGGCGCCGTTCGTGATGGAATGGCTTTCGACGCGCCTTTGTGCCGCGCCCGACGCGCTGCTCGTTTAAGACTTCTCTAAGACGGCTTCAAATGGGCTTGCACATGAATCGTAGATTTGCTATCCTGGGGCACCTGAAGTTCGGTTCCAGGAGCCCCTCACATGTCACGTTCTCTGCACCAAATCGCTCTGGCGATCGTGGTTGGCACATCCGCCGGCATCGCCGCGGCGGATGAATTCTCGCACGCCGGTGAAGCCAAGACGCCGATCGGCGTCTTGAGTGAAATACCCGGTCGCGTCGGAATTTTCGATCCATTCGGCGATCGCTCGTACAACGTCACCGTGTACGACAATTTCAGCAGCGCGTTTGTCCACTCGACGTTGCTGGTCGGTCTCTGCTCTCACGTTCTTGAAGACGTCTCGTTCGATCCCGGGCCCTATGGCAATGCGTACGCCGGCACGCGCTCGCTCACCGCACTCTCCTATGCCATTTCGGTTTCCGGGGCGCAAGTCGGGTTTGATCTGCGCTTTTCGTTCTACCGGCCGAGCGACGCTCTCTTCACCGGTTTTTCCGGAAGCGGCTCCAGCATGATCAACCCCGCCGCGAGTCCGTACTACGCGCTCACGATTACTGGATTCAATCCAAATTGTCCCGGTTCCATTGCGTTGAACGGCCCGGTGCTGTTTCCTTCGCCCGTGAATCTTCCCGGCGGAGATTCGGGACTGTGGGTGGATGCCGCCATCCTGGAACCCGGAACCCCCGGAACGGCTCCTTTGAGCAGCACCAATCTGCTACAAATCAATAAGACTTCGTCGAGAGTCTCGTTTCTGCTTGGCCAATCGTCCAACGCATCCGGCCCGGCATTCAACGGTCCGCAGACTCCCGCAACGCTTGCGGCCGCCGCCAATCCCGCAAACGTCGGCTACACGACCGTCATGTACGGACGCGACGCCAATTTCGACGCGTCATTCACCGGGCAATCCACGGCAAACAGTTCCGGCAGCAACGAGTTGCGATATGTGGGTGGGAGCCTCAATCCAGCCGGGCCCGGCTGGGGACTCATTTTTGGTCTGTACGGTGCTTTTCCCTCTCCCCCGGCAGTTCCCGCCACAAGCCTGAACGGCGGCAACGGTTTCCTTGCTGACAGCGTCTCGCAGTTCACCGGCGTGTTGACGACCGCGAACAAGTACAATTGGTACAAATTCAATACGGCGAACGACATCAGTTACGCGCAAACAACGTTCCTCGATATCGACACCGAAGGCTCGCAAGCGCCGACCGCCTTTGCCCTGTATACGCCCGACTCGAACGTCTTTTCGATCGCCTCCGGCCGAGGCGATGGCCCGGACCCGAATCGTCCCTCCGATCTGAACGCACAGCAAATGTCGTTCGGAGTGGCACGCAGGCCAGGTGTTGGCTCGGGCGAGCAGTATTCGGGACAAGACGGAGATTTGCCGGCGGGCGAGTACTACCTCGCGGTCGCGCTCGCAGACTCAGGCTTCGGCGACGCATGGGTCGTACAGGGCGCGGATCCCGTCACTCCAAAGTCCTATTCCCTGAATTTCAATAACAACAACCAGAAGACGTTTACGGCCCCCGCTGCGATCTCGCCAGCAATCGCCTCCGATCTTGGCGCGCTGACCGGCGGCACGCAAACAACTTCCGAAATCAATGTCGGCCCTCAAGCCGCGGCATTCGTCCGCTTCTCATTGACAAATCCGCTTCCCACAACGGGCCAATCCAATCAGAGCGATAGTTCGCCCCTCGGAGATGTCACGTACATGGACATCACACAGCCCGGCTCATCCATTGTCGGTGAATGGAACTTTGCGCTCTACAACAACAGCGGCACGCTCGCGAACGGAACCAGCATCAGCTACGCCGGGGGCGGATTCAACAACAATTCAGGTCCGGGCGACGGGCCCGCATCGTGCGCCGGCACGTTCGCGCAGCTTTCGTACGGAACCGCCGCCAGCCGCGGCACGGCACCGCTCGATCCCGACCAGTCCGTCGTCGGTCACCCTCTCAGCAATCAAAACGGCGCGGCGCTCAACTCCGATCAGTACTACCTCGCGCTGACACTCGGCAACGCCAGCTTTGCAAACAGCCGCTGGGGAGCGCGCAGCACCCGCTATCAGTCACTGACGGCCGTTATCTCAGTGACTAGTAACAACCGAGGCCCCAGCGCCGGCTGCCCCGCCGACTTCAACGGCGACGGCGGTGTCGACGACGCCGACTTCACCTTCTTCGCCAAGTACTACAACGACTTGACCAACCCCACCGGCGATATCGACGGCAGCCACGACGGCCTCACCGATGACAGTGACTTTGGCACATTCGCCGCGGCGTATGACTCACTTGTCTGCTTCTAAATGCGTTCGAACGTTGCAGGTCAAGCGCGGGCCCCCTCTCGGGGCCCGTTTTTATCGACTAGACAAGTCGGCCGGCCACACGTAGGCAAACAACGTCTTGCGGGTCGTTTGATGCCAAATGGCCTCCCCGCGTAAGGCAATGATTCAGAATCAGGGACAGAGGAGCATGTCGTATGCCTGTGCAAAGAGTCCGAAATCGACATCATCAACGACCGAGTCGTTATTGAAATCCGCCGGGCATCCGGCGGGCATGGCGTTTTCCGAACAGAGGAGCACGTCATATGCGGACACAAACTGAACGAAGTCGACATCGTCGATGAGCGCATTGGCGTCGAGATCACCCAGGCACACATGGACTAAAAGCGTCGTGGCCGTACCGCACGCGTCGGTCGCGACGCAGTCGTAAACTCCCCAGAGGCTCAGGTCTGGTGCAAGGAAGGTCAGCGTGCGCGTCGTCGCGCCCGCAAGGACACCCGCCATATTGGAAAGATTCATCGAATCGCGGCGCCACTGATAGGTGTAAGGCGCGCCCGAGGGAACCTGGAATGACAACTGTTTCGCGCGCTTCAACGCGACCAGTGCCGGAGGTTGCTGCACGATGACCGGCTTACACGAGAGGGCCGCGGCGTCGCTTATCGCACTCCCACAATTTCCGCTCACAGCGCACGAGTATGCGCCCTGGTCCAAATCCCCGACGGCGCTGATCTGAAGCGTCGCCGTGTTGGCTCCGCTGATCCGTCCGCCGTTTGACAGCGGCGACCCGTCTTTTCGCCACGCGAAGACATTGCTCGGATCCGCAGTCGCTCCGACGTCAAACGTCGCAATTTGTCCCGGAAGAAGCGCCACATCGAGCGGCTCAGCCGTGATCGAAAGCGGCAGACCGAACTTGTATCGGGCGAAATACGCCGAGACGGCGTTGTCCACAAGCGTGAAGCCGCCACCCACCAGCAACTCCTGTGACGGCCCAGACGCCAGCACTGCCACTTCCTGTGACAGCCCGCCCGTTCCGCCGCCAAATTTCTCCCAAGAAATTCCATTCCAGGCAGCGAGCGAGCCGCGAGATGCGTCGAGACCGATGGCGAAATAGCCGCCTGCGATAATCTGGCCATTCGGAGCGATCACGAGATGGTCCACACCCGGCTGAGCGCCGAGCCCGGCCGACATGTCCGACCAAGCAACTCCGTTCCAGCGAGCCACGTCATTGAGTACAAGGGCGCCCGAACTAGTGAAATAGCCCGCGACAATCACGTCGCCATCGGGCAATGGGAGGATCGCTCCAACGACACCCCCCGATGCGGAAAGCCCTGCACCGACAGACGACCAGGACGTTCCATTCCACCTCGCGATGTTCGGAGCCGGCACGCCTCCCGCAGTATCGAAGTTCCCGCCAACCAGAACATCGCCGTTGGGCAACTCGGCGATGGCGGCGATTGAATCAAACTGCCCGGTAAACGGCGCCGGCCCGAGCGACGACCATGCCGAGCCGTTCCATTTCGCGAGGCACTTTGTACCTGGCGCGCCACCGACACTCGGGAAACTCCCGCCCACGACAACATCGCCATTCGAGAGCACTTTCACGACGTACGAAACGCCGCTCGGAATTCCACTCCCCAGCGGAGACCAAGCCGTTCCGTTCCAACGTGCAATGCGATTCGCGCTGACCCCGCCGATCGTGGTGAATACGCCGCTCGCAATCAGATCGCCATTCGGCAGTTTGTCAAATGAGTACGCGTAGCCAGAATTTGCGCCTGTCGTCAACGCCTCCCAGCCCGATCCATTCCAGACCGCATGGCACTTGGTATTCGGCAATCCCGCCACGCTATCGAAGTTTCCTGACACAATGACTTTGCCGTTGTTCAGCAGGCCAAACCCGAGCACCATCCCCGAAGGGCCGACATCCGGGCTGAGCGCTTTCCAAACTCCCGCGTCAAGTCTTGCGACGCCATTTGCGCGCTGGCTGTTGGCCACCTCAAAGGTGCCACCCATATAGAGAGTTCCGTCAGGAAACACCGCCAGAGTTTTTGAGCCGCCGGACGCCGCAGCGCCGATTCCGCTCCAGGCTGTCCCGTTCCATCTCGCGACACCCGAACCATTCAACGAAAAGTAACCAGCGGCAAGCAAATCTCCGTTGACGTCACGAATGATCCGACTGACCTGATTGTCATTGAGCCCGGCTCCAAGTTGAGTCCACGTCGTTCCATTCCATGCCGCGACGCCCCAGATTTGGCTGCCACCGGCCATGCCGAAAATCCCACCTACCGCCAAGTCTCCGTTTGCCAACGTGACAAACGAGGTCGCGGCGGCATTCAAGCCTGCGCCCAGCGGCTGCCACGAGGTTCCCGTCCACCGCGAAACTCGGTTGCCCGCTCCGCCCGAGAAGACTCCGCCTGCGATCAGATCGCCATTCCAAATGGTGAATGCGAGCACGTCAGCGCCGAATCCCGATCCCATCGCCGACCAGATTGAGCCATTCCATCGCGCGACGCGGGTCGCCGCCACTCCGCCAGCGTGGACGAACGTGCCGCCTGCCATCAAGTCGCCATTGGGCATCGTGAACAGACCTCGAACTTCATTGTCCGTTCCGGTACCAATCGCAGACCACACTGTTCCGTTCCAGCGCGCAATGTGATTCAGACTGGCGCCGCCAGCTTGCGTGAATTTGCCTCCCGCAATCAGGTCACCATTTGCCATGACCGTGAGAGCATCCACCTGGTCGTTCAATCCCGGGCCCATCGCGCTCCACTGACTGGTCGCCGGATCCCAGACCGCAATGTTGCTCGCAAGCGTACTGCCGGCCAGATTGAACAGGCCGGCAACAACAAGCTTCGGGGTGGCCGGCCCCGCACCATCAGAGTCCCAGACAACCGACGCCAGCACGTCACCATCTACACCGGCGAGTCCGGCGCCCGCGAGCCACCCGGGCGAGCACTGGGCATGCGCAAACGCCGACATCCCCATCACAACGACGATCACCCCCGCACATACCTTCTGCATTTTGAAGCTCTCCGCGCCCCCGCGAAAGACGGTCGCGGCACCCACCGCTCCCGTTGCATGATACTGATCCGGAGTTTTGGATCAATCCCAAATTACAACACGTCCTCCGCCAGGATCGCCCCGTTTCAATGCGATGCCTTTTTCGAGGCAACCTGCGTACGCGCTTCGTCCAGAATTCCCGCCGCGATGACGTTTAGTTCCAGACTCGAAAGCGGATCAACCTCGCATTCGCCCCGGACCACCATGCGCAGATAAACCCATTCATTCTCAAAGCCGGTCGGACCGGGCTTGACCGTCTTCGCGAGCTGGTTTTCGTTGCGCAACGTTAGGTCATCCCACTTCGCGGCGTGAATGCTTCCTTTTTCGGTGTACAGGTCCGCTTCCTTGTTGTCGTGCGTCCACGTCCAGGACGCTTCGATGATGGCTGTCGCGCCCGGATAGGTCAGCACGATTGTCGCGTCGTCATCAACGTTGGGATACACACTTGGCTTGAGCGTTGTCGCGCTCGCAACCATACTGGTCGGGCGCGCTCCATCCATCAGCCACGTCGAGAGAATCGCGCCGTAGCAGCCGAAATCGACGATCGCGCCGCCGCCATTTTGTTCCGGATCGGTCAGCCACTGCAGGAACTCCGGCGAGCAGCCAATTTCCTTGGGTCCCTTGTGACCGTGGCGAAAAACCATCTTGCGGAGCGGCGCCATCTGCCCGGATTCGACCAGACGCTTGGCCTCGCGCAGCGATGCATACCAGCTTGTTTCGTAGTTCGTCAGCACGAGCACGCCATGCTGCTTTGAAAGCGCCTCCATCCGCGTCGCGTCTGCGCTCGAGAATGCGAGGGGTTTCTCCACCATGACGTGCACGCCGCGGGGCGCGCAGGCCTCGACCGCGGGCAGATGATCCTTGATGGAGCTCATCACGCTCACCGCTTCGGGCCTGGATTCGTCGAGCATCTTCTCGAGCGAGTCGTAGCGGAGCGCTGGATCGAGCTTGTACTTTGCCGCGAGTCGTTTAAACAGCGCGGCGTTGGGCTCGTAGATCCCGACGATTTTCAAGTCGTCGCGCTGCGAAGCCTGCCAGAGCAGACCTTCAACATGTCCATGCACGAGGCCGACGATACCGATCCGGAGCGGGCCGGTCTGAGTTGAATGCCGAACAGCTCCGTCGGGTGGGGCGCTGATTGCGGCGGTCGAGAAGAACGCGAGCAGCCCGAAGCACAACAATTTCAGTTTCGCCATCATTGCCAAGCCTATCCGCCACTCCGATTCACGCATCACAACACTTGGACCTCTCCGTATTCAGACGGATTCTCGGGTATCACGTCTTGATACCCGGCTGTGGAAAGCAAAGCCGCGAAAGCTTCTCACACTTTTCCCAACAATAAGTCCGCAGGTGTCGTTGTGCACCGGCTGCCGCGAAGGCATTTTGGGGAGCGCGCTCAACCCGCTCGCTTCGCGGCAAGTTGTTCCGTCAGCCACAAATCAGGCGATCTCGATCGGCGTGGACCAGTTCCGCCGATCGCGATCGCGTGCTGCATGCACACGCACGAAAGCGAGATTCGCTTTGAACTACTCCGTGTCCTATTTCGCCGACGAGCACAACGAAACGCCACAACCGGATTCCCGAGACAGAACCGGCCCCGTGCGCTTTACGCCGAGCGGGCATCCGAAGCCCTCGTCGCTCACCACCCGAAAGCCTCCCGGCATCTTCCGCACGCACGGGCCGCTCATGCTCGTCTACTCCGTAATTCTCCTTGCGGTTGTGGTGTGGATGCTTTTGGCGTAACGGGCAGGCGTGTACGGGGCATGTTGACGTGCGCCGTTCGCACCGTCACGAGCGAAATTGCGCAACGGCAAGAATCAAGATCACTGCCGCGATCACAAGCGAGACCTGGACGAGCAAACGGACGTTGTCCGGTTGGCGTGGCGGATCAAACTCGGGATCGGCTCCGGAAGCATTGGGCGGAGTCGAGCGATTCGTTGCATGCTTGTCACTGGAATTCTGTCTCGACAACTGCTCTCACCTCTGAACAAAAGTCGGCGTGGCGCCCATGTGGACGCCACGCCGAACATTCCAAAGCCGGTGCGCAAAAACCCAAGTAGAACATCGCTTCAATAAGGCCGGAAATTACGGGCAAAGCAGATCGTTGTACGCGGCAGCAAACGTCACGAAGTCTGCATCATCGACAAGCGCATCGCTGTTGAAATCGGCCGGGCACGGATACGGCATCGTCGGATCGTCGCAGACAAGCAAGTTGTAAGCGGAAGCAAACAGCACGAAGTCGGCGTCATCAACGACGCCGTCGTTGTTCAAATCGCCAACGCAGAAGTGCGGGGAGAGCGAGATGCCGCCGAGGGTGAATCCGGCGTCCGGCGTGATCAGCGAATTTAGCGCGAGCCCGGTGATCGAACCGGTCAGCGGGGCGGGATCGTGAAAGACCGAAATGCGGTCGACGCTGCCGATGTAGACCGTCACGCCGCCATCAACGCCCTGCTCGGCGACCACCTGATCGATGAGGGGGAAATCAATCTGACCCTGGAGCACCCAAACGCCACCGGTCTTCACGTACTTGTGCGTGCAGTCGACCGGCACGGTCGCGGCGGTGTACATGACGTCGGGGCCAGGGATGTTCGGATCCAGATCGAGCATGAACATGGACGATGTCGATGCGCCATCGGTGTTCAGCGTGGTGAGCGCCTGGCTGCCGGTCGTCGGCAGACCGATACCGACTTGGAACGCCGCCTTGCCAACGCTGCTGTTTGAGCCGGAGCAGTTGAATAACTGGCCACCGAAAATCGAGATATCGCGGATGTTGTCCGGAGTCTTGGGGAGTCCGAGCGACTGCACCTTGCTCAGGTTGTTGGCGACATTCGAGCCGTGCGTGGTATAAAGCGTGCCGCCGGTCGGAGTGGCGCCGCTGGCGTTGTCGCCGGCGGTCCAAATGCCCGAGCCATCAACGGTCGTAGCGCCGCGGATGCTCGTGGCGTTGTAGTTCGCGTTGAGCTTGGTCGTCAGATCAAGATTGCCGTGGAAATCGAGCATGCCGATGACGCGGGGCACGGCCACCGACGTGAGCGACGACGGGTCGACCAGGCTCGGGATCGCGTTGTAGCCGACGAACGTAATCTCACGCCCGTCGGTTGACAGGTGAATGTGCCGGTCGTGGTTTGTGACCTGCGGGATGGACATCGCGTCGAGGCCGATGAACGGCACGGCGATGCTGTTTCCTGTGGCTATGCCCGCCTTGGTGTATTCGTTCAATGTGAACCGCCCCGAGCCGTCGGGCGCATCGGCAACCTGCATCACAACAAGATTGCCCGGCGTCAGAGGCGCCGCAATCGCCATCGAAGTCCCGCAGACCGCAATCAACGCAGCTTGAATTCCGATTCTCATACGTATCTCCTTACTCTCTTCCGAAACACAATCACTCGGGCAGCTTCAGCCGCCCGCGAAGTCACTGAAACTCGGGTTGCCAGAAAAAGCGGCTCGGCCGGTTGTACGCGCCGTTTGGGCCCTCATCCGTCGTGCATTCATTCCTGCTCAGCCACGTCAAGTGCCCGTCAACAAACATCACAAACGCGCCTTTGCGATGCCTTCCGGCCACGCGACAGTCCTTGGGTTTGCCAGCCTTGGTTTTGGAGCAATTCAGGAAATCGGCCGACGTGTACGTTGCGAGCGCATCCGGCGCTTCGATCGGAGCCGTCATCGCCTCGGTCATGTAGATTTCCATCGACGGAAACTGAAAGTCCGACAGCTTCAGCCGGAGGATGTTGAATTCCTGGTCGCGGACGCCGCGAATGCGCGACGTTACCTGGGTCTTGTCATCATTGCCGACAGGTGCGTCATATCCGGAGTTGATGACATAACACCAATACGCCGGAAGCGCCAGCACCGGCCCGCCGATTTGTGCGTAACCGGGCGTCACCCCGTAAATCTTGAAGTGGCCCTCGTCGTAGATTTCCCTGGAGGGGTTCGTCTGCGATGCCGCGGCCGGCTCGGCGCTCGGGCACACAAAGATGCTCTTGGAGCGCGATGAAGGGATCGGCGCACCGCCGTCTGCGTGAGCCTTTGCCATGTCGTAGTACGAACGGCCGTCAGAATTGAGTGTTGTTGCGATCGCGTTGGCCCAGAAGCCGTTGTCTCCCCACGATCCGATCGTTTTGTTCGAGTTGTATCCGCCGGCCAAACCCTGGTTGGGAACGAAATCCTTGAACTGACCTGCGTAAGCGTGTGTTGCTTGTCCGTACTGGCGAAAATTCACCTGACACATCGTTTCGCGCGCGAGTCTTCGCGCACTCGACAGCGACGGCAGCAAAATTCCGATGAGCAGTGCGATGATCGCGATCACCACCAACAACTCGATAAGAGTGAACCCACGTCCACGGGTTTCTTTCATGGGCGGACGGTAACGGGTTCGAGCGCGCAAATGCGATGCGACCGAGTCAAGTTGGCGCGAAGAACGAGCGCTCCACATCAGGCCTAAACACAATCTCAACCAAACCTGAATGAAGCTGCGCACACAACGCGCGTTCGCGCCAAGTATTCTCGACGCATGACCAATCCGATCTCGCCTGCTCATGTCTCGCGCCGACAAATCTTCGGAGCGGCCGCGGCCCTCGCGGCGGCCTCGGCGTTACCCCGTGCTCGCGCGGCTGCGCCGCAACATTCAAGCAAACGAGTTCTTCGCTTCGCACACCCGACCGACATTCACGTGCAGCCCGAGCTCAACGGCGGCGAAGGCATGGCGTCGTGCTTCAAACACATGATGGATCTCGCCGAGCCTCCCGAGCTCATCATCTGCGGGGGCGATCTCCCGATGGACACCGGATCTACTCCCGAAGACCGCTCACGCATCGAGTGGGAACTCTTCAAACAGACCATCGCAAAGACCGTGCCGCCCTCGCTGCCGATCAAATACGCAATCGGCAATCACGATATTTTCGGGCGCGACAAGTCCGCGTGCAAGGCCACCGGTAATGAACCCTTCTACGGCAAGAATTGGTTCCTTCAGAACTTCGGCTACGAGCGCACGTGGCAGTCGTTCAACCAGAAGGGCTGGCACTTTGTGATCCTCGACTCGATCGATCTGCTGCCCGACGGCGACGAGTTTGCCTGCCGCATCGTCGGTGAGCAGCTCGAGTGGCTTCGCGCCGATCTGGCTGCGGCGGGCGACACTCCAACCGTGGTCGTCACGCATGCGCCGATCGTCTCGGTGTCCAACTACTTCGACAAAGACGACGAAGAGTGGGTGACGGCCGGGCCCGATCTCGCCGTTTCGACCAAGCGCATGCACGTCGACTGCCGCGAGCTCGATGCGCTGTTTCAGAAGCATCGAAATGTCAAGCTCTGCCTTTCGGGCCATCTGCATCTGCTCGACACGTGCATGTACAACGGCGTCACCTACATCTGCGACGGCGCCGTCAGCGGCGCGAAATGGCGCGGACCCAAGCGCCAGACGCCGGAGGGGTACGGACTAATCGATCTATTCGAAGACGGCACCTTCCGTCACGAGTACAAGACGTTTGGATGGAAGGCGGAGCCGGGGCACAAGAAGCTGAAGAAGGGCGCTTGACGCGGCCGGTGCGCGAGTGAGGCTGCGGGGTTGAGCGGCTGCACTTCGATCGCGCGCAAGGGTCGACCGGCGCCTTCGACGAAGTTGCCAGTAACGGTGTTCTTCGCTGCGCGTCGCGCTCGTGCGGTCAGTTGCTGAAATGTTTGGGCGTCCTCGTCGTGCCCAATTCAGGCATGGCGGCAATGACTAGCCCTCAACGCTGAACGGCGCATTTGAACCAGGGATATCGTGCTGGGGAACTTCTTCAACGCTCCCTGCATCTTCGCCTTCCTTCTCGGAAGCGACCTTGTCCATGAGCATCACCCACGTCTCGCGCTCGTAGTCGAGCAGGCCGATGACCTCTTCAAACTTCTCGACGCTCTTCTCGAAACTCGCCTCGGTCAGTCGGACATAGAAGAACGTGTAGAGCGAACGGACCTTCTCGGCCAGTTCCGGATTCGGTGCGGTCTGCACGCTCGTAATCAGCTCGACGATGATGTTGCGGGCGTTATCTGTCCCGCTAAACACCTGTTCGAAATTCCGCGCGAGCAGACCTTCCTTGGCTTGCGAGACGAATTTGATCGCACCCTCAAGCAGAAGAAGGCGCAGTTCCTCGCGCGAGGCCGTCATGACCCGCGTCCTCAAATACGAATTGGCGCTGTGGGTGGCGACGCTCATTGGTCCGTTTTCATCGTCTCCCGGCGTGTGCGACTTCAGCCCAACCGACCCAGGAACGCCCAACTGCGCTACGGAATGCCCCGAATGTTCGTTCGTTATTTGCCCAGGCTGTTGAGAGCCGTCTGCTGCTGCTGCAGCGAGCCGATCGACTGCTCCATCCGCAGGAACTGGGCCTGGAGCACCTTTTGCTTCGCGGCCAGCTGCTTGTCGATCGAGCCGATACGGCTGTTCTGGGCGGCCACCTGATCGTCGAGGGTCTTCTTTCGGACCGTCAGCGTGCCGCTCACGGTATCGAGCATTCCCTTCGTAAATTCCTCCAGCTTGCCGGCGAGACCGAGCTGGGTAAACGACAATTTGCCGCTGGTGTTCTTCACCGTGATCTTCGGGTCACCGTCATTGCTCAACGTCGTCTCGGTCCCGCTGTTGCTGTCAACAACCCGGGCGGAGAGAAGCGCCTTCACCGATGCCGGGTCTTCGGCCATCGCAGCGCGGAATGCGTCCGTGTCGAATGTCACGGTGCCCCCCGTTCCGATCTTGAATCCAATGCGGGCGAGGGACTGATACTTGCCGCTGACGCCCTGCGGCGGGCTCTGGATGATGCTAAAGAGCTGGCTCTTGACGCTGAGTGCGGTCGAATCACCGAGCAGAGCACCGGCCTTCTTCGTGGTGTCGTCGTAACCGCTCTGCGCGTTGATGCTTCCGACCACCGCGTTAAACGCGTCGGCCATGTCGCTGAGAGATTTTTCGAGCCCCGCGCTGTCGCGCTGGACGCTGACGTTGGTAAACGTGGTGCTCGTGCCCTTGAGGTCGATCTTCACGCCCGAGACGACGTTGTCGAGCGTGTTGCTCGAACTCGAGAGGAGCACCGAGTTGGCGACGTCTCCGCCGCCATAGAAAACCTTCGCGTTCTCGCCCTTGTCGAGCGTGCGGAGACTAAGATCAACCGTCGGCGCATCGATCACGAAGCGCCCTTCCCGCCCGGTCGTGCTGCTGAACAGGCTCAATTGATACGGAGTGACGCCCGAACCGGTCTGGACGATCGCGGCCTTCACGTTGCCGCCGCTGGCGTTGATCTTGTCCACCATTCCCTGCAGCGTGTCGGTGCCCGTCAGCGTGATCTTCTCGCGGCTGGTGCCGTCGATCTTGTTGTCGGCGCCCGTTCCCGTCGCCGTGCCGGCGATCGAGAGGTCTTTCGCCATTGTTCCAGTGACGTCTTCAACCTTGATCTTTGAAAGTCCCGTTCCCGGCGTGGCGGTGTCCGAGATAAGGATTCCATCGCCGGTCGCGTTGATCGATGCCTGCACCGAAAGGCCGGCGCTGTTGATCTGCGACATCAGGTCGCCGACCGTCTTGTTGATCGACGGGTCGTAGGAGACAGTCTTGACGTTGCCCGCGGCATCGGTGATGCGCATCTGACCCTTGGAGAACGAGCCCCCGGGAATCAGTTTTGAGAGCAGCGTTCCCGTGCCGATCACCGCGCGTCCAAGATCCTTCCCGTTCACCACCCCCGACGAGACCGGGCCGGCCGTCGAGATGCCCAGGGACGCGGCGGTATCCGCGCCAGGCGTGCCTCCAATAGTGAAGCCTGCGCCGCCTCCGACAAGATCCTTCACAACGAGCCCGAGGCCGTTGTCACTCAGGCCGACCGAGACTCGCTTGCTCCCGCCTGAGACCGAAGCCGCCTCGATCTGCGCCGCGATCTCGCTCAGCGTTGCGCCCTTGTCGATCGCAACCGAAAAGCTCGACGCATCGCCGAGAATGAAATCGATGTTGCCGTCGCCCGCGATGCCAGTTCCGCCGTTGAGGCTCGACGCGAGCGATGTGTTGATTCCGCTGGCGATGCGGGTGCCGGTCAGAGTGCCGATTCCGCTGCCAACCAGGCCCAGATCCTTTGCGGCCGTGCCCGAGCCTACTTCAGTCGCCGTAATCGTTCCTGCCGATGCGTCGGTGATTTTCAGGCGTTTGCCGTCGGCATCGATTGATGCCGTGACACCGGTCAGGCCCTTCGCGGCGATCGCATCGTTGATGCGTTTGATCGCTTGACCAAGCGTCGAAACGGGCCCGGCGGTCACCGGCTGATTGTCCCCCGGCGGCGTCACTTCACCCAGGTTGACGCCGACCTGCGTAATCGTGCCGCCCCGATTGATGTTGAGCGTGAGATCTGTTCGAGCGGTACCTGAAACATTCGAGAGATTGAGCCCGCGCCCATCGTTGAGCGACGCGAGGAGCGTGTTGCCGGTGATGCTTCGCAGCGAGCTGCCGGTGATCGTTCCGGTTCCCTGACCGAGAATCCCCAGGCTCGCGGCCGTCGTGCCGCTCGACTCGGCAACCTTGAGCTGAGCGCCGCCTCCGGCGCTATCAGTGAGAACGATCTTGTCGTCTACAACCTTCGCCGTCACCTTTGCGGTGCCGTTGTTGTTGATCGCGTCGAGAACATCGCTGACATACGCGGCCTTGGTCAGATCAACCGTTGAGCTTGTGCCCGCGGAGTCGGTGATCACGATCTTGCCGCGGGTGATTCCCACACCGTCGTTGAGATCTGCGAGGGCCGTATCACCATCGAGCCGCGATTTGGCCGAGACGATCGAGATCGTCCCCGCGCCGACTGCCGTAGAGCCCTTGTCGGCAAAGCCGCGGCTGAGCATCTGCTGCGAGCTTGTCAGGCGGTCGACCAAAAACGAGTACGTGCCTGCCGCGGCAGAGACGCTCGCGGTCGCTCCGAGAATATTGCTGTCGCTGGTCGACGCAGCGTTGTTATCAAACGGGTTGGCAGTGCGAAACTTCGCGACCGCCGTGCTCAGCGCCGCGAGCTTGGAGTTGATGCCGAGGATCGCCGCGGTCTGCGTCTGAAGCTGCGCGACACGCTGCTGGATCAGGATCTTGGGCTGCGCGTCGACCGCCAACAGCTGGCTGATGATTGAGGCGCTGTCGATGCCGCTGAAGATGCCGATGCCGCTGGTAACTGTGCCCATACTCGAACCGCCTTCCGTTCCGGAATCTCAACTTTGTCTGCAATCGTCCATATCGACCGTTTTGGGCCCCTCCGGGCCCCGTCCTGCACGTTCCCGTGCTCGATTCAGGGGTCTCCCCCGCCTGGCCGGAACGACCGGAGCGCAGAAGTTGCCCGTCCGCGCGCAGAACCTCCGCGGACGTAGCCCCAATCGCAAACCACGTTCCATTCTGCAATGCGGCAAGCCCACAGGAACCGAACAAACCAGCCCCGATGGTCGATGCTTACCGGAACTTACGATCACGGGCCTAGCTTCGGGCGAAGGACTCTCAGAATGACAGCATCATCCGCGTCGACAAACTCAATCCCGTCCGGTCTGCGCATCATGCTCGCCATCCTCAGCGCGCTGGTCCTTGCGAGCGCGCTCGCGACGATCGGAGGCGCGTTCTTTGTCGAAGGCCGTCCGCCGTGGGCGCTGCTCGGGTTCGAACTGCTCACGATCATCGCCGGCCTTTTTGGGCTTGCCGCGGCAGCGGGCCGCTTTGAAGACGGACCGGGCCTTGCCATCGCGTGCGTCGCGGGCACGGTGCTCGCGGCCTCCGTCTTTGGATATCTCGGCGCGACCGGACAGATTGGCGATTTCAAACTCTATGGATGGTTGACCGCGCGCCTGATCGTGGCGGGCCTCTTCGGCCTTCTCGCCGCATGGGTCGTGCTGCGCCGGACGCGCGGTGCACTCGCGCTCGCGCTGCGCGGCGCGGTATATGCCGGCGCCGCCATCGGCTTTGTCGGAATACTCGCGCTCTTCGAAGGCGAAGTGCGCCCCGCGGGCAGCGGGCCGAAGATGGCTGCACATGCGGCACTGTCGCTCGCGGCGCTCGGCGCGATGCCGGTCTGCGTTCTGCTCGCACTTGGAACGGTCAGCAAAAAGTCCGGCCCCGATGATGCGGTGCCGAAGTGGATGCGATTGCTCGGGCAGTTGTCGCTGCCGGTGGTCGGCGGATTGCTGGTTGTCGTGACGCGCGGGCACATGACGACGACATTGAGCGGCCCGGCCGAAGTGGCGCGGCTTTCACTTCTCTGCGCGCTCGGTATCGTGCTGACCGGCCTGCTCTGCGCAGGCGTTCACATCGTGGTGCAGGCCTTTGCTTCGTGCTCTCTGCCCGAGCGTGAAGCCCCGGTGCTCACGCCGACGCAGGGTGCCACATCGTCTTGAAATCGATGAGCGGCTCGATGCGCCACGGACTGTGCGCATCGGCGGTGTCGAACCAGTCGGGCACGTTTCGTACTACAACTCGTTTGATATTTTCAGCCGCGCCCTGCTTGAGTGTGGTGGTTTCTTCGACGGTCATGTTTGCAGCATGAACAGCGTCGATATCGCGGTGTGCCGCGATGATCGGTACGAGTTCCGAACGAACGCCCGTCAGAATATTGAGCACGCCACCGGGAACGTCGCCCGTTGCACACGCTTCGGCAAAGACTGCCGCGGGGATCGGATTCGATTCGCTCGCAAGAGCAACAACGGCGTTGCCGGCGCAGAGTGCTGGGGCGATGAGCGAAACGAATGCGAGTAGCGGCGCTTCGTCCGGAGCGACGACGGCAACGACGCCCGTCGGCTCGGGCGATGTGAAGTTGTAAAACGGACCCGCGACCGGGTTGTTACAGCCAAGCACCTGCGAGTACTTGTCGGCCCAGCCCGCGAAGCAGACAAGGCGATCGATCGATGCAAGCACTTCATCCTCGGCGTTGATGGGTTTGGCACCCTTGGCCTTCTTCGCAGCGGGCGCGACCGCCTCGATCGACTCGATCAACTCCCGCTTCTTGCCTTCCAGCATCTCCGCCATGCGATACAGGATCTGGCCGCGGAGATAAGCGGTCGCCGCCGCCCACGCGGTTTGCGCTTTGCGGGCGGCTTCAACAGCTTCGCGCAGATCCTTGCGGCTGGCCTTGCAGAGGTGGGCAAAGACCTGGCCCTTCCCCGCTTCGACGATCATCGTGCGCCCAGACTCGGTGCGCGGGAACTTGCCATCGATGTAGAGCTTGTAGGTTTTCAGGACGTCGAGGCGCGAGATAGTCATTGCTTCTGCTCCGTGCTGGAGAGATCGTACTCAAACTCCACGTCGTCGCGCATCGCGATTCCGTAAGCCCCAATCGCCGGTATTTCGGGCTTGTCGCGTCGAGCATTGTCCATCGCGCCGGGGTAGATCCTGGCGAACCGCCAACCCCGCCGCTGGTAAAGACGCATGGCGTCCAGGTTGTCGTTGCTGGTGGTAAGCACGAGTCGCGAGCAGCCGGCTTTTCGCGCTGCATCCATCACCGAAGCCAACAGGGCCGACCCAACGCCTCCCCGGCTCGCAGCGGAAGCGAGCGCAACCAGTTCGCACTCCTCCCCCACCGTCATCGGAGTGTGCATCGCGATTCCCACGCGCTCGCCCGCTCTGGTAGCCACGAAGCCCGGCAGCACCATCGTGTCAATCCACTTGCGGCGCGAACTAACCGAAGGACTTGCGAAATGACTCGTCAGAAACTCCCGCTGCCACGCGCGATCCGCTTCCACCAGCGCCCGCACTTCCGGCCTGATGCAAACCTTGTTTTCATTCGTCCCACCCTGCATCCACCATTGTTGCTCCTCCCCATTCCGCAATCCGAAATCCCAAATCACCGATCTCAAATCAATCCGCCCCCCACCCATTCCGCATTCCGAACTCCGAATTCCGCACTCCTCTTCGCCTGCTCCGCGTTCAGAGTTCCGCGCTCCGCGCTACCCTGCCTTCTCGCATTTTCCGGAGTGATTCCCGTGCCCAAGAAGACCATTGCCGCCGTCGATGTCAAGAACAAGAAGGTCCTCGTCCGCGTCGATTTCAACGTGCCGATCGAGGACGGAAAGATCACCGACGACCGTCGCATCAAGGCCGCGCTCCCCACCATCAAGTCCGTTCTCGACCGTGGCGGCAGCGCAGTCCTCATGTCCCACCTCGGCCGCCCCGAAGGCAAAGGCTTCGAAGCCGAATACTCGCTCGCGCCCGTCGCCAAGCGCTTGAGCGAACTGCTCGCAAAGCCGGTCGCGTTCCCTTCGAACGATTGCGTCGATGAAAAAGCAGCCGCCGCCGTGAAAGCGATGAAGCCCGGCGATGTCGTCCTGCTCGATAATCTCCGCTTCCACAAGGCCGAGAAAAAAGGCGACCCCGCCTTCGCCGCCAAGCTCGCGGCATACGCCGACGTCTACGTGAACGACGCCTTCGGCACCTGCCATCGCCCCGAAGCATCAATGGTCGCGGTGCCGCAGGCGATGGGTTCAAAGCCCAAGGTCGTCGGCTTCCTCGTCGAGAAAGAAATCAAATATCTCGACGGCGTCCTCGCATCTCCCGCCAAGCCCTTCGTCGTAGTCCTGGGCGGCGCCAAAGTCAGCGACAAAATGCCCGCGATCGAGCGCCTGCTCCCCATGGCAAGCGCCATCATCGTCGGCGGCGCGATGGCGTACACGTTCCTCAAAGCCAAAGGCGTCAGCGTCGGCAAGAGCCGCGTTGAAGAAGATAAGTTGAACGAAGCCCAGCGCGCGATCGAGCTCGCCACTAAGACCGGCGCCGCTCTCCACCTCCCCACCGATCACCTCTGCGCGACCGAGTTCAACGAGAACGCGTCCGACGTCAAGACGTTCACAAACGAAGGCGGCATCGGCGCCGAGTACATGGGTCTCGACATCGGTCCCGAGACGCAGGCCGCATACGCCGACATCCTGCGCAACGCCAAGACCGTCGTCTGGAACGGCCCGATGGGCGTCTTCGAATGGAACAAGTTCGCCGGCGGCACCAAAGCCGTCGCGCACGCCATCGTCGAAGCAACCGCGAAGAACGGCTGCACCAGCATCGTCGGTGGTGGCGACTCCGCCGCCGCAGTCGAGCAATTTGATCTCGCCGACAAGTTCAGCCACGTCTCCACCGGCGGCGGCGCATCCCTCGAAATGCTCGAAGGCAAAAAGTTCGAAAGCGTCGCCGTCCTCGACGAGGCCTAAGTGTGGCACCGGGCTTCCGCCCGGTGTCTCCTCACCCAACGCGAGAATCACGCACGGATGCGCATAGCACGCGACTACTGCAATCTCTTGACCCCGGGCTTCATCGCTTTTCTCTTGCTGAGCCTTCTCGCCGTTGGAGTGACGATGTCCTGATGTCCGCCGTGCCTTGAAGGGAGGGGGTGCCGGGGGAACCGCAGGTTCCCCGGCATCAGCGGCATTCAAATTTCGCCTCAACATCAATCGTCAGGCTTCGCACACTTGTCCGTTCTCTAGCACCGCGTCCGCATCGACTCGCGCGACCGCTCCTGCGCTGCCGGACTCTCAAAGCCCTTCGACTTCGAATGTGCCCACGCCTTCTCGATCGACTCCGCCACAACCGGAGTCTTGCAATCCGTATCCCCATGATCGACCTCGACCACGCCGATTCGCTTGGCCGACGCAGTCGCCGCATTCCGCAGCGCCGCATTGCGGCAGCCAATCGCAATCAGCGCCGCATTCATCGCATACCGCTGCACGTTCGGCCCCGAGTGAATCGCCCTTTCAATTTCCCCAAGCCGCTCGACAAACCACGAATCCGCCGTTCCTTCGTCGATCATCGCCATCGCACCAACCAGCGACCACGCGGCAAATCGGGTCGGTTCGTCCTTCGCCCCGAGCCACTTGTCCGCCTTCGCACGCCCGTGCGGACTCTCCGCCGCAAGATGCGCAACATACCCCCCGCACATCCGGGCAGTCGGCGTCGCCGCCCAGCGATCAAGCTCCTTGGAAGAAATCCCCGTAGGATCGGCGATCTTGACCGCCAGGTTGAGTGCATCGAAGTTCTTGGTGCTCCACAACGCCTCCGCCAACTCCTGATCGATGCGGATCCGCTTGGTGAGAACTTTCAATGTCGCGAAGCTGACCCCAAACATCGGCTCCGTCGCACCGTGCCGCAAATAAGTCTTCCGTGTCTGCGCCGAACCCGCCTTCTCAAGCGCGCTCATCGTCTCCCGCAGGCTCATGCGCGGAGCCGAAACCTTCGAAGCCTTTTTCACCGCGCTCTTCGCCTTTGCCATGAACACTCCCCTTGGCCTTTCCCAACCACGCCACAATACGCGCGGCAATCAAACGTCTCCCCTGGAAGCATCAGAAGTTACCCCGCATCAGCAATACTTCCATGCATTTCGTTCCGCCTCTTCAGCCCAACGGGCTGCACAGATTCGAGCCCAGGGTGGAGCAACGCGACACCCTGGCTATCAACACCCCGAGAATCCGCACCCTGAAAGGGTGCAACCCCCGCACACGCGACACGTCTGCTTATCTTTGAAACAGGCAATCTGCGGCCAACATCAGGTCTCTGTGGAGTTTCAACTTGTCGAACGGCCTCATGGTCACGCTCCTACTCGATCGCGTCCGCCGAATCGGAAGAGAAGAAGCACGCGGAATTGTTCAAGCCGAACACGGCGAGCAGGCCGCAACGACGCTTCGAATTATCAATGAAGGCTCCCCCGGAATGCAGTACATCGATTGGCGCCTCGACGCGACGCCATACCACATCGGGACGTCATCCGACCCCTACCTCAACGTCATCGGAGTGGGGAAAATCGATGACAAAACTGGGACGATCGGCTCCCTGAAGCTGACGATGCGGGAGGAGTTGCCGCCCGAAGGTGAAGCAGAATGCAACGCGTGGATGTCGCACGTTGCGTGGATGTACGTTGATGCGCTTCCATTCCATTCATCTTCACCAGAAGCAGATCAGCGGCATCTTCAGCACGTTCTACGAATCGCCGGTCAATTCGTGGACGAGCGGTGTGTGCTGCTCTGGCTCTGGGGACCGAAAGACCAACCAAAGCAAGTCGCACTTCCAACTCCCGCCACAATCGCGGCGTTGAACACTGGCGATTGGCCCGTGTAGGGAACACGGGTTCATCCACGGCACGTGGGATGCGGCGACAAAGCGCTAGAATGAAAACGATGTCCTCTTTCGTCGTTCTCCTGACTGTGGTTTGATGTCTTCGCTTGGCATTCAGCGCTCATAAAGCGCCGAATCGCTGTCCGTCCTCGCCACATGCCGCACCTGGAGAACGTGCACCTTCGCATCGCGAATCACAAAGATCAATCGGTGCGACTTGTACACAAGCTGCCGAAGCTCGACCCCCGCAAACGCCCCGTTCTCCCTCGCATACCCGCATCTCGCAGGCATCGTTTCCAGCGATTCAACTGCGGCAACAAGTCCCTCATACCAACGAAGCGCCGCTTCTTCGGACCCATGCGACGCGATGTAGTCGGCCGCATCAAGCGCTTCGTCTCGAGCTTCAGGGCGAAAGACAACCTTGTATCGCAAGAACAATTATGTCCGCTTGATTCCAAGCCGCTTGCGAACATCCGCAAGAACCTGATCCGCCGGAACGCCGGCTTCTCCTCGGTCCACTGCCGCGAGACGTTCGCGAACCACGCGCTCGGTTTCCACCGCTTCAAGCGCATCGAGCAATTTTTGGTACGACTCCGCATCCTGAACAACCACCCGCGCTTTGCCGTTCACCGTCAGCACTTCGGGGCGACCAGTCGCGGCAAGCCGCTCAAGATGCGCCTTGTGATCGCGCAGAAATCCGGTGAGAGGATGAATATCTGTGAGTTGAACCATCGAACACTCCTATCAGAGAATAATCATCTTATTCTATGATAAATATCGGTGTCCGGTTCTTGACGTTCAACAATTGCTGCGTAAACCGAACCCAAATCTCGAATTCGAATCAATCCGCACAAAATACAAACATTTCACTTGCGTATCCACACAAAAACCGTACAATCTGTCCGTGACCCCTTCTCTCCACCCCCACCTCCTCTCCGCCTTCCTCGCCGGAAAGTCCTGCGCCAGCATCGCCACAGACTTCTCCCTCTCCATCGAAGAAGTCCTCACCTGGTTCGAATCCGACCTCACCCAATCCACCCTCCGCCGCCTCGAATCGCTTCAACTCCAGCAGGCCCGCATCGTCTCTTTCTCCGTTCTCCCCGGCGTGACCGATTCGCTCACCAACACCAGCAACACCGCGGCAGACCCGACCCTCCGAACCCGCGCCGCTTCCAATCTCCTCCGCCTCGGCCTCCGCTTCGCCGCTCCGGCCTCTTCAAGCGCTCGTTCGCTCCAGCATGACCCGAGTGGAGTCGCCGCCAGCGCCGAGCCCGCCCCAGAAATCGCAACTCCCGCCGCGCCCCGGCAAAGCACAAGATACTCCCACTCATCCGCCCCATCGGACCCATTCGTCCCATCGGACTCATCAGCCCCATCCGCCTCACGCGCGCCTTCCACTCTCCTCTGCGAATCCCTCCGCGCCGAATTCGCCGCGCTCCGCGCCGCTTCAACAGGCGACACAGACGACTTCTCTCCACCTCTCGGCGCTTCCCACGAACATGAGGACTTCGAGTCGGCCGGGATTTTCCACCCGGCCCCCGCGCTCGAGCCCGTCGCTCCCCTGCTCAGCCGCCGCGCCTCCCGCATTTCTTCGCTCCGCTCATCCGCCGGCGCCGCCAAAGTGCGCGCCGACACCGCGCGCCACTTCGCAGGCGTCGGGTGACGATCGGGCTCACCGGTCGCGATCACAATTTCCGATTCATCCATCCGGCGTGTCGAGCAGCGATTGCAACCGCTTCGCCAATTCACCCGGCAGCCTCGCCGTCCACGTCGCATCGACCAGCCCCACGCCGATGAGGTCCCGAACGTGCGTGCGATCCTTATCGCGAAAGGCCGTCAATTTGATGCGAACCAAAGCCTCAAGGTTGATGACGCGAAAGTCGCCGAGGTCGGTCGATTCTTCAACGCCCGGATTCGGAGCTGGCTCGCCCGGTCGCACGAGTTCATTCGCAAACACAAGATGGACCGCATCGCGCGGACTGGTGGCCCCTTGGTCCAGAAACAATTCCAAACCAGCCGCTCTTCTATACGTAAACCCAGCCTGCTCCATGCTCACACGCACACGATCGAAATCGGCGCGGCGAATCAGGAGATCGACATCCTGCGTGTTACGAACCGCTGCACGATCAACGGTCGCGACCCACGTGGCGACCGCATTTCCTCCTACCACGGCGTAATCGATGCCCGCCGAACGCAGTGTGGCGCATGCTTTGAGCAATCGATTTCGAACGAGTTCCACCGCGTCCACCATCCGCTGAAGAAGGAAAGAAGAATTGGGAAGCGACGTCGTCAAGCAGCATCATATGAAACAAAACGATCCTGCGGAAACGGCTACGCCCTTCCGAACAACCGCTCCAATTCCCTGATCGTCAGCCGCACCGTCGTCGGCCGTCCATGCGGGCAGTTGCTCGATCGCTCCACGGCTTCACGCAGTCGAAGCAATTCTTCCAGTTCAAGATCCGAAAGGTGGTCCCCCGCCTTGATCGCAGCTTTGCACGCCATCATGTCCAGCACATCGCGCAGCAGCCGCTCATCGCGCGAGCCGCCCTCTTCGCTTGTTCCGCTCGCCGCTCGCACCGGCCCATCCGCCTCTTCATTCTCATCCGTCAACGAGAACAAGTCCGCCATGAACTCGATCGGATCCACATTCCGCGAGAACAAAAAACTCGGGAACGACCGCACTGCAATGCTCCGCGGCCCCGCCGGCTCCGCTTCAACTCCGATTCGCTCAAGCAGCGGCTTCATCTCTTCCAGCCGCCCAAGCTGGTCCGCCGTCGCATCGATCAGCGCCGGCGTCAGCAGCGACTGCGATTCCAAGTTGCCGCGTCCGACCCGCGCGAGCAGAGCCTCGAACATCACCCGCTCATGCAGCGCATGCTGATCGACGATCACAACCCCCTGCTCATCCTGCGTCACGACGTACGAGTTGTGCACCTGCAGAATGCGATCCACGCGCTTGGGCGAATAGACCTCGCCTTCAACGTTCGGCGCGCCCGTGCCAGTCGCATTCGGCCCAGCGCCTTGTCCAGCCGCCGCTTGTTCAACCGCTTGCTTCCCGTCGCCACTTGCCGGCGCAGCGAGTGTCGAATCCCCCGATCCGTTCGCCCCACCACGAAGCGGGAAAGTCAGTTGATCCGTCCCCGGCGTGAATCGCCGCAGGTACTCGACAAACGCCTCGGTCTGTGCCGGCCCGTTTGTTTGCACTGGCCGCTGAAAAGGCGAAGGCATGATCGCGTTTGGATGCGTCAACTTCGATTCGATAGTCGCAGGCACCGCCCCACCGCTTCCACCACTTCCATTCTGAAAAAACGTCGGCGTCAAATCCGCGGCTTTCAGCGCCCGCGAGATCGCGTGATACACAACCGAGTGCACGAGACTCGAATCGCGAAACCGCACCTCGGCCTTGGTCGGATGCACATTCACATCCACGGCTTCCGGCGACATCTCAAGCATCACAACTGCTGTTGGATACCTCGACGGCTCGATCAGCCCGCGATACGCCTGCATGATCGCGTGTTGCACCGTTCGATCGCGCACCGCACGCCCGTTCACGAACACATGCTGGCTCTTGTTCGTCGCCCGCGCAATCGCCGGCGTGCCGACCAATCCCCACAGCGAAACACCTCGCACATCGTGCTGATCCGACTCGATCACCAGCATCTCGGGCTCGAGTTCGCTCCCAAGCAGCGAGAGCGCCCGCTCCTGCGGCGTCTGATTCGGGGGCAGGTCGAACACAATCTTGCCGTCGGTTCGCAGAACGAATCCGACCAATGGATGCGCCAGCGCGATCGCGGTGAGCGTGTCTGTACAGCGGCCCTGCTCCGTTCCGATCGTCTTGAGAAACTTCCGCCGCGCCGGAGTGTTAAAGAAAAGATTGCGAACGCTGAGCGATGTTCCGACCGGCGATGCCGCCGGCGCGATCGGCTGGCGTACATCTCCCTCGGTCTGCAGCTCAAACGCCTCGTTCGATTCCTGCGTGCGCGACCGGATGATCATCCGCGAGACCGACGCGATCGATGCCAGCGCCTCGCCCCGAAATCCGAGCGTCGCGATCCGATCCAGATCTTCAAGCGTCCCAACCTTGCTCGTCGCGTGCGGCGCGAGCGCCAAGGGCAGATCGTCTTTCGCAATCCCGCTCCCGTTGTCCGAGACCCGAACAAGCTCGACCCCGCCCTGCTCCAGTTCGACTTCGACCCGCGTCGCGCCCGCATCGATCGAATTCTCAACCAGTTCCTTCACGACCGACGCCGGGCGCTCGACAACCTCTCCCGCGGCAATCTGACTGGCAACGAGAGGAGACAGCGTGCGAATTGGTCGAGAAGTCGTGGCAGGCACGTCGCCATGGTAGTGATTTGCACGAGGCCAAGCAGAACCAACGAAACGACAACTGCACGCGTTGCAGTCGCTTGCAGTCTCGTCTCAACCAAGGGCGTTTTGCCTTGGCCCTCCCCCTTTGCCAAAGGGGGAGGTGGCCGCGCATGCGGCCGGAGGGGGTGTCGGTTTCACCCCACGTACGCCTTGCGATTACGCTTCCCCCATGACCATCTTCTCCAAGATCATCAAAGGCGAAATCCCCTCGCACAAGGTCTACGAGGACGACAAAGTCTTCGCATTCCTCGACATCGGCCCGCTCAGCACCGGCCACACCCTGGTGATTCCAAAAGAGGTGGCCCCGACACTCGACGAATTGAGCGACGAGAGTTCCGCGGCAATCGGTCGCGTGCTGCCGCGCCTCTGCCGCGCCGTGATGCAGGCAACCGGCGCCCGCGACTACAACGTGCTTCAGAACAACGGCAAAGCCGCCAACCAGCTCGTCATGCACGTGCACTTCCACATCATCCCGAAGTTTTCATCGGGCAATGGATTACGCATGGAATGGAAAGCGGGCACATTCGACCATTCCGCCGGCGCCGAACTCGCCAAGAAGATCGCCGCGAGCCTCTAGGTATTCGTTCCGCATTCCGAATTCGATTCACTCGTCATGCACGAGCGCCGTCGTCAGCGAAGGAAGCTGAACAACACCATCCTTCGTTTCGATTTCGATATGGCTCGTCGGCTGGATCGATTTCACCAGGCCTTCGTACCGCCGCCCGGCCTGAATCATCGTGCGGCGCGATCCGACAAGGATGTCGAGCGTCGACCACTTCGTACTGACGATCTCCGCCGGCGTCTGCATCGCTCGCTGAAATTCCCCGAGAAGCCGCAGCAGGATCTCGAGCCGCGATTCCGTCGAGCCAAGCTGGCGAAGCGAAACAGCGCGACGAGAGAGCGCCCCCGGAAAGTCATCGTCTTCGTGCAGGACGTTGATGCCGACACCGATCAGCGTGAGCTTGCCGACGGTCTCAACCAGCACGCCCGCAATCTTTCTCTGGTGCCCATTTCGTTCAACAACATCGTTCGGCCAGCGAAGGCCCAGAGTCGCGCCCTTCGGCAATGCCGGTGCGCAGGCGCCATGTGCCGCAAGTCCCGCGGCAAGCGAAAGCCGTGGCGGCGACAAGTCGGTCTCCGGCAACGCGATCGTCGCCGCAACTCCGAGGCCGCGCGATGCAAGAGGCGATTCCGTCGGATCGGACGAAACTCCCTGAATCCAGACTCGCCCAAGCCTGCCCCGTCCCGCGGTTTGATGATCCGCGACCACGAGCGTTCCACCCGAAGACCCGGCCGCGGCCCGAGCGGCTTCTTGCGTCGAAGCGGTTTCGCGGAGGATCATGACGCGCTGAATGAAGGTGATGTGACGCGATCGAAGAAATGCTTCAATCGCGTCCTGCCAACTTTCGATCGGAGTCTCCGTCATTGCGCTTGAAGAATGCGGAACGATTCAAACAAAGTCAAGGCCGAGATCGACAATCGGTGCACTGTGGGTGAGGGCGCCGACGCTGATGCGGTCTACACCGGCACCGGCGGCACTTGCAACTGTGTGAAGATTGATGCCCCCCGACGCTTCGAGCTGGACCTGCGGCGCCAGAGCATCGCGCCAACGTACCGCCATTTTCAGGGTCGCCGGCGACATGTTGTCCAGCAACACGATGTCAACCGCCGGGTTGGTGCGGAGGCGGGCATACAGCACCTGCTCGAGCTGCGCGAGGGAATCGACTTCGATCTCGAAGAAGCGCGGCACCGGCCGCAGCCTGCTTGCCTTGAGCGCTGTCCGTTCAGTCCACGCCGTCAGCTCGTTGAGCGGCACCGAGGCGATGTGATTGTCCTTGATCAGCACCGCGTCGTAAAGACCAATGCGATGACAGTGACCGCCGCCACACCGAACGGCATATTTCTCCAGGATGCGCAGTCCCGGCGTGGTCTTCCGCGTGTCGAAGAGATTGGCCGCAACTTTTCCCTTCGCGCGCATCGCCCGGTCGTACGTCTGCGTGATGGTCGCGACGCCGCTGAGTCGCGACAGCAGATTGAGCAGCGGTCGCTCAAAGGTCAAAATGTCGCGTGCCGGGCCTTCGAGCGTACCCAGAGTTTGCGATGGCTTGAATGTGAATCCATCCGAAACGCCGCGTGCGGGAAGAAACTTGATCCGTCGAGAAAAGGCCGGGGCGAAAAATGGAATGCACGCCAGCCCGGCGACAACGCCCCGATCACGCGCACGGATCGCGGCCCGCGCCGATTGTGCTGAAGTGGTCGTGACCAGACTCGTCAGATCGCCGGGTTTCCCGTGCTTCCCGAGGTCTTCTTCGCGCGCCGCAAGCGCGAGCCGTCTGGTGACTTCGGGCGCGCCAAGAGCACGGAACAGAGCGGGAAGGCCGAGTGTGTTGAGGTCTTTCATCGGATCGTCTGCACCGAGCGTACGCCGAATCTGTACGTGGTGAAGGTCGCGACGTTCGCGACTAAACTCATGGTTCCCCAAGGAGTTTCCGGCATGGGTCTTCTCAGCGGCAAGGTCGGTCTGATCGTCGGCGTGGCGAATGAGCGTTCCTATGCGTGGCACATTGCCAAGAGCTTGAGCGAGCATGGCGCGACCTGCGCCTTCACCCACCTTCCCGGCGAAAAGAACGAGCGCCGCACCAGGCGCGCACTCGAGTCGCTCAACCTGCAGGATTCGTGGTGCTTCCCGCTCGAGGCTTCGAGCGACGAACAGATCGATGCCGCGTTCAACGCCTACGGCGAGAAGTTCGACAAGATGAACTTCCTGATTCACTCGATCGCCTTCGCGGATCGCGAGTATCTCCAGCACGGCAAATTCATCACGACTCCCCGCGCTGCGTATCTCTCGGCAATCGACATCTCCGCCTACACCCTCCTTGGCATGGCCCGGCGCGCTCATCCGATGATGCAGCGTTCTGGTGGCGGCTCGATCCTCTGCATGAGCTATTACGGCGCTGAAAAGGTCGTTCCCGGCTACAACGTCATGGGTGTTGCTAAATCCGCGCTCGAATCCACCGCCCGCTATCTCGCGGCAGAACTCGGCGCCGACAAAGTCCGCGTCAACAGCATCTCGGGCGGCTTCCTTCGCACCCTCGCAAGCAGCGCGGTTGCCGGGACCGACTCGATCGCCGAGCACAACGCTCAACGGTCGCCCTTGCGGCGCAATGTTGAAGGTGCCGATGTCGGCAACACGGCGACATTCCTCGTCAGCGATCTTTCGGCCGGCATCACCGGCGAGACGATCTATGTCGACTGCGGCGTGAACACGATCGGTATCTAAGCGGGCCCGGCAGTCCGGAAAAAGGGGGAGGCTTTGGAGGCGGGAAACGCTTTCAGGGCCTTTCCGCGTCGCGGGTTATGCGAAATTGGGGCTTTTGAGACCCGCATTTCCGATGCTTAGTGCATGAGCGCCGTCCCCTCGGCCATTGCCTCCGCGATCGCCAACATCCAGCAGACGGACAAGGTGACGCCTCGGCCCAAGCAGGAGCCGCCCAAGAAGGGCAGCGAAGTTCGCCGCGAAGTCATTGACCGGATCGAATTTGTGGACACGGTCGAAGCGGCAGACGCCGTAAAGGACCTCGCGGGCAACGAGAAAGAAGACGCGCGCGAGGACCATCAGGAACAGGGCGATCCCGCAGGTGATGAAGCCAAGCGGAAGAAAAAACGCCCCCACCCGCGCCTCGACATCGAAGGCTGACTTCGACCCCTGACAAATTATGAGGGGGCGTGGAACGTCTCTGGCGCTCCAAAGCGCTCGCGCCTGCGAACCGCTGGCATTAATTTGGAGGCGGGACGGTGCCGGAAGCACCGATGATTCCTGACGGTGAGCCGCCCATGCCTGCCACGCCCGGCTTGATCTTGCCTTCGGCGATCGCCTTGTTCACATAGTTTGAGACTTCCACATACTCCATGCGGAGTTCGTGTAATGCGCGGCCGAGCAGCTTGGACTCGGTCTCGGAGAGGTTGCCCTTGGTCTTCTCTTCGAGCGCTGCGAGCATGTCGATGTGCAACTTGGCGTACTCCGGCGCGACCATGGCGCGGCCGGACTGCGGATCGGGAACAGCACCGAGATACATCAGCGTCTGGCTGACGAGCAGCGAGATGAGATCCTGGATCCCGATTGGTCCCTCTTCGCGCCCTGCGCCGTCCGGACCCGCCTCGGCCTTTGCCTGCTGCTGGGCCTTCTTGGCAGACTCGGCGGCAACGAGTTTTTCCTTCTCGGCCTGAGCCTGGCTCTTCCAATCAGTATCAATGATAATCTTGGGAGCCTCGCCGCCCGCGTTCCCGCTTGATCCCCCACTCACACCCGAAGGGCCTGCGCTCGACATGAATACCTCTCGTGATCGCGCCACAAATTCTGGGAGGACGCGGATCGTGCCAAATGCTAAGGCGACGATCGGGCTGATTCTCGCCGCCGCGCTGCTTTCGGGATGCTCATCCGGATCGGTGGCAGGCGCTGTTCGGCCCGCGAACACGACGATCACGGCAGCGCAATTCAGTGCCCCCGCCGCCGCGGCGGGCCCGCAGCCTTCGACAACGCCCAACCGCGATACAGATGAGACCAAGGCCGCCACATCACCCCGCCCCCTTCGCACCGGCCCGTTCTCGGCGAGCGAGGGTTTGCTCGATGTTGCCGTCGAGCCCGGCGAGCCCGCGCTCGGAGCGCGGACACCCGATCCGGTGGGCCCGCCGGTGTTTGTCGACGCAAAAGTTGGCGATGTCAACAACCGCGCGATCTATGCGTCCGCGTTTCTCGAGGACATGATCGATCGCCTGAAGGCCAAGTACGAGGAAATGCGAAAGATCAATCCGAAAATGGCGAAGGCGGCCTGGCGCCAGTTCGCGCGGAGCGAGATCCAACGCAAACTCGACTCGATCATCGAAGACGAAGTGCTGCGGGCCGAGGCGCTGAACCAGTTGCAGCCCGAACAGAAAGCGGGCTTCTTCAACTGGCTGCAGTCGGTGCGAAGCGAAGTGGTCGCGGAAAACCGCGGCATCGAAGCAGCAGCAAACGAGAACTTGTCCGCGCAGAACGGAACATCGCTCGACCAGACGATGAAAAATCGCGAGCAGCAGGAACTCATCAAGTTCATTCTGCAGTCGCGCATCTACAGCCGCGCGAACGTGAGCTGGCGGGATATTCAAATCGCGTACGAGAAGAACTACGACCTGTTCAATCCCCCGCCGATCGCGTCGTTCCTGATTTTCACCATACCAAAGGGAGATCTTCCGGAGATCGAGAAGGTTCGCGCGCGGCTCGCAGCCGGAGAAGACTTTGACGATATCGCAAGGGAAAAGACCCCACGCATCGACGAGCATGATCGATTCAGCGATCGGCCGTACGAAGGGGACTACGCCAAGGCCGATTTCTTCGGGCCGAAGGACCTCAACGAAGAGGTACGAAAACTCACTCCGGGGCGCTGGGTGGGACCGATCGTGTTCAAGACCGACGCATACTGGATCAAGCTCGAACGCATCTGGAAAGTGTCTGAAGATCTGTACGCAGCCCAGCTCTTTCTCGAATCGCGCCTGTCATCCACCAAGAACGACTACGAAAAATACAAGTTCGTCGATCGCTTGAAGAAACGTGCGAGCTTCACCGACGTGGACACGATGACAACGCGCCTTCTCGCGCTCGCGGAGGATCGCGTGTTCGGGACGTCCGGCAAGGCGAAATAAGCCCGAAGGAGTCGAGGGAAGCCATGACAAACACGTGGCGAGCGCTCAGACGATTCCTTGGTCGATCGGACTACGACACCGCGTTCATCGGTCGGCGGGGCGAAGCGGCGGCAGCGCGATACGTCAAGCGCCGCGGCCTGCGCGTGCTCGATCGGAACGTGCGTCTCTCGCGCGGCGAAATCGATCTGGTGTGCGAGCCTGACGACGCGTCGATGCTGATTCTCGTGGAAGTCAAAGCGCGGGCCGTGAAGGCGGGCTGGGACGCGCCGTTCGCTCCGCCGGAAGAGGCCGTCGATCAGGAGAAGCGCGAGAAATTAGTTGAACTCGCGCTCGAACTGAAAAAGCGCCACCGCAGGCTTGATCGGCCGGTGCGAATCGATGTCGCGGGCGTCGATCTGTTCGAGCCTGGGACGTGGCGAGAGCGCGCGCGGCTGAGATACTTTGAGGGCGCCGTAAAGATGTGAGCCGCAAATGCGGGGCTGCGGATGGGACTCTCGCATCGACTCAGGTTGTTGAAGTCGTTGCCCTGCGCAGCGCGCCGCGGAATCTTGCCTCGGCCTCGGTCTCTTTCATACGGCCCGGATCGGGATGCATCGGCAAAATGAGGCTGAACATCGAGCCGCGCCCGACGTCGCTGACGAGCTGAATTTCGGCCTGAAGAACTCCGGCGAGTTCTTTGCAGATTGCCAGACCCAGACCTGTGCCGGCGTGCTCGCGGGCGTGACCCCCGGACAGCTGCTGGAATTTGTCAAAGATCTTCGACTGATCTTCCGTCGCGATGCCCGGGCCGTTGTCGATCACGCTGACGCGAACACGATCGGAGTGAGTTGCCGCGCCGTTCGGCTGCGTTCCCATGAGCCGCTCGGCCCGCAGCGTGATTTCGCCTTTGTGCGCGCCGGGAGCGCCGCCCGGCGTGAACTTCACGGCGTTTGACAGGAAATTGAAGATGATCTGCCGGAACTTCTTGACGTCGGTTTCGATCAGCGGCAGATCGGGCGCGATCTCGATCGTGACCTTGACATCTTTTTGCGACGCGAGCGGAAAGATCAGGCCCGCGAGCGCTTCGCACGTCGTCTGCAGGTTCATCTTCTCGATGCGGAGTTCGTAGCGCCCGGCCTCGATCTTGGCCATTTCGAGCAGACCGTTGATCATCTCGAGCAGATCGCGTGCGGCATTGAGAATGTTCTCGAGGAAGCGAAGGCGCTTGCTCAGGCGCGTCGAATCATCGCCCGCCGCGAGTTCGGATTGGGCAACTTCCGTGAGCAGATCCGCAAAGCCGATGATCGCGTTGAGAGGCGTGCGCAGTTCATGGCTGACGTTCGCCAGGAAGTCGCCCTTGAGCTTCGCCGTCTCAAAGAGCGCGGAGTTGGATTGCTGCAGTTCATCCACCTTCAGGTTCATCGCGGCGTTGAGCGAGCGGAGCTCGACCTGCCGGTTCTCCAGATCGTGGAGCATCAAGTTGAAGGTGTCGGCGAGTTCCTCGAATTCGTCGCCGGTGGTGATCTCAGACCGAATCGTCAAATCGCCTTCGCGCACACGCTCGGCGGTATTCCTGAGCGTGCGCACCGGCTGAAGAATCAGGTGGTGCGTGATGAGGTAGAACATCAGCACCGCAAAGGCCGAGACGAAGAGACCTGCGGAGAACAGGTACGCAGTATTAATAAGAAGAAGCCGAAGCGGCTCGTGGCTCTTGCGATCGAGCAAGACCATGCCGATCAGTTTCTGCGTGCCATCCACATCGGCGCGAACCGCCTTGGCGTACCGGTATTCGCGCTGCGTCCCCGACCAGCGCGCTTGCTGAAAGTCCTCTCGGGCCGGATCGGCATCGAGCGCCTTGATCGCACGGGCGACAAACCGGTCATTTGCTGCAATCGAGCCCGCTTCGGTCAGTCCGATGCGTTTGGCCGGCACACCTGCGTAACCCTCGGTGCCCGGACGCGGGTCCTGGTCATTTGCGATATAGCGGAGCGGCTGGCGCGGCCGGCTCGTCAACACCGACGAATCAAACATTCCGTACGAAACAGCCTTGATCTGGCGTTCGGCCTGCTCCCAGTGATCCACCATCTGGCGCGAGAGCTCGAGCTGGCCCTCGTCCACCAGCGAATTCATGCGGAAAAAGGGGAAGACAAGTGCCGCGAGAACGATCAGGGCAACGGCGCCGCCGAAGAGGAGAAGGCACTTATTGGCGAGCGAGATGCCGCGGAACACGGGAGAAGTCTAAACACCCGACGGCGTGCGACGCGACCCAATGCCTCAATCCAACGCATAAAGTGATCCGATGGCCTCCAAGCGCGTCTACATCGAAACTTTCGGCTGCCAGATGAATGAGCTCGATTCTGAGCTGGTCTCGGGCCAACTCCGCGCACTTGGATACCACTTCACGCAGGACCCAGAGAACGCGGAAGTCGTTCTGTACAACACGTGCTCGGTGCGCGAGCACGCCGAGCAAAAAGTGTGGTCGCGTCTGGGCGAGATGGCCTTGCGCAAAAAGGCCGATCCGGCGCTCGTTGTCGGTGTGCTCGGGTGCCTTGCAGAGCGTGACGGCGAGGCGCTGATTCGTCGCATGCCCGTCGTCGATGTCCTCGTCGGGCCGGCCGAACTGGACAAGCTTCCCGCATTACTCGACAACGCGGTACGCACCAACGGCTCGCTCGCCGCGAATCCGCCGCTCGATACCAACACGCAGGGCGAGAATCGCGTGATTTCCGCGAAGCAGATCGCGCTCCAGGGCAGTTCTTCGCGTCGGAGCGGAACGCTCGCGGCGGCGGAAGATTCCCTTGAGATGCTCGACCTTTCACGTGCCGTCTCGCCCATCGACGCGGGCGGCTCAAAGGGACGAAGCGCGTACGTACGAATCACCCGAGGCTGCAACAAGTTCTGCACCTACTGCGTTGTTCCATTTACGCGCGGCGCGGAGATTCACCGGCCCCCCGAGCACATCATCGAAGAGTGCAAGCGCCTTGCGGACGCCGGCGTCATCGAAATCACGCTGCTGGGTCAAACGGTCAATCACTACCGCTTCGAGCACGGTGCCGCCGTCACCGTGAACGGTCTTGTGCAGCCACAAAAAGGCCGCAGTTTCACCGGGGGGCATCGGCGCGATCCGTTCGCCGGCGATTCGACGACAACCTTCGGTGATCTTCTTTCCGAGATCCACGAGAAAGTCCCGGCGATCAAGCGGCTTCGCTTTGTCACGAGCTACCCGCGCGATTTCGGCGATGACGTGCTCGAATCCATGCGCGATCACCCGCGGATCTGCCGCTATCTGCACGTGCCTGCGCAGTCGGGTTCGGATCGCATTCTCAAACTCATGAACCGCGGCTACACAGTCTCGGAATATCTGGAATTCGTCGATCGCGCCCGGTCGTTCCTGCACGAACCTGAAAAGGGCCGCCCGCTCGGTATTTCAGGCGATTTCATCATCGGGTTCCCGACAGAAACCGAGGAAGATTTCCAATCCACCGTGCGTTTGGTTGAACGCGCCCGCTACAAGAACAGCTTCATCTTCAAGTATTCGCCCCGGCCCGGCACGACCGCTTTCGACAAGTTGCCCGACGATGTACCTGAAAGCGATAAGCGCCGGCGGAACTCGGAATTGCTCGCGCTGCAAAACCGCGTGGCCGACGAAGTCGCGCGAGAGAACATCGGAAGCACACTCGAGGTTTTCGTTGAAGGCCCGAGCCAGCGCGAAGTGAAGCAGCGCAAACGCACACCAGCGCCACGCTCGCTCGTCTCCCTGACCATTGGCGGCCAGGACCAGGACTCCTGCGCCACGGGCTCCTGTGGCTGCAGCGCAACGACGACGGACGAAATCACCGAGCCCGGCGCGGCGGATCGGCCCGTCCAATTCTGCGGACGGACCGATACCGATTTGATCGTGTTTTTCGATCAGCCGCCGGCGAGCGACCCGTCGGGCACGTTCATGAACGTGCGAATCGACAGCGTTCGATCGCTCGCCCTGTTCGGCACACCGGTTTCAAACGCAAGCAGCTAAATAGCTGGACAACGTGCGATGAAGCGAACGGCGTTTCCGGCATTTCGCTACCGAGTCGCCGCGGATTTCACGGCCTGCCCATGCGTGCGCTCCCGCAAATCCGGGCCTGAAGACACATAATTCGAGAGGTTTTCGAGGTAGAACGTCCAGCCTCCCTCGTGGAGAGGTGCCCACTTGCGGCCGTTTTCGTCCGTCGGCCAGCCCGAGTGGACGAGTTTGACGCGCGTTCCATCACGCTCCGGAGTGAGCGTGATCGTGACGATCGTGCTGTTGATTCCATCAAGCCCGAGTTTCTGGGTGCGATCGCCTTTCCATTCGGACATGATCTTGCGATCGGGTTCGAGTTCCAGATAGCGGCCGAAGCGATCGTGGGTTTTCGATTCATCCGTGACGGAGCGCCAGCGGATTTTGTACGCGCCGCCCTGACGCGCATCGGTCTGCACATCCGAGAAGAACCACTGCTCGAGTTCGTTCGCGTCGGTGAGTGCGCGATAGAGCCGCGCAGAGCTCGCCGAGATGAATCGCTCAACCGTGACATCGATGGTGGACGAGTGCTTGGGGTTCATAATTCAAGATTCCTTTCGCGAGGGGGACTGCGCTGAACGCGCCGATGGAGTGGATGAACCCGGGCCGGCAACGTGCGCCGCCAGGGCATCTAGTTTGTTTTCCCAGAAGGCCCGATAGTGATCGATCCATACGTTGGCCGCGTGAAGCGCCGCGCCTTCTAAAGAGAGGATGCGTTGGCGCCCCCGCTTCTCGCGCCGCACGATGCCGGCGCGCTCGAGCACTGCGACGTGCTTGGTGACGCCCTGCAAAGACATATGGAGAGGGCGCGTGAGATCACTGGGTGTGCAGGGGTTCTGAGCGAGCCGGGTCACGATCCAGCGTCGGCCGGGATCAGAAAGAGCCTCGAAAACGTGAGAAAGGCGGCGTTCGGCAAGATCAACCATATGGTTGAGTTTAGCATGTGCCGACGGATAATCAACCACCTGGTTGAGTTTTTTCTTTACCGGCCCGCATTCATCGGTGCAGGCCTCGCGCGCGGCGAAGTCGCTAAAAGCGGAACTTTTTTGGTTGCTTTTCTGGCATCGCCTGATTCCTGAGGCATGTTCTCTTTGAAGCGACTGCAGTGCGCGGTCGCGGGGTGTCGGGTCGTATTTGCGCGATGTTGGCGCAATTCGATCTGTCATGGATTTAAGGGAAGAGAGGTTCGCTGTGAAGAACGTATTTCTGATGTCGGCTGCTTCGGCCATGTTCGCGCTCGCTGGCGCGGCTCAGGCTGATCTGGCTTTCTCGTTCGCTGACCCGGGTCTCGGCATTCGTCCGGTGACCAACGTCGCCAACGGCGGCGGTGCGGGAATCGGCGCTCTGTCGTACAACATGGGCATTCCGATCGCGTTCATCGTCGACGGCTCGTCTGAACCCTCTGCTTTCCAGCAGACGTTCACGAACGCCCACCTTCAGCTGAACATGCTGCTCGGCACGGCCACCACGGCTGGCGGCGTGACGACCGCGAACGTCTCGGGTTACTTCATTGTGACCGATTCGGGCGGCAACATGATCCTCCGCGGTGATTCGCAGGCGGGCTCGTTCGTTCGCGTCGGCGGCACGAACTCGATCCTCTTCTCGGATCAGACCGGCTTTGCCTACACCTTCGGCTCCTCGCTTCTCGCCCTGCTGGCCCCGGGCCGCACGGCTGCGAACCCCCAGGAAGCCGTGTTCACTCTCACGAACATCCTGACGGCTGGTGGCGCTCCGCTGATCGATGCGGTGACCAAGGCCTTCAACAGCTTCTCGGCGAACAGCTCGTTCACCGGTAACACGGCCGTGGTTCCCACGCCGGGCTCGCTCGCCCTCGTCGGCCTCGGCGGTCTCATCGCCGCTCGCCGTCGTCGCGCCTAATCGCTGCGACACAGTGGTGTAAGCAGCGTTCCGAAACTTCCGACGAGCCGTCCGCACCCCGGGCGGCTCGTTTTTATTTTTGCGCTTGGCCGTGGATTGCTTTCGACGCAAGGTCGATTGCACTGAACTCAACAGCAGCACCGTTACACCCGTTCAAGTGAGCCGTCCGAACTCAAGAAGTCGCAATTGCCGTACTTCGCCGCGCCACTCGCCGCGCCACCTCGAACGAATTCTTCAGGATTCATGCTTTTCGAAGCGCTCGCGAGCTCGTCGCTTTGCCGCCAGCAGTGAATCGCCGCCCTGGGGTGCCTCGGGTGTCGGAGCGGGCGAAGCTGGCGGCTGTGACGCAGCCATCCGCTCCGCCCTGCGACGATCCCGTGCCGCGGCAGCCAGCCGGCTCGCATCATCCGCCGAAAGTTGCACGCCCGAATATCCAACCTCGGACGCGACAACGGGCTCTGCCGCTTTGAGCTTTGACAAATCAGCAGCTTGAGCCGCCGGTGCAACTTCCTGACGGTCGATGAACCAGCGATCCCACGCGATCCGGCGCACAGCAACATCGAGCACAAAAAGAACAGGAATCCAAGCCAGCAGAACCGGCCAAAGGGGCGTGCGAGATCGCTGGGGCGGGATTCCCTTCCGATCAAACAGCGAAGGCGGACGATCGGAGTCGATCGCACGCGGCTCAGACCCTGAAATCTTCGCCAGCGATGCGAGCCAGTCATCGTTCGACGCAAGATCGCGCCACTCGCGTCCGGCAAAGAGTGAAGCGCCGGCGATAATCGGTGGCGCAGCGGCAGAACTCGACCCTGTGGGCACAATCGGACGCACCACCGCGATATACGCCCCCTCATCCGCAACATGCGTGCGGGCTTCAAAGACCCCGGGCGCGATTTCGGCGAGCCGGAGCGGGATTTGTGCTCCGGATGGCGTGAAGACAGTCGCCGCGAGCGAACTTGCGCCGTCGGAGACGCCGGAATTGCGTTCGGCGTGGATCACAAGATCATCGGACCCGATTTCAGCGCGCGCGGAATATCTGCTCGTGGTCTGGCTCCGACCGATCGAACGGGCCAACTGCGTCCATATGCGCCGATATCCGGGCCAATCAATCCACTTCGCGGCCCAATGGCCGGCATCCGATGTGAACGCGGCAACCTGACCCAGTTCGACGCGCCAATGGCTGAGCACAGGCTCACCGGTCGGCGCGACGATCGCGTTGATGACAGTCGGATCGGGGCGAGGCTGCGTGAGGCACAGCCCTAGCAGTTCAGGAGGCGCGCCAAGTCCGATCGTCGCGGGCGATCCGGTGGGCAGCACAACGGGCTGGAATGGATCCTCGCGGATCAAAGGCGAGCGGATGATTTTGACGGCACGCATGAACACGCGGGGCAAGACCGATGGATTCACCACCTGATAAAACTTGCCTTCGCCCAGGCGCGAGATTTCCTCGAGGCCCTGCACATCGGCATCATCTCCGATGGCGATGCTCGAGACGCGGATATTCCGCTTCGAAAGGGCGCGTGCGATATCGGGAAGGCTTTCCTTGTCCTGCGATTCACCGTCGGTCAGGATGATGATGTTCTTGTTTTTCGCCTTGGCCGCTTCGAGTTGTTTACCCGCCTCAATGAGTGGCGGCGCGAGATTAGTCCCGCCGCCGGGGCCGATGGAAAGGATCGCGCTCGCGGTCGATGCGGGGTCGCTGTTGGGGGACAGCAGTTGAACGACATCGAAGCTGCTGTTGAATGAGATCACGCCAACAAGATCGCGCCGATCCAGCGCGCCGAGTGCCATCGCCGCGGCCTGATTCGCGATCTCCTGCTGGCTGCGCGAGGAGCCCATCACCGATCGCCGCATGGAACCCGAGTTATCGAGGATAAAAACGACGGCCGCCTCGGGCTCGACAAGGCGTTCGGGAAGATCGAGCAGAACAGGCAGGACGGGTTCGAGCGGCGTGTTGCGCCAGCCGCCGGCGCCAAAGGAGTTTTGCCCACCCACCATCACGAGGCCGATTCCCATCTCGCGCACGGCGCCCGCGAGCAGTCGTTGTGTCGGCTCGGGCAGGTCTTCGGCCCCGACGTTTTCGAGGATGATGAGGTCGTAGTTCTGGATCGTGAGCGGATCAGACGGAACCAATCTCGCCGCGAGCGTTTCCACTTTGAGACCGTCTTCTTCGAGCGTCCGCGCAAGCGGCGAGGGCTCGGAATTTTCAGAACCCTCGACGATCAGAACCGACCCGGTGCCAGGAGTGAGTGTGAACGCGGTTGCAGCGTTATTCTCAGCGAGCGTGTCGCCGACGGGTTTGCCGGTCTCGTCGGTCGCGGGCTCGAAGACGGCGCGAAAGCGGTGAACGCGCCCGACGCCAAGTGGTACATCGATCGTCCGCACATTCTCGCCCGGTTCGAGTTCCACGCGATGCGCGTGCAACTGCTGCTCGCGTGCATCAGACGTCAAAATTCGGAGCGTTCCAACCGCCTTGCCTGTGCTGAAGAGCGTCACGCGCAGACGCACGCTCGACTCCGCCGGAGCCTGCGAGGGCGCATCGACGTTGGCGATATACACCTCGTCTTCGAGGCGATACTTCAGCGGCACGACTTCAACCGGAACAGGACGCGACGACGCGGCAAACTCTCGCGCCGCACCTTCCGCGTTCCCGCGCGTCTGATTGCCGTCGGAAAAGAGCACCAATCGCCCCGCGGCATCCGGCGGCACAATCGCCCGCGCAAGACGAATCGCAGATTCGATGTTTGTTCCTTCGCCACCCGGAGGCTCGAAGGCGAAGTGATTCAGTCGCGCCGAGGTGGGCGCGACTGTTGTCACCGCGCGACCGTCGAAGACAACGACGCCCAGGAGATCGTCGGCGCCGCGCGCTGCGGTTGCATTGCGGAGGTACTCCGCGATACGCGCAGAGAAATCCAGGCCCGAAAGCGCTCCGAAGCGACGAACCGACTCCGACGCATCGACGACCGCAATTGCCGCGAGTTTGTCGGTCGTGCGAACCAGGCCAACACCCGCGACGCACGCGCCGATGAGAAGGATCAAAAGCACGCGAACCACCGCCGAAACCGCTCGGCGCGACGTGCTCATCACGCCAAACGCGCGCGCGAGCAACGCCATGACAAGTGCCCCAACCACAAACGCCGCGAACAGCCATGGCCGCTCGATCGACAACCCGGCGGCATCGAGCCAGCGGTCAAACGCTGCGGCGAGCGAAACCTGAAGGAGCGCTCCCCCGGTCACTTCTTTTCCCCCCCGCTGCCGGAGCCTTGCGCCGATTCCGCGTACCGCTTGAAAACGCGTCGCACCAGGTCGGAATATTGAGGCGGAATGGACTGCTGCTCGATCGCCTGATTCGCGCTCTCGCTCGCGCGTCGGATCGGTTCTTGCGGAATTGCCCCGGCGGGCGCGGTTCCACCGGGTTTGGGCTCACTCAGCCATTCGGCGATTGTGCGCTCGGCAGGACGAGAATCATCGATCGGTTTTGATGATTCGTCCGGGCGTGCGTCAAACGTTTGCATCGGCCCGCGCCACGGCGCCGGCGCGTTGCCCGGCTTCCCCTGACTGGAACTGGAGAGACGCTTGGCGAGATCCTGAAGCCGAGCACGTTCTTCGGGCGATGCGTTCTCGAGCATCTGCTCGGCGCGATCGCGCATGCCCCGCGCCGTCTCGCGCTGCTGCTGGGCGTTTTCTCGCCGCTGCGAGAGATCGCGCAGCTCCTTCGCCATTCGCTGTGCACCGCTGTTGGGTTGCCCGGACTCGGGTTGCTGCGAGGGCTGGCCCGGTTGTCCTTGGGGTTGATTGCCCGGCTGCTGCGAAGGCGTCACGGTCGAACTGCTCGGCTGCTGCTCTGATCCAGATGGCTTGGCCTCGCCCGGCTTCTGGGCTTCTTTTCCTGTCCCCGACGGATCTTCGCGAGCTTCAGACTTTCCCGCGGCACCGGGCGACTGATTCCCTTTTTGGTCCGACGGCGTTGTGCCCGGCTGCTCGCGGCGCTCAGCGCTCTTGGATTCCTGACCTCGCTCTCCGGGCTTGTCGCCGGGCTGCGGCCGCTGCTGACCGGGCGCCTGCTCCTGCGCGCCCTTGTTTTGCTCATCGCGCTTGGGCTGCTGTTCTTTTCCATTTTGAGGCTGTGAACCCGGCTGCTTTTGGTCGGGTTGATCGACTGGCCTTGGCTGATCGGATTGCTTGGAATCGCCCGCACCCTCTGGTTGCTCGGTCGGCTTGGGTTGATCCGACTTCTGATCGCCAGGCTGTGGCCCAGGCTGCGAATTCGGCTTCGACTCGCTTCCCGGCTTCGAAGCGTCTTGCCCGCCGGGCTGTTTCGATGAATCGGGTTGCTGCGACTCGCCCTGCTTGGGCTGTTCGTTCGGCTTCGCCGGATTTTCTTTGCCGCTCACCTGACGGGGCTTGGCGTCTGATTCATTCGCGTTTGGCTTCTGCGGCCGCGATGGAGGCTGCTTCGGCGGGGTTTGGCGAAGGTCTTTCGCTGCCTGTTCCGCTGAATCGCGCAGCTGTTCGTTCGCTGATTTGGGCTGATCTCCGGATTGGGTCGGGGTGCCAGATTGTTCGGGGGGAGGCGAATCCTGTGCCGCGGATTGCGCGCCGGGCTTGAGATTTCCAGCGACCTGATCGAGCTCCTTCGCTGCAAGTTCGCGTTCGGCAGCGCTGGAAGACTGGCTGAGACGCTCAAGTTCTGCCGCGGCGGTGTCGAGATCGCCTTTGCGAAGGGCTTCGGTGAGGCGAGCCGAATCCTGCGTTGCACCCTGGCGCGAACGTGCGGCAGCGCGTGCGAGCGCACGGCGCGCTTCTTCGACGCTGGCTTCGGTCTGGCGGGCCTTGGTTTCGGTTTGCTCCGCGTGTTTGCTCAACTCCTCGGCGGTGCGGATGCGTGCGTCGTGAGGCGTGAGCTTGCCGGCCGCGAGTTCTTCCTCGATTTGGGCGAGTTGCTGATCGAGCGCATTTGCGGCACGTTCTTGCGGCTCCGGCTTCGGAGCATCCTGAACGGATTTGGCGACGGCGCGAATCTCCGATGCAGCTTCTTTGGCCTCCTGCGCTCTTCTCTTGGTCTGCGCTTCAGCCCGGAATGAGCGATCGGGAATCCACGCAAAGCACGCGAAGGCGACTGCGCCGACGACGGGCCAGAGGAGCCACGGCGCGCCGAAGCGGACTTGCACGACTCGCTCCGGTCGCGCGGTTTCGGCCATCTGCTCGGCGCGCGCCGCGAGTTCGGCGACAAAGGGCGTTTCGTGTTCGCGATGCGAATCCCGCAGTTCAAGTGCGGAGCCGAGGGTGTTGTTCAGGCCGAGCGAACGATCGAGTTCGCGTGCCGCACGCTCGTGGGACCACGCGCCGCGGAAGGCAACGACCGCCGCGACTCCGAGCGCCACGGCCGCGAGAGTCGCAAACACCCACCACGGAAGGTTGGGGATCCACCCGACTTTTGCGGCAAGCACCACGATGCACGCGAGGACTGCCGCTGCAAGTAGGGACACACCCGCCCACCCCACGAAATCGGCGACGAGGCGACGGCGCGCGACCTGAGCGGCGCTGTGTAGTGTCTTCTCCATCGCGAAGGCGGATTCGCGGGGTTCCATTCTGATGGATGGTACGAACGGAAGGGCGTGCGAGATCGCGGTGCTTTAGGAACTACGTCTTCCAAATGGGCCGAACCCATTCGCGCCTCTCCAGGCCAGCCAACCAGACCCGCCGCTCATCGGCTACCTTGTGGATCTTGAGCGCTTCGCCGATTTCCATCCATGCCGCCTTGTCCGACCTCGCACACGGTCGCGGGCTTTCGGTCGCGGCGGCAGAAGAGGTCTTCGAGCAAATGCTGCTCGGCACGCTCGACGCCGGACAAATCGGAAGCCTGCTTTCACTGATCGAGACCAAGGGCGCCAGCGCGGATGAATTGGTCGGCGCGGCGACCTCGATGCGCAGGCATGTCACCCCGGTACCGCTGAACGAAGCGACGCGCCTGCGCGTGATCGATACCTGCGGCACGGGCGGCGCGCCGAAGCTCTTCAACGTTTCCACGATTGCGGCCCTCGTTGCGGCAGGCGCCGGCGCAAAGGTCGTCAAGCACGGCAACAAGAGCCGCACCGGGCGCGGATCTGCCGAAATCATGCAGGCGCTGGGCGTAAACGTGGAAGCCTCGCCGGAGATGCAGGCCCATTGTGTCGAAGATGCCGGGCTGTGCTTCTGCTTCGCGATTCACCATCACCCGGCAACCCGTGCCGCGGCGCCGGTTCGCCGATCGCTCGGATTTCCGACGATTTTCAATCTGCTCGGACCGCTGACCAACCCCGGCCGCGCGACGCGCCAGTTGCTGGGAGTCTCGCGGGCCGAGCATGTGCAAATCGTCGCCGAAGCGCTCTCGCGCTTGGGCTGCACCCGCGCGATGGTTGTCCATGCTGAAGACGGATTCGATGAGCTTTCAACGACGTCGCCAAATCTCGTGGCGCATGTTGAGGGCACATCGGTACGCATGATCACCCTTCATCCCGAGCGACTGCACTTCCATCGGGCCTCGCGAGAAGAGCTCCAAGCCGACACGCTCGACCAGGCTGTCGCAGTCGCACGCGAAGTGCTTGGCGGCGTGCCGGGGCCAAAGACGGAAATGGTCGTCCTGAACGTCGCGGCGGCGCTCTATGTTGCGGGCGAAGCGGAGAGTCTTGAGTCCGGAGTCGAGCGAGCGCGGCAATCGATCAAGTCTGGAGCCGCGCTTCGTTCGGTTGAAGCGCTGAAGGCAACGTCGAATCGACAGTCCTAGTCCCGGAAAACGCACCGAACGCCGTTACTTCGCGCTGCGAAGCGCCGACGAAATCGCATCGCGCGCCGTGTTGCGAACCACTTCTTCCGCATGCTCCGACGCGATCACATACGCGATCGGCGACTTCGACACGTCCGGCTTGCCGGTCGTGTCAAGCTGCGGGCGCAGCCAGACGACCAGATCAAGCCCCTTCTCGTTCACCAATTCGGCGAGGCGATCGCGGAATTCGCTCGAGGCGATCTCGACGCCCGAGACGGCAACGCGAGCCTCCGCGAGGCGATCCACCGTCTCCTTGTCGCCTTCGTTCGCATCAAGTGTGTCGCCGGTGACTTCGATGCCGCTCTTGCGAAGGACATCGACCACGGCTTCCACGCGAGCGCGGGCCTCGGCTGAAAGCGGAGCGGGGAAGTCGCTGACGAAGAGCGCCTTCGCGCCATTCTCGAGTACAGGCAATGGTTCAGCGCGAACGGGCGTCCTGGACTTCTTGGCGTACTTGGTGACCGCCGGCTTGTCCGCGGATGTGCCCGAAGCAAAGCGGATCGTCTCCATCGCGCCGTCGCGGGTGGCGGACGGGACCGTTGCAACGGTTGGAGTTGATCGTGAGACCGAAGTCGAGGACGTACGAATGCCGTTGCCCTTGACCATCAGAAATACAAAGAAAATGCCGCCGATGACGATCATCGAACTGACAAATGAGCCCGCGCCCGGCTTGTTCGAGTAGCGGCCGGTCGCCTTCGCGCCCAGCCACGTCGCACGCCGGGCCTTCATGTTCTCGCGCTTGGCCTGAATTCGAGCGCGAGCCGCTTCGACCTGCTCTCGTGCGCTGCGCAGATGAACACCGGCGCGCCGAACGCGTGCATCATTTCCGCCCGCAAAGCCAGCCGCGGCAAACGCGTGATCGACCGCCGCTTCGACCTTCTTGCCGGCGTTCTGAGCGACCTGTTCCCAATTGCCAAAGGGTGAATTGCCCGGCGTCGGCTGCAGAGGCGGCGCTTCCGGAACGACGACGTGCTCGCCCGTCCACCAGTTGAGCAGGCGAATGTCGGGACGGATCCGCTTGGCTTCGGCGTGCGGCGCTGCAGAATTTGGGAGAGGAGGAGGTATTGCACCCGCGTACGCAGCGGCCCCAACCGAGGCCGGCGAGCACGGCAAACCGGCGTACGCCGCCTGTGCTTCGGCAATGGGCATTTCGATCGGCGTCGCCCGCATGCTGGGCAGATCGATCGGCTTCATCGCGAACGGATTGGACGACGCTTGGATCGCCGCGAGATCGTTCAGCATCTGCGACGCGTTGGCATAGCGCTTGTCGTAATCCGCCATGGCGCGGCGGATCACCCACTTCACCGCTTCCGGGCAGCGACGCGAAACCTGACTGAGCACGCCGTGCGCCGGGAAGCTGTTTTCCATCGCGGCAAAGAGCACCGCGCCGGCGGCGTAGACGTCAAATTTCGAGCCGTCGACTTCGTGAACCTTGACGCCGCGCAGTGCGAGGCGGACGAGTTCGGGGTCGCGGAAATATTCGGTTCCGTGGGTCGTCAGCGTCATCGCGCTCCGCAGCGGCGTGACGAGACCAAAGTCAACCAGGTGAGCACGGGGCGTGCCGTGCAACTGCTCGACGATGATGTTCTCCGGCTTGACGTCCTTGTGCCAGAGCCCGCCCTGGTGGTACTGGTCGAGCATGGCGACGAGGTCGGAGACGTAGCCGAGCGTGCTGCGCAGGTGACGATCATCAAGCCCCTGCAGGCTCGGATCGCTCTGCGCGTGCATCTGCTGAATAACGACGTTCAGCGTCTGGCCGGGCACATACCGCATCACGTAGTAGAATTTCGACGGGCTCAACTCGTGGTCGAGCACCAGCCCGAGCTTCTTCGCGGCCTCGAGCGCACGCGACTCGCGGACGATGTTCGGCAGATTCGAACCGTCATCCACGGGGAAATTCTTGATGACAACCTGGTCAACACCTTTGAACCCCGCGCGGTCAAGCGAGGCTCGCTTGATCGGATCGGGCTCGGCGATATACAGCTTGGAGCCCGAACCGCCAGATGGCAGCGAGCCGACGATCTTGTATCCCTCAAACTGACCCGTGCGGCCGGACGCGCTCTTGCCACCCTTGGGCATATCCGCGCTCGGCGCCTGAGCAACCGCTTGCGGGAATCGCTGTTCGATTCCTTCGACCAAGCCGTTCATCCCGAACAGCCGCGCCGGATGGCCGAGGCAGATTCGATACAGACACGCGCCCGCAATCGCGAGTTCGCCCTTGACCGACGAAGCAAAGTGCGCCGATGCTGACCAGCGCCCGATGAGGATGTTGATCAGGACAAGGGGCGCGAAGAGAATCATCGCGAGGAACGCGCCGATCATGCGGACGAAATCCGCGAGCATCCCGATCACAAAGTGGAAAATGCGTGCGATCACCCAGGCGATGCCTCGGAAGAGCGGCACGAGCAGGTGCGTGATCAGAAGCACGGAGATGGCGACCGCGAGAATGACTCCCACAATCCCGGCAATTCCGATTCCGACATCACTTGGGCTCATCGTTCACCTCGAGAAGCCGGAGAGAAGAACAGTCCGCTCTTCCCCCAACCCCCTCCCTCAGGGAGGGGGCTTCAGAAACCGACGGTCTCTGCCCTTCGCAATTCCATCTGCCGGTGATAGATCTCGGAGATGGAGTCGTCAAAGAGCGCGTCGTCGTCCGGCCCAGGAGTTATCTTGGGATTCAGGTCGAGCCCGTTTCGGTGGGCCTCGGTCAATTCTTCCTGTGTGAACGAGTAGGTCATGATGACCTCGCCAAGCCGCTTCCGCAGGACATCCCGGACCTTGGCAAGTCTCCGGCTCACAGTCGGCTCGCTTATTCCAAGCGCCTCAGCTACTTCTTTGCCGGGCTTGCACTCGAGCACCCGCATGGAATAAATGGCAAAGTCGGTGAAGTCGCTTTCTTTCTGGACCATCCGGATCGCCGCTTCGACCTTGGCGCGGAAGACCGCCGCCTCATAAACCTCATCCGCTCCGAGCGCCGACCGTGCCGCGGCCATCCACGACTCATCAAATTCGCCTGTCTTCTTGCCGCTGCCACGCTTGAGCGCCCCGCGCCGGTCCATCTCGTCACCCAAAACGTGCTTGGCGATCGCGAGCAGCCATGTCGAGAACCGAGCGCCCTTGCGCGGGTCATACCGATCGATGGAATCAGACAACGCCGCAAGGGTTTCCTGCGACAAATCCTTCACGGTTTCCGGCCCGATTCGGCCCTTGCCCCACTTGGTGAGCTGGGCACGAATAACAGGGCCAAACGTCTCCCACAATTCAAACCACGCGGCCTGGTCATTGGCGCGCAGCCGATTCACAAAGCCTGTGGTGAGAGAGTTCAGCATTCAAGACCCCGAGTCGCTTTTCCAGCCGTTTATTTTATCCGGCAAACGACTGAAAACGCAGCACTACGCATTGCGGAAACCAGTTCGGCGATTCCGGGTGAAATCGGCGTTCGGCGAATCCAAATGACCGAATTGTTGGACATCATCGCGTATTGCCTGGTCGCGGACGTGCTCACGGCTCCGGCGCTGGCGGGTTGCACGCGAACGCGTCATAAGCCGTCACAAACAGCTGAAAATCGGCTTCGTTTACCAGTTCGTCGTGGTTCAGATCGGCGACACAGCGCGGGTCCATGCGGCGACTTCGACATTCACCCAACTCATATGCCTTCAAGAACAGACCAAGATCTGCGTCATCAACAATCGTGTCTTCGTTTAAGTCGCCCGGGCAACGAAAAATGTTCATATCGATTGCGGCACTTCCGCTCGGAAATCCATCGGCGCTGAAGGACGCAGAAATTGAAGAATAACCATCGAGCTTCGCCCGAAAGGCGGGTCTAATTACCCGAATTTCAAATGCACCCAATATGCCGATTTTCACCGTCTCTTCGTCTCCGTAGCCATCGATAAATAGGCGCTGCGAGCTCGTCGAAATTTTCACAGCAGCGTTTGCAAGAGGCTGCGAAAGCGGGTTCGAGATTCTCACCGTTGCGCTCAGTTCGGAACCGATGGACACTGGACTTCGAATTGAAGCCGAAATCGCAACGGGCAACCCACCGATAGGAATATCTGGGCTAAAGGTCCATTTTTTCCCGTCCCGCTTGCGAGTCACCGTTGACGAAAAGGACACAAATTCCGCCACGGAACACAGTGGCTGAAGAACATCCCATTTTCCGACCAACTGAAGAGATTTGTTTCCGTTCGGAAATACTTGAACGACAACGCTTTTCACCGGCGCCACGATACCCACGTTTTCCCCGCCGTTTATTGTGGCACTTATGCCATAGCTGACTTCAAATTCCTCAATAGATTGTGAATCGTTCGTGAGCATCAGCACGACCCGTGGATCGGCGCCCAAGTCGACGTCGGCAGGGACCTGAAGCCTTACATGGCTCGCTAGATCATCCTGTTGCTCATTTGCGGAGACGAACTCAAGTCGTGACTTCTGAGTCGGAGCGAGAGACAGCGCTGAAGAGAATGCGCGATTGGCGAACAGCGCAAGCGGCTGAGTCGCAACGGCCACAAGACCAACAAAGCAAAACACACTCTTGACAATCGCTACTGGCACGTAACTTCTAAATTTTTGGTAAAAGAGGCTCATTTGCGTTCACCTCACCCGCACACGAGCGTGTTATAGGCCACAATGAATAATACAAAGTCTTGGTCGTCAACAACACCATCTCCATTGAGATCTGCGAGGCATCTCGCATCCATCTGATGGGAGTTGCAATCGAGCAGATTGTAAGCAGCGACGAATCGAGTAAAGTCGGAATCGTCGACAACGGTGTCTTCGGTCAAATCACCGGGACAGCGCGCGACATTCACCTGAACACCGGCACTGCCGGACACAACACTGTCGGCGCTAAATGTTGCGGAAACAGAGGCGTATCCATCTACAACTGCTCGGAAGGTTCGCTGGATAACGCTAGATTGACCCGGAGCAAGATCGCCCAAAACGAGCTCGTCCGATTCTGTGAGTCCATTAATAAGCAAATGCCGATTGCCATTAATCCGAACTGCCGCGTTGTGCAGCGTCTCGCCGCTCGAGTTGGTGCATGTCACCGTAGCACTAAATTCCGTCCCAATTGGAATAGGATTTCCGGCAGTCGTGGTCACCAATACAGGCAATCCACTCACCGGAATTGGCTTGGAACCAAACCAGTTCGCTCCATCGCCTACTCGCGTCACCGTGAAATCCACTATCCAGTAATCGGCGACAGGAAAAAACTGTCGAAAGTTCTGCCAGGAAGCAATAATTGGAACTGATGCGGTAGAGCTCGCCGACACTGTAATTGTCGATGGCCCAGAAGGTGCGACAATACCGACCTGCTCATTCGTGTAGGTCGTGGCGCGCACGGAGAAAGATACCACAAAATTTTCCGCATCTTCGGACTCGTTAGCGATCACCAAGTTTCCGTTCAAGCCGACTCCAATACCTAATTCGCTTGGCAGGCTCACAGAAATTGGATCAGCGGTCGTGAGGGGAGATGGCGGACCATTCTCATGAGTTTTATAGGCATCAGTGATATCCTCGACTGCGGTCGATCCTACTGACTTCGTGCTGATAAAAAAACCAACTTTATTGGTTTGCCATAGGTCGCCTGCCGGCTTGGGATATGGACCGGTCGGTCCGCCGGTGGGCGTCCCCTGTTGACGCCAAACATCGGCATCAACCTCGGACACCACGAAGGCCACATTGTAGAGTGTGGAGTCGCTACGTGATTTCACTGCTGCAACGGGTGCGGGACCGAGTTGGTAGAGACCATCGCTTTGCTCTTGCGGAGTCGCATCTACAACATTCCATTCGCCTCCCAACCACGCTTCCGTCCAAACGTGAAAATTCCATATTGAGGGAGCAAGTTTCCAACCTGCCGGATTGCCCATTGCATCAAACTGCTGGATCCATTTTTGCTGCATTTGATGGTTATATGGGGGGACATCATGAGCAGATAAATAATTAGTAACGGGGCGCGCGGGTATCCCAAGCGTCCGACATGCAGAGGTAAGCGTGCCACCAAAGACCCAACACTGCCCCCAAGAAACAGCTCCAGAATCAAGGAATTTACGAAATATGTCGGCACTATTGGACCATCGATCTGGAAGAATAACGCCGGGCGGCGGATTCACCAACTTAGACGTCCTCCACTCACCGATCAAGAGTCCTGAGTCATCATTGTGTGAATTCACATTTGCAGACAAATGGCGGCTCACAAGATATGGATTGGATCTATCTGCGCTATCAAGTTTATCAAGCAGTTTGAGAGTGCCGCGTAAAACCTCCTTTGAGAAAGGAGCGTAATTCCACTGCTTTGGTGCGGAGCGGTTTCGCCCCCAAATCCACCCATCTGGAGCGAGGGCGTATTCATCTCTCTTGTTTTTTTCAGGCATCGCGACCTGATCTTGGCCCGGCATTGGATTGAAGAGAAGAATCGCGTTGCACCCTAAGCGAAGGGTTTCTTCAGTAGCGCCCGACTTCGCGATGACGCTTATTTCATACTCGCCTACCGGGGCATTGGGCGGCGACAACACCGCGAGGCTGACGACCTTTGTCGGCAGCGACGAAGCGTCCGTCGCATCCATTGGTCCGTCATTCTCTGCCACAACTTCGCAAGCCCAGACTCCGGCGGGAACGTTCCCCACATAGAGTGGAATATCGATCGATGTTGGAATGTGCTCGCCGATTGCTGATGGATCCGGATTGAATCGATGCACAGCACGAAGAGAAAGCGCTTGTGGCGAAACAACGAATGGCTTGAACAGCTCTACATCAATTTCGATCAGCTTGCCTCTGCGAAAAACGAGTCCATCAACGATGTCGGGTTTATATGCAGACGTCTCGTGGCGGACGCGGTTGTAGTCGGAAAGTGTGTCTACTTTGCGAATGATTCGCGGAAGTCGAACAATAAACGACGCCTCGTTTCCGTTCAGATCGCCCTCAACGCACATTGTCGTTCCGTCGCGCGAAATGAACTGGGCATTCCGAAGCTGCACGCCGCTTAGCAATACATTTGAATCCGAAAGAACTTGTTGAATGTCTTTCAACCCATCACTTTGAGACCACATGAATGCTTTCGTCGCAATGAGGCCTTCGAAATATGGTCCGCCATCGGCGACACCGCACAGGCCGACGACGATTTGACCATCTCCGCTCACGTCATTTGCCCAGCCCGCATCCGTGCCCGCAAAGATGGGTAACTTTTGTGCAATCAGTCCGCTACGAAATATCGCAGGACGTCGCGAAAATATCTCATATTCGTTGTGGTTCTGAAAACTCCCTGCGGCCACCGACCCATCCGTGTTTGAAGCAACAACCCACCAGTCTTGCGACGGAAGAGGCACATTCAGATAGGACGGACCAACTGTTCCAATCCATTTTACCGGGCCGTTCCAAATGTCTGGGCCATTTGCCGGAAACACTTCAGCTCCGCCATATGTCACATTGCCATCTCCGCTGATGTTGGAAATCCAAGCCAACGAGTATTGAGGCTGCGACAAGGCCTCCACGCCAAATTGCCGCGTCCAACGTAGGCCCTCATGGTCAAGCCATGTGTCATTGGCATCGAGAACGACGGTATTTCCATCGTCGCTTATCCCCGCCGTTCCACCAAGTACCAGCGGTGGTGTGGGTAGTTGCTTCCACCCTTTTTCTCGCATCCATAAATGCGCTTGGGCAGTCCCATTCGACCAGTCGATAGAGTCGGCGACAATGACTGAACCATCTCCGCTGGCACCAGCAACATAAGTTCCCAAGCCAAGGTGGGGACTCGGAAGCAGTTCCATTCCCGCGCATGCATCCCAACGGAAGGGCTGATATACGGAACCGCCGATCGGGAAGGCATTTCCGACGACGACGGTTCCGTCTGCGCTCATTGCGGTAATGTTAAACCAAGAGATTCCCGGGCCCGCCTCGATTTGCCGAATGGATTGAGCGCTGGCCTTCAACGTGAAGAACTGAACCAAACTCAACAGAACGATGAGAAACGAGCAGCCAGAAAAAGTCCTTTGCACCGTGTTATCCCCAAATTAGCCGTTGCGGCTCTTTCACGTCCACGCCAATCCGTTGCTTGGTCTCATGATCATACGGCGAGTGCTTTTTCTGCGTGCCACGAGAAAACGTGAAATCCGCGCCAACCACTTCCCAATGACCAGATGCGGAACCCCGTTCCGTCCGGCCTGAACTGGAAAACACAGGCCGGGGCACCAACCCCCACGGGAGGCTCGGCCATGTGCTTTGTTAAAGGACTCGTTCGCTACGGTTTGATCGCCGGTCTGGTTGCCGGTGCCGGCCTCGTTATCGCTGGTCCGGACCGCGCGTTCGCGCTCGTTTCGCAGACCCGCGACTCCATCAACGACCACATCGACAAGCACGTCAAGGACCCTGTGGCCCTGCGTGCTCAGCTCCGCAAACTCGAAGGTCAATACCCGGCCCGCATCGCGGATGTCCGTGGCGACCTCGCGGAGCTTCGCACCCAGATCGGCCAGCTCAACCGAGATCACGATGTGAATCAGCGTGCCGCGGAACTTGCTTCCGCCGACCTGACCTCACTCAAGAACATGGTTGCCAAGGCTGAATCACTCCGCTCCTCGACCAACGGCATGCTGACCTCGGGTGGCGACAACAACGCCCCGGTGTTCGCGGTCCGCTTCGCCGGTGAGACGATCGGCATCGATCAGGCCTATGCCAAGGTCACTTCGGTCGAGCAGCACGCCGGCGCCTTCGGCCAGCGTGTGACCGACATCGAGCGTGACCTGGGCTACCTCACCCAGCAGGAAAGCCGTCTCTCGACTCTTTTGGACCAGCTCGAAACCGAGCAGGGCCAGTTCCAGAGCCAGCTCTGGCAGCTCGACCGCCAGGTTGATGCGATCGCTCGCAACGACCGGATGATCGAGATGATGGGCAAGCGTCAGGCGACGATCGACAAGCACAGCCGCTACCGCGCTGAAAGCCTCGATCAGGTCAATGCCCGCGTTGCGGACATCCGCGCCCGCCAGGAAGCCCAGCTTGAGTCGCTCGCCAAGACGACCACAGTCAACGGCTATGAAAACCGCGCCAGGATCGAGCTCGACGGCCGAGCCGGCGCGGCAAGGTTCACCACCGCTCCGATGCCCAAGGCCAAGCCTTCGGTCATCGAAGTGAAGCCCGAGGACGTGAAGAACTTCACGGCTCCGGCCACCGCCCCGACCCCCAATGGCCCGAGCCCGAACTCGGCCAGCACTGGTGCGGCCCCGTCGAACCTCGCTCTGAACGGCCACTAAGCCGATCAGGCCGCTCGGAACCCGACTCGGTTCCCTTTGAGAACACCCTTCGCCCCCCGCCTTGTGCGGGGGGCGTTGCTTTTAGATTTGGAGCGCGGCCAACCAAGTTGAAAGTGGTGGCGTCGAGCCGCTGCGAGTGCCGATAATATGTGCTAGATTTACAGCCCCCAACCAGTACGACGATCGGGGGGCCGGCCGGGGCAGGATGCTCCGGCTCTAGTGCAGCCTTCCACCCCTACCTCACCCACCATTCCACGCCGGAGGCGAAGTTCAGGTGCCAATCTTTGATCGACTACTCGGCCTATTCAGTGTGGACATGGGCATCGACCTCGGCACGTGCAACACGCTCGTTGCAGTGCGCGGGCAAGGCATCGTCCTGAACGAGCCGAGCGTGGTCGCGGTCATCAAGGGAACAAACAAGCTCCTGCGTGGCGATGCCGTCGGCTGGCGGGCGAAGGAAATGCTCGGCAAGACGCCCGGCGGCATCACAGCCGTCCGTCCGCTCAAGGACGGCGTCATCAGCGATTTTGAAATCACGGAGGCGATGCTCAAGTACTTCATCATGAAGGTGAACGGAAAGAGCAAGATCTTCGGGCCGCGGGTTGTGATCTCGATTCCGTCGGGCATCACCGAGGTCGAGAAGCAGGCAGTCCTTCAGTCAGCCGAGAACGCCGGTGCGCGTCGAATCTTCCTCATCGAAGAGCCGCTTGCCGCTGCGATCGGCGCGGGCCTGCCATTCACCGAAGCAACCGGCTCGATGATTGTGGACATCGGGGGCGGCACGACCGAAGTCGCGATTCTGTCGCTCGGTGGTCTGACAACATGTGAATCCGTCCGCGTCGCCGGCGACGACATGGACGAAGCGATCATCAACCACATGAAGCGCACGTACAACATGATGATCGGTGAGCAAACGGCCGAACGCATCAAGATCGAAATCGGCAGCGCTTCGCCGACGGGGCCCGAGACGACCATGGAAGTGCGCGGGCGCGACATGATCAGCGGCCTTCCCCGCAAGACCGTCGTTACCAGCGAAGAAATCCGCGAGGCGCTGCAGGAGCCGGTGACGGCGATCATTGAAGCCGTCACGCGCACGCTTGAGAAGGCCGAACCCGAACTCGCGGCCGACCTTGTGGACAACGGGATCATGATGGCTGGCGGCGGTTCGCTGCTGCGTGGATTGCCGCAGAACGTGCAGAAGGCAACGGGGCTTGAAACCAAGCTTGCGGACGACCCGCTCACCTGCGTCGCCCGCGGCACAGCGGTCTTCCTTGAGCACATGGACGAGTGGAAGGACGCGCTCGAAGACAACATGGCTCGCTAACGGCTGCCCAGGAGCCAACGGATTCAGAGCAGTGGTTTGAATTTGAACGCCGGAACGGATTCTGGCTGTGCACTTCTCGGAGATCTTGACAGGGAGAATGTCGAGACAGCCGCAACAATCCGGGATTGGACGCCTGATGCTTCCGGGCGTGGTTCTCGTTCTCATCGTGCTGAGCCTGGCGCCATTGAACTGGATCCGCTGGGTGCAGCCTTTTGGCAATATCACAAGCGCGATTCTGACGCCGGGGAGCGCGGTGGTTTCGACCGCTTCTCGCTGGCTGTTACCTAAGCGCCGGCAAGAAGGCCAGACCGAGTTAGAAAAATCGCTCGGCGAAGAAGTCGAGCATTACAAGACGCTTTACCTTCGCAACAAACAGCAAACCGAAAAGCTGCAGCGGCAGATCGAAGAGCTTCAGCGCGGCCAGACCATCTACTCCGAGCTGCCGGTGCGTCAGGTTTTGGTGCCCGTGGTCGGGACGTCGTCTGACCTTTCGAGCGGCCTGCTTCGCATTCGCGGGGGCGAGTCGCTGGGGATCTCTCCGGAAAACACTGTCGCAGTCGCAGGCGGCTTGCAAATCGTCGGAAGGCTTTCGGGCGTGACCGGCGCGACGGCACTGGTGCAGCCGATCACCAGCAAGGCGGCGGGCAAGATCGCGGGCCGCTTGATGGTCGATGAGCCGAATGGGATCGGGCTGATGTGCTTGCTAGAGCCGCTCGGCGATGGGCGGCTGCGCGGTCAGGTTGAGTCGCCGTCCTCGGGGACGCCGGTGCCGCCACCGGAGGCGGGGCAAACGGTGCGGCTGTCGGACGACCGCTGGCCGGCAAGCTCTCAGATGTTCATCCTGGGCAAGGTTGAAAGCGTGGAGCAGGATGCTTCCAGCCCGCTGCGAACTGTCATCACTGTGGTTCCGACCGTAACCATCGAGCGACTCAGTGAAGTGACTCTCCGCATTACCGATGGCGGCGTGCCGATCAGCCCGCCGAGCACGGGGGGTAAACGATGAATCTGATCGCCGTTTTGGTCGGTGGATACATCGCGTTTTCGCTCGAGCTGGGCCTTCGCAACGCGCTCGCGATTGGAACGGGCGGGGCGGCCCCCAGCTTTGTTTTCGTTCTGTGCATGATCCTCGCGATCGGGACGCCGGCAAATCTCGTGCTGTGGACATGCCTGATTTTCGGTCTGATCACAGACCTGACGTGGCCTCACGAGATCAAAGGCGGCGCTGCAAGCGTGACCATCGTCGGGCCGTACGCGCTTGGGTACCTGATTGCAGGGCAATTTGTGCTGCTGCTTCGCTCACAAATCATCAAGCGGAATCCGCTCTCGCTCGCGTTTCTCTGTTTCGCAGGGTTCGCGGTTGCGCAGGTCGTGGTCGTTGCGATCTACACGTTTCGCTCGGGCTATCCACCGGTCATTGTGTGGGAGCCCACGCACCAGTTGATTTCGCGATTGCTCAGCGCGGTCTACACCGGCGCGCTCGGCCTGCTGATTGGGCTGGTTGCAGGCCCGTTGTCCGGAGCACTCGGACTACATCAGCCGGCACAGCGGCGGTTCGCGCGTCCGATCTATTGATCGCTATTTGGTTACGGCCAGCACGCGAGCAAGGTTGAGTTCGCTCGCGCGCGGCACGAAGTCGGCGATGGTGTTCGGAAACGCTTGGGGAGGCAGCGAGTGGCCGACGGCGATTACGCGCAGCCCCGCGGCAAGCGCGGCGCGGCATCCGGTGGGAGTGTCCTCGATTGCGACGCAATGGACGGGTTTTTCGTGCAGGGCTGCCGCGGCTTTGAGGTACCCCTCCGGATCGGGTTTGCTCTGGCGCACTTCGTCGGCGCTGACAACGGCGCGGAAGTACGACGCGATCTCAAGGGATTTCAGGACCATCTCGATCTCGGGCCGGATGGCTCCGGAGCAGACCGCCATTGGCACGGAAGATGAGGCCTCGCGGATCAGTGCGAGTGTGCCGGGAAAGCCCTTGGCCTCGCCTCGCTCGATCATTTCGTGAACGAGCCGCTTTTTCTGTGCGAAGTACGAGGCGTGCTCCTCCGCCGTGGGCGTTCGGCCGTTGAGCCGGTAGAGGACGGGCAGGCAGTCGCGATCGGCGAGGCCGATCAACTTGGTCAGGTACTGCTCGTGGGTGAAATCCATTCCCCGCTCGCGGGCGCACTGCAGGAGCGCGGCCTCGTGCAGGGGTTCAGAATCCACGATGACGCCGTCGAAGTCGAAAATGATCGCGGGCAAGCGGAATCCTCCGGGCCGAGTGTAGAGGAGGGAAGGAGTGTCCCGTCGCTACACTCTGCCCGCATGATGCCGGCGATTGTTTTTGATGAAGATGGAGGCAGGCTCGCACCGCTGACGGATCTGCGCGCGAGTTTCGATATCCGAACGGGCGCACTGACGACGCTTGAGCGGCTGAAGTTGGCTCTTGATCTTGAGATCGTTGCGTTACGGACTCCTGAGCATCTCGCCCAACTCACGCGCGAGCGACATCCGGGATCTATCGTAAACGAACTGCCGCCGCAGATGCCAACGACAGGCGTGCTGCTGATCAACGGGCGCTGTCCGATCAGTTACGAGCCGATTGCGAATCTTGAAATCGGACAATCGGTGGTTGAAGAGACGTCCAGCGAGATTGTCGCGGCGATGGTCTCGGCGGATGCGGCGGGGGCATTCATGGAGTCGGGGAAAATTCAAGCGACGGTTGTCGCGAAGCTTCCGGGCGTTGCGTTACTCAGCCGCCCGTGGCATGTGCGGACCTTTCGCGACGACAGCATTGCGAGCGATCTTGAATTGCTGGGCGACGGCGAGCCTCCGGAGATTCCTCCCGGAGTGACGGTGTTCGGCGATCTCGGCCTGACCATAGATCCAAGCGCGAAAATCTACCCCGGCGTGATTATCGATCTCGAACACGGGCCGGTCGCGATCGGGCAGGATGTGACGATTCGACCCGGTGTCACGCTCATCGGGCCGTGCGCGTTTCTCCCCCACTGCACCGTGCTTGACAAGGCGCTCATCAAAGGCAACACCGCGATCGGGCCGCACTGCAAAGTCGCTGGCGAAATCGGCGGCACGATTTTTCAGGGGTTCAGCAACAAGGCACACGACGGCCACCTCGGCGATTCCTATGTCGGCGAGTGGTCAAACCTCGGCGCGGGGACAACAAACAGCAACCTGCTCAATACATACGGCGAAGTAATTTCTGTTGCGTCGCCGGGCATGAGCAACGAGCGGACCGGGCAGCAATTCCTCGGCGCGATCATCGGCGATCATGTGAAGACGGCGATCTGCACGCGGATCATGACCGGCGCTGTGCTGCATTCGGGGAGCATGTTTGCGCAGACTGCCGCAGTGAGCGGGTGCGTTCCCGGATTTTCGTGGTCAACGGATGCGGGACGCAAGCCGTTCCGCTTCGACAAGTTCTTGGAAGTGGCGAAGGCGGCGATGGGACGGAGGAAATTGACACCGAGTGGGGCGCAGGTGGAGAGGCTGCGGGAGTTACATCGCGCGGCGAGTGAGTCGCTCCCGTTGTCCTAGGGTTGCGGTGGAGGCGCAACTGGTGAAGATCGTGCGTATTGAAAAACCCAAGGCCTACGCGGTTGTTCGGCTCACGCTTGATCGCGCCGCACCCCTCGACGCCGAGCACGCGAATTGGTACATCAAGGTGACAAAGGTATTTTCTGACGCCACGGATGCAGAGGCCGAAGTCGCCCGCTGAACTCGCTGAACAGCGCGAAGGGAGCCCACTATTTCGTTTCCAAGGCCAATGAGGAAGAATGACTTTCTTGATGCCGAAACCCTCGATTGTCCGTTCACGCCTAACATCTTTATCGCAGCGATAACGCATCGGAGGTTTTTCATGTTTCAACCGCCCGACATCCGTCCATTGACCGAGTTTCAGCGCGAGGCCAAATCGCACATTGCCCGGCTCAAAAAGACCGGACGGGCAGAGATCCTAACCGTAAACGGGCGGGCGGCGGTCGTCGTACAGGACGCGGCGTCGTATCAACGCTTGTGCGAGCTCGCGGATCGCGCGCGGGAAATTGCGGAGGTTGAGAGCGCAATCCGGCAGGTGGATGCAGGTCTCACCCGGCCGTTCGAGGAGTTTGCTGCGGAAACTCGAGCACGGTTTGCCAAGAAGCCCCGGCGGCGAAAGTCGGCATGAGTGATCCGCTTCCGATTGCCCGGAGAGTTCGGATATCGGAAGACGCGGCGCCCGACATCAAATCCATCGGCGACTACATTGCGGAGGACTCGCCCTCGCGGGCGCAGGCTTTTCTCGCCGAGCTTGAACGCCGAATCCAGTCCCTTGCGACCTTTGCAGAACGATTTCCGCATGTCGCGGAATCGCGGGTCTATCGTGAGACGGTGCGGTGCCTGCTGCACGGCCCCTATCGCGTTCTCTATCCTGTACGCGGCGACTTCGTTTACATACTCCGCGTCCGTCACGGTGCCCGCAGGACACAGCGTCGAGCGGATGACTAGCGAATGCCCCTTCCCGTGAGCACCAATTCTCCCACCCTCTACCTCATCGACGGCTACGCCCAGTTCTTCCGGGCGTACCACGCCATCCGCACGCCGATGACGAGCCCGGTGACCAAAGAGCCGACGAACATGACGTTCGGGTTCATCGGGATGCTGCTCAAGCTGTTGCGCGGTGAAGGAAAGCTTGGGGGGCCGCCGGATTACGTGGCGGTTGCGCTCGACATTTCGGGGGATAAAGAGACGTTTCGGTCCGAGCTGTACCCGGAGTACAAGGCGACGCGGTCTCCGCCGCCCGTCGATCTGTTTCCGCAGATTGATCGCGCGATTGCGATTCTGAAGGAACTTGGGATTCCCACTGTGGGAGTCGCGGGTTTTGAGGCCGATGATGCGATCGCGACAATTGTCACGCATATGCGCCGGGATCATCCCGAACTGCGTGTTCGCATCATCAGCAAGGACAAAGACCTCAAGCAGTTGCTCGCGGCCAACGTCGAACTTTTCGACGTCCATACGGATCTCAAGATCGGCGTCGAGGAGCTCAAGGCCGACATGGGGCTCGATCCTTCGCAGATCATTGACTACCTCACGCTGATGGGCGATACGGTGGACAATGTGCCGGGTGTTGAAGGGGTGGGTGAAAAGACGTCCGCGGCATTGATCGCGGAACACGGCACGCTCGACAATCTGATTGCGGCGGCAGGGACGATCAAGGGCAAGCGGGGCGAAAAGATTCGCGAAGCCATCCCGAAACTGGCACTTTCGAAGCAGCTTGTTTCGCTTCGACATGACACGCCTGTGGAATTGCCTCTCGAAACGGCTTCGGCGAAAGCATTCAAGCTGGATCGGCTGATACCGATTTTGAAGGAACTCGGATTCAATCGATATCAGGATGATGTGCGTGCACTGATGCTCGCGAGGGGCGAGACGTTGCCGGAGGGATTGGCGGTGCCGATGCCGCTGGATTTGCCGCGGCCGACGCCGGGGGAGCCAAAGCCCGCACCGAAAACGTCCCGTTCCGAGGGCGGACTCTTTGATGGGGGATTGTTTGCTTCCGTGGAAGCGGCGACGCCGATTGCCAATCCGGGGGGCGAGTACCGGTGCATCAAGACAAAGAAGGAACTGGACGCGCTCGTCAAGGAATTGAAAGCGGCGCCGGTCATTGCGATCGACACCGAGACAACCAACGTCTCCCCCACTCGCGCGAATCTCTGCGGAATTAGTCTCAGCATCAAGGTCGGCACGGGTGTCTACATCCCGGTTCGGTCTCCCGATTGCGGCTCGCATCTCGATGAAGCGACTGTGCTTGCGGCGCTCAAGCCGATTCTCGAGGACGCCAAGAAGCCGAAGGTCGGTCACAATCTGAAATACGACATGATCGTACTTCGGAACGCGGGCGTGATGCTGCGCGGGTTTGATGCTCCTGCCGCGGAAGCGGCGGAACTCGCCGCCGGCGACACGATGGTTGCGAGCTATCTCATCGATGCTTCGCGCTCGTCGCATGCGCTCGAGCCGCTAGGCTTGGCTTTGCTCGGACGCACGAAGTCGTCAATCTCAGAACTCATCGGCAGCGGCAAGGACCAACGGACATTTGACTCGGTCCCCGTCGATCTTGCCACGCCCTACGCGGCAGGCGATGCCGACCTCACGCTGGCACTGATGCAGGTGATGCTGCCTCAGTTGCGGGCGATGGGCCTGATGAGCCTATTTTACGATCTTGAGATGCCCTTGGTCGAGGTGCTGGCAGAGCTCGAGTTCAACGGCATCAAGGTGGATGGCGACGAACTCGATCGCCAGCGCGCCCGTCTGCAATCAAAGCTGACGCAGATTCTGGATTTGCTCGAAGCGGAGGCGAAGCGGGCGCTCGGGCGCACGTTCGACCCGGACTCACCGAAGCAACTTTCTGCGGCGCTGTTTAACCGGCCCGACGACAACACTCCGGGTCTTGGCATCAAGCCGATCAAAAAAACGAAGACCGGTTTCTCGACCGACGCCGAAGTGCTTGAAAAGCTGGGCGAAGACGCGACGCTGACGACGCCGATTCCGAAGTACATTCTCGAATACCGCCAGCTTTCCAAGCTGGTTTCGACGTATTTGGTTGCGCTGAAAGAAGAGATCAATCCCAAAACAGGGCGCGTGCACACGAGTTTCAACCAGACCGTCGCGGCGACCGGGCGTCTTGCGAGCAGCGATCCGAACCTTCAGAACATTCCGATCCGCACCGAGATCGGCCGCGAGATCCGAAAGGCATTCGTCGCGCACCCGGGACACCTGCTCGTCACGGCCGACTATTCGCAGATTGAACTCCGTCTGCTCGCGCATCTTTCGAAGGACCCAGCGCTCACGCAGGCGTTCCATGAAGGCGCCGACATTCACACCGCCGTCGCGGCACAGGTTCACCACATCCCGCTCGAACAAGTCACGAAAGAACAGCGCTCGGGCGCGAAGATGGTGAACTTCGGGATCGTGTACGGCGTCACGCCGTATGGGCTGGCCCGCCGCCTCAACATCGGCAACGACGAAGCGGCAGAAATCATCACCGGCTACAAACGCAAGTTCGCGGGGATCACCACGTTCCTTGAAGAATGCGTCCAGCAGGCCAAGCGGTACGGCTATGTCGAGACGATCATGAAGCGCCGGCGTCCGATTCTCGATATCGAAAGCAATATCCCCGCCCGGCGCGCGTTCGCGGAGCGCATCGCGATCAACAGCGTTGTCCAGGGTTCCGCAGCAGACCTGATCAAGCTGGCGATGGTCAACATCCAGCACGTCATCGACGATGGCAAGGCTCCCAAAGGCCTGAAAATGCTGCTTCAGATACACGACGAACTGGTCTTTGAAGTGCCGGCGGAGTCGGCCGAGAAAGCGAAAGAACTTGTCGTCGAGAAGATGGAGCACGCGATGACGCTGAGTGTGCCGCTGGGCGTGGATGCCCATGCGGGCAAGAACTGGTTCGAAGGTAAGTAGCGGTCGCTTACACTTCGCCAGTGACCGAAACCGCCACGCAAATCTGGACCACTCGCCGCCTGCTGGCGTGGATGAACGAAGCGTTCACCCACAACGGTCTCGACTCGCCCCGGCTCATGTCCGAGATGATTTTGAGCCACGTGCTCGGGTGCCAACGTCTGCGCCTGTACATGGAACCGGATCGGCCGGCGACGGAACTCGAACGCAACAACCTGCGCGATCTGGTTGGACGGGCACTGAAGCACGAGCCGGTGCAATACCTCGTCGGCGAGGCATGGTTCTTCGGGCTTGCGTTCACGGTCGATAAGCGCGTGCTCATTCCCCGGCCCGCGACGCAGACGATCGTTGAATATGTGCTCCAGCACGTCCGAACCGCAACCGGCTTTGGCGGCGCATCGGGTGACGAAGTCCTCTTCGCCGACATCTGCACGGGCTCTAGCTGCATCGCCGTTTCGCTTCTGTATTCCATGAAGCTTGCCCGTGCGATCGCGACGGATATTTCCGAAGACGCGATTGCCGTTGCGAGACTGAACGCCATCCGACACGGCGTGATCGATCGAGTCGAACTGCTTCAAGGCGATCTTGTCGCGCCGCTGCTCGCCCATCCTGCAGCAGGCGCGCACGAATCACTCCACTACATTGTGAGCAATCCGCCGTATGTGCCGGATGACGAGTGGGACGCTGTTGAGCCCAACGTGAAGGATCACGAACCGCATCTGGCGCTCCGAGGCGGAGTGGACGGGCTCGACTTCCTGCGGCGGCTGCTCGAATCCTCGCCGCCTCTTCTGAAGCCGGGTGGACTTTTGCTCGTCGAGATTGCGGAGGCACGGTTCAAGGAGGCGGAGGCGCTTGCCGCGGCACATCCGATGCTCGAGTCAGCGCGGATCCTGAATGACCTTGAAAATAAGCCGCGCGTGCTGGTGGCGGCGAAGAAGGGTGGCTCGAACGGAACTGGTTCGAACGCCATCGGTCCAACTCACGAATGAGTGCACACCGAATCGCAATCGCGACCTGCAAAGGCAACCCGCTGGCGGCAGGGGCCGACGAACCGCTCGTACGCGCTTTCGCCGAGATGGACATCGATGCAAAGCGCGTGGCGTGGACCGATGCGTCTGCAGACTGGGCCACTTTCGATGGCGTCCTGGTGCGCTCCACATGGGACTGGCACCTGCATCCCGACCGGTTCGGGCACTGGCTCACATTTGCGGGAAAGGTGACACGGGTCTGGAACCCGCCAGCACAAATCGCATGGTCGCTGGACAAGCACTGCCTGATTGATCTCGCGAGCCGCGGCGTGCGGACGGTGGCGAGTTCGTCGATCGCCGGGCTGGAAGCACTCCGCGACTTCCGAAGCCCCTGGCCCGATTGGGTGCTGAAGCCCGCACTCGGCGCGACTGCCTATCGGACAAGTCGCATCCGATCGGACGAAGACCTGGCAATTTGGCAGCGCGAGAATAAAGACTTCAACGGAATTCTGATTGCGCAGAAGTTTGAACCGAAGGTCCTCGAGATCGGCGAGGTCTCACTGGTTTTCATTGGAGGCGAGTACTCGCACGCAGTGCGCAAGGTTGCCCGCGCCGGAGACTTCCGCGTGCAGGCCGAATTCGGAGGCACCGCCGAGGCCATCGAAGCATCGGCGGCCGATCGGGTGCTCGCGGACCTTTGTTTATCGACGGTTGGCGTGCCACTGGCTTTCGCGCGGATTGATCTGCTGCACGACGAGTCGGGCGAGCCGATTCTGATCGAATGCGAACTGGCAGAGCCGGATTTATTTTTCGGGGAGTGCCCGGAAGCGGCCCGGAAGCTGGCAAACGTCGTTGCGGGCTTCATCCCTGCCTCGCGGTGAAAGATTCGCAAATCTGCTCTGGCGGCAGACCCGGTTCGACGATAAATTTGTATAGATTCTTACGGAAACACCATGAATTCCTACGCCAACAAACTCCAGATGCAGCACCGCCTTTTCGCCGAACTTTCGAGCATGTTCGGCAAGGAAGTGCCGCTGTACGACAAGGCGCTGCTGGTCAACAAGGTGTGCAACAGGACCGTCGTTGCGCTGCTGGGCAAGATGTATCCGGGCTTCTCGATCTCCGACGCGCAGCTCGACAAGACCAGCGGCGAGCGGCACGGCGCGATCCGCATCGGACGCCCGGATGAGTACCGCTGGATCGCCCGGTTCTTCGCGCAGTTCGCGATGGAGCCGCACAATTTCTACGACATGGCGAACGTCGGAAACAAGAGCCAGCCGATCATCGCGACGGCATTCCGCTCGGTGCTCAACCCCGAGCATCGCGTCTTCACGTCGCTTCTGCTGACTGACTACTTCGACACCAAGACCCGTGCTCGCATTGAGAACGTGCTCGGCACTCGCACCGTTTTTTCCGACAACGCGAAACGTTTGATCGAAAAGGGCGAGAAGCAAGGCGGACTCGATGAAACTGATGCGAACGAACTGATCCGCGAGGCGACGCGGCGCATTTTCAAATGGACGGGCAAGGCCCGCGATCACCAGCTTTACAAAGACCTTTGCGACGCGGGATTCAAGATTGCCGCGGACATCGCGTGCTTTGAATCGCACCATCTGAACCATCTCACACCAAACACGTTCTCGATGGATCTGTACACCGCGGCGATGAAGTTCTGCATGGGCGAGATGCCCGAGGGGGAGTTCCGCAAGCGCGCGAACACGACGCTGACGCGATTGCTCACCTTCGCCGATCGCGATTTCATGAAGCTTCACTTCAAGCACATCACGCGTGAGCAGATTGATGGGTTGCCGAAGGCCAGCCCCACCGGCTCGGACGTGGGTTCGCTGATCGATGCTCTTGTTGCGCGCCTGGGCGAAGGCGATCTTCAACTCAGCAGGCTCAAGCACGCCGGCTTCAAAGACTTCACCGAAGGCCCGAGCCAGGACACGCCGGTCCTGCTGCGTCAGGACGCGTACAAGGCGCTTACCGAGCCGGTGACCTTCACGAACGCGGACGGCAGCGTCGTTGAAACTACGCACACAGCCCGCTTCGGAGAGGTCGAACAGCGTTTTTACGCGACGACACCAGCGGGGCGCGATCTCTACGACAAGTGCCTGACGCAGGGTGACGCGCAGCGTGACAAAGACCCCTCGATCGTCAAACGCGATTTCGCGGCGTATGAATCGCAGGCGTCTGGCGCCTTTGCTCCGTTTCCCAAGACCCTCAAAGAACTTGTCGATCGCGACATTGTGTACAGCCGGTTTGCGCCGACTGCCAAGGGCCTAACCGCCAACGGCGAGGTCCAGTCAACCGACATGCACGAACTTGTCGCGCAGGGATTCGCGCAGATCGAAGGACTTCGGTACGAAGATTTCCTGCCTGTCAGTGCAGCCGGAATCTTCGCGTCGAACCTGAGCCAGTACGGCACGAAGGCAACGGCCGTCGAGCGCCCGGTCTACACCAAGGCGCGGCTCGAAGAGATCATGGGCAAGAAGATCATCGAGTCGGACGAGGTGTATCAGGGCATTCAGGCGAAGTCGATGCTCGAGACGTATTCGCGGCTCGGATTGCTGGCGAAGCTGCCCGCGGACCGACGCAACGAGCTTGAAAAGCAAGCGGCCGCTGTTCCGGCGTGAAAAGCAAGACGGAAGAATTCACCACAGAGACACAGAGGCACGGAGAAAGCCAAATCAGATGGGGGAAAACCAGCGATGTGTCTTTCCACACGTCTTGGTCTTCTCTGTGCCTCCGTGTCTCTGTGGAGAATGTCTTATTGACAGACGCAGCGAACTGCTACTTGCCCTTTAAGGCCTTCTTCACCGTGTCAACCAGCTGCTCGATCTGGAACGGCTTGAACAGCACACTCTGCAGACCTTCCTGGCTTGCACGCACGATTGAGTGGTGCGGATCATAGCCGAATCCGGTCATCAGGATCACCGGAATATCGGGCCGGTACTTCTTTGCCGCGGCAAACACTTCATACCCGTTGTGATCCGGCATGCGGATATCGCTGACAACGAGGTCGTACGGAACCTCCTGCTCGATCGCAGCCGTATCGAGCGCGACGATCGCTTCGCCGCCGCCATTGCACACCGTGACGCGGGCCCCGCGGTTGCGCAGCACGCTTCCGATGATCTGGCGGATCTTGGGCTGATCGTCCGCCACCAGCACGCGCCGACCCTGCAGAATCGGATCGAGCGTGCGATTTTCCATCGCCTTTTCGACGCCGAGCAGCGTCTGGGGTCCGCTCGCGACATCGCGCACGCGTGACCGAATCGCCTCGACATCACGCAGAATCCGGGCAACATGCGCACTGGTTGTCGGATCATCCGCGACCACCTGCTGCAGGAATTCAACCTGCTGCACGATGTCCGCCAGCGGCTCCGCAAGCTCGCCTTCCACGCGGCCGCTCACGCTGAGATTCGTCGTCGTCCGCTCGACAACCAGGTTCTCCTGCATGTGCACGGCCATCGCGATATACCGCGCGAAGATCTCGGCAAGCTGGCGATCGTCATCATCGAAGGCCGCTTCTTCCTGGCTCTCGATGTTCAGAATCCCGATGACCTTGTCGTGCAGGCGCAAAGGCACAGTCAAACTCGATCGCGCGCCATGCAACCCCGGCAGGAACAAATCGTCCTTGCTGGTATCGTCGCAGATGTAGCTCTTGCCCGTCGCCGCGACGTAGCCGCTGATTCCATTCCCATCGGGCTTGGCGAAAATATCGAACGCTTCGTACTCGCTCGGCAATCCGACCTTGATCACAAGTTCGAGCCGACCCGAACGCGCATCCAGCAGCCGAATCGCGAAGTGGTCAAAACGCAAAAGGTCGCGCGAGAACCGCACGACCTTATCTTCCAGCACTTTCAATCTTTCCGCGGCATTGAGTTTTCGAACCGCGTCGGCATCAAGCGTAAAAAGCTCTGCGCCGGCCCGGTCAATCGCGTCCATCCGAAGTCGAACGCGATTCGCGGCAGTCACGTCTCGAATCACGAGCGCGACCAGTTGCTCTTGCTCTGCGCCCGGCGTCGGAACCGGAAGGCCCGGAAAGTTCGGTGCCACGAGCGAGACCAGCACCTCGAAATACCGCAAGCCATCCGCAGAGGTCAGCTCGAGTCGTTGACTCGGCTCTGCGTCCGGCTTGACGCCGCCGACCGACAACCCGAGCTTTTGATGCTCGATCAACTCGGTCCCGACTTCCTTTGCCGCGAGGTTGAGCAATTCGGCCGTGCGCGGGTCGTATCCGTTGAAAAGGTCATTGGCCCAGAGTCGTTCGCCGGAGCGGGCAAAGAGCGCCACACCCTCACCTATCGCGTTGAGTAGAGAGACCGACCACGCCGGGCCCTGAGCCGTCCCAAGCGTCGTCTTGTCCTGCCGCTCACCTGCAACCAACGGACGAACCCCCTGAGGCTTCTCGCCCTCACCGAGCGCGTGTTCGACGGGACCGACGGTCACCTCGAACGATCCCTGGAGCCGATCCTTCAATCGTGAAGCATCGGCTGCTACGCCGGAGAAGACGACGAGTTTTGGCCGGTCATCGGGCATCCGGGCCAGCAGCCTGTTCGAGAAGTCTTGCGAACACGTTGCGACCGAGTGTAGCGGACGACGCAAATCGCGCCGCCTCAATTCGGCCGCTCAATTCAACACGTCCCATCTCCCACGCCTCCGCAACGCCTTCACACTCGCACATGACGCAATTTCCGCGCCGATGCCCTTTTTGACGCCGCGGCATGCTCGATGCCCGACGTAACTCCTCATATCGTCCCGGTCCCCTCCCCCTCTTCAGCCGTCCGAGAATGCCGCCTTTATGCTCGACGTCCGCGACATCCACAAGTGGTATGGCCCGTTTCACGCTGTGCGAGGCGTTTCATTCGCCGCCAAACGTGGTGAGGTCGTCGGCCTGCTCGGGCCCAATGGCGCCGGCAAGACCACCTCCATCCGGATGATCACCGGAGTCTTTCCCCCCTCCCGCGGCACGATCGAGATCGATGGGCTCTCCATCCGCACCGACCCGGAGGCCTCGCGCCGCCATATCGGGTATCTACCCGAATCTGCGCCGCTGTATCCGGAGATGAGCGTCACCGGCTATCTGTCGTATCGCGCGAAACTTTTCGGCGTTTCTGCGTCCGACCGGTCCGGCGCTATTGAGCGGGCGCTTTCCCTCACATCTCTGGACGAAGTTCGACGTAAACGCATCAGTGCGCTTTCAAAGGGGTTTCGGCAGCGAGTCGGCCTTGCGGCGGCAGCGCTCCATCGCCCGGGCCTGCTCGTCCTCGATGAACCCGCCAACGGACTCGATCCGACGCAGATTCGCCAGATGCGCGAGACAATCCGCTCTCTGGCGAAAGACACGTGTGTGCTTCTCAGCTCGCACATTCTGAGCGAGGTAGAACTCACCTGTGACCGGGTGATTGTCATCGCCGCCGGGCGCGTGCTGGCAGACGGGACGCCGGCCGAGCTTCGCGAGCGCCACGCGCCAGACAGCGCGATTCTGATCGAAATCGCAGAACCTGAGTCGACTGCCGCAATCATCGCCGTGCGTTCGACTCCCGGCGTTGCGGATGTCGAGTCGAGCAAGACCGAGAACGGGTGGCGCTCGCTTCGTGTCCGGCTGCGGCCGTCAGCGGAAACTTCCACCACGGATCAGCTCGCGGCAGTCGCGCGCTCGCTTCACAATGTCGCCGTCGTGCCCCGGGTGCTCACGCCCGATGCTCCGGGGCTCGAACGGGTGTTCCATTCGCTGCTTGAAGCGAGTGTTGAGAATTCATCGGCTCAAAGCGCAGGTGCCGCGGCATGAGCGCGACACTCACGATCGCCCGGCGCGAACTCTCGTCATACTTCCGGCTCCCCGTCGGCTGGTTCACGATCGCTCTCTTTTTGTTCCTTTGCGGGTGCGTCTTCGGGCTCGTCGTTCTCGCGCCCGGGCGGATTGCGAGCCTGCGTGCCTTCTTCGGCGGCGCCGGCTGGATTCTGCTTCCGGTTGTCCCCGCGATCAGCATGCGGCTTTTCAGTGAAGAAATGCGCAGCGGCACGATTGAACCGCTGATTACTTCTCCCGCGCGGGAATTCTCGATCGTGCTCGGAAAGTTTTTCGGGGCTGCCGCGATGCTGGCCCTGATGCTTCTGCCGACGCTGCTCTACGCTGGCGTGCTCGCACGCGTCTCGGCTCGGCCGCCGGAACTGGGACCGCTGATCGCGGGATATCTCAGCTTGCTGCTGCCCGGCATTTTCTATCTGTCGATCGGCACACTTTGTTCGGCGCTGACGAACAACCAGACGCTCGCATTTCTCGCGACGCTCTTCATCCTGCTGGCGCTCATGCTCGCTTCGGCGCTCGGCCCCGCGGTCGCCCCGACGGTGCTCCAACCCGCACTCGCATGGCTCTCGTTTGACTCGCGGATTCAGGACTTCGCCAAGGGCATCATCGATCTCCGCCACGTCGTCTTCTTCCTGGCGGCAAGCGTTCTCCCGATCCTGCTCGCCGGCACCGCGCTCCGCGCTCGGAGGCTCGGATAATGCGCCGAATCTCCTTTTGGCTCTGGACCGTTGTCGGCCTCTTCGCGGCGCTCGCATCGATCGCACTTGCAAACGTTGTCGCTGCTCGCTTTGCGCCACGCTTTGATGTGACTGCGTCGGGAGAACACCGGCTCAGCCCGCGCGCCCAAGCCGTGCTTGCACGGCTTTCCGCTCCGGCCCGGCTCATCGTCGCCGCCGATTTTCAGCGCGTGAGCCCGGAGGCTTTCCGAGATTCGAACGACGTGCTCGAACGCTTCACGCGGAGCGGCAAGCTCGAACTTGCGCTGATCGATCTGGGTTCACCCGCAGGACAAAAGCAGTATCAGGAAGTGCTTGCGGATCTGATCGCGCGTGATCGCTCTGAACTACAGACGCAGGCGAACGCTGTCCGTGCCGCCGCCTCCTCCGCGTCCGAAGTCGCGGCCTGGGCCCAAACATCTCTTTCGCGAACGCTGGATGATCTCCGTGCTGCGCTGCCTGCCGGGACGAGCGGCCCGGTGCAATCGGCTCGAAACGCTCTTGAACAGCGCGCCGCGGGCGCTCGCATCGCGGGGCGTGATCTGGCGACGGCTCTTTCGAAAATCGATGAGCCGCTGAACGCAAAGATCGGCGATCTCGAACTGCCCGCGACTGATAAGGCAAGCGAGGCGATTCGACGCGACCTCCGCGCCGCGACGGACCAACTCAGCCAGATCGTCGGCGAAGTTCGGCGTCTCTCGCGCCAGACCGATCTGGGCGATTCCTTTACAGCCCGTGCGGCCGCCGCAGCAGACTCCATCGCGCAGCAGCGCGATCGCCTGGCTGTTGTTTCCGAATCGCTCGCACGGCTGCCCCGCCCGGGTGTGTTGCGCGTGGCTTCGGCGCTGCGCCAGTCTGCCGCCGCGATCATCGTCCCACCCACCGGCAACCGCCTCTCGGCAATTCCGCTCGATGAACTCTTCCCTGCGCGGGAGATCGTGATTTCCTCCGGAGCCCGTGCCGACAACCGGCGTCACGTCGAGGAGTTTCTCACGGCCTCGCTCGCATCGACGCTCCTTGAAAAACCGCCAATCGCCGTGTTCGTTCACGCTGAAGAACGCCCCTATGTCACCGAAGCGCCATTTCTCGAACATCTGCGCGATGGCCTTTTGATGAAGGGGATCGACATCGTCGAATGGTCGGTGCTTCTCGAGCCCGAACCCTCCGGACTCACCCGCCTCGATCCATCGCGAACGCGCCCGGCAGTCTTCATCATCCTGCCCCCTGATTCCACAACTGCCGCACGCCCGGGTGAACAGCGCGGCGGGATCGAGCGCTCGCAGCGGCTCGGCGCCGCGATCGACAAGCTCGCTGCGGATCACCAGAACATTCTGCTCAGTCTGAATCCGTCCATTCAGCGCACCTACGGCGACGCCGATCCATTCCTGCCGATCCTCCAGCGCTTCGGGCTCGAGAGCGCCGCGGGCAAGCCCATCTTCACCGAGCGGTTTGATCAGGGAAAACGCGAAGTCGATACCGACCGGACTGTCATCGCAGGAAGTGCGGGTGAAGCGCCGCAGAATACCGTGAATCCGGTCTTCGGCGCGATCCGCGGGCTGCCGACGTATCTGCCCTGGCCGATCGCATTCAAGACCACGTCCGGCGCATCATCGACGGTTTCGCCTCTGCTGCAGATTCCCGGCGACGACAGTGCATGGGGCGAATCGAGCTGGCTCCTGATCTGGCAAACACCGCGTGCACAGCGCGCCGCTCTTGCAGGTTCGCCCAAGTTCGATGCAGCAAAGGATGAGCGAGGGCCGTGGACCATCGCCGTCGGCGCCGAGATTCCTGCCTCGTCGACAACACTCGCGCAGCGCCTGCTCGCCGTCGGATCCACCGGATGGTTCTTTGATTCGCTCACACAGCCCGGTGTTCAGGTCGATGGCCGGGTCGTGTCGCCCTTCCCGGGCAATCAGGAACTTTTTGACTCAGCGCTCTACTGGCTGAGCTTTGCCGATGAGTTGATCGCCCAAAGCCCGCAGGCCAGTTCCATCCCGCTCATCGGCAGCATCGACCCGGGTCGTCTGCTCTGGCTTCGCCTGATCATTATTCTCGGGTTGCCGCTCTGCGTGCTCGCCCTTGGCGTCGTTCATCGCGCTGTCTTTGGTTGATGAATCGCGCTGCACTGGTCCGCGCGTGTACAGCAAGTGCAGGCCGCAGCGCGAACACACCCAATCGCGATGCCCGTGCGGGCGAGTCTCCCCGCCGCAGGATGAACACGGGAGCGAGTCACCCGCGGAAAACGCGTGGCGCGCCCCGCATTCCGGACAAATCAGCAGCCCCTTCTCCGGTTCAAGCCCGAGCAAACTGTACCCGCACTTGCGGCAAGCTCCCTCGTTTCGCTTCGGCAGGCAGGCGATGTACGCGCCGATCACTCCCACCGTGACCCCAAACGGCACGAGCAGAATCATGAACGAATCGGTGCGTTCGATGCCGAACCGTGCGCCCACCCAGAGATAAAACCTCGCGACAAACCACACCCCAAAGACGCCCAGGCCCACCAATCCAAATCCGAGCCATCGCCGACGCCACCTCAGTGCCGCCCACCAGACCAACCCGGCATAAACCACAAACAGCATCACGCGGGCGTTTCCTTGCCGGCGGAACTGCCGGCCATTCACCCAGACCGCAAAATGCTACGTCGCAAACCGAGAACCAGATTCACGCCGGATTTACCGTCCGGCTTTGAAGAACGTCCGGAGCGAGTCGTAGATGTCGTCGCGTCCGTTTACCTTGCTGGTGATGAGCCGCGGGCCGAGTTCATCCGATGCGCCGTCCTTGAATGCCTCGTTGAGGACATTGATAAAGCTGCCGCTGCCGTACGCGCTCGTCACTTGGCAGTAACCGAACATGTTGCAGATCGGGAGCAATTGCTCTTCGAGCAGTTTCACGCAGAGGCGATTGTCCGCATCAGAGCTGTTGTCGCCGTCGGAGAAGTGAAACAGGTACGTGTTCCAATCGCCCGGGTCGTAGTGCATGTCGAGCAGCTCTTTGCAGCTCTGGAACGCGCTCGAGATCCGAGTTCCGCCGTCTTCACGCACGCTGAAGAACGTCTTGCGATCGACTTCCTGCGCGCGGACATCGTGCACGATGAATCGGCTCTCGACGCCCTCGTAATTTCGCCGTAGCCACGTGTCGATCCAGAACGCTTCGAGGCGAACCAGTTCCTTCTGTTCGTCGCCCATCGAGCCCGAAACGTCCATCATGTACACGATGAGCGCGTTGCTCTGAGGTTTCTTGATCTCGTTCCAGCTTCGAAACCGCAGATCGTTGCGAATCGGAATGATCACCGGATTCGTCGCGTCATAGGTACCGGTCGAAATCTGGCGTTTGAGCGCTTCGCGATACGTTCGCTTGAAGTGACGAAGTGCCGCCGGACCAACCGGGCGGATCCCGGAGTATTTGTCGCGGATCGTCGTCACCCGATGTTCGCCCCGCGGCTTGATCCGGGGCAGCTTTAACTCTTCCGCAAGGATGTCGGCAAGCTCTTCCATCGAGACATCAACCTCGAGGATGTGCTTACCTTCCTCCTCGCCGCCCTGTCCGTCTTTGCCGCCGACGGCTTGGCCTTCCTTGCCTTCGCCCATGCCGACGCCACCGGAGTTGTCGCCGTAACGGAACGTCGGAATGTCAATGTCGTGCACGGGAATGGACACAAAGCGCTTGCCTTCGCGCCCGATCAGTTCGCCCCGTGAGAGGAACTTCCGCAGGTCGCGCCGGATCTTGCCCTGCACGATCTGCCGGAAGCGTTGATGGTCTTGTTCGATCTTGCTGACCATGTCCCCACCCCCACCGTACGACGAGCGCGGCCGTGCGCTCAAAATGTCCATGCGCGGAATCTGGAGCGCCGGATGCAGCTCATCCGGTTTCTACGAACCGACACCGTCCTTTGATCATCGGCCGAAAGCGGTTTCAGCTTCGAACCGCCTCGACGGCCGCCAGGCTTTCCTCCGCACGGACCTTCCCAAACCGCCTGAATAGCCACCAGAGGCTCAGCAGCCCCACAGGCACGGCTACAACCACCTCGCAGGCACGATTCAGTAGTTCGACGGACACCCCGTCCAACACCGGCATGGAGGTGTCCTTGCCGTACCACTCCGGCAAACTTCGCGCTGCCAGGCCCACCATCCATTCTCGGACGCCAAGGCCATTGCCGGCAAATGGCACGAGCGACGCCGACTGGCTGATCCCCGCGATTGCGGCCGTGGTGCTCAGGCCCTGCGGCCGGCCCGCGATCCAAAAGAGCAGCCAGTAGCGCAGCGCCCACACGAGCGAATCGGCGTACCGAAACGCAAACGCGCCGCAGTATCGCCACCAGTGCGTCATCACACCCCTGCGCGGCGCTGCAAGCCCAATCAACGAGATCGCCAGCGGTGACGCGATGAACGTCGCCTTCACCTCTTCGCTCCACAAACGTTCGGCCGCGATCGAAGCGAGCGCGACTTGCAATCCGAAACAACAAAGCCCGATGACGATCGACTGGATCACCACCACCAGCGACCATCGATAATCGATCCCGTTCACCGTCTTGTGATACGCGACGCGACCCGCAACACCGGGCTTCAACGGCAGAAAGTTCAGCAGCCACGCGCCGCCCAGCAGCGCAAGCATCTCGCCGCACGACACCTTCCCAAATCGCAGAGTTAGAACCCAGAAGCTCATCGATGCGAGCGTCAAACACACCAGCGGCAGGAGCACAAGCGCAGCCAGCCCCCCCGGATGTTCCGCGGCACGCGAAAACGCGCGAACGCCATCCGATGAACCCGCCCACGCGGCGTAGATCGCAAGCGCAAATAGCCCCGCGCCAACCACGAACAAAATAAGCCGGACGGCGGATCTGGCGGACGATCGCTTCACGCTGCTCGCGCCATTCCCGCTCACGATCACTTCTTCGCCCCTCCGCCCTCCTTGGCGGCCGGCGCGGCAGTCGGCGCTGGCGGGGTTGGCGCATCCGGTCGGATCGGATCAATCGCTTCATCGATGTTCGTACCCATCGTCGCGTAACAGGTCGACCGATCCGCCAGCCGCTCCGACTGGAGCTTCGCAACCAGCTTGACCCGTTCGTCCGTTGATTCCATCGCGGCCTTGAGCGCCGGAGCATCCGCGCTCGAGCAGCGTGTGAGCAGAGCGATCGGCAGAATCGCAGGATCCTTTTCCTCCAGCACAACCGTATCGAAATCAATGAACTCCGGAGATTGCTTCGCGGTGGGCACAATCGCCGCAAGGGCCGCGCGAGCATTCGGCGACAGCGATGGATAGCGCTTCGCCAGTGCCTGAGCCATCGTCTGCCGATCGACCGGAGTGACCTTGAGCGAACTGAAGCTTTCGCCGAGTACACGCGTCCGCGCCGCGGCCCCGAGCCGGACGACCGCGCCCTCGCCCGCGCTCTGCGCCTCCGCCGCGAAGTCTGCGGCGCCAAGCGTCGCTTCACGGAGCGTCGTGCGCACGATGATGGGCAGATCCGACTGCACGCAGCCCGGACCGGGATCGATCAGCCCGCGCGGGCCGGTGACAAACCCCTGCACAACGCGATACTTCGCTCGGACCACCTGAGACGCGACGTCCTCGCAGAACCAGCCCGCAAAGCCCGGGTCGGCCCAGACCACGGCCTCAATCGACTCTCCCGGCATCAGGCGCAGCCGTCGATCAAGATCGATCACTTCGGGCTTTGAGAATCGGCGTGCATCCGCATCTCTCAGATCGAGGTTGGGCGAGAACAAAAAGCGGCTGTTCAGCGGCTTGTTCGCGCCGAGCCCCATCGGCAGCGCGCCCAGGTTTCGGATACTGATCTTGACGAGCATCGGCGACAGCGGCTCCTGCGTCGTCGCGAGCGGCTCGGTCGAGACACCCACAAACGTGCGGGGCTGATCGACGATGTCTTCGATCCAGCGGGGCACCGCCGCCGCGAGTTTTTCGAGCTCGACCGTCTTGGCAAAGAGCGGCTCGCGCTTGCCGGCGAGTTTGTCGAACAGCGTCGAGGCCAGCGCTCCCTGCGGAGTGAGCGGCTCGTTGCGGATGATCTCGCGATACGACGCGCCGGCCTCGGCCTTTCGTCCGAGCGCTTCGAGCACCCGAGCCTTTGCGAGTTCGCCGTACAGCCGTGCGTCGCTCAGGTCCGGGCTCTCGCTGGTCGTGTCGATCCCGAGTCCGGTCAGCGACGCGAGCGCTTCTTCCGCCTTGCCGTCGTGCATTTTCATCAGCGCCGCGATCACGGCGGTACGAATGTCGTCCGTGGGAAGCGGCGGATCGAGATCCTTCATTCCCGATTCAACCTGCTTTAGTTGTGAACCGGTGAGCGCACGGACTAACGCCAGATCGACCTTTGCGTCGCGCGCAATACGCATCGCATCCGCTTTGCCAATCCCCTTCGGACGCTTCTCATCATCCGGCGATTCGTTCAACATCTTCGCGACGGTCAGATCGAATTCCGAGAGCGATGTCTCGAGCGAATCGGTATTTCCTTCACCAAACGCGGCAAGCGCACGCATCTGCTCCGCAACTCGGGGCAGACGCAGTGACATCGGGTCCACGACTTCTTCCCCCGGCACGTTCTGGATCTTCTGGCGATCGGCGATCTGACGCGCGTTGTGGCGCTCGGTGTTGAGCGACTTCTCGAGATCCTCGCGCACCGTCTTCGGGCCCGACACCTGCCACGCAAGTATGAGGCGTTCGAGATCCTGCTCGCCCCCGATCTTCGCGCCTGCTGCGGTCTGAATCTTCTCGCCGATGCGGAACAGGCGGTTCGCGCCGACGAATGCGCCGTTGCTCGCCAGTTCCTCGGTCATGTTCATGTAGATGCCAGGGTCGAGCGGATCGCTGTAAAGCAGATTGCTCAACAACTCAAACCGGCCGACCGGGTCGTTCACCGCCGCGGCAAAGAACGTCTGCGCAACAAGCGCCGCTTCCTTGTTCGTCGGGTCGAGCGCCGTCGCCAGCTTCAACTTCTCGGCAAACTTGTCGTCGTTGTTCCGCTCGCGATAAAGCAGCGCCGCGTCGAGCGCAAGGCGGCTGCGAATCGCCGGATCGATCGCCCGCCCGTCCGGTCCCAGAAATCGTTCGTATGCCGCCAGACGCGACTCGACCGTCTGCAATCGGTCGATGCTCGACGAGACCAGCCGAAGCTGTGCGACCGTGTCCTTCGGATCAAGCTTGAGCAGCACCTTCGTCGCGGCAATCGCGGCTTCTTCGTCTCCTGAATTCCACTGGCTTTCAATCTTGCGCCGCACCAGGTCGGCATCGTCCGGACGGATGTTGCCCGCCAACTCAAACAGGACAGATGCCAGCTTGTAATCGCGCACCGTCGGATTTCCCGCCAGACGCAGATCCATCATCGCCAGGCGCGCAAGCGACCGTGCCGCATAATCATCAATCGACCACGCCGGCACCGTGCTGACCGGAGCAGTCGTGCTTGGCACGAGCGCCGGTGAACCGCTGGTCGCCGAGCTCGCCGCGGCTGTGGCAGGAGTCAGCTTGTGCTGCGCGAGCGCTGGCATCGCCAGTCCCGAGGCACAGGCAAGCAGCAACGCACTGGCCCGCCTCGCATCGGGCAGAAAGCAGTTGTTGCGACGGTTCGACTTCTTCAGCAAGCGTTCGCCTCCATGCCTCGTTCGTTCCCCGGCCATGCCCGGTTCGTCCCCAACTTCGCATCCTGCCACCAGCCGCTACCAGAGACCCTTTACAAACCCGCCAACCGAAACAAGCAGCCCCAAAAACACAAAACCCTCCGCCACGGCAACCATCCGCCGGTCGGCATACGGAAACCATCGGTCCGCGACCGCCGCCATAAACACGAACTGCCCGGCACAGAGTGCCGCCAGCCCCAGCCATAGCCCGTGTGCGCGGATCCAGTCGCCGGTTACCGGTCCGCCCAGCGCCGCAAGACCCGCGATCGCCAGGAGGGCAGACCAGACGGTAAACAAGATTGTGCGAACTAGAAGAACCGCTGCGGGCGAGGCCATCCGTAACTCCGTCGTATGCCGAGCCAAACGCTATGCGCAGCACCGTCCAACTTCTGGTAAGATTCGTCCGGTTCGTTGGGGTTTGGGAGCCAAGTTGTGCGCAATCTTTCAACCTTCGCCGGGATTGGTGCTTGTACGTTCAGCCTCGCCTCGGCATGCGCTCAATCCGCCTCGATCCTTCCCGAGCGTTTCGATGAACAGCTCGTCGTGCGGATTCATCCGCGGGACGTGCGCGATATTCAGTTGATGCAGGCGATCTCGGCGGACCGCTGGACTTGCGGTCCAGGCGGACAAAACGGCGAGGCCGAGTACAGAATCTCGACGAACGACCTCCCGACGCTGACTCGCGCCGGGCTGCCATTTGAAGTCACGATTCCGGATGTCCAGGCGCTCGTCGACGCTGAGCGGTCGGAATTAGACGATCCTTTCCGCGATCGCGGCTTCTTTGATTCCTTTCCCACACCGGACGCGACAAAGGCGTACGTCGATTCGCTCGTCGCCGCATATCCGACTTTCGTCTCGCGAATTTCGATCGGCTTGTCGCTCCAAGGACGCGAGATTTTTGGCTTTCGCCTGACGAGCCCGGTCTTGCCGGTTGGCGGCTCTCCCCGTAAACCGGTCGTCGCGATCGATAGCCTGCAGCACGCGCGCGAATGGATCACGCTCACAAGTTCGCTTTACGCCGCAACGCAGCTTCTCACAACGTACAACACCGACCCGCGAGTGCGTGCCGCGCTCGACCGGTACGAGTTTGTCTTCGTCCCGATCGTGAATCCCGATGGATATGAAATCACGTGGAACAGCGACCGCTACTGGCGAAAAAACGCCCGAACCATTTCACCTCCGGTACAGATTGTCGGCGTCGACCTCAATCGAAACTGGAGTGTTGGTTGGGGTTTGAATAATGGATCGAGCGGCGGGTACACCAGCGAGGACTACCGCGGAAAGTCCCCATTCTCCGAGCCCGAAACGACGGTGGTGAGGGACTATTTTCTGGCCATCCCGAAAATGGCGGCATTCATCGATGTCCATAGCTACGCGGCAACCATTCTGCGCCCCTGGGCCTATCAGTGGCAGACGCCGCCGGGTTACCCGGCCCTGATGCGCATCGGCCAGGCAATGTCCGCCTCGGTGAAAACCAAAACCGGAGTTACGTACGGCATGGGCGGGCCTGAACTTCTCTATCTCGCGTCGGGAACGACGCCTGACTGGGCTCACGGCACGACCGGCGCGATCGCGTACACCATGGAGATGTACAGCCGATCCGGAGGCTTCTCTCCCAGCGCAAGTTCGATTCCCTTGTCAGGAAATGAATTTCTGTTGGCGCTCGTATCGATGACGGAGCACCTCTGCCCCGCTGATCTGAATCTCGACAACGTCGTGGACGATACAGACTTCACACTGTTTGTCGTCGCGTACAACGACCTGCTCGCGAACGCGGGCGACCTGACCGGCGACGGAATGACCGACGACAGCGACTTCTCGCTGTTTGTCGGCGCCTACGACCAGTTGACCTGCCAGTGAGGCCCGCCGCGCCGGACGATTCTCGCCGGATTTATCCGAGCGCCATCGTCATCAGGAATTCGGCGTTGGTCTTCACCTTCTTGAGGCGACCCTTCAGCAGTTCCATCGCCTCGACGACGTTCATGTCGCTGAGCACCTTGCGCAGGCGATGGACCAGTTCAAGTTCCTTGCCATCGAGCAGCAGTTCTTCGCGGCGCGTGCCCGACGCGGCAACGTCGATCGCCGGCCAGATGCGCTTCTCGACCAGCTTGCGGTCAAGATGCAGCTCGCTGTTGCCCGTGCCCTTGAACTCTTCGAAGATGACCTCGTCCATCTTCGACCCGGTGTCAACGAGCGCCGTGCCGATGATCGTGAGCGAACCGCCCCGCTCGATGTATCGTGCGGCACCGAAGAACTTCTTCGGGCGCTGCAGCGCGTTCGAGTCGAGACCGCCCGTCATGATCTTGCCCGAGTGAGGCATCTCGGCGTTGTACGCGCGGGCCATGCGTGTGATCGAGTCGAGCAGGATGACCACATCCTCGCCGAACTCCACCATGCGCTTGGCCTTTTCGATGACCATTTCGCAGACCTGCACGTGGCGGTGGCTCTGCTCGTCGAACGTGCTCGCGACCACTTCGACATTTTTCGCCGTGCAGTGACGCTTGAAGTCGGTCACTTCTTCCGGCCGCTCGTCCACCAGCAAGACGATGATCTTGACGTCCGGATAGTTCTTCGTGATCGCCCTGGTCATCTTCTGCATCAGCACGGTTTTGCCCGTGCGGGGCGGCGCGACGATCAGCGCACGCTGGCCCTTGCCGACCGGCGAGACCAGATCCATCACGCGGCACTCGATCTCGTCCGGAGTCGTCTCCAGCACGTAGCGCTTTTCCGGGTGCAACGGCGTCAGGTCTTCAAAGTTCACAATGTTCGCGATCGCCTTCGGATCCTTGCCGTTGACGGTCTCGACACGCAGAAGCGCGAAGTACCGCTCGCTCTCCTTCGGAGGACGAACCATTCCGCGCACTGTCATGCCACGCCGAAGCCCCAGCCGACGAATCACGCCCGGGCTCACATAGATGTCGTCCGGTCCCGGCAGGTAACTCTGCTCCGGGCTGCGCAGGAATCCAAACCCGTCCGGCAGCATCTCGAGCGTCCCCTCACCGAACATCAACCCCTGCTTCGCAGCGCGGGCCTTCAAAATCTTAAAGATAATGTCCTGCTTGGTCAGCTGATGGAAGTCGGTGAGACCTTCCTTCTCGGCGATACCAAACAGCGCATCGATTTCCTTCAACTGAAGTTCGTTAATGCTGATCGCGTTCTTGAGCGCCGAGGGATCCGCGCTCTTGGCAATCCGCTCAAGCTCAATACCTTCCCGTTCAAGTTCCTCATCGCTCGGCAGATCCCCCAAGTTCATGCGCTGATACCCACCACCCCCGCCTCCCCCACTCGGCGGACCATAACTGCCGCCACCACTCGGGCCGCTCGGGGCAAAACCGCCGCCTGAGCCGCCCGGGCCACCAAAGCCCATGCCGCCACGGCGCTTCTTGCGTTTGCGGCGACCACCGCGATCATTCCAACTACCACCTCCACCGCCACCTTGCGGATATCCGCCGCCTCCACCTTGGCCGTAATTTGGATAGTTGCCTTGGGATTGGGTGCCTTGCGATGGTGGTGCTGACTGGCCGGCTGACGGGCCGTTTGCGGGTCCGTTCGAAGGGCTGCTGGACGATTGCGAGGCGCTGCTTTGGGCACCTTGCGAGCTGCCAGCCGTGGAGGTCTGTGAGGGCCCACTCGACTGGTGCGAGCTGCCGGAGTTGCTGGAGCCCGCGTTCGAGCCGTGGCTGTGGGAACTTCCGGAGTGTCCGCCGCTGTGACTGCTCGGCGCGGGGCTGGGAGGCGCCTTGGGCGCGGGCGGGACGTCCTCGTAGCGCGGGGTGACCGGGCGATCGCTTCGCGAAGTCGAGCGCTCGGACGCGGGGGCGCGTTCGACGGGCGCTTCGGGCTTTGGTTCAGCGACGGCGGCCGAGGCCTTCTTTGTGTCGCGGCGCGGGCCGACGGGGCGGAACTTCGAGCCGGAGCGTTCGGTTTTCGCGTCGGGCTTGGACGAGTCGCCAGATGACTTTGCCATGAATCTCAAAACTCCGAATGTTGCCCTTGGCGCGCCCGAGTGGGACGCTGAGGACATGCAAATTGTGACTTGGTAAGCGCTCGAAGAGCGGATGCGGACGGACGCGTGACGAAAACTCGCGCCAGTAAGGAAGAGTTGGCCCGCCGGTGGTTCCGAATTGCTTCGATCTTGCCCCGTGCGGCGTGCGTCAAAGCACACACTGGCCGACTGGGCGGAGAACCGACTAAAGCAACTTGAAAGCGGCGGGAAAGTCCGGTCAGAAGCGCTGGTCCAAAACCCGCGTCACCGGTCTCCTGAGTATAGCCAAGTATCCGCGGCGGCGACAAGCGATCGGAAAGGGCGGGTTTCGATGCTTACTTGAGGACGGGTGAAGCGGCCTCTATTTGCTGGATCAATTCCGCGACGCGTGCACCGAGCGATGCACGATCGCCGTCGTTTTGTATCACGTATGTACTGCGAGCACGCTTCTCGCTCAGGAGCATTTGTGCCGCCTCGCGCCGGGCGAGTTCCTGATCGTCCCAGCCACGCGACCGGACGCGTTCGAGCCGCTGCTCGCGGGGAGCATCCACAAAAACGACCGCGTCGCACTCCTTGTCAACACCGGCTTCGAGCAGCAGCGGAGCGTCGATGACAACGATGCGGACATTGCGTGACGCGGCGGAATCGATATCGGCGCGGCGGCCGGCGCGCAATTGCGGGTGAACGAACGCTTCGAGCCGGCGACGCTCCTGGGGATCGGCGAAGACGATGTCGGCGACGCGTTTGCGATCGACCTTGCCATCAACCAGAATGCCGGGCCCCCACCACGAGACGAGCGTCGTTTTGGCTTCCGGCGTTTCGAGCACGGCTTTGGCGCGCGTGTCTGAATCGAGAACAAGTGCGCCACGCGATTCGAGTTCGCGGGCGACGGCGCTCTTGCCGGCACCGATGCCGCCGACGAGGCCGAGGACGATGGGGCGGGCGAGATGCGAGTGTGCTGAGTCCCGCTGCCCGGAGTCCTGAGTCGGACGATCGCCGAGACCGGAGTCGGAAGTGCTGCCGCGGCTCGCTTCGTCCAGAGCGCTGCGCACCTTGGCGAGCACGGTGTCGGGATTGTCGACCATACTCCAAACGATCTCGACGCCGCCGGTTCCGGCGGAAGCGATCCCGATCGTGCCGATTCCGGCGAGTCGTTCGAGGAACGATCGCGAAACGAATGTGTTCTGCACGCGGCTGAGCGGGATCTCCGCGCCGATACGTGAGAAGACGCCTTCGGTTGCGCGCACTCGCATGGTTGTCAGTTCATAGCGGCAGCATGCGACCCAAATGGCCTGCCAGGCCACGCGCGCTATGAGGAGCCCGAGCAGAACGGCAAGCACCAGCGTGCGCTGCTGTGATGGCGGCACAAACCACCAGAGCACTGCGAAGCCGACGATCAAGATGAGAATGGAACGGAGCGGGCGGATGACGATCGATGCAGCCGAAGGGCGGAAGAGAAGAATCGTGCGCTCGGATGCTGGCGCGGCTGCGTTGGAGTTGGAAGAAGGGGTCGTCATCCGATCGCGAGCAGGAAGTAGTTGAGTGCGACACCCGCTCGGAACTTCTATCGGCCGATCGCTTCCTGCTTGAGAACGCCGATGTACGGAAGGTTGCGATAAAAGCCGTCGTAATCGAGGCCGTAACCGACGACGAACTCGTTTGGAATTTCAAAGCCGACATAGTGGGCCTTCACTTCGCGCTTTCGGACCTCGGGCGGCTTCTTCAACAAGACGCAGATCCGGATGCTCGCGGGCTTCTGCACGCGGATGAGTTCATCGATGAGGCCGAGGGTCTGCCCGCTGTCGAGGATGTCATCGACGATGACGACGTGCTTCCCGGCGAGGTCCTTGGGCAACTCTCCCGCGAGTTTCGCGCCCTTGCTCGCGACGCTGGTTCCCGGATAGCTCGAAACCGCGACGACGCGCAGGCTGAGCTTCAGCGTGAGTTCGCGGATGAGATCAGCCGTGAAGACAAGCGCGCCGGTCAGGATCGGCACGAAGATGATCCGGCCGGTGTCGTCGTCCGTCACCGTTTTGCCGGCTTGGCCATTGGCGGCGTGTTCGCGTTGCAACTCTTCCTGCAGGTCCTTCGCGAGCTCGCGCCCGAGATCATGAACCCGTAGCGCGATCTGGGCCCGGTCAATAAGGATGCTTTCGACATCTGCAACCATGGGGAGAAGGTATCAACTCCGGCGCGGCCGATCTGCCAGGCGTGGCCGGCTCAGTGTGAACCGCACCCGCCGTGGGGCTTGCCGCAGCCGCAGGCGCCTCCCGAGCGGACGCCCAGGGGGATAGAGCCGGCCTCGCCTTTGGCCGCGAAAGTCGAAAACTTGCGGACGAACCGGCGGCCCTTGCCGTCGGGGTCCGGAACCGGGTTGTCGGCGTCGGACATCGGTCGCATCAGTTCGATGACGGCTCCGTCGGCCTCGCACTGGTATTCGTAGATCGGCATTGGTGAATCCCTTCGTTCTCTACTACATTCATACGCTCTACCTAAGGACCGCTCCATGCCCAAATGCCCGTCATGCTCGCTTGAAGTGCCCGCCGTGGCGAAATTCTGTCCGTCTTGCGGCGGATCGATGGTGCCCGGGGCCAGCCAGAAGTCGCTGAGCGACGACCATCAGGACATGCTCCAGACAGCGGTTTCGATGCCGCCACTGGCGCCGGCGACGCAGCATCGCCCGGCTGGGGCTTCGATGCCGACGCGGCCGGCGAATCAGACATTGCCTCCGACACAGGTGGGGATGTCGATGCCGGCCGGCGGGGGGAATTCGCCGATGGGGGTCGGCTCGGCGCCGTCGATGATGGGGCAAGGGAACCCCATGCGGGGGGCTGTGCCGCCTCGCGATGAGAAGATGGCGCAGACGATTCCGAGCCCGAGCCACGGCTCGGCTCCGGCGGGTTCGAGCACGCCGATGGCGGATGTCTCGGCGATTCCGATGCCGGTATCGGAAATCGCGGCAGGCCCGATTCCCGGTCCGGGAGGCGGCGGAGCGATTCGCGCAACTTCGGGCACTTCGATCTTTGCCGGCGCGGAACTTGGACGGTTTGTTCCGGGCACGATCTTCGGGCAGCGGTATCGGATCATCGGGCGGCTAGGCAAGGGCGGCATGGGCGATGTGTATCGCGCCGACGACATCAAGCTCGGACAGCCGTGCGCAATGAAGTTTCTGCCCGAGCAGCTTGGATCGGATCGCGCGGCGCTGATCCGCCTCTTCAACGAAGTGAAGATCGCACGAGCGGTGAGCCATCCGAATGTGTGCCGCGTCTACGACCTTGGCGAAGAGGGCACGCAGCACTTCATCTCGATGGAGTACGTGGACGGCGAAGACCTCTCGAGCCTGCTTCGCCGAATTGGCCGATTGCCCGGCGATAAGGCGCTGCAGATCGCGCGTCAGCTTGCGGCGGGCCTGGCTGCCGCGCATGAGAAGGGCGTGCTGCACCGAGATCTGAAGCCGGCGAACGTGATGGTGGACGGTCGCGGGCATGTCCGCATCATGGACTTTGGTCTTGCGGGTCTTGCGGAAGAACTCAAGGGCGATACGGGGCGCGCGGGTACGCCCGCGTACATGGCGCCGGAGCAGCTTGCCGGGCGGGGCGTTACGGCGAAGAGCGACGTTTACGCAATCGGGCTGCTTTTCTACGAGATTTTCAGTGGCAGACCTGTGTTCCGGCCCGAGTCGATGCAGGACTTGGCGCGGTTGCACAAACAGCCGATCGCGGCGCTTTCTTCGGTCGTGCCGGATGTGGATCCGGGCGTCGAGAAGGTCATTATGAAGTGCCTGGAGCGCGATCCGGACTTGCGTCCGGCTTCGGCGCTCACGGTTGCAAATCTGCTCGGAGGCGATGCGCTCACTGCGGCGCTCGCGGCGGGCGAAACTCCAAGCCCCGAACTGGTCGCGGCATCGGGTTCGCGCGGCGCGCTGACACCGGCGATCGCGGCGGCGCTTGTGCTCTCATGCATTCTCGCGGTGTTCGGTGCGGCGTCGCTGAACACGAAAGTCAAACTCTTCGCGACGACGAAGATGGAATACGCACCGATCACGCTGGCGGACAAGGCGCGAGAATCGCTCAAGCAGCTCGGTCACAACAACCGGGGTGTGGACAGCGCGTATGGCATCGAAGAGCTGCGCGTTGAGCCGGTGGAAGGTCAATCACCGGTTGCGCCGCAGATGCGGTTCTGGTATCGCGAGAGCGATCGCCCGTTCGCGCCGGGCGCCGGCGGCCGCATCAGTCGCCTCGATCCGCCTCCGGCCGCATCCGGTGAGCGCAGCGTGCTCATGGATCTTGCAGGTAACGTGATCGAAGCAACGGCGCCGGTCGCGTCGGGAACATTGACTTCCGCAGCGGCTTCACCGACAACACTCCCTGAACCGGAGCTTGTTCGCATCGTGAAGCTCACGAATGCTGCGCCGGACAAACTGCGGGCGCTTGAAACGAACGACTTCGCGCCGGCGTCGTTCTCGATGGGGCGTTACTCGTACGAATCGCAGCGCGCGTCCACCGCGCGGAACACCGTGACATCGCCCGTGCGCGTTGATATTGCGACGGTCGGAAATGCCGTCACGTATCTGTCGGTGCGCGATGGAAAAGGACCGAACGTCGCGCCGGATGCGAAAGCGGTGACAACCGCCGCGGATTCCAACTGGATCGTCGCGGCGACTGTCGGCCTCGTTTTGCTCGCGGTTCATGGCGTTCTGATCTGGATGGCGACGTGGAGCCTGCGTCAGGGCAAGGCGGATCGCAAGGGCGCGACGCGTTTGGCGATCGCGACGTTTGCATTGCAGTCGCTGGTGTGGCTCTGCCGCGCTCACTTCTCGAGCGATCCGGAAACCGTTCCGGACACGGTGATCCCCGCGCTTTCGTTTGCGGCTTGGCTATCGATCATCGTGTGGATGCTCTATGTCGGGCTTGAGCCGATCATCCGCAAGCGCTGGCCGCTGAGTCTGGTGGGCTGGAGCCGCCTGCTCGCGGGGCAGTGGCGAGATCCGCGCGTCGGACGCGATCTGCTCATGGGCACGCTCGCGGGAACCGTGTGGGTGCTCGCGGTGCAGGGGCTGGCGCTCTGGCAGCATCGCGCGGGCGGGAGCGCGAATCTCGCGATCAATGAATTGACGTTGCTCGGGCCGCTGCCCGCGCTGTCGGTGGTTTTCTCGGCGCTCGTTGGAGCGATTTTGTTCACGCTGTCGCTCACGTTCTTGTGCACGTTGCCTCGATTTGTGCTGGGAAATCATGCCGCGGCGAGCGCTGCGGTGTTTGGACTGCTCGCGGTCTTCTTTGCGGGAGCGATGATGCAGCAGACAGGCGCGGCGGGTTCACCGGTTGTTGCGATTGCAGGCCTGCTGGCAGGCGCGATCGCGGGACTGGTGCTCACGCGACTCGGACTGCTGACGCTGCTGGCGGCGTTCTTTGTTGCGGGCGTGCTCGCGAGTTTCCCGCTGTCGCTCGTCGGCGGGTGGACAATCGCGGCGTCGCTCTCGGCGATCGCGATTGCGATGATCGTTGCGCTGTATGGGGCCTACGCGAGCCTGGGGATGCACTTGCCCAGGGCGCGAGCCGTGTGAACAGAGTTCATCCGGCCTACTCGAGAATCTAGCCCACCCCACCCCACCCCAACCCCAACCCCCTCCCTTGGGGAGGGGGCTCCGGATGTGCGATCAGAACGCAAAGACCGTGTCAAGCAACCGCGGGATCCAGCCCTTGGTGGTCGATTCCTTCACGTCGCCCTCGTTCTTCATGCTGACGATGAGATCGGCGAGCTGGCTTGAGAGGACCGTGTTGCTCGTCGTGACGTCCGCGGTTCGGACGTTGCCGGTCAGGACGATCGTCGTGACTTCGTTGTCCTTGGTCACGGTTTTTTTCGCTTCGAGGACGAGCACGCCGTTGGGCTTGATGTCGATGATCGTCGCCGTGATCTTCGCGGCGAGCTTGTCGGCGCGGTCGTAGCTTCCCTGAGCCTCCCATTTCGGGTTGGCGTTGAGGTCGACCTGCGCGATGGGACTTCGCGGTGACGACTGGAGTCGTAACCCGTAAAGCTGGGTCAGATCGATGAAGTGATTGAGATCCGCGTTGAAGTTCAGTTTCTTTTCCTGATCGGCGTCGGCCTTGGTCGTGCTCGTGCTCTGCTCGTCGATCAGGATCGTGATGAGATCGTTCTTGATGTAGCTCTTGGGCTTGGGCGCCGTGACATAGAAGAGGCTGAAGTCCTGAAGGGTGTTCTGAGCGGGCTTTGCCGAATCGGAGGCAGGCGGCGCGGCGGCGTAGCTCACACCGGTCGCGACGGCCTGGTTCGACACCGGGGGCGTAGTGGCGATAGGTTGTTCGTCGCGGAGGAGACTCTGCGCATGCGCGCCCGCGGAGAGATACGCCGACATTCCGATCCACAGCAGTGCGCTACGCATGGTCTACCTCTCGTCCTTACGGTTCATCGACCGGGATGAACTTCATCTTGCGGATCGGCTTCTTTGAGTCTGTTGTCGCGGCATCAACCACAAATGTTCCGTCGGCTCTGGTCGTGATTCGCTGCACCGTGGTACTGCCGACCTTGGCGAGTTCGGGCGCTTTGGGGACATCCGGGCGCAGCGCCAAGCCCGATTTGAGCGGCCGCGTCGCGGCTTGAGCGCCCTCGGCCGGAGCGGCCTCGGCGACGGGCTTGTTCTGATAGATCTGATCGTCACCCACTTCGGCGTTGATCACGGCCTGGCCGGCGGCGACGATCCGAGCCGTGACCCGGCTCTTGGAATTGCGCAGAGGCGTGAATTCGATCGTTTCGTTCTCGCGGCCGTTCGCCATCGCGCGGGCTTTGGTGTTCATGACGATCGAACCGGCGAGACAGGCGATGTTCACGATGTCGCCACGCTTCACGAGGATCGCAGCCTCCACATCGCTGTCGAGGAAGAGATCGCCGGGCTGCAATCGGTTCTTGATGATGCTTCCGACAACCGTCGCTTCGGTCGCGAGGCGCTCGCCCGGCGTGGTCCAGCGGTTTTCACTAAACACTACTTCCTTGGTGACAAGATCGCCCCGGTGCAGTGCGCGGGTCGCCCCCACCACGTTCAGCTTCTGCTCGATACGCACTTTGGCGGTCCCGGCGGCGACGACCTTTTCACCCTCGAAGATCCGGATCAGGACCGGCACGATCGCGCCCAGTCCGGTGGGCTGGATATCGAGCGTGCGTCCGGATGAAGGAGTGTCGAGCAGCGTGTTGTCGCCGTCAGAAAACGCGACGCGGACATCGCCCGGCTCGGCCTGGAGGAAGCTGACCAGACGCGCGCCGATCGCACTACGAAGCGACTCGTCGTGCATATCGGAGACGACGTGCCAGGTTGGGCCGACGGGGAGTTTGATCGTGGGAACAGGCGCGGGGGCCGGCTCAGCGGCCGGGGCCGGAGCTTCCTTCTTCTCGGCGATGACTCGGATCGAGCACGAGTCGCCGCTGAGCGCGATCTTGCCCCAGCGGATGTCGGATTTGGAACCGTTGAGCGCGGTTCGGATGTCCTCGATCGAGAGGCTCACGACCTTTGTGTCCTTCGCGAGTTCGAGAACGATCAAATCGCCAAGCGCTTCGGCGTCGGCTCCTTCGAGCGTCGCAACGTCGCGGAGGACAACGGGCGTCGCGGCGCGGGCCGACGAACGCAGCAAGATCGTGTCGGCACGCAGAGTGTGCGCTGCCGCGCTTACTGCGGCCATCAGCAACCCGACCTTGGCGATACCTCGAATCATCCGACCTCCACCGGGGATTAGCGATGCAGCTGGGCGACCGAACGGAGCGCGTCGTCCGCGGCACGGATGACCTGGCTGTTGAATTCGAACGCCCGCTGCGTGCGGATCAGATCGATCATCTCGCGGGTGGGATCGACATTGGAGTTCTCAAGGAAACCCTGGCGAATCTGGCCGCGCTGATCGGTGCCCGGTTCGCCGGTCACGGGCGGGCCTGACCCGTTGGTTTCGGTGTAGAGGTTGTCGCCGATCTGGAGCAGTCCGCCCGGGTTTGGAAACGTCGCGAGCTGGATCTGTCCCTGCAACTGTGGTTGCGCGCTGCCGGCGATGGTCGCGTACACGCGCCCTGAATTGTCGATCGAAATGGCCGTGGCGTTGGCATCGATCGTGATCACGGGTTCAAGGCGCCGTCCCTGGTCGTTTGCCATCACGATTTCGCGATCGGCGTTCAGCGTGAAGTTGCCGGCGCGGGTGTACGCGGTATTGCCGAGGCTGGGCTCGACCTGCACCTGAAAGAAGCCAAAGCCGTCGATCTGCATATCGAGCGGGCGGCCGGTCTGGAGCGGAGCGCCTTGGGTGAAATCGAGCTGCGTGCTGGAAACCTTCACGCCCAAGCCCACCTGGATGCCGCAGGGCGACTTGTCGCCGATCGCGTTTTCGACGCCTGGCTGCTGCTTGTGCAGGTAGAGCAGGTCTTCGAAGTTGGTGCGGCTGGCCTTGAACCCGACCGTGTTCATGTTGGCGAGGTTGTTGGCCGTGACGTCGAGCGCGGTATTGAGCGCGGAAAGTGCCGTAGAGGACGATTGCAGGGCGACCATTGCCATAGTGAAAGACAAGAACGCGAATGGCGTGCCGGAGGGAAAGGGCCAAATAGCAAATGGGCAAATGGCAAATACCGAAAGCACACGCCTCGGGCATGTCTTCTATTTGGCCATTTGAAAATTTGGCCCTTTGGCCCTTTCCTTAAGCCAACCGGCCGAACGTGTTGATCGCGCGGTCGAGCATGCGGTCCTGCGCCTGGACGATGCTCATGTTGGCATCGACGTCGCGCGAAGCTTCCTGAACTCGGAGCATCGCCTTCATCTCATCAACGCCGGATTCTTCGAGCTGGCCCTGCTTGATTAGGCCCTCGCCCCGGTTCATCCGCCGCACCTGTGCCGCGGGAGCCTGCAGGACGCTCCCGCCCCGCTTGCTGATCGAGTTCTGGTCCTTGGAGTTGAAGATTCCGATCGAATCAACTTCAATGCCGTTGACCGTGATGCGCCCGTCGGGAGCGACCTTGAGTTCGCCTCGGGGCAGGTTGATCGGGCGCTGCACGCGGTTGAGCACCGGCGCGCCGCTGTTGACATGAATCAGGCGACCTTCGACGCCCCGGGCAAAGCGCCCGTCGCGCGTGAGCAAGGCCTGTCGGCCGGTATCGCCCGGACCACCCTGCAACTGGAAAAAGCCGTCGCCTTCGATGGAGAGGTCGGTATCGCGATTCGTAACTCGCGTGCCGCCCTGAGCGAGGTCAACCTTGGTTGGTGCCGCGAGGACTCCCGCGCCGAGCCGCTCGAGCATCTCGTCGGACGGCAGAAAGGGCAGATTGTCTTCCTGGCGTGCCGCGGCCCGCTGCATGAGGGCCGGGATGTCGGGTTTAAACCCGATCGAGTCCATGTTTGCCAGGTTGTTGGCCTGCACGTCTTGGCGATACATCGCCGTGAGCAGGCCGGAGCTGGAAATCTGGATGCCGTAGTTCATATGTGCGGGATGTCTCCGACGGTCCCGTGGGGGGACGGACGCAAAGGGCGTGCCGGGATTGGCTGAGAGCTGTCAGCTGATAGCTTTCAGCCAGGCACTCATCGCCCCTCACGGGGTTGAGAGTCTGAGGCGGGTTTGGTAGCGTGGTGGGCTACAAGGGGAGCCAGCATGAATCGTTTCGAGTTTGCCGCGCTTTCGGTTTACCTGACATCGCTTGTGCTTGGTGGTTGCCAGACCGGCCAGACCAGCGCGCCGGCTCGGCCGATTGTGCAGGCCGCCAACGCGCAAGAAAAGCAGGCGACGCTTGATCGCGTGAAGTCGCTGCAGGGGACTTGGAACGTCAACGCCGACAAGAACGGGACGTCGCAGCAGACGATCTTCACCGTGGGCGGCGGCGGCAACACCGTGCGCGAGGTCATGTTCCCGGGCTCTGGCCACGAGATGACGAACATGTATCACATGGACGGCAAGTCGATCGTGTGTACGCACTACTGCGCGATGGGAAATCAGCCTCGGATGGCCGCGGCCGCCTCGCAGACTTCACCGAGCGACACGATCGAGTTCAAGCTTGTCAACGTCAGCAATCTGCGCTCGCCCAACGAGGAGTACATGGGCGAGATGTGGCTGACGTTTAAGGACCCAAACACCGTGGAGCAGCGGTGGAAGTCGTTCAAGGGGAGCGATGTCAAGAGCGACATGGTGTTTGTGCTGACGAGGGTGCAGTGAGAAATAGCAAAGAGTCAAATTGCAAACGGCCAAAGCAATGCAGTGACGAAGATTCCTGATTTGCCATTTGCTTATTTGCTATTTGGCCCTTTTCTACCTCGACAAACCCTTCATGGATCCAGTCCGTCTCGCATTGAAATACCGCGTCAGTGAGTCCTCGATGATCGCGTGCGCTGCTTCCGCGGGCATCACCTCATCCACCATCACACCCTTGCCTTCGAGCATCTTGTAATCCTCGAAGAAGCGTTTGAGCATCTTGAAGATGTGGCGCGGGAAGTCGCTGGCTTTCTGGAACTCGCTGTAGATCGGATCCTGCTGCATGACGGCGATGATCTTGTGATCGGGATAGCCCTGATCGATCATCGTCATCATGCCCACGGCCCGCGCATCACAGATCGTCAGAGGCGGGATGCTTTCGGTGCTGTAGACGAGCACATCGAGCGGATCGTCATCCTCCGCGAGCGTTTGCGGGATGAAGCCGTAGTTGGCGGGGTAATAGACGGCGCTCGAAAGGACGCGATCGACCTTGAGCATGCCCGAGCCCTTGTCGATCTCGAACTTGAGATTGCCGCCACGGGGGATTTCGATGACGGAACGGAAGTGACCGGGGAGATCGAGCCCCTCGATTCCGGGCGTGACGTCGTGCCAAGGGTGGACCATGGGCGGAGAGTATGTGCGGGGGCGAGGGGAAGAGCGGAAACTCGACACCGCCGCTCAAGAGAGAGAACGCGGAGTTCGCAGAGAAAGCGGAGTTTCGCGGAGTGAAGACGGGGAGAGGAATAGAGAAAAGAGAAAGCGGTTTCAACTCACAGGGGTCGAAGAACTCAAAGGGGATCAGACAAGTAATCGAGAGATGGCGGAAGGGCCGGCAACGCAGCGAGTGCTCGTTCGCGGCATGCTCTTCCCACTCCCCCGCTCTTCCCGCCTTCCTCCGCGCAACTCCGCCCTCTCCGCGTACTCCGCGTTCTCTCTATTCCCCACCACTGATAAACTCCCGCCATGATGAAAACGACGACGCTTGTCCTGATCGCCGGCCTCTGCATGACCGTTGCTCCGCAACTTGCCGGCGCGATCGAGGCCGCCCCCACGCTCGCCACCGCGACCCCGTCGCTGACGATCGACGACGCCGTCGCCAAGGCGAACGCATCCGTCGCGAAGATCGTTGCGATTCCTTCCAAAGACCGCACCTTCGACAACACGATCGGCGCGATCGACGACATGGCTTCGACGTTCGAGCAGGACACGAGCATGCTGATCTTCCTCAGCAACGTGCATCCGGAAGCTTCGGTTCGCGATGCCTCTCAGGCGGCAGAACAAAAAGCCGGTGACTTCCTCGTTGATCTCGGCAAGCGCGAAGATCTCTATAAAGCTGTCAAAGACTTTGTCGCGACGCATTCTTCCGAAGTCGCGTCGCTCACCGGCGAGAAGAAGCGATTCCTCGATTTCACGCTCCGCGATTACCGGCGCGCCGGCATGGATCTCGACGCGGCCAAGCGAGCGCGTCTGACCGACGTCCAGAAAGAACTCACCAAGCTCGGCATCGAGTTCAGCAAGAACATCGCGGAAGATCAGCCGACCGTGTATCTGACCGCGGCGGAACTCAAGGGCGCGCCGGAAAGCCTGTTGAAGTCGTTCCCGCAGAATGACGGCGTCTTTGTCGTCGGGCTTTCGAATCCGTCGTACACGCCGCTGATGGAAAACTGCCCGGACGAGACGACGAGGCAGAAGCTGTGGATGGCGTGGAAACGCCGCGGCGGCAAGAAGAACATCACTGTGCTCGAGAACGCCATCAAGCTTTACGCCGAGCAGGCACAGATCCTCGGCTACAAGCATTGCGCCGACTTCCAGACCGAGATGCGCATGGCCAAGAACTACGCAACGGTGCAGAAGTTCTATGACGAGCTCAAGCCGCTGGTGCGCAAGAAGGCACTCGCCGATATGGCCGAGTTCACGGCCTTCAAGCGCGAACTCACCAAGAACCCCAAGGCCGAGTTGATGCCGTGGGATTTCCAGTACATCAAGAACGAACTCACCAAGAGCAAGTACGCCGTGGACGGCGAAAAAGTCCGCGAGTATTTCCCGATGGAGAAGGTTGTCGAGGGTCTCTTCGCGACCACGCAGTCGCTCTACGGGCTCGAATTCCGCGACGTGACCAAGACCAAGGGCGGCACCGCTTCGCGCCCGCTCTGGCATGAAGATGTCAAACTCTTCGAGGTCTACGACAAGGCGCCGGGCCCGAATCAGGGCAAGCTGATCGGGGAGTTCTATCTCGATCTCTACCCGCGTGACAACAAGTACACGCACTTCGCGCAGTGGTCGCTGGTGAATCACAAGGTTTGGAACGACGGAAAAATAACTCTGCCCCTCGCCGCACTCGTCTGCAACTTCAGCAAGCCCGAAGATGGCAAGCCGAGCCTGCTCGGACACGAAGAAGTCGAAACCTTCTTCCACGAGTTCGGTCACTGCCTGCACACGATCGTGAGCACAGCCCAGATGAACCGCTTCGCGGGCACCAACGTCGAGCTCGACTTTGTCGAAGCCCCGAGCCAGATGTTCGAGAACTGGGTCTGGGATGCGCAGGTCCTCAACACCTTCGCCAAGCACTACAAAACCGGCGAGCCTCTCCCCAAGCCGCTGCTTGATGGCATGATCGCCGCGAAGAACCTCGGCAGCGGCCTCGACGCCGAGAACCAGTTCTACTACGGCATGACCGATCTCGCGTACGAGACCACCGCCGACGGCAAGGTGGATACGACCAAGGTCGCGATTGATCTCTATCCGAAGGTCACGTGCTACACCTTCAAGCCCGATGCCACCTTCTTCCAGGCGAGCTTCGGTCACTTGATGGGCTATACCGCCGGCTATTACAGCTACATGTGGTCCAAGGTCTTCGCGGCAGACATGGCCCAGCGCTTCAAAGAGCTCGGCATGCTGAGCCCCGAAGCCGGCATGTACTACCGCAACAAGATCATCAGCCAGGGCGGCACGCGCGACGCATCCGAACTGCTGAAGGATTATCTTGGGCGCGAGCCGAAGCTGGACTCGTTCCTCGAGCAGCTTGGGATGAGCAAGTAAGGCGTGCGGAGGAACGGCGTTTTTACCAGAGAGAACTCAGAAAACTCAGAGAACACGGAGAAAGACAGAACTCAAAGGGCTCAAAGAACTCAAAGAGTTTGAAGAACAGTCGCGACGAATCGCCTTCGCCATTTCTGCTCTGCCTTTTCCCCCTTCGAGACCTTTGAACCCTTTGAGTTGAACTCTCTGTTTTTCTCCGCGAAACTCCGCCCCCTCCGCGCACTCCGCGTTCTCGTTCTTCCCTTCGCCCTACTTGCGAAATCCCAGACTCTCACCACCCGCACACGGGGGTGAGAATCTGGCAAGCCGCTCGGACAACTCACGCCGTCTTGCCGTACGCCGGTCTCACCGTCGCGGTCGCCGCCGTCAGCAATCCCCAGAACCCCATTGCCGCGACGAGGGCCAGTGCGAACGCTCCGCTGCCGAAGTACCACGCGTCCGTGTTCGTCGTGACCGGGAACGAGACGCACAGCTTGAACACAAACGCGCCGACAACGAGCGCGAGCAATCCGTATCGCAGCAGAACCACCGTCACGATCGCCGTCATGATCGCCGCGAAGACCCAGCCCAACGGGTTGTTCGCGGCGGCCAGGCCAAAGAGCACCGTCTGCAAGATCGCGTAGACCGCGATCGCAACGCGCCGGTTCTTGAAAAGCAGCGTCAGGAGCACGATCCCGAGCAGGAAACCCATGCCGTAGATGCACGCATCGATCGCGTGCACACACAGTGCGCCGATGATCTCGCGCACACCCTGCAGCGCCGAAATACCCACGGCATCATCAATCATCGGGCGCAAGGTCGGTCCACCAAGCCACGGACCGCACAGATGCTGCAGACTGTGAACGACCACCACCAGGCATCCGCCGATGACTCCGAGCGCCGTGCTGCGCCCGATTTCCGGATCGTTCAATCTCCCCAGCAGCAAACGCGACCACGCGATCAGCGTCTCGGGCCAGAATCGCCGTGCATACGGCTCGAGCGCGAAATATGCAACCCACACGCAGAGCGCGAGGAAGACTCCCCCTTCAAGCGCGCTGAAGAACACCCCGCTTGTGCCCCTCTCCACATTGAAGGTCGATCCCACCGCCGTCGAAAAAACATCCGCGCGAAAGAGCACCGACAACACCATCAACGCGCCCATAAACACTGCAACGCGAATCGCGCCCGCGCCATCTCCGCGTCGATACCGAAAGTTCAGCCACGCCAGGACCGCCGCGATCAGGATCGACCCGCCCCGAAGCGCACCTTCGAGGATCATCGCCAGGCGAACGCGTGCCGGCGTGTTCGCCGAAAGATCCTTGAACGTTGTCGCAAACTGAGGCTCGAATGTGCGAAAACTCACGAGCTTTCCTTCGAGCCAGGCCAATTCAACCCGAACCTTCATTTCCGGGTCTTCCGGATACACACCTTCCCATGCCTGCACCAAATCGCTGAACACCTGAGGTACGCGTGCGGGCGTTGCCCCAACAAACTTGTCGAGGTCAAGACCAGCCGCGGCAAACGCCGGGCGCGGATCGGGATTCGTCGTCGGCGTGTACACCTTTCCGCTCGCGAGCTTTTCTATCGCAGCAAGATCGTCGCCGGCTCCCTCGGGTACCGCGCGCAACTCTCGAAGCTGGCCGAGCAGATCGAGCCGCATGCTGATCGAACCGCCGACCGGTCGCGGGTCATCCCACGCGACAACCCCGTCCGACATTTCAGGCCGGATCGGCACAGGAAATTGGCGATACCAAAAATCCATGGCGCCGGGCCGAGGCAGCGAGAGCCGATCCCACATGCCGGCGCGGTTTTCCTTCTGCTCGATGAGATCGAGGTATTCCTCGAACACGTCGAGGCGATAAACCGAGTTCTCCTGCTTGGGCGTGTAGCCGAGCGATTTCAAGATCTCCTGCGCCCGATCCGCAAGCACCGCCGGCGGCTTTTGTAAAGGCAATTTCGAGATCAACTGAATCTGCGGCATCAGCCACACCACGCCCGCGAGAAGCGCGATCAGCGCAAAACCCACGAGCGCCAGCGTCCGCGTCTGCATCATCTTCAAACGGGTGGCGCCCGCGATTGTCGCGACCGAGGGCGTCACCCCGGCCGCGAGTGCCGCACGGAGCGGATCGCCGCCCGGCAACATCGAAAGCACCTCAAGCGCCGAATTCGGACGCATCGCCGGATCACGTTCGAGGCAGCGCATCACCGCCGATTCCACCCGCTGGTCAACATCGCGCACGCTCGCCGACGGCGGCAGGATCGCTTGATCATGCCGCTCCGCAAGTTCTTTGATGGTCGTAGCCGTGAAGACCGGCTTGCCCGTGATCACCTCGTGCAGCACGAGGCCGAGCGAATACAAGTCGGATTTCTCGGACGATTGTCCGTGACGCAGCACTTCGGGCGCCATGTAAACAGGCGTGCCCGCCGCCTTGCCGCTGTTCGCAACTTCCGAAGCGAGGCCCGCCAGACCAAAGTCGGTGATCTTCGCGACACCCTTGCCGTCGATCATGACGTTCGCGGGCTTGAGATCGCGGTGGATGATTCCCTTCGCGTGCGCCGCCGCGAGGCCGGAGCAAAGCTGCCTCGCAATGTCCTCGGCCTTGTCCGCCGGCATGCGCCCAATCCGACGGAGTAGTTGCGCGAGATCCTCGCCGCTCACATACTCCATCGAGAGCACCGGGCTGCGCACCTTCGAGCCTGTTGCAGCTCCCGGCAGATCAAGCTCCGCCAGATCATGCACGCGGCACACATTCGGATGCGTCACCTCGCGCGAGATGCGCACTTCCGCCGAAAGCCGCCGCGTCCGTTCCGCGATCGCCGCCTGATCAAGACCCAGCGTCGAAAAGAACTTCAGCGCGACTTCCTGCTCCAGCCGCAGATCCTGCGCGCGATACACCTCGCCCATGCCCCCCTTGCCGAGCTGCGCGATGATCTGGTAGCGCTCCCCAAGCACCTCCCCCAGCGCAAACCGCTCCTTCGACTTTCCAAGATCCAGCGCGGGCGGACTGGCGGCAAGCACACGGGGCAGGACCGGCAACGATTCCAACGTCTCGGCATCGCCCAGGTCCTGCCGCGCCGCCCCGCAGTACGCGCAGAAGCGCGCTGTTGCTAGGAGTGGCTGCTTGCATTGATGGCATGTGTTCACGCGGATTCCCGGTCGGGCACGCACTCACTCTACCCGCTCTGCTGCTCTGCCCCTCCGCAAATCTGCCGCTCTCTTCCCTCGGCACGCCCCTTGCGTTCCGACTGTCGATGCTCCGTTGCTTTGTCATCGCGCTCACGCTCCTGCTCGCCCCCCTGGCGCTCGCGAGCAAGGTCTCTGATCTGACCCGCATCCGAGGTCAGGGCGAGTTCAAACTGCGCGGGCTTGGCCTGGTCGTCGGCCTCAACGGCACCGGCGACAGCGGCAAGGACATGGTCCTCGCCCGCCCGCTCGCCAAACTGCTTGAAAACGAGGGCAATTCGCCCGGGCAAATCACCGAACTGATGGGCGCCAAAGCCGTCGCGATCGTGTGGGTCGATGTCACGATCCCCGAAGTCGGAGGCCGCGCCGACGATCGCTTCGATGCGTACGTCTCTGCCGCGTACGGAGCGAGCAGCCTGCGGGGTGGCCGCCTCGTGCTCGCGCCCCTGAAGGGCCCGCTTCCAACCAGCCCGGTCTACGCCATTGCCAGCGGCTCGGTCGAACTGCCCGATCTCTCGCTCTCTTCGAGCGGAAAAGTCCGCGCGGGTGCGCAACTTGTGCAGGATGTCGCCGGCCCCACCGTCGGCAACACATTCGATCTTTACATCTCGCCCTACTTCAGCGGCTGGGCATCGGCTCAGAAGATCGCTACGTGCATCAACAGCGACGCCGGCCCCGGTCCGCTCGTCGCGGGAACCGATTCGAGCGTTCGGGTCAGCGCCAATGTCGCGACCGTGCTCGATGATCGCACGATCCGCGTCGTGATTCCCGAGGCGGAGCGTTCGGATAAGGCCGGCTTTGTTGCCGCGGTCTTGTCGGCGAGCGTGCGCGTCGCGGAACTGGATCTACCGGCACAGGTCATCGTTAACCAGCGCAGCGGCGTGATCGTCATCACCGGCGACGTCGAGATCAGTCCCGGACTCGTCACGCATAAAGACCTCGTGATCAACACCACCGTACCGACGCCCGTCGGCACACCGCAGAACCCGCTGACGACTACGACTCACTTCGCCGAAATCCGCACTCGGGCCCGCGCGAGCGACAACGCCCGCCTCGCCGATCTCATGGGGGCGATGAAGCAACTCGATGTCTCCGTCACCGACCAGATCGAGATTCTGCAGATGCTCCACAAGACCGGCCGCCTGCACGCCAAGATGATCGTGGATTGAGCGTAAACCTATGCCAAATAGCGACATAAGCGGCATGCAGTTCCGGGCGGCGCTCAATCCGCTCGATTCGATGCCCCACGTGCCAAACGCGCAAAATCAGCTCGAATTCACCGAAGTGTTGGGTCGGCAGACTGGGCGCCAGCTCGGCATAACCGACGAAGCCAAGATCCGCGATACCGCGGAAAACTTCGTCGCGACCGCGCTCGTGCAGCCCATTTTCAAGCAGATGCGATCGACAAACCATGCCGCGGCACCGTTTGGCCCCAACAAGGCCGAGCAGCAGTTCCAGTCTTTGGTCGACGCTCAGGTCTCGCGGCACATCGTTCACAAGTCGCACTGGCCGGTCGTAGAGCGTGTGGCACAGAACATGCTGAAGAAGGCCGGACTCGCGCCCGCCTTCACCCCGGAGTAGTGGCAGGCGCGCTCCACCGAGAGCGACCATGCCCCCAACCTCCGCCCCAGCCCCGACCCCCACGCTCGCCTCCAAGCGAATCGCGCCAAGTTCCGCGCCCCCGATTCACGATGAGCTTCGCAACCTGCTCAGCGAATTCCTCGCTCAGCATGAGCTGCTGCTCCGCCTCACCACTGAACATCACGAAGCCATCCGCCAGGCAGATCCGCTCCGCTGCGATCGCGTGATGCAGCTTGAGCGCGGAACGCTGGCGGCGATCGCCGAACTCGAATCCCGTCGCCAGTTGCTGGTAAAGCGTGCCCAGGCCGAAATCCGCCCGCTGCCGCCGTCGGTGGCGCGCCTCTCCGATCTTGCCCGCTGCGCCCCCGAAGCGCTTCGCGCCGGCATGCTTGAAATGGCCGAGAAACTCAGGGCGCTGGTCGCGCGGGTGCAGGAAGAACAAAATGTGGTGCGTGTGGTCAGCCGCGTGCTGCTCGCGCACATGGAAGGGCTGATGCGCCAGGTCGCAAGCACGCTCAGCCACGCGGGTATCTATGCAAAGACCGGAGCCGTTTCCGCCGGCGCGCCGATTGTGACGAGTCTTGATGTGCGACTTTGAACGACCGCCTGAATCTGTCTTCCTGGTTTTCTCACCACTTTTTCTCCGTGTCTCAGTGTCTCTGTGGTGAACGCCTTCACGAAGGATCCGAATGAGTCTCACCTCTGCAATGCTGATCGGGCAATCGGCGCTCACCGCCAGCCAGCTCGGCATCCAGGTCGCGGGCAACAACATCGCCAACGTCGGCACCACCGGATACAGCCGGCAGGTTGCGTCGTTCGTCCCGGTCGGTGACGGAGGCACGACAGCCGGCACGCAATCCGGCCGGGGCGTGAGCGTCCGCGATGTTCGCCGCCAGATCGATGCCGCGCTGCAGAACCGCATGTGGAACGGCGCGGCCGATGAATCCGCCTCCGCCCAGCAGTATCAGACGCTCAGCTCGCTCGAATCCACCCTCGGCGAACTCACCGACAACGACTTTTCCTCGCGTTTGCAGGGCTTTTTCAACATCTGGTCCGAACGCGCCAATCTCTCCAAGAGCAGCAGCGTCGTCATCCAGCAGGCCGGGCAGATCACCGACTACCTGCGCAAGATGCAGAAGGATCTGGGCGGCATCCAGTCGCAGATCGATTCGCAGCTTTCGTCCGGCGTTGACCGGGCCGATCAGTTGCTCACGACGATCGCCAAGCTCAACGTGAGCATCTCGACCAGTGAGGGCGGCTCGGGCCTGGCCAATTCACTCCGCGATCAGCGCGATCAGGTAATCGGCGAACTCTCGAAGCTCGTCGATGTCACGGCGGTCGATCAGCCCGACGGCTCGACCAACATTCTCATAGGAAGCACCCCCGTCGTCCTCGCCGGCCATTCGCGCGGCATGCGCTTCGACATGACCGAGATCAACGGCAAGCTCGAAGTCAGCGTGAAGGCCAAGGACAACAGCGAATTCCTCGATATTCAATCAGGCCAGGTCGGCGCGTTGCTCAGCGACCGCAAATCCAGTGTCGAATCAACCGGCAACGCGCTCAACTCAATCGCGAGCCAGTTGATCTTCGAGGTCAACAAGCTCCACTCGACCGGCACCAACAAGGACGGCCTGACCGCATCATCCGGCACGCTCTCGTTCGCAACCGCCGATCGCACGCGCTCGCTCAACGACACGTACAATACCGCGACTTCGAGCCTCCCGTTCCAGACCCAAAGCGGCGGCTTCTACGTCACTGTCAAGCAAACCGGCACCAACGCGACCCAGACCGTGCGCATCAACGTCGATGTCGACGGCGTCGACAACGCCGGCAACCCCGGCTTCGCCGACGACACGTCCGCTGAATCGATCCGCTCGGCGATCGGCGCGATCCCCGGCATGACCGCAACCTTCGACGCCGAGGGCAAATTGCAGATAAAGGCCCAGAGCGGCTTTTCCTTCAGTTTTAGCGACGACTCGAGCGGCGCGCTCGCCGTTCTCGGCGTAAACAGTTTCTTCACCGGCACCGACGCGACCAATATCGCCGTGCGCAGCGATCTTGTCACCGACCCCAACCAGTTACAGGTCGGCCGCATGGTAAACGGCTCGTTCGTCGAAAACGGAACCGCGCTCGAACTCTCCAAGCTGCAGAACCAGACGCTCGACGATCTGAACGGACGCACCATCGGCGGAACATGGGCCGACACCGTTCAGAGCGTGGGCGTCGCAACGTCCTCCGCAAAGACCGCCGCGGCGGCCGCAACAAGCGTGCGAGAAAGCCTCGACGCCCAGCGCTCCAGCCTCAGCGGCGTCTCGATCGACGAGGAATCGCTGAATCTGCTCAACTTCCAGCGGCAGTACCAGGCCGGTGCAAAGCTGATCGATATCTCGAATCAGCTCCTCACGAGCCTCATGCAGATCGTCTAAAGGGCCAAATTTTCAAATGGCCAAAGCGCCAAATTCAGAGCCCTCGGAGCTCTTCGCTTTCATTTGGCTATTTGAGAATTTGGCCCTTTGGCCATTTTTCTTGGCCCGCCCTTTGCGTCCACCCCCTCCCGGATGACCTACTTCCCCTCCAGCATCGCGCGCGTTCCGAACATGCTGCTGAGCAGCATGACGCTCGGGAACATCAACCGCACGCAGCTTTCGCTGCTGGATGTGCAAAACCAGCTTTCGACCGGCAAAGAGATCATGCGCCCGAGCGATGATCCCGTGCGATATGCGGGGATTCAGGCGATCGCCCGGCGTGCCGCGCAGGGCGTGCAGATTCAGCGCAATCTCAGCAACGCCGACGCGGCCCTCGGCCAACTCGACAGCGCGCTGGGTGAAGTCTCCGACGTCGCGCTCCAGGCCAAACAGATCGCGCTCGCGCAAATCAACTCGACCTCGTCCGCCACCGAACGCTCCGGTCAGGCAACGGTGGTGAATCAGCTCATTGCCGGCCTGCTCAAGACCGCAAATCGCCAGGGTGTCAGCGGCTACGTCTTCGGAGGCAGCACGCCCGGCACGGCGCCGATGGTCGAAATGAACGGCGGCTTCCGCTATGTCGGCCAAGGCAACGGGCTTCTCGCCGACCTTGGCTTTGCAGACTCGGTGCCCATTACGCTGGGCGCGTCATCCGCCGTCGGCGCGACATCCGCCCGGATGCGGGGAACGACCGACCTCAATCCCGACCTCACCGCCTCGACGCGATTGAAGGATCTCAACGGCGCACGGGGCCTGGGTGTTTCGACCGGTCCGGTCAATATCACTTTCAACGGCGGCGCCACCGCGACAATCGATCTCACAGGCGCCGACACCGTGCAGGATGTCGTGACCAAGCTCACCAACGGAATTCAGAAGTACGAGACCGACAACGGCGTCACAGTCCTCGCGAGCCCGGGAGTGACCACCAGCGGCGGCTCGATCCAGATCAACGTTGCTTCCGGCGGCTCGCTCGCCATTACCGACGTCGGTTCGGGAATCACCGCGAAAGACCTTGGTCTTTCGACGGCAGCCTTCACCCCGACCAATGCCGACGCGACCGGGCTTGATGCCAAACTCACGTGGACCACGCCCGTTTCCGCACTTGCCGGCGTGACCGGCGCACTCGGCACGATCAAAGTCAACAACATGGGCCGCGGCGCGACCGTCGATCTCTCTGGCGCAAGCACGCTCGAAGACATCAAGAGCTCAATCGAATCGCTCAACATGGGACTGCGCGTCGAGATCAATTCGAGCGGCAACGGCATCGACATCGTGAACGAGGTTGCTTCCGGCGCGGCTCAGTCGATGTCGATCGAAGAAGTGGCTGGCAACAACTCGACCGCCACGCGCCTTGGCATCCGCACGTTCTCCGCTGCCACTCAGCTCAAAGATTTCAACAACGGCAAGGGTGTTCAGGTCGTCGATGGCGTGATCAACCCCTCAACGAACACCGCCGACCCCGAACTGAACTACGACTTCAAGATCACGGTCGGAAACGCCGTCCCCGGCGCGACCGTCAAGGTCGATCTCCGGCCACAGGATGTCGTCAGCGTCCAGACCGTGCTCGCCCGGATCAACTCCGAGCTTGCCACCCAGCTTTCCGCGCAAGGACTGCAGCCAACGGATGTTGTTGCGCAGCTCGCCGACGGCGCCAACGGGATCAATCTCGTCCAGAACGGTTCGTTCCCGCAGGCCCTGACCGTCGCGCAGGCCAACAACTCGACTTCGGCCCAGCAGCTTGGCCTACTCAACGGCTCGTACAGCTCCACCACCGGGACATACGCGGGGACCGACACCGCCAAGGTGCGTGTCGACAGTTTGATGAGCTATCTCATCGACTTACGTGATTCGCTCACCGCCAACGACGTGAGTGGCATCCAGCTTGCTGGAGAGAACATTGATCGTGTCAACGGGTCGATCGGGGAAACCCGCGGCATGGTGGGCGGCTACGCCCAACGCGTCACGTTTGCTTCCCAGGTCGAAGACGACCGCAGTGCGGTGGACACGAAGGTTCGGTCGGAGCTCGAGGATGTGGATTTTGCGAGCGCCGCATCGAAGTTCAGCCTGTTGCAGACTCAGCTTGCCGCGAGTCTTCAGACAACGGCGCGAATGCAGTCGGTCAGCCTGCTCGACTTCCTGAGCTAGCTGAAACCAGGGCCCGGTTGAAAGACCCGGTTCACGGATTGGATCGACAGACCCGTCCCGCCTCGGCCGCGGGATATTTCGGGTGACAGGACGTCGCCGGCCAGGGAGGCCGGGCGCGATCCGGGGATTGCAGGCCGTTTCGCGGGAGCGCGACGATGGAAGTTCGCACCAGCAGGTTTGGGACAGTCACAATTGCCGAAGACCGGGTCATCAGTTTCCAAAAGGGACTGCTCGGCTTCGCGGATTGCAAGCGTTTCTGCCTGCTCGAGCCGGCGGAGGACGCCTGCTTCTTTTGGCTGCAGTCGCTCGAAGATCCGGATCTGGCCTTCGTGGTCACCGATCCGATGATCTTCGTCCCCGAGTACTCCGTACCCATCCGCCCCGAGCAGATGGGCGAACTCGGCCTGGCGAAGCTCGACGACGCGCAGGTGTTTGTCGTCGTCAACAAGATCGATCGCCAGCTCACGGGCAACCTGCAGGGTCCGCTCGTCATCAACACACTCAATCGAACGGGCGAGCAGGTGGTGCTCGCCGAAAAGCGTTGGACGGTTCGCCATCCGCTCATGACAGTCGGCGCCGCGGTGCCGACTCGCAAGGCGATGTCGGCCTGATTCAAGATCACACTCGCTGCTGGGCGACGGATCGCCCGGCGGCAACCTATGCGAAAGTGCGGCACACAACCTTTGCGAGCTACGGGGCGCTCACCCCGCTCGGATTCGCCGCGCTCTTCCCTGTCCCTTCACACCCAACCGAGCTCCATAGACGGCAAGGAGGCTCTGAATGCTGGTGCTCTCGCGTCAGCGCGACGAAACGATCATGATCGGGGACGAAATCGAGATCACCGTGGTGGATATCCGCGGCGACAAGGTTCGTCTGGGCATAACAGCCCCCACCCGGATCGCGGTACATCGCAAGGAAATCTACGAGGCGATCAAGTCGGAGAACAAGCAGGCGGCCCGCGCGATCACGCCCGGTGCAGCCATCGCTTCGATCGACCCATCGATCTCGCCCGGTCCCGCAAAGACCATCAACTCGTCGAAGACGGCGAGGCTGGCAGCCGGCCCCGCGCGTTCGCCCGATCTGACTCTCACCGATGCACCGGCCGTGCCCCCTCGGGCAAAGTCACGCACGGCATGAGCAATCTCATTCACCCGAATCACCGTTCCCGAAACCAGACCGACGCAGGACTCGCCGGCAAAGCTGACGCTTCTTACGACCTCAGTCAGACCGCCGCTCGCAATCACGGAGGATTGCCATGGCCCGGATAAATACGAACATCCCCAGCGTGCTCGCACAGAGGAATCTGCGCAGCATCCAGTCCGAGCTGCAGACGCGCTTTGAGCGTCTGAGCACCGGCCTGCGGATCAACCGCGGCGCCGACGACCCCGCGGGGCTGATCATCTCGGAACGATTGCGCTCGAACATCTCTGGTGTGAACCAGGGAATCAGCAACTCGGACCGAGCCGCCAACGTGATCTCCACCACGGAGGCCTCGCTGTCGGAAGTGAGCGATCTGCTCAACTCGATCAAGTCGCTGATCGTCGAGAGCGCCAACACCGGAGCCAACTCCGATGCGGAGCGCAACGCGAACCAGCTCCAGATCGACTCGGCCATCGCCAGCATCACCCGCATCAGCGACACGGCCAGCTTCGGCTCGCTGAAACTGCTAAACGGAAGCCTCGACTACAACCTCTCGGGCGTAAACCCCAACGACGTTGTGCAGGCCAAGGTGTGGAACGCTTCGTTCATCAGCCAGGCCACATATAACGTCGACGTGAACGTGGTCGCCTCGGCCCAGACCGGCGCGCTCTACTTCCAGCCGCCGTCGGCTGCGGGAACGATTCTCAGCTCTTCGACGCTGCAGATCGCGGGCGTGCGGGGCGTGCAGACCATCTCGGTCACCAGCAACGCCTCGCTCACCAGCGTTGTCGCCGCCGTCAACAACCTCACAAGCCTGACCGGCGTGCGTGCTTCGCTCATCAACAACGATCCGACCAGCGGAATGGTCTTCAACTCGGTTGACTACGGCAGCAATTCCTTTGTCGCCGTGAAACGCCTGCAGGGACCGGCTCTCGCCGCCGACGCTTTCACCAACAACCTCTATAAGGTCGCGAACAACCTCCCTGCTCCGGCGGGCGTCCCCTTCAACTGGTCGACGCTCATCAGCGGCGGCACCGTCTCGGTCGCGCAGCGTGATGAGGGGCAGAACGTGCAGGCCTTGGTGAACGGATCCCTCGCCACCGGCGATGGCCTCAAGATCAAGGTCAATTCGCCCAACCTCTCGATGGACATGCAGTTGTCCGCCACGTTCGCGACAACCGTCAACAACACGGCGAGCAGCTTCGACATCACCGGGGGCGGCTCGCTCTTCCAGCTCGGACCCGATGTCTCGGCTTCTCAGCAGGCAAGCTTCGCGACGCAGAGCATGGCCGCGTCCAATCTCGGCGGCACGCTCGTCGGCAGCACCATGCAGTTCCTCAGCTCTTTGACCACCGGCGGCACGAACTCCATCGACGCCAGCCTGAAAAGCAAGGATTTCACGACTGCCAGCGACATCCTCGAGCGGGCGATCGACGACGTGAGCATTCTCCGAGGCCGACTCGGCGCCTTCCAGCGCAACGTGCTGGAACCCAACACACGCTCGCTGAACAGTGCGCTCGAGAACCTCACGGCCAGCAGCTCCGCCATCCGCGACGCCGACTTTGCCGCGGAAACCAGCGCTCTGACCCGTGCTCAGATCCTGAGCCAGTCGGGCACAACGGTTCTGCAGCTTGCGAATGCCTCCAGCCAGTCAGTCCTCCAGCTCCTGCAGGGATGATCAGACCGGTTGAGATAGATGGAACGGTCTGGGTGTAAGCGCCGACCGCAGTTATCGAGTTCAAAACCACGCCCCGGCGCACTGCGCCGGGGCGTGTTCGTTTTCTCGGACCACGCGCGACACCGCCGCGCCTTCCCAGCCGTCACAGACGGACCCACCGTTTCACTTTGAAGCACAGCCCATAAATCGACGCCCCTTAGCCCCCGATGAGCAGGTGCGATCGCGTGTTTTCGGATGGTCCGAAGGCACGCATCGGCCCCGTAATGGATTCGGGGCGCCGGCCTTCTGCGTGTGCGGGGCCGGGAACACAAGGTCCGTCCGGCCGACCTCGGCGGAAACGGACTTTGGAACGTTCGGGACCCGGGTCACGCCGGTCGCTCGAACGCGAGTAAGCACGGAGGTTCGTCGCTCATGGGCCGCATCAATACAAACGTTCAATCTCTGATCGCCCAGCGCGTGCTCGGCCAGAACCACCAGTCGCTGAGCACCTCGCTCGAGCGCCTGTCGACCGGCCTCCGCATCAACAGCGGCAAGGACGATCCCGCCGGCCTCATCGCCAGCAACAACCTCGGCGCTGAGATCGCGAGCAAGAACGCCGCCGTCGCCAACGCAAACCGCGCCGATCAGGTGGTGAACATCGCCGCCGGCGGCCTCGCGGAAGTTTCGGGCCTGCTCACGCAGCTCCAGGGACTGATCACGTCAAGCTCGTCCGCCGCGGGCATCTCCGACGCGGAACGCTCGGCAAATCAGCTGCAGATCGACTCGATCCTCCAGACTGTCGATCGCATCTCGACGAGCACGTCGTTCCAGGGCATCAAGCTCCTCAACGGCAACTTCGATTTCAAGACCTCGGCAGTCGCCTCGGGCGTCGCCGACTACAAGATCAACGCCGCCAAGTTTTCGGGAAGCGCAAACGTGGATGTGCTCGTGACCGGCTCCGCCCAGCAGGGTGGAATGTTCCTCTCGTTCGGCGCTGCGTCGATCGACACCGGAACGGGCAGCCAGTTCACGGTCGAAGTCGGAGGAGCTTCGGGCAGCCGCCAGCTCACCTTCAGCAGCTCGACCAGCCTGACGAATATCGCTGCCGCGATCAATAGCTTCACCAGCATCACAGGAGTGAACGCGAAGGTCTCGGGAACGGGCATCAAGCTCAACGCGACCGACTTTGGCACTAGTAACTATGTCAGCCTTCGCGTCGTCAACGCCGGCAACATCGCCAACAGCGGACAGGAAGGCGTGTACGACCTTCAATCCAACAACACCGCCCTCGCGCAGACGACCGTGCGCAGCGCCTTCGCCGGTGTGAACAACACGATCACGAACAAGGGCAAGGATCTCCAGGCGACAATCAACGGCGTCGCGGCGATCACCAACGGCAAGACCGCCCGCATCAACACCGATTTCCTCGATGTTGAGACGACGCTCACCACCACGCAGTCGCAGACGCTCGGTTCTGTGACCAGCACCAACTCGCCTCACGCCTTCTCGATCATCGGGGGCGGTGCAACGTTCACTCTCGCAGGCAACGTGGACATCTCGGGCAAGGTCTCGATCGGCATCCAGTCGGTCGGAACCACCGCCCTCGGAAGCCAGGTCGTCGGCTATCTGAGCCAGCTCGCCAGCGGCCAGAACTCGAACGTCGTCACCGGCAGCACCGAGAATGCCCAGAAGATCGTCGGAGCCGCGATCGAACAGATCAGCTCGCTCTCGGGCCGACTCGGCGCCTTCCAGTCCAACACCGTCGGGGCGACCGTCCGCAGCCTCGGCGTGGCGGTCGAGAACGCTACGGCGGCACAGTCGATCATCCGCGATGCCGACTTCGCATCGGAAACCGCCGGTCTGACCCGCTCACAGATCCTTGTGAACGCTTCGACCAACGTGCTGGGCCTCGCCAACCAGGCTCCGCAGTCGGTTCTCCAGCTTCTTGGCTAATTTGAAGCAGTTCTGACAACCTGATTGTTCCAGCCGGCCCTGGGCGAGTTCCCCCGGGGCCGGCTTCCTTTGCGCATTGGGCGAATTTTGCGCGTGGTTTTTCCGATGTTTTTATGAGACGACTCAAAGTGCTTTCCGGACCCGCCGATTCCCGGAGTGCGTCAACGACCGGAAACCTTCGGCCCTGACGTCAAGCTCGTACGGATGCGGGCTTTGAAATGCCGGGCCACTCGCTCGGTCGCACGGACGGGTTTTGAGGAAAGTCGCCATGAGCCGCATCAACTCCAACGTTCAGTCCCTGATTGCTCAGCGTGTCTTGCAGCAGAACCACCTGTCGCTGTCGACGTCGCTCGAGCGGCTCAGCACTGGTCTGCGGATCAGCCGCGGCGCTGATGACCCCGCGGGTCTGATCGCGTCCGAAAATCTGCGCTCCGAAATCAAGTCGACCAATCAAGCCGTGTCGAACGCGAACCGCGCCGACCAGGTGGTAAACATCGCTGAAGGCGGCCTCCAGGAAGTCAGCTCGCTGCTGACCGAACTGCAAGGCCTCATCACCGGCTCGTCTTCGACGGCAGGCATCTCGGCTGCCGAGCGTCAGGCGAATCAGCTGCAGGTCGACTCGATCCTGCAGACGATTGACCGCATCTCTTCCGCGACCAGCTTCCAAGGCGTGAAGCTGCTGAACGGCAGCTTTGATTTCCGGACGAGCGCCGTCGCGAGCGGCGTCGCGGATTACCGGATCAACGCCGCCAAGTACACCGGCGGATCGATGGACACCGACATTCTTGTGACCGGCTCGGCACAGCAGGCCGGCTTCTTCCTGTCGTTCGGAGCCGCTTCTATTGATACGGCCGCTGGAAGCCAGTTCACCATCGAAGTCGGTGGCACGCTCGGCACCCGTCAGCTCACGTTCAGTTCTTCCACCAGCCTGACAAACATCGCCGCGGCGGTCAACAGCTTCTCCTCCGTCACGGGCACGCAAGCGACAGTTTCCGGAACCGGCATCAAGCTCTTCAGCACCGATTTCGGCTCCAAGCAATACACGTCGATTAAGGTTGTCCACTCGGCGGGCATCGCGAGCGCTGGTCAGGAAGGCATTTACGACCTGAACGCGTCGAACGCCAACGCCGCGCAGACCACGGTTCGCAGCACATTCGCCGCCACCACCAACACGATCAGCGACTACGGCCAGGATCTCAAGGCCACGATCAACGGCATTATCGCCACTGCCGACGGCAAGTCCGCTCGAATCAACACCGACTTCCTCGACGTGCAGGCAACGCTGACGACACAGCAATCTCAGACGCTTGGCGCAGTGACGAGCAACAGCTCTGCCCACGCCTTCACCATCACCGGTGGCGGCGCCGACTTCCAACTGAGTGGCCAGGTCAACATCGCCGGACGCGTCTCGATCGGCATCCAGACCGTGAACACATCGCTGCTCGGAGATTCGCTCTCTGGTTATGTGAACTCGCTCGCGGCCGGTCAGGCCAATAACCTCGTCGACGGCAACGGCGAAACGGCGCAGAAAGTCGTAAACAAGGCGATCGAACAGGTTTCGTCTCTGCGTGGCCGGCTCGGCGCGTTCCAGGCGAACACGGTCGGTTCCACGATCCGCAGCCTGGGCGTCGCGGTCGAGAACACGACCGCCGCGGAATCGTCGATCCGTGATGCGGATTTTGCAGCGGAAACGGCGGGCCTCACCCGCGCCCAGATTCTGGTGAACGCATCGACGAACGTGCTGGGCCTGGCGAATCAGGCGCCGCAGTCGGTGCTTCAGTTGCTCGGCTAAAGAATCCGCCGAAGTCCGAGTCCTAAAACGAAACGCAAATTCCTTCGGGGCTCGCGCCAAACGCGGGCCCCTTTTCATTGGTGCCGAGAACTTCTCGCGCAGGTCGGCGCAGGGCGCACAAACAAACCCGTCTGGCGTGAGGATTGGGTCACGTGCTTGGCGCGGGGCTCCAGTCTCCCGATTTTCCACTTCGGCCCCCCCAAGCCAAGCGTGACGGCGAGGGGGCGGAGGCGGCGCGGATCGGTTCTGCGCCTGGGCGTCACACACGGGAGTCCGTGTTGACGAGTCGTGCCGGGCAGTTCGCCCGGCGCGGGAAGGTGTAGACGCTGCGGCGTCCGATCGACCCGCGTGCGGGACGAATCACGGAGGAATCGATTCCATGGGACGGATTAATACCAACGTTCAGTCGCTGATTGCTCAGCGGGTGCTCGGCCAGAACCAGCAGGGCCTTGCTACCTCGCTCGAGCGTCTCTCGACGGGTCTTCGCATCAACAGCGGTAAGGATGATCCTGCCGGTTTGATCGCGAGCAACAATCTCAGCGCCGAGATCACCGGCAAGAACGCCGCGATCTCGAACGCGAATCGCGCCGACCAGGTGGTGAACATTGCCGCCGGCGGCATCACCGAAGTGTCGAGCCTTCTGACGCAGCTTCAGGGACTGGTCACGGCCAGCTCCAGCGCCGCGGGCATCTCTGAATCAGAGAAGCAGGCGAATCAGCTGCAGATCGACTCGATTCTCCAGACCGTTGACCGCATCTCGAGCAGCACGTCCTTCCAGGGCGTGCGTCTCCTGAACGGCAACTTCGATTTCAAGACGTCCGCCGTCGCCGGTGGCGTTTCCGACTACAAGATCAATGCCGCGAAGTTCAACGGCAGCACGAACGTTGACGTTCTCGTCACCGCTTCGGCCCACAAGGGCGGCATGTTCCTGTCGTTCGGCGCTCAGACGATCGACACGGGCACGGGCAGCCAGTTCACCATCGAAGTCGGTGGTGCAAACGGCACGCGTCAGCTCACCTTCAGCAGCTCGACGAGCCTGACCAACATCGCTGCGGCGATCAACAGCTTCACGAGCATCACGGGCGCAAGGGCGAAGGTTTCGAGTACGGGCATCCGTCTCGACGCGACCGACTTCGGCAGCGCCAACTACGCCAGCCTCCGCGTTGTCGATGCTGGCAATATTGCCACGGCCGGCACGCAGGGTGTCTACGCCCTCAGCTCGACCAACGACGCTGTCGCCAACACGACCATCGTGAGCCAGTTCAGCGCCGCGACCAACACCATCACCAAGAAGGGTGCCGACGTCACCGCGACGATCAACGGCATCTCGACCACGGCGACCGGCAAGACCGCCCGCGTGAACACCGACTTCCTCGACGTCGAGGTTACCCTCAGCGACACGCAGTCGCAGACGCTCGGCGCGGTCACCAGCACCAACTCTTCACATGCCTTCTCGATCACCGGCGGCGGCGCCAGCTTCCAGCTCAACGGCAACGTTGACATCGGCGGCAAGGTGTCGATCGGTATCCAGTCCGTCGAGACCACCAAGCTCGGCACGGCCGCTCTTGGTTACCTCAACAGCCTCGCCTCGGGCAAGGCCAACAACGTGGTCACGGGCAGCACCGATCAGGCTCAGCAGGTCATCGCAGCCGCGATCCTTCAGACTTCCACGCTCGCCGGTCGCCTCGGTGCCTTCCAGTCGAACACGATCGGTTCGACGGTTCGCAGCCTGGGCGTCGCTGTCGAGAACTCGACTGCCGCTCAGTCGATCATCCGTGACGCCGACTTCGCGTCGGAAACGGCCAAGTTGACCCGCAACCAGATCCTGGTGAATGCTTCGACCAACATTCTGGGTGTGGCCAATCAGTCGCCTCAGGCCGCTCTTCAGCTCCTCGGCTAAGCCACTGGCTGGCCAACGGTTCTGTAGAGATAAGAGATTCACGCGACCCCGGGCGAACTCCGCCCGGGGTTTTTTCATTTTGGTGTTTTCGCCGTGCGCGATCGCCCGCACCGCCCGGCTCACGCATTCGCCGGGGATGCGTCGATCTTGACAGCAGGATGGCACGCCGGCGCGGACAACTCGGTTCAGAGTTTCGGGAGAAGGCCGGGTCGCCACCCCGCGCACGCAGCAACGCGGCCGACATCTCGCTCCCACGCGAGCTCGACACCGCACGCGACAACTTCATGGTGTATATCCGCGTCGAGCGCGGCATGAGCCGCGCCACGCTCGATGGCTACGGACGCGATCTGCGCGAACTGCTGACCGACCTCGCGACGCGCGGCATTTCGACCCTCCGCGCCGTCACCACGCAACATCTGATCGATCATCTCGCCCAGCTCAAGGCCGAACGCAACATGGAGGGTTCGTCCGTCGCCCGTCACCTTGCGACGATCCGCGTCTTCTTCCGCTGGCATCACGCCAACGGAAAAATAGACCGCAATCCCGCCGACGCGCTCGACCCGCCCACGCGATGGAAGCGTTTGCCCGAGTGTCTCTCGATTCAGCAAGTCCGTGCCTTGATCGAATCACCCAAGCCGCTCGCGGCGGACGACGGCGCGCCCCCACTTTGGCTCCGCGATCGTGCAATGCTCGAGATGCTCTACAGCAGCGGCCTGCGCGCGACGGAGATTTCCACGATCACACTCAGGTCGGTCGATCCGGCGATCGGAGGAGTTCTCGTTACCGGAAAGGGAAACAAGCAACGCCTGGTGCCGATCGGCGCGCCCGCGCGGCGCGTGCTCGACGAATATCTGAAGGAATGCCGGCCAAAGCTCCTGCAGCCCGACGGCCGCGACAAGGGACGCGTGTTTCTTTCTCGCTCGGGCGGACCGATGGAGCGAGTCGCGCTCTGGCAACTCGTGCGCAAGCACGCGAACGCCGCGGGTTTGAAGGACGTGCACCCGCACATGCTGCGTCACAGCTTCGCGACACACATGCTCATCGGCGGCGCCGACTTGCGTGTATTGCAGGAAATGCTGGGCCACGCGGACATCTCGACAACCCAGATCTACACGCACGTCGACAGGTCCCACCTCAAGGCCGTTCATGCCAAATTTCATCCGCGCGAGCGGGCGATCCGTCGCGTGGGCTGATCGATCGCGCGCTCGCATTTGATACATTTGCGGCCATGCAAACGGGATCCCTCTACCGGCTCTCCTGCATCCTGGCCTGCGCACTCGCGACCAGCGCACGGAGCGATGAACCGCCTCCGCAACAGAGCCCGCTCCCGGGCACGGCCAGCGATACACCAGCCGGATCACCCGCCGCATCATCTGGCGCAGCATCCCCGGCCCCGCCCGGCGAAATGCTTCCGAACGCTGGCGATAAGCCCGCGCTCGACAACAACCCAGACGTACAGGGGCAGCCTCCGACCGAGTACAACCAGGAATTCCGGCTCGATCAGACCGACCAAAAGAACTGGCTCGGCATTACTCCAGAGACTGACCCCCTCGGGCCGTTTATGCGGATGCTCTCCGGTCTCAAGGAAAGGACCGGCCTCTCCTTTGGCGGCGCGTACACCATGCTTCTGCAGCAAGCCAGTGGAGGCCCGGGCAAACGCACCGCCGCAGGTGGCGATATCGACCTGATGCTCTCGTGGACCAAGAAGTTCAATGAGACCGACTACATCAAGATCAACAGCAGCTACGAATATCGCTTCCAAATCGGGGATATCACCCCCTCACAGCTCGGGCCCGAAGTCGGCACGCTCATTCCCACCACCAACGGCTTCAACGAGCGGCCGCCGGTCGTGAAAGAACTCTTCTACGACCAAATGCTGCTCGACGGGCACCTCCGATGGATCTTCGGGCGCATCGATCCCGAGAACTACGTCGGCGGCCATCGCCTGCAATCTGCGAACACGTTCTTTCTCAACAAGGCGTTTTCTTCCAATCCGACGATCGCATATCCCAGCATCGGATTGGGCGCCGCGGCCGCCGTGAAGCCGGTGGATTGGCTCTATCTCCTCGCCGGCGTGAGTGATGTCAACGCCAACATCACGAGAACCGGTTTCGATACCGCGTTCGATACCGGAGAAGTCTTCGCGTGGGGCGAAATCGGCGGCATGACGAACATTGACGGGTTGGGCAGCGGCCGCCAACGCCTCAGCTATTGGCATTCCGACGCGAGCTCGGTGAAAAACCGCCCCTCCGATCAGGGCGTATCGCTCTCGATCGACCAGGAACTCGGTCCGTACGCCGCGGTCTTCGTGCGCACCGCCTACGCCGATGCAACCCTCACAAACGTGCGTCAGCTGTACGAGGGTGGCTTCGGCTTCAAGGGCCTGACCGGCGTCGAGAACGACTACACGGGGATCGCGCTCGCGTACGCGGCGCCGCCCAACGGGCGGGCCGAAACAATCGTCGAAGCTTTCCATCGATTTCAGCTTGCTTTACGCGCGGAGCTGACGGTGGGCGCGCAGCTGATCCTCAATCCCGGCAACGCCCCCAACGACAACGCAATTGGTATCTTTGAGTGCCGATTCCGTATTTCGTTCTAACTCGAAGGGTCGAATCACGATGGCAAAGAAAACGTCCTCCCGCTTCCGCGTCGAGCATGATCTTCTCGGCGAGAAGCGCATCCCGGCCGATGCCTATTACGGCGTGCAGACGCTGCGCGGCATGGAAAATTTCGACATTTCCGGCGTTCTGCTCTCCCACTACCCGGACATCATCCGCGGCCTTGCTGTAGTAAAACTCGCGGCGGCTCGCGCCAACCACCAGGTCGGCAATCTCAGCCGAAAAATCCTGAAGGGCATCGACGCCGCCTGCGCGGATCTCCTCAACGGCAAGCTGCACGATCAATTTCAAGTCGATGTATTCCAGGGAGGCGCCGGCACTTCGACGAATATGGCGGCAAACGAGATCATCGCGAACCGCGCGCTGGAGCACATGGGCTACCGCAAGGGCCAATACGAGCACTGCGATCCGCACGATCATGTCAATCTCGCCCAATCCACCAACGACGCGTATCCATCCGCGCTGCATGTCGCCTGTATTTTCGGCAATGAGCGGCTCGTCGAGGAGGTCGGGCGCCTGATTCTTTCGTTCCGCAAGAAGGGCCGCACGTTTGCCCGCGTCATCAAAATGGGCCGCACCCAATTGCAGGATGCTGTGCCCATGACACTCGGGCAGGAATTCGAGGCTTTCGCCCGCACGCTCGAAGAAGAAGTCCACGCGCTGACGATCGTGCAGAACGCGCTCTGCGAAACCAACATGGGGGGCACGGCGATCGGCACTGGGCTCAACGCACCCAAGGGCTATTCCAAAGCCTGCGCGCGCCACATGTCCAGGATCATGAAGCGCGAAATTCGCCTTTCAGCAAATCTGATCGAAGCCACGCAGGACACCCAGGCCTTTGTCCTCTATGCCGGCGTGCTCAAAGCGATCAGCATCAAGCTTTCCAAAGTCTGCAACGACCTCCGGCTTCTCACATCCGGCCCGCGCGCCGGACTCTATGAGATCAACCTTCCGCCCAAACAGCCCGGCTCCTCCATCATGCCCGGCAAGGTCAACCCGGTGATCCCGGAAGTCGTGAATCAGGTTTGTTACAAGGTGATCGGCAACGACCTCGTGGTGACGCTCGCGGCAGAAGCCGGCCAGCTCCAGTTGAACGTGATGGAACCCGTCATTGCCTCGTGTATCTTTGAAAGCCAGATGCTGCTGACGCGTGCGTCAAAGACCCTCCGCGAACATTGCATCGACGGCATCACCGCGAATGAAGATGTCTGTCGCGGCTTTGTCGAGCGATCGATCGGCCTCGTGACCGCGCTCAATCCGATCATCGGCTACGAAAAGAGCACGGAGCTCGCAGCGGAAGCGCTTAAGACCGGCAAGGGAATCATCGAGCTCATCCGCGAGCGGCGCATCCTCAGTGAAGCGCAGATCAAAGCCGTGCTCGATCCCGGCACCATGACTGGTCAGGCGGCCGCCCCGCGCCGCAAGGCCCGTAAGTAGGAGTTTCGCATGATCTGGCTCGAACTCGCTGTCGTGCTCGGCGCGATATTGCTCGGCTCGCGCGTCGGAGGCGTCGGCCTCGGGACGATGGCGGCGCTCGGCCTGGTCGTTCTGATCTTCGTCTTCGGGCTGCCACCATCGTCACCACCGGGCGCAGTGCTCGCCATCGTCGTCGCCGTCGTCACCGCCGCGGCAACGCTCGAAGCCGCCGGCGGGATGGACCTGCTCGTGCTCGTCGCCGACCGCGTTCTTCGTATCCATCCAGGCTCCATCACGCTCGTCGCGCCGCTTGTCGCGTACGCGTTCACCTTCTGCACCGGAACGGGTCACGTCGCGTATTCGATTCTGCCGGTCATCGCCGAAGTCTCTCGCAAAGCGGGCATCCGACCCGAGCGCCCCATGTCCATCAGCGTGATCGCCTCGCAGCAGGCGATCACGGCAAGCCCGCTCGCCGCCGCGACTGCGGCGCTGCTCGCCATCCTCGATGGTCAGGGCGTAACGCTGACCAAAATCCTTCTCGTGTGCATCCCTTCCACCCTCATCGGCGTGATCGCAGGCGCATTTTCCGTTTGGAAAAAGGGCGTCGAGCTCAAGGACGATCCCGAATACCAGAGGCGTCTGGCCTCGGGCGAACTCGGCGAAGACACTCAACTCAAGCAGCTCGATGCTCCCGCTCGCAAGCGTGCCTCGCGCGCCGTGACCATTTTCCTTTTGGCCGCAGCGGCGATCGTCGCCTTCGGCGTCTTCCCGAACATTCGTCCGACACACTCCGCGCCCATCCCCGCCGTCTCGATCGAAAAACTCCAAACTGCGATCGCCTCCGGCTCTGCCGATACCAATAAGGACAACATCGTCACGCAGGCCGAAGCCCGCAAGATCTTCCAGAATCTCGCCGCCGGCGAAACGTTCGACCAGACCCAGTCGGTCGCGATGAACACGCTCATTCAGATTATCATGTATGCCGCGGCGGCTCTCATGATGCTCTTCTGCGGCGCGTCGCCCGATGCCGCGGCAAAGAGCAAAGTCGCCGGTGCCGGCGTCGTCGCAGTTGTCTCCATCCTCGGCCTTGGCTGGATGGGCAATTGCTTCTTCGAAGGGAACAAGGAACTGATACTCACCGCCCTTTCCGGGACGGTTCAGACGAAACCATGGCTGTTCGCCGGAGCGCTTTTCGTGCTCTCGATTCTGCTGTTTAGCCAAGCGTCAACCGTCACCGCGCTCATGCCGGTGGGCGTCGCCCTCGGCGTCTCGGCAAGCGCGCTCGTGTCTTACTTTCCCGCGGTCAACGGATACTTCTTTCTGCCTACATACGGAACCGTCGTCGCGGCAGTCGCATTCGACCGTACCGGAACCACACGCATCGGTTCCTATGTGCTGAACCATTCGTTCATGCGCCCGGGGCTTGTGGCGACAGCGGTTTCGATCGTGTCTGGCCTGCTTATTGCAAAGGCGGTTTTCTAGTTCGCTTAAATTGGCCGACGCAACGGATCGGTCCCCGTCGGTTTGAGCGGCTCATCCGAAGGCCGTCGTCGTCCTGCCAGCTTCTCGAGTTCGGCCATCGCCCGATCGGCCTCGTTATCGCCCGCAATTCGGATTGGGGCGACCAGCGTCGGCGCCGCAATCGCCCGATTGAGGTCGCCCGACGAACGCACCGCGTACAAGCTTCCCGCGCCGTGCTCCTGCACCGCGGCAATCTCCGCTTCGACCACCGGGTCAATCGCGTGCTTGAGAATGCCCGACGAAATACCCACGCTCAGGTTGGCCACCGCCCACACGAGAAGCGCGAGCAAAATGATTGGTAGAAGCGCGTGCAAGGTGATCACCAGCAACTCGCTGCGGCTTCCCAATGCCGCAGCGCTGCTCGCCGAAATGAGGACCGGGTATCCACAAAAGACTCCCCAGATCGGCGCGGCCGGAACCGCGCTCGACCACGGAATCGCCATTGCAAAGATCGCAGTCACAATATTGGCCGCGCGAACAGCGCGGTGCATCCCCGCCACTCCCGCGCCCGCAACGATCGCAATCGCCATCCAGCATTGAGCAACCAACACAACGAGCGCCACAATGCCCGCGCCGCACGCGAAACTGGAAACAGCCCCCAGTATCACATCCGCTTTGCCCAGCACGCGAGGGGCCGAATCATCTTTGTCCCGTTCCGCCGGATCGATCACCTTCCGCGGCTGCGCATCCACGACCGCGAGTGCTTCTTTGTGCGTGGTCTTTTCTGCCGCCGCTGTCTCAAACCGAATTTCCGTGAAATGCACAAACGCGAAGGTCAGCGTCTGCGCGATGATGGCGACAGCCACAACCAGCGCCGAAAAAACGGCGCCGCGTCGAAGTGCGAGTAACGCTGGCGATGCGTTGATGTAAGCGCCTGTTGCTGGACGTGGCACGTGGAAGCTCCCCTAAGTACTGCGTCCGATACCCTTTATGCTCTATCGACCGGGCTGGGGCGCGGCTGAAGCCGCAGGTGACGGCTGGCCCGAATGGAAGCGCCAGGAATTGCGATTTGAGGGCTCTACCGCTATGCTTTCAATGAATCCTGAAAGTTCCGAAGACCCGTCTATGAGCAATCTTCACACGCCGCCCCAGCTCGCCCCAAACGCCGACGCCCTGGACACGGGTTTTCTCGCGGCAGTGGCCTCTGGCCAGGCTCGCCTCTCTCCCGATCAAGCGCTGGCGCTCTTCCGGCGCTCCCCCTTACCGACTCTCGGCCGGTACGCCGACGCGCGCTGCCGCACCATCCACGGTGACACTTTCCGCACGTTTGTGATCGACCGAAACATCAACTACACGAACGTCTGCAACGCAAAGTGCACGTTCTGTGCTTTTCGGCGCGATGGGCACGAGGCCGACGCGTACACGCTTGAGTACGACACGCTGCTTCAAAAAGTCGGCGAGCTTTCAGCGATCGGCGGCACGCAGATTCTCATGCAGGGCGGGATGAACCCCGAACTGCCGTTCGATTGGTACCTCGATCTGCTCTCTGTGATCAAAGAGAAATATCCGCACATCCATGTGCACGGCTTCAGCCCGCCCGAGTTCATCGAATTCGTCCACTTCTTCAACCCGCCCGGCAAGAACCTCGAGGAGAAGATTCGCTGGGTGATGGTGCGTTTGCGCGATGCGGGGCTCGACAGCGTTCCGGGAGGCGGAGGCGAGATTTTCTCGAATCCGGTGCGGCGCAAGATCGGATTGGGCAAGTGCGACGCGGAGAGCTGGCTGACCGTCATGTATGTCGCCCACTCACTCGGCATGTTCACGAGCGCGACGATGATGTTCGGTCATATCGAGGGGCATGCCGATCGCATTCACCACATGATGCTGGTGCGCGAGTGGCAGGATCGAGCGCTGCGCGATTTCGGTGGAGAGCGAGCCGCGCCGGACCAGTCAATTCTGGCCGAAGCGCCCAACATCGAAACCAAGTATCCGGGTGGCTGGCGCCGCACGCAACGGCGAAAGACCAATTCCGGCGGCGGCCACTACAAGGCGTTCATCTCGTGGCCGTTCCAGCGCGAGAACACGCCGCTCGGCCGCGTGAAGGACTGGGGCGTGAATCCCGGCGAACTCGAGATGGAGTTCCCGGGCGATGTGCTCGCACGCGAATTTGCGTGGGGCAAAAACGTCGAACCCGACTACAAGAATTTGGCCGGCGCGGAGGAATTTGGCCGGCGTGTTCGCATGAGCGGCAGCTCGGACTACCTCCGCACGCAGGCGATCAGCCGCCTGATGCTCGACAACATCTACTCGATCGGAAGCTCCTGGGTCACGATGGGCCCGCACGTCGGTCAGGTCGCGCTTTCATACGGCGCGAACGACATGGGCAGCGTGATGATGGAAGAAAACGTCGTGAGCAGCGCGGGAACGACCTACTGCCTCGATGAGGCGGTGCTCTGCCGCCTGATTCGCGGGGCGGGCTTTGTTCCGGCGCAGCGCGACAATGTCTACGACATGCTGCGTGTGCATTCCGGAACTGACTCACCCGATCTGAGCGTGACAGACTGGTCAACCCATCGTGCACGAAAGATGCATCAAGAAGCGCCGCGCGAGCAGAAAGTGGCGCTCAAGGTGCAGATCAAGGCCCGCACGAACGAACTTCAGCCTTCGCGTTAACGCCGACGCCGGCGCATCGCGACAAGCCCGAATCCAAGTGCGGTCGTCCACGCGCCGGGCGCCGGAATCTCCGCAAAGTTGACGTAGCTGGATCCGTTGACGTCCGCGATCGAGAAATCGACCTGCGACGCGCGATAGCCCATCGGCGGCGCGAATCCGGTCATGACCATCTCGTTGTGGAACCAGTTGTTCAATGACGCGACATCCCCCGACATCAGCCACGACTGGACCGTTTCCTCGGAAGTGGCGAAGAGCTGGCTCCAATCGCTGAACCCCGGTATGAACGCCGTATCGAGCATCGAGACGGAAACTCCGCCGTCTTCGTAGACGCCGATGACGGTGTAGCGTGCGTCACCAATCGGATCATCGAACACGCCGAGCGACGAGTTCTTTTCGATTGAGGCCGTGACATCAAGCGTGTTGACGCCGTTCTTCGCGGCATCGGTCAGCGCCCAGCCGCCGAGCGCCTCGTGCTGCGTCGCCGGTCCCGACTCCTGAAACCAGGAGAGGAGATACACGTGATTCAGATTGTTCGCGGCAGGCGACGAATCACCCGTAAGGCGAAGCTGGATTACGGGGGTCGATGCGAATGCGGACGAGGAAAGAGCGCAGGCAGCAAAAATCGCGAAACGATTCATAACGGGCCTCCGGCGAGCGTGGCGTTCGGAAAAGTTCACACATCAACGAAACGACATGGCACCGCGAACGCGGCGATCTCCGCTCTATCCGTTTCAACTATGACTCAGGAATTGGAACGCCGCCAACCAAGCGCGCGAAACCGCGCTGGGGCGGAGCGTCCGCGACGCAAACGCGCGCCGATTGTGCGCTTCAACTCCAAACCTCGCCGCTACTTAGCGAACAGCAGGTCGGCGATCTGAATTGCATTGAGCGCCGCGCCCTTGCGAAGCTGGTCGCCAGACAAGAACAGGCAATGATTGCGCGTTCGGCCCTGTGCATCGCGCTTCGAACCCGGATCCGCCCGCAGGCGACCGACAAAGACCGTGTCGGTACCAGAGGCACGTAACGGCGTCGGAAACTTGTTGGCCTTGCGGTCGTCGATCAGTTCGACGCCGAGTGCGCCAGCAAATGACTCGCGGACTTCGGCTTCTGAGGCGGCCGTCGCGAGCGTGATCGTCGCTGATTCCGAGTGTGCCCGCACGACCGGGACGCGGACGCAGGTCGGCGAAACCTCGACCGCCTCATCATTCCAGATGCGGCGCGTCTCGCTGATCATCTTCTTCTCTTCGCCGTTGAGGCCCGAGGCCTCGTCCATCGCAGAATTGTGGCTGAAGACGTTGAAGGCACAGGGTTCGGCAAAGACCTTGGTCTGGGGTGCGCGGCCCGCGAGCATGTCGGCAGCCTGGCTTTGGAGTTCGGTGATCGCGGCCGCACCGGCACCAGACACCGCTTGATAGGTGGATACGACGATCCGCTCGATGCCGAATCGCTTGCGGATTGGCTCGAGGGCGACAAGCAGAAGGATTGTCGAACAGTTGGGGTTTGCCACGAGCGCGGGCGAAGCCGCCTTCGCCACCTCTGACCCGTTCACTTCGGGAACGACCAGGGGCACGCTGGGATCAGCGCGAAACGCGGACGAATTGTCCACCACCGCGCAGCCCGCGGCACGCGCGAGTGGCGCGAGGGAACGGGCGATGTCGGATGTCGCGCAGAAGAGCGCGACCTTGCTACCTGCAAAGCTTGCCGCGCCGGCTTCGGAAACCGCGATCGCGCTACCCCTATAGGGAATCGTTGATCCAGCAGAACGGGCCGAAGCCACAGCGCGAATGCGATCGGCACGATGCCCGCGCGATTCGAGAATGGCCAGAGCTTCGCGCCCCACCGCGCCGGTTGCACCCACCACCACGATCGGACAATCAGACGGAATCATGATGCGACCTCGACAACGGATTGAACGGGATTCGCCGCTAAAACAGGCTTCACAACAACCTTTGGCACGCTGCCAGTAACGGGAGCGGCCTTCGGCTCAGCGCTTTCGCTGACTGCGGGCAGCGATGCGCCAACGCCAGCGCTTCGAAGAGCCTGTTCCAAGTCTTCGAGCAGATCATCGATGTGCTCGATGCCGACTGAGAGTCGCACCAAGTCTCGGGGAAGAGCGTGTCGCTCGCGTTCCTTCTCGGGAACGCTGGCGTGCGACATGTAGAACGGAAGGCTCGACGACGACGAGACCGTACCGAAGCTCACGCGGATGGAGAAGAGTTTCAATGCTTCGACGACGCGCCGGGAAGTCTCGACCGATCCGGTTTCGAAGCACACCACCGCGCCGCCTCCCGCGTGCTTGGTCGCGCTCTGGCGGATTAAAATGTCGCGGCCGGGATGGCTCGCAAGCGTCGGATAGCGAACCTGGCGCAGCCCCGGACGAGTCGCCAGGAAATCGGCGATTCGCTTAGCGTTGTCCTGCTGGCGTTCCAGCCGCAGCGCGAGCGTTCGGAGTCCGCGTTCCAATTGATACGAGTCGAACGGCGCGAGCGCACAACCTTCGCCATTCTGCGTGCGATAGAGATGCTCTGCGAGATCGTCCCGATTCACCGCGACCACTCCGGCCGTGACATCGCTGTGGCCGCCGATGTACTTGGTCGCGGAGTGGATGACGATATCGACGCCGAGATCGAGGGGGCGCAGATTCAGCGGCGAAAGCAGTGTGTTGTCCACGGCGGTCAGAATCCCGCGCCGGCGGGCGGCTTCTGCGATCGCGCGGACGTCGTAGATCGTCAGCATGGGGTTGCCGACGGGTTCAAAGTAAACCAGTTTGGTTTCAAGAGATGCCGCGCCGAGGAAGCGATCGGCGTTCGACGCGTTCACGTAGCGGACATCGACACCCCGATCCGGCAGGATCGTCGAGAAGATGCGCTGCGTGCCGCCGTAGAGATCGTTCGCGGCCAGAATCTCTTCGCCGGGCTTGAGAAACCGTGTGACCGCCGCTATTGCGGCGACGCCGCTGGCGAACGCAAACGCCCGCTTCGCGCCTTCGAGTTCGGCGAGCTGCGATTCGAGCACTTGGCGCGTCGGATTGCCGCTGCGCGAGTAGTCGAATTCGCCGAATGCCGTCGCCGACTCCTGATCGAACGTCGAGGACAAATAGATCGGCGTCACCGTTGGGCGATGCTGCTGACCATCCGTTGCGGGGTGAACGAGCTTGGTGTGGATATGCAAGGTCACTTCGGCACTCCCGGACGTGGAGCGTGGGAGGGTGTAGCTGGCGCGCCGCCGAGCGGTGCCGCGGCATCGCGCTGCGCGCCCTGGGCGAAGCGAGCGGCAACGCCTTGGGCCCTTGCATGTGTGCGAACGCGATCATGCACGTCCTCGGGATCGAAGCGATCGCCGGCGATCTCGAGCAGATCAGCGAACACCGATTCGGCGGTGGGCCAGCGACCCGCGCCGCGGCCGTTCACGACGATCTGCTGGCCGCTGGCGAGCCGGACCACCGCAGCGTTCTGCTCGTTCTGCAACTGGGCGAATATGCCCGCGAGCGGCACTTCTTCCGGACGAACAAGTGCACGAACCAGGCCCGCGCCCTCGGCGCGAAGCGTGGCGACCAGTCGAATCGCGTTGCCTTGTGCCCGTGCCGCGGCAACCGCCTCGACATTGATCGCACGTATGCCGGTGCGCTCCACCTCTTCAATCGGCAGCGCAACGCCGAATCCGACCGAAGCGAGCACAGCGAGTTTGTTGGCAACATCAAAGCCGTCAAGATCCGCAGACGGGTCGGCTTCGGCGAACCCGGCGGCCTGTGCTTCGCGCACCGCCTCATCAAAAGCGACGCCCTTCTCAAGGCGGCCGAGGATGAAATTGGTCGTTCCGTTCAGCACGCCACGCAGTTCAACGACTTCGCCCAGGTCGCGGGCGCGCTTGATCGCCTCGACAACGGGCACGCCCCCGCCAACGCTCGCGCTGTAACGGAGCGTGACGCCCTGCTTGCGGGCGCGCTCGTGGAGTTCTGGTCCGAACGCGGCGATGACGGCCTTGTTTGCCGTCACAACATGCTTGCCCGCGGCGATCGCCTGCAGAATCAGTTCGCGAGCCGGGTGCAAGCCGCCAATCGACTCGACAACAACGTCGGCCTGAGAAGAAATCACGGCGTTGAGATCGCTTGAGAGGAGCGGAGCGGGAACGCCGCTCGAAGCGTGCTTGCTGATCGTTCGAACGCCGACCGCAACGACTTCGAACAGCTTCGGCAACTGCGCGAGATGGCGATAAACGCCGAGCCCAACCGTGCCGAGTCCGATCAATGCGACCTTCACGGGCTTTGGAGTGCCAACGCCCTTGGCGAATTCCGACGCTTCCGGTCCAATGAGCGTTCCAACCGGGTGTCCGATGCCGCCGATGCCGATCGATAGATGGTGCTCGCGTGCAAAGCGAACCGCCTTGTGCTGCGCGACGCCCTCGACGAGTGAAAGCACATCGTCATACGAAACCTTGCGATAGCGACGCGCGGTCGAAGCGTGCTCCGACGGATCGCGGTCATAGAGCCCATCGACATCCTTCACGAGCACGCAATCGCAGCCAAGACCGGCCGCGATGAAGAGCGCAGAGAAATCAGAACCGCCGCGCCCGAGCAACGAAGTTCGCCCAATCGAATCGCGTCCAATGAATCCCGGAACGACCAGCACGGGCCGATCTTCGAGTGCCGCGCGGATCGCATCGATATTCAGGCTCTCGGGCTTTGAATCCAGCAGCGGACCGCTGGTGCAAAGGCCGAGCGCGCCCGGATCGAGCGCATTCGCCGGAATTCCGGCGCGATCGAGCGCGAGCGTGAGCAACGCCTGGGTTTGCGCCTCGCCCGTCGCGGCAAGCGCCGCGATGCCGCCCGCATCGCATGAATCGCCGAACGTCTTCGCGTGCGCGAGCAATTTGTCCGTCGTCGGCCCCATCGCAGAGACGACGGCGATCACCTTCTGGCCTTTGCGCAGATAGCGATAGACCTCGTGAACCGCGAGCGAAAGGGATTCTTCGTTGGGCAGGACCGAGCTTCCGAACTTGAGGACGACAACGTCGTCGTGCGAGGCGTGCTGAGCGGACATGGTGAACTCCAGAACCAGAGCGGCAAACGCGAATCACGCGTGGGCCGCGGCAAGAAGCGGGGAGAAAACAAACGCAAGTTGGGTTCAGGCAAGTTGACGCGCGCGCCCGCGCGTCTTGATCGTCGTCGTAGTCGTCGTGCGCGTCGTCGTGGTTTGAGTCACGACTTGATCAAGCGCTTGCTCGAGATCGGCGATGATGTCCGCCGCGTCTTCGAGACCGACCGAGAGACGAATCAGGCCGTCGGTGATGCCGGTGCGCTCGCGCTGCTCGCGCGGCACATCCCCGTGCGTCATCGAGACGGGGTGAGTGATCAACGTCTCGGTCGCGCCGAGGTTCTCCGCAAGCGTGCAGAGTTGTACGTTGTTCATCACGGTCACACCAGAATCTACACCACCGGCTACCTCGAACGCAACGATTCCCCCGAAGAACGTCTCAGAATCGGCGTTTTTCGTGCTTCTCTTCGCTCCAAGTTGCGATCGGTTCTGGCGCACGGCCAGTTCGTGCTGAGGAAACTCCGATAACCCGGGGTAGTACACGCTCGTGACCTTCGGGTGGCTCTGGAGATACCGGGCCACCTCGAGGGCGCTCCGCGAGTGCTGACGGATCCGCAGGGGAAGTGTCTTAAGGCCCTTGAGCGTGAGCCAGGCCTCGAACGGCGCCTGAATCGAACCAAGCGACTTTCGGAAGAGCCGAAGCCGATCAAGCAGCGCGGCGTCGCGGGTGGAGATCGAACCCCCCACGGTTGCGTTGTGCCCTTCGATGTACTTGGTCGTCGAATAAACCGTGATGTCCGCGCCGAGATCGAGCGGGCGGAGCAGAACGGGCGTGAGGAATGTGTTGTCGACGGCGAGCGGAATGCCGCGCTGCTTGGTGACGCGTGCGATCGCCTCCACGTCGGCAAGCTTGAGCGTCGGGTTCGCGGGCGTCTCGATGAAAACCAGGCGCGTCTTCGAGGTGATCGCTGCTTCCACACTCTTCGCATCAGAAGTATCAACAAACGAGGCGCTGATACCGAGCGGTTCGAGGACAAGGTTCAGCAGGCGAACGGTGCCGCCATACACCACATCAGAAACAACCACATGATCGCCGGCCTTCAGCAGCGCGAGAAACAGAGTCGTGATCGCGGCCAATCCGGTGGAAAAACACACTGCCGGTGGCGTGTTTTCAAGTGCGCCGAGTGCTTCCTCCAGTGCTGAAACCGTCGGATTGCTGGCGCGAGAGTACGTGTGTCCCTTGTGCACGCCCACAGCGTCCTGCGCGTAGGTCGTCGACTGAAAAATCGGAGTCAGGATCGCGCCGGTGCTCGGATCGGGCTTGCGGCCGCCGCGGATCGCCAACGTATCGATGCCCGCATCGGCACGGAGTTCGCGAACCCGTTTCGCAGCCGGCTTCTTGCTCAATGTACGACTCGGCTCCGCGCGGTGTGCCGCGGCAGAGCGTGTTTCGAACGACCGGGCCGACTTGTGAGACGAGGAACGTGATGAACGAGATGGACGAGACATAGCCGTGATCTCCACGGCACCAAGTCTGCATTGAGCCAAAGGCGGAGCGAACGAGGCAGTTTGAAGTGCCACAGTCGCTTTTTGCAGGATGAAGGGACAATCCCATCATCCGCCGCATCGTTCCCCGGACAACCGCTTTTGGCGATTCCCAAGGCTGGCTCCGGCACCGCGACTGTTGAACAGCTCGGTTGCCGCCCGGGAATATGCCTTCCCGGGACTCTTGATGCTGAAAGAAGTGTACCGGTCAGCCGGACGCAGTCAACAGCATTTTGACGGCAGGTACCGAGGCAACAACCACTTTCAGATCCCATTAGACTGCGGTGAATGCCCGATTCAGGCCCCGAAAGCACCCCCGCCCTTCCAAATCCGATGATTTCGTGGCTTGGAGACTGCTGCCTGCGGGTTTCGTTCGGCGACGAAGCGTCTGATGCGGCGCTCGCGCGCGTTCGAGATGCATTTGAGTCAATCAAGCGCGAGCGAGTTTCCAGCGTGATCGATGTCACGCCTGCTTACGCGACGCTGTTGGTGCGATTTGATATTCGGTCTGATTTGGAGACCGCAGAAGCGCGGGTGCGTTCATCGATTTTGAATGCTGTTGCTACAGGCAAGTCGGTCGTTCCGCCTCTCGTCGAACTTCCCGTTTGTTACGAACCCGCATTCGCGCCGGATCTTGATCAGGTCGCTTCCCACTGCGGGTTGAGCGGCACTGAATTGACAAAGCAGCACGCGGCGGCAAATTACTCCGTCGCGTTCATCGGATTCACACCCGGCTTTCCATACCTGACCGGATTGCCACCACACTTGCGCGCACCGCGGCACGAACGTCCGCGCGTCCGCGTTCCGGCTGGCAGCATCGGAATCGCGGGCGATCAGACCGGGATCTATCCGCGTGAAACTCCTGGAGGCTGGAAGCTGATCGGCCGCACTCCGTTGCAAATGTTCGATGTTTCGCGAGGCGCGCCGTCGCTTCTTGCACCCGGCGATCGCGTGCGCTTTGTTCCGATCGACGCGGCACAATTCGCGGCACTCGCAGAGAGAGAGCAGCGATGACCGCCAATCTGCGCGTACTCGAGCCGGGAATGCTGACGACCGTGCAGGATCTTGGTCGCAGCGGTTTCACGTCACTGGGTGTCGCGATCGGGGGCGCGGCGGACAAGCTCTCGCTGCGCATCGGCAACCGACTTGTCGGAAATGCGGACAACATCGCAGCACTTGAATTCACACTCACCGGCGGACGCTTTGCATTTGAAAAAGATTCGTTGATCGCGGTGACGGGCGGAGTCGGAGAGGTTTCGGCGACCGACGCTGGCGAATTGCGTATGTGGCAAGCGGTTCGCATACGTGCCGGCGAACAACTTCGCATCGGTCCGGTGCGGCGAGGCTGCCGGATCTATTTGAGCGTGCAAGGCGGAATAAGAGTACAAGCAGTGCTTGGCAGCGCCTCTACGCATCTTGCCGCGGGCTTCGGCGGATACGAAGGTCGCACCCTAAAGACAGACGATGTTCTTCAGTACGAAGAATCGGCTGCAAACACCTCGCCGCTCGACGCACGGACACTCGGGACCGACCTTCTCCACCGTCGAACGCTCCGCGCAATCGAGGCGCCGATCGAAGGCCGATTCCACCGCGACGCGGCCGATGCATTCTGGAATTCAGAGTTTTCAGTCTCAAACCAATCCGATCGCGCCGGCATCCGACTTGAAGGACATGTGATCGCCTCCTTGTGCGCCGGTCGCATGACGAGCGAAGGCATGACGCACGGAGTTATCGAAGTTCCCGAGAATGGGCAACCCATAATCCTGGGCGTCGATCATCCGACAACCGGCGGATATCCCTCCATCGCCTGCATCGCCAGTGTCGATCTTCCGGTGTTAGGTCAGCTCAGGCCCCGTGAAACCGTGCGATTCGAGCGCCTCTCGGTGGACGAAGCCCGCAAGCTCTTCGCCTCGTCCGAAGCGGAATTGAGTAGAGTGCTTCCACCCCACTTCCCATGACCGACGCCGCCTTGCCATCCGAACGATCCCCGCTCTACTGGTGGACGAGCGCCACGCCCCATGCGCGAAAGGCGCTCATCGCCGGCGGCGCAGGCTGGATGCTCGACGGCATGGACGTGATGCTCTACGCACTCGCGCTCACGACGGTTAAGGCGGACTTCAATCTCACTGGAACGCAAAGCGGCTTGATCGCGTCAGTGACGCTTCTTGCTTCGGCATTTGGCGGCATGGCCTTCGGCGTTGTCGCCGATCGCATCGGACGCGTGCGTGCGCTCTCGATTTCGATTCTCATCTATTCTGTTTGCACGGCGCTGTGCGCAACATCGCGCAGTCTGGAAGCATTGATCTTCTGGCGGCTACTCGTCGGAATCGGCATGGGTGGCGAATGGGCCGCGGGCTCGGTCCTCATCGCCGAGACATGGGATCCCAAGCAGCGCGGCCGCGCCATCGGCGTGATGCAGTCCGGCTGGGCGCTCGGCTACATCCTCGCGGCCGTACTCGCTGCCGCGATCATTCCAACCTGGGGGTGGCGCCCGCTTTTTGTTGTCGGCGCCGCGCCGGCCCTTGTCGTGCTCTGGATTCGACGAAGCGTCCCCGAGCCGCAAGTGTGGCTCGAATCGTCGGGCAAGCGACTCGGATTCGGCGAGACTGTTTCGGTTCTCGCACAGCCCCCTTATCGCTCGCGTGTGTTCACCGCGTGCTTACTCACCACGTCACTCATGTGCGCTTTCTGGGGACTTTTCACCTGGATCCCCGGTTTCCTCGCGATGCCGCCCGAAAAGGGCGGCGCGGGAATCGAGTTCGTGCAATCCACGGCCTGGATCGTTTCAATTCAGATCGGCGCGTTTCTGGGTTACTTCAGTTTCGGTTTCTTGGCTGAGCGCTTCGGCCGCAGAACCATCTTCGTCGTCTTTACCGTCGGCGCCGCGGTCTTCACACCGATCTTCGGGCTCAGTTCCGGCAACAAGTGGCTGCTCTTCGCTGTCGGCCCGATCATCGGGTACTTCGGACACGGGTTCTTCAGCGTCTTTGGCGCGTTACTCGCCGAACTTTTCCCGGCGCGGGTTCGGGCCACGGCGCAGGGGCTTTGCTACAACTTCGGGCGGGGCGTGAGCGCGATTGCGCCGACGGCCATCGGCGCGCTTTCGGAAAACTTCGGACTAGGAATTGCACTTGCGTTCCTTGGCCTGCTGTTTCTCGCCGGCGCGATCATCTTCTTCTTCCTTCCCAACACACAGGGAGAAGAGCTCGAATGACCATCATCGATCTCAACTGCGACCTCGGCGAGAACGTCATCGACGAAGCGACGGAACTCGCCCTCCTGGATTCCGTCACCTCCGCCAACATCGCCTGCGGCGGGCACGCCGGTGATGCCGCGACAATCACCCGACTCGCCAGCGCGTGCGTAGAACGCAACATCGGAATCGGTGCCCATCCTTCCTACCCGGATCGCGCCGGCTTCGGCCGCGATTCACTCGGCCTCGGCCCACGCGATGTGGAACAGTTCGTCGCGTCGCAGTTACGCGATTTTCTTGCTGCAATCAAGAACGTGCAGGGAGCAATGCTCTCACACGTGAAGCCTCACGGCGCGCTTTACCACGATGCAATGAAAAATCTCGACGTCGCCGACGCCATCGCGCATGCCACAAAAAACATCGCACCCGATTCCGTTCTCATGGGCCAGGCAGATGCCGCCGGCCTCGCGCGATGGCGCGAACAAGGGTTCAAAGTCGCCGCCGAAGCCTTTGCCGACCGTCGTTACGAACGAGATGGCACACTGCGCTCGCGAAGGTTACCCGGCGCACTTCTTGAGTCCGCCGCCGATGCCGCGGCACAGGCACTCTCAATCGCGCGAGAAAATCGCGTGACCGCATCTGACGGAACTTCGATCCCGGTTCACGCCGTCACGATTTGCCTGCATTCAGACACTCCAGGCGCGCCGGAATTCGTGCGTCGTGTTCGCGACGTGCTCGTTCAGGGGGGCGTCGATGTGCGGCGAATGCCTGCTTGATGCATATTAAACGGCCCGCATCGGAGTCTCGCTTCTTCCGGTAAGATGGAGCACGGAGGCAGCTTGCCCGCAATTCATCAACGCATTCCAATCGCTCTTTTCCGAACTTTGCTGCGCGGCGCGCGAGGTTTTTCCGTGCTCGCGCTGGGCCTCAATGCGCTCACCTTCGCACAAGTTGCTCAACCGCGGAACGCGCAGACAAGTGTTCCGGCAGGCTTCGGTGCCACGATCGAAAACAAAGCGCCCGCGCCAACCCCCGCCCCTCCCGGCATGGTCTGGATTCCCGGCGGCGAATATTCAATGGGCTCCGATGACCCGACCCCCCTCGTCTGCGGCGGCCCCGACTCGATGCCCGACGCACGCCCCGTTCATCACGTTTACGTCGATGGTTTCTGGATGGACATCACCGAAGTCACGAACGCCCAGTTCGCGGCATTTGTAAAAGCCACCGGCTATGTGACGGTCGCCGAAAAGGCCCCGACGAAAGAAGAGTTCCCGACCGCGCCGCCGGAAAATTTGAAAGCGGGCTCGACCGTTTTCACTCCGACCGACAAACCCATTTCGCTCTCCGATCACTATCAATGGTGGCGCTATCAGCACGGCGCGAACTGGCAACATCCTGAAGGGCCGGATACGTCGATTGAAGGCAAAGACAACTACCCCGTCGTCCACATTGCCTATCCCGACGCCGTCGCATATTGCAAATGGGCCGGAAAGCGATTGCCCACTGAAGCTGAATGGGAATTCGCCTCTCGCGGCGGCCGCGGCGGCGATGTCTACGCATGGGGCAATGAACTGCGCCCCGATGGCAAGTTCATGGCGAACACCTATCAAGGCACGTTTCCGATGAAGGACAAGGGCGAAGACGGCTTCGCCGGTATCGCGCCAGTCAAGCAGTTCCCGCCCAACGGGTACGGGCTCTACGACGTTGCCGGGAACGTGTGGGAATGGTGCAGCGATTGGTACCGGCCCGACACATTCGCGCGCCAGGTGCTTGCCGCGGGAGGGCCGGCGTCGGTGATCAAAAATCCGAAAGGCCCGTCGTCGGCGTACGACCCGGCCGAGCCGGGCGAAAAGAAACGCGTGCAAAAGGGCGGCTCGTTTCTCTGCACCGATCAATATTGCACTCGCTATATGGAAGGAACGCGGGGCAAGGGCGAAGAAATGACCGGCAGCAATCACGTCGGCTTTCGCTGTGTTCAGGATCCGACTCTCGCGTCGGGGCCGCCCCCAAAACGCTGACTTCGCAATTCGCTCTATGTTTCCGGTCATTCTCGTCAAGCGTCCCACTCTGACCTCGCACAAGGAACGTTCATGGCCACCTTCTCACGTTTGACGCAGGGCATTCTGACGCTTATCGCATGTGCGGGAGTTTCGACTTCGAGCGCCCTCGCGCAGCCCGCGCCACCTTCACCGGCTCCAAACCACTACACACTTGTCCGCTGCGGCACGTTGCTCGCAGTTCCGGGTCAGCCCGCGAAGGCAAAGCAGACCGTCGTCATTAAAAATGGAATCATTGATTCGGTCCGTGATGGCTTTGAAGCGCAGGATCTCAGCGCCGACAAGACTTCGCCCGTGATCGACGAAGTGGATCTCCGCGAGCAATATGTGCTGCCCGGGCTCATCGATTGCCACGTGCATCTCACGATGGAATTTGATGCTGGGCTGCGCATGCGGGACATGACCGAATCCGACGGGTACCTCGCCCTTCGTTCCGCGGTGTACGCACGAAGGAATCTGGATGCAGGCTTTACGACCGTCCGCGACCTCGGTGCGGGCCGGCCGACTGTCATCCTGGGTCTGCGGGATGCGATACGCGACGGCTTTGTGATCGGTCCGCGCGTCGTCGCGGCAGGTCACGCGATCAGCATCACCGGTGGTCACGGCGACGGAACAACCGGACTGCGCCAGGAACTCCTCGCTCCGCAAACTCCCGAAGACGGAATCGCGGACGGTCCGGACGAGTGCATGAAGGCTGTTCGGCATCAGGTCAAACTTGGCGCCGACTGGATCAAGGTAACGGCAACCGGCGGCGTGCTCTCGCCCGCAAAGGCCGGCCTCGCGCAGCAGTACTTCGACGATGAGCTTGCCGCGATCGTGAAGACCGCGCACTCGCTCCAGCGCAAGGTCGCGGCACACGCGCACGGCGTTGACGGCATCAACGCTTCGATCAAAGCGGGCGTCGATTCGATCGAGCACGGCACGTACCTCGACGACGATTCGATCGCGCTCTTTAAGGGTCGCAATTGCTATCACGTTCCGACCTTGCTTGCCGTCGCGACGGTGGTTGCCAATGCTGAAAAGCCCGGGTTCTATTTGCCGCAGGTCGCGGAAAAGGCGAGAATCGTCGGCCCGCACGCGATGGAGATGTTCCGAAAGAGTCACGAGGCGGGCATCAAGATTGCTTTTGGAACTGATACCGGCGTCAGCCCGCACGGCGAAAATGCACGTGAATTCGCGCTCATGGTCAAAGGCGGCATGACGCCGACCGAAGCGATTCGTTCTGCCACCGTCGTTGCTTCGGAACTTCTCGCGCTCGATAAGGAGATCGGCACCATTGAACCAGGCAAGGCAGGCGACCTCGTCGCGGTCAAGGGTGATCCGACGAAGGATGTCACCGAACTCGAGCGGATTTCGTGCGTGGTCAAGGGTGGCGCACGAATTCCCAGTTCCAAGCCGCATTAAGGGGATTGTGCTGCGGGCGATGTCGGATAGGCTGGTTCAATCGTGGCGCGGTTGCACATCAGGATTCCGCCGAAAGCCTTCACGCTCATCGAGCTGTTGGTGGTCATCGCTGTCATTGGCGTATTGATCGGCGTACTGCTCCCGGCGCTTAAGGGCGCTCGCGCTGCCGGCCGCGCTGCCGTCTGCCTCTCCAATCAACGCTCAATCGCGACAGCCCTGAACATGTACGCCGACGATTCCAAGCGAATCGTCCCGCGCGAGTGCGGCACGTCGGATCTTTCGATTCCCGCGGTCCCGCTCAACTCAACTCCAGCTCTCACCGACGCAGAAAAGGTGACGATTTCCTGGGCCTTCAACTTGCGCCCATACCTCGACCCCCTTGCAACCACCCGCGACAAAACCGGCGGCGTCAATGACGACCGCTTCGTCGGTGCCCCCTACTACCGCGATCCGGCCCGGCCGAAAGACCGGCACACTCTTCACTATGTCGCCAACGGCTTCAAGTTCCGCGCTCCCGGCGTGGTCGGAGGCACCAAGCCCCCTGCACCCCTCGATCTGGTGCGCAATCCATCCAGAACGATCTACCTCACGTGCTTCAACGACGACAGCGACGAGCTTCGCGCCAGCAACTGGCTCAACGGGAATCCCAGTACGCTCCAAGTCTCGCAGTTCTATGACGTTTGGAGCGAAACGCACTTGAAGGGAGCCCTGGCCGGCCCCGCTGATACGCCGGCCAACGCGCAGCGCATCGCTCCCGGCCGCCACAACGGTTCAACCAATGCCGCGTTTTTCGATGCGCACGCCGGAGCACTGCGTGCCGACCAGGTCACCGATCTGGCCCTGTGGGATGATGGCGATTACCGATAGCCGGTGCTGCCCAACCGACGGAATTCGCCCCTCTCTTGTTTCCGGCACCCATATTGCGGACAATCACCTGCCGCTCTCGCCCTCGCGAAGCGGACGCACGCCGGAGGGTTGATGAAGATTCTCGTGATCGATGTCGGTGGCACGCACGTCAAAGTTCTCGCAACCGGCGTGAAAGACCATCGCCAGTTTGTCTCGGGCCCGAAGATGACGCCCCAGAAAATGGTCGCAGGCGTCAAGAAGATAACGCGCGACTGGAAGTACGAAGCCATCTCGATCGGCTATCCCGGTCCCGTGACGGACAGCCACATCTTTTCCGACCCGAAGAACCTCGGAAATGGATGGATGGGCTTCGACTTCGCCAAGACGTTCAAGAAAAAGGTACAGGTCGTCAACGACGCCGCAATGCAGGCGCTCGGAAGCTACAACGGCGGCCGCATGCTCTTCCTCGGCTTGGGTACAGGGCTTGGCACCGCGATGATCGTCGATGGCGTCCTTGCGCCGATGGAGCTCGCGCACCTTCCGTATAAGAAGCACACCTTCGAGGATTACGTCGGCATCCGCGGGCTGGAGAAATTCGGCGAACGCAAGTGGAAACAACATGTTATCGACGTCGTCGAACGTCTGATCGCCGCGCTCGAACCCGGTGATGTCGTCATCGGCGGCGGCAACGTAAAACGCCTCGATGTGTTGCCCAGGCTCTGCCGCCCGGGCGACAATGCCAATGCTTTTGTCGGCGGCTTCCGTCTCTGGGAGCATCCATCCAAGCGCGGCCGCACAACGAAAAAGTCCCGCTGACGCTTAGACCAGAAACCTGTCATACTGCCCGCACACAGGAGCATCGAATGCAACTCGGAATGATCGGACTCGGCCGCATGGGAGCGAACATGGTCCGCCGCCTCATCAAGGGCGGGCACCAGTGCGTGGTCTTCGACATGTCGCAGAAGGCCGTGCAGGATCTCGAAAAGGAAAAGGCTACCGGCACTTCATCGCTCGCTGACTTTGTCAAGAAGCTCGACACGCCCCGCGCGGTTTGGCTCATGGTCCCCGCTGCCGTCGTAGATAAGTCGATCGCCGATCTCCTCCCGCTCCTCGAAAGCGGCGACACCATCATCGATGGAGGCAACTCCTACTACGTCGATGACATTCGGCGCTCCAAGGAACTCGAACCCCGCAAGATCAATTATCTCGACGTTGGAACCAGCGGCGGCGTCTGGGGCCTTGAACGCGGCTACTGCATGATGATCGGCGGACCCGATGCCGCCGTGAAGCGCCTCGACCCGATCTTCAAGACGCTCGCGCCGGGCATCGGCGAGATCGACCGCACGCCCGGGCGCGACAAGGTCGCGGGCACCGCCGAAAACGGCTACCTCCACTGCGGCCCCAGCGGCGCGGGCCACTTCGTCAAGATGGTCCACAACGGAATCGAGTACGGCCTGATGGCGGCGTATGCCGAGGGCTTTGGCATCCTCCGGGCCGCGAACATCGGCAAGAAAGATCACGCGATCGACGCCGAGACGACGCCCCTCCGCGATCCAGAGCACTATCAGTACGACCTGAACCTCCCCGATATCGCCGAAGTCTGGCGCCGGGGCAGCGTCGTCGCCTCGTGGCTCCTCGATCTCACGTCCTCCGCGCTCGCCAAGGACTCAGACCTTGCCAAGTTCACCGGCAAGGTCTCAGACTCCGGTGAAGGTCGATGGACCATCAAAGCCGCGATCGACGAAGCCGTTCCGGCTCATGTGCTAACGGCATCGCTCTATGAACGCTTCTCATCGCGAGGCGAAGGCGTTTTCGCGGACAAGTTGATGTCCGCAATGCGATTTGAGTTCGGCGGCCACCACGAAAAGCCCGCACACTAGCTCATTCCTCTACCTTTCTCCGTGTTTCTCTCCGTGGTACTCCGTGTTGAACCTCGGTTCTCCCCCAGCTTTGTCCGGAGCAGTTCATGACGGTCGCACGTTCCGACGCCCTGGTCTTCTACGGAGCCACGGGCGATCTTGCGCATAAGAAGATTTTCCCGGCGCTCATCTCCATGGTCCGACGCGGCACGCTCAACGTCCCCGTCATCGGGGTCGCGAAAGCCGGCTGGAATCTCGAACAGCTCAAGGCCCGCGCCAAGGACGGCATCGAAAAGTACGGCAAATTCGATGCGCCCTCCTTCGAGAAGCTCTGCGGGCTGCTTCGCTATGTTGACGGCGACTATCGCGAGCCCGCGACGTACGTTGCGCTCAAGAAAGAACTCGGTTCATCAAAGTTTCCGGCACACTACCTCGCCATTCCGCCCGTGCTTTTCGGGATGCTGGTCGAGCAACTCGCCAAAACCGGCTGTTCAGATTCAGGACGCGTGATCGTCGAAAAGCCTTTCGGCACCGATCTCGAATCCGCCCGCAAGCTCAACGCAATTCTGCTGAGCGTGTTCGATGAGAAGTCTATCTTCCGAATCGATCACTACCTCGGCAAGCGCCCGGTTCACAACATGCTCTTCTCGCGCTTCGCGAACTCGCTCTTCGAGCCGTTCTGGAACCGCACCTACATCGACAGCATGCAGATCACGATGGCCGAAAGCTTCGGCGTGCAGGGGCGCGGCGCGTTCTACGACCAGACCGGCGCGATCCGCGACGTGATGCAGAACCATCTGTTCCAAGTGCTCACGAATCTCGCGATGGAGCCGCCGGTGCGCACCGACAGTGAATCCATCCGTGACGAAAAGATCAAAGTGCTCCGCGCGATCCCGACGCTTATGCCCGCCGATGTCGCGCGCGGCCAGTTCCGGGGCTACACCTCCGAGCCCGGCGTCGCAAAGGACTCACAGGTCGAGACCTACGGGGCGATTCGGCTGGAGGTCGATTCCTGGCGCTGGCGGGGTGTGCCCTTCTTCCTCCGCGCCGGCAAGTGCCTTCCGGTCACCTGCACCGAAGTGCTCATTCGCCTGAAGCAGCCCCCCACGATGTTCAACCGCTACGACCTCGCGTGCAACACGGTGCGCATCCGCATCAGCCCGGACATGACGGTTGCGATCGGCGCCAACGTTCCGTCCGCGGACGAGAAGTCGTCAGTGAAGAGCGAGATGCTCGCGACACGCCAGCCCCTGCCCGAAGACATGGAGGCGTACGAACGGGTCCTGGGTGACGCGATGATCGGCGACGCGACACTCTTCGCACGCGAAGACTCGGTCGAAGAAGCCTGGCGCATCGTGGATCCCATGCTCAAGGCCGCGCCGCCCGTCCATACCTATGAGCCCGGCACGTGGGGCCCTTCGCTTCCGCCTCGCCTCATCCCCGGCGGCGGCTGGAGCGACCCAATCGTGACCGAGAAGTGATCGATATTCCCATGGTCCAATCCCGATGACCAACGCCTCAATCTACGACACCGCCGAAGGCAAGAGACTCAAACTCTCGAACGCCCGCATGGGGCATTGGAATCGCTGGGGTCCTTTCGTCTCAGATCGCGCGTGGGGAACCGTGCGCGAAGACTACAGCGCAGATGGAAGCGCGTGGGAGTACTTCCCGCACGATCAGGCACACGCCCGCGCCTATCGCTGGAACGAAGACGGCCTCGCCGGAATCTGCGACCGGCATCAATATCTCTGCTTCGCGCTCTCGCTCTGGAACGGCAAAGACCAGATCCTGAAAGAGCGTCCCTTCGGCCTTACCGGCACGGAGGGCAATCACGGCGAAGACGTGAAGGAGTACTACCACCACGTCGACAGCACGCCCACGCATTCGTACATGCGGTTCAACTACAAGTACCCGCACGCCGAGTTTCCGTATCAGAAGCTGCGCGATGAAAACAAGAAACGCGACCGCTCGCAACCCGAGTACGAGCTCGCGGATACCGGTATCTTCGAATCGAACCGCTACTTCGATGTCGATATCGAGTACGCTAAGGCGGGAGCGGAAGACCTGCTCATCCGCATCGTCATCACAAACCGCGGCCCCGACGCCGCTCCGATCCATGTCCTGCCGACGCTCTGGTTCCGCAACTCGTGGTCATGGGGTTGGGATACGCGCCGGCCCTCGCTCGAGAAAGCCAACGACAACACCATCGGCGCTTCGCACTGGGAAATCGGCGAATACGACCTCCGCTGCGAGAAGCCCGACGAACTCCTCTTCACCGATAATGAAACCAACTACGAACGCCTCTTTGGGTTCAAGTCCAAGAACCCGTTTGTCAAAGACGCGTTCCACGAATATGTGATTCGGGGCAGCAAGCAGGCCGTCAACCCCGCATCCCGCGGCACAAAGGCCGCGGCACACTACGCGCGCGATCTCGCGCCCGGCCAGCAATTCATCATCCGCCTTCGCCTCAGCGCCCGCTCAATAAAGCTCGAGGCCGACGCCTTCGCTTCGTTCGATCGTTCGCTGGCCGAACGAAAAGCCGAGGCCGACGATTTCTACAAGTCGGTGCTCCCCGCTTCGCTCGATGACGACGCTCGCCTCATCGCACGCCAGGCATTCGGAGGCATGCTCTGGTCCAAGCAGTACTACCACTACGTCGTGCAGGACTGGCTGCGCGGTGACCCAGCACAACCGGCGCCGTCGCCAAGCCGCAAAGAGGGCCGCAATCACGATTGGACACATCTCTTTGCCCGCGACGTGATCTCGATGCCCGACAAGTGGGAGTTTCCCTGGTTCGCGTCGTGGGATCTGGGTTTCCATTGCATCGCGCTCGCGCACGTTGATCCGCAGTTTGCAAAGGAGCAGTTGCTACTCATGCTGCGCGAGTGGTACATGCACCCCAGCGGGCAGATCCCCGCGTACGAGTGGGATTTCAACAGCGTCAACCCGCCGATTTTCGCGCTTGCCGCACGAGCTGTGTTCGAGATCGATCGAGAACGCACGGGTACGGCCGACTACGGCTTCCTCGAGCGCATCTTCCACAAACTCCTGCTCAACTTCACATGGTGGGTTAACCGCAAGGATTCGCAGGGAAACAACATCTTCCACGGCGGCTTCCTGGGGATGGACAACATCAGCGCGTTCGATCGCGACAAGCTGCCCCCGGGCTACATGCTCGGCCAGGCGGACGGAACAAGCTGGATGGCGGCGTTCGCCAAAAGCATGCTCTCGACCGCGCTCGTGCTGGCCGAGCGCAACTCCGCATACGAAGACCTTGCGAGCAAATTCTGGGAACACTACATCTACATCGCCAACGCGATGAACAGCGTGACCTCTCCTCACGATTCGCTCTGGGACGCGAACGACGGATTCTTCTACGACCATCTCACCCACCCCGACGGAAGCCGCGAACCGGTGCGGGCGCGAACCATGGTCGGCTTCGTGCCGCTCTTTGGCGCTTCGACCGTGAACGCAGACACGTTTGACCGCTTCCCGGGCTTCAATCGGCGCCGCCAATGGTTCATCGATCACCGGCCTGATCTCATCCAGAGTGTGCAGCCGATGGTCACGGCCGGGCCGACGGGCAAGCTGATTCTCGGCATGGTCCGCGAAGATCAACTCCGTCGCATGCTCGCCTGCATGCTCGACGAGAACGAGTTCCTCTCGCCGTACGGAATCCGCGCCGTTTCAAAATATCACGAGAAGCATCCGCTGGTGCTGCATCTCGACGGCGCGACGTATCGCCTCGATTACGAGCCCGGCGAATCCCGCACCGATCTCTTCGGTGGCAATTCCAACTGGCGCGGACCCATCTGGATGCCCGTCAATTACTTAATCCTCCTCGCGCTCAAGCAGTTCCACGAGTACTACGGCGACGTGTTCAAGGTGGAGTGCCCCACCGGCTCGGGCAACATGATGAATCTCTCCGAAGTTGCGGAAGAGTTGTCGCGGCGGCTGTGTGCCATCTTCCGGCGCGATGCAAAGGGCAAACGCGCGGTCTTTGGCGATTTGGACCTTTTCAACAAGAACGCAGATTGGCGCGATCTCGTTCCATTTCACGAGTATTTCCACGGCGACACCGGGCGAGGCTGCGGCGCGAGCCATCAGACCGGCTGGACCGGGCTGATCGCACAATTGCTGATCGGGCTTCCACACATGAGTCACAGCGCTTTGGACCCGGGCTGAAATCGGGCATCAGGAAAACTCTCGACCGTTTTGGGAACACTTGACACGCGTGGTGGAATAACTATGCAATGCCCCGTTCGCGGGCTTTGGGCTCGGGTGCTTCGCAGGGCCCGAGGGCGCTGATCTCAATCGTGGTCCGGGTCCGACAACACAGCCGCCACCATCGGCGGATCTCGGGGAGTATGGATATGAACGTTCCCTGCCGTCTCGCGGCCTTCGCCGCGCTGTCCGGGTGCGCCGTTGCGGCATTTGCCGGCGTCCGCTCCGAGGTGCTGCGCAACACGCCCGCGCCGTTCCTCTACGGCTTTGGACAGACCGAACCCGGCGCAGGGATTTTCTTTGCGCAAGCCGGCGCCCCCACTCGCCGGATTCTCGTGCGCTTCGAACCTGATGCAGCCCGCGGCCAAGCCCCCGCGCTCGCGATTGCCGCTGGTGCGACACGTCTTCTCCGCAGCTACGACCTTGTACTGGGCCTGCACGCATTTGAAGTGCCCGCCGCGAACACCGACGATGTGCTGGCACGCCTTCGTGCCACACCCGGCGTGCGCTACGCCGAGCCCGATGGTTCTGTACGCATTGAATCGCAAACCACTCCATCGGGAATCTCGCACATTCAAGCACCGGAGTTCTGGGCTTCATACGGCAAAGGCGCCGGAGCCAAAGTCGCAGTGCTCGATACCGGATTTGATACCGGACATCCGGATCTTCCCGTTCCGTTTGCGTCGATGAGCTTCGTCGCGGGCGAAACTTTCTTCGATGGAAATTCCCACGGTTCGCACGTTTCCGGAACCATGCTCGCGCTCGACAACGACATCGGGGTCGTCGGCGTCGGCCCTTCGCTCTCGCTCGTCGTCGCGAAGGTGCTGAGCAACGCCGGCGTGGGTGAGTGGTCCGACATCATCGCTGGAGTGCAGTGGTCGGTCTCGCAAGGCGCCAAAGCAATCAACATGAGTTTCAGCGGCACCGACTACTCCCAGGCCATGCAGGACGCCATGAACGCCGCGTTTGCCGCCGGATGCCTCCCGATCGCCGCGGCCGGAAACCAGACGACCGATGTGCCTCACTATCCCGCGAGCATGAACAACGTCATGAGCGTTGCGGCCGTCACAGAAATCAACGATCCGGCCTGGTTCAGCAATTTCGGCCCCACGATCAGCGTTGCAGCACCGGGCACAGAAGTTGAATCGACCATTCCAGTCAGCGGCTGGCAGATCACCTTCGGCATCAAAACGCGCCCCGCGACGCATGTGCCCGGCTCACAGGACAATCCGCGCACGGGCCGCAATATCTTCTGTGACTACGGCTGGTTCTATACCGACTTCCCCAGTGAAGTGTCGGGAAACATCGCGCACATCCGCGACAGCCTCTTCTTCCCGGCCGATTACGTGATCGAAAACGCATGGGATGCCGGCGCGATCGGCGTCGTGCTCTCGAGCGATCTTGAGTCCGGGTACCAGCCCGCAATCACCTACGACCATTTCCGCCCGGTCTGGTATGTTCAAAAATCCGTCGGCGATGAACTGATCGCCAGCGACGGAGTGAACGAGTCAATCACTCGCGCGCCCGCGGGTCACGGGTACGACTCGTACGACGGCACGTCGATGGCATGCCCGCACGTCGCCGGCGCTGCGGGTGCGTTGTTTGGCGCGTTTGTTCCCTCGGCCGGCCGCCCCGCTCTCACGCCGCAAACCGTTCGCTGGGTGCTCGAACGCACCGCCGACCAGCCCGGCGAGGCTCCTCGCAACGACATCTTCGGCTACGGCGTCATCAACCTCAAGCACGCCGGCGACTATCTCCACGGGCGCATCCAGTGCCCGGGCGACCTGAACGCTGATTCCGTGGTCGAAGACGCAGATTTCCAGTTGTTCATCCAGTCCTACAACGAACTCATCTCGCCCGGAGGTGCCTACACCGGCGCCGACTTCAATGGCGACGGCCTGACGGACGATCTCGATTTCCAGATCTTCGTGCGGTTGTACGACGTGCTGCTTTGCACATAAAGATTCCGTCGAACCCGCAATCAGGGGCGAAATTCGCTTGGCCGGCACGGCCCGACCTGTTATAAAACGGGACAGTGAACCCCAAAAACCCCCCCGTTTTGGCAATTCGCACCCTTCTTTGCCTCGTCGGGCTCGCCTTTTCGAGCGTGGCGTTGGCGCAGCAGGATTTCGCCCCCGATCGGGCCTTTGCGCCCGAGGTCGGCACCCTGAGCCTGCGGACGGGTACGGTCAGAACCGATTCGCTCCCAAGCGTGCTGAAGCGCCCGGCCGGGGGCGAGCCCGGAGTGCTCCGTGCGCCGACGAAGCCGGACACTCGATATGTCCTCCAGTTGTCCGGTCCAATCAACGACCACCAGCGGGCTCTCCTGACACAGACGGGCGTCAAGCTCGGTGACTACCTCCCGGCGAATTCGTACCTCGTCGATCTCTCACGCGCCGATCTCGACGCCGTCGCGGCTCTCGACTTCGTCCGCTGGGCCGGGGAGTGGCAGGCGGCCTGGAAGCTCGAACCCGAAATCGGCACGCGGGCGTTCGACTCCAATGCGCGCAAGGAAATCGCCCGCGATGGCTTTGTCCTTGTGCAGGCGTATCTGTTCGACGGCGCCGCACCAGAAGCGGCGCGGGGGGCGATCAAGCAGATCCAAGGCGCGAGCGTGGAAGATGCGGTGCGCATCGCGGGGATGGAGACGATCGAAATCCGCCTTCCGCTTGCACGCGTGGGCGATCTCGCATCTGTGGACTCTATCCGGTTTGTCGAAGAACTGCCGGAGATGACCGAGCGCAGCAACCTCAACACGCGCTGGATCGTCCAGACCAATGTGACCAACAGCACGCCCATGTACGACGTCGGAATCCGGGGCGAAGGCCAGATCATCGGCATCATGGACGGGGGCTTCCAGCCGAGCCACTGCTCGTTCGTCGATGCCGCAGTGCCGATCACCACCGCAAATACGCCAGGCACGTTCCCGACGCACCGCAAGGTCGTCGCGTACAACGTCACGCTCGTGAACAACACGCACGGCACGCACGTCGCCGGGACCGCGATGGGCAATCAGGTCGGCAACGTCGACGACAACACCCGGGGCATCGCCTACAACGCGAAAATCTGTTTCCGCACATATTCGAGTCCGATCGCCACGTTCCCGATCGACACATATCTGACGCTCCACGCCGACCAAGGCGCAACCGTTCACACAAACAGTTGGGGCGACGACGGAACGACCGCGTACAACGCGATCTGCCGCGCAATCGATCTGTTCAGCTATAACCGCGAGGACAACCTCGTTTGCTTCGCCTCCACCAATCTCACCGCGCTGAAGAACCCGGAGAATGCCAAGAGCGTTCTAGCAGTCGGCAAATCCGGTGGCAGCGGCTCTCAGACCGGATCGTGCAGCACGCTTGCCGGGCCGACCGCCGATGGGCGGCGCAAGCCCGAAGTCTTCGCTCCCGGCTGCAGCACGATCTCCGCAAACTCGGCTGCGCTTCCCTGCGGCACAACAACCATGACCGGCACTTCGATGGCGTCGCCCGCCGTTGCCGGTTCGGCTGCGCTGGTGCGTCAGTATTTCACCGACGGCTTCTACCCGACCGGAACCAAGGTTCCCATGAATTCGCTCGTGCCGTCGGGCGCACTGCTCCGCGCGATGCTCGTGAATTCGGCGGTTGACATGACGGCGTATCCGTCGCCAAACCAGTTGCCGCCGAACAAGAACGAAGGATTCGGGCGCATTCTGCTCGACAACGCGGTGTATCTCTTCGGCGATGCACGCAAGTTGCTCATCAAGGACGTTCGGAACACCTCGGGCTCCGCGCTCTCAACCTCATTCGTTTCACCGACCTCGTTTGTCGTGCAGAGTCCGGCGCAGACACTGCGGATCACCATGGCATTCTCCGACGCGCCCGCGACCATTCCGACGGCGTTTGCGCCCGTCAACAACATCGACCTGCGTGTGATCGACCCTGCCGGAAACGTCTACCTCGGCAACGTGATCAACGCGACCACCGGGCAGAGTCAGCAGGGCGGCGCGGCCGACGCGATCAACTGCATCGAGCACGTAATTCTCGCTTCACCGATTCCGGGCATCTGGCGCGTGGATGTGGTTGGCACGGCAGTGAACATCGGAACTCAGGGTTATGGCCTCGTGATCACCGGCGATGTCGCGGCGCTCAATCCCTGCCCGGCGGATTTCAACAACGATCACGTCGTCGATGACCTCGACTTTGTGCTTTTCGCAACTTCGTACGACCTCTTCAGCTGCGCCGATCCGGCCATGCCCGCAGGTTGCCCGGCTGATCTCGTGCCGAATTCCTTCGTCGACGACAGCGACTTTGTCGCCTTTGCCGCGGCATACGACGCCTACGTCTGCCCCTGAACTCGGGAATTTCACGGTCGAATGGGCTGCCGAGCCTCGAAGAATTGTGCAAAGCATGCAATAACCACGCCGGACCTGCGTTGTCCGTGCTTTCTCTGCGCACGCTTTTCAGGTAGAATGGCTCCCGCCGTCTTGCACGGCGATTCCGCCCGATTTCTCGTTTCGTACTTTCATGTCGCGCAATGAACGCGTCGGATTCAACTCCGAGCGGGCGGCGCACTTTCCGGGAATTCTCCACTATGTCGTCATCTTCAATCCGTTCGGCCCTGTTGTTCGCGGCCTGCGCCGGTTCACTGGTTTCAACCGCTCGGGGCGCGATCCGAGTTGTGACGTACAACACCGAATGCTCAGGGCTTGGGATTGTCGCGCCGAACGCCGGCTTTGACACCGTGATGCAGGGCATCGGCAACTATCACCTGGCCGGCAACGCTCAGCCGATCGACGTGCTTTCACTCCAGGAACTCGACGGCACGCTCTTCACGCTCCAAAATTCCGCGACGCTGCCGTACATCGTTGATCAGCTCAACGCAATCTACGGCGCGAACACGTATGCCGCGGACACGCTCAAAGACCCTACCACCGGCGGCACCGGTGGCGGCCCAAACGGCCTTGTCTACAACACGACGACCATGCAGTTGGTTCAAGCCAAAGTCGTCGGCGCCGCAAGCGGCTCCGGCGCCGCCCGCGCGCCGATGCGCTACCAGCTCCGTCCGATCGGCCATGGATCCAACGCCGACTTCTACATTTACGTCAGCCACTACAAGGCATCGAGCGACGCGACGAGCAAGAATCGGCGCAACGTGGAATCACAGGCCATCCGCACCGACGCAGACTTGCTCGGCCCGAGTGCGCACATCATCTATTCGGGTGACTTCAACTTCACCAGCGGCAGGACCGAAACCGCCTACCAGACGCTGCTGGCCGCCGGCAACGGCAAGGCGAATGACCCCGCCAATCCCGCCAACACGTGGACGAACTCCTCGACGTTCCGCGGCTTGATGACCGAATCGGCCACGACCTGCGATATCCGCTTCGACTTCCAGTTTGTCACCAACGCCGTCCTCAACCAGTACGGTTTCCAGCTCATCCCCGGCACGTACGGCGTCTTCGGCAACAACGGCACATCCTCCTTCGGCGGCAGCGTGAACTCTCAGTTCAACACCGCGCTCCCCGATCTGGCCAACCGCACGCAAGTCCTGCAGCTTCTCACGACAGTCTCGGATCACCTTCCGGTTGTCGCGGATTACGCCATCGTGCTCGCGCCATGCCCGGGCGATCTGAACAACGACGACGTCGTCGACGATTCCGATTTCGTGCTCTTTTCGTCCGCATACGACGCGCTGACCTGCCCGGCTTCGCCCGCCTCCTGCCCGGGCGATCTCAACGCGGATACCTTCGTTGATGACAGCGACTTCGTGCTGTTCGCCGCCGCGTACGACGCACTGGTCTGCCCGTAACCTCCGAACACATTCGTGCGGCACATTGGCATGGCCACGCCGGAATCTGCCCCGCCGTGAAAGTTTGCAAGCATGAGCGCGAACTTACCGCTCCCTCAGTTTGCAAACACCCCCAAAGTGGATATTCTTTCCATCATGACCAACATCACCAACCATCCCGCTCTCAAAGTCCGCCCCCTCGTCCGCGCTCTGGGGATCGCCGCCGCGGCGATCGTCACCATCACGATCTTGGGCTGCAATGCAACCAAAGGTTTCGGCGAAGATCTGCAGGAATCGAGCGACAACGTAAAGAACGCCGGCAAGAAATAAGCCGCCCGCGTCTTTCGTTCAAACAACGTATTCCGACCCTTCAACTTCACGGGCACGTGAAGTTGTCGTATGCGCCGGCAAAGAGCACGAAGTCGGAGTCATCGGTGAAGCCGTCGCCGTTGAAGTCGCCCAGCAGCGATGTGTACTCGTCGTACGCACTGGCGAACGTGACGAAGTCGCTGTCGTCGACCTGGCTGTCGAGATTGAGGTCGGAGGGGCAGGGCGTACCGCTGACGGTGAAATTAATATCGTTCATGTCGGTCCCGACGTTGCCGTCGAGGTCGCGCACGGTCACCCGGACCCGGGCCTTGGCGGAAGGGTGATTCGGCACCGTCCAATTCAGCGTTCCACTGTCGGCGATGTTTGAGGCCACGGTCAGCGGAAAGCTCACGCCACCATTCGCCGAGTAATGGATGTCGATTGTTCCGATGTTCTTGTCGTCGTCGGTCAGCCAGCTGAGCGGGAACGACTGGCCCGGGGTCAGCGTCATCGCGCTGTTCAGCGTGCTGATGTGAGCAGTCGGGCACTGTCCGTTGACGCCCGGAGCGCCGGTGTGCGCCGGGATGTGCATCACGATGCAGTGCATCACACCCGCCGAGGTTGCCAGAGCGTCGCACGGAACCTGAACGATGGTCTTATCCGGGATTCCGTCGCCGTTGAAGTCAAACGCCTGCTGAACCGCCACGAGCGCCTGCGCGTTATGGCCCGCGCCTGTCATTGTGGAATTGGTGTAGGTCGGAAGCAGCACGAGATCGTTGCAAACCACCATATTGGCGTAGGTATAGTGAACGCCGCTCAGTGAACGCGCCGGCGTGCGGAAGACCGAGTAGCCCATGCCCGCCAGCTGCGTCGCCGCGTTGTCACAGATGACATCCTGCGTCGATCCGACGTTGTTCGGCCAATCGCTGATGATCACGCGATTGTCCGAGATGATCTGCATCCACATATCGATGTGCTGCGTGCTGTCGATGCTCGTTGGAAACGGCGGCAAAATCGTCGTATTGACGTTCTGGAAGTCATGCCACGTGTTGATGATGTCCGTCGGAGTCAGGGACGGATTCTCGTTCTCAATCAACTGCGTCGCGAACGACCGGCCGATCGAATCCAGGTGGTAATTGCCGCCACCGTGCGTCATGCCGAGGTCGTACACGCCGAACTTTTTGGTTGGGAAACCAGAAGGGCCAAACCAGGTCGGAAAAGCGTCGTCATTCGGACGCGGGCGGTTGTAAATGTGGTCGACGATGCCGCGGACAGCACCCTGCCCAGGCACATTACGGGTTCCGATGTAAATGAAGCGCGGGCCGTAGTCGCGAATCCAGATTGAATCCGTCGTACGAATAAAGAACTTCACCCGCGACATGTTCGCGCCCGCGCCAGAAATGGAAGTCGTTGCCGAGGTCTGCTCGGCCGCGGTATCAACAACCATGTACGCATCGGCGTTGCCGGTTGTCGTGATGTACTTGCACATCGTCGCGAGAATCGCGTTCTGCTGCGTGGTGCCGTCCCACGACATCAGAATCGCCTGCGCTGGCGCGTACTCGCCCGGGCACGCGATCGGTCCGGGGGGGCGGACGCCACCAACCCGATCCGTAAACGGATTCTGCTGGGCCGGATGAAGCGCCATGTAGTCGCGCTCGGCCTGCGTCATCGAGCGTGGAATGTCGGCCCCTTCGGGAAAGATCAGCCTCCCGTTTTCAAGAATCGGGCTCGGCGGGGCTTGCTGAACCGACTGTGCGAATGCGGAGGATCCGATGGCAAGACCGGCCAAGAGGACGATAGAAAGACGCATGAGCGCTCCGAAAATGAATTCGAGTGAGTGAGAGGTCGCGAAGGGCACAATCGTAACGCAAGCGCGGCTCTGCCACAATGAGAATCTGCCTACGAAGGCACGCTGGAATGCCTGTTTTTGGGCCTGTGGTTGAGCTGAATAGGTCAAACCGAACCCGCAATTATCAGGACGCGGCGGCCTGCGCCCGTTCGTCCCCCGCCAGAAGTTTCTTCACGAGCACGATGAATCCGCCGGTCAGCACCAGATTCAGCGCCAATGAGATCACCGCCACCAGCACCGTCTGGCCGCCAATGTGATACGACAGGGCAACGACGAGGATTCCCGCTCCCACTTCGCCCCGCGGCCACATTCCGACCGACAACGCCATCCGCGCTCGCAGCGACGCTTCTCGCTTGTAGCACAGCACCGGGAACATCTTGCCAAGGTTCGACAGCAGGGTTACGGCCAACACGTGCAGCGCAATCATGCCCCAGTTGATCGCTTCCACCGGTTCGGTTGAATCCGGATGCGAACTGATCTTGTCAAGGTGCGGCATCGAAAGCCCGACCAGCAGCAGGAACACGCCGGAAATCAGCGTGCCCATCATCGCCTCGGTTCCTTTGGGCTCGTGATGCGTGTGATCGATCGTTCCGTCCGCTCGACGGGGCTGCGCGATGATGCACCCAAGCACGAATGAAGGCAGCAGAACTTCGATGTGCACCGATCCGCGGTCATCGAAAAGGTGACTCGTCCACGCAAGCGCTTCCGACGCTGCGACCAGCCCGATTGAGTATCCCAGCACCCACGGCCACGTGATCGGAATGCGCACTTTGTGAAGCATGAACCAAGCAACTGCGATCAACCCGACCATGATGAAGATCACGACGGCGAGCTGCCACTGCATGCCGACGATCATGATCTTGAGCGGGATGAGCAGCAGGATCGTCCCGATGTCGTCGAAGATCGCAAGCACCCGCGCCTTTTTGAACAGCCACGTCGCCGACAAGCCCGCCGCGGCAAGCATGCTGAAGAGCACCCCCGCCGACGTCGGCGCTGCGAAGCAGCCGACAAGCAGCTCATCTCGCCATTGCTCCCACGACGTTGCGGCGCCCGGAGGGCCCATCACAAGAACAAAGTATGCCGAGACAAAAAGCCACGGAAAACTCGCGGCGGTCATCGCGATCGCAAAGTCCGCTCCGTACTGCGCCTTCTTGCGTTTATCGATGTCGAACTCGTACCCGACGTGAATCATGATGAACGCAAGCGTCGTGAACGTCAAAATTTGGATGACGTGCGTCGCCGTTTCCGACCCGCCGGTCCAGCGGGGCAGGATCTGCGAAAGGATCATGCCGACAATCAGGAGAACGGAAAAAGTGACAACTTTGGCCATGTGCATGCAGAGTATCCGCTTCTGCACGATCCCGCGCTGGCACGCTTAATACGCGATTTCCTCACTGGCGGGATTAGGGACACACAAGCTGGTCGTATTCACCGACGAATATCACGAAATCGGTGTCGTCGACTAATTGGTCCTGGTTGAAATCAGCCGAGCAATTGAACGGCATCGCGACGTCGCCGCAATCCAAGACGTTGTACTGCTGCACGAAGATCGAGAAGTCGGCGTCGTCCACGAACAGATCGGAATTCATGTCCGTCGCGCACGCAAAGGTCCGGAGTTCCGCATCGGTGAGGAAGCGGTTGTAGAACCGAATGTCGTCGAGAAAACCGGTATAGCGGATGGTGCCGTCGAATCCGACGCAAGGTCCGCCCGCAAACTTGAGTTGCGCGGCGTTGGTAATATTCGTTACCCCGCTCGTGGTAACGGTGTTGATCACGATCCCGTCGCGAGCCGTTACGACAGTGGTGCCTTGGCGCCGGAACACAATGTGATGCCAACGGTCATCGAGCATCTCGGTTGCGGGAACGAGAATCTTGTTGGAGCCGCTGCCGTTGCTGTACGCCTCAATGTACATGTTGCTGCCGCTGTCGCCGGACCCGGCTCGGATATCAAAGAAACTGCCGAAGTTGCAGACCGGGCGTTTGCTCATGACATCGAACGCAACAACTTGCGGCGGATTCCTGATCCAGAATGCGATCGTGAAGTCGCCGGTTCCGAAATTCCCCGCCGTTGTGCCGCACGCGATCTCGCCACCGTTGAAATCAAACGCCTGCCCGTAGCGGCCCGGCACGTAGGCCACGCTTCCGTTGATCGTTCCGTTCGCGGTTCCTGCACTGTCCGCGGCATTACCATCTCCCTTCCACCAGTTCGCCATATCGACAGGCTGAGCGAGGGCGTCCGTCGCGAGGACGGACACGAGCAGAACGGCAGCGAATTTCATCGGGATACCTCCGGCACGAGTCTAATTTCTGCCGATTTCGTCTGTCAAGGATTTTCTCGGGTTTGGTATCGATTGGCGGAAGCGGCGTTGATGGCGGTCCGTTCCCGGAGAATCAGAGCCGGCCATCGCGCGAACCGATGAATTATCAGTCGTCTCAGGATTTCTTCACTCTTCCCTCGTCCGCCCACCATGTTCGTCGCACAGGCACATTCCTTCGTCCAACAAGCGCGACTCGCGATCACACTCGCGTGGATCGCCGGCTACACCAACATCCTGACCATCCTGACCTGCGGGCACGTCACGAGCCACGTCTCGGGCACGACCTCCGATTTCGGGCGCGCAGTAAGCGAAGGAAACTGGCGGTTCGTCGCGTTTCTCGGCTTTTTGCTGACGTCATTTGTTGTCGGCGCCGCATTGTCGGGATTCACCACCGAACTCGGAAAACGCCGCGGATGGGAATCCATCTACGTTCTTCCGATGGCGGTCGAAGCGCTCCTCCTTGCCGCGTTCGCGCTGCTTGTAGAAACTTCGGCGCACGAAACGATGGCTTCGGGGGATCGCCTTGTTCTGATGACCGGCGTTGCCTCGATGGCGATGGGCCTGCAGAACGCCACGATCACTCGCATCTCGAGCGGAGTCGTTCGCACGACGCATGTGACCGGCGTGCTGACTGATCTCGGGCTCGAAGCCGTTCAGTTTTTCTGGTGGCTGGCCGACGAGCGGCGGCAATTGGTCAGATCTGGCGGCGCGACGGCCATTCGATCGCATCCAACTTCCAAGCGCCTCGCGCTTCTGGCCTCGATCATGGGTTCCTTCGCCCTCGGCGCCGGCCTGGGCACGTTTGCGTTTAAGTTTGGAACCAACTGGGCCATGTTCCCGCCCGTGCTCTTCCTGCTCTGGATCATCTATCAGGACATCTCTCGCCCGATCGCCGAGATTGAAGAAAGCGAACTGGTCAATGAAGCCGCGGCACTCGGCCTGCCACCCGAACTGGCGATCTACCACGTCCGCAAGGATCAACTTCGGGCCGGCAAGATTCACCGCATGCCGAATCTCCTCGCTTGGACCGATCGCCTTCCCCGCGCCGCTCGCGTCGTCATTCTTGATCTCGACGAAGTCACCCAGCTCGATGAAAACTCCGCGATCGAGCTTCGCGCCGCACTCAAGAAAATGGACGCACAGGGCCGCGCCATGGTGCTCGCCGGTTTAACGCCCCGCCAATTCGAGCAGCTCCGCGATGCTGCGGGAGGCCTGCTCGACCCGCTCGACACCTGCGCCGATCTCGAATTGGCGATCGCCCGGGGACTGAATGTGCTTCACCGAATTCAGCGGGCGTAAAGATGCCGGAAAACTCCGGTTTCTGTGGGTGGAATTCCCCCAGACTTGGAAGTCGCCCGGCGTTGCGGCTATCGTCATCGAGTTTGCGCCCCCGGGGGCCGGGAGTCTGCTCTCGCACCCGGGTTCGCGACGCTGTAAAAAGGGACAGGATGCCCAAGCGGACCGACATCAAGACGATTCTGATCCTCGGCTCCGGCCCGATTGTCATCGGGCAAGGGTGCGAGTTTGACTACTCCGGCACGCAGGCCTGCAAGGCGCTCAAGGCGGAGGGATACCGCCTCGTCCTGATCAACTCAAACCCCGCGACGATCATGACCGATCCGGCGTTCAGCGACCGGACGTACATCGAGCCGATCACGCCCGACGCGGTTCGCAAGATCCTTCAGAAAGAGAAAGACCTTGGCTTTCCTGTCGACGCCATCCTTCCGACGCTCGGTGGCCAGACCGCGCTCAACTGTGCCTGCAAGCTCTTCGACGACGGCATCCTCAAAGAATTCGGCGTCGAGATGATCGGCGCCACGCGCCAGGTCATCCATCGCGCCGAAGATCGCCAGATCTTCAAGGACATCTGCGAGAACATCGGCCTGGTACTTCCCAAGGCCAAGACCGTGACCACGCTTGAGGATGCCCGCGCGTTCCTGAAAGAGATCGGACTCCCCGCCATCATCCGCCCCGCCTTCACCCTCGGCGGCACCGGCGGCGGCATCGCGTACAACCAGGAAGAGTTTGAAGAGATCTGCACCCGCGGCATCCGCGCCAGCATGATCGGGCAGATCCAGATCGATCAGTCGGTCCTCGGCTGGAAGGAATACGAACTCGAAGTCGTCCGCGACAAGAAAGACAACTGCATCATCGTCTGCGGCATCGAAAACTTCGATCCGATGGGCGTGCACACCGGCGACTCGATCACCTTCGCGCCGATTCTCACGCTGACCGACAAGGAATATCAGGCGATGCGCGATGCCGCGATCGCCATCATGCGCGCCGTCGGCGTCGAAACCGGTGGATCGAACGTGCAGTTCGCGGTGAATCCCGCGCCCAAGGACGGCAAGTTCGAGATGGTCGTCGTCGAGATGAACCCGCGCGTCTCGCGTTCGTCCGCGCTCGCATCGAAGGCAACCGGCTTCCCGATCGCAAAGATCGCGGCCAAGCTCGCCGTCGGATACACCCTCGACGAACTGCGTAACGACATCACGGGAACGACCAGCGCCTGCTTCGAACCGACGATCGACTACGTCGTCACCAAGATGCCCCGCTGGACGTTCGAGAAGTTCCCCGAAGCCGATGAAACACTGACCACCCAGATGAAGAGCGTCGGTGAGGCGATGGCAATCGGACGCACGCTCAAAGAGAGCCTCCAAAAGGTCATCCGCTCGATGGATGTCAAGCGATTCGGCCTCGGCCTTGATCGCAACGACAAATGGCTCGCCGCGAAGCGTGCGGGCCAATCAGGTCAGGTGACGACCGATGGTGGAAAGCAGACGTTCCGTGCCGCGGATGGCTCGGCAATCGAATGGCCAATCGCAACCGAAAAGCTCAGCCGCAAACTGGCGGTGCCGAGCCAGGGCCGGATGTACTACATCCGCTACGCGATGAAAATGGGCTGGACCGACGAGAAAATCTACGAGCTCTGCAAAGTCGACTACTTCTTCCTCGATCAGATCCGCCAGTTGGTCGAATTCGAGGATGTGCTCTGCGGCTACTCGAAGCTCGACGATGTCCCGGCAACGGTGCTTTTCGAAGCAAAGCAACTCGGCTACAGCGATGCGCAGCTTGCGAACCTCTACCTCGGCACGATCTCGCCCGACACGATCCTGAAGGTGCGCGCGTTCCGCAAGAAGCAGGGAATTGAGCCCGTCTACAAGCTGGTCGATACCTGCGCCGCGGAGTTCGAGGCGGTCACGCCATACTACTACTCGACGTACGAGAAATCGGCAGAGCAGCAGAGCGGCGGAGCAACAGGCAAAGGCATTTACCGCGGCGACGACGAAGTCCGCGTGAGCGATCGCCAGAAGGTGGTCATTCTCGGTGGCGGTCCCAACCGCATCGGCCAGGGAATCGAATTCGATTACTGCTGCGTCCACGCAGCGTTCGCGGCGCGCGAACTCGGCTTCGAATCCGTGATGGTCAACTCCAATCCGGAGACCGTCAGCACCGACTACGACACCAGCGACCTGCTCTTCTTTGAGCCGCTGACGCTCGAAGACACGCTCAACATCATCGAACGTCTGAACGGCAAAGCGCTCGAGCCCGAACAGGACGGCCGCAACGGCAAGCGCGCCGGCCTCGTGCACGGCACGATCGTTCAGTTCGGAGGGCAGACCCCGCTGAATCTCGCCCACGGACTCGTCAAGGGGGGCGTGCCGCTCATCGGCACGAGCCTTGACTCGATCGACCTCGCCGAAGACCGCAAACGCTTCGACGCGCTCCTCGAACGCCTCGGGCTTTCCAAACCTCCCAGCGGCATCGCCCGCACGCTCGATCAAGCGGTCGAGATCGCCAACCGCATCAAGTACCCCGTGCTCGTGCGCCCGTCCTACGTCCTCGGCGGCCGCGGGATGGAAATCTGCCCCGACGAAACGGCCCTCCGTCACTACATGACCAGCGCGGTCAATATCTCAGACCTCGATAACGCGCCGGTGCTTGTGGACAAATTCCTCGACGATGCCACCGAAGTGGACATGGATGTCGTCGCCGATTTCATCCCGGGCGCCGAAAGCTCCGCCATCGCGCTCTCCAACGACGGCACGCGCCAGGCAATCGTCATCGGCGTGATGGAGCACATCGAACAAGCGGGCGTCCACTCCGGCGATTCCGCGTGCACGCTCCCGCCGTGGAGCTTGCCCGGACCGATGCTCACGCGTCTCAAGCAGATCGGACGCATTCTCGCCGCCGAGCTGCGCGTGAACGGCCTGATGAACGTGCAGCTCGCGATCAAGGGCGACAAGATCGCCATCCTCGAAGTGAATCCACGCGCCAGCCGCACCGTGCCGTTCGTCGGAAAGGCGACGCACACGCCGTGGGCCAGAATCGCGGCGATGGTGATGATGGGCAAAAAACTCGCCGACATCGGCGCGAAAGAACCTGTCCACAAGGGCGTCTACGCCGTGAAGGAATCGGTCTTCGTGTTCAGCAAATTCCCCGGCGTCGACATCGTCCTCGGCCCGGAAATGAAGAGCACCGGCGAAGTCATGGGAATGGATCTGTCTGCCGACATCGCGTTCGCCAAGGGGCAGATCGCCAGCGGCACCGTGCTTCCACTCCAAGGGAATGTCTTCATCAGCGTGCGCCGGTCCGATCGCATCGCCCTCATGCCCCTCGCGAAGGAACTTCAGGCGATGGGCTTTGGCATCTACGCCAGCTCCGGCTCCGCGGCGTTCTTCAGCGAACACGGCGTTGAAGCAATCCCCGTGCAAAAGGTCGCCGACCAAGTGCGCCCGAACATCATCGATCTGATGGCCGACGGCAAGATTCAGATGATCCTAAACACCCCCACCCGCACCGGTCGCCTCACGGACGAAGGAAAAATCCGTGCCGCGGCAATCCGTTTCGGCGTGCCGATCTTCACAACCACGACCGGATCAGCCGCGGCCGTTCGTTCAATCAAAGCGCTGCGCTTCGGCGACTGGAAGGTCGCGGCACTGCAGGATTACCTGGATTACAACAACGGGAAGACCGACTCGGTGGAACGTGCGACGGTCGGGGTTTGAAGTACGAGTTCGACTACGAAGATTTTCGATGCACTCCGCATTCCGGACAACGGTCGGCCTGTAACCCTGCGAACTGATAGCCGCATTCCTCGCATTCGAGCTTCGTCGATCGTGCAATTTCGCGTCGTCCAAGTCCAAATGCGCCGACGTGCAAGTGCGATTGCTCAAGAATGGCGTTCGCCCGCGCGTTGATGGCCAGTAGCGTGAACAAACCCAGCGGAGGCAACACAGGAGCAGCCCCAGCAATCTCCTGCCGCCTTTGCTCCAATCTGTTGCCGCAGCAAGCCGGAAAGCACAAACAGCGATCGCGATCCAATTCAGGATGAGCATGCTCGGAATGAGAATTCGCCACGTCGCGGCCCGAGGATTCCAGCGAACAAAAGGCGCGAACACGACCGGGGCAATGCATGCTCCGAAGCAGAAAGCAAACGCAGCGCCAAGCGCCAACATCAGCCACCGCTGCCGGCTTGCAATTTGTTTGAGTTGTGACGAGGAATATTCGCGAATCGCTTCGTACTCCGAAAACTCCTCCAGTTGCTACTTCTCCCGCTTGAGCGTCGCTTCTATCGCTTCAAGCTCCTTCCGCTTGCTCTTATCCACCTTCGGAAATTTGAGCTCGAGCGAATGAAGCGCATCGACGATTGCGGCCGCGACCACCGCCCGCGTAAACCATTTGTTATCCGCCGGCACGACAAACCACGGCGCGTACTCGGTGGCCGTGTTCTGGATCATGTCTTCGTAGGCCTCTTGGTAGTTCTCCCAGTAAGCACGTTCGGCAATATCCGCGGACGAAAACTTCCAGTTCTTTTCTTTCTCTTCCAGTCGCGAAAGGAACCGGCGTCGCTGCTCTTCCCGCGAAACGTGCAGGAAGAACTTGCGGATGATCGTCCCCTGGCGCGTCTGGAACTTTTCGAAGTTCCGAATGGCTTCAAAACGCTCGTCCCAGATGTTCTTGCCGATGAACTGCGACGGAAGCTTCTGCTTCATCAGAAACTCGGGATGCACGCGGACGACCAGCACTTCTTCGTAATACGAGCGGTTGAAAATCCCGATCCGCCCGCGCTCGGGCATAACTTTGGCGCATCGCCATAGAAAATCGTGATCCAGGTCATCGCTCGTCGGCGCTTTGAACGAATTGACCTGACAGCCCTGCGGGTTCACGCCGCTCATCACGTGCTTGATCGTGCCGTCCTTCCCCGCGGCATCCATCGCCTGAAAAATCAGCAACAGAGACCAGCTGTCCGTGGCGTAGAGCTTCTCCTGCTCCTCCGCAAGCCAACCGATACCGCGTTGGAGCAGGTCGTGAGCTTCGTCCTTCGAGTGCAGCTTTCCCGTGTCCGCCGGATCGATGTCCTTCAGCCGGAACTTCTTTCCGTTCGTGATGCGATAGTCGCCGATGAGATCTTCAGTGATCTTGGGCAAGAACGTCCTCCCGAAAATATCAACACGGAGAACCACAGAGCACCACGGAGAAAAACACCGAGAGAATCCGGCATCCGACCAAATCCTACCTGATTCTCCGCTTTCCCCGCATGAATCTTCTACGATCGTCCATGACCTACGGCGGACATTTCGGCAAAAAGGCAAAGGGCGCGATCAACCGCTTCTACGAGCACGCCGACACACGCCACCTGACCACGCTTCAAGAAGCCGCCAGCGAGTTGTATCTGGCCGAATCCGCCAAGGCCAAAGACAAGATCTGGGCCAAAGTGGACGTCGCGCTCGGCCACCTGATTCAGGCGAAGTTCCCGATGGATCCTGCTAAGGCCCGGGCGATTCTCGAGGCCAAAGACGTGCAGAAGCTGGCGACGCTCGTCGGCGAGTTGAGCACGAAGCGGTAGGAAGCGATCAGAAGCGGCACGGAATTTTCGCTTCGCGGGCGGAATCTGCCGCACGAGAAACCGACAGATGCGTAGAGTTTCCGTTCAATGAGTCGAGATTTCTCCAGTGAATTGCAGCGAGGGCGGCCGGTGACGGTCGAAGCACCGATCGACCGAAAAGACAGCGCCAACATCACAACCCGCCGCCTCGCGCCCAGCGATTCGATTATGGAGATGACCAAGCTCCTGCATCGCGCGTACGCCAAGCAGGTCGCGATGGGTTTGCAGCCTTTGGCCGGACGCCAAACGGCCGAAGTCACCGAGCAGCGCGTCTTCAGCGGCGAGTGCTACGTCGCCGTCGATCACGCGGCGGTCGTCCAGTCGAAAACCGGCCAGAAGCTCGTCGGCACAATTCTCTTTCACGAAGTCGAAGAGAGCCAGGGTCCGCCGTGGTTCACCAACCCCGAGGTCGCAAGTTTTTCGCAGCTCGCGGTCGATCCCGATTACCAGGGCTGCGGCATCGGCCGCATGCTGATGGAAGTCGTCGAGCGCCGAGCGCTCGACACCGGCGCAAAAGAAATGGCGCTCTCAATGGCCGAGCCCGATCGCGAGTTGTACGACTTCTACCTCAAGCGTGGCTACCGCTTCGTCGAGCACTGGAAGTGGCCGTACACGAACTACCGCAGCGCGATTCTCAGTAAGTCGCTGGGGTAATACACGGAATTGCGGACCTGCAACATCGGCGTGGCGCGCCCAACGCAAGTTGAACGATCATTCAAACGAAGACGTGCGAATCGGCCCCTAGACAGGAAACCGTTTTCGTGTCATACTACGCGCATCGTCACAAATCCCTGCTAGCGCAGGAGTAGGACGAAGTTCGAGGGGGTCTCCGCGATGGGCGATTTTTTGAGTGCGCTGGGTTACCTGGCGCTGGCAAGCCGGTTTCGGCGGCTATCAGATGATCTGATGGGTGACGCCGCTCGCTTCTATCGCACGCAGGGTGTCGAGTTTTCCCCCAAATGGTTCGGCCTGTTCAAGCTGCTCGCCGAGCGTGAAGTGCTGAGCGTCGGCGAAGCCGCGATCCAGCTTGGCCTGACACACCCCGCCATCAGCCAGATGAGCAAGGAACTGACCGCACTCGGCCTGCTCACATCCAAAACCGATGCACGCGACGAGCGGCGCCGCACGCTCGAACTCACGAAAAAGGGCCGCGACCTGGCGGCGAAGATGGAACCGATCTGGAACGCGATCGAAGTTGCCAGCCGCGGTCTTTCCGAAGATGCCGGATTCGACATCATCGAAAAGCTGGAGAAGCTGGAAGAGTGCCTGCGAGTTCGTCCGCTCGTCGAGCGCATCGAGTCGGTCTTCCTCAGCGAAGGCGTCAAGGTCGTGGACATGGACGCAAAGAACAAGGACAAATTCCGGACGCTGAACGCCGCATGGATCGAGCAGCATTTCAAGATGGAGCCGATCGACGAACGCACGCTCAAGAGCCCGGAAACCGAAATTGTCGCCAAAGGCGGCAGCGTGCTGATGGCCGTGATGGGCGCCGAAACCGTCGGCGCCGTCGCGATCAAGCCCATGGATGCCGGACGCTGGGAACTCACAAAGCTCGCCGTTGATGCCCGCCATCGCGGCCGCGGCATCGGCGAGTTGCTCACCCGTGAAGCCATTGCCCGCGCGAAAAAGAAGGGCGCGAAGACTGTTTTCCTCGAGACCAGCCGCGTGCTCGAACCGGCCGTGCGACTTTATAAGAAGCTCGGGTTTAAAGAAGTCGAGAAGCCCGCAAAGACCGAATGCTCGCGGACAGATTTGGTGATGGAAGTGAAAGTCGGGCGCTAGCGTCGCCGAATCGCGGGGTTCAGCAAGTCGAACTCCGTGAAATGCCGTGCTGATGTCGGAACTGCTCACGACCGGTTCAGCCATTGGACGCCGAAACACAACTACCCATCATGCACCGAGCGCTTGCTTGAGTCGAGCGTTTATCGCGCGCAGCTCATCTAGATGCGCCGCACCCCACGTCGCATCACGCGTCTGCACCGACTCGTGATGATGCTCGTCCCCGATCCCTGTTGAACGCGACGCCGCGACGCGGTCCATCACAAGTTGCCGTATCTCGTGGGCGTTCTCGAGGCCGAAGAGAAACGCCACATTCGAACCGTCCGGATGCGAGCCGTGCTGGGTGTGAACCACCCCGCCGCCCGCCGTCTCAACTTTCAGATTTGCAAAGCCGAACCATCGCTCCACCGGCCCTTGGGTGATCTCGATGTTCTGCACATTCTCAAATGTAAACGTCGTCTCGCGAATCACCCAGATCCCATTGCGCAGCCGGATCGATCGGGGCGAAAGGATGTACCACGTCGTGTCGTAGCGAAGGTGGATCGCAACATACGCGACGATGTCGGGAACGATCGCAAGCACCCACGCCGGAACCGCGAGCACCGCCCCCACTACCGGGTTGATGAGGCAGATGATCAGCCACGCGCCGAGAATCGCGATGTCTATCGCCGCGAGCGCGATCCAGAACCAGAATTTGAGATAGCGAAGCCACGCATTACTCGGCTTAAGCGCCAGCGCCTCTTCGCCCGGCAGCGTCGGCAGAGTCGGCGCCGCCCGGGGCGTACGCAATAAATCCGCCAACACTCCCCACACACCTTCGTAAATCCACGCCGAAGCCACCTGGGACGGCTTGCGGCTCTTCTGTGAGTCGTAGGCGATGCTCATGGCCGCCCGCCTCCGCGCCCGGCGAGTGCATCGAGTCGATCCGCGAGCCGGTCGACCGACACGCGCAGCTCACGCAAAAGTGCGAGCGACTCATCGGTCGGCGGCGCGATCGGCGCGGCCTCGAGCACCGGCGCGACAGCGGCCCCTTCGCCGTGTGCCTTCGCACCCCTCATCCGCTCGTACAGAAAATCACGAAGACCATCCGCCTCGCGTACACCCTCGATCCGCATCTGCGGCCCCGACCCGCCCGCCGCGGTCTGCACATCGATCGTCGAGAGTCCGAGCCAGCGATGGATGACGTTTCGCGTGACGTGAATGTCCTGGATGCGCCGGTACGTCAGAGTTATTTCCTTGCGGAACAGAATCCCCCACGCCATCCAGACCCCGTCGCCGTCGAAGCGATAACGAAGCGTCTTGTACCGGATGTACGCCAGCCCGAACACGATCGGAAAACCAAAGAGCGTAAAGAGCGAGACGACGAGGTAGTACGTCAGCAATGCCGGATCGGGCCTCGTGATCGAGCGTGGGTCGGCCGATGGATCGAGCGGAGAAACCGCCCCCGCCGGGCCGGAGGAAGAGGCATTCGGAGCTTCGAGTGCGTTTGGCGGCATGTGGATCCTGATCAAGATACCCGAGACTGATTCGGAATCCTGGTCACAGGTTTAAGTGGGCCAAATGGTTCTAGGGCGTCAAGGTGGAAACTCGGCCCCTCTGACTTGGTTTCAGAAAGTGCCGAAACTGATCAATCCAGCAAGAAATGTCTGCCGTGAGGACATCTGGAGGAGAGGAAGAGGGTGATCGCCGGATTCGCCGTCCGGTGGGGACAAGGGTTTGAAAGCAAAGGACTACGCTTCGCCGTTTCGATATGAACCTCGAAGCGAGCAGTTCATCTTCAGGCACACCGGATGGGGCACAGGCTCCCGGTGGCGGCTCAGGCGGGCAGGTGGCAGGTGGTCCAGGGTTTGGTTCGCGGCTGACAGAGGCGGAGTTTGCCCGGCTGGTAAGCCGTGCCCGCCCTGCGTTGACCATCGTCGCGTCGGCCGTTCTGGGGGATCGGGTGGAAGCCGATGATGTCGTGCAGGAGGCATCGGTGATCGGGCTTGCGAGTTTGGATCGTTTTACTCCGGGGACATCCTTTGAAGGCTGGATGGCGCAGATTGTCCGGAACGTTGCCAGGAACGCGCTTCGGAAGAAAACTCGCAATCCAGCACGCGCCTCTGGTAATGATGCTCTTGCGAATCAGGCGGCCGGGATAGGACGCCCGGCCGGCGCACCAGCGATGTCGGGCGATGGCTCGGTTTCCAACCCTGCACACTTTGACGCGGAAGTCCAGAGAGCTCTGCAAAACCTCGACGAAACTTCCCGCGTTTGCCTGCTTCTCCGCACCGTCGGCGAGATGAGCTACGCCCAGATCGCTGCGATTACCGAACTCAACGAAAACACTGCCATGAGTCACGTGTTCCGATCCAGGAGAGCGATGCGGGAGTTTCTAACTTCCCAAAACGGGCGGCACGAAGAAGGAGGGCGGAGGTGAGCCAGTCGCATCCTCCCACTTCCGGTGCCGAGCTTCCGTTCGATGCCGACGCCGTCGATCGCTACCTCGACGGCGCGATGTCCGAGTCCGAACGCACAGCGTTTGATGCCCAGATCGCACAGTCTGAGATGCTCCGAGGCGAGATCGCGCTCCAGAATCAGCTTGATTCCTCGCTCCGAGCCGGCTTCGGCGCCCCGCCCGTTGCTCCGGTCGCCGGGATTCTGACCCGCGAAGAAGCGCAGGCATTCGCTCCCAAGCGCAAGCGCGCCGGTTGGTCCAAGGAATACAAGATGTTCGGCGCGCTGGCGGCGCTTCTGGCGATTGCGATCAGCATCCAAGGCTATCTGTGGCTCACCGGCCCCGCGGCCGTCGAAGAGCGCCCGTCCCTCGCCGAGGCCTACTACAAGCTGGTCAATCACAAGTTCCGGCCATCCGAAGAGTGCACCACGCGCGAGAAGTTCGCCCAGTGGATGAGCAACCGATTCGGCGTGGCTCTGGCGCCCAAGGAAGAACGCGCCGACGTGCAGTTTGTCGGCTGGAGTTACTCCGGCGCGATCTCGAATTACACCGGGCTCTTGCTGGCCAAGGTCGACGGCAAGCCGGTGGTCGTGGCAATCGACACGGTCGCCCGCCAGAACGACTGGGGAATCCCCTGCCGCCGCCAGCCCAACGACGAGCAAGGCGTGAACTTCTTCTCCGCCGAGATCGACGGGATCGCGCTCTACGAGATCACGCCCCTCGATCACCCGCGGATCGTCGATAACCTCGCCGTGTTCAAGCCGGCAAATTGAAACTGAATTTCGAGTAGCTCGCGGCAGACGGATTTTGCAATCCGCCGTATTCGCACAAACATCGGGAAGGGGGACGGTTCAGGGAGCAATGGGTCGGGCATGATGCCGACAGCCAACGTCCATGAACTCCGCTTGGATGGGCCGGTGGTGAGTTGCTGGTGGGTGACTTGGATAAACAGCCCTTTTCCTCACAGCGGGTGCCGCGCTGTTGCGGGCCCGCTCTTTTTGACCCGATTGCGTGGTGAACCAGGTGCTTGCATCGCAAGCAATCAACCCCGGCCGCTGCGTCCCTGTTTCAGTAAATCCTGACGTTTCTTGGTCTCTTCCACGATCCTGCGGTAGCTTTATCTCATTGAGCGGGGGTTGGGAGGTGTCATGCCGCCCGTTTGGGAGCACGCTCGATGAAATCAACCTTGGCGGCAGCGTTGCTGACCTACGTATCCGCGTTTTCCGCACACGTATCAATCTGCGTCGGCGATGCCGGCGACTTGCTTGTCTCGTCACGCTTCAGCAACAACGTCCTTCGTTATGACCGTCATACCGGCGCATTCAAAGGCGTCTTTGCGTCCGGCGATGGTCTTGCGAATCCAAACGGCATTGCATATGGCCCCGACGGCAACCTGTACGTTGGCCTCGGTGATACGGGCCGCATCATGAAATTCCAGGGCCAAAGCGGCGCGTACCTCGGCGACTTTGTGAACTCGAATGTTGCCGGCTTCTCTGGCTGTCGCGCCATCACCTTTGGCCCGGACGGCAATCTGTACGTCGCGGGCGCAAACATCAATTCCGTCCTGCGCTTCGACGGCGCGACCGGTGCATTCAAAGACGTCTTCGCATCGGGCAACGGAATGAACGGGACAGTCGGTTTGACGTTCGCATCGAACGGCGATTTGTACGTCGGCGCCGCGATATCAAATGCTGCGTACCGCTTTAATTCGCAAGGCCAGTTCATCCGGACATACGGAGGCGGCGCACTCAGCCAAGTGACCGGAGTTCTCTTTGATTCGCAAAACCATCTGCTCACAGCGTACTCCGTTAGCAACCGAATTCAGCGCTACAACCTGAATGGCACGAGCGCCGGCTCGTTCGGCGTGACGAGCCTGCTGAACACACCGATCGGAATGATCCTCGACCCCGACGGCAATCTGCTAGTTGGTTCGTTCGCGAACGACAGCGTGTTGAAATATGACGGGACGACCGGTGCACTTCTTGGCACATTGGTCGCAAGCGGCGCCGGCGGACTCGATGGAACGCACAACTTTGCGTTCATGCAAGTCCCGGGACCGGGCGGAATTGCGGTCACAGTCATCTGCCTGTGCGCAGGCGCGCGGCGGAGACGCTCCGCAGTCACACAATAAAAAACACCGGGCACGTGCCCAGTGTTGAATGGTTGCGGACCTCATTGGCGGCAGCCCGAGCTTTTATCGCTGCTTGCTATCGCCTCTCGCGAAAATGCTCGCAACGTAATTCAGCACATCCGTCGCGCTCGTCTCGTTGTAGCCAAAGTGCTTGATGAGCCGCTGCTTGACGATATCGATCTTCGCCTGCGTCTCATCGTCCACCACGCTGCTCACGAGGTTCTTGAGCTTGATCGTGTCGCGCTGGTCTTCGAATAGCTTGAGTTCGAGCGCCCGATATAGCCGCGCGTTCGTGTTGTATTCAAACTTCTTGCCATCCAGCGACAACGCGCCGATGTAATTCATGATCTCCTGGCGGAAATCGTCCTTGCGGCTGTCGGGGATATCGATCTTCTCTTCGATCGACCGCATGAGGCGTTCATCCGGCTCTTCATCGCGCCCCGTGTAGCGGTTCTTGACGCGTTCCTTCTGGGTATACGCGCGAACGCTCTCGATGTAGTTGACGCACAGGCGGCGGATCGCGTCCTCGTCCGCGCTGATCGCCCGCTGTACCTCGCCCTTGATGATGTCCTCGTATTCCTCTTTCACCACCGCGAGCAGTTCGCGGAATCGCTTCTTCGTGTTCTCATCGTTGAGCAGCGAGTGATGCGACAGGCCGCTCTCGATCTCGTTGATCACCATGAACGGATTGATGCACCGCTCTTCGATCGCCTGGCGGCCGACGAGCGCGTTCGAAATCTTGTCCTGGATATACCGGGGCGAAATGCCGTTCATGCCCTCGCGCTGGGCTTCTTCCTTGAGCTCGCGCACCGAATCTTCGGTGTAGCCCGGGATGCTCTTGCCGTTATAGAGCTTCAGCTTCTGCATGAGGCCCAAGCCTGATTTCTTGGGCTCTTCCAGCCGCGTCAACACCGCCCACATCGCCGCCACTTCCAGCGTGTGCGGAGCAATGTGAATATTCTTAATGCGATCGGGCCCGAAATCCTTCTGATAGATCCGCACTTCATCATCCAAACGGATGTTGTACGGCACGTCAATCTTGATCGTGCGGTCGCGGAACGCTTCCATCATCTCGTTCGACTGCAGCCGCTTGTATTCCGGCTCGTTCGTGTGGCCGAGGATCACCTCGTCGATGTGCGTCTGCGCAAACTTCTTGGGCTTGATCGTGTGTTCCTGCGATGCACCAAGCAGGTCGTATAGGAACGCCACATCCAGCTTAAGAACCTCGATGAACTCGCAGATGCCGCGGTTGGCGATATTCAGTTCACCGTCAAAGTTGAACGCACGCGGATCGCTGTCGCTGCCATACATCGCGATCTTGCGATAGTTGATATCGCCCGTCAGTTCCGTGCTGTCCTGGTTCTTCTCGTCCTTGGGCTGGAACGTGCCAATGCCGACGCGATCCTTCTCGCTCAACACGATGCGGCGCACCTTCACGTGCTCCATCACCTTCTTCCAGTCACCCTTGTAAAACGTCATCAGGTCTTCGAAGATCTTGCGGCAGAACGGGTCCGGATCGCCATGAATTCGGATCCTGCCGTTGTGATGCTGCGGGCGATACTTCTCGTTGATCTTCGCGAGCAGCGCATCCCGCGCTTCCCGCGGCACCAAAACCAGCGGATCCTCATGCATCGGACACGCAAATTCATGCGTGCGAAGCGCATCGTCGCCGGTCGGCGCCGCCTTCACCTCGCAGTGTTCATCCAGCATCCACGAATACGAGTACAGCGCGCCTTCCGGCGTGCGGCTGTACGCCTCACTGCCCTTCTTGAGCAGGCGCGCAATCGTCGATTTCGATGATCCAACCGGCCCGTGCAACAACAGAATTCGCTTATCCGTTCCGTAGCCTTCCGAGGCCGAGCGCAAGAAATCGACTAGCTGCATCAGTGCAAAGTCGAGCCCAAAGATCGCATCCGCGCCGCCACCAAACGGATCAGAGAAAAAGTGATACCGCGTCACGTCGTGCTTGAAGACGCGATACTTCTCGCTGCCGCAGGAAACAACCGAGTCGTACAGACGCTGATATGCGTTGCGGCAGACCGACGGATTCTGCGACACAATCTCGAGGTACTCAAAGAACGTCCCCGTCCAGTGGTGATCTTGGAATCGCTTGCGATCAAGCCGCGAGTCGATGAGCCCCGCGAGGTCAGATGCGGTGACAGCCGAACCCGGCGCGGACGAAGGACCCGAGCCCACCGAAGCGGAGGTCATAAAAAAGCTGCGCTCGTCGAGCATGTCTCACCCCTTTGCCGCGGATTGCGGCCGCCGAAACGTCCGTGCGCGAAAAAAGATCGGGAGCAGCCCGCGGCAAGTCGCCCGTCTGGTCCCATCCGTCACCCCCATCCTGGGGCCAACACCAACTTGTAAATCGAGACTCCAACAGCCTCCGCGACTGGCCCATCCAACCTGTTTCTATCGACTGGCCGAGGGCGCGGACGTGGCAGGATTTTCAAACCAATCTGTTATACGTTTGATTTCGCCGCACGGATCGCGCCACGTGAATGATCGCGTTTTCAGCGCGTCGCTACAGTGCGAACGGCAAGCAAACGATTTCGCAGTTTTCGCTCAAGTGGAGTCTGTTTTGTCTCAAGAAAGCCAAATTCCGGGCAAGTCAGGCCGTTTTTCGGGAGGCAAGCTCGGCCACGGACGCGAACTCGATGTCGCCGCTGGCCAGATCGGTGTTTCCCCTGAGGAATACCCGCCGCTCCCCGACGCCATCATGACAAACCCAATCGCCGGGCGTCTCGACCCGCGCACGTGGTTTGCAGATCCAGCGCGCCGCTTCGAAATCGAGATCGGCTGCGGCAAGGGCACGTTCATGCTGAACGTCGCCAAAGAAAACCCGACAACCAACTTCCTGGGCATCGAATGGGAAGGCGCCTTCTTCGCCTACACCGCCGATCGCGTCCGCCGCGCCGCCCTCGACAACGTGCGCATTCTCCACGCCGACGCCGTTGACTTTCTCAAGTGGCGTTGCCCCGATGCGATGGTCAACACCATCCATCTCTATTACTCCGACCCTTGGCCCAAAGCCAAGCATCACAAAAACCGCGTCGTGCAGGACAAGTTCTTGGAGCAGGCCCGCCGCGTCCTGGTTCCCGGTGGCGAACTCCGCATCGTGACCGATCACGATGACTACTGGCAGTGGATGGAATCCTTTTTCAATCGCTGGACCTCCGCCGCAACCGCGCCCGGCGCCATCCCCTTCGCGCGCGAAACGTTCGTGCCGCCCGAGTGGGTCGGCGAAGGCCAGGTCGTCGCCACCAACTACGAAAAAAAGATGTGCGGCGAGACCAAGCAGCCCCACGCGACCGTGCTTCGAAAGTCTAATTAGCACGGATTCCACGGAGTCCATTCGCCCTTTCGGCTTTGTTCCGTCCCTCTTCGAAACGGAGATCAGGTTCGCTGGCCTGCGTCCGGCCGAAGCCTGGGCGTTGTCCTCCCGCCTTTCGAAAGCGAGATGGTGCACCACGTCGCGAATCAGGGTCGCGTTGAACGTCCCCAGCCCGACTTTCACCCCGAATGGGCTGAAGAGATTCGAGCCGTGGGTGGAGCGAGTCATCGAGCGACACCCACGGTACACGTCGGTGAACTCTCCGCACGCTGAAAGCGTGCCACCGCGGAATTCGCATCGGGCTTCATCTCGAATCCGACCCTGAAATGGAGACCAAATTCTCCCACTTGATTCATTGAGTAATACGACTATTATTCAATATGCCAGAATCATCCGATTCCGCCCCGCGACCGTTCCGAATCGCCAAGCCCGCGGCAGCCCGCGCTCTCGGCTCCGCCACCCGCCAGGAAATCGTCGATGTCCTTTCAAGCGCCGGGCCATGCACGGTCGTCCGCCTCGCAGACCTGCTGGGCCGCCGCCCCGACGCGCTCTACTTTCACCTTCGCGCACTCGAACGCGTCGGCCTCGTCCGCCAACAAACGACCTCCACCGACGCAAACACCGGCGCGATCTACGAATTGCCCGGCCCCGCCGTCCAACTCGACTACACCGCCGCACCCCGTGCCGCTCTCACCCGCGTCGTGCGCAACGCACTCAAACTCTCGCTCCGCGAATTTGAACGCGAGTGCCTTGCCGAACGCTCGATCGGCAGGGACGGCCGCCGCATCCTGTGGGGCGGGCGCGTCATGGGCTGGGTCAACGATCACGAACTCTCGCAAATCAATTCACTGATCGAATCTCTGCATTCGGTGCTCCGCAAAGGACGGCCCGGCCCGGATCGCCGCGCGATCTCTCTCGGTTTCCTGCTCGCACCATCCGGCTTCGGCGAACGCGCTCGAGTCTCCAAAAAGTCCACCAAGGCACCAAGAAAGAAGGGGTAAAGGCATGAAGACTTTGCACAGCCTGAAGAGTCCGCTCCTCGTTTCAGCCGCAATCATCGTGATGTCGGCGTGCGGCAACACGTCGATCGCGCGAAACGTCGTCGCCGACGATCAGTCGAAGACCCACGATGCCGACGGAGTCCCCGTGCAGGGCGAAATCACCTTTGATACCAAGGCCGCGCCCGCGCTCGAGGTCAAGCGCATCAAGTCCGGCCACATCCTCGTCCGCCCCAAAATCAACAACCACGACGCCGGCTGGTTCATCTTCGATACAGGCGCGGGCATCTGCTGCATTTCGACCCCGCAAGTCAGCGGGCTCGATCTCGAAGCCAACGGCACGATCGAAGCGAGCGGCGTCGGTGGCGCGAAATCCGCCAACCTCTACAAAGCCCGGCAGATGCAACTCGGCGCAATCACCTTTCAGGATCACCCGCTCATGGAAGTCGATCTCGCCTTCCTCGAGCCGCTGGTCGACGAAAAGATCTGCGGCGTGATCGGCTACGGAGTCCTCTCCAAGTGCATCGCCGAGATCGACCTCTCGGTCCCCAGCATTTCGCTCTTTGATCCGAACGCATACTCGCTTACCAAAGGTGAGTGGACTCCGATGGATGTGACAGATCGCGTGCCCGTCGTGCCCGGCAAATTCGAAGGCCGGGTCGGTTCCTTCCGCCTGGATCTCGGCGCAACCGGCTCTGTCACATTCCATCAGCCAGCTGTCGTGAAGTACGACATGCTCAAAGGCCGCGATCTCAAGGACTGCAAGATCGGGGGCGTCGGCGGCTTTGTCGTCGGCAAGAGCGGCAAGATCGCAGGCCTCGAACTCGGCAACGTGAAGTTCGAAAACGTCGATGCGGAGTTTGCCCTCGAAGCCAAGGGCACGCTCGCCGACTCTCAGAAAGAGGCCAACATCGGCACCGACATCCTGAAAAAATTCGTCATCGTCACCGACTACCCGCAAAACCGCATCGGGTTGCTCGCCAAGCCAACCACCGCAATGGATCCCACCACGCCGGCGACCGCGCCGACACTCAATTCCGGCGCCAGCAAGCCCGCCACAAAGTAACTCTCGCCTCGTACGATTGCCGGTGGAATCCGGCGATCGACAACCCGCTCCCATCGCAGTGATCCTCCTTTCCGGAGGCCTCGACAGCGCAACAGCGATGGCCGTCGCACGCCGCGATGGCCATCGCTGTATTTCACTCGCGATCGACTACGGCCAGCGACACCGCGTCGAACTCGCCGCGGCAGAACTCGTTTCCAAACAACTCGGTGCTGCAGAACACCGTCTTGTCAAACTGGATCTCCGCACAATCGGCGGCAGCGCACTCACATCCGACACCGCCGTCCCCAAAGGCCGCGACGAAAAGGCGATCGGCGAAGGCGTCCCGATCACCTACGTCCCCGCCCGCAATCTGATCTTCCTTTCCATCGCAACCGGCCTCGCCGAAGTCGTCGGCGCCCGCGACCTCTTCGTCGGCGTCAACGCCATTGACTATTCCGGATATCCCGATTGCCGCCCCGAGTTCATCGAGTCGTTCGAAAAGACCGCGAATCTCGGCACCAAAGTCGGCACCGAATCGCTCGCGGGGCAAGGGCGCGGATTCACCGTGCGCACCCCGCTTTCCGCACTTGGCAAAGCCGAAATCATCAAGCTCGGCGTGAATCTCGGCGTCGATTACTCGCTCACGACTAGCTGCTACGACCCCGCCACCGATTCCGCCGGTCGTCCCATCGCCTGCGGCCAGTGCGATTCGTGCCAGCTCCGCCGCCGCGGTTTTCACGACGCGGGCGTTGCCGATCCGACGCGCTACGCATGAGCCACCTGATGAGCACCTCCGCCCCCATCTCCGAAACCTTCACCAGCGTTCAGGGCGAAGGCAAACTCGCCGGCGTCCCCTCCTGGTTCGTGCGCTTCAGTGGCTGCAACCTCCGCTGCTCCTGGTGCGACACTCCCTACGCGAGTTGGAATGCCGAATCCAAACAGCGCAGTCTGCAGGATCTGATCGACGAAGCCTCTCGCGCCTACGGCAACAACATCACACACGCCGTCATCACCGGTGGCGAACCGATGATGTTCGCGCAGGCCGAAGAACTCGCCAAGGCTCTCCGCGTTCTCGACATGCACATCACGATCGAAACCGCCGGAACCATCTTCCGCGACATCGAATGCGACCTGATGAGCGTCAGCCCCAAGCTCAGCAACTCAACGCCCCAAACCGACGATCCGCGCGACAAAGGTGCAATCTGGCAGGTCCGCCACGAAGCCCGCCGCATCAACCTCGATGCGCTCCAGCGACTCATCACCGCCTACCCCGCGCGCCAACTCAAGTTCGTCGTCAGCGATCCCCCCCAACTCGGCGAGATCGAATCACTCCTCGCCACGCTCCAAGGCTGGCGCAGCGACGACATTCTCCTCATGCCCGAGGGCATCACGGTCGAGGCGCTCGCCAAGCGAACATGGATCGTCGACGAATGTGTCAAGCGAGGCTGGCGTTACTGCCCCCGCCTGCATATCGAGCTCTTCGGCAACGTCCGCGGCACGTAACCGTCCTTTCCGAAAGCCCCCTCCCTGATGTGAGCGAGGGTTGGCATTTCTGCGTTCTCAAACACCTCAATTTTCCGTTGATCATTCAGCGATTCTTCCTTTGAAGTGCTCGCCTCTACCTGCCACGCTGTTGAGACGGAACACTGCCGTTCGCGCATCTTCCTGTACCGGAAACCCGCATTTTCCGGATATGCCTGCGCGCATTTTTCGCCCAGCTACGCGAACGAACACGAGAGACCCCGTGTGCGCTACACCATGCAGCACACACCCCACTCCTCTTATTGAGCGAACAATCAACACCATGACTCTCAAGACTTCGTCGTTCAGTCCGCGCCACGCCCGCCTGCTGCTCGCCACGCTCACACTCCTCGCCGCCGCGGCATTCGGCCCGACACCAACCGCATACGCCCAAAGCGTCAAGCCAACCGCCGCCGATGATCTTCAATCCGCACGCGCCCTCTCCCGCGCATTCCAGCGCGTCGCCAAGCAAGTCGAGCCCGCCGTTGTCCACATCACGGCGCAGCGCCGCGTCCCTGTCATGCAGAACGAAGGATTCTTCTCGAGGCCAACCGGGCAAACCGTCCTTCAGCCCGTCGGCTTTGGCTCGGGCGTTCTCGTCGACCCAAGCGGCGTCATTCTCACAAACAACCACGTCGTCGAAATCGGTGAGTCGCACAAAGCCAAGTTGACCGACGGCCGCGAGTTTGACGCGGTCGTCGTCGGGCGCGATCCGCTCACCGACCTGGCCATCGTTCGTATCAAAGATGCGCCACCCGGCGAGGTATTCCCCAGCGCTCCGATGGGCGATTCAGATTCCGTCGAGGTCGGCGACTGGGTCATCGCGATCGGCTCGCCCTTTGGCTTCACCAACACCGTGACAACCGGAATCGTCTCCGCCAAGAGCCGGTCGGGCGTCGCGCTGCCGGGCGCCAGCCGCGAGATGCTTCAGGATTTCATCCAGACCGATGCCGCGATCAATCCCGGAAACTCGGGCGGACCGCTCCTGGATCTCGAAGGCCGCGTCGTCGGCATTAATTCCGCAATCGCGACCCGCGCTGGAGGCAGCGAAGGAATCGGGTTCGCAATTCCGATGCAGATCGCCAAGGCCGTAATGGAATCAATCCTCAAGTCGGGCCGCGTCGTGCGTGGTTGGGCCGGCCTCGACTTCGAAGAACTCTCGACCGCACGCCTCAAACAACTGGGGGTCTCCGTCGACGGAGGCGTGCTCGTCGGTCGCGTCTGGGAGAACGCGCCGGCAGCAGCTGCTGGATTTAAACTCGGGGACATCATCACGCGGTACAACGGCCGACCGATGTCGCGCCTTTCGACCATGCTCGCCGCGATCAACGTCACATCGCCCGGGACCAAGGCGACCTTTGACATCCTCCGCGATGGGAAAGCAAAGTCTTTGACGGTCGAGATCGCCGACCGCAGCGCGAGCGAAGCACAAACTATGGGCGGCAAGTACTCCGATCAGTTCGGCGGCATCATCCGCACGATCGATGCCGACATGCGCCGAACGCTCGGACGCGGCTTCGGCTCCATCCGGGGAGTGCTCGTGCAGAAACTCGACCTCGGCGGACCCGGTGCGAACGCCGGGTTCGAAGAGGACGACATCATCGTCGCGATCGACGATACCCCGACGCGCACGGCCGAGGAGTTTAAAGACCTGCTCGACAAGGCCGACCTGAAGCAGGGTGTCAAAGCAAGCGTGATCCGCAATCGGATGAAGGGGCAGATCGACCTCAAGATCGAATAAGCCTCACATCGAAAACGCTCGCCGTTTGCAATCCGAACTCCCAAGCCGCGCACAAATGCGCCGCCGCTACTTGTGCGGCAGCGCAGCCGAATCCTGTTCGCTCTGTTGTTGAAGTGCCGCGCTCCCCGCGGCTCCTCGTCCAAGCATCGAAACCGCCACCGCCGCGAAGATCAGCGCGAACGCCACGACGTCGTTCGCACGCATCTTTTCCTTCGCGACATAGATCGTGAACGCCGTAAACACCAGAAGTGTGATCGCCTCCTGCAGAATCTTCAGTTGAGGCAGCGTAAACGTCCCGCCGTGATCGATATGCCCCAGCCGATTCGCCGGAACCTGCAGGATGTACTCCGGCAGTGCGATCAACCACGAGATCCCGATCGCGAGCAGCAACGGCCACGCCTTCTGCTTCACGTGGTAGTACCAGGCAAACGTCATAAACGTGTTCGACCCGACCAGCAGAAGCACTGTCCAGACCCAGCGAGGGATTTCCATACCCGCACTATAAAGGAGTGCGTCGCATTTGTGGCCGCGATTCGGGGCGAGGCGCGGCCAGCTCCGATAGGGACGCCTCGCCTACCGAATGGCGCTGAGCAACACCGCCCCGCGCCCACATATCCCGCACACGCGCCCCAGCTGGATGCGGCATTTGAACGCTCTCACCTTCCCGGCTTGCATCTTCCAAACCCGTATTCGAACTTTCACTCGTCCGCTCGAAGGCGCGACAAGAGAGCAACCGGCCGCGTGGCCGAGGAGGGTTTGCACATGTTCCGATCCAGGAATCGATTGACTATGCCGGCCGGTTTGCTGGCCCTCGCGGGCCTGGCAGTCGCCGGCGCGTTGCTGACGCCTTCGAAAGCGCCGGCTCGTACCGCGGACGACCAATACGCCGCGCTCCCCAGTTCGCTCACGTTGTACGGCGTCTGCCGCGACTTCAAGTGGGCGAGCGAGAACAACGGTCACAAGGACTTCGAGTTCGTTCCGTCGGGTGGTTACGGCCACTACGTGAACATGGTCAAGGATGACCTCGACTCGGAAGGCAAGCCGGCTTTCAAGAGCCAAGGCAACCTCGTGAGCACCGAAGCGTCCGACAGCAGCGGTCGCTACCTCATACCGGGAACCCGGTCGTATCTGGCCGCCAAGGCCGGCGACAAGGCCGGCACGGTTTCCGGAAGCAACGGCGGCTCGCTCACGACCGAAGCCAACTTCAAGCAGTGGTTCCGCGATATCCCGGGCACCAACATGAGCAAGAGCGTTCCGCTCGTGCTCGTCCGCCAGGCCAACTCGAACATCTACTCGTTCAGCGACAAGACCGATGCCGGTTACACGGCCAAGGGCGGCTTCTTCCCGATCAACGGCGAGCTCTTCGGCAACTCGCCTGGCCAGAGCAAGAACTTCGGCTTCACCTTCGAGCTCGACACCGAGTTCACCTATAAGAAGGGGACCGGACAGACGTTCACGTTCACGGGCGACGACGACGTCTGGGTCTTCGTGAACAGCAAGCTCGTGGTCGACATCGGTGGCGTGCACAGCGCCGTCAGCCAGACCATCGAACTCGACCGCATCCAGGGCCTTGAGGACGGCAAGAAGTATCCCCTCAAGCTCTGCTTCGCGGAACGCCACACCACGGCCTCGAACTGCCGCATCGATACGACGATCAGCCTTATGGCAGTCGATCCGCCCCCGGTCACCGGCCTCTTCGACTAAGTGACACCTCCGGACCGCCGGCGGAGTCGGCGGACCGTCCTTGACCTCGTCCTTGATCACCACCGCACACCTCCGTGTGCCCACGCGCCGCGACGCGGGCTTCAGGATCGTCCTGAGGCCCGTGTCGGCTTTTTTGTGCGAACTCTTTCGTAGCACCGGCCTCCCGGCCGGTCTCCTGCCTCTCCGCCTTTTCGTGTTTGTGCTACGTTTGTCCTCGTGCCCGAAGCTCAGCCCCCATCCGACGACAAGGTCACGATCGACCCGCCGCCCCCGCCGGGCGCCGTTCCCATTTCGGTACCTTCTGCTCCATCGGGCGGTTCCAACTTCATGGGCGTCGCGCCCAGCACGAATCCAATCCACCAGCCCAGCCTCTCTTCCAGCACAACGGATAGTTCGCGATTCGCCGCGGGCACCATCCTCGCCGATCGCTACCGCATCGTCTCGCGCCTCGGCAAGGGTGGAATGGGCGAGGTCTACCGCGCCGACGATCTCAAACTCGGCACCTCCGTCGCACTGAAGTTCCTTCCCGATTCCTTCATCACCGATCCGGTCAAGCTCGATCGCTTCCGTTCTGAAGTCCGCCTCACCCGCGAGATCAGCCACCCCAATGTCTGCCGCGTCTACGACTTTGGCGAGATCGACAATGCGTCGGGTCATCACGTGTTCCTCTCTATGGAATACGTCGATGGCGAAGACCTCTCGATCCTCCTCAAGCGAATCGGCCGCCTCCCCGAAGATAAAGCAGTCCAGATCGCACGCCAGATCTGCGCCGGCCTTCACGCGGCACACGAACTCGGCGTCATCCATCGCGACCTCAAACCCGCCAACATCATGCTCGACGGGCGTGGCAACGCCCGCATCATGGATTTCGGTGTTGCTGGTGTTCTCTCTGAACTTGTTGCCAAGGGAGACGTCGCCAGCGGCACGCCCGCGTACATGGCGCCCGAACAGCTTGCGCGCCAGGGTGTCAGCAAGAAGTCCGACATCTATTCGCTCGGCCTGGTTCTCTACGAACTCTTCACCGGCAAGCCCGCATACCAGGTAGAGTCGATGCAGCAGCTTCGCGCTTCGCGCGAGAGCGGCACACGCCCCACCAACCCGAGCGACCACGTTCGAGATCTCGACCCCGCGGTCGAAACCGTCATCCTTCGCTGCCTTGAAGTCGATCCCGCCAGACGCCCCGGCAGCGCAATCGCGGTCTCCGCGGCACTTCCCGGTGGTGATCCGCTTGCCGCGGCACTCGCCGCCGGCGAAACCCCAAGCCCCGAACTCGTCGCGCTCGCCGGCGTGGAGGGGAGCATTTCCGCCCGCGTCGCGTGGATGCTCGTTGCATTCGTCATGCTGATGATCGCCACACTCGGCGTTATTCAGGATCGATACGGTATTCACAGCCTCGCGCCCTTTGAATCGCCGACCGACGCCATGGCCGTGCGCGCTCGAGATTTGCTCGTCAAGCTCGGGGCCAATCCGCCCAAGATGTACGAGGCGTACGGCTACCTCCCGGATTTCAACGCCATCAAGGCGCTCGAAAAACTCGGCGGCATCAAGGGTGTCTCGCAGCGCTTCCCGCCCACCATTTATTTCTGGCTCCGCGCCGAGCCTCAATTCCGGCGTCCGGTCGAAATCGGGCAGATGTTCGTCGGACCGGATAGCCCCTCGCGCGAGCTCCCGGGCAGCTGCTTCATCTCGCTTTCGAGTTCCGGCGATCTGATCCGCTTTGAACGTATCGCGCCCGAAATCGGATTCCGATTTCCGCTGAACGGCAAACCCGCGATTTCCAACAACAAGATCGCGCACGCCACCCCGGACTGGCAGCCCTTTTTGTCCGCCGCCGGCGTCGATGCCGAAGCGTTCAAGTCCTTCAAGCCAGTCGAACCGACGGTCGCGCCCAACGTCCCGGCCGATGCACGCTACGCCTGGCGCGGCACATATCCCGGGTTCCCCAATCTCCCCGTTCAATATGAGGCCGCATCGCTGGACGGGATTCCCGTTTCGTTCCGAACCAAATCGCTGTGGAGATTGCCCGCCAACCTCGCGGCGAATCCCGGCGAAGTCGATGCCGATGCCGAAACAGAGCACAGCGATGCTCCAGCCCTGACACCCACCAGCAAGCCCGGCGCACTGGCTTCGACTCCGCCCGCAGGGCGCGCGCCCGCGGCTCCCGTCAACGCACCGAACCAATGGAACGTCGATGAATGGATCGGCGGCATCGTCAACATCATCCTGCTCTCCGGCATCGTCGGTGCCGCGATCCTCGCCTGGAAGAACATTCGCGCGGGCAGAGTCGATCGTCGCGGCGCACTCACACTCGGGCTGTTTGTCGGCGCTGTCTGCCTCATCTCGGTCTCGGTCGGGCGGCACAACGTCCGAACCATGCTCGATCTTCAGATCATCAGCACTCCGCTCGCGCGTGCGATCTGGCTGGGCGGCCTGACCTGGCTCGTCTACCTCGGCATGGAACCGGTCGTCCGCCGCCGCTGGCCGACGCTGCTCATCTCGTGGACGCGCCTGCTCTCCGGGCGCACGCGCGACCCGCTCGTCTGGCGCGACATCCTCTACGGCTGCGCGATCGGCTCCATTTTCGGCCCGGTCTTCGCCATATTCCTGGTGATCGATATCAAGCCGATCACCATCACCGAGCCGATCGTTCCGACGATGGCGTGGTTCACCGGCGCGCCGTTCGCAGTTGCCATCCTCTGCCAGACGATCTGCGGCAATCTCGCAATCCCGCTGCTCGTCACGCTCCTGCTCACCGGCCTTGATCGCGTCGTGCGCAACGCATGGGTCAGTTACCCATTGACCGCCGTCTTCCTCTGGCTGCTCATCGGCGGACAACAAGCCGACAGCGTTTCCATCGCCGCGGCACTCTGCGCCGCGACCTGCATCCTGATGCTGCGTCTCTACGGTCAACTCGCCTTCGCCATGACGCTCATGGTCGCGACCATGCTGATCAATTTCCCGATTACCGTCAACCTAACCGCGTGGTACGCGTGGCTCTCTCTGCTCGCAACCCTGCCGATTCTCGCTCTTGCTGTTGCAGGCGCCATCTTCGCTGGACGCCACGAAGCTCCGTCCGCTTCCACCTGACATCATGCAACATCTGCTATTCTCTCGGCGCGGAGGAATCATGACTCTGCTGCGCATCGCGTTCCTGACTCTCTGTTTCTTTACTTCGTTGTCGTGTTTCGCGGAAGACCCGCCAGCACGGGCCGACCTGCACGGCGTGATCGTCGACGAATCCGGCAAGCCGGTCTCCGGCGTAACCGTGTACGTCTGGACCGCCGCCGTCAAAACCGGCTACAGCTCGTTCTGTCCATCCTGCTACCCCGACTGCGGCAAGCGCGCGGAGACGAACGACAAAGGCGAGTTTGAAATCAAATCGCTCGACAACACGCTGAAATTTGAACTCATGGTCGCCAAAGGTGGCTTCGCTCCTACGACGAAGAACAAGGTTGATGCCTCAAGCCCGACACCAGTCCAAATCGCGCTTAAGCCGCGCCCTCCCTTGCCACCCGATCCCGATCAAACGATCTCCGGCCGCATTATCGACAACGTCGGCAAACCTATACACAACGCGATGGTCTCCGCCGACATGGTCTACTGGAGAGTCCCGCAAAACAACTCCGGAGGCGCCGGTGGGAATGTCGAAGGACTCGACAAATTTGCAATCTCCGACGAGAAAGGCCTCTTCACGCTCGCGTGTACACAGGCCGCAGTTGCAAAGTGGAACCTCGATGTCGGCGCGCGAAGCTTTGCGTCTCGCCACGTTCCGGGTGTTGTTCGCACAGATCAACCTCAGGAGTTCAAACTGGGTACCGGCGGAATCGTCCGCGGAAGACTTTTGCAGGACGGCAAACCCGTTCCCAACGCGCAGATGGTTCTGTCGCACAGCACGCGCACGTGGGGTTACACCCTCGGCTACGAGCGTATTGGCACCAACGCCGATGGGTACTTCATTTTCACGAACATCGAGATTGGCGATTTTCCTCCCGAAGCTGAGGACAAATGGATCGTCGATGAAAGCGGACCGCTCGATAGCTGGTGGCTCTCCGCCACGATGAATTCACTCAAGGGCACCGGCGCAACTCCGCCGCAGCGTATTCGAGTTCAAAAACACGGCGACGAAATCGATGTTGGCGACGTCATCGTCCAACCCCCTCTTCACATCCGCGGCAAAGTCGTCACCGCCGACGGCAAGCCATTGCCGACCGGGTCGCGAATTTCCATCAACTCCGAAGCCGCCTGGGATCCCGCACTGATTTCCATCGCCGACGATGGCTCATTCTCGTTCGACGGTCTCTTCCCCGGCGACTGGATTCTCAGTCCAAACGTGAAGGGCTACAACATTTCCCCCAAGAACCCCAGCAACATCGGAGCGGGCGTCGGAGGCCGCATCGACGCCAGCGTCGACGACCTAATCATTCTCGTCGATCCCAAAGTCGAGCGCTCGAACACTCAATTCGGTCGACCGAACCAGCCGTTCAAGAGCATCGATCCGACCTTGCTGCCCGCTCCGGTGAATCCGTAGCGTTTGCTCCACGGATGAGCGCCCTATCGCCGGTGATACGGCATCGGCGTGAACAATATATCGGCGCCACTCGGAATGGAATTCCAGCCCACCTCATCGCAGAAAACGAAAACCTTGCCGTCGCCTTTGAAATCGATCGCGCGGTCGGGCCCGCCTGAAAACAGCAGATAGCCCTGTCGCGCGAGAGCATTTCTCGAAGCCCCATCAAATTCGGGCTCGCCAAACTGATTCAGATCAAACTTTTCCTGCGGCAGATACCCGAATGACCGCCCGGACTGTGAGTCACGCGTACCCGCTTCGCTATTTGGTCCGCTCAGTTGTTGGAATGACGGGGAGTGAACCATGTTCGGCGCGAAAGGCCTCTATCCGCAGCAGGAGTTCGAACGCCCTTCTGTTGAGAATCGCGTGATCGTTAGCTCCCATGATTTGCGTGAAACCGATCAGGAACGCATCAACCAGCGGATATTCGTTTGCGTTCGCGGTCGCCGCCGCACGTTCCCAACATTCCTGCTTCACGTGTGCAGCGGCTTCATTGAAACACGCATCTGAAGCGTCCCGGTTGTCGGAATAGCTCTTCAGGCCCGGATGCAACGTCGGCACGATGGAAGACGCGTTGCCCGCAAGTTTGGCGCTGAACGCGGCGTTTCCGATGTAGGAAGCCACCGCCTGGCTTCTGAGGCCGTAGCGCACGCGTGACGGTTCACTAAATAGCCACGCGATTGTGTCATTCGTGCTCAGACGATCGCCCGCAATGCCATATGCATAGTCCGCCTCTGAACGCTGTCTCTGCATCATCTCCAGCAGCTTGCCCGCCAACGGCGCTGGCGCTCCCATTGCAAAGTATCGGCGGCACTGCGCAAATGTCACATCCTGTATCGCATCGGCCACCAACTGCCAAATCACCGTCGGTCCCGATCGTGCGAGGCGGACCAGCGCGAGGTTCGCCTCCGTTGCCCGCAGAAATTCTTCGTCGTCACCCGAGAGCTGGGCCAAATACATCCGCGCGGTATTTATCCGCAGAATTGCGCGGCACTTTCCGAGCATCGGCGCCATGAGATCTGAGAGCGGACGCGTCCAATCAACGGGAAGATGAGGAACCGTTCGGCGCATCGTCGCCATTTCCGCCATTTCAAGAAATACGCCATCGCGTCGCAACTGCTCCATCAGATCCAGCGCGAGTTCCCGTGACTTCATATCTTCGCGATATCTCGCTTGAAGATTCTGGTACGCGACCGGGTCGCCCAGATCGACGGGCGGCGAGGGCGGGTGGTAGATGAGATCCGGCAGCGGAACGGCACCGGTGGGATTGCGATCTGGATCGCGCTGCATCAGCACTCGGTATGCCACATCGTGTTTCGCCTCGATTGATTCAAAGACCGTCCACGCATCCGGATCGGACGCCGAAGAACCCGCGGGCTGAGAAGCCTCTACATGCGCTTCCCACTCCGCACGGAATCGCTGACGATCCGCCCTGGCCTCGGTCGCTTGTTGCATCAGCAGAATTTCGTGGACGCCAAACGCCCCTCCGGGCAGGACAACGAAGAGGATGGTCGCTGCAATCCCGGCGCGAATCCCCCACTTCCTCCGCGTCGCCGTCCAGAATATCTGGTGGGTGCGCATCGCGTCGGAACTCGGCTGAAATCTCGTGTTCCCTTGCGCATCGACAGTCAGTTCCCCCAGTGAGCGATCGACGGTGGTCTTCGCACCACACTCCGGACAGGTCACAACCAGCTTTTCGTCGACAGGCAGCCCCAGCAACCCGTAGCCGCAGCCCTGGCATCGTCCGCGCGTCGCGAGGATCGAACGGACGCGCCGGCACAAGAGCCAGTCACGAGCCGCAAGGAGCAACAGCGGAACGACCGCGAGCAAAATCAACCACGGCGGCAGGAGCGCGAGCATCTCCACCAGGTCTTCGCCGAGCCACGTCTGCCAAGTCCCCAGCAGCAGACTTCCACCGACCACGACCGCCGCCAGAATGCATCCACCAGTAGCGCCCCACACCACAAACCGCAAGCTCCCCCACCAAAACCCACGATTCGCCGCCCGTACAAACCGCGCGCACTGGTCATCGCTGAACCGATCCAGTTCCGGAAAAGCGCGATGGATTTTGCGGCCCGGAATTCGCATGCAGTCACCGTACCGAATTTCGCCCTCCTTGAGTTCGGCAGGCGCGAATCGCCGGTTCCCGCTGTTCCGGTCGCCTTCTGCTCTCTCTCACGGTTTTTCATTCCGAATTCCGCATTCCCAACTCCGAATTCTCCGTTCCCAGTTCCGCGCGCTGACTTCCGCGCTCTTGTCCCGCTTTCCTACTATCCCCCCGCAATGGCCGATCAGACCCCTTCCGGGGCCCACAACCCCGCCCACATCCGTAATTTCTCGATCATCGCTCACATCGATCACGGGAAGTCCACCCTCGCCGACCGCCTGCTTCAGGCCACGAACGCTGTTTCTGCGCGCGAGGCTCGCGAGCAGATTCTCGACTCGATGGACATCGAACGCGAACGCGGCATCACGATCAAGGCTTCGGCCGTAACGGTGTATCACCGGCACAAGGCGGGTCAGAAGGCCGACGAACTCGAGACCGAATACGAATCGCCGATCGATGACTCCGGGGCATCCGGCGGCTCGGTCGCGAGCAATCAGGCGGAGGCCGCGGCCCCGTCGCATAAGACCAAGAAGGGTGAGTCGGCAGAATCGCACGGCGACCTCTTCATGCTCAACTTCATCGATACCCCCGGCCACGTCGACTTCAACTACGAAGTCGCCCGCGCCTTGAAAGCCTGCGACGGCGCCATCCTCGTCGTCGACAGCACCCAAGGCGTCCAAGCCCAAACCCTCGTCAACGCCTATCTCGCCGTCAACGAAAATCTCGTCATCGTCCCCGTCATCAACAAGATCGATCTCCCCTCCGCCCGCCCCAACGAAGTCGCCGAAGAAATCGAGCAGACCCTCGGCTTCAACGCCGCCGACGCCATCTTCGTCTCCGCCAAAACCGGCCAGGGCCTTCCCGAACTCCTCGCCGCCATCTGCGAAAAGTTCCCCGCCCCGCGCAAGCCGGTGATGAAACAACTCCGCGCCCTCATCTTCGATGCCGTCTACGACGACTATCGAGGCGTCATCGTCTACGCCCGTATCTTCGACGGGGAACTCAAAGTCGGCGACAAGATCCGCATGATGGGCATCGAGCGCTCCTTCCTCGTCACCGAAATCGGCAAGATGAATCCCAAGCCCTACCGCCTCCCCGGCGGCAAGGTCGGCCCCGGCGAAACCTGCTACATCGTCGCCGCCATCCGCACGCTCAAAGACGTCCGCATCGGCGACACCATCACCCTCGAAGTCGATCCCGCGGCAGAAGCTCTCCCCGGTTATCAACCCCCGCGCCAGATGGTCTTCTGCGACTTCTACCCCGCCACCACCGACGACGGCAAAGGCACCGACTTCGAAGAACTCCGCGAAGCCGTCGAGAAACTCAGCCTCAACGACTCATCCTTCACCTTCGCCCCCGTCCACTCAGAGGCCCTCGGCTTCGGCTTCCGCTGCGGCTTCCTCGGCCTGCTCCACATGGACATCATCCAGGAGCGCCTCGAGCGCGAGGGCGGCGTCCAGATCATCCAGACCGCCCCCACCGTTTCCTATCACGTCCTCGTCCGCGGCACCGACACCATCACCGGCGCCAACGGCCAGTCTCTCAAGCCCGTCGATCCCGCTTCCCCCTTCATCCAAGGCATGAACGAGCGCGGCATCCCCGCCGGCATGCAGCTCCTCGAAGTCCACAACCCCGCCGATCTCCCCAGCCTCAACGTCGTCGAAGAAATCCGCGAGCCCCTCTGCCGCGTTGACATCCTCGTCCCCAAGGAATTCATCGGCGACATCATGAAGCTCTGCCTCGACCGCCGCGGCATCTACAAAAACCAGTCCTTCGTTTCCAACAGCCGCGAGCTCCTCCAGTTCGAAGTCCCCCTCGCCGAAATCATCTACGACTTCTTCGACAAGATGAAAGGCCTCACCAGCGGCTACGGCACCATGGATTACGAAGTCATCGGCTACCGCGCCGACGACCTCAACAAGATGGACATCCTCATCAACGGCGACGCCGTCGAAGCCCTCGCCATCATCGTCCACCGCCAAAAGGCCGAAGGCCGCGGCCGCCACCTCATCTCCCGCCTCAAAGAGCAGATCCCCCGCCACCAGTTCGAAATCCCTATCCAGGCCGCCATCGGCTCCCGCATCATCGCCCGCGAAACCATCAAAGCCTTCCGCAAAAACGTCCTCGCCAAGTGCTACGGCGGCGACGTCAGCCGCAAGCGCAAGCTGCTCGAAAAGCAGAAGGAAGGCAAGAAGCGGATGAAGAGCGTCGGCAGCGTGACAATCCCGCAGGAAGCATTTATGGCCGTCCTTGATCAAGGGGACTGAGTGCTTTTATTTGGCGCTTTGGCCATTTCGAGATTTTGCGCTTTGAACCGGGCGGTGCTCGATCAAGGCGACTAAGTGTCCTGATTTGGCGCATTTGTAATTTGGGCACTTGCTGCTTCAATTTGATCTACGTTAAATCCGAAGAATTGATCGCCAGCAAATAATTGGATCGGTCGAGTACTTCGTGTTGATCAACAGCTGCAGCTCATTCGACATTTGGCCGATCGTCAAGCGATTCAAATAGCCGTTCGATCTCACCGTCATTCTCTGACGATTCCGGGCCGCTAATGGCTGGCCACCAATCGCTATCGTCCGGATCTCCCTCTTCCTCCGCGGCCAATTCGCCGATGCGTTCTTCGATCCGATTCAGCCGCGAAGGCGGAATCGATATTCCCCACTCCTTTGCAATAACCTGGACATTTTCGTACCTTTGCTCAGCTTCAGCTTGCGTCGCGGCGTCGCTCACTATCGCGTCGATTTCATCTAAGCAAAATACTTCAGCACGCTCTATCCACACATTCATGCTTTCTTCGTCAAATAGAGCCTCATTCCTGCTGGCAAATACACTCCACTTTTGCCAGTCGTCCGACGACGACGAACTGGCGATTTGACTGCCCACTCCTTGTACAAGCGGGAAAACTAAAGCTGCCATGCGGTCGGCTTGCGGCTTTGCTTGCACCACCTCCCGCAACAGATCGCAGCTTTCTGGCGTAGCCACGCGTGCCACTTCGCCTACTCGAATCATTTCTTCCGCAAGATCACACGCAGCTGACAAGAGTTCTTTAGACTTATAATCCTTTGCCCAACTGGCTATCATTCCCAAACGCTGGCCAATGTTGGCAGGACCCTGCATCACTTTTGTCATGCCACTCATCGTCGTAGTCACTTGATAACCCGAAGGTTTCGAGTTAAGTGTACGTTCGATCGATTTGCGCAACGCTAAATCATTTGGCACCAGGCGAGAAACCGTTGAACCAATTCGCCCCTCGGCATCCAGCTTCACAAGACACTCGATTTGTTCAAAAAACATGCACTTTTCAACAAGTAGTTGCAACGTTTGTGGGTCGTCAACAATGCGTTTCCTTACATAATCCTTAATGGATGGGTTGTGAAAACCAATAATCGTAGTTGAGCCCAGCTTCTCCGTTCGAAGAAATGTTCCCTCCAAGCGAGCGAGCGACTTCATAAATGCGCTACGCATATCAAGTGATATCGCTTTCGGTGCTTCAATTCCCTTCACGGCCGCCCACGCCTGACGAAGCTCTTCTAGCTCGAGCCCCCCCTCGACAGAGCCCATGCAATACAATATGATTTTTGAGTTGTCATCAAGTTGATCATCGAAAGCGGAATCCCATATATTCTTCGGATTATTAAGTGCCTCAATAAATTTTTTAACATAATCTCCGGCAGAAATGCCGACTGCACCACCTCCAACTGTCATCCATTCAATGACACGGGGATTGTAGTTTTGGTGATCAATGATTTTTTTGTATGCTTTATTTTGCAACAGCGCCAAAGCATGTTGTCTGGAAAGCTCGGAAAAATATACGTGATTATATAATATTCTCGCTTTTCTTCCTCGTGTATAGTCCTCGACCTTGACTATACATTTTGCAAGATCCAATCCACCTCTTCGCAGGGGCTCATACACGGACTTTGCTTTCTCAAGTATATATTCCCTGGTGGTAAGAATCACTTTAGTGTTTTTACTGCGACGAGCCTCCAGCAATAAGCGCACAATTCCCTGATCCTCATTTTTATGCAGCCGTTCATCCAGACTCGACTGCCCCAAGAAATCGTCGTAATATATCACTTGCTTCTTGCTATGATCAAGCAGTTCAAACGCCTCCTGCACGTTCTCTCGAACCGTAATCAACTCATAGTCTTCCTCCATCAGCCTGGTAATCAAAACATGAGCAAGTGTCGTCTTTCCAATACCTGGAATTCCAGACAAAATACAATAATTGTACTCTCGCAACAATTTCGCAGCCACTTCATGCGCGTCGGTTTGCACATACAGTGACATAGTGCGCTCAACGTCCGCCTTCGTCATTTTGTTCCACACCGCAGAACCATGATGCAATATTCTTTGCAGCACCGCCGTACTGGTAAGCCAGAGTTTGTAGTGCGTCTTTTCTATATCTGGATGCTTTCTTAACAACGCATTAATATCATCCTGTCCAAAAACATCATGCACGCCTACGCAATACGGCGAGAGGATATTTACAATCTCCATTTTATTGGGTGGAGTTAATGACCTAGATGTTGCAAGAATATACCGACTTGGTGCTAGTTGTTGTATTTTTTGTTGTTCTTTTTGAATTGCCGTTCTAAGAGTCGCGTAGCTAGATCGCACAAAATGTTTGCATTGAACAATAAGTCCATTTTTCAGACTTGGCCCGTGGAGCAGATCGATTCCACGATCGCGACCTTTCGCAAACAATTGGAGCCGAATACCTAACTCTTTTGAGAGGAGATCGGCGATTAGCTCTTCAAAGTCAGCGTCGGAAAGTCTTTCAAATGTATGCGTTCCCACAACTGCTCCCTGCGCGGTGTCGCCCGGCCGTAATACAAGATGAGGATTATACGGGCAGGTACTCCGACTCTCGACCTCGCGCGAATCCGATCTCGAAGGCGAGCCAATATTTGCGTAAGGACGGGTGTCACCGACCTCGAATTCCCCGCGCCGCGACTTATGGCCGTGATCTCGCGAACGGTACCGCTCTGGGCCGCGTGTTGAAGGCTTGGCCTTGATGGACAATGTGCGTTCTCAGCAACGGGAGGCGACGCGAGAAAGCCCGCGAGTTTGTTTCTCCAGCAGCACCAACCCATCAAGCCCATCCCCTTTGATACCTTCCCCCAATGTCCCTCTCCCTCCTCCTCAGCTACATCTTCTTCTTCGCTGCAATCGCCCTCCTCTGGCTCTTTGTGCAATTGCTCGAAGCCCGTAAACGAACCCGACGCGCCGCGAACGCACGACACTTCGCTCACGACAAGCTATCCGAAGTCTCCGCTCAAGCCACAACCCCAGGAGGCTCAGACCCCGACCCCGAACTCGACCTAATCAATCTCCCCTATCTCAAGCGCGACGCTCTTCTCCGCCCCGGCGAGCGCGCTTTCTTCCCCGCTCTCCAACAAGCGTGCGCCACCCGCTCTCTCATCTTCGCCCAGGTCCAGCTCAGCAAACTCATCTACCCGCGATCCGGCATCCCCAAGTGGCAGTCCTACCAAAACAAAATCGACCGCAAATCCGTCGACTTCGTCCTCTGCCACCCTCAAACCCTCGCCCCCCAACTCATCATCGAACTCGACGACAAATCCCACACCCGCGAAGACCGCCAGCAACGCGACGACTTCGTCAACCGCGCCCTCCAAGCCGCCGGCATCCCCCTCCTCCGAATCCCCGCCGCCTCAACCT